>NZ_JBZVWS010000002.1:0-713985 GCF_058629135.1 Microbacterium sp. MDV22-iso44
TTCTCAAGGATCGGATGCTCCCACACCACCCCGCAGGGCTTCGTAGTGAGGCAACGTCACACTCTTCGCTCGACTCCCGAACGAGACGGCACGAAACGATCAGAAGATCATGTCGGGCTCATCACCACGGGGCTTCGAGGTGGAGTACCCATCCTAGACCATGAGGTCCTGTTCTCTCTAGGAGAGGTTTGGGATGGATTTGGTTCTCCGCTTGAGGGGGCTGGGAGGCCTTTCAGTCTCTCGCTCTTCCCTGTGGGGCGAACAAGTAATAAGTTACGCGGCGCTCCGGAGTCGGGCAAATCTGGCCCGCATCCCGGGCGTGTCGCCTGTGTTTCCGGGCGAACGCGAGAGGCCGCCCTCCCTCGTCGGGGTGGGCGGCCTCGGGAGACATCGGTCGTCAGGAGACGAACACGCCGGCCATCGTCTTCTTGCCGCGCCTAAGGACGGAGACACCACCGGGCAGCGAGCCCGTGATGACCTGTGCCTCGTCGACGACCTTCACACCGTCGACGGAGACACCGCCCTGCGAGATCGCGCGTCGCGCCTCACTCGCACTGGAGACCAGACCGGTGTCCAGAAGCGCCTGCACGACCGGGATCTCGCCGGCCGTCGCCACGTGCGGCAATTCCTCGAGCGCGGAGCGGAGCGTGGGCGCGTCGAGGGAGGTGAGGTCCCCCTGCCCGAAGAGCGCATCTGACGCGGCGGCGACCGCAGTCGCGGCATCCACCCCGTGCACCGTCGTCGTCACCTCCATCGCGAGACGACGCTGGGCCGCGCGCCGGAAGGGTTCGTCGGCGACAAGGCGCTCGTACTCCTCGATGTCGGCGCGCGTCAGGAACGTGAACACCTTCAGGCGAGCGATGACGTCGGCATCATCCGTGTTGAGCCAGAACTGGTACATCCGGTACGGGCTGCACATGTCGGCATCCAGCCATACCGCGTTGCCCTCGCTCTTGCCGAACTTCGTCCCGTCGCTGTTGGTGATCAGCGGCGTGCCGATGGCGTGCACGGACGTCCCCTCGACGCGGTGGATGAGATCCGTACCGCTCGTCAGGTTGCCCCACTGGTCGCTGCCGCCGGTCTGCAGGACGCAGCCGTACTGCCGGTACAACTCGAGGTAATCCATCCCCTGGAGGATCTGGTAGCTGAACTCGGTGTAGCTGATGCCCGCATCCGAGTTGAGTCGTGCGGCGACGGCATCCTTCTTCAACATCGTGCCGACCCGGTAGTGCTTGCCGACCTCGCGGAGGAAGTCGATCGCGCTCATCGGAGCGGTCCAGTCGAGGTTGTTGACCAGTCGCGCGGCGTTGTCGCCCTCGAAGCTCAGGAACCGTTCGACCTGGCCGCGCAGACGCTCGACCCACTCGGTGACGGTCTCGCGCGTGTTGAGCGTCCGCTCCGCCGTGGGCCGCGGATCGCCGATGAGACCGGTGGACCCGCCCACGAGCCCGAGCGGTTTGTGTCCAGCGAGCTGCAGACGCCGCAACAGGAGCAGCTGCACGAGGTTGCCGAGGTGCAGGCTGGGCGCGGTCGGGTCGAAGCCGCAGTAGTACGTGATCGGCGCTCCGGAGAGGAGTTCGCGAAGCGACGCTTCGTCGGTCGACACGTGCACGAGACCACGCCAGACGATCTCGTCCCACACATTCGCGAAGGACGGGTCGTTGACGGGCGCGAGAGCCGTCAGTTCGGCACTCGATACGGATTCAGACACGCCCTCCAGGCTATCAGCGGGGCTCCGGCCGATCAGTCCGGCGACACCTCGTCGTACAGGCCGATGATGTTGCCCTCGGAGTCCCGCAGGTACACCCACCGCGAACGCTCATCGAGGGGCTGGATCTCGCCCATCTGCTCCCCGCCCGCGGCGACCGCGAGCGCGACGGTGTCTTCGATGCGGTCGACCGTGAAGACGACGGTGGGATGCGGCAGCACGCCCCGCACGTGCAGGTCGCCGTTCGTCCCCTCGCCGTCGGGCTGCGTGATCGTCCCCATGTCGTCACCCCAGGGGGTGTAGTCGAAACCGAGCACGTCCTTGTAGAAGGCCTGCGCCCTCGGCATGTCGTCGACCGGGATCTCGAAGTGTTCCATTTTCGCCATGACCAGAGGCAAGCAGACCCCGGCATCCGCGGCAAGGGGTCAGGCGGCGGTGCCCCACCACAGGAGGAACGCTGCGCCCAGGGCAGTGACCCAGCTGACGAGACTGCCGATGAGGAAGTACTCCGCTCGCGTGCCGAGGTCGGTGTCTCGTGAGATCTCGGGGAAGCGCACGATCCCCTTCGCCGCGAGCACGGCGGCCAGGAGCGTGAACGCGCCGGTGACCGTCAGCGCGAACACGAGGACGCGCTCGAGCGGACCGATCAGACGCCCGCCCTTGAGCGCGGTGGGCGCATCGGGGGCGACCTCCCCGCCCCGGAGGGCGGCCCGGACGACGACGTTGCCGGACTCGGTCAGGAAGACGAGCGCGCCGAGCACGAACACGCCGACGTCGAGGCTCACGGCGCCGAGCGGTGACGCGACAGGCCACAGTTCGCCGAGAGGCCCCTGATCTTCGCGCACCCCTTGGAACGCGACCGCGCCGAGTGTCACGAGTGCCACCGCGACGAGCGGCCACAGCCCCGTACGGCCGCCGGCGGAGCCCGGAGTGGCGAGGATCCACATCGCGGCGGTCCCGGCAGCGACGAAAGCCCATACACCGGCATCCGCTCCCGACGCCACGATCAGCACGGCGAGCACGGCGACGACGAAGAACGCTGCGCGTCCGCGAGCCGGCGCGTGGAGTCGGATGAGATCCGCCAGACCCACGCCCAGGAGGACGATCCCGGCGCCGATCATGCGAGGTCCTCGCGCAGGTCGGCGAAGCCCGCGACGAGAGCGGCCGAACCCGCACTCGCCAGAGCCTGAGACACGGCAGGCTGCGTGATGCCCTCGGCATCCGCCAACTCGCGCTGGGTGCGACCGAGGCACCGGCCGTAGGTGAGGCGGCGAGCGCGCTCGCTCATCGACGCGACGAGTTCGTCCCTCGCGAGGAGGTAGGCGTTGGCGAGTGCCATGCGTTCGACCATGGCGGCATCCTCCCCCTGTGCTGCCGCAACACGCGTGCGCGCGTGCGGCACGGCGCGGTCTTGCAGCCGATGCGCATCGTCGATGGCCGCCCGGGCCGCCCACCAGCCGGGCCCGTCCGTGATGTCGCCGCCGACGGGATCGACGGCGCCGACACCCAGCCCGAATCGCAGTCCGATGCCCTCCGGCAGATGCAGCTGGATCAGCAACAGCGACGTCAACGCGGCGGCGAGTCCGGGGAACACCGCCTGGAACTCGTCGCCGACCGTCGGCGCGAGAGGGGACTCGCCCACGGGATGATCGTCGTGCACCTGGCGCGACGTATCGATGATCGCTCGCTGCGCGCC
Source organism: Microbacterium sp. MDV22-iso44 (assembly GCF_058629135.1). NCBI lineage: Bacteria > Bacillati > Actinomycetota > Actinomycetes > Micrococcales > Microbacteriaceae > Microbacterium > Microbacterium sp. MDV22-iso44. The sequence continues at coordinate 3,405 of NZ_JBZVWS010000002.1, forward strand.
GGCACGGTCGGCGAGGGTACGGGATCCGACGATGTCGGCGATCACCGCGACGCGAGAAGTCATGCCCCGCAGACTACGTCGGTTATGACTCGGCATCAATAAGCTTTTTGCTTATTTGAGACGAGGCATAAGAACAATCGGGTCAGAGTTGCAGACTCCGAGCGAGCTCCTGAGCCCGCGCGACGAGATCCGCCCGCTGCTCGGCGACCCGGACGGGCGCGGTTCCCCCCGCGCCGTCGCGACTCGCGACCGAGCCCTCGACGGTCAGGACGTCACGGACTGCGGGATCGAGATGCGGCGACACCTCTGTCAGGAGCGCGTCATCCGCCTCCTCGAGTCCGATCCCCCGCTGCTCGCACGCCTGGACCAGTGCCCCTGAGATCTCGTGGGCGTCTCGGAACGGAACGCCCCGCTTGACGAGCCAGTCCGCCACGTCGGTGGCGAGGGAGAACCCCTCCGGCGCGGAGGCCACCATGCGGTCGGTGTGGAACCGCAGCGTCGCGATCATGCCCGCGAACGCCGGGAGCAGGACCTCGAGAGTCGTCACCGAGTCGAAGACGGGCTCCTTGTCCTCCTGCAGATCGCGGTTGTACGCGAGCGGAAGAGCTTTCAGGGTCGCGAGGAGTCCCGTGAGGTTGCCGATGAGACGACCCGACTTGCCTCGCGCGAGTTCGGCGATGTCGGGGTTCTTCTTCTGCGGCATGATGCTCGAGCCCGTCGAGAAGCCGTCGTCCAGACGCACGAAGGAGAACTCCCGCGTGTTCCAGATGATGATGTCCTCGGCGAAACGCGAGATGTCGACCCCGATCATCGCGGTCACGAAGGCGAACTCGGCGACCACGTCGCGTGCGGACGTGCCGTCCATCGAGTTCTCGGCCGGACGAGCCAGTCCCAGATCCTGCGCCACCGCCTGCGCATCGAGACCGAACGTCGCGCCCGCGAGCGCTCCCCCGCCGTACGGCGAGACGGATGCCCGCGCGGTCCAGTCGCGAAGACGCTCGAGGTCGCGGACGAGAGGCCAGGCGTGCGCCTGCAGGTGATGGGCGAGGAGGACGGGCTGAGCGTGCTGGAGATGCGTGCGTCCGGGCATGATCGCGGTGGGGTTCGCCTCGGCCTGCGCGACGATCGCGTCGATGACCCTCAGCAGGTCCCGCGCGATGACCCGCGAGTGATCGAGGAGATACAGACGCACGAGCGTGGCGATCTGGTCGTTGCGGCTGCGACCTGCGCGGAGCTTGCCCCCGAGTTCGGGGCCCACCTCCCGGATCAGAGCCGCCTCGAGGGCGCCGTGCACGTCCTCATCCGATTCGGCGGCGACGAGGTCGCCCGAGCGCACGGCATCGCGCAGGGCGTCGAGGCCCGCGTGCATCCGAGCCTCCTCGTCCGGCGTGAGGTATCCGGCGGACGCGAGTGCACGCGCGTGCGCGTGCGAACCGGCGAGATCGTATTCGGCGAGCGACCAGTCGAAGTGCGTGGAACGGCTCAGCGCGACGAGCTCCGGAGAGGGGCCCGTCGCGAACCGCCCGCCCCACAGTGCACCCTGATTCGTCGCCTCGCTCTTGCTCTCGCTCACGAGACCACCCTATCGGCGCCGGATGCCTCCTCCCGAGGCACCAGCCGGCGCGACAGCGACGCGAGCGCCCGCTCGAGCGGGCCCTGGCCGAGGGTCGCCGCCCACGCGGAGCAGAGGAGCACGGCGCCCAGGCAGAACCACCAGAAGAGACCGAGGTCACGGAACGCCCGGAGGTCGGTGGTGTCCCCGAAGACGGCGAGAGCGACGAGCGCCCACGCGAGGACCTGACCGACGTACGCCGTCAAAGGCATCGATCCGACGGCACGCAGCGGCGCCACGAGCCAGGTCACCGGCGTCCGGCAGAGCAGCAGACACGCGCCGATCACCGCGACCGCAAAGCCGCCTGACGCGATGACCTCCACGAGGCCGCCGCTGTGGGCCTCGGCGGAGAAGACCGCTTCCTCGTAAGAGCCCGACGCGACGCCGCCGGCCCCGACGACGGTCGAGAGGCCTCCCCCGACGACCACCGCCGCCACCCCCGAGGCCAGGATCGTCACCTGGATCGATGCGCTCCCGAGATCCGATCGCCCCAACGCCATCCCGGCGACCACGAAGGCGATCCAGAGGGGGAACGGGTAGGCCCACCCCGTGAGGAAGAAGAGCGTTCGGCCCGCGTCGGACCCCCAGACCGGCAGACCGTCGATGAGCGGCAGCACCCACGGCACGGCCAGGGCAACGGATGCCGCGATCGCCCAGAGCGCGCGAGCGGAGAGGGCGAGCAGCGGAACGGCGAGGAGGAACAGGATCCCGTACGCCTGCAGGATGACGTAGATCGGGACGCCCGTCTGCGTGAGCAGCAGACCCACCGCCCACACGGCGCCCGCACGGACGGCGAGTCGACGTCGGTCGACCCTCAACAGTCCGCCGCGGTGCGGCATCCGTCCACCCGTCATCAGCGCGATCGAGACACCCGCGAGGACGGCGAAGAGGATCGAGGATCGCCCGTTGACGAGATCGATCCACGTCGACGGGTCGGACAGCACGACGTCTTGCTCGATCGTCAGGAGATGCGCCGCGAGCATGCCGAACACGGCGAGCGCCCGGGCGAGGTCGATGCCGTGGAGCCTGGCGGGGCCGTTCCAGCTCCGCCAGGCATCCCTCACTGCTGCCGCAACAGCCACACCAGCAGCGCCTTCTGCGCGTGCAGGCGGTTCTCGGCCTCGTCCCAGACGACGCTCTGCGGTCCGTCGATCACGTCCGCGTCCACTTCGTATCCGCGGTCTGCGGGAAGGCAGTGGATGAAGACGGCGTCGTCCTGAGCGAGCGCCATCGTCTCCTGCGTCACCTTGTAGGAGCCCAGGTCCCGCAGGCGCGCGGTCTTCTCCTCTTCCTTCCCCATCGACACCCACGTGTCGGTCACGATGACGTCCGCACCGGCGGCTGCCTCGTTCGGGTCGGTGTAGAGCGTCAACGAGCCGCCGGTCTCAGCGGCGCGGCGGTCGGCGTCGGCGACGACGTCCGCGCGGGGTGCATAGTCCTCGGGCGAGGCGATGCGCACGTGCATCCCCGCGGTGACACCCGCCAGCGCGTAGGAGTGGGCCATGTTGGAGAGCCCGTCCCCGAAGAAGGCGAGAGTGAGACCCTTCAGCTCGCCCTTGTGTTCGCGGATCGTGAGCAGGTCGGCGAGCAGCTGGCAGGGGTGGAAGTCGTCGCTCAGCGCGTTGACCACGGGGACGCGCGTGTCCTTCGCCATCTCCTCGAGCCCGGCCTGCGCGTAGGTGCGCCAGACGATCGCGGCGACCTGGCGCTCCAGCACCCGGGCGGTGTCGGAGGGGGTCTCCTTGCCGCCGAGCTGGCTGTTCGCGGTCGAGATGATGAGCGGCGAGCCGCCGAGGTCTGCGATACCGACGGCGAAGGACACCCGCGTGCGCGTCGACGACTTGTCGAAGATGACGGCGACGGTCTGCGGGCCTGCGAGCGGCTTCTCCTTCCAGCGGTCGGCCTTCAGCTCGACGGCGAGGTCGAGGATCTCGGCCTGCTCGGCGGGGGTCAGGTCGTCGTCGCGCAGAAGGTGGCGGGTCATGCGGAAGCCTCCGGGGTGTCGTGGGTCGTATCGTCGAGCATGAGGGCGTCCTCGACCGTGGCGAGGGCGCGGGCGAACAGCGTCTGGAACTCGTCGATCTCGACGTCTCCGATGGTGAGCGCCGGAGCGAGACGGATCGTCGAGTCGTTGGCGGCGTTGACGATCAGGCCGTGCTGCTGGGCAGCGGCGACGACGGCTCCGGCGACGGGATGCCGGAGCGCGACACCGATCAGCAGCCCCTGGCCGCGGCATCCCTCCACCAGAGGGGAGCCGATCGCGCCGACCGCGTCGCGGACCTGGCGGCCGCGCTCGGTCGCCGCATCGACGAGGCCGGCGTTCTCGATCTCGTCGAGGACCGCGGACGCCACGGCGGTCGCGAGCGGATTGCCGCCGAACGTGGATCCATGGGTGCCGGGGTAGTAGAGGTCGCTCGCGGCACCGAAGGTGATGAGCGCGCCGATCGGGATGCCGTTGCCGATGCCCTTGGCGACCGTGATGGCATCCGGGGTGATGCCGGCGTGCTGGAAAGCGAACCACGCTCCGGTGCGCCCGGCGCCGGTCTGGATCTCGTCGATGATCAGCAGCGCGCCGTGACGACGGGTGATCTCCCGCGCGGCGACGAGGTAACCCTCGGGCAGCTCGAGCACCCCCGCCTCGCCCTTGATCGGCTCGACGAACAGCGCCGCGACGCGGTCGTCGATGGCCTCCTCGAGAGCCTCGATCGTCGAGTCGAGGAACTCGACTCCCGGGACCATGGGCTCGAAGGGCTGCTGCATGGCGGGCTTGCCGGTCAGGGCGAGCGTCCCCATGGTGCGGCCGTGGAAGGCGTTCTTCAGCGCGAGGATGCGGGGGCGGTCGGTGCCGCCGTGCAGCCGCGCGAGCTTGAAGGCCGCCTCGTTGGCCTCGGCACCGGAGTTGCCGAAGAAGACCCGGCCGGAGTCCCCCGTGCCGGCGAGGCGCTTCAGCCGTGCCGCCAGGCCGAGCTGGGGCGGAGTGGCGAAATAGTTCGAGACGTGCCCCAGAGTCGCCGCCTGGTCGGCGACGGCCTGCACGAAGACGGGGTGGGCGTGGCCGAGGGAGATCACTGCGATGCCGCCCAGGAAGTCGAGGTAGCGGGTGCCCTCGTCGTCCCACAGGTGCGCACCTTCGCCGCGCACGAGCAGAGCGAACCGGTCACCCGAGTTGAGGACGAGGTCGCGCGACGCGTCGTCCTTCCAGCCCAACGTCGTCTGCACGGTCATCCCGCCACCACCTCTGTTCCGATTCCGCGTTGTGTGAAGAGTTCGACGAGCACCGAATGCGGCTGGCGCCCGTCGATGATCGCCGCACGGTCGACGCCGCCGTCGACCGCGTCGAGGCAGGCCTGCATCTTGGGGATCATCCCCGACTCTAGGCTCGGCACCAGGGCGCGCAGCTCCGTCGCCGTCAGGTGCGAGACCAGCGAGTCGCGGTTGGGCCAGTCGGCGTAGAGGCCGGCGACGTCGGTGAGGATGACGAGCTTGACCGCGCCGAGAGCGACGGCGAGCGCCGCAGCCGCGGCATCCGCGTTGACGTTCAGGGAGCTGCCGGGCTGATCGACGTCCGGCGCGATCGACGAGACGACCGGCACCCGATCAGCGGCGAGGTGGTCGAGGATCGCCGTCGGGTCGACGCCGACGACGTCGCCCACGTGCCCGAGGTCGTGCTCGGCTCCGTCGACGACGACACCGCGACGGCGGCCCCGGAAGAGTCCGGCGTCCTCCCCCGACATCCCGGTCGCGAACGATCCGTGCGCGTTGATGCGCGACACGAGCTGCGGGTTGATCTGCCCCGCGAGGACCATGCGGACGACCCCGATCGCCTCGGTGCTCGTGACGCGGTAGCCGCCCTTGAACTCGCTGGGGATGGCGAGGCGGTCGAGCATGGTTGAGATCTGCGGTCCACCGCCGTGCACGACCACGGGCTTCACCCCGACGTGGTGGAGGTACGCGATGTCCTCGGCGAAGGCGGCCTGCAACTCCTCGCTGACCATCGCGTTGCCGCCGTACTTGATGACGACGATCTGATCGCGGAAGCGCTGGAGCCAGGGCAGGGATTCGACGAGGACCGCGGCCTTGCCGGCGGCCTCTTCGGGCGTGGTCTGCTGGATATCGGTCATGACGAGTAGGCGCTGTTCTCGTGGACGTAGTCGTGCGTGAGGTCGTTGGTGAGGATCGTCGCCGCGGCCCGGCCGACCCGCAGGTCGACGAGGATGTGCGTCGCGCGCGGAGTCAGGTCGACCTCCTCGCGGGGGCGGTCGGGACCGCCGGCCGTGCAGACTCGGACCCCGTTGAACGACACGTCGACGTCGTAGGGGTCGAAGGCGGCATCCGTCGTCCCGATCGCCGCCAGCACGCGCCCCCAGTTGGGGTCGTTGCCGAAGATGGCGGCCTTGAAGAGATTGTTGCGCGCGATCGAGCGGCCGACCGTGACGGCATCCTGTTCGTTCTCGGCGCCGACGACCTCGATCGTGATGTCGTGGCTCGCACCCTCGGCATCCCCCTGCAGCTGCGCGGCGAGGTCGAGGCAGAGCTCGGTGAGGGCCAGCGCGAACGCGGCCGGCTCGGGACGGATGCCGCTGGCTCCGCTCGCGAGGAGCGTCACCTGGTCGTTCGTCGACATGCACCCGTCGGAGTCGAGCCGGTCGAAGCTGACCCGCGTGGCCTCGCGGAGCGCGGCGTCTGCGGCCGCGGCATCCAGGTCGGCGTCGGTCGTGATGACGACGAGCATCGTCGCCAGGCCCGGGGCGAGCATGCCGGCGCCCTTGGCCATGCCGCCGATCGTCCAGCCGTCCTGCGAGACGACGGCGCGCTTGGGACGGGAATCGGTGGTCATGATGGCGAGGGATGCCGCGTCTCCCCCGTCGGCGGAGAGGGCGGCGACCCCCTTCGCGACACCGTCGAGGACCTTGCCGCGGAAGACCTCGTCACCGGTGCCGATGAGACCGGTCGAGCAGACGAGCACGTCACCTGCGCCGATCCCGAGGAGCTCGGCGGCCTTCTCGGCGGTCTGGTGCGTCGTCTGGAATCCGAAGGTCCCGGTGAAGCAGTTCGCTCCCCCGGAGTTGAGGACGATCGCCTCGACCACGCCGTCCCCGATGACCTGCTGCGACCACAGGATCGGGTTGGCCTTGGCGCGGTTGGTCGTGAAGACGGCCGCACCGACCTTCTTGGGCCCGCGGTTCACGACGACGGCGACGTCGTTCGCGCCCGTCGACTTGAGGCCTGCGGCGACGCCGGCCGCCTCGAATCCCTGTGCTGCCGTGACGCTCACGGTGCCACCCCGTTCACGCTCAGGCCCGTCGACTCGGTGAGACCGAGGGCGATGTTCATCGATTGGATCGCGGCACCGGCGGTGCCCTTCACGAGGTTGTCCACGGCGGCGACGACGACGACGCGTCCGGCGGCCCGGTCGATCGCGAGTCCGAGGAGCGCCGTGTTGGCGCCCAGCACGTCGGCCGTCCGCGGGAACGACCCCTCGGGCAGCAGGTGCACGAACGACTCGTCGGCGTACGCCGATTCCCACGCGCCCCGGATCTGCGCATCGGTGACACCGGGCGCGATGGGGGCCGTCGAGGTGGCGAGGATGCCGCGGGCCATGGGGACGAGGACCGGCGTGAACGAGATGCGGATGTCCGTCTCGGCCGGAGCGGCGGCGGCGAGCGCCTGCCGGATCTCGGGGATGTGCCGGTGCGTGCCGCCGACCGCGTACGGGTTGGCGGTGCCGAGGATCTCGGACGCGAGGAGGTTCGTCTTGAGGCTCTTGCCCGCCCCCGAGGGTCCGACGGCGAGCACCGTCACGATGTCGCCCGGGTCGATGACGCCGGCGGCGACACCGGGGGCGAGGCTCAGGGAGACGGTGGAGGCGTTGCACCCGGGCGCCGCGATGCGCCGCGCGCCGACGAGGGCGTCGCGCTGCTTCGCGGTTCCGGTGGGGAGTTCGGGGACCCCGTAAGCCCACGGCTCGGAGAACGCACCCCCGTAGAACGCGTCCCACGCGGCGGGGTCGGTGAGCCGGTGGTCCGCCCCGGCATCGATGACGAGAGGAACGCCCTCGAGCATGTCGGTGTACTGCGCGGACTGACCGTGCGGCAGGGCGAGGAAGACGACGTCGTGACCGGCGAGGATGTCGGGGGTCGTGTCCTGCAGCGTCAGGTGCGCGAGCGACCGGAGGTGCGGCTGGTGGTCGATGAGGGGCTGTCCGGCGTTGGAGTGCGCCGTGACGGTGCGGATCTCGACGTCGGGATGCGACGCGAGGAGGCGGAGGATCTCTCCACCCGCATAGCCGGAAGCGCCGGAGACGGCGACCGAGAAGGTCATGGATTCAACCTTATTGTCTGGAGTGAGCGGGGCCGAAGACGGCGACACCTGCGGCTCGATCCGCCGTGCGCGGAGAGCGGGAGGGGTCGCCTAGCGTCGGCGGTCGCCCAGACGTCGACGCGCGCGGACCACCGTCGAGACGGTGAGGGTCGCGGGCGAGGACATACCGCGACGGTAGCGCCGCGGCATCCGTCGTCGCAAATCGAGCTCAGCGCCCAGGCGGGAGCGCATCGATGAGAGCGAGCTCCTCGGCGCGTTCGAGACCCGCTGCGCGGGAACGGGCGACACCGCGTGCGCGCTCGTCCGCGAGGACGCGGTCGACCGTCTCGGAGAGGGGACGGATGCCGCCGCCCGCCGCCCGATAGGCGGCACCGCTCCGCGCGGCGAACCCGGGTACGTCGGCCGGGAGCCACAACGGGAACGACCGGGGCCCGGACCAGAAGGCGACGCCGTGACGCTCGAGCCAGTCGGTCGGCGCGGCGTGCATCTCGCCGGTGTGGCCGGCGGTCTCCCGCGCGACGGTGAGGACGTCCGCGAGGGGGTGCGAGTGACCGACCGCATCGACGACACCGTCGAACCCGCGCGCCCCCGATGCCACGACGAACGAGACCAGGTCGTCCACGTCGATCACCTGCGCGCGCAGCTCGGCGGCCTCGGGGACGAGGACGGGCTCCGCCCCGGCGGCGGCGAACCGCGCCGGCCAGTAGCCGAACCGATCCGTCGGGTCTCCGGGGCCCACGATGAGCCCCGGACGGACGATCGCCACGCGGGCGCCGAGCCCAACGGCAGCCTGCTCGCCGGCGACCTTGGCGCGGGCGTAGTCGTCCGGGTCGTCCTCGCCGAGAGGCTCCACCAGGCCCGCGTCCTCGTCGGCGCCCGGGGTGCTCGCGTCGGTATAGACGGACACGCTGGAGATGTACGTCGCGTGCGCGGCACGGTCACCGAGCGCGGATGCCGCGTGGGCGACGTGCGCCGGGACGGAGGAGACATCGACGATCTCATCCCAGTCGGTTCCGGCGAACGTGCGATACGCGTCCGGTTCGGCGTGGTCGAGCACGACGAGCTCGGCACCCTCCGGTGCCGTCCTACCGCCGCGACCGCTGACCGTCACGCGGGCGCCGCGGTCGAGCCAGGCCGCCGCGACCCGCCGGCCCACCCATCCTGTGCCGCCGAGGACGAGGACGCGGTCGCTCATGTCGTCGGGAGGGACCGGATGCGGTCGAAGAGCTCGGGTCCGGACCGGTCGAAGGTCCGCCCACCCAGGAAGACACCGAGGACGGCGGCACCGCATCCGACGATGAGGCCGACCGCGAGGGTCGCGAGACCCCAACCCGCCGGGCCTTGGACCATGCCGGTGACCGCGATGACGAGGACGGGGAGCGACAGCACGCCGATCACCGCCCACACGACGAAGACGAGGAGTCCGCTGACGAAGGTCTGGCCGGGGACGCTCTTGAACGGACTGTCCCCCGGCGCCGCGACGGGCGCGATGATCATCGCCGACGTCACCGCCGCCACCCCGTATCCGACCAGGAGGACCCCCAGGGATGCGCCGAGCACGAGTGCAAGACGCCCGGCATCCCCACTGAGGACGCAGCTCACGATCGAGACGATGACGACGAGAGGGATGCCGAGGCTCGCCGCGCCGAGGAGACGTCCAAGACGGTCGTCTCGGCCGCGGATGCCCGTCGCGAGGACCGTCGCGTACGCCGTGCCGTCGTAGGAGATGTCGGCGTATCCACCGATCGCGAGCATGAAGGCCACGAGGACCGGGGACGCCGCGAACCCGAATCCGTCGACGCCGCCGATGAAGGCGAACAGGATCGGGAAGATCGGGACCACGAGCAACTGCCGGAGGTACCGCGGGTCGCGGAGCCACGCGTTGAGCGAACGGGCCCACGTCGCACCGACACCGCCGGTGGGCATGACGCCGAACAGACCGAGCTTGCCGGCGGCCACCTGCCGGCTCGACTGCCGCGGCGGGGCGGATGTCGACCGGTCGACGGCGCGGGACCAGGCCCACCCGAGGACGGCGAGGGTCGCGAGTGCGATAGCCACCCGAGCGAGGGCGAGCACTCCCTCGCCCGCGGCGAGCGCCGGCGCCACACCCCAGGCGGCGCCGAGCGGCGTCCAGGGCAGCACGGCGGCGGCGGCGCCGAAGCGATCGCCCAACGACCCCGTCCCCCCGTCGAGAAGGGCGAGGATGCCGGTGATGAGCGGGCCCGAGAGCATGATGACCACGAGCACGATCGTCCCGATGAGCTCCCGACCGCGCCGATTCCCGCCCATGCCGCCGGAGAGCTCTCCCACGAGTCGCGAGGCGACGACGCAGATCGCGACCCCGATGAGCGCGGCGGGGATGCCCGCGAGCGCCGCCAGCGGCCAGCGCAGCCACAGGATGACGGAGATCAGGGCGACGAGCGTCGTGACGACGCCCGGGATGCCGGTGATCCCCGTACCGGCGAGCGCGAGCATCGTCTGTCGTCGCGTGAACGGGAAGGGGGCCAGGCGACGCGCATCGATCGAAGTGTCCATGCCGGTCGCGACGATGGGGGCGACGACCCATCCGAGGATCAGTGCGCTCCCCCCGAGGATGCTGACGCCGGCCGCGGCGTCGAGGGAGCCGAAGATGCTGAGCGAGATGATGCCCGCCGTCACGGAGGCCAGGATCCCGAGACCCCACAAGGCGCCGAAGATGAACCCGACGAGCTGCCAGGGCCGTCGGGCGAGCGTGTTGAAGAGCGCCCGGTACCGGAGCTTCAGGACTGTCGCAACCACTGCGGCCCCTCACTCGTGTGACGGCCGCCGACGAGCTCGACGAAACGGTCCTGCAGGGTCTGCCCCGCGCGGACCTCGTCGACCGTACCCGCGGCGAGGACCCGTCCGGCCGCGATGACCGCGACGTGGTCGCACATGCGCTGGACGAGGTCCATCGAGTGGCTCGAGACGATCACCGATCCGCCCGACGCCGTGTACCCGCGCAGCACGTCTTCGATGTTGGCGGCCGAGACGGGGTCGACGGATTCGAACGGTTCGTCGAGGACGAGCAGTCGTGGTGCGTGCACCAGTGCGCACGCGAGGGCGACCTTCTTGGTCATACCGGCCGAGTAGTCAGCGACGATCGTCCCGGCCGCGGGGCGCAGATCCATGAGGTCGAGGAGGTCGGAGACACGGGGCGCGATCTCCGGGCGCGGAAGCCCGAACATCATCGCCGTGTAGGTGATGAGCTGCTCCCCGGTGAGACGGTCGAAGAGCCGAATGCCGTCGGAGAGGTTGCCGATCACGCGCTTGGCAGCGACCGGGTCGCGCCACACGTCGATCCCGTGCACCCAGGCGCCGCCCGCATCCGGACGCAAAAGCCCCGTCGCCATCGACAACGTGGTGGTCTTGCCCGCCCCGTTCGGGCCCACGAGGCCGTAGAACGAGCCGGACGGTACGACCAGATCGATGCCGGCGACCGCCGGAGTCGACCCGAACTGCTTCACCAGGCCGGAGAGATGGAGGGCGGGGACGCTCTGTTGCTCGCTCACGCGGCGAGCCTAGCGAACGGGCGTGTCGCGATGTCCACCCCACCTGGCAGGGTGAGGGGATGCTGCGCACGCTCGCCGTCTCCGGTTACCGATCCCTCCGCGACATCGTGCTGCCCCTCGAAGCGCTCACGGTCGTGACGGGCCCGAACGGCTCGGGCAAGTCCAACCTCTACCGCGCGCTGCGTTTACTGGCATCCGCTGCGCGCGGCGACCTCGTCGGAGCCGTCGCACGCGAGGGAGGTCTGCCGTCCCTGCTGTGGGCTGGGCCGGAGGAAGGTGGCGATCAGGGCACCGTGCGTCGGGGCCCGATCGCGGTGCAGCTCGGGTTCGCGTCGGACGAGCTCGGATACCTCGTCGACCTCGGCATCCCCCAGATCTCCCAGGAGAGCGTGTTCGCCCGTGACCCCGAGATCAAGCGGGAGCAGGTCTTCGCCGGCCCCCTGGCCAAGCCGGCGACCCTTCTGATCGACCGGCTCCGAACGCAGACCCGCGTTCGGGACGGCGCGTGGGTGAGTCTCGACCAGAAGCTCGCTCCGTTCGAGAGCATCATCACGGACCTGGCCGACGGCGACACCGCCCCGGAGCTGCTGGGGCTCCGACGGATGATGAACGGCTGGCGCTTCTACGACCACTTCCGGGTGGATGCGGACGCCCCCGCCCGCCGTCCCCAGGTCGGTACGCGGTCGCCGCTCCTCGCCCACGACGGGTCGAACCTCGCGGCGGTCTGGGCCACGGTCCACGACATGGGCTTCGGGCATCAACTCGATCGCGCCGTCGACGACGCGTTCCCCGGCAGTCGCGTGCGCGTCGAGGCGACCGACGGCGTGCTGCGACTCACCGTCAGGCAGTCGGGGCTCCTGCGACCCCTGGACGCGGCCGAACTCTCGGACGGGACCCTCCGTTACCTGCTCCTGTGCGCGGCGCTCCTGCCCGCCAGGCCCGCACCCCTCACGGTCCTCAACGAGCCGGAGTCGAGCCTTCACCCGAGCCTGCTCGAACCGTTGGCGCATCTCGTGCGGGCGGCATCCGAGCAGACGCAGGTCATCCTGGTGTCGCACGCGTCCGGGCTCGTCGACGCGATACCCGATGCCAACCGGGTCTCTCTCGAGCGGTACAGCAACGGCACGGCCGTCGAGGGACGGGGCCGATTGGACGGCACGCCGTGGAACTGGGGCAAGCGCTGAGCAGCCCCCTCGACGGATAGCGTTACGGGATGCCGCCACTCGCCGTCCCCGGTCCGATCCCGACGCGCTCCGGGCCCGTCACGGGCCTCCGCGACGGCGACGTCATCCGCTACCGGGGAATCCCCTACGCGACCGCCGCCCGCGGGGAGGCGCCCGTGGCGGCACCGGCCGGACGCGCAGTGCTCAGCGCGGTGACTCCGGCGCCTGCCTGCCCGCAGCCGTCGTCGCGGATCCTTGACACCCTCCTGGAGGGCGCCCTCGACGGTGTGAGCCAGTCCGAGGACTGCCAACGCCTGTCGATCACGCTGCCGGCGGACCTCGATCCCGGTGAGGTCGTTCCCGTCATCGTCTGGTTCCACGGCGGCGGATACACGACGGGTGCCGGCGACCTCGAGATCTACGACCCCCGCGCGCTCGTCGTCGAGCAGCGCGTCATCGTCGTCGCCGTGACCTCGCGGTTGGGGCTGCTGGGGTTCGGCGGCGGCGGATCCGGCCCGAGGCATCCGCAGGACGGACCGCCCGCCAACCTGGGCCTGCTGGATCAGATCGAAGCGTTGCGCTGGATCCACGCGTCGATCGGCGCGTTCGGTGGGGATCCGACAACCCTCACCGCGATGGGCCAGTCCGCGGGCGCCGACGCGATCCTGCATCTCCTGATCAGCGAGGGGGCGCGCGGACTCATCCGCAGGGCCATCGTGCAGAGCCCGCCCCTCGGCGTCACCGGCGGACGGGAGCGCATGTTCCGAGCGATGGCGCGCGTGACGCGGGCGCTCGCCCCCGACGCCGCGACCGATGCGGTGCTGCGGCGGCAGTCCGGGGCGGAGCGCGCCTCCTGGCCGTTCGGCATCCGTTCGGGGCTTCCGTGGGGTCCGCGCTACGGTCATGCTCCCCTTCCGACCGAAGCGCAGCGGGATGCCGCGTGGCAAGCCGTCGCATCGGACGTCGACCTGCTCATCGGCACGACGCGCGAAGAGATCGCGATGTACCTGCCGGCGCTGCCCGTGGTCGCGCCGCTCCTGCGGGCTCCCGTCCTGGGGCGCGCTCTCCGAGCGCTGCTCATGCGCGCGATGGTGGGGCCGCTGACCCGCGTCGTCTACACGCGGCCCGTGCGGGCATTCGTCGATCGCCACCGAGCGGCGGGCGGTCGCGCCGTGCGGTACCTGCTGGAGGCAGCACCCGAGTCCAGTCCGATCGGAGTCGGACACACCGTCGACGTCCCGCTGGTGCTCGGAACCCGCGATGCCTGGACGCGGACGAGCCTCGTTCCGCCCGACGCCTGGGCCGAAGTCGACGCGCGCGGGCGCGCGGTGCGGAGTGTCTGGGCTGACTTCGCGCGGACCGGCACCGTCGCACCCGACGCGGATGCCGATGCCTGCGGTATGCGCTTCGATCGCGGCTGACCGCAGCACACCCCGCAGGGTGATCGGATCAGTCGCGGATCGCGGCTCCATGCCGCTCGGCCGCGACCGCGACGCCCGCGAGCTTCGCGTCCGTCGCCTCCGCGGCGGTCAGCGTGCGGTCGTCGGCACGGAAGCGCAGGGCGAACGTGAGGCTCTTCGAGCCGTCCGGCAGACCGGTACCCCGGTAGTCGTCGACGAGGCGGATGTCCTCGAGGAGGGGGCCGGCCCCGTCGACGAGCGCGTCGCGCACCGCGCCGGCGGCGAGGTCGGCGGCCACGACGAGCGAGACGTCCTGCGTCGCGGCCGGATAGGTCGCGAGCGAGGGCGCGGCATCCGGTGCTGGCGTGAGTGCGAGCACCGCGTCGAGGTCGAGCTCGGCGACGAAGGCACGGCCGTGCAGGTCAGCGGCCTCCGCGACGGCCGGGAGCAGCTCGCCGACGTAACCGACCTCGGTGTCCCCGACGAAGAGCGAACCGGCGCGTCCGGGGTGGAGCGCCGCACGCTGGGACTGGCGGACCTCGATCGCGACCCCGGCCGCCGCGGCGACCGTCTGGACCGCACCGAGCGCATCGGCGAGGTCGAAGGCGACCGCCGACTGGCCGGGGCGCTTCACCAGGGCGTTGCCGTGCAGCAGGACGGCGACGTGCCGGGGCTGCGGCGGGATCGATGCGTGCAGTGCGGCGAGCGTGGCCTCATCGGGCAGCTGCGCGAGCGGCGGCACGGTGGTGGTGCCGTACTCGACGCCCTCGACCGGTGCGAACACCGTGCCGGTCTCGAAGAGGGCGACGTCGGTGAAGCCGCGGGAGACGTTCCGGTGCGCGATCTGCAGAAGACCGGGAAGAAGCGAACGCCGCAGGAAGGGCGCCTGACCGTCGAGCGGGTTGGCGAGCCTGATGGAGGGCAGGTGCTCTCCCGCCGCCGAACCGTGCAGGTCGTTCTGATCCTCGGTCGTGAACGGGAACGCGACGACCTCGACGTGACCGGAGGCAGCCAACGCGTTTGCGACGCGACGACGTCCGCGCTGCGCAGCCGTGAGACCGCGTCCGGAGGGAGGCGTCGGGAGGATGGACGGGATCCGATCGAGCCCGTGCAGGCGCGCGACTTCTTCGGCGAGCGTCCACCGGTCGGTGAGGTCGGGGCGCCAGGAGGGCGGGATGACCTCCCAGCCGCCGTCGGCGTCGATGACCTCGCACCCGATGGTCTCGAGCGCGCCGACGATCTCGTCGGTCGTGTAGTCGACGCCGATGAGGCCGCTGACGAACGACTCGGGGAGGTCGACGGACGGGACGAAAACCTCGGCGAAGAGTGCGCCGCCCGTGGTCGTGTCGAGCGTGCCGCCGGCGAGTTCGACCATCAGGTCGGCGACGCGGCGTGCCGCGACGAACGGGATGAGCGGGTCGACGCCGCGCTCGAAGCGCCGGGACGCCTCGCTGGGCAGCTTGTGCCGACGCGCCGTGCGGGCGATCGACACCGGGTCGAAGATGGCCGCCTCGATGAGGACGTTGCGCGTGGCATCCCCCATCTCGGTCTTGCCGCCGCCCATGACGCCCGCCAGGCCGATGGGGCCCGACTCGTCGGTGATGAGCAGGTCCTCGGCGTCGAGGGTGCGCTCCTTGCCGTCGAGGGTCGTGAGCTTCTCCCCTGCCGAGGCGCGGCGGACGGTGATGCCGCCGGTGAGCGTGTCGAGGTCGTAGCCGTGGATCGGGTTGCCCAGTTCGAGCATCACGTAGTTGGTGATGTCGATCAGGATGCCGAGCGAGCGGATGCCGGCGAGCGACAGGCGCGCGGTCATCCAGGGCGGCGTCGGCCGGGACGGGTCGACGTCGCGGACGATGCGCACGACGAACTCGCTCGCACCGGGTTTGCCGTGGATGGGAGCCGCGTCGTCGACGGTGATGTCGAACCCGCCGGTGGGCTGCTCGAGCTCCTCGAAGGGGCGCAGGCCGGGGTCGGTGAAGCGGGCTCGGGTCGCGTGCGCGTACTCGCGTGCCGCACCGCGGATCGAGAGCGCGTACCCGCGGTCGGGCGTGACATTGATGTCGACGGCGACGTCGTCGAGGCCGAGGAGGGCGATCGCGTCGGTCCCGACCTCGGGGTCGAGGCCGAGTTCCGTCAGGCGGAGGATGCCGGAGTGCTCCTCCCCCAGGCCGAGTTCCTTGGCGGAGGCGATCATGCCGTCCGAGACATGGCCGTACGTCTTCCGCGCCGCGATCGGAAACGGGCCGGGCAGGACGGCTCCCGGCAGCGTCACGACGACTTTGTCGCCCTCGAAGAAGTTGCCGGCGCCGCAGACGATGCCGCGGACGCCGCCGTTCGCCTCGCCGACGTCGACCTGGCACCACCGGATGGTCTTGCCGTTGGACTGCGGCTCGGCCTCGAACGAGACGACGCGTCCGACGACGATCGGACCGGTGAGGTCGAACGCGTGGACGTCCTCCTCCTCGAATCCGACGGAGACGAAGGAGGCGAGGACGTCCTCGGGGGTCGTGCCTTCGGCCACATCGACGTATTCGCCGAGCCAAGAGAGCGGGACGCGCATCAGACCACCATTCCGAACTGCTCGCTGAAGCGGACATCGCCCTCGGCCATGTCGCGCATGTCCTGCACATCGCTGCGGAACATCAGCGTCCGCTCGATGCCCATGCCGAAGGCGAAGCCCGAGTACACCTCGGGGTCGATGCCGGCGGCGCGGAGGACGTTGGGGTTCACCATCCCGCATCCACCCCACTCGATCCAGCGCGCGCCACCGGGGAAGGTGGGGTGCCAGAGGTCGAGCTCGGCGGACGGCTCAGTGAAGGGGAAGTAGTTGGTGCGGAACCGGGTCTTCGCCTCGGCACCGAACAAGACCTTCGCGGCGTGGTCGAGGGTGCCCTTGAGGTGCGCCATCGTGATGCCCTTGTCGATCACGAGCCCCTCGAACTGCGTGAAGGCAGGGAGGTGCGTCGCATCGAACTCGTCGGTGCGGTAGACCCGGCCCGGGCAGAGGATGTAGATCGGCACGTCGCGCTCGAGCATCGAGCGGACCTGCACCGGGCTCGTGTGCGTGCGCATGACGAGGTGGCGGGCGACCGGGTCGACGAAGAACGTGTCCTGCATCTGCCGCGCCGGGTGATCGGGCGCGAAGTTGAGGGCGTCGAAGTTGAACCACTCGTGCTCGAGTTCGGGTCCTTCCGCGATCTCCCACCCCATGCCGACGAAGAGGTCGGCGATCTCCTCCTGGAGGAGGGAGATGGGATGCCGCGCCCCGACCCGTCCGCGCGGGGCGACCGCCGTGATGTCGACGCGTTCGGCTTCGAGCTTCGCTGCGGTCTCGGCGGCGGCGAGCTCGGCCTCTCGAGCCGCGAGCGCCTGGTTGACGCGACCGCGAGCCTGACCGACGAGCTTGCCCGCCGCGGCCTTCTGGTCGTTCGGCACGTTCCGCATCTGCGCGTTGAGCCGCGCGAGGGGTGACCCCTCCGCGGTGTGAGCCGATCGTGCCGCCTTGAGGGCAGCCGTGTCGGGTGCGGCGGCGAAGGCTGCCAGCGCGTCAGCGACGGCGGCATCCACCGCCTCGGGGGTGATCTCGGGTGCGTCGGACACGAGAGACGAGTCTACCGGCGGGCCGGAGTGCGGCCCGCCGGTAGGACGTCAGACTGCCCGGCCGGTACCCGCGTCTTTCGAGCTCGCCTTCAGCTGAGCGGCGATGAGCTCGGTGTCGGTGGTCTCGTGAAGAGGCCGAGCCGCCGCCGCGACGGGAGTGCCCGGAGTACGGCTGAGACGCTTCTCGACCAGCTTGGCGACACCGGACAGCGCGAGACACAGACCGATGTAGATGATGCCTGCGACGATCGTCGCCTGCACGATGGGGCGGTCGAGTGAGTTCTGCGAGCCGAGGTACTTCGCGTAGAAGAGGAGCTCCTCGTACGTGATGATGAAGCCGAGCGCGGTGTCTTTCAAGGTGACGACGAGCTGAGCGATGATCACGGGCATCATCGCGCGGATCGCCTGGGGCAGAAGCACGAGACGCATGACGCCCGCCTTCCGCAGACCGAGCGCGTATCCCGCCTCCGACTGCCCACGGGGCAGCGACTCCACTCCCGCTCGGATCACCTCGGCAAGGACCGAACCGTTGTAGACGATGAGAGCGATGACGACGACCCAGTACCCCTCGATCCGGATACCGATCACCGGCATCCCGTAATAGAGGAGGAACATCGTCACGAGCACCGGCACCGCGCGCAGGAATTCGACGACGGCGGCGACCGGGAGACGAACCCATGCGTGATCCGAGAGGCGTCCGATTGCGAGGATGAATCCGAGCGTGAGAGCACCGACCGCGGCCACGCCAAAAGCAGCCAAGGTGCGGCCCGCCGCAAGGAGGAACTGCTCCCAGATGCGGGTGTAAGTGAACGCGTTCCACTTCTCGGCGGAGAACTGACCCGTGGCTGCGAGACGCCACACGAGGAAGCCGATAACGGCCGCAACCACGAGGACGACCGCCACACCGATGATGCGGTTGCGTGCGATCGCCCGGGGGCCGGGGACGTCGTAAAGGACGCTGCTGCTCATCGCGCCACCTTCCATCGGTTCTCGAGTGTCCGTTGACCCCACGAGAGAAGCAGGACAAGGGCGACGAAGATGACCATGACGCAGATGATGACGACGAGCTGGTTCTCGCCTCGCTCGCTCAGCCAGTCGCGGGCGGAGCCGAGGTTCATGACCGAGAACCCGGCAGCGACGGTCGTGTTCTTCAGTAGTGCGATGAAGACGCTCATCATCGGCGGGATGACGGATCTGAACGCCTGCGGGAGCACGACGAGCGACATGACCTGTCCGAAGGTCAGGCCGAGTGCTCGCGCAGCCTCGGCTTGACCGACCGGCACCGTGTTGATGCCGGAGCGCACCGTCTCGGCTACGTACGTGGCCGTGTAGATCCCGAGCGCCGCCACGGCGAACACCACCTGCACGCCGCCGCTCGACCTGATGTCGAGAAGCGGAGGAAGGGTGAAGGCGAATCCGAAGAAGACGAGGGTCAGCGGTGTGTTGCGGATCGTGTTGACGTAGAACGTGCCCACGGCACGCGCGATCGGCACCGGCGAGACGCGCATCGCGCCGACGATGATTCCGAGGATGAGGGCGATCAGCCCGCCCCCGAAGAAGAGGACGAGCGTGCCGAGGAGCGCTTCACCCCAGAAGTCGAGGTTGTCGGTGATGACGCCCATGGGGTCCTTTCGAACGTCTCAAGTGAGGAGCCCCGGGGACACGAACACGTGTCCCCGGGGTCGGAGGTCAGTCGACCTCGGGCTGCGTGGCCTTGACTCCGGCAGGCTCGAGGTACTTCTCGTACAGCGCGGTCCACACGTCGCCGCCGTCCGTGAAGAGGGTGTTGATGTGGTCCTTCAGGACGGTGTCGCCGTCTGCGAGACCGACGCCGTAGCGCTCCTCGCTGAAGGGCTCCCCGGCGAGCTTGAGCTTTCCGTCACTCTCGGCCACGTAGCCGGCGAGGATCGCTTCGTCGGTCGTGATGGCGTCGACCTGACCGTTCAGAAGCTGCTCGACGCACTCCGAGTAGGTCTGACGTTCGGTGACCTCGCCGTTGTACTCGTCGCGAATGCGCTGCAGCGGCGTGGAGCCCGTCACGGAGCACGTGACCTTGTCCTTGAGGTCGTCGGGACCGTTGATCGAGTCGTCATCCGCCGCAACCAGGAGGCCCTGGCCCGTGATGAAGTACGGTCCCGCGAAGTCGATGACCTCGTCGCGCGCGTCCGTCATCGAGTACGTACCGACGTAGTAGTCGATGTTGCCGTTGACGATCTCCTGCTCGCGGTTCGCCGACGGGATCGTCTGGAAGTCAATCTTGTCCTCGTCGAATCCGAGGGATGCGGCGATCCACCGAGCGATGTCGACGTCGAAGCCGGTGCGCTCACCCGAGACAGCGTCTTCGTAGCCGAGGCCGGGCTGGTCGCTCTTGACGCCGACCACGATCTTGTCGGCCTTCGAGGCACGGTCGAATGTCGGGCTGCCGTCGAGCTTCACGTCGCTCGCGACCTCCCAGAGGGCCTTGGTGTCGTCGTCTCCGCCGGCAGCGCCGCCGGGTGCGGTGGGGCTGCCGCTGTTGCAGCCTGCGAGTGCGAGTGCCGCGATCGCGATACCGGCGAAGGCGCCGGCGAGTCGTGTCTTACGCATGTGATCCTCCTGGTTTCGTGTCGTTCGTCGTTCGTCGCGCCGGTGCAGGGCGCGGACGTCTCAATGGGTGATGAGCTTGGAGAGGAAGTCCTTCGCGCGGTCGCTCTTCGGGTTCGTGAAGAACTCCTGCGGCGTCGCTTCCTCGACGATCAGCCCGTCGGCCATGAAGACCACGCGGTCAGCAGCCTTGCGGGCGAAGCCCATCTCGTGGGTGACGACGATCATCGTCATCCCGTCCTGGGCGAGGCCGACCATGACGTCGAGGACCTCGTTGATCATCTCGGGGTCGAGGGCCGAGGTCGGCTCGTCGAAGAGCATGACCTTCGGCTTCATCGCCAGGGCGCGAGCGATCGCGACGCGCTGCTGCTGACCACCCGAGAGCTGGGCGGGGAGCTTGTCGGCCTGGTGGCCGACGCCCACGCGGTCGAGGAGCTCACGGGCGAGCTTCTCGGCATCCGCCTTCTTCATGCCCTTGACCTTGATCGGGCCGAGCGTGACGTTCTCGAGGATCGTCAGATGCGAGAACAGGTTGAACGACTGGAAGACCATGCCGACATCGGCACGGAGCGCCGCGAGCGCCTTCCCTTCGGCGGGGAGATCGGCGCCGTCGATCGTGATCGACCCGCTCGTGATCGTCTCGAGCCGGTTGATCGTGCGGCAGAGCGTCGACTTGCCCGACCCGGACGGGCCGACCACGACGACGACCTCGCCGCGGTTGACCGACAGGTCTATGTCGGTGAGGGCCTGGAAGTCGCCGTAGTGCTTCTGCACGTTCGTCAGGACGACGAGCGGCTGGCCGCGGCGGACGTCGATGT
This sequence comes from Microbacterium sp. MDV22-iso44, assembly GCF_058629135.1. Taxonomy (NCBI): domain Bacteria; kingdom Bacillati; phylum Actinomycetota; class Actinomycetes; order Micrococcales; family Microbacteriaceae; genus Microbacterium; species Microbacterium sp. MDV22-iso44. The sequence continues at coordinate 24,432 of NZ_JBZVWS010000002.1, forward strand.
TCGACGTGCGCGGCGCAGGATCGGCAGCAGGAGTGGTCATGCTCCGACCCTATGGGGGATGACGCCCGGAGACCCGCCTGGTTGCGCGGGGTTTACAGTTCCGTAATCATTCGGCGTCAGTTGCCCGCACGCTGGGCGAACGCCGACTCGTACAGGCAGACGCTCGCGGCGGTCGCGAGGTTCAGCGATTCCGCTCGACCGTAGATCGGCAGTCGCAGCGACAGGTCGACCAGCGCCAGTGCATCATCGTCGAGGCCCCGGGCTTCGTTTCCGAACACCCACGCGGTCGGCTCGGCCAGAGTCGCGCGGTGGGCGACGAAGTCCTCTCCCCCGACGTCGGCAGCGACGATCCGCAGGCCCGCCGAGCGGGCACGGCCCGCGGCATCCGCCAGTTCGATACCGACGGCCACCGGAAGGTGGAAAAGCGAACCGGTCGTCGCGCGGACGACCTTGGGGTTGAAGGGATCGACGGTACGACCGGTGAGGATGACCGCGTCGGCACCGACGGCATCCGCTGCTCGGATGATCGTGCCGAGGTTGCCGGGATCGCGCACCTCCTCGCAGATCACGATGAGCTTCGGGTCATCGGCGAAGATGTCGCGCACCGACGTCGGCACCTGCCGGGCCACCGCGATGATGCCCTGCGGGGTCACGGTGTCGGCCATCGCCTCGATCACCGCCTCGCTCGCGAACTCGACATCGACGTCCGCGTCGGATGCCGCATCGCGAATGTCCTGGTGCTTCTCCCATGCCGACGGAGTCGCATACAACTCGATGAGCGTGTCGGGCCGCCAGACGAGGGCCTCCCTCGCCGCCTGCGGACCTTCGAGCAGGTAGAGCCCGGTCTCTTGACGGGCTGCACGCTTGGTCAGCTTCGCAACAGCGCGGACACGCGGCGATCGGGGGTTCTCGAGCACGTTCTCAGTGTAGGGCGCGGGTACGGCGGGCACGCGAAAGGGCGCCCTCCGAAGAGGACGCCCTTTCTGAAAGGTGACGCGGTCAGGCCTTGGGGGCGTTGACGTCAGCCGGCAGCGCAGCCTTGGCGGTCGCGACGAGCGACGCGAAGACGGCGGGCTCGTTCACCGCGAGCTCGGCGAGCATGCGACGGTCGACCTGGACACCCGCGAGGCCGAGGCCCTGGATGAAGCGGTTGTACGTGACACCGTTCTGGCGGGCAGCGGCGTTGATGCGCTGGATCCAGAGGCGACGGAAGTCGCCCTTGCGCTTGCGACGGTCCCGGTATGCGTAGACGAGCGAGTGGGTGACCTGCTCCTTCGCCTTGCGGTACAGGCGCGAACGCTGTCCGCGGTAACCGGAGGCGCGCTCGAGGATGACGCGACGCTTCTTGTGGGCGTTGACAGCCCGCTTGACTCTAGCCATTTCTTCTACTTCCTAAATCTGCGTCGGCGATCAGATGCCGAGGAGCTTCTTGGCGACCTTGGCGTCACCCTTGGCCAGGACCTGCTCCTGGTCGAGGCGACGGGTACGACGGGTCGCCTTGCCCTCGAGGTTGTGGCGCAGGTTGGCCTGCTGCTTCATCAGCTTGCCGCTGCCGGTGACCTTGAAACGCTTCTTGGCACCCGAGTGGGTCTTCTGCTTCGGCATATCTCTTCCTTCGTTGGGGATCCCGCGGACGGGAGTCTGTGGTGCGCTTACTCCGCCGGAGCGGAAGCGGGGGTCTGTTCGTCGTCGGCCTGACCACCGCGCGCATCGCGCGCTGCCTGCTTGGACGCCGCGCGAACGGCGTTCTGCTCGGTCTTGACCTCGGACTTGTTCTTGTGGGGCGCGACGACCATGACCATGTTGCGTCCGTCGATCGTGGGGTTGGATTCCACGGTGCCGAACTCGGCCACATCCTCGGCGAACTTGCGGAGGAGACGGACACCCTGCTCGGGGCGCGACTGCTCGCGACCGCGGAAGAGGATCATCGCCTTCACCTTGTCGCCCGCCTGGAGGAAGCCCTCGGCGCGCTTGAGCTTGGTTATGTAGTCGTGCGCCTCGATCTTCAGACGGAACCGGACCTCCTTGAGGACGGTGTTCGCCTGATTGCGCCGCGCTTCCTTGGCCTTCTGCGCAGCCTCGTACTTGAACTTGCCGTAATCCATGATCTTGACCACGGGGGGCTTCGAGTTCGGGGCTACCTCGACGAGATCGAGGTCGGCCTCCTGGGCCAGGCGCATGGCCACCTCGATGCGGACGACGCCGACCTGCTCACCCGCGGGTCCGACGAGGCGGACCTCGGGGACGCGGATGCGGTCATTGGTGCGGGGATCGCTGATGCGGAACTCCTCTTCGTGCGGTGGACGGCCTCCGGTGACACGGAAAATGTGTCGCCGGGCGGAAGATCGTCACGTCCACCCCGCACGATGCATGCATCGGCGTTCTGTTCTGCACCCTGGACAACCTCGACGAGCGAGGCGGAGTGCGAGACCCGGTAGCCTGGAGCGGCAAGCGCGGGTGGGATGTGATCCTCTTTCGACACGGAGCAGAACACTCCGGTGCCCGCAGAAGTCTAGCAGAGAGCAGCACGTGAGTACTATTCCGGCCGACCACAGTGATCACGACCCCGAGCGCCTCTCGCGCTGGGAAGAACAGGAGCGGGTCGCGCAGTCGGCCACGCGCGACATCGCGGACGTCCCGGCCGTCGAGGTGATCACCACCACGTCCGTTCACCTGATGAGCGCCGCCGCCGTCAAACTCGGTCTCGCCGACGATCCCGACCAGCAGAAGGACCTCGACGAGGCCCGCAAGCTGATCAACGCACTCGCGGGCCTGATCACCGCCGCCGCCCCCGAGGTGAGCGACATGCACGCGCGCTCGCTCCGTGACGGGCTGCGGACGCTGCAGCTCGCGTTCCGCGAAGCATCCTCGATCCCCGACCCGATCGGCAAGGGCCCGGGCGAGAAGTGGACCGGTCCCGTCAACTGACACCGATACGAAGGGGGATGCCGTGCGGCATCCCCCTTCGTGCGTATCAGGCGCGGACGAGTTTGACCGTCAGCGCGTCCACGAGGACGGCGACGCGATCGTCCGCCGCCCACCGGGATGCGAGTCGCTGCAGGATGGCGTCGAGCGCGGGCTGATCGAGACCGTCGACGAGGTGCAGGCTCACGACGAGCTCGGGCCCCCGCAGACGCGAGTGGGGGTCTCCCGTCGCGACCGACAGATCCAGGACACCGAGCTCGGTGCCGATCGACTCCTGCAGGCCGGCGAAGACCTCCGGCGACACGTGCGGAGCCTCCCACGGCAGTCCCTGCCCGATCGCCCACACCGCGGGACGGCGCAGGACGAACTCCGTCTCGCTGCCGGGGTCGATGACGATGAGATCCGTGTCGTCCGCCGCGGCCGAGAGCGCGGTCCGGATGCCGTCGGCGGGGACCGGGCGGGCCGCGGCATCCCATCGCGACATCGCTGCGACCGACGTGAACACCGGCAGCACGCGACGGCCGTCGGGAGCGGCGACCGTGACGATCGAGAGTTCCTGCGTCTTATTGACGATCAAGCCGGTCGGCCCGACGCCCTCCTCGCCCTTCTCGGCGACCAGGGGGATGAGGAGGCGAGCCGTCCGGTAGGCGTCGACGACGGCTCCCGCCGACCCCTCACCCGCGTGGAAGGCGGTCAGCGCCGCGAGCAGCGCCGGATCAGCGCTGCCGTCGTCTCCGCTGTGGGGGTTCGGCTGGAAGCTCCGCCCCTCCCAGGGGACGCCGGCGGAATCGGCCGCGCTGCTCGAGTGGGGGTCAGTGTCCGGCGACATCCAGCGCCTCGGCCAGTGTGAACGCGCCGGCGTACAGGGCCTTGCCGACGATCGCGCCCTCGACGCCCAGCGGGACGAGTTCGCGGAGCGCGGCGATGTCGTCGAGGCTCGAGATCCCACCGGATGCGACGACGGGCTTGTCTGTGCGGACGGCGACCTCGCGCAGCAGCTCGATGTTCGGCCCTTGCAGCGTGCCATCCTTCGTCACGTCGGTGAGCACGTAGCGGCTGCACCCGGCATCCTCGAGACGGTCCAGGACCTGCCACAGGTCGCCGCCGTCACGGGTCCACCCGCGGGCTGCCAGGGTCGTCCCGCGGACGTCGAGCCCGACGGCGATCGCCTCGCCGTAGCGGAGGATGACGTCGGCCGCCCATTCGGGGTTCTCGAGAGCCGCGGTGCCGAGGTTGATGCGGGTCGCACCGGAGTCGAGCGCCGCGTCGAGGGATTCGTCGTCACGGATGCCGCCCGAGAGCTCCACCTTCACGCCGCGGAGCGATTTGATCACCTTGCGCAGCAGTGACGCGTTCGAGCCGCGACCGAAGGCCGCGTCGAGGTCGACGAGGTGGATCCACTCCGCGCCCTGGCGTGCCCACTCCTGCGCTGCGTCGACCGGGTCGCCGTAGCTCGTCTCGGTGCCGGCCTCACCCTGCGTCAGTCGGACGGCCTTGCCGTCGGCGACGTCCACAGCGGGCAGCAGGGTCAGTTCGGGCGTGGATGCGAATTCGTTCATGGCTCCGGGTGGGATGGGGTGCACGCCGGGCGCGCGCACAAGGGGACAGGTTACTCCGACGCAGGAAGCGAGGAGATCCAGTTGGAGAGCAAGCGGATGCCGGCGGTCCCCGACTTCTCAGGGTGGAACTGCGTCGCCGAGAGCGGGCCGTTCTCGACGGCCGCGAGGAACGGCCGGCCGTAGTCGCACCAGGTCAGCACCGGCTCGCGGAACGGCTTGATGACGTCGAGCGTCCAGTCCTGCGCACCGTAGGAGTGGACGAAGTAGAACCGCTCGTCCTCGAGACCGGCGAACAGCGTGGAGCCCTCGCCCGTGCGGACGGTGTTCCACCCCATGTGCGGAAGCACCGGCGCCTGGAGTTCGGTGACCGACCCCGGCCACTCCCCCATCCCCTCGGTGTCGACCCCGCGCTCGACGCCGAGTTCGAACATGACCTGCATCCCGACGCAGATGCCGAGCACCGGCATCCCGCCCGCCAGGCGGCGACCGATGAGCTCGTCACCGCGACTCGCGCGGAGTGCGGACATGACCGCGGAGAACGCGCCGACTCCCGGGACGAGCAATCCGGCCGCGTCCGCGATGAGGCCGCGATCCTTGGTCAGTCGCGCATCGGCGCCCGCCTCGATCAGCGCTTTGACCGCCGAGTGGACGTTGCCGGAGCCGTAATCGAGGACCGCGACGACCGGTGCTGCGGTCACAGGGCGCCCTTCGTGCTCGGGATGCCCTGGACGAGCGGATCGAGCGCCTTCGCCTGACGGAAGGCGCGCGCGAACGCCTTGAACTCGGCCTCGGCGATGTGGTGGGGGTCGCGTCCGCCGACCAGCGTGACGTGGACGGTCAGACCCGCGTGGAACGCGATCGCCTCGAACGCGTGGCGGACGAGCGAGCCGGTGAAGTGGCCGCCGATGAGGTGGAACTCGTACCCCTCGGGCTCTCCGGAGTGAACCAGGTACGGACGCCCGCTGATGTCCACGACCGCCTGGGCGAGTGCCTCATCGAGGGGAACGAGGGCGTCGCCGTAGCGGGAGATGCCCGCCTTGTCGCCGAGCGCCTGACGGATGGCCTGCCCGAGGACGATCGCCGTGTCCTCCACCGTGTGGTGAGCGTCGATGTGCGTGTCGCCCGTCGCGCGGACGGTCAGATCGGTGAGCGAGTGTTTCGCGAAAGCCGTGAGCAGGTGGTCGAAGAACGGCACTGTCGTGTCGATCGTGCTCTGGCCGGTGCCGTCGAGATCCAGCTCGAGTTCGATCGTCGACTCGCTGGTCGCACGCCGGACGGAGGCGGTGCGGGACGCGGGGGTGCTCATGCGTCGAGTCTATCGACGCGCGGCATCCGTCCCGCCGCCCGATGTCGCGGTGCGACTCAGAGCGAGGCGAGCGCCTCGAGGAATGCCGTCGACTCCTCTTCACTGCCCGCGGAGACGCGGAGGGTGTGCGGTAGCCCGACGTCCCGGACGAGGATGCCGCGGTCGTACAAGCCCTGCCACGTGGCCTGCGGGTCATCGACGCCGCCGAAGAGGACGAAGTTCGACCAGCTCTCGTAGGGCGAGTACCCGAGGGCGCTGAGGGTGGCGGAGATCCGGTCGCGCTGGGCGACGATGTCATCGACCATCCGGAGCATCGTGGGCGCGTGCCGCAGGGCAGCGGTCGCAGCCGCCTGCGTGAGCGCGCTCAGGTGGTACGGCAGGCGCACCAGCCGGAGTGCGTCGATCACCGCAGGGTCGGCGGCGAGGTACCCCACCCGCGCACCGGCGAAGGCGAAGGCCTTGCTCATCGTCCGCGAGACGACGAGACGCTCGCGCCCGTGGAGAAGGGTCAGCGCCGAGGGCTCGTCGTGCGGCGCGAACTCCTGGTACGCCTCGTCGACGATCACGATGCCCTGGGACGCGTCGTAGACCGCCTCGATGACATCGAGGGAGAGGGGCGTGCCCGTCGGGTTGTTCGGCGAGCAGAGGAACACGACATCGGGCTGCGCACGCTCGACCTGCTCGGCGGCGTCGGCCGCGGTGAGCGTGAAGTCCTCGCCGCGGGAGCCGCTGACGTACGTGGCGCCCGTCGCCCCCGTCAGCAGCGGATACATCGAGTACGTCGGCGAGAATCCGAACGCCGTCCGCCCCGGGCCGGCGAACGCCTGCAGCAGGTGGTGGAGGACTTCGTTCGACCCGTTCGCCGCCCAGATCTGCTCCGGTTCGAGACCGTGGCCGAGGTAGTCGGCGAACCCCTCTCGCAGCACCGTGAACTCGCGGTCGGGGTACCGGTTGATGTCGCGGAGCGCCTGAGCGACAGCATCCAGGATGTCGTCCGCGACGTCTTCGGGAACAGGGTGGGTGTTCTCGTTGACGTTCAACGTCACCGGGAGGGAGGCCTGCGGGGCTCCATACGGGATCTGACCGCGCAGGTCGTCACGGAGGGGTAGGTCGTCGAGACTCGCACTCACCCCGCCATCGTAGGGCGTCACGACGCCTTATTCGGCCGCCTGAGCACTGTAGGAGGCGGGGATCGCGAGGGACTCGCCGGCGTCGACGGCGGTGGACGGGAGGGCGTTGAGGCGGACGATCTCGTCGATGACGTCACGCGGGTCGCTGTCGGGTGCGATGTCCTGGGCGATGGTCCACAGCGAGTCGCCGGGCAGAACGGTCACGGTGCTGAAGGAACCCGCGGGCGTGCCCGCATCGCCACTGGCGAGTGCGCCGCCACCCGAAAGGATGCCGACACCCAGGGCGACGACGGCAGGCAGAGTCGCAACGGTCATGAGGGCGCGGCGCCCACGCGTCGTGAGACGCAGACGGGTGCGGACAGCGACCGGACGGGCGGGCGTGATGGTGGTGATCGAGTTCATGGTGTCCTCCTCGGGGCAACCCCGGTCAGATGAGATCTTCGCCCCCGCCCATCGGCCGGGACGGGCGGGTGCGAAGTTCTCTTCCGAATCTATCTTCGATGTTCGTACACTGTCAAGAGAGCGGTTATCCGCAGATCGATCGAAGACGACACGCGGTCGGCTACGGGACGATCCCATCGACACCGGATACGGTTTCGATGAACAGAGCCCATCACCAACCTCCGACATTCGAAGGCGAGTGCCCCCGGCTCGACGTCCGACGCCCGGAAAACCGGCGGGGACGCGGGGCCGTGAAAGGAACGACATGAGCGACAAGCCGCAGACCCGCCGGCGCAAGAGCCTGAGCGACAAGCAGCTCGCGATCCTCGAGGTGATCCAGCGGTCGATCGCTCGCTACGGGTATCCGCCGAGCATGCGTGAGATCGGGGATGCGGTCGGCTTGAAGTCGCTCTCGAGCGTCACCCATCAGCTCAATCAGCTCGAGCTGAGCGGGTACCTCCGTCGCGATCCCGGCAAGACCCGGGCCATGGAGGTCCTCATCGACCTCCCGGGCGCCGCCGGGGAGAACCCGGCCGATGCCGCGCCCGCCGTGGGCGACGCCGCCATGGTCCCCCTGGTCGGACGCATTGCCGCGGGGGTGCCGATCACCGCCGAGCAGCAGGTCGAGGAGATCTTCCCCCTTCCCCGTCAGCTCGTCGGCAAGGGCGACCTGTTCATGCTGAGGGTGTCGGGGGACTCGATGATCGACGCCGCCATCTGCGATGGCGACTGGGTCGTCGTGCGCTCGCAGGCGGATGCGTCAAATGGTGAGATCGTCGCGGCGATGCTCGACGGCGAAGCCACCGTCAAGACGTTCCGCCAGCGCGACGGACACACCTGGCTCCTCCCCCGCAACTCCGCGTTCGAGCCGATCCTCGGCGACGACGCGGTCGTCCTCGGGAAGGTCGTCGCTGTCCTTCGAGCCGTGTGATCCGGGTGGGCGCCACCGCGTAGCGTGAGGGCATGACGACGGTCGCTCCTTACGGTTCGTGGATCTCGCCCCTGTCCGCTGCGGACGCCTCCGCCGCGGCGCCGCGTTACGACGGTGCACGTTTCGTGGCCGACGAGGTCTGGTGGGGAGAGTCGCTGCCCGATCAGGGCGGTCGCTCGTCGATCCGGCGCTCGGTCGACGGCGAGGTCGAGGATCTCCTCCCCGCCCCGTGGAGCGCGCGCTCCCGCGTGCACGAGTACGGCGGCGGGTCGTGGACGACCGATGAGGACGGCCGGCTCTACTTCGTCGAGAAGTCCGATCAGCGCGTCTGGTCGCTCCGCAGAGGAGAGGAGCCGACGCCGCTCACCCCCGACGACCCGCAGGCCCGTCACGGCGGCCTGCGGTGGGAGCACGGGGTGCTGCTCGCGATCCGGGAAGTGCACGACGGCAGCCCCGTGCCACGGCGATCGATCGTGTCCATCCCCCAGGACGGCGGCGAGGCGCGCGAGATCGTCGGGGGAAGCGACTTCCTCGCGCAACCGGCGCTGTCGCACGACGGCAGGCACCTCGCCTGGGTGGCGTGGGACCACCCGGACATGCCCTGGGACCGCACGCAGATCCGGGTCGGAGACCTCGCCCACGGCACCGTGACGACCTGGCGCCCGATCACGTCCGGCGAGACAGCGGCACTTCAGCCGGAGTGGGATGCCTCCGGCCGGCTCATCTGGCTCGACGACCCCTCGGCCGGTCCGAACGCCGGTCGGTGGAACCTGTGGCGGCGGGACGTGGCATCCGATCTTCCGGCGGAGCCGATCGCCCCCGCGGACGCCGACACCGGAGGCGGACTGTGGGTGCTCGGCGTCCGGTGGTACGCACTCCTGCCGGACGGCGGGATCGTCGCGGTCCGGACGCACGGCGCCGACGAGGTGGTGCGCATCGACGCGGAGGGGACCGCCCGCGCGACCGGCATCCCCGTCCGATCGCGCGCGGTCGTCGAGGATACCCTCGGATCCCGCGTGCTGGTGTCGGGGATGGCGCCCGGGGTCACCGGCATCTGGCAGCTCGACGAACACGGCGACGTGACGCTCGTCGTGGGCTCGCGCTCCGACCTCGGCGACGAGTGGATCCCCCCGGCGCGCCCCTTCACGGTGCACAGCCGCCACGGCGACGTCCACGCGTTCGATCACCCGCCCACCAACCCGCACCACACGGCGCCCGAGGGCGAACTTCCGCCGTACATCGCCCTCGTGCACGGCGGCCCGACGGCCCACGTCGGCGGTGTGGCCGACAGCCGGATCACCTTCTTCACGAGCCGGGGCATCGGCGTCGTCGAGGTGAACCACGGCGGCTCGACCGGCTACGGGCGGGCCTATCGCGATCGGCTCCGCGGGCAGTGGGGCGTCGTCGATCGCGACGATGTCGCAGCCGCGGCATCCGGTCTCGCCGCGGAGGGACGAGCGGATGCCGCGCGCCTGGCGATCGCGGGGAGCTCGGCCGGCGGCTGGACCGTGCTCGCGGCCCTCGTCGGCACCGACGTCTTCGCCGCGGGGATCTCCCGCTACGGCGTCGGAGACGCGCGCCTGCTCGCCACCGACACCCACGACTTCGAGGCCCGCTACCTCGACGGTCTCATCGGGCCGCTCCCCGCGGCGGAGGCGTTGTACCTCGAGCGCTCACCGCTCAGCCACACGGAGGGCTTCCGCGTGCCGGTCCTGCTCCTGCAGGGATCGGACGACGCGGTCGTGCCGCCGACGCAGGCGGAGGCCATCCGCGACGCCCTGGCCGGACGCGGCGTGCCGCACGCCTACGTCCTGTACGACGGCGAGGGGCACGGGTTCCGACGAGCGGAGACCGTCGTGCACGCGCTCGAATCCGAGCTGGCCTTCCTCGGTCAGGTGTTCGGCTTCGAGACCCCCGGGGTCCTCGCGATCGCGCTCGGCTGAGTCCGAATCGATCGGTCAGCGCGCGTACGGCGCGAGCTCGGCCGCCAGTCGCTCCGAGACGTGGGCGTGGACGGCGGTGCCGCCCTCCTCGTGACGGGTCGACAGGATATGACCGGACTCGTGGACGGCGCTGACGAGATCGCCGCGGTCGTACGGGACGAGCGCGTTGACCTCGACGGCCGGCAACGGCAGAGCGTCCTCGATCGTCGCGCGCAGCTCGACGATGCCTTCGCCGGTGCGCGACGAGACGAAGTGCGCCTTCGGCTCGAGGCCGCGCAGCACGAGGCGCGTGTCGGGGTCGATCAGGTCGGCCTTGTTGAAGACGACGATCTCGTTCGTCGAGCGCGCCCCCACATCGCCCATGACGTCGCGGACGGTCGCGAGCTGTGCGGCCGGGTCGGGGTGCGACCCGTCGACGACGTGCACGATGACGTCCGCGTCGCCGACCTCCTCGAGCGTCGAGCGGAACGCCTCGACCAGCTGGTGCGGGAGGTTGCGGACGAACCCGACGGTGTCGGTGAGCGTGTAGACCCGACCGTCGGCCGCCTGCGCGCGACGGACGGTCGCGTCCAGGGTCGCGAACAGCGCGTTCTCGACGAGGACGCCCGCGCTCGTCAGCTTGTTGAGCAGACTCGACTTGCCGGCGTTCGTGTACCCGGCGATCGCGACCGACGGGATCGTGTTGCGCTTGCGCTCGGCACGCTTGGCCTCACGGGCCGGCTTGAAGTCGCGGATCTGACGGCGCAGCATCGCCATGCGCGTGCGGATGCGTCGGCGGTCGAGCTCGATCTTCGTCTCACCCGGACCGCGCGAGCCCATACCGGCGCCGCCGGCGCCGACCTGGCCACCGGCCTGTCGGCTCATCGAGTCACCCCAGCCGCGCAGGCGCGGAAGGAGGTATTCGAGCTGGGCGAGTTCGACCTGCGCCTTGCCCTCCCGGCTCTTCGCGTGCTGGCTGAAGATGTCGAGGATGACGGTGGTCCGGTCGATGACCTTGACCTTGACGACGTCCTCGAGGGCGCGTCGCTGGCTGGGCGCGAGCTCGGTGTCGGCGATGACCGTGTCGGCACCGACGGCGACGACCAGGTCGCGGAGTTCCGCCGCCTTACCGCGGCCGATGTACGTCGCGGGATCGGGATGCGGACGACGCTGCAGCACGCCGTCGAGGACGACGGCCCCGGCTGTCTCGGCGAGTGCGGCGAGCTCGCGCAACGAGTTCTCGGCATCCTCCGTCGACCCCTGGGGGTAGACGCCCACGAGCACGACGTTCTCCAGCCGCAGCTGGCGGTACTCGACCTCGGTGACGTCCTCGAGTTCGGTGGACAGCCCCGGGACGCGGCGGAGCGCGGCGCGCTCCTCGCGGTCCCACTGGTCGCCGTCCGTGTCGCCGTAGGCGACGGTGCTCTCGTCCTGCAGCGCCTGTGCGGCGCCGAACACGCGCACCCCCGAACGCGACTCCGCTCGCGCCAGCACGCGGTCTACCGGGTCCACCGGCTCGTCCGTCGCGGCAGGGGTGGTGGTGTCTGTCATGTGATCCTTTCGCGGCCTCGCGGCCATCCGTGAACTCTAGCTTCCCGCGGCTTCCACCGCCTCCGCTACGCTCGTCGCATGGGGAGCGACCATTACTTCAGCGCGTCCCCGTCCAGCTCCGAGAACCTCCGCCGCATCCGTGTGTCCCTCGCCGGTCGCGACGTCGAGGTGACGACAGCGGGCGGGGTCTTCAGTCCCGACCGTGTGGACGGCGGGACGGCGGTGCTCCTGGCGAACACGCCTCCGCCCCCGGCGGGCGGTCATCTTCTCGATCTCGGATGCGGCTGGGGTCCCATCGCGCTGTCGCTCGCCATCGACGCGCCTCACGCGACGGTGTGGGCCGTCGACGTCAACGAGCGAGCGCTGGACCTCGTCCGCCGCAACGCTGCGGAACTCGGCCTCGATAACGTCAACGCCGTGCTGCCCGAAGATGTTCCGAGCGACGTCGCCTTCCGCACCATCCGGTCCAACCCGCCGATCCGTGTCGGCAAGGATGTCCTGCACGGACTGCTCGAGACGTGGATTCCCCGGCTCGCCGAGCGCAGCGATGCCTGGCTCGTCGTGCAGCGCAATCTCGGTTCCGATTCGCTGCAGCGGTGGCTCGCGGCATCCCTCGACAGGGGCTATTCGGTCACCCGTGCCGCGACCGGGCGAGGATTCCGGGTGCTGAAGGTCCGCCGTCACGGCACGCCCGCGACGGGGACGATCACCCTCCCCTGAGCGACGTCAGGCGAGCGTGATCTCGCCCGAGAAGACGAGCGACGCGGGACCGGAGAGCAGGACGCGCTCACCGGCATCCGTCCGCACGACGCGCACCCCGAGACGGCCGCCGGGGACGTCCACCGTCCACCGGTCCGGGGCACCGGCCCCCGCCCAGTGACGCACGGCCAGAGCGGATGCCGCTACCCCGGTCCCGCACGAGAGCGTCTCCCCGACGCCCCGCTCGAACACGCGCATCCGGATCGCGCCGACGTCGTCGGTGATGAGGGGTTCTTCGGGGACGACGAACTCGACGTTCGCGCCGGCTGCCGGGACGGGGTCCAGGATCGGCTGGACCGTCAGGTCGAGCCCGTCGAGCTCGGCGATGCTCGAGAGGGCGACGACGACATGGGGGTTCCCGACGTCGATGCCGAGACCGGGGCGCGCGATCTTCAGACCGTGCGCCCGCACGAGGACCTCGTCGGAGGTCGGACGCCACAGGCCGAGGTCGACTTCGAATCCGTTGTCGGCGAGCGTGACGGTCTTGGTTCCGGCGCGTGTGCCGATGCGCAGGGTCTCGCCGGCGCCGAGCGTCGCGTAACCCGCACTCAGGAGGTACTTCACGAAGACGCGGACACCGTTGCCGCACATCTCGGCGATCGAGCCGTCGGCGTTGCGGTAGTCCATGAACCACTCGGCGTCGGGAGTCTCAGAGCCCGCAGCGATGGCGGCTGAACGGACGACCCGCAACAGCCCGTCGGCTCCGATCCCGAAGCGTCGGTCGGTCAGCGCGGCGATCTGCTCGCCGGTCAGATGCAGCGACCCGTCGGGGTCGGCGACGACGACGAAGTCGTTGCCCGTCCCGTGGCCCTTCGTGAATGCGATCGTCGACACCCGCCCAGTCTAGGTGCGGGTGGATGCCGCTTCGCCGGTCAGCGCGGCGGAGTCGACCCCGCCGCGCGGAGTCCCGCATCCATGAGATCGAGGGACCACGCGACGCTGTCCTCGACATCGATATCCATCCGGAAGCCGTGCGCGGCATCCAGGACAGCGAACCCGTGGAGCACGCTCCGGAGCATGCGGATGGCGTGGACGTGCTCCTGTCTCGGCAGTCCGTAGCTGTCGAACACTCCCCCGAGGGCCTCGAGACTGTCGCTGAGCGCGATCGCGAGCGGGTCGTCATCACCGGACGGCTCGGCGGCGGCGGTCGCGGCATACCGACCCGGGTGCGCCTGTGCATAGCGCCGGAAGGCGACAGCGACGTCGGTGAGGGCGGCGCCGCGGTGTTCCGATAGCGTCGCACGGAACACCCCCGCGAGGTCCTGCGCGGCCAGGGTCGCCACCCGATGGGTGAGCTCGACGAGCCCGCCCGGCACATGCTTGTAGAGCGACGGCGGACGGACGCCGACCCGCTCCGCCAGCGCCGTCATCGTCAGGGCGGCGAGCCCCTGCTCGTCGATGAGGTCGGCTGCGGCGCGCGTCACGGCGTCGACGTCGAGGCCGGCCCTAGGCATCCGCCGCCCCCGTCCCGATCGAGAAAGCCGTTCGCAGGAACGGGACGGCGAGGTCGACGACCTCCCCCGGCCGTTCGACGTGCGGGTAGTGTCCGGCACCCTCGATGACCGCCAGCCGGCCGATGCCGGGCCTAAGCGCGGCGATCACCCCTTCTCCCTCGGCCCGGGGGTCCGCCCAGTCCGGGTCGGCCGTGCCCATCACCACGAGGACCGGCACGGTCACCTGCGGGAGCTGCTCCCCCGCATCCGCGGGACTCGTCTGCCCCATGGCCCGGAGCGCGGCCATGCGCGCGGGATCGGCGAGATGACGGGCGATGCCAGCCTGCTCCTGCGCCCAGTCTGCGGGCTTCTGCGGAATGGCGAGGTCGAGGTAGCGGAGCCACGCGGGCACACTCCCACGGAGCATCATCGTCGCCAGGCGGGTCATGCCCTTCCGATGACGGGGGTGCCGGATCAGGCCGACCGGGTCGAATCGCTGCGTGCGGGTGAACGGGGTGAGCTCGACGATCCCGACGACGTCGTGCCGGGCGCGCGCTGCCGCGACCGTCGCAGCACCTCCGCTGATCGACTGGCCGACGATGACCGCGGGACCGCCGAGATGACGGATGACGGCGAGCAGATCACCGGCTATGTCACCGCGGCTGTAGCTCGCCCACGTGGCACTCGACTCGCCGCATCCGCGGATGTCGACGTTCGCCACACGGAACCCTGCCTCGACGAGGGCCGGCACGATGAAGCGATAGGAGCGCCGGGAGTCGCCCATCCCGTGTGCCAGAACCACGAGTGGACCGTCCCCGACCACGTCGAACGCGATCTCCCCGCCTTGGACCTGGATCTTCTCGACCATCGGCGTCTCCTTCGCATCGTGTTCGATACGAGAAGGCTACGGCTATTAGCTTTAGCTTGTCAAGGGGTCGAGGAGGCGGATGCTGGGGGTCCCGGCATCCACCCACCGAATGCCGGGGTACCTCCTGAACCACGAGACCTGACGCCGCGCGTACCGACGCGTGAGCGCCTGGGTCTCGGCGACGGCCTCTTCTTCGTCCATCCGGCCGCCCAGCTGCGCGAGTGCCTGCGCGTAACCGATGGCGCGAGGCGCGGTCGGACCGGACTCGAGACCCCGGGCCCGGAGGCCCTCGACCTCGGCGAGCAGACCGTCCCGCCACATCCCCCGGACCCGCTCATCGAGGCGCTCGACCAGCTCTGCACGGTCCAGGTGGACACCGACGAGTTCGGTGGCGGGATGCCACAGCACGGGCGCCTCAGGGAGCGCAGCGCCGTGGGTGTCCGCCCCTTGGAGGAGCACCTCGAGGGCCCGGACGACACGCCGGCTGTTGCGCGGATCGAGGCGATCTGCTGCTCTCGGATCGAGGTCGCGGATCCGCTCGATCAGCGCCGCGGCTCCGAGCTCGTCGAGATCCGCCTCGAGCCGGGCGCGCAGCGCCGGGTCGCGGGGCGGGAAGCGGAAGTCGAAGACCACGCTCGACACGTAGAGCCCTGAGCCCCCGACGAGGATCGCGTCGGCCCCGCGGTCGAGGATGCCGCGGATCGTCGCGCGCGCCCTCTCCTGGTAGACGGCGACAGCGACGTCCTCGGTCACATCGAACTCGTCGAACAGATGATGCGGGATGCCGCGCCGCTCTGTCAGGGGGATCTTCGCGGTCCCGATGTCCATGCCGCGGTAGAGCTGCATGGCATCGGCGTTCACGATCTCCGCCGCGCGGCCGCGACGGATCAACTCCTCGGCGAGGTCCAGCGACAGCGACGTCTTACCCGTCCCGGTCGCTCCGACGATCGCCCACAGGCGCTCCGCGCCCACGAGGTCAGAGTCCGGGCGTCGCGGTGCGGATCATCGGCAGGCCGAGCGACACGGCGCGCGGACCGGCGTCACCGGTCGGGGCCGGGACACCGCAGGAGTCGGCCTGCGCACGATCCCACGCGTCGCCGGCGCGCGTGCGGCGGATGCGCAGCGGCGCGCCGTCCGGACTGTCGGCGAGGAGGTGGAACGGCGCGGCGTGCGTGACGACCGTCGTGACCACGTCGCCGGGACGCGGCGTCGGGGAACCCTCGGGCACCTCGAAGTGGACCAGGCGGTTGTCCTCGGCGCGGCCGGTCAGGCGGCGGGTCGCGGCATCCTTCTTCCCCTCCCCCGTCGAGACGAGAACCTCGACGGTGCGCCCGAGCTGGGCCTGGTTCTCCTCGAGGGAAATGCGCTCCTGCAAGGCGACGAGGCGGTTGTACCGCTCCTGGACGACCTCCTTGGGGACCTGATCGGGCATCGTCGCAGCGGGTGTCCCCTCGCGGATCGAGTACTGGAAGGTGAAGGCCCCCGCGAATCGCGCCTGCTCGACGACGCGCATGGTGTCCTCGAAGTCCTCGTCGGTCTCGCCCGGGAAGCCCACGATGATGTCGGTCGAGATCGCCGCGTGGGGCATCTTCTCGCGCACGCGGTCGAGGATGCCGAGGAACCGTTCGCTGCGGTACGACCGCCGCATCGCCTTGAGGATGCGGTCCGACCCGGACTGCAGCGGCATGTGCAGCTGCGGCATGACGGCAGGGGTCTCCGCCATCGCGTCGATGACGTCGTCGGTGAACGCAGCGGGGTGCGGGCTCGTGAAGCGCACGCGCTCGAGGCCCGGGATCTCGCCCGCCGCGCGCAGGAGCTTGCTGAACGCCTGGCGGTCGCCGAACTCGACGCCGTAGCTGTTGACGTTCTGGCCGAGGAGGGTGACCTCGATCGCGCCGTCGTCGACGAGCAGACGGATCTCGTTCAGGATGTCACCCGGGCGGCGATCCTTCTCCTTGCCGCGCAGGCTGGGGACAATGCAGAACGTGCAGGTGTTGTTGCACCCGACGGAGATCGAGACCCAGCCGCTGTGCGCCGAGTCGCGCTTGGTGGGGAGCGTCGACGGGAACACCTCGAGAGACTCGAGGATCTCGAGCTCCGCCTCGCCGTTGTGCCGCGCCCGCTCGAGGAGGCTCGGGAGCGAGCCCATGTTGTGGGTGCCGAAGACGACGTCGACCCAGGGTGCCTTCTGCTGGACGGCGTCCTTGTCCATCTGTGCCAGGCAGCCGCCGACGGCGATCTGCATGCCGTCGTGCTTGTCCTTGCGGCTCTTCAGGTGCCCGAGGGTGCCGTAGAGCTTGCCCGCGGCGTTGTCGCGGACGGCGCACGTGTTGATGACGACGACGTCGGCCTCGACTCCCGCGTCAGCACGGATGTAGCCGGCCGACTCGAGGGAACCGGACAGACGCTCGGAGTCGTGGACGTTCATCTGACACCCGAAGGTCCGCACCTCGTAGGTGCGGGAGCGACCATCGGCGGTGACGGCGGCGTCTGACGGGGCGATGAGAGTGGGGGCAGCGGAAGGGCTGGTCATGATCAGGCCATTCTACGAGCCGCGTCGCCTCGGGACGCCCCGGGCTGTGTCAGCGCAGGAGCGAGCGGATGCGGGCCGCAGAGATGGCGCTGAAGGTGACGGCGACGGCGACGAGAACGGTGACGGCGAGCCACACGGGGACGACGCTCGAGCCGACGAAGAGATCGATCCCGTAGATCTCCTTGAGGTCCCTGATGGCGCCGGCGTCCCCGCCGGCGAGAGCGGCGATCGTCTCGTCGGTGAACGGCAGGCGCAGGAGCATGGCTCCTTGGGCGAACGGGAGGGCGTTGATGGTCGACGCGACGCCATCGGGGAGAGACCCGACCGGGATGTAGGAACCCGCGACGAATCCGAGGACGGTACCCACGACCGTCGAGAACGCGGAATAGGCACCGGTCGTCTTCAAGAAGGAGGCCCCGAAGGCTCCCAGGGAGGTGAAGGCGACGCAGCAGAGCACCATCGCACCGATCGCCCGCAGGATCTCGAAAGGACCGAGCCACGCGCCGCGGACGAGTCCGAGTTCGAGCACGGTGAGGATGAGGATGATGCCCGACATGACGACCGCGACGGACACCGAGGACAGCAGGTAGCCGAGCACCAGCTGCGATCGCCGGATGGGGGCGACGAGGAAGTCGGCGAACCGGCCCGAGGCGCGATCGTCCACGAACACGGAGATCGCTCCGATCCCCGAGGTGACGGTCGTGAGCAGGACGATGCCCGACAGCATCCAACTGTCGACGAAGGCCTCGATGTCGGCGCGCGATGCGCGCGGGAGGGTGCGCTCGAGACCATCGACCTGCAGCCGGGAGAGGAAGAGCGTGTAGAGGAAGAAGAGGATGAGCCCGCTCAGCAACGAGAAGAAGACGTTCATCCGATCGCGGAAGAACAGGGTCAGATTGCGGCGCACGATGGCCGCGATGATGCTCATACGGCGTCCACGACCAGCTCACCGCGGCCGGTGAGGGCGAGGAAGACGTCGTCCATCCGACCGTGCCGGAACTCGAAGTCCAGAACGTCCTCGTCGTGCTCCGCCAGCAAGGTCCGTGCCCCCCGCGCGTCGGACACCTCGATCGTGAGGATGTCGCCGTCGCGAGTCGCGGTCAGTCCGCCGCGGGTGGCGAGGGCGGACAGCGTGTCCGGATCTCGTGTGGTGACGGTGAGGACGCTGCGACTGTGGCGTGCGCGCAGTTCAGTCGGCGTCCCGCTCGCGACGACGCGGCCCGCGTCGATGATGGTGACCTGATCCGCCTCTTCGGTCTCGGCCATGTAGTGGGTCGTCAGGAAGACGGTGAGACCCCGCTCGGAGCGGAGCCGATCGATCGCCGCCCACACCGCCACACGACTCGCGGGGTCCAAGCCTGCGGTCGGCTCGTCGAGGAAGAGGATCGACGGCTCGTGCATGAGCGCACGGGCGATGTCCGCGCGGCGACGCTGTCCGCCCGACAGCCGCCCGTAGGGACGGTCGAGGAACTCGTCGAGTTCGACGAGGAGCGAGATTTCGTCGAGTCTGGCAGCGAAGCGTCGACCGTCGATGTGGGAGAGCGTGGCTCGCAGGGCGAGGTTTTCGCGGACGGTCAGACCGTCATCGAGCAGCGACCGCTGGAACACGACGCCGATCCGCGACCGCACCCGTTCGCTCTCGGCCGACACGTCGTACCCCGCGACGCGGACCGTTCCGGCGTCCGCTCGAAGCAGCGTCGTGAGGCATCCGATCGTCGTGGACTTCCCGGCACCGTTCGCACCGAGGAAGGCGAACAGCTGGCCGTCCGGCACCGCGAAGGAGACCCCGTCGACCGCGGTGACGGTCTTGTACGACTTCACGAGACCGTCGACCTCGATCGCCATGCGCACACTCCTCCGGCCGCGCCGGGCGCGCGTAGGGCGAGTCTGTCAGATGGACGCAACCGTGGTCACGGTTCGAAGCGAACCCCATGCCGCGGGGGTGCGCTCGCCTCGTCGAGCGCACGACGCGCCACCGACAGGGCGACGGAGCCGTACCCGCGCCGGGCCAACTGACCGGCGAGGCGCCGGAGGGCCGTATCGCGATCGAGCCCTTCGAGCCCCCGCGCCTTGGACCGTGCGAACTCGAGAGCCCTCTCGGCCTCATCGTCGGGAAGTTGATCGAGCGCCTCGTCGATCACGTCGCGAGGGATGCCGCGCTGCGCCAGGCCCTGCGCGATCGCCATGCGACCCTGCGCCTTGCGGGACGTCGCTTTGTCGATCAGCTGCTCGGCGAGGGCGGCGTCGTCGAGGTACCCGAGCGAGACGAACCGATCGATGATGCCCTCGAGCTCGGCCTCGTCGAGATCGTGCTCGCGGAGCACCGACCGCGCCTCGCGAAGTGAGAGGGATCGCGTCCGGAGCTTGCGCAGGAGGATCCGCTCAGCCACGGCTGCGGGCGCATCCTGACCCGCCGGAGCCACGACGGGCACGGTGCCCGTCGCCGGGTGAGCGGCACGGGCCGCGGACCTCTCGGATGCCGCACGCTCGGCGATCCACGTCGCATGCCACGGCTGCGGATCATCGCCGTTTCCGGTGACCTCGCCGGCGTCGGTCGGGGCCTCCGTCCGGCGTCCGAAGAGCGGGATGACGGGGGCGAGCGAGTCCCGCTCGCCCCCGTTCGAATCCGTCATGATCAGGCCGGGCGGCGAGCCGTCAGCTCGTCCGACACCGCGGCATCCTCGGCGACGGCCTTCGGCTGACCGATGCCGAGCTTCTGCTTGATCTTGTTCTCGATCTCGGCAGCCACGTCGGTGTTCTTCAGCAGGAAGTTGCGCGAGTTCTCTTTGCCCTGGCCGAGCTGCTCACCCTCGTACGTGTACCAGGCACCCGACTTCTTCACGATGCCGTGCTCGACACCGAAGTCGATGAGGCTTCCCTCTCGCGAGATCCCGACGCCGTAGAGGATGTCGAACTCGGCCTGCTTGAAGGGCGGCGCCATCTTGTTCTTGACGACCTTCACGCGGGTGCGGTTACCGACCGCCTCGGACCCGTCCTTCAGGGTCTCGATACGGCGGATGTCCAGTCGCACCGAGGCGTAGAACTTGAGCGCCTTACCACCGGCGGTGGTCTCGGGCGACCCGAAGAACACGCCGATCTTCTCGCGGAGCTGGTTGATGAAGATCGCCGTGGTCTTCGTCTGGTTCAGACCACCGGTGATCTTGCGGAGCGCCTGCGACATCAGGCGGGCTTGGAGACCGACATGGGAGTCACCCATCTCACCCTTGATCTCGGCCTCGGGGACGAGAGCGGCGACGGAGTCGATGACGACCAGGTCGATGGCACCGGAGCGGATCAGCATGTCGGCGATCTCGAGCGCCTGCTCACCGGTGTCGGGCTGCGAGACGAGGAGGGCATCGATGTCGACGCCCAGCTTCTCGGCGTAGCCGGGATCCAGCGCGTGCTCGGCGTCGATGAAGGCGGCGATACCGCCGGCCCGCTGCGTGTTCGCGATGGCGTGGAGCGTGAGGGTCGTCTTACCCGAGGACTCGGGACCGTAGATCTCGACGACGCGGCCGCGAGGGATTCCGCCGATACCCAGGGCGACGTCGAGGGCGATCGATCCGGTCGGGATGACCTCGACCGGCGCGCGCTCGTCGCTTCCGAGTCGCATGATCGACCCCTTGCCGAACTGGCGGTCGATCTGGGCGAGGGCCGATTCGAGGGCCTTCTCGCGGTCTGCAGGTGAGGGCATGTCGTACTCCTTGATACTCGCGGTTCCGTCGCCCGTAGGCTGTCGCGCTCCTCACCGACGGATCGGATGCTGCGACAGGGCGTGGGTGTCATCTGACGACGTTCACGTTAGGAGGGGGCTCCGACATCGCTGCCGGATCCGGCCCTTACGTGAACGACGTCTCTACGACACCCGTTGTGCAGGAGACTACGCCCGCATCGAACGCATCTTCGATACGACACGCCGACTCACCGGCGTGGATCGAGCCTTCCGGCGCCGTAACGGCGGTCCACGGGGACGTCCGTCTCGGCGCACAGGGCATACCAGACATCACGCGGAGCGACACCTGCGGCCAAGGCCTCGCGGGCAGTCCGATTGTCGACGCCGGTCAGCACCAGGTCCGAGACGAGGGACGCGCCTCCCGATCCGAACTCGTCGGCGACGGCGCGATCGAATTCGCTGTGACGCATCGAGCGGTCAGCGCAGCGACAGCTCGGGGGCCGGGACCTCGTCGCCCAGGGAGGCGAGGTCGTCGGGAACGACGTCGGAGAGGGAATGCAGTCCCTCGAGCACCGAGATCCGCTCGCCGACCTCGCGCATGATCGCGGAGATCGGGACGTCGAGGGCCTCGGCCACGGCGGCGAGGATCTCGCTCGAGGCTTCCTTCTGACCGCGCTCGACCTCGCTGAGGTACCCGAGTGCGACGCTCGCCTTGCCGGAGACCTGTCGGAGGGTGTGACCCTTCTGCAGCCGGAAGTCGCGGAGGACGTCACCGATCTCTTGACGAACCAGGATCATGCGTGGGCCCTCCCTCAGCTGCGATCCACCGAATCCCTTGCGGGGGAACCACGGTACAACACGTTGGATGTCACCCTAGACCCCGCGTGCTGGGGAATGAGTGGGAATCACCGAGTCGTAACGCGCTCGGAACAAGGCCTATTCCCGGCTCAGAGCGCTTCCACCGCGAGGGCGATCGCACGGGCCGCTGCGGCCGTCCGGATCTCGTCCCGATCGCCCTCGAGCGCGAGGGACTCGACCCGCGAACCGAGCGGGGTCGACACGGCGATGTGGACTGTGCCGACGGGCTGGCCGTCCGAGGAGATCGGTCCGGCGATCCCGGTCGTGGCGATCCCCACGTCGGCAGGCTCCCCCTCGCCGACGACACGACGGATGCCGTCCGCCATCTGACGGGCGACACGGGGGTGGACCGGACCGTGCGCCTCGAGGAGAGTCCCGTCCACGCCGAGCAGCCGCTCCTTCAGATCCGTGGCGTACGCGACGATCGCCCCGCGGAACACCGAGGACGCCCCCGGGACGGACACGACGGATGCCGCGACCAGACCCCCGGTCAGCGACTCGGCGACGCCCAGCGTCCAGCCCAGTTCCCCGAGCCGTTCGACCAGTCGCTCCGAGTCCGATCGAGGACCGCGGGACACCGCGGTCTCCTCGAGCTCCTCCGGCAGTTCGCTGACGGTGCGGCGCATCATGCTCGGCGCGACGTGCGGGAACGGATGGCCGTGACGACGTAGTCGAGACCACTCGCAACGGTCAGCAGGACGGCGATCGTCATCGTCACCGTATTGACGACGTGGATCCACTGCCCCACGACCGTCCACAAGGGCAGGAGGGCGAGGGAGAGGGCGACGGCCTGGGCGACGGTCTTGAGCTTGCCCATCCACGCAGCCGCCACGACGTGGTCCGTCGCGACCACGAGGCGATGGACGGTGATGCCCAGTTCGCGCACCAGCACCAGCACGACCACCCACGGCGGGAGTTCACCGAGGATCGAGAGGACCACGAACGCGGCGCCGGTGAGCACCTTGTCGGCGATGGGGTCGAGCAGCTTGCCCAGATCCGTGACGATCTCATATCGACGCGCGAGGTAGCCGTCGATCCCGTCGGTCGCGATCGCGACGATGAACAGGACGCCCGCCCACCAACGGAGCGCGCCGTCCGATCCGCCGTCGGCGAGCAGAAGCCAGACGAACACGGGTGCGCACAGGATGCGCACGATCGTGATGGCGTTGGGCAGCTGCCTCGGAATCGTCACGTCTTGAGCCTACCGAGCCCCGCAGCCGACGTCAGTCGCGCCCCGTGAGACCCCAGGCATCCTCATCGCCCTCGGACTCGACGACCTCGTAACCCTCGAACTGCTCCGTCACCGCGTCCGGCCCGTAAGGGTCGGTCGCGACGGCCGCAGCCGCAGGGGCGGCGGCGGGCGCGGCATCCTCCGGCGGCTCCTCTCCGCGCAGACGCGCGAGAACGGCGGGGAGCTCGTCGGGCGTCACAAGGACGTCACGGGCCTTCGAGCCCTCGGAAGGGCCGACGATCTCGCGCGCCTCGAGGAGGTCCATGAGGCGTCCGGCCTTGGCGAAGCCGACCCGGAGCTTGCGCTGCAGCATCGAGGTCGAGCCGAACTGAGTCGTGATGATCTGCTCGGCGGCCGCCAGGAGGAGCTCGAGGTCGTCACCGATGTCGGCGTCGATCTCCTTCTTCTCGATGACCGCTTCGACATCCTTGCGGTACTCGGGACGCGCCTGGTTCTTGACGTGGCCCACGACCTTCTCGATCTCCTTCTCGGCCACCCAGGCACCCTGCACACGGACCGCCTTCGAGGCACCCATCGGCAGGAAGAGCCCGTCGCCCTGACCGATCAGGCGATCGGCTCCGGGCTGGTCGAGGATGACGCGCGAGTCCGTGACGCTCGTCACCGCGAAGGCCAGACGCGAGGGCACGTTCGCCTTGATGAGACCGGTGACGACGTCGACCGAGGGACGCTGCGTCGCCAGGACGAGGTGGATGCCGGAGGCACGGGCGAGCTGCGTGATGCGGACGATCGAGTCCTCGACGTCGCGGGGGGCGACCATCATGAGGTCCGCGAGCTCGTCGACGACCACGAGGAGGTACGGGTAGGGCTTGAGCACGCGCTCACTGCCCGCGGGGAGCTGGATCTCGTTGGCGACGACCGCCCTGTTGAAGTCGTCGATGTGGCGGAAGCCGAACGACGCGAGGTCGTCGTACCGCATGTCCATCTCCTTCACGACCCACTGCAGCGCCTCGGCCGCCTTTTTGGGGTTCGTGATGATGGGCGTGATGAGGTGCGGCACCCCGGCGTAGGACGTGAGCTCGACGCGCTTCGGGTCGATGAGGACCATGCGGACGTCCGACGGCTTCGCCCGCATCAGAAGGCTCGTGATCATGGAGTTCACGAAGCTCGACTTACCCGAGCCGGTGGAGCCGGCGACGAGCAGGTGGGGCATCTTCGCGAGGTTGGCGACGACGTACCCGCCGCCGACGTCCTTGCCGATGCCGATCGTCATGGGATGCGTCGCCTGCTGCGCGTTCGGCGAGCGGAGGACGTCGCCGAGGGTGACGATCTCGCGGTCGGTGTTCGGGATCTCGACGCCGATGGCGCTCTTGCCGGGGATCGGCGCGAGGATGCGGACCTCGTTGGAGGCGACGGCGTAGGCGATGTTGTTCGTGAGCGCCGTGATGCGCTCGACCTTGACCCCCGAGCCGAGCGAGATCTCGTACTGCGTCACGGTCGGGCCGCGGGAGAAGCCGGTCACCTTGGCGTCGATGGAGAACTGCTCGAAGACACCCATGATCGCGCGGACCATGGCGTCGTTGGCCTCGGACCGTGCCTTGTGGGGCGTCCCCGCCGCGAGCGCGTCAGCGGAGGGCAGGCGGTAGTCGGCGGCATCCGGATCGACGGAGTCGAGGTTCGCGGCCACGAAATCGGGCAGCGGCGGAACCGGCGGCGCCTCGGGCACGGCGTCGCGCTTGCGGCCGGGCGTGCGGGGAGCGGCGGGCGCGATGATCTCGGTGACCGCGTCGGGCATGACCTCGGGGGTCGGCGTCGTGACGGGGTTGTCGAAGCTGCCGTCACCGCTCGCCTCGAGGAGGGCCGTGAGGTCGTCCGCTCCGAGGCCGCCGTCGGCGTCCTCCTCACGGCCGGACTTGTTGCGGCGCCACCAGGGCAGGGAATCGCTCTCGTCCTCGGGAGCGTCGAACGCGACCGTCGGGCCGGTCTGTCCCTTCGCCGGGGCGGCGTCGGGATCGGGCCGCTCGGCGTCGAACATCCAGGCGTAGAGGTCGCCCAGGCGACGCCCGATGCGGTTGGGCGGCGTCTTGGTCAGGATGAGCACGCTCAGCAGGGCGAGCAGGCCCATGACGATTCCGGCGCCCACCTCGGTCAGCACCGTCAGGGGCTCACCGATCGCCCAGCCGAACAGTCCACCCGCGGCGCTCAACGCCATCAGACCCTCGCTGGGCTTCGGCCGGTCGGCCACGACGTGGCAGAAACCGGCCACCGCCAGGATGAACAGCCCGGCACCGATGCCGATGCGCCCGTTGTCGTGGACGGACGGCGGATGCCGGAACAGCCACCCGGCCAGAATCAGCAGGATGACGGGGAAGACGAAGGCCTCGCGGCCGATGAGCGCACCGACCGAGTAGGCGCTGATGTTCGTCCCGACCTCGGTACCGATGAGGAACCACTCCACGACGGCACCGGCGACGGCCATGAGCACCAGGAGGAATGGGAACCCGTCGCGGCGCTGATCCTTCTCGAGGGACTCGGATCCGAACGCCCGGAACATGCCGCCCGCGATGTGCGCGAGGCCCAGCCACGCGCGGACGACGATCGGCGGCCGATCGGCGTCATCGACGTAGTGGCGCGGTGCGGGTTCGGCCTTGCGGCGGGGGGCCGGATCGGCCTTCTTCGCGCGCGCCGAGGAGCCCGACGCGGACGCGCGGGGTTTGCTGGTCGGACTGCTACTCCTGGGCATACTCTCCACGGTAAGCCGCGGGACCGACATGTCCCAGGATTGACGCGACCCCGCGACCGTCGGGACTCAAGAGAGGCGCTTGATCATGGTGTCGCGCCCGAATCCGCTGCGGGTCACCGCGAACCCCTCCGAGCGATAGAGGACCTGCGCGAAATTTCCTCGCTCGACGGAGAGGCAGATGCGCGCGCGGCCCTCGGCTCGAGCGGCCTCGCACAGCCGGCGCAGCAGAGTGCGACCGACGCCGTGCGAGCGCCAGAGCGCCTTCACCCCGATGATGAGCTCGGGCACCCCGGTCCCCACGTAGCCGAATCCGGGGTCGGTCCGAGGGAGGGTGCGGTACCAGGCCGCGCCGATCAGCTCCGACCCGGCGACGGCGACGAAACCGACGTCCCCCGGGCGCATCCATCCGGCGAGGTACAGACCGTGATCGGGATCGGCCAGGATCTCATGCCGCGGTCGCGGGGCGCCGGCTCGCCAGTTGGCGGCCTCGACGACCATGTCGCCGAGGAACACGCCGTCCGCCTGCGTGGCAGGACGAAGCGACCACGACTCGGGCATGCCCGAATGCTAGCGCCCGGGTCAGGCCTCGATCACCATGGGGACGATCATCGGACGGCGACGCAGCGACTGGTTCACCCAGCGGCCGATCGTACGACGGACGACCTGCTGCAGGGCGTGCGGGTCGCGGACGCCCGACTGGGCGGCTTCGGTCAGCGCCTGGGCGATCTTCGGCTTCACCGAATCGAACACGGCGTCGTCCTCCGCGACTCCGCGCGCGTGGATCTCAGGCCCCGTGACGATGCGGCCGGTCGCGGCATCCACCACCACGATGACGGAGATGAAGCCCTCCTCACCGAGGATGCGGCGGTCCTTGAGGTCGGCATCCGTGATCTCGCCGACCGATGATCCGTCGACGTAGACGAAGCCCAGGTCGAGCTGACCGACGACCGTCGCGACGCCGTCCTTGAGGTCGATGACCGTGCCGTTCTCGGCGATGATCGTGTTCGCCGCGGGGACGCCGCTGTCCTGGGCGAGCTTCGCGTTCGCCATCAGGTGCCGGTACTCGCCGTGGACGGGGAGCACGTTCTTCGGCTTCAGGATGTTGTAGCAGTAGAGCAGCTCGCCCGCGGCGGCGTGGCCCGAGACGTGGACCTTCGCATTCGCCTTGTGGACGACGTTGGCGCCGAGCTTCGTCAGGCCGTCGATCACGCGGTACACCGCGTTCTCGTTGCCCGGGATGAGGCTCGACGCGAGGATGACGGTGTCGCCCTCCCCCGGCTCGATCGCGTGGTCGAGGTTGGCCATGCGGGACAGGACCGCCATGGGCTCTCCCTGCGACCCGGTGGACATGTAGACGATGCGGTCGTCGGGCAGGTCCTTGGCCTTCTTGTAGTCGATCAGCACGCCGTCGGGCACGTGCAGGTAGCCCAGCTGCTCGGCGATCGTCATGTTCCGGACCATCGAGCGGCCGAGGAACGCGACGCGGCGACCGTGCGCGGCGGCCGCGTCGATGACCTGCTGGACGCGGTGGATGTGGCTCGAGAAGCTCGCGACGATGACGCGACGCGGCGCCTTGCCGATGACCTGGTCGAGCACCGGGCCGATCGCCCGCTCGAGCGGGGTGAACCCGGGCACGTCCGCGTTCGTCGAGTCGACGAGGAACATGTCGACGCCCTCTTCGCCGAGACGCGCGAAGGCGCGGAGGTCCGTGAGGCGGCCGTCGAGCGGCAGCTGATCCATCTTGAAGTCACCGGTTGCCAGCACGAGTCCGGCAGGGGTGCGGATGCCGACGGCGAGCGCATCGGGGATGGAGTGGTTCACCGCGACGAACTCGAGGTCGAACGGTCCGACCTGCTCGCGCTGCCCCTCCTTCACCGTAAGCGTGTAGGGCTTGATCCGGTGTTCCTTGAGCTTCGCCTCGACGAGCGCGAGGGTCAGCTGCGAACCGATGAGGGGGATGTCGCCCTTGCGCTTGAGCAGGTACGGGACCGCACCGATGTGGTCCTCGTGGCCGTGCGTGAGGACGACGCCGACGATGTCGTCGAGGCGTCCGCGGATCGCCTCGAAGTCGGGGAGGATCAGGTCGACGCCGGGCTGGTGCTCCTCGGGGAAGAGCACGCCGCAGTCGACGATCAGCAGCTTGCCGTCGAACTCGAAGACGGTCATGTTGCGACCGATCTCACCGAGTCCGCCGACGGGGGTCACCCGGAGCGTTCCGGGAGCGAGCTTGGCGGGGGCGGAGACGGTATTTGTCATCGAGTGGTTCCATGCACCTTCGGAAGGGCGCCGCCGGCAGCGGCATTGCGATCAGGTCGGAAGTTGGAGAAGTCGGCGCCCTCGATGTCCTTCACGAGGTCGAGCTCGTCCTCGATGAGGGCGGCCTCCCACTCTTCGGGTCCTACGAGCGGCAAGCGCACGCGCGGACTCGAGATGCGGCCGAGGCCGTGAAGGATGTACTTGGCGCTGACCGTCCCCGGGACGTGCGTCATGACGGCACGGACGAGCGGTTCGAGCTTCTGGTGGGCGGCGGTCGCCGTCGTGAGGTCTCCCCGGTTGACGGCATCCACGATGGCCCGATACGGAGCCGACGTGATGTTCGCCGTGACGCCGATGAGACCGGCGGCCCCGATCGAAAGGTGCGGGAGGACGTTCGCGTCGTCGCCGGAGAAGTAGAGCAGGTCCGTCTGGTTGAGGACCCGGCTGACCTCGCTGAAGTCGCCCTTGGCGTCCTTCACCGCGAGGATGTTCGGGTGCTTGGCGAGGCGGAGGATCGTCTCGTACTTGATGGGCACGCCGGTGCGACCGGGGATGTCGTAGAGGATCACCGGCAGGTCGGTGGCGTCCGCGACGAGGCGGAAGTGGGTCAGGATGCCGGCCTGGGTCGGCTTGTTGTAGTACGGCGTGACGATCATGATGCCGTCCGCGCCGGCCTTCTCGCTCGCCTTGTAGAGCTCGATCGCGTGCGCGGTCTCGTTGGAACCGCCGCCCGTGATGATCTTCGCGCGGCCGGAGGAGACGGACTTGCCCACCTCGACGAGCTTCAGCTTCTCGGCATCCGTCAGCGTGCTGGTCTCACCGGTCGTGCCGGTCACGACGATGCCGTCGGCACCGCCGGTGATGACGTCGTCGATGTGCTTCTCTACGGCCGGCCAATCGACCTCGCCGTCGGCCGTCATCGGAGTGACGAGCGCGACGAGCACCTGACCGAACGGATTGGCGGAGTGCGTCATGGTTCCCAGGGTACCGGTCGGGGTCCGTCGGCCGCGTCGTGGGTTCGTTGGGGGTGGGTGGCGGGGCGGTCGCGGGGCGACCGGTATCGCAGAGCAGCGGCGAGTCGCGCGGCGGAGCGGTCTTCTTCGTCAGCGGCCGCGGGAGGCGGCGGCGACCACGAGGCGATCGGGCAGCAGCCGTGACACGGCGACGAGCACCTTGTACCGGAGTGACGGGATGCTGACGGCCCGGCCGCGCGCGGCATCCTTCAGCGACGCGCGCACCACCTGCGGGGCGGTCAGCCACATCCAGCCGGCGACCCCCTCCTCCCCCGGCGGCAGGCCGAGTCGCTCGTGGAAGTTCGTGTGGACGTAGCCGGGACAGACCGCCGTGACGGTCACTCCCCTCGGGGCGTAGACCGCGTTCGCCCACCGGCTGAAGCTGACGACCCAGGCCTTCGCCGCGCCGTAGGTGCCACGCGGGACGAGGGCGGCGACCGAGGCGATGTTCAGGATGCGGCCGCGTCCTCGCGCGAGCATGCCCGGCAGGGCGGCCCGTGTCAGCCTCATCGTGACCTCGACGTGCAGTTCGAGGTGCCGGGCCTCGTCTTCGATGTCGCCCGAGGCGAACCCGAGCGAGAGCCCGTACCCAGCGCTGTTGACGAGAAGATCGACGTCCTGCTCGAGTCGCTCCTCGACGAGCCGTCGCTGAGCGGGGTCCAGCAGGTCCGCGACGAGGATCTCGGCACGTCCACCGCGGCCTTCGATCTCGTCGGCCAGGACCTGCAGGGCGCCGCGGTCCCGGGCGACGAGGACGACGTCGGCGCCGCGCGCCGCCAGCTGGCGGGCGTACTCCGCTCCGATACCGGAGCTCGCTCCCGTGACGAGTGCAGTGCGGGTCATGCGCGTCAGCCTAGGACGCGCCGGAGGTCAGGGGGCGACGCGACCGTTCGCGTTGAAGGCGGCGTACGTGAGCGGCATGAGTTCGCGCCACACGTTCTCCATCTTCTCGGCGCACATCTCGATCTCGCGCTGCGGGAACGACGGGAAGTGCGTACCCTCGCGCATCGTGCGCAGCGACAGGAAGTTCATGAGCGACCGGGCGTTCACCGTGACGTACATCGACGACATGATGTTGAGCGGCAGGACGATGCGGGCGACTTCACGCGCGACGCCGGCATCCAGCATCCGCTGGTAGCTCTCGAAGGCGGCGATGGATGCCTCGCGCGTCTCGCGGGCAACGAGCTCGACCTGCTCCTCGGAACCGGGGAGGAACTGGTACGCGCCGGGCTTGCCGACCTGGACGAGATTCCGCTCGGGCGCGGGGACGTAGAACACGGGACGGAGCTCGCGGTAGCGGCCCGACTCCTCGTTGTAGGACGCCATCCGGTGCCGCATGAACTCGCGGAAGACGAAGATCGGCGCCTGCACGTAGAAGGTCATCGAGTTGTGCTCGAACGGCGAACCGTGGCGGTCGCGCATCAGGTAGTTGATGAGGCCGCGGTCGCGGGCGGTCGCCTCGGAGCCGTCGGCGGCCGAAGCGAGGGTCTGCTCGCCCTGCGTCGACACGCGCGCCGCGAACAGCACGTCACTGTCCGCTGCCGACGAGCGCACCAGCTCGACCGTGACATCGCTGCGGAACTCGATCTCGGGGCTCTCGGGGCGCTCACTCACGGCTCACACACTACCCGCCGGGGCCGTCACGAACGACGCGGGGCGAACCGCACCACAGCGCGCAGGACTACTGTGGAGCGGTCATGGAACTCCTCCCCGCCATCCTCGTGCTGACCGCGCTCCTCGTGGTCACCGTCGGCATCGGTCTGACCCTGCGGTGGCGGCAGAACCGGCCCCGTCCCTTCGACCCGCGCGAGATCGTCGAACCGACCCGTCTCGGGGCCGAACGACTCGGCGAGACGGCGACGCTGCTGCAGTTCAGCACCGAGATGTGCAGCCGGTGCCCCGGCGTCCACCGCACGCTCCGCGAGATCGCCGACGACCGCGACGGCGTCCTGCACCTGAACGTCGACCTCACGCACCGCGTCGACATCGCCCAGCACTTCCGCGTCCTGCAGACGCCCACGACACTGATCCTCGACAAGGACGGCATGGTGCGCTCCCGCTTCGGCGGTGTCCCGGGCCGCCAGGTCGTCGAGATGGAGCTCGACCGCGTGACGGCGGGAGCCGACCGTGGCTGAGGTGCGAGGGATCGACCCGCGGGGCCCGCGCTTCGCGGCATCCGTCACCGCAGTGTTGCTCCTGGTCGCGACGCTGCTGGCTCTCGTGGGCATCTCTACCCAGGGCTCCGCGTCGTTCGGTTGGTTCGCCTACCAGCCCGTCGGGGACTTCGCCTTCGTCGCGGGGAGGGCCTGGGCGATCGAGATGGCTCCGGTCGGAGCCCGCGTCGCAGACCCCGGCTTCCTCGCCGTCCTCGTCATCGCGCTCCTGTTCCTCTGGGGCGTCGTCTCGCCGCGCACCGCACCGTGGGGCGTGCTCTACCGGCGGGCGATCCAGCCGCGCCTCGCTCCCCCGACCGACCTCGAGGATCCCCGCCCGCCCCGCTTCGCGCAGGGCGTCGGTCTGTTCGTGACGACCGTGGGCCTCGCCCTGCACGTGCTCGGCGTCCCGCTCGCCCTCCCCATCGCGGCGGCGCTCGCCTTCATGGCTGCGTTCCTGAACGCGGCGTTCGGCCTGTGCCTCGGATGCCAGTTGTGGCTCCTCTTGCAGCGAGTCGGTCTCGTCGGCCGCACCGCCTGACGGTCGGCTCGCTCCGCGTCAAGTCATATCCCGCTCTGAACCGCGAGGCATATGCTCGGCAGCGATCGGTCACGACCACGACAGAGGAGACACCATGAGCGTCACGAGCGAAGCCACCACCAGCTGGAAGGGCACCCTGTTCGAAGGGTCGGGCGAGGTCGCCCTGGAGAGCTCCAACCAGGGACCGCTTCCCGTGAACTGGAAAGCGCGCAGCGAGGGATCGACCTCGGTGACGACCCCCGAGGAACTGATCGCAGCGGCCCATTCGTCGTGCTTCAGCATGGCCCTCTCGAATGCCCTGGCCGAGAACGGCACCCCTCCCGAGAGCGTCGAGACGACGGCATCCGTGACCTTCATCCCCGGGACCGGCATCACCGGCTCGCACCTGAACGTCAGCGCCACCGTCCCCGGCCTGTCGGCGGAGGACTTCGACCGCATCGCGAACGAGGCGAAGACGGGATGCCCCGTCTCGGCCGCTCTGTCGGGCATCGAGATCACGCTCGAGGCGACGCTTGCCTGAGCGCCGCGTCGTCGTCTCGGGCGCGTCCGGCCTGATCGGACGCGCCCTCATCGACTCCCTCGTCGCCGACGGCTACACCGTCACGCGGCTCGTCCGGCACCCCGCGCAGGGACCGGATGAGGTGACCTGGGCGCCCGGCGAGAAGCCGCTCGATCCCGCCGTGCTCGCCGGTGCGGAGGCCGTCGTCAACTTCAACGGGGCGACCATCGGACGCTTCCCGTGGACGGCCTCGTACAAGAAGCAGCTGGTCTGGTCGCGTCTGCGCCCGACGCAGACGCTCGCCCGCGCACTGCGGGAGCTCGGAGACGACGCGCCGCTGTTCGTCAGCTCATCGGCGTCGGGGTACTACCCGCCCGACGGCCATGGGCGCACGTTCGACGAGTCCGGTCCGCGGGGCGACGCGTTCCTGTCCGAACTCTGCGGCGAGTGGGAGGCTGCCGCCGTCGCGTCGGGTGCGCGCACGGCGCTCCTGCGCACCGCTCCGGTCGTGCACCGCGAGGGTGTGCTGAAGCCGCTCATGCTGCTCACCAAGCTCGGGTTGTCGGGGCCGCTCGGCCGCGGGACCCAGGTGTGGCCGTGGATCTCGCTCGATGACGAGATCCGCGGCATCCGTCACGTCATGGACCACGGCATCACGGGACCCGTGAACCTGACCGGGCCCGAGCGTGCCACGGCGAACGACCTCGGGTTCGCGCTCGCCCGTCGCCTGAACCGGCCCTACCTGCTGCGCGCACCCCTGTGGGCGATCCGGCTCGTCCTGGGCAGGGACGCCGTCGACGCGCTGCTCGCGACGGACTCGCACGTCGTGCCTGCGGTCCTCCTCGAATCAGGGTTCGAGTTCCACCACCCGACCGTCGAGGACGCCGTGGCCGCGGCCGTCTGAGGCCGCACGGCGCTTCGTCAGCGGCGGCGCTCGGCGCGCTCGTGCGAGATCGCGGTACGGATCGCGCCGCGGGCGCGCCGACGGTCGCCGGCTCCGTCGTAGAGGAGCCCGAGCCGGTACCAGGCACGCCAGTCAGCCGGGTCGGCCTCGACGGCGTCGCGGTAGGCGGGGAAGAGGGCGTCGACCTCGGCCTGGACGGGCCTGCCGCTGGGGCGGAGCGTGAGCTCCTCCGCGGGCAGGGCGCCCTCGGCTTCGAGTCGCCGCCCCAGGCGCTCCGCTCCGGCACCGAAACTCAGCTCTCGCCACAGGGCCCAGATGGCGACGACGGGCAGCAGCACGAGAGCGACACCCATGGCGATGCCGACCGGATCACCGCTGGCCACGAGGAGCACCGCGCGCTGACCGACCAGGTAGATGTAGAGGGCGAGGGTGACGGCGACGATCGCGACGCCGATCCGGGTCCTCATCGGGCGGTCGCCGCTGCGGCCTGGTCAGAGGCGTCGCCGTCGGCGACGGGCGCGGTGCGGGCGGGCTGCGGCATCCGGATGCCGATGTCGATCATCGAGTCGAGCCCCACGACGACGCCGGACGCGTCCCGCGCCGCCGCGAGGGCGACACGGATGCCGGGGGCATAGGCCGCGGCGGGGTCGATCGTGTCGTGGACGATCATGAGGGACTCCCCCGGTCCCGACAGAATCGTCTCCTGCCGAGCGACGACCCCCGGACGGCGCAGGGAGTGCACGGGGATGCTCGCGATCTGCTGGCCGCGGGCGCGCTGGTCGACGTGCGGTGCCTCGACGGGGCCGGCCTCGGAGCGGGCGGCGGCGATCAGCTCCGCGGTGCGGACGGCGGTGCCGCTCGGGGAGTCCACCTTCGTCTCGCGGTGGGTCTCGACGATCTCGATCGAGGGGAAGAACGGGGCGGATGCCGCGGCGAGAGCCGACCCGATGACGGAGCCGAGCGAGAAGTTGGGGATGAAGACCGCGCCGGTGCCCGCGGCATCCACCAGGGGACGGACGGGGGCGATGCGCTCGGCCGACCAGCCGGAGGTCCCGACGAGGACGTTCTTGCCCCGCTCGATCGCGGCGCGGACGACGTCGATCGACACGGCGGGGGTCGACGCGTCGACGACGAGGTCGGCGGCGTCCAACTCGGCCAGGTCACTGGCGGAGCCGAGCACGGCGACCGTCTCGAAACCCTCCGTCGCCGCGATGACCCCGGCGATGATGCTGCCGAGCTTGCCGGTCCCGCCCACCAGGGCCACGCGCGTCGTCATGCGTCCAGCCTAGGCGGGGAGGACGGCGG
The DNA here is from genome assembly GCF_058629135.1 of Microbacterium sp. MDV22-iso44. Taxonomy (NCBI): domain Bacteria; kingdom Bacillati; phylum Actinomycetota; class Actinomycetes; order Micrococcales; family Microbacteriaceae; genus Microbacterium; species Microbacterium sp. MDV22-iso44. The sequence continues at coordinate 58,924 of NZ_JBZVWS010000002.1, forward strand.
CGACCGTGTCCCACGCGAGCTTCACGACCAGCAGACCCAGGACGACGAGGAAGACGATCCTGACGAATCCGTTGCCGCCGCGGGTCGCCATCCTCGCACCGATGAACCCGCCCGTGATGTTCGCGCACGCCATGACGAGACCGAGCGCCAGGATGATCTCGCCGTGGACTCCGTAGACGATCAGCGCGGCGAGGTTCGTCGTGAGGTTCGCGATCTTCGCGTTGACACTCGCCTGCAGGAAGCCGAAGCCGAGCACCCCGACGAGGAGGATCACGAAGAACGAGCCGGTTCCGGGTCCCAGGATGCCGTCGTAGAACCCCACGCCGAGTCCGATGACTCCCGAGCGCCAGACGATCGCACGACGCTCGGCATGCCGAGGCTCGTGATGCAGGCCCATCCGGGGACGCAGGAGCGTGTAGACGCCGACCGCCACGACGGCGACGAGGACGACCGGGGTCAGGACCTCGCGCGGGACGTACCTCGACAGCGCGGCGCCGACGGCGGACCCCGCGAAGGCGCCGACGACGAGCGGGATCAGGAGGACGAGGTGGACCTTCACCCGCCGCAGATAGACCCAGCTGGCCGACAGCGTCCCGAAGAACGAGCTCAGCTTGTTCGTTCCGAGGATGAAGGGGGTCGCGACGTCCTTCGGTACGCCGATGACCAGCGCCGGCAACTGGATGAGGCCGCCGCCGCCCACGACGGCGTCGACCCAGCCGGCGACTCCGGCAGCGACCACGAGGAACAGTAGCGCGCTCGCGGAGACGGGGAGCCAGTCGGCGAGCAGAGGACCGGTCAGCACCTCACACCGAGAGGATGTCGGGAAGGCCCGTCCGCAGCTCCACGGGGAGGTGTGCCAGGTCGTTGTGGGACACGAGCGACCAGGGGCGCCCCGGCCGCTGCGCGAGAACGGTCAAGCCGCAGTGGGCCTGGTTGATCGTCAGCCAGCGCCACTCGGGCGCCTGCAGGACCTCGCGGACGAACCAGGCGATCACGAAGTTGTGGGTGATGAGCAACTCGTGCGCATGGGGACGGTGCGCGAGGAACTCCGCCCCGGCATCCGCCATCTGCGCGGATCCCGCGTCGGCCTCGGCCTCGGTGACGCCGCCGAAGAACGGCTCGTAGACGTGCGGGGTGTCGGGCGTCATGCCGCTCGGCACGCAGTCGAAGAGGAGGGCCGTGGGCTCGGGGTCGACGGCCGGTAGCCGCTCGGCGACCGCTCGCGCGGTCTCGGCGGCGCGCAGCAACGGCGAGTGCCAGACCGCCGTGAGGGGGACCCCCGAGAGGCGGTCGGCGAGGAGCTCCGCTTGACGACGTCCTCGCGGGGACAGCGGTCCGTCAGCGAGGCCGTGTTCGGCGTCGAGGTGTTCGCCGTGCCGCACCAGATACAGATAGTGCGTCACGTGATTGCTCGCTTCGTCGGGGTGCACCGCGGGCTCCCCGGGCTCACATCCACCCTAAACCAGCCTCAATCCGTCGCCCGTGCGATCTCGGCGAGGTGTGCGCGACTGAGGTGCACTCCGACGCCTTGGACGAGTTCGTCGACGTGCGAGACGGCGTAGGCGTTCACGATCGGGGCGGCGACGATGCGCTGCGCGAGAAGCCAGGCGATCGCGACGGCGGCCGGGGGGACGGTCAACTCCCCCGCGATCCGATCCAGCGCGCGGAGCGTGCGCGCGCCGCGCCGGTTCATGCTGGCGGCGAGTTGACGCCCGCGCACCGACCCTCCGACGCGGTCGCGCTCGCGGTGCACGCCCGAGAGGTACCCGTGCTCGAGTGCCTGCGAGGGCGTCACCGCGATGCCCTGGGCTCCGGCGACGAGGCGGAGGTCACCGTCGAACTCGTCGCGCCGGAGCACGTTGTAGGGAACGTCGAGCACGGTGAACCGGGGGTAGCCGGCAGCCGAGAGGATCCGAGCCTCCACGAGCTGGGTCGCGCGGTACCCGGCCGCTCCGATGGCCCGCACCTTGCCGGACTCGACGAGCCACTCGGCCGTCGCCAAGGTGTCCTCGAGCAGCGTCGTGCGATCGGCGGTGCCGTCGAGCGACAGGACGTCGATCCGATCCGTCCCGAGCCGGATGAGGGACGACTCGACGGCGCGCACGAGGTTGACGGGTCCGAGCCCGGGGTTGTCGGCGCCGCGTCCGACGCGGACCGAGAGGACGACGTCGTCGCGGTTGCGCCGCCCGGCCATCCATCGCCCGATGACGTGCTCGCTACGACCGGCGGCGTAGCTGTCGGAGGTGTGGACCGCGTTGCCGCCGCGCTCGACGTAGCGATCGAGGATCGCGTGGGCGGCGGCGATGTCGACGCGCCAGCCGAACTCGGCGCCGCCGAGGATGAGCGGGAACACGGAGAAGCCTGTCTCCCCCAACGGCACGCGGATCGCGCGCCCCACGGGTGCCCCGTGGACCGGGAGCGGACCGGAGGGGTGGGTACCGGGCGTCACCGTCGGCGACGTCTGATCCGCCGTCTCGTACGCTGCCATACCCGTCTCCTCGCGGAGCGCTCGGGGGTTTCACGTGCCCACGCACCCTCGGATGCGCTCACTCCGAGGGTAGAACAGCCCTCCGACACGGCGCGTCTGCAGGCACGACGGCGGGTGACGTTTCCATAACGGTTCGCGCACGTGCGGCCGGCGAATGCCCGGGCAACGGCGAACGCCCGCCCTCCGAAGAGGACGGGCGTTCGTCAGAGCGTGGCTCAGGCCTCGGCGGGTGCCTCTGCCGGCGCGTCGCCGGCCGGAGCCGACTCCTCGACGACGGGCTCGAGCGAGAGCTTTCCGCGGTCATCGATCTTCGTGATGCGCACGAGGATCTTCTGGCCGACACCGAGGACGTCTTCGACGTTCTCGACGCGCTTGCCACCGGCGAGCTTGCGGACCTCGCTGACGTGCAGCAGGCCGTCCTTGCCGGGAAGGAGCGAGACGAACGCACCGAAGGTCGCGATCTTGACGACCGTGCCCAGGAACTGCTCGCCCACCTCGGGGTTGGTCGGGTTGGCGATCGCGTTGACCTGTGCGCGGGCGGCCTCGGCCGAGGGTCCGTCGACAGCGCCGATGTACACGGTGCCGTCGTCCTCGATCGAGATCTGAGCGCCGGTCTCGTCCTGGATCGCGTTGATCGTCTTGCCCTTGGGGCCGATCAGCTCACCGATCTTGTCGACGGGGATCTGGACGCTGATGACGCGGGGCGCGGTGGGCGCCATCTCGTCGGGTGCGTCGATCGCCGAGTTCAGGACGTTCAGGATCGTGAGGCGAGCCTCTTTGGCCTGGGTCAGCGCGGCGGCGAGCACCGACGACGGGATGCCGTCGAGCTTCGTGTCGAGCTGAATCGCCGTGATGAACTCGCTCGTTCCGGCGACCTTGAAGTCCATGTCGCCGAGCGCGTCTTCGGCACCGAGGATGTCGGTCAGCGCGGCGTAGCGCGTCTGGCCGTCGACCTCGTCGGAGACGAGACCCATCGCGATACCGGCGACGGGGGCGCGCAGCGGCACACCCGCGTTCAGCAGCGAGAGGGTCGAGGCGCAGACCGAGCCCATCGAGGTCGAGCCGTTCGAGCTCAGCGCCTCGGAGACCTGACGGATCGCGTACGGGAACTCCTCGCGGCTGGGCAGCACCGGCACGAGGGCGCGCTCGGCGAGGAAGCCGTGCCCGATCTCGCGACGCTTGGGGCTGCCGACACGGCCGGTCTCACCGGTCGAGTAGGGCGGGAAGTTGTAGTGGTGCATGTAGCGCTTGCTCGTCGTGGGCGACAGCGAGTCGATCTGCTGCTCCATCTTGAGCATGTTCAGCGTGGTGACACCCATGATCTGGGTCTCGCCGCGCTGGAAGACCGCCGAGCCGTGGACGCGCGGGATGACCTGCACCTCGGCGTCGAGCGGACGGATGTCGGCGAGGCCACGACCGTCCATGCGGACGCCCTCGGCGAGGATGCGACCGCGGACGACGATCTTGGTGACCGACTTGTACGCGGCCGAGAACTCGAGCGGCGCACCGGCGGGGAGCTCGTCCGCCTCGACGGCGGCGATCAGCTCGGCCTTGACGCGGTCCTTGACCTTGTCGTCGGCAGCCTGACGCTCCTGCTTGTCGGCGATCTGGTACACGTTCACCAGGTCGTCGTACGCGCGGCCGGCGACGAAGTCGTAGACCTCGGAGCTGTACGGCGCGAAGACCGGGTAGACGCCGGGCTCGCGCGACGAGGACGCGGCCATCTGAGCCTGCGCCTCGACGAGCTGCTTGAGGAACGGCTTGGCGGCCTCGAGGCCACCGGCGACGATCTCTTCGCTCGGCTTGACGGCGCCGCCCTTGATGAGGTTCCAGCTGTTCTCGGTGGCTTCGGCCTCGACCATCATGATCGCGACGTCGCCGTCAGGGAGGACGCGACCGGCGACCATGAGGTCGAAGACGGCTTCCTCGACCTGGGCCTGGTTCGGGAACGCGACCCACTGGTCGGCGTGCTCGCCATGGCCGGGGATGAGCGCGAGGCGCACGCCGGCGATCGGGCCCGAGAACGGCAGACCGGAGATCTGCGTCGACGCGGACGCCGCGTTGATCGCGAGGGCGTCGTAGTACTCGCCGGGTGCGATCGAGAGAACCGTGACGACGATCTGGACCTCGTTGCGGAGGCCGTCGACGAACGACGGACGCAGCGGCCGGTCGATGAGGCGGCAGACGAGGATCGCCTCGGTGGAGGGACGTCCCTCGCGACGGAAGAACGAACCGGGGATCTTGCCTGCTGCGTACGAACGCTCTTCGACGTCGACGGTCAGCGGGAAGAAGTCGAAGCCCTCACGGGGGTGCTTGCCGGCGCTGGTGGCCGACAGGAGCATGGTTTCTTCGTCGAGGTAAGCGGCAACGGCGCCCTGCGCCTGCTGTGCCAGTCGTCCGGTCTCGAACCGGACGATGCGGGTGCCGAAACGGCCGTTGTCGAGAACGGCTTCGGCGGCGGTGATTTCTGGACCTTCCAAGAGGTCTCTCCTTCTTTGTTTAGACTCGCACGCGCGTTTCGCGCACGAGATCATGCGAAGGAACAGGAACAGGCAGATATGGGCGCGCGGAGACATCCGCGAAGTCCGCCTGCGCTGGCCACCAGTCGAAGACCACCATCCGCCGGAAACGGGATGGGAATCCACCACAGGGGACCAGCTTCCTGCCGGGCCTGCTCCATGAGCTCACTGTGAAGTTGAGCGGATGCCGCGATGAGAACCGCGGGCAACCCGACCCAGCCTAACAGCGGACCCCCTTCTGTGCGTATCGTGGCGGGATGAGCGACGACGAGAAGACCGCGGACGCGGCATCCGATGACATGAAGCGGAAGTTCCGCGAGGCGCTCGAGAAGAAGAACTCGCGGAGCCGTCAGGGTGAAGCCCACCTCGACGGAGACTCCTCGGTGCACGGGACGCACGGCGCCGTCACCAAGCGCGAGTTCCGACGCAAGAGCGGCTGACCCCGAACGGACGAAGGCCCGGATGCCGAGTGGCGTCCGGGCCTTCGTCGTACGGTCGCGTATCAGCTGCCGAGCTCGGCGCGACGTGCGCGCGCCCGGTCCTCCTTGGCCTCCGCCTCGGCGAGCGCCGCGTCGTTCAGACCCGAGGTGTCGACGGCACCGGTGTCGTCGGAGACCCCGTGGGCCGTCAGCGTCGCCTCGTCGAACGGGCGACGACCGGCGAGGACCGCCGCCACCTGCTCGCGGTCGATCTGCTTCGTCCACGTGCCGATGAGGAGCGTGGCGACGGCGTTCCCGGTGAAGTTGGTCAGCGCACGACCCTCGGACATGAACCGGTCGATCCCGACGATGACGCCGACGCCGTCGACCAGGTCGGGACGGTAGGCCTGCAGGCCGCCGGCGAGGGTCGCGAGACCAGCTCCGGTGACGCCCGCCGCACCCTTCGAGGCGATGATCATGAAGACGAGGAGGCCGATCTGCTCGGGGATCGACATGGGGGCGCCGAGACCGGTCGCGATGAACAGCGAGGCCATCGTCAGGTAGATCGCGGTGCCGTCGAGGTTGAACGAGTAGCCGGTGGGCACCGTGATGCCGACGACGGGCTTGGAGACGCCGAGGTGCTCCATCTTGGCGATGAGGCGCGGCAGGGCCGACTCGCTCGAGGACGTGCCGACGATGAGGAGGTACTCGCGCCCGAGGTACTTCATGACCTGGAAGATGTTGACCCGGGCGACGGCGTACAGGATCGTGCCGAGCACGCCCACGATGAACACGATGCACGTGATGTAGAACGCGATCATCAGGATGCCGAGGCTCACGATCGCCGCGAACCCGGTCTTGCCGACGACGGCGGCGATGGCCCCGAAGGCGCCGATCGGGGCGAGCCAAAGGATCATGCCGAGGATGCGGAACACGAGGGCCTGGAGGTGCTTGACCGCGGTCATGATGGGCTCGGCCTTCGCGCCCATCTTCTGCAGGGCGAAGCCGACCAGCAGCGCGATGAAGAGCACCTGCAGCACGCTCTCGCCGGTGAAGGCGGAGAAGAACGTCGTCGGGATGATCCCGAGGATGAACTCGGTCGTGGTCTTCGCCTCGGTCGCGTCGCCCGCGTCGTACTGGGCGTTCTGCATGTTCAGGCCCTCACCCGGGTGGATGATGTTGCCCACGATGAGACCGATGGCGAGTGCGAACGTCGACATCGCCATGAAGTACAGCAGGGCGAGGCCGCCGATGCGACCGACCGTCGCCGCCTTCGCGATCGATCCGACGCCCACGACGATCGTGCAGAAGATGATCGGCGCGATCATCATCTTGATCAGGTTCACGAACGCCTTGCCGACCGGCTCGAGGGACTCCCCGAAAGCGGGCCAGATGAGGCCGACGACGCAGCCGAGGACCACGGCGATGATGACCGAGATGTAGAGCCACGTGTGCTTGTCCCACGCCTGCTTGCCCCTGCGCGGGTTGTATCCGGGAAGCCGGAACGAGGATGTGAGGGCCATGATCTCTCCTGGGTGACAGTCGTTGTCGGAGTCGACGGCGGTGTCGACGAGGATCAGCGTGCCGGGTGTGCACGCGCCCCGGCAGTTGTGGTCGTATTGGTCGCAGAGCGGCGAGAGGAGGCGATGTGGCCCGTTCCGGCGCCGCGAGCGCGGCATCCCGCGTGTTCCTGGCCGTCGCGGCGGCCGTCGTCGTCCTGTCTCTGGCGATCGCGGGCATCCTCCTCTGGGAGGGGCAGCGTGCCGCCCGGGCCGAGGCGGAGCGCGTCACCCGTGCCGTCGCCGAGACGATCGCCGACAGCACCGGGGTCGCCGATGCCCTCGCGCGCGGCGACCGCGCCGCCGCGACGCGCCTCCTGCAGCCCGAGATCCAGGCGGTCACGGCGGATGCCGACGTCGATTTCGTCACGATCATGGACCCGGCCGGCATCCGCATCACCCACCCGGACCCGGCGCGCATCGGTGAGGCCTACATCGGGACGATCCCGACCGGCACCGCATCGCTCACCGAGGAGTTCACCGGCACGCTCGGACCCTCGGTCCGAACGATCGTGCCCGTCCTGTCCGAGGGCGGGGTCGTCGGACGGGTATCGGTCGGCGTCACGATCGGCTCGATCACCGAGGCCCTCGGGCCCCGCGTCCTCGTCGCCGTCGCGATCGCAGTCGTCCTGGCAGCGGCGGGACTCGCGGGGGCTCTCCTCGCCCGACGCGCGACGCGGCGGGTCGCCGGCGACCTGCCGGCGGGGGCCGTCCGCGATGCTGTCTCGTCGTACGAATCGATGCGGACCCTCGGCGAGGCGCTCCGGTCGCAGACGCACGAGCACGGCAACCGGCTGCACACCGCGATCGCGCTGCTCGAGCTCGGGCGCACGCGCGAGGCGATCGGCATCCTCTCGGAGGACGCACGGCAGAGTCAGCTCCTCGTCGACCAGGTCGCCGCCCGCCGCGAGGGCGATCCCACCGTCGGCGCGCTCCTGCTCGGCAAGGCGTCGCAGGCGGGCGAGCGCGGCGTCGAATGGCGGGCCCGCATCGACGCCGATGCCCCACGCTCGGTCCTCTCCCCCGTCGACGCCGTCTCGGTCGTCGGCAACCTGATCGACAACGCACTGGATGCCGCGGCATCCGGTCCCGCTCCTCGGTGGGTCGACGTGAAGATGACGCGGACGACCGAGGACGAACTGGCCCTGGAGGTCGCCGACAGCGGAGCCGGGATCCCGGCCGAGATCGTCGACCGCATCTTCGAGCACGGGTTCTCGACGAAACCCGCGGGCGCCGCGGGGCGCGGCGTCGGGCTCGCCCTGGTCCGTGCCATCGTCGACGAGGCCGAGGGGACGATCTCCCTGCGGTCCGACCCCACCACCTTCCGCGTGATCCTTCCTCGGCGGGACGCATGATCGGTGTCCTGATCGTCGACGACGACGCCCTCACCCTCGAGCTCCACCGCCGGTACGTCGAGCGGCTGGACGGCTTCGAGGTCGTCGCCGAAGCCACCGGGGCGCGCGCGGCGGTCGCTGCCCTGCTCGACAGCCCGAGGGCGCCGGAGATCGACCTCGTGCTCCTGGACATGACGATGCCGGACGGGTCTGGCCTCGACGTCCTCCGCCACCTGCGCGCGCATACAGGGACCGTCGACGTGATCGCCATCACCTCGGTGCGGGAGGCGGACGTCGTACGGCAGGTGATCGCTCTCGGCGCCGCGCAGTACCTCGTGAAGCCCTTCACCTTCGGCGACTTCCAGGAGCGGATGCGGCAGTACCTCCGCTTCCGCGAGCAGGTGATGCAGTCCGCCGGCGCGGCGACGCAGGCCGAGATCGACGCGATGCTGGGGGCTCTGCGCACCTCGCCCGCCCCCACCCTGCCCAAGGGGCTCTCGGCTGACACGTTCGACCGCGTGAGCGCCATGCTGCGGACCGGACCCGTCTCCGCACGGGAGACAGCTGATCGGCTCGGGATGTCGCGGGTCGCCGCGCGGCGTTACCTCGAGCACCTGGCCGACGCCGGACGCGCCGAGCGGGCGCAGCGCTACGGGACGCCGGGGCGTCCCGAGACCGAGTACCGCTGGGCCCGATGAGCGGTCACGACCTCGGCAGACCGGCCCGCCCTGACGCTCGACCGACCAGCACGTAGTCCGGCACCTTCGCGGTGAGACCATCCCCGGCCGTGCGGCCCCGCAACCGCCGCCACATCCACGGGAGTGCGTCGCGACGCAGCCACGAGCCCGGCGACGTCGGGTCCTCGTCGACGTGGAAGGCCTCGTCGAGGTCGGCGAGCGCGTCCGCGTGCGGCACGCCGAGCGCTTCCGCCGCGCGGTACGCGACGTAGCGGTGCCCACGGGAGCGCAGGTGCACCTTGTCGTCGGCCCACAGGTCGACGCGCGCGAGCTCGGTCTCGTCGGCGAGGTCGAGGAGGATCGCGCCGGTGCGCGCGGCGACCTGACGGAGGCGGGCGTTGTACATCGCGAAGCGCCGCGTGAACACGCGTGCGGCGACCCGGTCGGGCAGGAAGACGGTGGCCAGCAGGACGTCGGACCCGGCGTCGCGCAGCCGGGTCACGGCATCCTCCACCCGGGCGGCGAGCGCGACCGGGTCGCAGGTGATCCGCACGAGGTCGTTCGCGCCGATCAGGACCGACACCAGGTCGGGGCGCATCCCGAGGCACCGCGGCAACTGCTCGTCGACGAGGTGCGCCACACAGCGGCTCCGGACGGCGAGATTGGCGTAGCGGAACGGGCGGGCATCGCCGCCGCTGAGGGCCAGCAGGTGCGCCAGCCGGTCCGCCCATCCCCGGAACGCACCCACCGGCATCCGCGACGTGTCGCAGAGGCCCTCGGTGATGGAGTCGCCCAGCGCGACGTACCGGGACCACCTGCGTCGCGGGACGGGAACCGCCGCGTCCGGGCGGGGCCACGCCACGACTCGACGCCCGGCATCCCGTCGGTTGAGGACGGCGGCCCGGTCGTAGTGCTCGAGCAGGCGATCGGCCAGCGCGTCCCAGGTGCGTCCCGAGACCGCCGACCGCGCCGCCTGCGCGAACGCGCGCCGCTTCGCATCGTCGCCGACGAGGTCCACGACGCGGGCACGGAGGTCGTCGGCGTCACCCGGGCGGTACAGCCAGCCGTCCACGCTGCTGCGGACCAGGTCGACCGGCCCGCCGATCCCGGTCGCGACCACGGGGACGCCGCTGGCCTGGGCCTCCTGGATGGTCTGCCCGAACGTCTCGCTCTCGCCGGGGTGGACGAACACGTCGAACGAGGCGAGGGCCGTCGCCAGCGCTTCCCCGTCGAGATGCCCGAGGAACACCGCATCCGGCAGGAGCTGTTCCAGCGCCGGTCGAGCGGGGCCGTCGCCGACGATGACGAGGCGGATGCCGGGAGTCCCCCGCAAGGCGACGAGATCCTCGACCTGCTTCTCGGGAGCGAGTCGGCCGACGTACCCCACGATCACCTCGCCGGGGGCGATGCGCGCACGCCATGCGTCGTCACGGCGCTCCGGGGTGAAGCGCTGCCCGTCGACCCCGCGGCCCCACAGCGCGACGCGGTCGATCCCGAGCGCGTGGAGCTGGGAGTGCGCCGCCGCAGAGGGCGCGAGGGTCAGCGTCGCCCGCCGGTGGAGCCGTCGCACCTGCGCCTCGGCGAGCGCGGTCGCCTGGGGCAGACCGTATCTCGCGGCGTAGGCGATCACGTCGGTCTGGTACACGGCGATGCTCGGCAGCCGCCGGGACTCTGCAGCGAGCACCCCCTGCCACCCGAGGAGGAACGGCGAGGCGAGGTGGACCACGTCGGCGCCGAACCGCGCCAGGTCGCGGGCGATCGACGCCGCGGGCGGCACGGCGACGCGGACCGCCGGGTAGCGGGGCAGGGGGAAGGAGGCGACGGCGCGGCCCGGCATCCCGAGCTCGTGGCGCCGGACCCCGGGAGCGACGACGAACACGTCGTGCCCGCGACGCTGGAGGTGCTCCCGGATCTGCAGGACGGATCCGGTGACCCCGTTCATGTGCGGGAGGAAGGACTCGGTGATGACCGCGACTCTCACACGACCAGGGTGCCGGTGCGGAGGACTCCACCGGGGCTTCGAAGGGCCCGATCGCGGAGTGTTCATCCGCCCCTCCCGGTACGGTCACCGCCGCGTCGCCATCCGTCCCCCGTTCGCGCGGCGTTCACCGGACGCTGGTACGCAGAGGCCTGTGATCGGCGATCTCCTGACGAGTCTGGCCTCGAGCCCGTGGGCCCTCCCGGCGCTGTTCGCCCTCGTCCTGGCGGACGCGGTGCTCGTCGTGATCCCCGGTGAGGTGGCCGTCACGGCGACCGGAGCGCTCGCCGCGGCGACCGGCACTCCCCCGCTCGCCGCCGTCGTGGCCGTCGCCGCCCTCGCCGCCTTCTGTGGGGATGCGCTGTGCTACGCCGTGGGCCGTGTCGCGGGAGTGGAACGGTGGCGGTGGATGCGGCACCCCCGCATCCGATCGGCGTTCGCCTGGGCGGGGTCGCGTCTCGCGAGAAGCACGGCGACCGTGGTGTTCACGGCCCGGTTCATCCCGTTCGCGCGCCTGGCCGTCAACCTCACGGCCGGCGCCACCCGGGTGCCGATGGGCCGTTACTTCGCGGCGGTCGCAGTGGCTGCCACCGCGTGGGCGCTCTACCAGGCCGTCGTGGGCGCCGCGATCGGCGCGCTCCTGCCCGGAGACCCGGTGATCGCCGTCATCGTATCGATCGTCGTCGCGATCGCCCTCGGGATGGTCATCGACGCCGCGGCGGCCCGCCTGTCGGGCCGCCGCGCGCGTCGGTGAGGTCACTCGCCGGACAGACCGCCCAGCAGGTGTCCGAACGATCCGCCCTTGCCGAGGTAGGACTCGGGATCGAAGGGGTCGAGAGCGTCCTCCGCCGGGCGCCGGGTCACGGCATCCGCCAGTTCCCGGGCGCCGCGCTCGATGCGCGCCGACAGCGGCGACACATCGTCCGCGCGCGCGCCCCAGTCCGACGACGCGGCGAAGACACCGGTGGAGACGGCCTCGGCATGCAGATAGGCGAACAGCGGCCGGATCGCGTAGTCGATGGCGAGCGAGTGACGGGCCGTGCCGGCGTTCGCGCCGATCAGTACGGGCTTCCCCTGCAGCGCGTCGGGATCGAGCACGTCGACGAACGACTTGAACAGCCCCGAGTAGCTCGTAGAGAAGATCGGCGTCACGACGATGAGCGCGTCCGCCGAGACCACCGTGTTGATCATGGTCTCGAGCGCGGGCGGCGCGAAGCCGGTCAGCAGGTTGTTCGTGATGTCGTGCGCGTACTCGCGCAGCTCGAACGTGTCGACGGATGCCTCCACCCCCCGCTCGCGCAGGTCCGCCAGCACGGCGGCCGAGAGCTTGTCGGCCAGCATGCGCGTCGACGAGGGGTTCGAGAGCCCCGCCGACACGACGGCGATGCGACGGGCGGTCATCGCGCACCACCCAGACCGAACGCGGCACCGACGGGCGTCGGGGTGTCCTGGTAGGGGCTCGGGCCCGACAGGTTGTCGCCGCGGTTGGCGCGGGGACGTGCGTCGCGTGCGGGACCGTCGCCGTACGTGGCCGCGACGCGCGCGGCGTGCGTCGGCGCGTCGGGCACGATCGCCGGGCGATCCTTCGCGAGCTCCTTCCGGAGGACGGGGACGACCTCGCCGCCGAGGAAGTCGAGCTGCTCGAGGACCATCTTGAGCGGGAGTCCGGCGTGGTCGACGAGGAACAGCTGCCGCTGGAAGTCGCCGAACAGGTCGCGCATCCCCGCATAGCGGTCGATGACCTGCTGCGGCGAGCCGACGGTCAGCGGCGTCATCTCGGAGAAGTCCTCCATCGACGGACCGTGGCCGTACACGGGGGCGTTGTCGAAGTACGGGCGGAACTGCGCCTTGGCGTCCTGCGAGTTCTTCGCCATGAACGCCTGTCCACCGATGCCGACGATCGCCGTCTCGGGGGCGCCGTGACCGTAGTGCTCCCAGCGCTGGCGGTACAGACCGATGAGGCGCTGATAGTGCTCGGCGGGCCAGAAGATGTTGTTCGCGAAGAATCCGTCGCCGTAGTAGGCCGCCTGCTCTGCGATCTCGGGCGTGCGGATCGAGCCGTGCCAGACGAACGGCGCCACTCCGTCGAGGGGACGGGGTGTGGAGGTGAAGCCCTGGAGGGGGGTGCGGAACTTGCCTTCGAAATCGACGACGTCCTCGCGCCACAGCTTGTGCAGCAGAGCGTAGTTCTCGATCGCGAGGGGGACGCCCTGACGGATGTCCTTGCCGAACCAGGGGTAGACCGGGCCGGTGTTGCCGCGGCCCAGCATGAGGTCCATGCGGCCGCCCGAGAGGTGCTGCAGCATCGCGTAGTCCTCGGCGATCTTCACCGGGTCGTTCGTGGTGATGAGCGTCGTGGAGGTCGAGAGGATCAGACGCTCGGTCTGCGCGGCGATGTACGCGAGCGTCGTGGTCGGCGAGGACGACCAGAACGGCGGATTGTGGTGCTCGCCGATCGCGAACACGTCGAGGCCGACCTCTTCAGCGTGCTTGGCGATCTCGACGGTCGCCGAGATGCGCTCACGCTCGCTGGGCGTGTGACCCGTGGTCGGGTCCTGCGTGATGTCGGTGACGGTGAAGATGCCGAACTGCACCCCGGGCCAGCTGGCGGTGCTGCTGGTGTCGCTCACGATGTCTCTCTCGATTCCCGGACGGTTCGCGCCCGATTCATGCAAGTGAATGTACCGGAGTCAACGTCTCAGTGTCCACGTTATTCCCGCCGGTACGCTGGCCCGAATGAGCACCCCCGGCCGCACCCGCCGCGTGCCCATCTGGGACAACGCCCGGGCCGCCTGCATCCTCCTCGTCGTCCTCGGTCACGCGATCCAACGACTGACCTACGACTCCGACATCGCACAGAGCATCTACTACCTGATCTACGCGTTCCACATGCCGGCCTTCGCGCTGATCTCCGGGTACTTCTCCCGGTCCGATCCGCCGAGCCAGCGTCGGATGGTCCGCATCCTCACCGACATCGTCCTCCCCTACGTCATCTTCGACGGGCTCTGGACCCTCGCGAAGCTCGTCGTCGAGGGACGCACCGACCCGAACCTCACGCAGCCGTCGTGGACGCTCTGGTTCCTGCTCGCCCTCGCGATCTTCCGCCTCGTGCTCCCCTACCTCGCACTCCTCCGGATGCCGCTGCTCTGGACCCTCGTCGTCTCGATCTCGGTGGGGTACCTCCCGAACGTCGATTCCACGCTGTCCCTCTCGCGGACCCTCGGCCTCCTGCCCTTCTTCACCCTCGGCTGGTGGCTGCACCAGCACGGATTCCTCGAGCGGCACCGACTCCTCGAGCGACGGCGCACGTCGCTCCGCCTCGCTGCCAGCGCCGTCCTGGTGGCGGCCGGCGTCTGCGCGTGGCTCTTCGTCGACGATTTGAGGACCATGGGACTCGGCCGATGGCTCTTCTATGAGGAGGACTACGCCGACCTCGGCGGCACGCAGTGGTGGGCGGGCGGCATCCGCCTGCTGCTGATGGCGGCCGCACTCGTGCTGAGCGTGGCGTTCTTCGTCCTCATGCCGCGTCGGGAGTACCGCTGGACGGCCATCGGGCGCGCCACCATGTACGTGTACCTGCTGCACTCCTTCGCGCTGTATCCGCTGCGCGAATCGGGGATCCTCCGCGGCCTCGACCCCACGTGGCTGTGGCTGCCCCTCGTCGCCGTCCTGTCGGTGGCGATCACGGCAGCCCTCGCCTCGACGCCGGTGCGCCGCATCTTCCGGCCGCTCGTCGAACCGCGGCCAGGATGGCTCTTCGCCGATCCCGGCCTCGTGGGGTCCGAGGGCAGCCGGCGCGACCCGACAGGATCGCGCCGCCCTCAGACCGCGACGACCGCCGGCTCGTAGTCGAGCCCGAACGCCGCCGCGACGCCCTTGTTGGTCACGCGACCGCTTCGGACGTTGAGACCTTTGGCCAGAGCGGGGTCGGCGGCAGCAGCGGCATCCCAGCCGCGGTCCGCGAGCGCGGTCAGGTAGGGCAGGGTCGCGTTGGTGAGTGCGCGCGTCGACGTCTCCGGCACCGCCCCGGGCATGTTGGCGACGCAGTAGTAGACCGCGTCGTGCACCGCGAACGTCGGGTCGTCGTGCGTCGTGGGCCGCGAGCCCTCGAAGCACCCGCCCTGATCGATGGCGATGTCGACGAGCACCGCGCCCGCCTTCATACCGGCGACCATGTCGAGCGTCACGAGCTTGGGCGCCGCCGCCCCCGGGATGAGGACGGATCCGATGACGAGATCGGCGGATGCCACCTGCTCGGCGACCTCGAAGCGGGTGGAGGCGCGGGTGTGGAGGCCCGCGTAGCGCTTCTCCAGTTCACGTAGACGCGGCAGCGACACGTCCAGGACGGTGACGTCGGCTCCCATGCCGAGAGCGTTGGCCGCCGCATGCTCGCCGGCGACACCGCCGCCGATGACGACGACCTTCGCCTTCGGTGTCCCGGCGACACCGCCGAGGAGCGTGCCGCGGCCGCCGGCCGCGCTCATGAGGGTGTGCGCACCGACCGTGATCGAGATGCGACCCGCGACCTCGCTCATCGGGGAGAGCAGTGGGAGTGCCCGGTCCGCCGTCTGGACGGTCTCGTAGGCGACGGCCGTGGTCCCCGCGGCGATGAGGGCGTCGGTCAGGGGCCGATCCGCGGCCAGGTGGAGGTAGGCGAACAGGGTGAGGTCGTCGCGCAGGTGCGGGTACTCCGCCGCGATGGGCTCCTTCACCTTGACGACGAGCTCCGCTCGCCCCCACGTCGAGGCCGCATCCGGGGTGATGACCGCACCGGCGGCGGCGAACGCCTCGTCCGCGATCCGCGACCCGGCGCCGGCGCCCGACTGCACGAGCACCTCGTGACCGCGCGCCACGAGCGCGTCGACCCCCGCGGGGGTGATGGCCACGCGGTTCTCGTTGTTCTTGATTTCCGTAGGGATGCCGATACGCATGGCGTCACGCTCCTCGTCAGCGAGTGATGTGCGACACATCCTGCAGAAGATTCGTTACGAGCAGGTGACAGTCGAAGATCCTTCGGTGAGAATGCTTCCGAGCCCCCGAAATGAGGATGAACCCCCGTGAGCACGTCTGACCCGACGAAGAATCATCGGCCTCCCGCCGACCTGGATGATGTGGACCTCGCCATCGTCGACGAGCTCGCGGCAGATGCGCGGCTCACGAACGCCGAGGTCGCCGCGCGAGTCGGAGTCGCGGCATCCACCGCCCATGCGCGCACCCGCGCGCTCGTGGAGCGCGGCGTGATCACCGGCTTCCACGCGAGCGTGGACCAGCGGGTCGCGGGCGCGGGCCTGCAGGCGATGGTGCACGTGACGCTGCGCCCGGGCTCCCGTCACGAGAGCATCACCGAGTTCGCACACGAGGTGCGCGGTCTCCCCCAGGTGATCCAGATGTTCTTCCTCGGCGGATCCGACGACTTCCTCATCCACATCGCCGTCGCCGATTCCAGCGATGTGCGCGCCTTCGTCGTCGAGCACCTCTCAGCGCAGCGCAGCGTCGCGAACACGCGCACGAGCATCATCTTCGACTACCACCGCAACCGGGTCGCGGCTCCGTTCCACTGAGTCGGTAACCGCTTGAAACAATGCGCCGACCCCCTGAAACCTCTGCTTATCCTCGGACCATGTCTGTCCAGAGCCTCCCCGTCCTCGACCTGTCCCGCCTCGATGAGGGGCCGGATGCTGCGGAAGAATTCCGAGCCGATCTGCGCCGCGCGACCCACGAGGTCGGCTTCTTCTATCTGACCGGCACCGGGGTCTCGCCCGAGCTGGAGGATCGCCTCCACCGCGCCGCGCGCACCTTCTTCGAACTCCCCGACGAGGCGAAGCTCGAGATCGAGAACATCAAGAGCCCGCACTTCCGCGGCTACACGCGCATCGGCGGCGAGCGGACGCAGGGGCTCGTGGACTGGCGCGAGCAGATCGACATCGGACCCGAGCGCCCGGCGGTCGAGGACCCCGACGCTCCCCCCTACACCGCCCTCGTCGGACCCAACTTGTGGCCGAGCGCCCAGCCCGAGCTCCGTGAGATCGCCGAGGAGTGGACCGCGATCCTGTCGGCGGTGGGGCGGAAGCTGCTCCGCGCCTGGGCAGAGGCCCTCGGCGCACCGGAGACGTACTTCGACGACCACTTCGGCGAGGCGCAGACCCTGCTGAAGATCGTCCGCTACCCGGGCTCCAGCGCCCCGGAGCCTCAGCAGGGCGTCGGAGCGCACAAGGATGCCGGCGTCCTCACCCTGCTGTGGGTCGAGCCGGGGAAGGGCGGCCTGCAGGTCGAGAAGGACGGCGACTGGATCGACGCTCCCGCGGTGCCCGGATCGTTCGTCGTGAACATCGGCGAACTCCTCGAGCATGCGACCGGCGGCTACCTCACGGCGACGAACCACCGGGTCGTCTCACCGCGCGCCCCCGAGGATCGCATCTCGGTGCCGTTCTTCTTCAACCCGTCGCTCGACGCGGAGCTCCCCGCGATCGAGCTGCCCGCCGAGCTCGCGGCGCAGGCCCGCGGGATCTCCAATGACCCCCGCAACCCGATCCACGGTCTTCACGGCGAGAACGCCCTGAAGTCGCGGCTGCGGGCGCACCCGGACGTCGCAGAGATCTGGCACCCCCACCTCGTCAGCGCGCGCGTCTGACCGGCAGAGACCGTCCGGGAACGATGAAGGCCGCCCCACACCGTGGGGCGGCCTTCTCAAGAATGTTCTGCGCGATTGAACGCTGGCAGCGATGCCTTATCGACGGAGGCCGAGGCGCTCGATGAGCGAGCGGTAACGGTTGATGTCGACGTCCTGGAGGTAGCCCAGGAGACGGCGGCGCTGACCGACGAGCAGGAACAGCCCACGACGCGAGTGGTGGTCGTGCTTGTGCTCCTTGAGGTGCTCGGTGAGGTCCTTGATGCGCTGCGTCAGCATCGCGACCTGCACCTCGGGGGATCCGGTGTCACCGGGGTGCGTCGCGTACTCTTCGATGATCGCCTTCTTGACGTCTGCTTCCAGTGCCATAGGTGATCCCCTTCCTCTTCGTTGCGCGGCGCCCGACGCCTGATGCGAGGGCTCTCTTTATCCGCGGCCGATCGAACGGCAACCACAGGAGTCTACAGGACGAGGCGCCCCGCAGACGACCGAGGGCCCGGCCGCCGAAGCGACCGGGCCCTTGTGTGCGATGCGTCTCAGCCGACGGCGAGCAGATCGATGATGAAGATCAGCGTCTTGCCGCCGAGGAAGTGGCCACCGGCGGGACCGTAGGCCAGGTGCGGCGGGATGACGAGCTCACGACGTCCACCGACCTTCATGCCCGGGATGCCGTCCTGCCAGCCCTGAATGAGGCCGCGGAGCGGGAACTGGATGCTCTCGCCGCGGTTCCAGGACGAGTCGAACTCCTCGCCCGAGACGTATTCGACGCCGACGTAGTGGACGGTGACGGTGTCACCGGGCTTCGCCTCGGTGCCGTCGCCCTCGATCAGGTCGCGGACGACGAGGTCGGAGGGTGCGGCTCCCTGAGGAGCGTCGATCTCGGGCTTGGTGCGGTCTGCAGTCATGAGTCCATCCAAACCGAGCGGCATCCGGTGGTCAAACGCACTCAGGCCTGGATCGAGCCCTGGAGGTCGAGCTCGATCGTGACGTCCTTGCCGACGAGCACGCCGCCGGTCTCGAGCGCGGCGTTCCAGGTGAGACCGAAGTCCTCGCGGTTGATGACGGTCTTGGCCGTCGCGCCCGCCTTGTAGTTGCCCCACGGGTCGGTGCCGAAGCCGCCGAAGTCGACCTCGAACGTGACGGGCTTCGTGACGTCCTTGATGGTCAGGTTGCCGTCGACGAGGAAGTCGCCGTTCTCGATGCGCACACCGGTCGAGGCGAAAGTGATCTCGGGGTAGGTCTCGACATCGAAGAAGTCGGCGCTGCGGAGGTGACCGTCACGGCCCTCGTCCTTCGTGTCCAGCGACGCCGCGTCGACCTTGGCGTCGAGCTTGGCCTCGAGCGGGTTCTCGGGGGCGATCAGGGTCGCCTCCTTGACGTTGAAGTGGCCGCGGACCTTGGAGATCATCATGTGGCGGACGCTGAAGCCCACCTCGCTGTGCGACGCGTCGAGGATCCAGGTACCGGCCTTGTAGCCGGGGATGTCGAGGGTGGCGGTGGAGTCGGTCATGATCGTCCTTCGTGGAGGGGTTCCGGCACACGCCGGCGGTCAAGAGGGCGAAACGTCGCCGCATCCGATCCTATTCCCGTGAATGAAGATTCGCCGGTGCGCGGACCCTCTTGACACCGCGAGGAGGCGGCGGGATCATTTCTGTACGCCAACTCAGCGCCCGGAAGACTCGCAGGCATCGCCGCGGCACCGGGCGCTGAGTCTTCGCCCGGCCGCGGGCCCTCTGTCGGTGTTTCAGCCGACGAGCAGATCGCTCCGTGCCCGGGTGGCGCGTTCGAGGTAGACCCTCTCGTCCGCCGCGGCGCGCGGATCGCGTCCGCCGATCACACGGTGGCGGGCGGCCGCGAGCGCTGTCGCCTCGACGATGAAACGCCGCATCGCTGCTGACCGGTCGCCGGGCAGGGAGCGCGCCCACGTGACGGCTCGCGAGCGTCCACGTCCGGTCGCGAGCATGTCGACCTCCGCCGGTGAGAACCATCCCGCGGCCGCGTAGTCGGCGAGGCACGTGCGGGTGAGCCGCGCCTCTTCGCGCCGGAGCAGCACGACGCCGACGATGAAGAGGATGAACAGAGGCATCTGGAAGGTCGCGTAGAGCACGAAGAAGTCGGCGAACACCGCCGATCCGTTCCAGAGCGCGTGCAGTCCGATGGCTCCCCCGAGACCCACCGCCCACGGTCCGAGCGCCGCTGCGCCCCACACGCCCCGGCGTGCGGCGCGCCCCAGCGCGTACCCCGTGACGGCCGTGAACATCACGTGCGCGAACGGCGAGAGGATGCCGCGGAGGAAGAACGTGTAGGCCGCACTCTCGGCCCCACCCGTGACGAGGCTGTCGGCGAAATAGAGGATGTTCTCCGTGAACGCGAAGCCCGCACCGACGAGCGCCCCGTAGACGACACCGTCGACAGGGCCGTCGAAGGCACGCCTCGCGGCGACGAAGATGAGCAGGACTCCCGCGCCCTTGGCCACCTCTTCGACGATCGGCGCCTGGAGGACGGCGGAGACGGTGTCGGGAAGGCCCGGCGCGACCAGCGTGATGACGAGGTCGACCCCGAGCGCGAGGACGACGGATGCCACTGCTCCCCATGCGAGCGCGAGGACGACGAGGCCGCGGGGTTCCGGCTCCCACCGGTCGATCATCCTGATGGCGACGAGGACGAGGACCAAGGGGATGAGGGCGAGGAGCCCGGAGACGATGGAGGCCGCCGCACCGAGGAACGCCAAGAAGTAAGCCGCCAGGCCAAGCGACGCGACGGCGAGGACGGCAGCCACGATCCAGAGGATCACGCGGCCGCCCGTCGGTGCGGGGACGGGGAGGTGGGGCCGCGGTGGGGCCGGCGGCGGAGCGGCGGGCGTCGCACGCGCCGGTTGTGCGAGGGGCGACGGGAACGACATGCGCTCAGCCTAGGGGCGGCCCCCGATCGTGCCCCGCCGCAGTCGAGGGCGATACCCTGGACCAATGCGCTTCGCCCACGTTGTCCCTGACGGAGTAGACGAGCCGCAGCTGGTCCTGGTCGAAAAGGACCGTGCCGCCCTGGTGTCGCAGCTCTTCGACGGAGCACCGTCGCGTCTTCAGCCGCTCATCGAAGGAGGCGACGCCCTCCTCGACCGCGTTCGGGAGAGCGCTGCGACCGCCGAGTGGATGCCGCTCGGCGACCCCGTCTTCGCCTCGGCGGTACTCGACACCCCCATCACCATCGCGATCGGGCTGAACTACTCGGCCCACTCGAGCGAACTCGGCCTCAAGGCCGACGCGGCGCCCACGGTCTTCATCCTGTGGCCGGGCTCGCTCTCGGGTCACCGTCAGACGACGACCTGGCCGCGCTCGCTCAGCCAGTCCGTCGACTACGAGGCGGAGCTCGGCGTCATCATCGGGGCGCCTGCCCGCGACGTCGCCCTCGAGGATGCCCTCGACCACGTCTGGGGCTACACCGTGGTCAACGACATCACGGCCCGCGACATCCAGTTCTCCGAGGCGCAGTGGTCGCGCTGCAAGTCGTTCGACGGCTTCACCCCGACGGGACCGTTCGTCGTCACCGCGGACGAGATCCCCGACCCGCAGGATCTGCACATCTGGGCGATCGTCGACGGGAAGATGGTGCAGGACGCCTCGACCGACCAGATGATCCACCCCGTGGCGAAGCTCGTTGCGTTCCTGTCGCAGTCCGCGACCCTTCTGCCGGGAACCCTGATCTCGACCGGCTCCCCCGGTGGCGCGGGCTATTCGCGCGACCCGCAGATCTTCCTCCGCGACCGTTCCACCGTGACCGTCGGAGTGGACGGGATCGGCGAACTGACGACCTTCTGTCGCATCACCGACTGAGACAACGCGAGACAGCAAGAAGCGGCGGTCACCCTAGGGTGGCCGCCGCTTCTTGTCGCGCAGGTCAGTTGTTGAGCTGCGACTGGTCGAGCTGGTCGCAGGGGATGGTCCGGCCGAGGTACTCGACGACACCAGATCCACCAGCGACACAGTTGGTCTGGTACTGCTGGTACAGATCCGCGGTGGAGTTCGCGAAACTCGCGACGCCGACCACGATGATGATGATCGCGATGATCATGAGGACGATGCTCACGATGATCGCGGCGATCGCGAGACCATTCTTCGTGCCGGCCTTGCGGCTCTGCACCAGCGCCACGATGCCGAGGATCAGACCGATGAGCTGGGTTCCGGGGATGATCGCGAGGATCAGGGCGACGATCGCCATCGTGCGCCCCGGGACGGGGCCGGCAGCCGGAGCGCCGGCGTTGTACTGCGGTGCGTTGCCGTAGGCCGGCGCCTCATATGCCGGCGGCGCGGGCGGGATGTTCTGCGAGTTCGGCTGGTTGGGGTCGGTCATGTGAAGTCCTTCAGGTCGCTGATGGGCCGGGATACGACCCCGACGCTAGCGTCCGGCGTTCTCTCAGACAACCCGCAATCACGGACCCTCCACGGCACCCGGTTTTGTGATAATCGGAATCGCTCGGGTGACCGCCTGAAGCCCCGACAACCGTGCCGGCGAGAGCTGCTTGTCGACCTCGTCACGCGACATGAGCCCGGCCTCCACGACCAGGTCGCCCACGTTCCGCTTCGTCAAGAGCGCGGTCTTGGCGAGCGCGGCCGCGGCGGTGTAGCCGATGAACGGCGTCAGCGCCGTGATGACGCCCACCGACGACCCGACCATCGTGCCGAGGCGTTCGCGGTTGGCGGTGATGCCGTCGACGCAATTGACGCGAAGGGTGCGCATGCCGCGCCGCATCCATGTGATCGACTGGAAGATCGAATGCGCGATGACCGGTTCGAACGCGTTGAGCTGCAGCTGTCCGCCCTCGACGGCCATCGTCACCGTGAGGTCCGCACCGGCGACGGCGAACGCGACCTGGTTGACGACCTCGGGGATGACGGGATTCACCTTGCCGGGCATGATGCTCGACCCCGCCTGCCGAGGCGGCAGGTTGATCTCACCGAAGCCCGCCTGCGGTCCGCTTGAGAGCAGGCGCAGGTCGTTGCTGATCTTCGACAGCTTGATCGCATTGCGCTTGAGCGACGACGAGAACGACATGAAGGCGCCGGTGTCACTGGTGGACTCGACGAGGTCTTCGGCCGTCTCGAGGTCGAGCTCGCTGATCTCGCGCAAGTGCCGGAGCACGGCACGCGAGTAATCCGGGTGCGTCGTGATCCCGGTGCCGATGGCCGTCGCACCCATGTTGATCTCGTAGAGGAGGTGCGCGTTCTCGCGGAGACGGTGGTGGTCCTCCCCCAGCGTCGTGGCGAAGCCGTGGAACTCCTGCCCGAGGGTCATGGGGACGGCATCCTGCAACTGCGTGCGTCCCACCTTGAGGACGTCGTGGAACTCGTCGGCCTTCTTCAGGAAGGACTGCCGCAGCAGGTCCAGCTCCTCGAGGAGCGACTGCAGGTCGAGCCCGAGCCCCACCTTGATCGCCGTCGGATAGACGTCGTTGGTCGATTGACTGCGGTTGGTGTGATCGATGGGCGAGAGGAACGCGTAATCGCCCTTCTCGCGGCCCGCCATCTCGAGCGCGATATTGGTGATGACCTCGTTCGCGTTCATGTTGGTCGAGGTTCCGGCGCCGCCCTGGATGACGCCCACGACGAACTGGTCGTGGAACTCGCCGTCGATGACGCGCTGGGCCGCCTGGTCGATGAGATCGGCGCGGGATGCGTCGAGCGCCCCGATCTCCTTGTTGGCGCGCGCGGAGGCCTGCTTGACCATCGCGAGGGCGACGACGAGGTCGCGGTAGACCGAGATCGGTCGCATCGAGATGGGGAAGTTCTCCAGCGCTCTCGCCGTGTGGATGCCCCAGTAGGCGTCGGCGGGGATCTCCATCGATCCCAGGGAGTCGGATTCGGTGCGCGTCGTCGCGTCAGATGCCATGTGCGGTGTCCTCGTGGGTCACAGGGGTGCAGGGATGGATCGAGCCTATCCCCGCACCCCTGAACCTCAGCGGTTCACGCTGGACATGTCGGCATAACGATCCCCGACCGCCGGCGCGACGTCGCCGAGACGGCGGAGCTGGTCATCGCTCAGTGTCAGATCGGCGGCGCCGATGTTCTCCTCGAGCCGCTCGAGCTTGCGCGTACCGGGGATGGGGACGATGTCCTCCCCCTGGGCGAGCAGCCACGCGAGGGCGACCTGTGCGGGTGTCGCCTCGACCTCGGCGGCGATGCCCTCGATCACGTCGACGATCCGCAGGTTGGCGGCGAGCGCCTCGTCCTCGAACCGCGGGTTGCTGCGACGGAAGTCGTCGTCGTCGAGCTGATCGGCCGACCGGATGGCGCCGGTGAGGAAGCCGCGTCCGAGCGGCGAGTACGGGACGAAGCCGATGCCGAGTTCGCGCAATGCCGGCAGCAGCTCGGCCTCGGGATCGCGGGTCCACAGGGAGTACTCGGTCTGCACCGCTGTCACGGGGTGGACCGCGTGCGCGCGACGGATCGTGGCGATGGATGCCTCCGACAGCCCGTACCCGCGGATCTTGCCCTCCTGCACCAGCTCGGCGAGCGCGCCCACGGTCTCCTCGATGGGGACGGCGGGGTCCATGCGGTGCTGGTAGTACAGGTCGATGCGGTCGGTCTGCAGACGCTGCAGCGATCCCTCGACCGAGCGCCGGACGTTCTCGACGCTGCCGTCGACCCCGGAGCGGCCGTCCGGGTGACGCACGATCCCGAACTTCGTGGCGAGCACGACCTCATCCCGGCGGCCCGACTGGGCGAGCGTCTTCCCGAGGAGCTCCTCGTTCGTGTGAGGTCCGTACATCTCCGCGGTGTCGAGCAGGGTCACACCGCGGTCGAGGGCGCCGAGGATGGTCCGCTCGCCCCCGGCGTCATCCTGGCCGGCACCGGTGTAGAACGCGCTGATGCCCATGAGGCCGAGGCCGATGCGGCCGACCTGCGGTCCGTGGGCTCCGAGAATGGTGGTCTTCATGAGGGGCTGATCTCCTTGTCGTAGATGTCGATCTTGTGGTCGATGGCGGCGAGGCTCAGGGTCACCTCGTCGAGCTGGCGGCGAACGACCTCGCGATGCTCCACCAGCAGTCGTCGCCGCTCGGCGACGGTCGATTCCCCATCGCGCACGAGCTCGGTGTAGCGGCGCATGGTGGCGATCGGCATCCCTGTCCACCGCAGCCGCGCGAGGAAGCGGATCCAGGCGAGATCCGCGTCGGAGTAGCGCCGGTGGGATGACGAGGCCCGGTCGACGGGCTGGAGCATCAACCCGGCGCGTTCGTAATAGCGCAGGGTGTGTGCGCTCACGCCGGTGGCTTCCGCAGCCTCGGCGATCGATGCGCCGGCGGAGCCGGAGAGGAGGGTCATGCCTTCACGGTAGAACTTCGAGCGCGCTCGAAGTCAAGCGGGCGCTCAGGAAGGTTTGCGCGAGAACGCCTCGAGCCGCTCCTGGGGGCTCAGAGCGGCCATCTTCTCGACCCACTCGGCGGAGAAGTAGTCGCCGGTCGGGGCATCGACGACGGGCACGACCGTGTGGGTGATCGTGTCGTCGTACACGTGGACGAGGTGGAAGGACTGCGCGGCATCCATTCCGTTGACCTCCGTCGCGGGACGCTGCAGGTTCATCGTGTAGCAGGTCGCCGATGCCACGCTGACGGGGATGCCGGCGAAGGTGCCGTTCGTCGAGTAGTGGAGGTGGCCGGCGAGGATGCCGCGCACGTCCGTTCCCTCTATGACCTCGGCGAGGGCGTCCTGATCGTGGAGCTCGAGGATGTCGAAGAACGGGATATGGCTCGGCAGTGGCGGGTGGTGCAGCGCGAGGAGCGTGCCGAGCGGGGCGGGCTCGGCGAGGACGCCGCGGAGCCACTCGCGCTGCGCCGCATCGATCTCGCCGTGGTGCCATCCGGGCACCGTCGAGTCCAAGACGATGAGCCGCAGCCCGTCGAGGTCGTGCACGGCGGTGATCGGCTCGAGCGATCCGGGTTCGTCGAAGAGTCCCTCTCGCATTGCCGGCCGTTCGTCGTGGTTGCCTGCGACCCAGACGACGGGCGTGCCGAGCCGTTCCGCCACGGGCTCCACGAGCTCGCGCAGCCGTCGATACGCGTCGGGCTCGCCGAGGTCCGTGAGGTCACCCGTCACGACGAGGGCATCGGGGCGGATGCCGGTGCGCTCGATCGCCGCGAGGGCGGCCGCCGCTCCTCCGGTCGAGTCGTACGCGCCGCCGAGCCGACGGTCGCCGGCCAACAGGTGCGTGTCGCTCAGATGGACGATCGAGCGGAGGGCGGGCGCGTGCCGGCCGAAGGAGACGGACTGCATGCCGTCAGCCTATTGACCGCCGCGGACGGCACGCGATCAGTGGTTGAAGAGGATGAGGAGGAGGCCGCCCAGCACGACGAGGCCGCACACGGCGAAGGACGCGTAGGCGCCGATCAGGGCGACACGCTTCTGCGCGACGCTGAGCGGGTTCTTCTTGGCCGCCTTCTTCGCGGCCTTCGCGGCGCGCTTCTGCTCCTTCGGCGTCATCACCGTCAGCGCGTCCGTGAAGGTCGCCGGGATGACCACCGGAACCCGTCCGGCGCGCACGAGCAGGCGCAGCCCGACGGCGTAGAACGACACGACGACCGACGCCGCGAGGAGCGCGGCGACGAAGACCTGGACGAAGGCGAGCCAGTCGATGGTGAGGTTCATCGGGCGTTCTCCTCATCGGATGCGGCGGCCGCCTGGGCGACGCGCTGCTGGCGGCGGGTGGGCGGCGGTTCCTCGGTGAGGTCCACGGCGGCACCGGAGTCGGCGACCTCGCTCATCGCGTTCGCCGCGGTGATCTCGTTGCGCCGCGAGCGCAGGAAGATCGCGAGGACGATCGCGACGGCGATGACCGCGCCGATGATGACGCCGATGAGTTCGCCGACGCCCTGGCCGAACAGGTTCTCGAACCCGACGATGAGGAACGCGGCGAGCGCCCCGACGATGCCGGCAGCGGGGAGGGTCAGCACCCAGCCCACGGTGATGCGCCCGACCGTCCCCCAGCGGACGATCGCGCCGCGGCGTCCGAGACCCGAGCCGATGACGGAGCCCGAGGCGACCTGGGTCGTGGACAGTGCGAAGCCCAAGGCGCTCGATGCGAGGATCGTCGAGGCGGTGGATGCCTCCGCCGAGAAGCCCTGCGCCGGCTTCACGTCGGTGAGGCCCTTGCCGAGCGTGCGGATGATGCGCCAGCCGCCCATGTAGGTGCCGAGGGCGATCGTGAGCGCGCAGGCGAAGATGACCCAGAGCTGCGGGTCCGACTGGGTCTGCCAGCCGACCGTGATGAGGGCGAGGGTGATGACACCCATCGTCTTCTGCGCGTCGTTCGTGCCGTGGGCCAGCGCGACCAGCGAGGACGTGAAGATCTGCCCCCAGCGGAAGCCGTCGCGTCCGTCGGGCTTGTTGTCGTAGCGGCGGGTCACGACGTAGGCGATCTTGGTCGCCACGAACGCGATGATCCCCGCGGTGAGGGGTGCGATGAGAGCCGGCAGGACGACCTTCGAGAGCACGACCCCCGTGTCGATCGCACTGATCGAGGCGCCGACGATCGTCGCTCCGATGAGGCCGCCGAACAGGGCGTGCGACGAGCTGGAGGGGAGACCCAGGAGCCACGTCAGCATGTTCCAGGTGATGGCACCGATGAGGCCCGCGAAAATGATGGCCGGGAAGATCGACTGCGAGAGCTGATCTTCGCGGATCATGCCGCCCGAGATCGTCTTGGCGACCTCGGTGGACAAGAAGGCGCCCACGAGGTTCAGACACGCGGCCAGGAGCACGGCGACCTTGGGCTTCAGGGCACCCGTCGCGATGGGCGTGGCCATCGCGTTCGCGGTGTCGTGGAAGCCGTTGGTGAAGTCGAAGAACAGTGCCAGTGCGATGACCAGGACGACGATGAGTGCTGCGGTTTCCACAGTTCGCTTTCCGTCGGGAATCGGGGGAACGGGGTGCCGCGGCGATCGGCGTTGCGAACGAAAAGTTCACCCAGACGTCATCAGCAGTTCAGTCGGGCCTGGAAAATCCTCGCACAGGTTCCGCCACGGCATAACCCGCGCGCGCCCGCGAGGGTCAGTTAGCGTGGTCGGGTGACTTCCGAAGCCGTGACGCCGCCCGTCGCCGACCGCCGCCCCCTCACCCGGACCCACCACGGCGACGCCGTCTCAGATCCCTACGAATGGCTGCGCGCGAAGGACGACGAGGACGTCATCGGCCACCTCGAGGCCGAGAACGCCTACACCGACGAACGAACCGCTCACCTCGAGGAACTCCGGGGTCGCCTCTTCGACGAGATCAAGGGACGCACCCTCGAGACGGATCTCTCGGTCCCCTCGCGGCGCGGCCACTGGTGGTACTACGGCCGGACGGTCGAGGGCAAACAGTACGGGATCAACTGCCGAGCGCCGATCAGCGACCCGGACGACTGGACCCCGCCGGTCCTCTCCCCCGAGACCGAGGTCCCCGGCGAGCAGGTCCTCCTCGACGGCAACGTCGAAGCGGACGGGCACGACTTCTTCTCCCTCGGCAGCCTCGACGTCTCCAACGACGGCACGCGCCTGCTCTACGGCGTCGACGTCGCGGGCGACGAGCGCTACACCCTCCGCATCCGCGACCTCGCGACCGGCGTCGACCTCCCGGACGTCGTGGAGAACACCTCCTCCGGCGCCGTGTTCTCCCCCGACGGTCGTCACGTCGTCTACACGACGGTCGACGACGCGTGGCGTCCCGACACGGTCTGGCTGCACGAAGTGGGCACGGATGCCGCATCCGATCAGGCGATCTTCACCGAGCCCGATGAGCGCTACTGGGTCGGAGCGGGCTTCACGCGAAGCGACCGCTACCTGGTGATCGGGGTCGGCTCGTCGATCACGTCCGAGGAGTTCCTGGTTCCCGCCGACGACCTCACCTCCGAGCCGCGCTCGGTATGGCCGCGGCGCGAGGGCGTCGAGTACTCGCTGACCCACGCGGTCGTCGACGGCGAGGACGTCCTCTACATCCTCCACAACGACGGCGCGCTCGACTTCGAACTCGTCCGCGTCGCGGCATCCGACCCCACCGGCGACCGTCACGTCGTCCTGCCCCACCTGCCGGGCCGGCGCCTGCTCGACGCCTCGGCCTACCGGGACTGGGCGGTCGTCGAGTACCGGCGTGAGGGCCTGGCGCGGGTCGGCATCCTGGATTACGCCACCGACGAGGTGCGTGAGATCGGCTTCGACGAGCCGCTGTACGCGGTCGGCGCGAGCGGGTCGTCGGAGTGGGCACCGCCGGTCATCCGACTGGGCTACGCCTCGTTCACCACCCCCGGCACGGTCTACGACCTCGAGGTCGCCACGGGCGAGCTGCTGCTGCGCAAGAGCCAGCCCGTGCTGGGCGGCTACGATCCCGCGGATTACGGCCAGGAACGCGTGTGGGCCGTCGCCGACGACGGCACCCGCATCCCCGTGTCCCTCGTCTGGAAGCGCTCGTTCGGAGAGCCCGGCGGCTCACCCCGACCGCTCCACCTGTACGGCTACGGGTCGTACGAGCACTCCATCGAGCCCGGATTCTCGGTGGCGCGCCTGTCGATGCTCGACCGCGGTGTGATCTTCGCGATCGCCCACGTCCGCGGCGGCGGGGAGATGGGCCGGCAGTGGTACGAGGAGGGCAAGCTCCTCCACAAGCGCAACACCTTCACCGACTTCGTCGCCGTCGGGCGCCATCTCGTCGCAGAGGGCTACACGTCGCCCGACCGGCTGGTCGCCGAGGGCGGCTCCGCCGGCGGACTCCTCATGGGCGCCGTCGCGAACCTGGCCCCGGACCTCTTCGCGGGCATCCTTGCCGGGGTGCCCTTCGTCGACGCCCTCACGACGATCCTCGACCCGTCCCTCCCCCTCACCGTCATCGAGTGGGACGAGTGGGGCGACCCGCTGCACAACGCGGACGTGTACGCCTACATGAAGTCGTATACGCCGTACGAGAACGTGCAGGAGGGGGTCCGCTATCCCCGCATCCTCGCGGTGACATCCCTCAACGACACCCGTGTTCTGTACGTCGAACCGGCGAAGTGGGTGGCGCGTCTGCGCGAGGTCGGTGCGGACGCGCTCCTCAAGTGCGAGATGGTCGCCGGACACGGCGGAGTGAGCGGTCGGTACAACTCGTGGCGCGAGCGCGCCTTCGAGCTCGCCTGGCTCCTGGACGTGATGGGACTCGCGGAGAACGACTGATCGTCGCGATTCCGGCGGCCCGCTGGGTACGATGCCGCCATGCCCACTGATCCTCATTACCGCGCGTCGGTGAGAATCGATCTCGACCTCGTCTGCGCTCATCCCGACGACCTGGTGAACGGTCCGGACGACGCATCCCGGATGTCGGCGTCGGCTCTGACGGCCGAGGACGCGCTGCTGTCGATGATCGGGGTCTCCATCGCACCGGGCGCCGACGACCTCGTCCGGATCGAATCGTCGAACGTCGCGATCGTCGACTCGCAGTGGCAGGGGACGTCGGGCAGCGTGCCGGCCGGGTCCTCCGACACGGCGAAGGTCGCCCGGGCCGGCGCACGACTGGCGGGCATCGACTGGGCCCTGAACGAGCTCTTCGGCGGCGCGACCGGCGACGCCTCGGCATCCGAGCTGCGTCAGCGCACCATCATCAAGGGTCTCGTCTGGAACGCGTCCGTCATGGTGGTGGACTGCCTGTTCGACGACGTGATGCAGTTGGCGGATGCCGCGGACGACCGCTCCGCGTGGCGCGAGACCCACGTGATCTCGCAGCTGCCGCCCCAGTACGCGACCCACTACGACCGGATGTTCGCTCAGAAGTTCCTCGCCGCGACGATCGAGGTGACGTCCCGCTTGAGCGCCTCGCCCGTCTACCCGCCGACCGTCGCCCACGAACTCGCGCTCAAGCTCGTGCTCGACGAAGCACAGCGCAACGCCGACCGCCTCGGCAGCGACCTGCCCTCGGGCTGGCGTGAGCACCTCGACACGGTCCTCTTCCAGGACCTCGACGTGGAATCGCTCTTCGCCGACCAGGACGAGACCACGAAGCGGGATGCCGCGGCCGCCACGCCTCCCCTGGATTTCGCGAGCTGGTTCATCCCCTACGCTCACGCCCCCGCTCCGGCTCCCTACGCCAGCGACGACCTCAAAGAGCCCGCCGGCCGCTAGCACGACGGACCGCGTCGAGGCAATTGTCAGTTTCCGCGTCCGGCATCCCATAAAATCGGAATCCCCAGGGGGAGTACTCCG
This sequence comes from Microbacterium sp. MDV22-iso44, assembly GCF_058629135.1. Classification (NCBI taxonomy): domain Bacteria; kingdom Bacillati; phylum Actinomycetota; class Actinomycetes; order Micrococcales; family Microbacteriaceae; genus Microbacterium; species Microbacterium sp. MDV22-iso44. The sequence goes on from NZ_JBZVWS010000002.1 coordinate 89,718, forward strand.
CTACGGTCGGTTCGTCATTACGGATGTGAAGGCGCATCCCGGACCACCGGTCTCGAAAGTTCGAGATGGAGAAGACTCTGGCGTCATTCGTTCACGCCATCGAGGAGACTCCTGTGGAAATCACCCCCCTTGTCTGGGGCATCACGATCGCTGTCACGATCGCATTCTTCGTCTATGAATTCTTCGCGCACGTGCGCAAGCCGCACGAGCCGTCGGTCGGTGAGTCCGCCCGCTGGTCGGCCTTCTACATCGGGCTCGCCCTGTTGTTCGGCGTCGTCATCGGTTTCGTGCCCGGCTGGGGATGGGTGTACTCCGGCGAGTACTTCGCCGGGTACCTGACGGAGAAGGCGCTGTCGATCGACAACCTCTTCGTCTTCCTCATCGTGATGGCCGGGTTCGCCGTGCCGAAGATCTATCAGCAGAAGGTGCTGATGATCGGCATCGTGATCGCCCTGATCATGCGCGGTGGATTCATCGCGGTGGGCGCCGCCCTCATCGAGAACTTCTCGTGGATCTTCTACATCTTCGGGGCGTTGCTGCTGTTCCTGGCCTACCGTCAGGCGTTCGCCCACGGCGACTCCGACCCGGCCAACGGCAAGTTCATGCAGTTCGTCCGCCGCATCCTGCCCGTCAGCGACGAGTACAACGGCGACAAGCTCACGGTGAAGAAGGGCGGCAAGCGCTTCGTCACCCCGATGCTGCTCGTCATCGTCGCCATCGGATTCGTCGACCTGATCTTCGCGGTCGACTCGATCCCCGCCATCTACGGCCTCACGAACGAGGCGTACATCGTCTTCACCGCCAACGCCTTCGCCCTCATGGGTCTGCGTCAGCTCTACTTCCTCATCGGCGGTCTGCTGGAGCGTCTCGTTTACCTGGCTCAGGGCCTGGCGGTCATCCTCGCCTTCATCGGCGTCAAGCTGCTCTTCCACGCTCTGCACGTCAACGAGCTTCCCTTCATCAACGGCGGCGAGCCGCTGCTGTGGGTACCCGAGATCCCGATCTGGCTCTCGCTGCTGTTCATCGCGGCCACGATCGTCGTGGCGACCGTCGCGAGCCTCGCCAAGACGCGTCGCGACGACGCGAAGGCTCTCGCGAGCGGAACGCCCACGTCGACCCCGGAGCAGAAGAAGGAGCACAGCTGACCGATGGACAGCGACCATACGCGGACGCCCCTCACTGAGGCCGCAGACATCGAGGAGACCCGATGAACGACCTCGCCCTGAACATCGCCCTCGTCGTGGTGTTCGTCCTGGTGGGGGGCGTCTTCGCAGCCACCGAGATGGCGCTCGTGACGCTCCGCGAGAGCCAGATCAACGCGATCGCCGCACGGGGCAAGCGAGGAGCGAAGGTGGCGGGTCTGGCCCGCAACCCGAACACCTTCCTCTCCGCCGTACAGATCGGCGTGACCGTGGCGGGCTTCGCGTCCGCCGCGTACGGCGCCACCTCGATCGCCCCATCGGTCGCCCCCCTCATCGAGTCGCTGGGGGCCGATCCGGGACTCGCCCTGACGCTGGCGACGCTCCTCCTCACGCTGCTGATCGCCTACCTCTCGCTCGTGCTCGGCGAGCTCGTGCCGAAGCGGCTCGCGATCCAGCGCAACGCACAGTTCGCCTACGCCGTCGCTCCCATCCTCGACGGGTTCGCCAAGGTCATGCGGCCGGTGATCTGGCTGCTCTCCGTCTCGACGAACGCGCTCGTCCGTCTGCTGGGCGGCGACCCGCACAAGACGGGTGAGGAGATGACCGACGAGGAGGTCCGAGACATCGTCGCCAGTCACGAAGGGCTGCCCGACGACGAGCGCCGCATCCTCGAGGACGTCCTGTCGCTGCGTGGCCGTCAGCTCAGCGAGGTCATGCGCCCCCGCCCCGAGGTCACCGCGCTCGACGACACCGCGACCATCGGCGAGGCGGTCGCGCACGCCCGAGCGCTGCCGTTCTCGCGCTACCCCGTCGCGGACACCTCGATCGACGACATCGTCGGGTTCGTGCACGTCCGTGACCTCTTCGAGGCGGTCGCCGAGGGTCGGGATGCCCCCTTGTCGGGCATCGTGCGACCGATCCCCTACTTCCCGTCGACGGCGCGCGTCCTGCCGACACTCACCAAGATGCGCGCCGAAGGGCACCAGATCGCGGTGGTGGTCGACGAGTACGGCGGGACGGACGGAATCGTCACCCTCGAGGACCTCGTAGAGGAGGTCGTGGGCGAGATCTTCGACGAATACGACACCGCGGTCGCGCCCGACGCGGACCGCGAGATCATCGACGGACGTCTGAACCTGCAGGACTTCTCGGAGGCGACGGGCATCGTGCTTCCCCGCGGAGCGTCCGACACGGTCGCCGGATTCGTCATGGAGCGGCTCGGCCGCCTCGCCGTCGTCGGCGACGCGATCGAGGTCGACGGCGCGACCATCGAGGTCACGGCGCTCGATCGTCGACGGATCGCCGAGGTCCGGGTCACGACGCGCGAAAGCGCCGACCCCGACCAGGACTGACCGAGCGGCTGTGCCACCCGCGACGAGGTGAGCATGTCCCGGACGCGCAGATCTACTGAGCCGTCGCACGAAGAGAGCCCCCGCATCCTGAACAGGAGCGGGGGCTCTCTCGCGTGACGTGTCGACGGTGCCGGCTACAGGACTTGAACCTGCAACCCCCGTATTACAAGTACGGTGCGCTACCAATTGCGCCAAGCCGGCAGAGGGCCCAGTCTAACCGGGCCGCGGGGTCAGCCTTCGGGCGTGGCGGGTGCGGCGGGGGTTGCCGGAGCGGTGGGCGTCGGGGTCGGGGTCTGGTCCGTGTAGAACGCGTCGCTGGCGCTCGTCAGCACGAACTGCGAGAACTCCGCGGCATCCTTCAACGCGCCCATGTACGGCTGGCCGTTGACGAGGATCATCGGGGTCCCGGTGAGCTGCAGTCCGTCGGTGTCGGGGATCCCGGCGATGGCGCGCTCGGTGGCGTCCTTCGCCCACTGGACGTAGTCGCCGTCCTCGATGCACGAGCGGAGGGTGTCGGGGTCGCCCGCGCCCACGGCCTGCGCGAGATCGGCGAGCTCGACGTCCGAGAAGCCGTCGGTGTCCATGGCGGGCTGCCGCGTGAGCAGCTCGGTGTTGTAAGCGAAGAACACGCTCTCGTCGTGGGTCGCGACGCAGGCGGCGGCCGCAGCGGCACGCAACGAGTACTTCGTGCCGTTCGACTTGGCCGTCAGCATCGAGACGGGGTGGTAGCTCAGCGTCGCGGCTCCCTCGTCGACCCACGTCGTCAGCTGATCGACGTTCGCGAGCTGCCATTCACGGGCGCCCGGCGAGAGGTAGTCGACGTAGACGCGGATGTCGACGGGCGCCGTAGCGGATGCCGTCGGTGCCGGCGTGGCCGCCTTGTCCGAACCCGGCGTGGCTTCGACGGCGCTGTCGTCGATGGCGCCCTGGTCGGATGCCACGCCGGTGACGTCGCTCACGGCGAACCCGTCCGAGCTGGCCGTCTCGGGCGTCAGGTCGCGCCCGCCCATCGTCGACGTGACCGACCACACGACGACGGCGGCGACAGCGGCGACAGCACCCGTGGCGAGGACGCCGAGCGAGATGCGGCGAGCCAGGCGTGCTCGCGACTGTCGGACGTGAACGCGCTTCGCCTTCTCGCGCACGGCTTCGCGACGGTCGGTCGCGGATGACGGAGTGTCGCCGGAATCGGTGGACATGAAACCTCGGGAAAGTTCTGTGGTGCGGCCAACGGGCCCGGCGCCCGGGGGTGGCGCACGCTCCGATGTTAGTCAGACGCGCTGGAAAAAGGCTGACGAGACCGCATCCCTCCCCTGGCCGCGACCGTGGCATACTGAACACGCACCCGATGATGGGTGTGCGGGGAGTCCCCCCGCTCGCTTCACTACGGATCGTCCGGCACGTACCTGCCGGTGAAGGAGAAGAAACGATGGCGTCCGTCACATTCGACAACGCAACCCGTCTGTACCCCGGTGGCACCCGCCCGGCGGTCGACAAGCTCAACCTCGAGGTCGCCGATGGCGAGTTCCTCGTCCTGGTCGGCCCTTCCGGTTGCGGTAAGTCCACCTCGCTCCGCATGCTCGCGGGCCTCGAAGAGGTCAACTCCGGCTCGATCCGGATCGGCGACCGCGACGTCACCGACGTCCCGCCGAAGGACCGCGACATCGCGATGGTGTTCCAGAACTACGCGCTCTACCCGCACATGACCGTCGCCGAGAACATGGGCTTCGCGCTCAAGATCGCCGGTGTCGGCAAGGAGGAGCGTGCATCGCGTGTCCTCGAGGCCGCCAAGCTTCTCGACCTCGAGGAGTACCTGACCCGCAAGCCGAAGGCACTCTCGGGTGGTCAGCGTCAGCGTGTCGCCATGGGTCGCGCGATCGTGCGTCAGCCCCAGGTGTTCCTCATGGACGAGCCGCTGTCGAACCTCGACGCGAAGCTCCGCGTCCAGACCCGTACGCAGATCGCGTCGCTCCAGCGTCGCCTCGGCGTCACCACGGTCTACGTCACCCACGACCAGACCGAGGCCCTCACGATGGGTGACCGCATCGCGGTCCTGAAGGACGGCCTCCTGCAGCAGGTCGGCACCCCGCGTGACCTGTACGAGAAGCCGAACAACGTGTTCGTCGCCGGCTTCATCGGCTCGCCCGCCATGAACCTGTTCCCGGCGGACCTCGCCGAGGGCGGCATCCGCTTCGGTTCCGAGGTCGTTCCCCTCGACCGCGACACGGTCGGCCGCGCCAACGGCAGCCAGGTCACGGTCGGTGTGCGCCCCGAGGACATCGAGGTCGGTCCCGCCGACGGCAAGGGCCTCGCGGTCCAGGTCGACCTCGTCGAGGAGCTCGGCGCCGACGGCTACCTCTACGGCCACGTCGACATCAACGGCAAGCGCACCGACATCGTCGCTCGCGTCGACGGCCGCAACCACCCGAACGCGGGCGAGACGGTCACCCTGGCCGCCAAGCCGGGCCACGTGCACGCGTTCGACATCGAGTCGGGCGAACGCCTCAACGACAAGCCGGTCGTCTCGGCCTGATCGTCATCATCAGCAGGACCGCGGCGCGGGTGGGTCTCCGGACCTCCCGCGCCGCGGTGCGTGAGTCGGAGGTTCCCGCGTGGTCCATTCCCTGAGCATCACCGCCAGCAGCGTCGACGCCGGGCTTCTCGCCCTGCCATGGTCGACGCCCCTCGGCGAGTGGCCGAGCGACGCGATCGTCTCACTCCCCAAGGGACTCTCCCGTCACCTCGTGCGCTTCGCGAGCCTGTCGGGCCGCGTCGTCGCGGTGAAGGAGACCACCGCCGAGATGGCTCGACGCGAGTACGAGATGCTCGGGTCGCTCGGGCGTCTCGATGTCCCCTGCGTGAGTCGCGTCGCCGTGATCGACGGTCGGCGGACCTCCAAGGGCGAGCCGCTCCCGGCTGCCCTCGTGACAGCGCACCTGCGCTTCTCCCTCCCCTACCGAGCCCTCTTCACCCAGACGCTGCGCCCCGACACCGCGACGCGTCTCGTCGACGCGCTCGCAGCGCTCCTCGTCCGTCTTCACAACGTCGGCTTCTTCTGGGGCGACGTGTCGCTGTCGAACACGTTGTTCCGACGGGATGCCGGGGCCTTCGCGGCGTACCTCGTCGACGCCGAGACGGGTGAGCTGCACGAGGGCGGGCTGACTCGCGGTCAGCGCGAGCACGACCTCGACGTCGCGCGCACGAACATCGCCGGCGAGATCATGGATCTCGAGGCCGGCGGCCGACTCGAGGGCGGCGTCGATGCCGTCGCGATCGCCGACGGCATCATGTCGTCCTATCGGTCGCTGTGGAGTGCCCTGACCGAGACCGAGACGTTCGCGGCGAACGAGACCTGGCGCATCACCGAACGCGTGCAGCGCCTGAACGGCCTCGGCTTCGACATCGGCGAGATGTCGATCGACGAGACCGCCGACGGCACGAAGGTCCTCATCCAGCCGAAGGTCGTGGATGCCGGCCACCACCAGCGTCGGCTGCTGCGACTCACCGGACTCGATGTCGAAGAGAACCAGGCCCGGCGGCTGCTGAACGACCTCGACGAGTTCGCGGCGCGCGTCTCACGTCTCGGCAGCGACGAGGAGATGGTCGCCCACGAATGGCTGACCCGCGTCTTCGAGCCCGTCGTCAAGGCGATCCCCTGGGAGCTGCGCAGCAAGCTCGAGCCTGCCGAGGTGTTCCATCAGGTGCTCGAGCACCGGTGGTACATGTCGCAGGCGCGAGGGCGCTCGATCCCGATCGCGGAGGTCCTGTCCTCCTACATCGACGGCGTGCTGCGGCACCGCCGTGACGAGGCGACTGTGATGGGCCCGCCGACCGAGACGACGGCACTCCCGGTCATCACGTCCGACGTGCCCGTCAGCGACGACGACGAGGACGAGGTCGACTGGCGCGATCTCGTCTGACCGGCGTCAGTACCCGACGGTGAACCGCTCCCGTACGTGCGCGGGCGACTCGATCTCGTCGAGGACGGCGACGGCGAAGTCGGCGCCGGAGATGAAGGACTCTCCCTTGTCGTCGGTGACGATCACGTCGCCCCCGGTGCGGTACGAGCCGGTGCGCTCCCCCGGTGCCCAGGCGCCGAAGCCGCCGGCCGGGTGGATGTAGAACCAGTCGCGGCCGCTCGTGTCGGCCTGGAGGTCCTCGAGGATGCCGATGGCTTCCATGGCCTCGGGCTTGATCTCTTCGGGGAAACCGCTGTCGATGACGCGCGGCCCGCCCGGGGCGACGAGGCTGCCGCCGGCTCCGCCGATGACACCGACGCGCACGGACAGCGGCAGGGCCGCGATGACGCCGTCGACGGCCTCGCGCATCTTGCCGACCATGTCACCACGGGGCGAGGTCGCGAAGACGACGACGTCGACTCCGTCGAGCTCGGCCGCGAGGGCCGGGGCGTCGAGCATCGTGCCCTCGATGTAGGTCGCCCCCTCGATCCGATCGGCGGGGACCTTGCGCGCGACGGAGACGACGGTGTGTCCTCGACGGACACCCTCGGCGACGATGTTGCTGCCGGCGTAGCCGGTGCCTCCGATGACGGCGATACGGGTCATGATGGTCCCTCTCCTGCGGTTGGACAGTCGAGTGCCAGTCTTACCCGTCTCCCTGTGGTCGCGCTATCCGTCCGCCCTCCGGCGGCGGAGATGCGTCACTCGCTCGCGGCCCGGAGGGTGGACACCTGGTAGAGCGCGACGGATGCCGCGATCCCGGCGTTCAGCGATTCGGTCGCCGCGTTGATGGGGATCGACACGATCTGGTCGCACGTCTCGGTGACCAGGCGCGAGAGCCCCTTGCCCTCGGAGCCGACGACGATGACGACCGGACGGTCGGCCAGCTCGAGGGCGGGCAGCGACACGTCGCCGCCGCCGTCGAGACCGAGGATGAAGACGCCCTGCTTCTTGAACTCCTTGAGCGTCGTCGTCAGGTTCGGGGCGATCGACACCGGGATGCGGGCGGCAGCACCGGCGCTGGTCTTCCACGCGGCGGAATTGACGCCCGCCGAACGCCGCTGCGGCAGGATGATCGCCTGTCCGCCGAACGCGGCCGTCGAGCGGATGATCGCCCCGAGGTTGCGGGGGTCGGTGATGCCGTCGAGGGCGACGAACAGCGGAAGCTGGCCGCGCTCGATGACCTGCTCGAGCAGGTCCTGCGGGTGCGCGTACTCGTAGGGCGGGACCTTGAGCGCGACGCCCTGGTGGACGCCGTCGAAGCCGGCCATGCGGTCGAGCTCCTGTCGGGTGACCTCGAGGACGGGGATCTCGCGGTTCGTCGCGATGGAGAGCATCTCCTTGACGCGGTCATCCATCTCGACGCGCTGCGCGATGTAGAACGCGGTCGCCGGGATCTTGGCGCGGAGGGCCTCGAGGACGCTGTTGCGCCCGGTCACGGTCTCGGTGTCGTCCCCGGACTTCGCCTTGGGCGCGCGGCCGCCCGTGGTCTGGCGGATCTGCGGCTTGCCGCCCGCCGCGACGAAGCGCTCCTTGGCGGCCCTGCGCTTGCCGGCGGGGTGCCAGGCGCGGTCCTCGGCCTTGGGGGTCGGGCCGCGCCCCTCGAGCGAGCGCTTGTTCTTGCCGCCGGTCCCCTTCGTGGGGCCCTTCTTGCCGCGTCCCGCGGAGGGGTTTCCAGGCTTAGCCATTGTTCAGACTCCAATGGGTCCCCGAGGGACCGTCTTCGAGGACGACGCCGGCCGCCGCGATCGCGTCGCGGATGCGGTCGGCTGCCGCCCAGTCTTTCGTCGCGCGGGCGTCCGCGCGCTGGTGGATCATGGTGGTGACGAGGCGGTGCAGGGCGGTGGCCATGGACTGCGCCGTTGCCCCCGACCACTTCGCATCCATGGGGTCGATGTCGAGGAGGCGGGTCATCGCCGCCACCTGACGGAGCGCGTCGTCCGCGGCGGCGGAATCCTCCGCGTCGAGGGCCGCGTTGCCGCGGCGCACCGTCTCATGGAGGACCGCGAGAGCCTGCGGCACGCCGAGGTCGTCGTCCAACGCGGCCGCGAATTCGGCCGGAAGGTCCGCTCCCGCGAACCACCCGACGGATCCGTCACCGGCGCGGATGGCGCGCTGCAGGAACGAGCGGATGCGGCCGAGCGCGGCATCCGCTTCGGCGAACGTCGACTCGGTGATGTCGAGGTTCGAGCGGTAGTGCGCCGAGATGAGCGCATAACGGACCACGAGCGGGTCGGTGTCGCGGAGGACGTCGTCGGCGAGGAGGAAGTTGCCGAGCGACTTCGACATCTTCTGGTCGCCGACGGTGACGAGACCGTTGTGCACCCAGTAACGGGCGAAAGCGTCACCGGCCGCGGTCGATTGTGCGAGCTCGTTCTCATGGTGCGGGAAGCGGAGGTCCAGGCCACCGCCGTGGATGTCGAACTCCGGGCCGAGGTAACGGCGGCTCATCGCCGAGCACTCGATGTGCCAGCCCGGTCGTCCTGAGCCCCAGGGAGAGTCCCATGCGGCATCCGCGGGCTCGTCGGCCTTCGTCCCCTTCCAGAGCGCGAAGTCTCGCGGGTCCCGCTTGCCGCGCGGATCGGCGTCGGCGGCCGACTCCATGGCGTCGACCGACTGGTGCGTGAGGGCCCCGTACTGCGGCCAGGAGCGCACATCGAAGTACACGTCGCCGGCTGCGGCGTACGCGTGCCCCGCCTGGATGAGGCGCTCGATGAGCTCCTGCATCTGCGGGATGGATGCCGTCGCCCGCGGCTCGTACGTCGGGGGCAGGATGCCGACCGCGGCATACGCGCGCGAGAACTCGAGCTCCATCCGGTAAGCCAGTGCCCACCACGGCTCGGCGTCGCTCGCGTTCACGAGGACCTTGTCATCGATGTCGGTGACGTTCCGCACGAAGGTGACCCGGCCGAACCGGTGCGCGAGCCACCGGCGCAGGATGTCGAAGCTCAGCGCCGCGCGGACGTGGCCGATGTGCGGGCCGGATTGCACCGTCGGCCCGCAGACGTACATCGTGACGTTCTCGGGGTCGGCGGGCGCGAAGTCGCGCAGCGCCTGAGCCTGGGAGTCGTAGAGCCGAACCGTCACCGGTCCATGCTACCGGGGGGTGGCATCCGAGCCCGCTCCGAGGCGATAGAAAGGACGGGTGCTGCACGTGTTCGCCGTCTTGGCCGCCGCCCTCCTGTTCGGGACGACGGGAACCGCCCGAGCACTCGGCCCCGACGGGGCGTCCGCGCTCTCCGTCGGCGTCGCGCGCTCGGTGGTCGGCGGGACGGCCCTGGCCGTCCTGGCCTTCGGGCTCGCCGCCGCCCATCGCCGCCGGGCGCCACACGGGCCGCGGCCCGCCCCGTCCTGGCGACCGCTCACTCTGATGGCCGTCACCGGAGTGGCTCTCAGCCTCTACCAGCCCCTCTTCTTCCTCGGGACGCAAACGAACGGTGTCGCCGTGAGCACGGTCATCGCGCTCGGCTCCGCGCCCGTGCTGGCCGGCATCCTCGAATGGATCCTCTCGCGCCGTGTGCCGTCGCCCCTGTGGATGGCCGCGACCGCCCTCGCCGCGATCGGGGTGGTCCTGCTCGGCCTCGGAGGCGGAGGCGGCACGGGCGGTGTCGACGCGCTCGGCCTCGCCGCCGCCGTCGGCGCGGGCGCGTGCTTCGCGGTGATCGCGAACGCCCAGCGTCGTCTGCTCGACGCCGGCTGGGACGCCTTCACCGTCGTCGGAGCCATGGGCGTCGGCTCTGCGCTCGTGTGCGCGGCCGTCATCCCGTTCGTGGATCTGTCGTGGGCCCTCACGCCCCCCGGCATCGCGATGGCGCTGTGGCTCGGCCTCGCGACGATCGCCGTCGCCTACGCGCTCTTCACCTGGGGACTGCAGGGCCTGACGGCGGCGACCGCAGCCACCCTGACCCTCGCCGAACCGCTCACGGCGACCGTGCTGGGCGTGACCGCGCTCGGCGAGACCCTCTCGCCGCTCGCCGTTGCAGGCCTCGCGGTCCTCGCCGTCGGACTCGCGGCGCTCGCGTGGGGGTCCCGCCGCCCTCGCGACCCTCGACCGTACGCCGTGGAGGCCTGAGGTGTCCGCGCGCGAGGATCTCGACATCCGCGTGGACGATCTCACCGGGGAGGCATCCGTCGCACTCGTCCGGCACCACCTGGCGGGCATGCACGAACTCAGCCCCGCCGAGAGCGTCCACGCGCTCGGTGTCGCGCAGCTGCAGGAGCCGTCCGTCACGGTGTGGTCCGCCTGGCGCGGCGAAGAACTCGCCGGGATCGGTGCCCTCGCACTCCTCGGCGAGACCGACGGCGAACTGAAGTCGATGCGCGTCGCCGCCGCCCACCTCGGCACCGGTGTGGGTCGCGCGATCCTCCGCCACATCCTCACCGATGCTCGGGCGCGCGGGCTCACCCGGGTGTGGCTCGAAACGGGATCGGATGCCGGTTTCCTGGCCGCGCGCACGCTGTACGCCAGCGAGGGGTTCATCGAGTGCCCTGCGTTCGGCGACTACCTGCCCGATCCGGCGTCGACGTTCATGACGCGGGCGCTCTGATCCGTCCGCTCAGGCGGGGAAGACGACAGCCACCGCGAAGGCCGCCACACCATCGCCGGTGCCGGTGAAACCGAGCCCGTCAGTCGTGGTCGCCGACACCGAGACCGGTGCCCCGAGGGCTTCGGAGAGCACTCGCTCGGCTTCGACCCGGCGGGCGGCGAAGCGCGGACGATTGGCCTGCACCTGCACACTGACGTTGCCGACCACCCACCCCGCCTCGGCCGCGAGAGCGCGCGTCCGCGCGAGGAACGCCGCCGCGTGCGCCCCGGCGTACTCGGGCTGAGCCGTCCCGAAATGCGTGCCGATGTCGCCGAGCCCGGCCGCGGCGAGAACCGCGTCCACGATGGCGTGGGCCACGGCATCCCCGTCGGAGTGCCCCTTGAGCCCGGGCTCGCCCGGCCACTCCAGACCGGCCAGCCAGAGCGTGTCGTCACCGCCGAACGCGTGCACGTCCGTCCCCATCCCGACGCGCGGGATCGAGGGCGAGGCCGGCGACGCGGCGCGAGGGACCGGCTCGACGAGCGCGCGGGCGCGGTCCAGGTCGGCGGTCGTCGTGATCTTGAACGCTCGCTCGTCTCCCGGCACCGTACGCACCTGCGTGCCGGCGGACTGCAGGAGGGCCGCATCGTCGGTGTGGTCGGCTGCGGCATCCCGATACGCGCCGTCGAGGACCGCGCGTCGGAACCCTTGGGGCGTCTGCGCCGCGGCGAGGACGGAGCGGTCGGCCGTCTCCACGACGACATCGTCCGCGACGCGCTTGAGCGTGTCCACGACAGGGAGGACCGGGATGACCGCGTCCGAACCCTCCGCGACGGCGTCGATCACGCGCGCGAAGACGTCCGGCGGGGTGAGCGCCCGCGCCGCATCGTGGACCAGCACGATCTCGACATCCGCCCAGACCGCGGCGAGGCCCGCCGCGACCGATTCCTGACGCGTCGCCCCGCCTGCCACCACCGACACCAGATCACGGCGCCCACCGGCCGCGCCCAGGGCCTCCGTCGTGGCGTCGCCGACGCGGTCGTCCGGGGCGACGACGATCACCTGCGCCTCGGGAGCGTCGAAGACGCCGCGCAGGGCGTGACGGAGGATCGTGTGCGCGTCGATGCCGACGAAGGCCTTCGGCGACCCTGCTCCGAGACGCGTCCCCGATCCCGCCGCGACGACGATGACGGCCACACGCGGAACGGGGATGATGCTCATGCCTTCGAGCGTACCGAGCGATCGGGCGACGGACGGCGGCGCAGGAGCAGGACGGCGACGCCCAGGAGGAGTGCGCCGACCGCGGCGATCGGCAGATCGAGGAACCACTCCATGACCGCGAACGGCGGAAGGAAGGCGCACACCCACGCGAGGCCGACGACGATCGGATGCGGGGTGGGACCGAGCGTGCCGAGAGCCTCCCACTTCGCGATCGCGAGCGACAACGCCAGGAGCACCCCGAGCACCGCGACGAACAGGACCGGTCGCGACCACCACCACTCCGCGGAGGCCGGAGTCGGAGCCGCGCCCGGGATCAGCAGACTGAGACCGGTCAGAGCGAGCATGACGGGCAGGTGCCACAGGTAGATCGTCATGAGGCGCGACCCCAGCACGAAGACGACACCCTGCATCGGCCGGAGCGACATGAGGCGGGTGAGGAGCGGTTTGAGCAGCCTGAGCAGGCATGCCTGCGCGACGCCCAGCACGACCAGCGGCACGGCGGGAGGGTTCAGGTTGCCGAGCATGCTCGCCGAGTACGGCCCGATCGCGGTGAGCGGCCAGAGCGCCGCGTAGCACGCGGCCGCGACGCCGACCAGGACGAGCGGATGCCGACGGTCGAACCATCCGTCCGCGTACCAGAACCCGAGTTGCTGGACGAGCGGCCACACGAAGAGCAGGTTGAGGAGCCCGATCTCGGGGATGCCGATCGAGAAACGGGCCGCATCGACGAGGACGACCCCGGCGGCGAGGACCGCGAGGGTGAGGACGGGACGATGCGCGTGGCACGCGGCAAGGAAAGGCACCGCGGCCTGGCACAGCAGATACGCCGCGAGGAACCAGAGGGGCGATCCCGCGCCGATCGCGGCGTCGGCCACCAACTGCGGCGGCAGACCGGCAGCGGTCGCGACGCCGAGGACGATCGCGAAGAAGAGGAACAGCGGCAGGGCCGGCTGAGCGAGTCGGAGCGTGCGGGTGCGGATGAAGCCCGCGGCATCCCCGCCCTTCGTCGTCCACGACCGCCATCCGGTCGCGGCGGCGAAACCCCCGACGACGAAGAACAGCGGCATGATCTGCCCGACCCAGGTCGCGGCGTTGAACCAGGGCTGTTCCTCGGCGGGACGGGATGCCACGAGGCCGCCGTCCGGTCCGGGGCCGATCCCCACCTGCACGAGGTGGACGACGATGACGAACAGGACGCACACGACCCGCGCGAGATCGAGCGTGAGATCGCGGCGTGAGAGGTCGACGGCGGCGGGCGCGGCGCGGGTGGTCACCGCCTCATCATGCCGGTCCCCTGCTCACTCCGCATCGGAATGCGCCCGGACAACGAAGAACGGCCGGCTGGTGGGCCGGCCGTTCTGTCGACGTCTCAGGAGGCGAGGACCTCGTCGAGGACGGCGGATGCCTTCTCCTCGTCGGCCTTCAGAGCCAGGGCGATCTCGGAGATGAGGATCTGCCGCGCCTTCGCGAGCATCCGCTTCTCACCCGCGGAGAGACCGCGGTCCTGATCACGGCGCCAGAGGTCGCGCACGACCTCGCTCACCTTGATGACATCACCCGACGCGAGCTTCTCGAGGTTCGCCTTGTAGCGACGCGACCAGTTGGTCGGCTCCTCGGTGAAGGGAGCGCGAAGGACGTCGAAGACCTTCTCGAGCCCGTCCTTCCCGATCACGTCACGGACGCCCACGAGATCCACGTTGTCCGCGGGGACCTCGATGATGAGGTCTCCCTGGGTGACGTTGAGCTTCAGGTATTTCTTCGTCTCGCCCTTGATGACGCGATCCTTGACCTCGATGATGGTCGCAGCGCCATGGTGCGGATAGACGACGGTTTCGCCAACCTCAAAAAGCATGCAGTTGTGTCCTTTCGGCAACCTCCAGAATACCACAGGCGACATACGCTAGAGTTCGCCGCCCTCCTGCCCGACGCCCTCGCCGCGACCCCATAGGATGAGAGGGTCGCCGTTCGTGTCATCTGGAGGATCCGTGAAATCGCGTCTCATCGCGTCCCTCGCCCTGGGCGCTGCTGTCGTTCTGGGCACCACCGGCTGCAACATGCTGGCACCGCAGGCGACGACCATCCAGTACTCCGCGTCCGACGGCGTCAACGTCCCCGACTCCGGCCCGCTCAAGGTGCGCAACGCTCTGATCATCGCGAACGAGGACGGCACGCTCGGCAACCTGGTCGCCGCCGTCGTCAACAGCACCGAGGACGACCTGACGCTGAACGTCTCGATCGACGGCCAGGCGCAGAAGCTCGAGGTCGGTGCGAACTCGTCCGTCTCGCTCGGCGTCGACTCGGCCGCCATGCTCTTCGACGACGTGGGCAAGCCCGGCGCGGATGTCGACGTGTCCTTCCAGTCCGGCGAGGGTGAAGGCGTCCGCATCAGCGTGCCGATCCTGGACGGCACGCTCCCCTACTACACGCAGTTCGTTCCGACCCCGGCCGCGACGGCGACGCCCGCGAGCTGACCCGCGCGCACACGAAGTAGGCCCCCACCGCAGCGGTGGGGGCCTACTTCGTGTCGGGCGATCAGGACTCGAATCGGTATCCGAGGCCGCGTACCGTCAGAAGCATGACCGGCTCGCTCGGGTTCTCCTCGATCCGCGATCGGATGCGCTTGATGTGCACGTCGAGCGTCTTCGTGTCGCCGAAGTAGTCGCTCCCCCACACTCGGTCGATGAGCTGCCCGCGGGTGAGGACACGGCCGGCGTTGCGCATGAGGAGCTCGAGGAGCTCGAACTCCTTCAGCGGCATGGAGATCTCCTTGCCGGCGACGGAGACCGTGTGACGGTCGATGTCGAGGCTCACCCGACCCCCCTCGATGACCCGATCGTCGACGTCGAGGTCGTCGCTCTCGCTGCGGCGGAGGACCGCTCGCATGCGCGCCAGCAGCTCCCTCGAGGAGTAGGGCTTCGTGATGTAGTCGTCCGCCCCCAGCTCGAGACCGACGACGATGTCGACCTCGCTGTCCTTGGCCGTCAGCATGATGATCGGCACCTTCGAGGTGGATCGGATGACGCGGCACACCTCGGTCCCCGGCATCCCGGGGAGCATCAGATCGAGGAGGACGATGTCGGCGCCCCGAGACGTGAAGGCGTCGAGGGCCAGGCCGCCGTCCTCGGCGATCTCCACCTCGAAACCCTCCCGACGGAGGAGGTAGGCCAACGGGTCGGCGAGGTCGGGTTCGTCTTCGACGATCAGGACTCGGGTCATGGTGCGTTCCTTCTGGCGGGCGCCTTCGCGCCGGTCTTCTTCGGTTTCTTGTGCTTGCGGGGGATGGTGAGCTCGGAGGTGGCGACGAGAGGCAGGCGGATGGTGAAGGTCGACCCCCGTCCGGGGCGGGACCACAGTTCGACGGAGCCGCCGTGTCGCTGCACGGCGTGCTTCACGATCGAGAGACCGAGGCCCGTCCCGCCCGTGCGGCGGGATCGTGCCTGGTCGGCGCGGTAGAACCGCTCGAAGATGCGCTGCTGATCGCTTTCGGGGATGCCGATGCCGTGGTCCGCCACGGCGATCTCGACCGCTCCGTCCGCCGTGCGGACCCCGACGCCCACCTGCGCTCCCGCCGGCGAGTAGGCGATCGCGTTGGCGAGGAGATTGCTGACGGCCTCGGTGAGGATCTGCGGATCGCCGCGGACGAACAAGCCCTTGTCGCCGCCGCGCGCGACAGTGATGCCGGCGGATTCGGCGGTGACCGCCTGCGACTCGATGGCCGACCGCACCACCTCGTCGACCGAGACGTCGCGCATCTCGGCGATCTCGTCGGCGGACTGCAGGCGGGACAGGTTCATGATGCGGGAGGTGAGCTGTCCGAGGCGATTCGCCTCGGCGCTGAGACGGCGCGCGAAATGACGCACCTGCTCCGGGTCGTCCGAGGCCGACTCGATCGCCTCGGCCAGCAGCGTCACCGCGCCGACCGGCGTCTTCAGCTCGTGGGACGTGTTCGAGACGAAGTCGCGCCGCATCTGCTCCACACGTTCGCGCTCGGTGATGTCGCGGATGACGATGAGGGTGAGCCGCGGGGTGATGACACTGGCGCGGGCAGCCACGACACGCGGCTCGACGCCACGCTTGAGCGTCATGTTCTCGGAGGCCGGAAGACCCGTCTGACGGGCGTTCCGGACCAGCAGGCGCAGTCGATCCGAGTCCAGGCTGTCGTTCACGCGCAGAGAGAAGACCTCGGCGGTCGCCGACGCGGCGAGGACGAGCATCGACGGATCGACGACGACGGCCGCGTCATCCATCCCCTGCAGGACCGAGGCCGTGCCCTCCGGCAGATCCGTCGACGTCACCAGTCGGGTGCGCTCTCGCGCCCGTACGGCGTAGACGACGAGGCCCACGGCGCCGGCGCCGACCAGGAGCCCCACGACGAGCGCCAGCAGCTCGAGCTGCGTCGAATCCATGCCCCCAGCGTAAGGTGGTCGCACCCCCGCAATCGGACGGATATCGGGCCGTGCGCCCCGCACCGCCGACTGTTCACCGTGTCGGCACCGACCGTTAACCTGAGCGCGGGAGGATCGCCGAGGTCTCCGCGCGACAGGTCGCGCCCCTCACCCGCCCGCACGAAGAGAAGGTGCTCCATGCGCGAAGTTTTCCACCAGTCCCTCGAGGACGTGCAGACCCGTCTCGTCGAGATCTCCGACCTCGTCACCGTCGCGATCGAGCAGGCGACCCGCGCCTTCGCGACGAGCGACGTCGCCCTGGCCGAAGAGGTCATCGACAACGACAAGGTGATCGACGACCGGGCCATCGAGCTCGATGAGCTCGCCATCGAGATCCTCGCCCGCCAGCAGCCGGTCGCGCGCGACCTGCGCATCGTCGTCGCCGCGCTCCGCGTCAGCGCGTCGCTCGAGCGGATGGGCGACATCGCGGAGCACATCGCCCAGCTGACGCGCATGCGCTTCCCAGAGCGCGCCGTCCCCAAGGGGCTCAAGAACACGTTCACGAAGATGGGCGAGATCGACACCGAGGTGGCCCGCACACTGGCCGATCTCCTCCGCACCGAGGACCTCTCGCTCGTGAACCGCCTCCACGAACTCGACGACCAGCTCGACGCCCTGCACCTCGCCGTCTTCGAGAAGGTGCTGAGCGACAACTGGCAGGGCGAGGCCTCCGCGACGGTCGACGCCACCCTGGCCTCGCGCTACCACGAGCGCTTCGGCGACCACGCCCTCTCCGTCGCCAAGAAGGTCTCATACCTGGCGACCGGCACGTGGGCGGCCGACCCTGAAGGTGTCGACGCCGAGGTCTGATCTCGCTCCGGGTCCGCCCGGACGACGAAGAGCGGATGCCGCGAGGCATCCGCTCTTCGTGTCTTCCGAGGTGTGCGGCTTACTTCTTGCCCTGCGAAGCGACCGCGGCGGCGCCGGCGGCGGCGGCCTCGGGGTCGAGGTATTCGCCCGGCCCGAGGGGCTCGAGGTTCTCGTCGAGGCGGTACACCAGCGGGATGCCGGTGGGGATGTTCAGCTCGGCGATGTCGTCGTCGCTGATGCCGTCGAGGTGCTTCACCAGTGCGCGCAGCGAGTTGCCGTGGGCGGTGACCATGACGGTCTTCCCGGCCTTCAGGTCGGGGACGATCTCGCTCTCCCAGTAGGGGAGCAGACGATCGATGACGATCTTGAGCGACTCGGTGCGCGGGACCTCGCCGTCGATGCCGGCGTACCGGACGTCGCCCACCTGCGTGTAGGGGTCGTCGTCGGAGATGTCCGGCGGCGGCACGTCGAACGACCGGCGCCACAGCATGAACTGCTCCTCGCCGAATTCGTCGAGGGTCTGGGCCTTGTCCTTGCCCTGCAGCGCGCCGTAGTGACGCTCGTTGAGACGCCACGAGCGCTTGACCGGGACCCAGAGACGGTCGGCCGCGTCGAGCGCGATGTTGGCGGTCTGAATGGCTCGCGACAGCACCGACGTGTGGAGGATGTCGGGGAGCAGGCCCGACTCCTTCAGCAGCTCGCCGCCGCGCTGGGCCTCCGCTTTGCCCTGGTCGGTGAGGCGGACGTCCACCCAGCCGGTGAACTGGTTGGACTTGTTCCACTCGCTCTGACCGTGCCGAAGAAGGATCAACGTGTAGGGGGCTGTCATGCTCGCAATCCTACCGGCGCGGGCGATGCGATCATGGGGTCATGACGCGTTCCGAGCCGGTCGTGGGGCAGGTGACCCGAGGGACGACGAACACCAACCGGCTTCGCCGTGTGGACCGCTGGATCGCGCGGCATCCGATCCTGCGACGGACGGCGGATCCGCTCGTGGTCGACCTCGGCTACGGGGCGAGCGGCGTGACCGCGTTCGAGCTCGAGGCGAGGCTCCGCCACGCTCGGCCCGACGTCGAGGTGCTGGGGCTCGAGATCGAACCGGCGCGCGTCGCTCGGGCGCGGGGGCAGCTCGCGCGCGTGCGTGCCGGCGACGGGGTGTTCGCCCCGGACGCGCGGGTGTCGTTCGCGCGCGGCGGCTTCGAGGTGCCGGTGCCGGGAGACCGTCGGCCCGCCGTCATCCGAGCGTTCAACGTGCTGCGGCAGTACGACGAGCAGGACGTCCCCGGGGCGTGGGCACGAATGGCGGCGCGACTGCGTCCCGACGGCATGCTCGTCGAGGGGACGTGCGACGAGCTGGGGCGCATCTCGACGTGGATCGAAGTGGGACCGGATGCCGCACCCCGCAGCCTCACGATCTCGTTGCGACTCGCGGAGCTCGACTCCCCCGCGATCGCCGCCGAGCGTCTGCCGAAGGCGCTGATCCATCGGAACGTCCCCGGCGAGCGCGTGCACGAGGTGATCGATGCGCTCGAGCGGGAGTGGACGCGCGCCGTCGCGGCCTCGTCGTTCGGTCCCGTCCAGCGATGGCGCTCGACTCTCGAGGCGTTGGCCGGCGCCGGCTGGCCGATCGGCTCGCGCTCGCGCTGGCGGCTGGGTGAGTTCACCGTGCCCTGGGAGGCCGTCGCACCGCGGTGACGCGGTGTGCGTGTCACACTCGCGGGAGCAGCGCCCTCGCGTCGGCCGGGCTCAGCCCGGTCGCGCACAGGAGGTCGGTCGCGAGAGGGCGAAGCGCGGTGACGAGAGTCTGATCGCCCAGCGAACCGTCGGGCACGAGCGCCACCGGGTCGAGGCGGGCGGCGACGGCGGTGAGCAGCTCGCGCGCGGCGGGCTCGAAGGTGATGTCGGTCAGGGAGGACTGCAGGAGATCGGCGCCACGCGTGAGGTCGAGGAGCAGATCCGCTGCGACGTCGCGCGTGCGACCGTCGTCGACGAGGTACACCGAACGACGGGCGACGACGCGGAGGTTCCGCACTGCGAGGTCCATGCTGATCCGCATCCGCTCGTAGCGGGCGAGTTCGAACCGCTGCCGCCGCAGGAACGGCGAGATGCGCGCGATGGCGATGCCGGATTCGACGGACGTCCGCCAGTCGTCGACGAGGGTCTGCAGACTCCGCGCCTTCTCGAGCCCGCGCTCCGCGCGCACACGGCTGCCGCGGCGCAGTCCCTGCGCGACGGTGCCCGCCGCGCCCTGGAACGCGTCGAACAGCCGGGCCGCGTCGGTCAGCGCGGTGCGGAGAGGGCTCCGCGGAATGAGGGCGGTCACCAGAAGGGCCATCGCCCCGCCGATGAGAGCGTCGAGAAGGCGGAGGAACGGCACCTGCGCCGGTACGACGACGACGATGATCGACTGGATCGCCGCCGCGATCGCGAACCCCGCCTGCGGAGACACGAACCGGGCGATCGAGAGACTCACCGCGAGCGTCAGTGCCAGCTGCCACCAGCCGCTCCCGGCGGTGACGACGACGAGCTCCGCGACGAACACGCCGAGCACCATCCCGATGACGGTCTCAAGCACCCGCCACGGCCGGGCGTCGCGGACCAGGCCGAGGCTCGAGATCGTGACGGTCGCCGCGATCAGCGGGGCAGGATGCCCCAGCCCGTAATGCGCGATCGAGAACGCAGCGCTCGCGGCGACGACCAACTGCACGATCGCGACGGCCGACCCGCGCAGGCGCGCCCAGCCCTCCCGCGGATACTTCCGGACGGTGGGCACCGGAGCCGTGGCGGTCGGTTCCCCCGTCATCGTCAGCGGCGCTGGGAGAGTCGGGGCAGACGAGGGACGGATGCCGCGCGCCCCGCATCCGGTGGCACGACGACCTCCTGCGCGGCAGCGACCTCGCCGTCGCCGACCTCGACGGTCAGTGCGGCGTCGACGGGCACCGAGCGCTTCACGATCGCCAGCGCGATGGGACCTTCTTCGTGGTGACGGGCGACCGAGGTGACCGCGCCGACGTCGGCGCCGCCGAGGCGGACGGCGCTGCCGGCGGTCGGGAGCTCGGCATCCGATCCGTCGAGCTGGAGGAAAACCATGCGACGCGGCGGATGCCCGAGGTTGTGGACCTTCGCAACCGTCTCCTGCCCGCGATAGCAGCCCTTGTCGAGGTGGACGGCGGTGCGCAGCCAGTCGACCTCGTGCGGAAGGGTACGTCCGTCGGCTTCGGCGCTCGCGCTCGGGCGCCAGGCCGCGACGCGCAGCGCGTCTGCCGCCAGGTAGCCGGCCAGCCGGACATCGCCGCGGACGGCCGCCGCAGCGAGATCGTCCCAGGCGGCGCGCGGGACGACGGCTTCGGCCCAGTCTCGGTCCGCCCCGGGATGCGGCTGCGTCGCCGCGTACCCCCACCCGCCGACGCCGACGTTCGGCCATGGGTCACGCCAGACGACCGCGGCACCGAGCACGCCGACCGCTGCACCGGTACCCGCCACGACGCCGAAGTCGGCCGACGCATCCTGCGGATCCACGCGCAGCCGGAACCGCATGCGCGTCAGCCAGGTCAGCAGCCCCTGGGCGCGGTCCCGGTCGACGATGAGCCACGTCCGCTCCCCGTCATCGACGACGGATGCCGCGTGCTCCACGTGCCCCTGCGGGTCGAGCACGAGCAGCTCGGTGCCGACGGCGGGGGCCAGCGAGGTCAGCGCCTGCGAGGTGATCGAATCCAGCCACGTGAGCCGATCCTCACCGGCGACGGTCAGGACGACCCGGTCCTCAAGGGGCACGATCGCCGCACCGGCGGCGAGCTCGCGCTGCTCGCGGACCGGGTTCCCGAGGTGGGCGAGGCCCCGGTCATCGACGACGGCGCCGGGGACTGCCGCGAAGGCGTCGCTCATCACTGGACCTTCGCGAGCCGAGCGGAGGCGTGCGACGACAGTGCGGACCCGAGGGCGGCGACGTCCCACGCCCAGAGCAGGTGCCCGTCGACGAGCCCGTACATCCGGGTCGCCGACGCGTACTCCTTGGCGCCGGCGGGGCGCACGATGGCGTCCGTCGCGATGTCGATCCGAGGTCCGCGGACCTGACCGAGGTAGAGCTCGCTGATCCCGTCGGAGTGGACGAGGGCCACCGTGATCTCGAAGCCGCCTGCCTCGGTGCGAAGCTCCTCGACGTCATGGACGGAGCGCGGCTCGGAGCGAGGGGCGAGGGCCGGAAGGAGCGCGGGACCGGCGTCCGCATCGGTCGCAGGACGCGAGAGGCGCCAGTAGCCGGTCTCGGCGACGAGGTCGGTGCGGTTACCGTCGGCATCCTCGAACCAGGCAGTCGCCGAGTAGTTCAGGGCGTCGCCGCCGTCGTGGCTGAAGCTCACGCGGTGCGAGAACTCACCCGACATCGTCCGGCCCTGCGCGTCGTACTCGAGAACGCCGGTGCCTTCCCAGACACCCAGCAACCAGGAGAGCGGGACCAGATCAGCCGGAAGGTCCGTCGGCAGATCGATCACGAGCTCAGCGCTGACCGCGGTAGAGGTTCCAGACGACGACGCCGGACACGAACGCGATCGCGAGCGATGCGAGGCCGAGCAGCCCGACGAAGAAGAGTTCGAGTGCGACGAGATCCATGCCGTCCACTTTAGCGGCCGGATGCGGCCCCACGGTCGGCGGACGACGCGGTCACGCCGAGGCGAGGAGTTCGGCCAGCGCGAAGCCCGCGCCCAGCAGCCCCATGACCACCAGCGCGCCGAGCACACTGGCCGAGATCCTGAGGATGAAGCCCTGCGAGCGCCCCGTCGCCAATTGGACGGCGAAGGCCAGGAAGAAAGAGAGTCCGAGGCCCACGAGGAGCCATGCCCCGCGCCAGTCCGGTTCGACGAAGATCCCGATGGCCAGGGCGATGAGAGCCGCCGCCACCCAGACGGCGATGACACCGGCGGCCCGCGAGCGGGGAAGGATCTCGGGCGAGGTCATCCCCCCATTGTTGCGCACGTCCCGGCGGTGCGCAGGGACGCGGCGCAGGCGGCACCGGGGCTACCCCTAAGATGAGACGCGGTTCCGAGTCCGCACCGGAGGGTCCCCCTTGGCACAGTTGCTCGTCCTGAGCTCCGCCGCCGGCGGCGACTCCGTCCTGCCCGCTCTCGAACTGCTGAGCCACCGCGTCCGGCAGATCCCCGCGGAAGCGGCGCAGCTGGTCAACGCCCCTCACGCAGACGTCGTCTTCGTCGACGCGCGCCGAGACCTCGTCGGAGCGAAGTCGCTCTGCAAGATCCTCACGACCACCGGGCACGACGCACCGCTCATCCTCGTCGTGACCGAGGGCGGATTGACCGCCGTCTCGCCCGACTGGGGCATCGACGACGTCATCCTCGTGGCCGCCGGCCCCGCTGAGGTCGATGCCCGGATCCGCCTCGCCGTGGGGCGCGTGTCCAAGGAGCAGGTCTCGACCCGCATCCAGACCTCCGGCATCACGATCGACGAGTCCTCCTATTCCGCGAAGGTCCACGGCCGACCGCTCGACCTCACGTACAAGGAATTCCAGCTCCTGCACTTCTTCGCGACGCATCCGTCCCGCGTCTTCACCCGCGAACAGCTCCTGAGCGAAGTCTGGGGCTACGACTACTTCGGCGGCACCCGGACCGTGGACGTCCACGTGCGGCGGCTGCGCGCCAAGCTCGGCGACCTCGAACAGCTCATCGGGACGGTCCGCAACGTCGGCTACCGCTTCAACGTGTACGAGGACGAGCAGCTGCCAGGCTCCCCCGCCTGAGCGCGACACAGCGGCATCCGCTCGTCGTGTTCACGCACGGGACACGTCCCCCTGCAATGATGTGGGGATGATCGACACCCAGGTTCACGACTCCGGACTGGGCGACGCGGACGACGACGACTTCGATGACGTCGTCGAAGCGTACGACTCGCAGCTCCCCGACAACCGCTATCTCGACCGCGAGCTCAGCTGGCTCGCCTTCAACCAGCGGGTTCTGGAGTTGGCGGAGGATCCGAACCTGCCGACCCTCGAGCGCGCGAACTTCCTGGCGATCTTCGCCAGCAACCTCGACGAGTTCTTCATGGTGCGGGTCGCCGGACTGAAGCGCCGCATCCTCACCGGACTCGCGATCCCCACCAACGTGGGGCGCGCACCGCTCGACGTGCTCACCGACCTCGCGACCGCCGCACACGCCCTCCAGGAGCGACACGCCGCGGTCTGGTCGGAGCAGGTGCGTCCCGCGCTCGCCGAGTCCGGCATCGAGGTCGTCTCGTGGGCCGACCTCTCGGACGAGGAGCGCGAGATCCTCTACGACTACTTCTCCTCGCAGGTGTTCCCGGTCCTCATGCCGCTTGCGGTCGACCCGGCGCACCCGTTCCCGTACATCTCGGGACTCTCGCTCAACCTCGCGATCCGCATCCGCAACGCGCGCACCGGCCGCCAGGAATTCGCGCGTCTGAAGGTGCCCCCGATGATGCCGCGACTCGTCGAGGTCCGGAAGGACGGCAACACCGTCCGGTACCTCCCCCTCGAAGAGCTGATCTCCGAGAACCTCGGCGACCTCTTCCCCGGCATGGAGATCCTCGAGCACCACACGTTCCGCCTCACCCGCAACGAGGACGTCGTCATCGAGGAGGATGAGACCGAGAACCTCATCCAGGCGCTCGAGGCCGAGCTGCTGCGTCGCCGGTTCGGCCCGCCGATCCGCCTCGAGATCACCGAGGACATGGACGACGTGACGCTGTCGCTGCTGCTCGACGAGCTCGACATCACCGACAACGACGTCTACCGTCTGCCCGCCCCGCTCGACCTCCGCGGCCTGTTCTCGCTGTCGCAGATCGAACGGCCCGACCTGCGCTACCCGGCGCACGTGCCGAAGACGGCGACGCCGTTCCAGCCCGCGGAGCAGAACGGCCGGGCGGATCTGTTCGCGGCCATCCGCAAGGAGGACATCCTCGTCCACCACCCGTACGAGTCGTTCACGACGAGCGTCGTCTCGTTCCTGCAGCAGGCCGCGCGCGATCCGCACGTGCTGGCGATCAAGCAGACCCTCTACCGGACCTCGGGCGACAGCCCCATCGTCGAGGCGCTCATCAACGCGGCCGAGAACGGCAAGCAGGTGCTGGCCCTGGTCGAGGTGAAGGCGCGCTTCGACGAGGCGGCGAACATCGGCTGGGCGCGCACGCTCGAGAAGGCCGGCGTTCACGTGGTCTACGGCCTCGTGGGCCTGAAGACCCACTGCAAGCTGCTGCACGTCATCCGAGAAGAAGACGGCGCGCTCCGCAGCTACAGCCACATCGGCACGGGCAACTACAACCCGAAGACGAGTCGCATCTACGAGGACTACGGCCTGTTCACCGCGAACGAGCAGGTCGGTCGCGACCTCACCCGTCTGTTCAACGAGCTCAGCGGGTACGCGATCGAGAAGAAGTTCAAGCGGCTCCTCGTCGCTCCCCTCCACCTGCGCAAGGGGCTGCTGCGTCTCATCGACGCCGAGCGTCGCAATGCGCTCGACGGCAAGCCCGCGTACGTGCGCATCAAGGTCAACTCGATGGTCGACGAGCAGATCATCGACGCCCT
Organism: Microbacterium sp. MDV22-iso44; assembly: GCF_058629135.1. Classification (NCBI taxonomy): domain Bacteria; kingdom Bacillati; phylum Actinomycetota; class Actinomycetes; order Micrococcales; family Microbacteriaceae; genus Microbacterium; species Microbacterium sp. MDV22-iso44. The sequence goes on from NZ_JBZVWS010000002.1 coordinate 114,722, forward strand.
GTACCGCGCCAGCCAGGCGGGGGTGAAGGTCGACGTGTGGGTGCGCGGCATCTGCTCGCTGCGCACCGATCTGCCCGGGGTGAGCGATAACATCACGGTCCGCTCGATCCTCGGTCGCTACCTCGAGCACTCCCGGATCTTCGCGTTCGGCCACGGCGGCGAGCCGCAGGTCTTCATCGGCAGCGCCGACATGATGCACCGCAACCTCGACCGCCGCGTCGAGGCGCTCGTACGAGTGACCGCGCCCGCCCACGTGAACGAGCTCATCGAGCTGTTCGACCTCGCGATGGACGACTCGACCAGCTCGTGGCACCTCGGCTCCGAGGGCGAGTGGACGCGTCATCACCTGGCCGCCGACGGCACGCCGCTGGTGGACCTGCAGGAGAAGACCATGGCGGCGGTGCTCCGTCGGCGACGCCAGCGGGCGGTGCGATGACGGAAACCGCGGTCTACGCCGCAGGCGGCGTGGTGTGGCGGATGCTCGACGGCAAGCTCCTCGTCCTCGCCATCCACCGCACGAAGTACCGCGATGTGACGTTGCCGAAGGGCAAGGTCGATCCCGGCGAGACGCTCGCCGAGACTGCCGTGCGCGAGATCCACGAGGAGACCGGCATCCGCGTCAACCTCGGGGTCCCCGTCGGCGTCTCGACGTACCGCATGCCCAGCAAGCGGACGAAGATCGTGCACTACTGGAGCGCGCAGGCCACCGAGAAGGCCATCCGCGAATCGGCGTTCGTCCCGAACCGCGAGATCGCCGCGATCGAATGGATGCCGGCGCGCAAAGCCCTCGCGAAGATGAGCTACCCGGTCGACGTGGAGATCCTGGAGAACTTCCTGCGCCTCGTCGACGACGGCGTGCTCGAGACCTTCCCCCTCGTCGTCCTCCGTCACGCGAAGGCGACGCCGCGGGAGGAATGGTCGGGGGCGGATGCCGAGCGTCCCCTCGCCGCTCGCGGCAGGAAGCAGGCGCAGTCGATCGTCGGGCCGCTCCGCGCGTTCGGCGTGCGGCGCGTGTACTCGAGCGATGCGGTGCGGTGCGTCGACACCGTTGCCCCCCTCGCAGAAGCGCTGGGCCGCGACATCCACCGCACCTCGACGATCTCGCAGGACGCCTGGGATGCCGGCGATGCGGATCCGCGGACGCTGGTCGGCAAGCGGGTGCGTGCGCGCAAGTCCGCCGTGCTGTGCTCGCACCGGCCCGTCCTGCCCGAGCTGATGCACGAGATCGCTCTCGCGACGGGCACGGTGAAGGGCTCGTATCTGGGTGACTCCTCCGCCCTCGAACCGGGTGGGTTCTCCGTGGTCCATCTCTCGGCCACCAACCCCGGATCGGGGATCGTGGCGATCGAGACACACGCTCCCCAGGTGTGATCGGGCAGACGAATCCGTTCGGACCGGGTTCGTTCACCTGTCGTTCACCTCTGGAGCGGAACCTGGTCACCGGCGGCTCTTAGCGTCGAGCCAGCCCCGCACCCGGGGTGTCCCGATCACCCGAAGGAAATCACACGTGAAGCTCAACCGCATCGCCCGCGTGGGCGCTGTCGCAGCAGTCGCCGTTCTGTCGCTCTCCGCTTGCGCGGCGAACGAGGGCACCCCCGCTGGCGGCAGCCAGCCCTCCGACGGCGGAACCGCTCTGTCGGGCACCGTCAAGGCCACCGGCGCCTCCTCGCAGGGCGCCGCCCAGCAGGCATGGACCGCCGCCTTCCAGAAGGCGAACCCGGACGTCACGATCAACTACCAGCCGACCGGATCGGGAACGGGCCGCGACAACTTCATCGCCGGCTCCAGCAACTTCATCGGCTCGGACCGCGCGTACACGGCCGACGAGATCGCCGCCGGCAAGTTCGGCGCCTGCGCGACCCCCGACATCATCGAGGTCCCCGCGTACATCTCGCCCGTCGCGGTCGTCTTCAACCTGGACGGCGTGAAGAAGCTCAACCTCACCCCCGAGGTCATCGCCGACATCTTCAACGAGAAGATCGAGAAGTGGAACGACCCGGCGATCGCCGACCTGAACAAGGACGTCACGCTCCCGGACCTCGCCATCACGCCCGTCTTCCGCGGTGACGAGTCGGGCACCACCGGCACCTTCACCTCGTACCTCGCCTCGGTCGCCCCGACGGAGTGGCCGTACGAGGACGACGACGCCTGGCCCGTCAAGACCACGCGCTCCGAGGCCGCACAGCAGACCTCGGGCGTCGAAGCGACCGTCAACGGCGGCAAGGGCACCATCGGCTACATCGACGCCTCGCGCGTCGGCGAGCTGGGCTCCGCCGCCATCAAGGTCGGCGACGACTTCGTGCCGTTCTCCTCGGAGGCCGCCGCCGAGCTCGTCGCATCGTCGCCCCTCGAGGAGGGCCGTAACGGCGGTGACCTCGTCTTCCAGGTCGACCCCGCGAAGGCTCCCGCCGGCTCGTACCCGATCGCTCTGGTGAGCTACCTCATCGGCTGCGCGCAGTACGAGAAGCCCGAGACCGCCGACATCGTCAAGGCGTACTTCTCCTACATCGTCAGCGAAGAGGGCCAGAAGGTCGCCAACGAGGCCGCCGGTTCCGCTCCGCTGTCGACCGAGGTCGCCGAGAAGGCCCAGACCGCGATCGACATGATCAGCGCCAAGAAGTAAGACCCTCGCTGCTGGTGGCTCCCGCTCGTCGGGAGCCACCAGCAGCACTCACGTCCGCCCCGCTTCCGACCCGAGGACTGCGATGCCCCCCACCACCGATCTGGTCGCCGACCAGGACACCGCCCGGCGACCGGTGCGCCGACGCGGCGATCTCGTCTTCTCGAGCACCGCGCTGGGCGCGGGCATCATCATCCTCATCGTCCTCGCCGCCGTCACGCTCTTCCTCATCGTCGAGAGCATCCCGGCCTTCACCGCGAAACCCGATGAGACGCAGTTCCTGAACGGGGAACCGTTCTGGCAGTACGTCTGGCCGTTCGTCTTCGGCACCCTCTGGGCCTCGGTCATCGCGCTCGTCGTCGCGACGCCGCTGGCGATCGGGATCGCCCTCTTCATCTCGCACTACGCACCGCGGCGGCTCGCCTCGGTGCTCGGCTACGTCATCGACCTGCTCGCCGCCATCCCCTCCGTCGTGTACGGACTCTGGGGTGCGCTGGTGTTCTCGCAGCTCCTGCAGCCGTTCTACGTCTGGCTGAACGAGAACTTCGGCTGGATCCCGTTCTTCGCCGGCGCGGTCTCCCCCGGCGGCCGCACGATCCTGACCGCATCCCTCGTCCTCGCGGTGATGATCCTCCCGATCATGACCGCCATCACGCGCGAGGTCTTCCTGCAGACTCCCGTCCTCCACGAAGAGGCGGCACTCGCCCTCGGCGCGACGCGCTGGGAGATGATCCGGATGGCCGTGTTCCCCTTCGCCCGCGGCGGCATGGTCTCGGGCGCGATGCTCGGCCTCGGCCGTGCCCTCGGCGAGACGATGGCCGTCACGATGGTCCTCTCGGCCACGGGCGCGGTCACTTTCCAGGTGCTCAACTCGAGCAACCCGACGCCCATCCCCGCGAACATCGCCCTGAACTTCGGTGAGGCGTACGGCGACGGCGTCAACGTCCTCATCGCGACGGGCCTCATCCTCTTCATCGTGACCTTCGCGGTCAACGCGATCGCCCGGTGGGTCGTCAACCGCCGTGCCGAGTTCTCTGGAGCGAACTGATGACCACCCTCACCCGCTCCGAGACCCGCACGCCCGTGGGCAACTCGCTCACCGCGGGACAGCTGCCGAAGTGGATGCCGTGGGTGCTGCTCGCCGGCGCGCTCGTGCTCTCCGGCATCCTGTTCGCCATCATGAACAGCAGCGGCGACGTGGCCGAGTTCAACATCGCGGGTGCCACCTTCGTGGGTGTCGTGCTGTTCGCGATCGTCCTCGTCATCCTGTCGAGCGTCGTCGAGACGCGGCGCCGCGCAGCCGACCGGCTCGCGACCGTGCTGGTGTCGATCGCCTTCACGATCGCGCTGCTCCCGCTCATCTCACTGCTGTTCACCGTCGTGGTCAACGGCATCGCCCGGTTCGACCCGACCTTCTTCTCCTACTCGATGCGCAACATCGTGGGTGAAGGCGGCGGCGCCGTGCACGCGATCTGGGGCACGCTCATCGTGACCGGCTGGGCCACCGTCATCTCGGTGCCGATCGGTCTCATGACCTCGATCTACCTCGTCGAGTACGGGCGCGGCCGGGTCGCGAAGCTCATCACCTTCTTCGTGGATGTGATGACCGGCATCCCGTCGATCGTCGCGGGTCTGTTCATCGTCGCCGTCTGCGCGCTGCTGTTCGGGCCGGGCCTCAACACGGGCTTCATGGGCTCGCTCGCCCTGTCGGTGCTGATGATCCCCGTCGTCGTGCGCTCCAGCGAGGAGATGCTGCGCCTCGTCCCGAACGAGCTGCGCGAGGCGAGCTACGCCCTCGGTGTGCCGAAGTGGCTGACGATCGTGAAAGTCGTCCTCCCCACTTCGATCGCCGGCATCACGACGGGCATCATGCTGTCGATCTCGCGCGTGATCGGTGAGACCGCGCCCCTGCTGCTGACGGCCGGGTTCACCCAGTCGCTGAACATGGACGCGTTCGACGGCCCCATGATGACGCTCCCGGTGTTCGTCTACGACCAGTTCCAGAACCCCGGCACGAACATTCCCGCCGCGCTCGAGCGGGCCTGGGCCGGAGCGCTCACGCTCATCATCATCGTCATGGCGCTCAACCTCATCGCACGCTTCGTCGCGAAGAAGTTCGCCCCCAAGTTCGGCCGCTGACCCGCGGCATCCGACAGAAAGCACCCCGAAGTGTCCAAGAGCATCGAAGTCAACGACCTCAACGTCTACTACAGCGAGTTCCTCGCCGTGGAGGGCGTGTCCCTCGACATCGAGCCCCGCAGCGTCACCGCCTTCATCGGGCCGTCCGGATGCGGCAAGTCCACGTTCCTGCGGACGCTCAACCGCATGCACGAGGTCATCCCCGGCGCCCGCGTCGAGGGCGAGGTGCTGCTCGACGGCGAGGACCTGTACGGTCCCGGCGTCGACCCCGTGCTCGTGCGCCGTCAGATCGGCATGGTCTTCCAGCGTCCGAACCCGTTCCCCACGATGTCGATCCGCGACAACGTGCTCGCCGGTGTGAAGCTCAACAACTCGCGCATCTCGAAGTCCGACGCCGACGCCCTCGTCGAGAAGTCGCTGCGGGGTGCGAACCTCTGGAACGAGGTCAAGGACCGGCTCGAGAAGCCCGGCTCGGGCCTGTCGGGCGGTCAGCAGCAGCGCCTGTGCATCGCGCGTGCGATCGCCGTCTCCCCCGACGTGCTGCTGATGGACGAGCCGTGCTCGGCCCTCGACCCCATCTCGACCTTCGCGATCGAGGAGCTCATCCAGGAGCTCAAGAGCGAGTACACGATCGTGATCGTCACGCACAACATGCAGCAGGCGTCGCGCGTCTCGGACAAGACGGCGTTCTTCAACATCGCGGGCACCGGCAAGCCCGGCAAGCTCATCGAGTACGACGAGACCGGCACCATCTTCACCAAGCCGTCCGTGCAGGCCACCGAGGACTACGTCTCGGGCCGCTTCGGGTGATCCCGTAGTTCGGGGACGAGGGATGCTGCGCGGGAGCGTGGTGTCCCTCGTTGTGGTTTGTGGCCGTGTGCCGTGTGGCGTGAGCAGATGCAATGGATCGCGGGCGACACGCGGCATCCCGAGCCTGAACGGCGGGGTGTCGCGGCGGGACTATTGCATCCGCGGACTCCTCCCCCGCGGGGGTGGGATGCCGGTTCTCCCCGACCAGCGCTGGGTGAGGCACGGGTGGGCCCGGAGCGGGCGAGGCTCGCGGGTATGTGCGAGCTCCGGCATCCGATCGTCCGTCTGCGGCAGCTGCTGGATGCCGGGTGGTCGCAACGGCGAGTGCAGCGAGCGCTGCGTTCCGGCGAGCTCGTGCGGGTGCGGATCGGCGTGTACGCCTGGCCCGAGACGTGCGCGGAAGCCCGCCTGGCTGGGAAGCACGGCGGGGCGCTGGCGTGCGTGACGGCGGCGCGGCACCGCGGGCTCTGGGTGCTGGACGACGATCGGATGCCGCATGTCTGGATGCGGCCCGGGCAGCGCACGTACGGCCACTTCTTGGACTGCACCGAGCATTGGGATGCCGCCGGCCCTGGGGAGGACCGGCGGGAACCGTCGTTGGCGAGGATCCTGCGGCAGATCCTGACGTGCCGGGGCGGTGAGGCGTTCTTCGTCGCGCTGGAATCCGCGCGACGGCAGGATCTACTCGACGGCGACGACATGCGCTGGCTGAGCCGGAACGTGAATCAGGACGGGCGGGATGCGCTGGCGCTCAGCCGGGACGACGCCGACAGCGGACTCGAATCGATGCTGCGCTGGCGGCTGCGGGAGCTCGGGCTGCGCGTGCAGACCCAGGTACGCATCGCCGGCGTCGGCGTGGTCGACGCACTGATCGGCGACCGACTGATCATCGAAGTCGACGGTCGCGACAACCACGACGGGCCGTCGCTGCGCCACAAGGACCTCGTGCGCGACGCCAACGCGGCGATGTGGGGGTACATGACCCTGCGGTTCGACTACGCGCTGATCGTGCACGACTGGGACATTGTCGAGCGCGCGATCCTCGGGGCGCTCGCGGGGTTGTGAGCGACCGGGCCGCCGTGTGCGGATGCAATGGATCGGCGGCGACACGCGGCATCCGGGGCCCGCCGCGCGGCGTGTCGGGCGGGACTATTGCATCCGCGAACCCGCTGACGGGGCCGACGGGTCAGTCGCGCGGGCTGAGCAGGTACTGGTTGAAGGATGCCGTGAGTTCGGCGTCCACGGGCAGGGACCGCTCGTCGACGGCCGTGATGGGCGCGGCGAGGCGGACGCTCGAGACGAGCCAAGCGGCATCCGCATCGTGGAGCGCCGACACGGGCAGGGTTTCGTACGCGGTCTCGAAGCCGCGCTCGGCGAGGTGGTCGAACAGGCTCAGCTGGGTGGTCCCGTGAAGGATGCCGCCGTTCGGCGCCGGCGTGACGAACGTGTCGCCTCGCCGGATGATGAGGGAGGCGGTCGGCGCCTCGAGCACGAAGCCATCGGAACTCACGAACACCGCGTCATCGGCACCGCGGAGCTTCGCCTCGCGGATCGCCGCCATGTTCACGGCGTACGACAGCGTCTTCGCGCCGAGCAGGAGCCAGGGCGCCCGCCCGGGCAGGTCGATGCTGTATCCGCGATCGAGGACCGCCACGGCGATCCCCTCGGTGCGCGGCTTCGTGAAGTCCGCCGCCGGCGCGACCGTCACCCACGCAGTCGGGGTGGGGCCGTGCTCCACACCGCGGCTCAGGATCAGCTTGATGACCGCCTCGCCCTCCCCCGACGCCGCCTGCGCGCGGATGATCGCCTCGCGCCACTGCCCGAGGTTCGGCGCGGGCAGCTCGCAGATCTCCGCGGAATGAGCCAGCCGCGCGAGGTGCGGCTCGACCTCCTGCGCATGACCGTCGACGACGCCGATCGACTCGAAGATCCCGTCGCCGCGCTGCGTGCTCAACTCCCCCACGGTGAGTGCGGGAGCCGAGGGGTCGATCTCGCTGAACGTGTCGGCGAAGTCTGTGCGTGCATCGTCGGATGCCGCGGGGTCGATCATGAGAGCGAAGCGCCAAGCCATGCCACGAAGCCTACGCGGCGGCATCCGTCCTCGTCCCCGTCAGCGGATGCAAGGGGATCGGTGGCGACACGCCCGGCCGCACGAAAATCCTCGGCCGACCGGAATACCTCGGGAGCCCCTCCGTTACACTTTTCTAGCCGGGCCGCAGTAACCCCGGGCTCCATCTTCAGCCGCTGCGAGCGGCCACGCGCCGAGAGGCGTTCTGCGGCCCGGCACTTTCATGCCTAAGTGAGGCCGTCCCGGCGCCAGAGCGCCGCGGCCGCCGCCAGATCACTCGCATACGTGTCGAGGCGCAGGGCCCGCGTCGTGAACGCCGACGCCCGCACCGGCTCGCTCTCGTCGTAGTCGTCGGCGAGATCGGTCGCCCCCGCCGACACGACGCGCGCGAAGGATGCCGCCCGCTCGAGCGCGAGCGCGAAGTCACCCGCGAACACTCCCCGCAGGATCAGGTCGATGAGCGAGACGAGCTCGTCGGGGCTCGCCGGAGCGGGCGCCCCCGCGATGACGACATCCGCCGACGACAGCCGCGTGCGCCCGCGCTCATAGAGCAGCGCCGCCGTCGTCGGGTCGTCGTGGATCATCAGCTGCAGCAGGTACAGCCGCCACAGCGCGCCAGGCAGAGACCGTGCGGGCGAATGCGCCCAGAGCTCCGCGATCGTCGCGATGCCGTGCGCATCGGTGAAGGTGACGAGCCGGTCGATGACCTCATCGTGCGGCTGCTCCCGCACCCGCGACAGCAGAGCGGATGCCGTGGCGTGAGCCACGCGGCTGGCTTCAGCGGGATCGTCGGCAGCGAAGTTCCGGTCGAACGAATCGGGTGAGCGGCGGACCGGCTTGTGGAAGTCGCGGGACGCGTCGGACATCGTTCCAGGCTACCCCCGCAACGACGAACCCCGCCCGGGCGGAGCCGAGGCGGGGTTCGTGATGCGCGGGGGCGATCAAGCGGTGGGGATGGCGATGATCGGCTTCGTCGTCGGCTTGCCGTCGGGCGATCCGCCTGCCTGCTCGACGGTGACGGCGATCACGTCACCCGGCTTGAAGTCGCCGTCGAGAAGTGCGGTGACATCTTCGGACGGGTCGAAGGTGCCAGCGGCGATCGGTTCCTCACCACGGACGAACCACAGCTCGAACGTGCGGTCGTCGGCGATCTTGGGGGCGTCGTCGGTGGTCAGCACGACCTTGCCGAGCTCAGCCGACCAGTGGAGCTCAGCCTCGCCGCCATCGGCGAACTGTCCGGTGACGGTCTGACCGTCGGGAGCAGACTCGATCTGCTCGAGAGCCTGGACCTCGAGCGGAGTACGGGCCTGCTCGACGAGCGAGCCCACTCCCCAGCCGATCCCGACGAGGAGAGCGGCAGAGGCGACGAGGGCGAACAACCCACGGGTCCAGTTGCGTCGTTCCACGGTTTGGACGGCCTCGGTGGGGGGTCCGGCTGGAACGGTCTCGCGCTCCGGCTCGCGCTCGGGTACGGATGCCTCTGCAGGGGCCACCGGCATCCGCTGCGGCATCGCGCTGATCTGATCGAGGAGACGTGCCCGCAGCTCGAGCGGCGGGGCTTCTTCACCCATGCCTTCAGCCAGGAAACCGGCGACCTGCGCATCGGAGTCGGCGAGGGCCTCCCACTCGGGGTGAGCGGCCAGCGCCTGCTCGTACGCCTGCTCGTCCTCAGCAGACAGCGCATCGAGCGCGTGCCCTGCCGAGAGTTCGGCGAACTCCTTCTCGTTCACAGTGTCACCCCCATCTCCTGTCGTAGGCGGTTCAATCCATCGCGCATCCGCGTCTTGATCGTTCCGAGCGGTGCTCCGAGGAGCGCTGCGATCTCGCTTTGGCTGTACCCCCCGAAGTACGCGAGGGTCAGTGCTTCACGCTGGGCATCGGGCAGAGTCCGGAGTGCGCGCACGACGCGACGTCCTTCGATCCTCAGCTCGACTTGCTCGGCGATGCTCTCTTCTTGTGTGTACGCGTCACGGGCTCCGATACGCGCATCACGGTCCGAACTGGACTGCGAAGCGCGAACCCGATCCACGGCCCGACGATGTGCCATCGTCAGGATCCAGCTTCTTCCTTGACCCTTGTTCGGAGCGAAGGCCGAAGCGGATTGCCAGATCTCGAGGAACACCTCCTGCAGGACTTCCTCGCTCTGGGAGGGGTCGACGAGGACCCGTCGGATCAGACCGAAGACGCGGGAGGACAGCATGTCGTAGAGCTCTGCGAAGGCCGCCTGGTCGCCACCGGCGATGCGAACGAGAAGCTCGCCGGCATGATCTGCCGTCTGCCCGTCGTCGGGGACTTCAACACCGTCGATAACCATTCCGACAAGCATGCCATCACGCGCGCACCCAGACGCGCAGGCGCGAGTGGGAAGTCCTGGTGAGAGGAGCAGATCGAGGTCGTTCCGTGGCCCCCCGGATGCCCGGAACGACCGCTCGGGAAAAAATCTCGGCAGATGTGCAATCCGTTTGCCTAGTGGTTCCGAAGACCTGTTATCGCCGCCGCAGAGGGCGGTCCCAACACATGGAGGAAATCATGCTCAGCACGAAGAAGAAGATGACCGCAGCACTCTCTCTGACGCTGGCCGGCGCTTTCGCCCTGGCCGGTTGCTCGTCGAGCGCGACGCCCGAGGCCGGGAACACCGACGACGGCATGCAGTCGCAGGCTCCCATGGAGTCGGCATCGCCCGAGGCCACCGACGGCGGCATGGACACCGCGTCGACCCTGGTCGGCCCCGGTTGCGCGGACTACGCCAAGGCTGTTCCGGACGGCGCAGGCTCGGTCGAGGGCATGTCGAAGGACCCGGTTGCGACCGCGGCATCCAACAACCCGCTCCTCAAGACGCTCACCGCTGCTGTCAGCGGCCAGCTGAACCCCGACGTCAACCTCGTCGACACGCTGAACGGCGACAAGTTCACCGTCTTCGCTCCCGTTGACGACGCGTTCGCAAAGATCCCGGCCGACACGATCGATGGTCTGAAGACCGACTCGGCCGCGCTGACCAAGATCCTCACCTACCACGTGGTCCCCGGTGAGATCGCTCCGGCTGACATCGACGGCACCCACAAGACCGTCGAGGGCCAGGACCTGAAGGTCACCGGCTCGGGCGACGAGCTCATGGTCAACGACGCCAAGGTCATCTGCGGTGGCGTCGAGACCGCGAACGCAACCGTGTACCTCATCGACTCGGTGCTGATGCCCCCGATGTAATTCACGGTCTCCTGACCGGCGGCGTCGTCGAAGCTCTGCGGGCTTCGGCGGCGCCGCCTCTTTCTGTCTCCTCATACGGCGGATGACGGATGCCGCCGCCCTCGCCTATTAGGCTGGAGCGGTGAGGGCCTCTAGCTCAGTCGGTAGAGCATCGGACTTTTAATCCGCGGGTCGTGGGTTCGAGCCCCACGGGGCCCACCTCTGTGGGACATTGATCGTCATGGCGTGGCGAAAGAAGACTCCCGGTCGAGGCGCAACGGTTGCAACGGGCATCGTCCTGATCGCACTTCTCGCCGGATGCACGCAGACCGACCCAAGCGAAGAGCGTGGGGTGCAGCCGATCGTCGGATGGGCCAATGGCGGCGACATCCAGTCGGTCACGGTCGGCACGTGTCACGGAGATCCCATCGCGACCGTGGACGAAAACGACCGGACGGTGACCATCACCGTGACGTCGACGAAGCGCTCGCCCGGCGATTCGTGCCTCGACGCACTTCAAGTCCCGCTGGATCGGCCTCTCGGAGACCGCGCGGTCATCGACGGCGCGACCGGCGAGGCGCCACCCGGTATCGAGGGCTGAGCGGCAGTCTCTGCTGGAGCATGAAAAAGCCCCGACTGTTACCACACAGCCGGGGCGAGACGAATGAGAAGTCCGCCTATCGATATCAGGATACCCCGGGAACCTGAGAGCTGACCCGGCGCCCCTCGAGTCCGCGGAACACGAGGGAGCGTTACGGTTGCGGAATGCTCCGCCTCGTCGCCCGGGTCTATTGGACGTTCAGCAGATGGACGCTCGCAACCGAGCCCGCGCCGACCCGACCCACCGTCGTCCTCGGGGCGCCGCACACCTCCAACTGGGACTTCGTGCTCATGCTGGCGATCGCGTGGCGCCTGAAGATGCGCTTCCGCTGGCTGGGCAAGGAAAGTCTCTTCCGCGGCTGGCGGGGCCCCATGATGCGCTCGATCGGCGGCATCCCCGTCGACAGAGCGAACCCGGCCGGGGTGGTCGATGCCCTCGTCCGCCGCATCCGTGACGGCGAGGTCTTCGGCCTCGTGGTGACGCCGGAAGGCACGCGCGGCGGCGTCGAAAACTGGAAGTCGGGCTTCTACCGCATCGCTCGTGAGGCCGGCCTCGCCGTCACGCTCGGGTACGTGGATCGCACCACCATGACGACCGGGCTGGGACCCACGCTCACGCTCACCGGCGACGTCCGCGGGGACATGGATGCCATTCGCACGTTCTACGCCGACAAGTCGGGGCTGCGTCCCGAGCTGCGCGTCGAGCCTCGCTTGCGCGAAGAGGGCGATCCGCGGCCGGCAACATCGGCTTAGGCGCAGCCGCACTCAGCGACCGGACCTCCTACTCGGCTGTCTCCGCAGCGTCCGACGTCACGTACCAATCGGTGAACGACCTCGCGCGGCCGTCGTCCGCCAGACGGATGACCATGAGGTTGTCGTACTGCCGACTCTTCGTCGTCGCGCTCGGGTAGCTGGTTCGACCGCGGATGATCGCGATGTCGCCGTCGACCGCGGTGAGCTCGTGTTCGAACGACCATGTGCCGGGGTCATCCATCTGACCGAGCCAGCCCGTGAGGATGGCGTCGTGGCCGATCCATGGCGCGGTCGAAGGGCCGTCGCGGTACTCCGCGTCCGGCGTGAACAGGGACAGGATGTCGCCCGGGTCGTTGGTCTCCCACGCGCGGACGTATCGGCCGATCCAGTCGTCGGCGGCTGCAGCCGCTGCCTCGCGATCCCACATGCCCTCAGGCTCGCCGACGCTTGCGACGAGCGCAAGGTGCACCATCGCGCGCCACGGATCATCAACGCACGCGTGACGCCCGGGATCGAGTGCCGCACCGGCTGAACCCCGGCCCCGCAGTACGGGGCCGGGGTCGCACATCGTCGGATTACTGCATGCGTCCGAACGTCGCATCGATGTCGGCCATCTCCATGGCGGCGGTGGCCTCGATGAGCGCTCGAAGCTCTTTGTCGGCTCCGGGCGAGAATTCCTCCGGACGTTCCGGTGAGATGGTCATGGGCGAACCTGCCGGTGCCTGCTCACTGGCATCCAATTGCGTCCCATCGTTCGACGGCGACGCCCCCTGGAAGATGCGACCGGCTTCGGACTGGTTACCCAGATCGAACGAGTACTGCTTGCTCTGCAGCCCCAGGTCGACGAGACGCTTGACCTCGGGGAACTGTTCGGCGTTCGTCTTCGGGATCGGGAGCGAGGTGCGCCAGTTGACTCCGAGGGTCTCGAGGGCCTTCGCGTAGGCGTTCTCGTGCGCCTGGTCTCGCACGATGAGGTACGAGATCGTGCTGCGCGCCATCTTGTTGTCCGTCATCTCGTAGAGGCGGCACTTCTGCAGCCGCCCCGTCGACTCCAGCATCAGGTTGTACAGCAGGTCGAGCACGAGGTTGCCAGAGTTGTAGACGTAGCTGCCCATCCAGGGATTGCCGGCAGCGTCGACGGGAAGTGCACCCTGCGCCCCGACCAGATAGTGATGGATGTTGCCGTGGTCGACGGCGATGCTGAGCGGTGTCGCACCGCCCGCGCCGGGTTCGTCGACCGGGTCGGTCGGCTTTCCGTTGTATCGGGGCGACCCATCCAGCAGGCGCGAGATCGTCGTGCCGATGAGCTCGACGTGGCTGATCTCCTCGGTGCCGATGCCCTGAATGAGGTCTTTGTACGGTTTGCCCGCCGGGCCGCGGAAGTTGATGCTCTGGAACAGGTACTGCATCATCGTGCGCATCTCGCCGAACTGTCCGCCGAGACCCTCCTGCAGCGCGTTGGCGGCTGCGGGATCCGGCTCGTCCTGTGCGATTTCATTGATGAACTCTTGAACGTGGAAGTACATGGTTCCTCCGGGGGTTGGGGAGCCCGACGATCCGCCTGTCCCCTCGCCTCACCGCGCCCCTTGCCGACGTGGATGGCACCAGCTACCTTCCGGCCTTGTGGGAAAAGGGTCAGCCGACACCGGCGATACGCTCGTGCGTCGCGCGGACGAACGCGGCGTACCCGCCTGGCGTCCGCCCCCAGAAGCGGCCCGAGGTGACCACCTCGTTCTCGTCCGTCGCGACCACCCGTGCCCCGAGCGCTCGCGCCGCGCGGACGAGCTCGACGTCTTCGTGCTGGTCGAGGTCACCGAACTGTCCCGCCGCGAGGTACACGTCGGCACGCAACCCGAGGTTCGCGCCGTGGACGTTGCCCACCGGACGGCCACGCGGATGCGTCTCGAGCCAGTGCTCCGCGTGCTCGGCGGTGAGGTCGGCGAAGTCCGGGCGGACGGTGCCGAGAACGACATCCGCACCCGCGGTGCGCAGAGCCAGCTGGTGAGTGAGCCACGTGACAGGGACGACAGAGTCCCCATCCGTCGTGCTGATCCAGACGTCGGCGGGCGGTGAAACCAGCTCCGCGACGGCTGCCGCCACACCACGGCGGCGAGCCGTCCCCACGTTCCGCGCGTCGATGCTGATCGTGCGCACCGGCCACGACAGCGCGATGCGGGCCGAGGCATCCGTGCACGCATCGAGGACGACGACCGTCGAGATCCGCACTCCCGGGTGCGTCCGCCGGGTGTGCTCGATGGCCGCGGTGAGCGCGGCGAGGCAGCCGTCGAGGAGCTTGGCTTCGTTGTGCACGGGAACAACGATCGCCACTGCCGGAACACCGTCCGCCGTCATTCGACGAGCCCCGTTTCCGCGGCGACCGACCGGGCGCCCTCGAGCCCGTAGACCTCGAGTACGAAGTCCTCCTCCTCGTGGAGCACGAGTCGGACGAGGCCCTCGGCTGCGCGAAGCGCCGCGTGCACGTCGTCTCCGGACTGCGGGTACTCCGTGACCGGATGCCGCCAGTGGCACGCGATGAGGTGGCCACCGGCATCCATTGCACGCCGGATCCGGTCGATGGCGACGGCTAGGTCGGCGGGGCTCCAGTAGTAGCCGACCTCCGAGAGGACGACGAGGTCGAACGTGCCGGCGGGCCACTCCCCCGGCAGCGCGAGACGGTCGAGGCGAACACCCTCACGATCGCCGAGGCGACGGCGTGCGATCTCGAGCGGAGCATCCGCGATGTCGACGGCATGCACCGCGTCGCATCGGTCAGCGAGAAGTTCGGTCAACACGCCCGTCGAGCACCCCAGTTCGAGCGCCGACGCATACCGGGCGCGAGGCAGGCTCGTCAGGGCGATGCTGCGCTTGCGCTGCTCGTACCAGCGCGACTCGAAACCCCACGGGTCATCGCCGTTGCGGCGGTAGAAGTCGTCGAAGAAGCCCTCCGCGAGGCTGGTTCCGGCCGGTCGGACGAAGACCTCGAACGGCCGGTCGAAATGCGCCTGCATCCCCTCGTGGAGCATCACCTCGTCACCCGGTGCCGCTGAGAGCGGGGCGATCTGACTGCGATGGTGGTGCATGGCGGCGCGCTTGAGATCCGCCGTGGGCTCGTCGAGGAGCACGACCTCGAGGTCTCCCCAGGGCGCCTCGTCCGGTGAACCCCAGTGCCACAGCCAGATGGGATACTCGCGCCACGAGACACCGAGGTCAGCGCACACCGCCGCGGTCACCTCGGCCGTGACACGATGATCGCGGTGCCCGTCGCCCACCCACGGGACGACGACGAGGTGCGTGCCGCTTCCGCCGAGAACCGCGCCGAGCGCGGTCGCGATCGCCTCGCGATGGTCATCCGTCCCGCCGTCCGGAAGGCCGAGGAAGTGAAGATCGATCGACGGGCCGAGTTGGTGGAGCGCTTGGGCCACCTCCTGCCGTCGCATCGCGGCGAGTTCGACAGGCGTATGCGTCGGGGACTCAGGATGAGAGCCCTCACCGTCGGTCGCGATGAGAACCGTGACCCTCGCACCGCGCCGAGCTGTGCGAGCCATGAGCCCTGCAGCACCGAGCGTCTCGTCATCGGGGTGGGCCGCGACGACGACGAGATGCTCGAACGTCTCATCCAACGTCCGCAGCGCGCGGTCAGCGAACGCCGCGCGCCACAGCGCTTCGTCCGTTCCCGGGTCGCGGTGACTGAAACTCACCATGCTCCTCTCCCCTCTGCGACGTCGGCGCCGATCCGAGCCAGGTCTCGTTCGCCGTGGTGCTGACGCAGATAGATCTCGAGGTCGGACACGCGCCGGGCGTGAGCCTCGTCGGCCACAAGGGGCAGCGGTCCGAGAGCGCGAGCGGATTCGGCGAGCGTCGTCTCGACCGCGTCGGCGACGATCGCCCGGACGCGCGCGGCAAGGGTGGCGGGGTGGGATGCCTGGGGCAGCGCGTTCATCTCTCGTGCCGCGGAGCGGAGGGCGAGCCTGGCTGCCCAGAGCGCGGCATCCACCCGTCCGAGGTGCACGCGCGAAAGCTGGTCAGCGCCGTCGCGTCGGGCGGCATCGACCAGAGCATCCCTCAGCGGAACGGCGCCACCCCACCAGCACGCGGCCACCCCGATGCCGCCCGTCGCGAACCCGGGGCGGCGCAAGTACCAGCCGGGCTCGCCGACAGGCACGGCTGGAGCTGCGGCGAAGTCCACCGGCGCGCTCACGACCTGCTGAAGTCCGCGCGCGTGCCACGGTCCGGTGTGCGGCGTGACGTCGAGGGTCCGCAGAGCGACGGCGAACAGGCGACGCTCGTCGCCGACCCACGCAGTGACGAGCGCATGACTCAGGTGCTGTGCGAGCGAACACCATGGTTTCGTTCCCGTCAGTCGCCACCCCGTTCCATCGTCCCGGGCCTCGAGCCGCATCCCCGCGCCTTCGGCGGCGAACACGCCCCACGAGGATTCTGGGCCCGCCTGGATCGAGGCGAGGTCGAGGGCGTAGCCGTCGCGACCCGCCTGATCGAGGATGTCGATCGCATCGAGGTGGGGTTCGAGGATGCGGGCGGCACCCACATCCCGGCAGGCGGCCGCGGCGAGGAACGACCAGTCGTCGATGAGCGATCGCTGGTCGCCGCGTGTGTCACCGACGCGAACAGTCCACGCGAGGGTCGCGGCAACGTCCGCCCCGAATCCATCGATCCGGTCGGCCTCCTCGAGTGAGGCGGCGGCCGCGCCACCGATCCGCCCGTCGCCTATGGACACTGTCGATAAGTCTCTCCGCACGTCGGTCACCCTCGGAGTGTCCCCTCAACCCACGCCAACAGGCAGAGGCTTGCTACTCCCTAATCTCTCGGATAGCACCCCGTAACCGCAGCCCGGAATCTGGCGCCCCATGACGTCGACCCGGTAGACAGACGTCGTGACCTCATCCCTCCGCGTCCCCGGCCCTCGCGTGAGCGGTGCAGTGCTCATCGTCGTCGGTGTCGGCGGAGGAATCGGTTCGGGCTGGCTTATCGCGCGTGCGCCGTGGTCGCTCCTCGCGGCTGCACTCCTCACCCTCTCGACGATCGCCATGGCCATCGGTGTGCTGTGGACGATGCGGCCGAACTGGGACGACAAGACGTGGCCACCGACCGGCCGCGACCTCCCGCCCGACGTCCGACTCCGGCGGGCCTTCCGGATCCTCGGCATCATCCTTCTGACGCCGAGCCCGGTCATCGTGGCCCTGCTCGTGTGGATGATCGTCGAGGGATCGACGACGTGGAACGAGATGCTCCTGCTCGCCCTCCCCGCTGCCGGCTACGCGGCGATGGGCGTGTGGGTCCTCCGACGTTCTCGATTCGACGCGGCCTACGCAGGCTCGTCGGGCACCGCCGATCGACGACCGACGCGGATCGGCCCGCAGCGCAGCGACGACGAGTGGCAGGTCGTCGGCGGGCCACTGAAGGGGACGTTTCCGAGCACGGCCACGGTCCCGATCGTCGTGATGGCGGTGATCGCGTCGTTCCAGCTGCTGCGCATCGCAGACGAGTTCCCCTGGGGTGGGGTCTTCTGGGCATCAGTGGTCGCGATCGGCCTCATCTGCTGGCTGCTGTTCGTCCGCCGTCAGCGTCGGCCGCTCGAGGTCCTTCCGGCCCAAGAGCAGATCCGCTTCCGCGGGCGCACTCTGCGATGGACCGAGGTGACTCGAGCGGAGTTGTCCGCAGACCCACCGTGGAAGGGAGCTCCGCGCACGCTGATCCTCAGCATCGGGGGCGACTCGCCCCATCGCGGACGCGTCGTCCTCCGCCGGAAGGGCGGTCTCGAGCTCAGCGACGACGAGACGAACCTGCTGGCGCGCATCATCGACGCCTCGGCCATCGACCTGCCCCACGACAAAGATGACCCGCGCGGCAGATTCTCACGACAGCTCTACCCCAACAACCTCACCAGGGCGGAGGCTGCTGCTGTGGTCGCCGATCCCCCGGGTGCTGACGTGGGCCTGCCGATCTCGGCACCCGTGTGAGCGGCGCACGCGGCAACGTCGCGTCCCATTGACGCCGCACTTGTATTTTGCAAGTATCGCGACATGACCCTCTTCATCACCTGCCCGGTCGCGGACGTCACCCGGGCCACCGCCTTCTACACCGCCATCGGGTGGACCCTCAACGCCGAGATGTCCGACGACAACGTCTCGTGCTTCGCCATCTCCCCCGACCAGTACGTCATGCTCGGAAGTCGCGAGATGTACGCGAGCGTCGGCGGCGTGGAGGAACTCATCGGCGGCCCCGACACCCCCTCGAAAGTCACGGTCTCGTTCGATATGAACAGCCGTGAGGAGGTAGACGCACTTCTCGAGCGGGCGAAAGCCGCGGGGGCGCGGATCGGCGACACCGACGACTACCCCTTCATGTACCAACGGCAGTTCGACGACCTCGATGGCTATCACTACTCGCCGTTCTGGATGAAGCCGGACGCCGACCAGGCCTCGTGAGCGAGCTCGCCGCAGCCCTGGAGGTCGTCGGGGCGCGCTGGGCTCTGCTCATCGTGGAGCAGCTGCTCGAGGGGCCGCAGCGATACGGCGACCTGCAGCGCCAGCTCGGGGTTCCGACGAACATGCTTGCGACGCGGCTGAAGGAACTGGAGGCGGCCGGAGTGCTGCGGAGACTGCCGCTCAAGCACAACACCCGGGCCTACGTCCTCACCGACCGGGGACTGCAGCTCGCCGACGCGATCACGACGCTCGGTCGGTGGGGCGCCGAGTTGCCGCAGGTCAAGTAAGAGCTCAGCCCCCGATGGCGTTCATCCCGCGCGCGGGCTGCAGGAACGACGGGTCGTTGATCGCGTGGCCGGGCAGCTTTCCGAGCACGCACGCGTGCAGGGTCTCGGCGATGACGCGCTGACGGTCCTCACGCGTAGCGGCCACCGGCATCCCGCGCACAGCGCTCGTGACGTCGTACTCGGTCAGCGAAAAGAGGCAGTTGCGGAACTGACCGTCGGCGGTCAGGCGCAGTCGGTCGCACGCTCCGCAGAAGGGTGCGGTCACCGAGGCGATGACGCCGACCTCGTGCGGGCCGCCGTCGATCCGCCACTTCTCCGCGGGGGCGCCGCCGCGGCCGGGAACCGGCTCGAGCGTCCACCGCTCCGACAGCGCCTCGAGGATCTCCTCGCGGGTGACCATCGCACTACGGTCCCACGTGTGCCCGGAATCCAGCGGCATCTGCTCGATGAACCGCAGCTGAGCGCCCACGTCCATCGCGAAGGCGACGAGGTCGGCAAGCTGGTCGTCGTTCACACCCCGCATCGCGACGGCGTTGAGCTTCAAGGGCTTCAGATCGGATGCCGCGGCTGCGGCGATCCCCTCGAGTACGTCATCGAGCCGATCGCGCCGGGTGAGTGCAGCGAAACGCTCGCGATCGATCGTGTCGATGCTGATGTTCAGCCGCGTGAGGCCCGCGGCGATCAGGTCGGGCAGCACCTCGGCGAGACGGATGCCGTTGGTCGTCATCGCGACCTCGACCGGGCCGTCGGGGCCCGAGATCGCGGCGACCCGCCGCACGACGTCGACGATGTCGGTACGCAGCAGCGGCTCGCCACCGGTGAGCCGGAACGTGCGGATGCCGAGGCTCGCCGCGACCTCCGCGATCTCGACGATCTCGTCGGTCGTGAGGATGCTCGTGCGCGCCAGCCACTCGTTACCCTGCTCGGGCATGCAGTACGTACAGCGCAGGGAGCAGCGGTCGGTGAGCGAGATCCGCAGGTCGCGGTGGACGCGTCCGTGGGTGTCGACGAGGCCGACGGCCGGATCGGGAAGGGCGGCGGAATCGGACGGCATCTGCGGCGCTCGACCCAGCGAAATCGGGACGGCGGTCACCGCTGCGTCCCCCATCGCCGTCTCATCTTCCGAGCCTAATCGGCGGGGGCTGGGACAGGGCTGGTTAGCGGCGCCAATATGCGGGTTGCGTCGCCGTCGCTGACCTTCCGACGTCCGCAACCGGCCTGACGACTACCGATCGTTGACAAGAAGAACGAACGTCATCGCTCCGACCAGGATCGCGACGCTGAGGGCGAGCGCCACCCAGACGCTGACCGATCGTGCACGAGATGGTCGCGGACCACGCAGACCGACGAATCCTCCCGCTGTCGCGAGCACCGCCCAACCCCCGAGGCCCGCAATCCCCATCCCGATGCCGATGGCCCGTTCGGTGTCGTCGGAATCCGAGAGCTGCGGGACGACGAGGCCACCCTCCCAATGAATGCCCGTCGCACCGAGCATGAGAACACCGAAGAGGCCGAGGACGACGCCAGCGAGAACGAGCGAGACACTCCCGACGATGCGCACGACCCCATCCTGCCGGAACGAGCCGCGACGACCGATCAGCTGACTGCCGCGAGGACGATCGGGTCCTCGCACCCTCTTGCGAAGCCCTGGATGCGCCGGTCCATGTCGCGCTTCAGGACGATGGCACCGATCCGCTCGGCGAGCGGAGCCAGCCACCGGGGGCGACACGCGAAGTTGTACCGCCAGACGGCGAGGGTGCTGCCGGGGTCGCCCGCGACGGGGGTGAACTTCCATCCGCCGGCGAGACGCTCGAAGAACCACGACCCCTTCGTCATCTTCATGCCGACGTTGGACGGCGGGTTGAACGAGACGTACTCGCTTTCCATCCGGAAGCCGAAGCGCTGCACGGTGTAGGTTCGCACGCCCTTCGCCGGAACGTCCGCGCCACCGAGGAAGTACTGACGCCGGATGAACGGGTCCCATCGCTTGCGCGTCTCGCCCGTGGTCTGCGAGACAGCAAACGCGACCTCCACCTCGACCGGCACGACGCAGCGGGATTCGATGACGGGCATGGACTCATCGTGGCAGGCCCGCGCCCGCGCCGCGCACCTCAGCCCAGCGGCACGAACCGCACCCGCGACGGGTCGACGTGCAGCCACACCGTGTCGCCCGACGACCACGCCGCACCGGGCTCGGCGGCATCGATCACACCGGCCGTCGTATGCACCCGGATCCCGAGAAGCGTCGGCTCGACGCGGACCACCTCTGCGGGCCACGCGTTGGCCCCGGGCCCGTCTACGATCCGCACGTCGCGCGGCCGGAACACCGCGGCCAGCGCGACGCCGTCGGCCACGGCGAGCGCGGTATCCGCGCTCGTCAGCATGCGGCCCGCGGCATCCGTCAACCCACCGCCCGCCGAGACGCCCGGCATCCGATTCATGTCGGCAACCGATGCGACGAAGGCGGATGCCGGAGCCGCCAGCACCTCGCGCACGGGACCGCTCTGCACCACGGCGCCCGCCTCGATCACGAACAGCCTCTCGGCCAGCGCGACCGCGTCGCCGGCGTCGTGCGTCACAGCGACCGTCGTCACCCCGACGAGCTGCTCCCGCAGCGTCCCGCGGATCTCGGAGGCGGTCACGGGATCGAGCGCGACCAGCGGCTCGTCGAGCAACACCACCCGCGGCGACGCCGCCAGAGCCCGCGCGATCGCGACGCGCTGCTGCTCTCCCCCCGACAGTTCGCGCGGCATGCGTGACCCCAGCCCGCCCAGGCCGACCCGGTCGAGCCAGGCGTCGGCGTCGGCACGGGCCTGCGCGGCGGGTGTGCCGGCGGCACGCGGCCCGAAGGCGACGTTCTCGCGCGCGTTCAGGTGCGGGAAGAGGCGCGGGTCCTGACCGAGCAGCACGACTCCGCGCTGCATCGGCGGCGTGTGCACCCGGGGTGCGGCCACGCGCTCCACGGTCCGTCCTGCCACGACGACCTCGCCGCCGTTCAGCGGCACGAGTCCGGCGAGCGCGTCGAGCAGCGTCGACTTGCCGGCTCCGCTCGGACCCATGATCGCGACGGTCTCCCCCGCGGCCGCGTCGAGCGCGACGTCCACCCGGAAGCGCGCCCGGTCGACGACGACACGTGCCTGCAGCCCGCTCATCGGGCCGCCCCGGGTCGCCAGCCGCGCACCAGCATCAGGACGAGGACGGCGGTCGCCAGCAACAGGAGTGCGAGGGCCACCGCGGTGCCCTGCGTCACGCCGGCTCCGTTGAACGCCGTGTAGATCGCGAGCGGCATCGTCTGCGTGACACCGGGGCGGTTGCCGGCGAACAGGGCGGTCGCACCGAACTCGCCGATCGCCCGGGCGAAGCACAGCACGACACCCGCGACGATGCCGGGGGCAGCGAGCGGCAGCGTGATGCGCCGGAGGATCGTCCACCGACCGGCTCCCAGCGCGGCGGCGGTCCGCTCGAAGTCCACCCCGGTCGACCGCACCGCGCCCTCGACGGCGAGGACGAGGAAAGGCAGCGCGACGAATGTCTGCGCGACGACGACCGCCGGCGTGGTGAACGACAGCCCCCACCCGCCCAGCCAGCCCTGACGGCCGAACAGGTACAGCAGTGCGATCCCGCCGACCATCGGTGGAAGCACGAGCGGAACGGTCACCGCGGCACGCAGCACTGCCGCCAGGCGCGGGCCCGAGCGGGCGATCAGCAGCGCCAACGGCACACCGATCACGATGCACGCAACGGTCGCCGCCGCCCCGGTGCCGAACGACAGCCCGAGGGCTTCGAGTGCCGTGGGTGAGGTCACATCGGCGACGAACGTCGACCACTCCACCCGGGCGATGAGAGCCAGCAGCGGCAGGATCAGGAAGGCGAGACCGACGAACGCGGGGAACGCGAGGCTCCGCGGAACGTACCCGCGAGCAGAGCTCACGGCGCCCCGAAGCCGTGGCCGGCGAGGATCTTCCGCCCGGCCTCGGACCGCACGAACGCGATGAACGCCGCAGCCGCGTCGGGATTCGCCGCATCCTTCAGCGCGGCGATCGGATATCTGTTGACGACCTCGTCTGCCCGGTCGGGCACCACAGACGCGACGTCGCTCCGCCCGACCACATCGGTCGCGTACACGAGACCCGCATCGGCTTCACCGGCCGCGACCTTCGTCAGCACCGCCGTGACGTTCTGCTCAAGGCTCGCGGCGTCGACGGTCACGTCCGCCGCAGTGAGCAGCTTTCCGGATGCCGCACCGCACGGCACCTCGGGGGCGCACAGCACCGTCACGACATCCGCCAGGTCGGCCAGCCTCGAGACCTTCTTCGGGTTGCCCGCCGGGACGACGATCACGAGCGTGTTGGAGGCGAACACCGCGGGCTCGAGCGCGAACTCCGACACCTTCGCCATCGTGGCCTCGTCGGCCGACGCGAACACGTCCGCCGGCGCCCCCTCGGAGATCTGGGTCGCGAGCGTCGACGATCCGTCGTAGACCGGACTGATGACGACCCCGGGATGCTTCGCCGTGAACGCCTCGTCGATCTCGTCGAACGAACCCTTAAGGGATGCCGCGGCGTAGACCGTCAGCGACCCGCCGAGCTGATCGCCCAACGTGGGGGGTGCCGGTGCCGCGCACCCCGTCAGCAGGAGCGCGAGTGCCCCGAGGGCGAGCGGCCGGAGCAGGGAACGCCGCATGTCACTCCCCCGCCAACTCGACGACGACATTGGTCGCCTTGACCGAGGCCCGGGCGAGGGTGCCGACCTCGAGCTCCAGCTCGCGCACCGCCTCGGCGGACAGGAGCGAGACGACACGGTGCGGGCCGGACTGGATGTCGACCTGCGCCATGACGCCGTCGACCTGCACCCGCGTCACGATCCCGACGAAGCTGTTGCGGGCGCTGGAGCGGTGCTCGTAGCCGTCACCCGGGTCGTTCGCCATCGAGACGGCGAAGGCGGCGAGCGCCTCGCCCGGGATCTCGGCGGGCACGGCGTCGGTCACCGGGAGGAGCCCCTGGTCGATCCACCGCCGCACCGAATCGTCGCTCACGCCCAGAAGGCGGGCGGCTCGCGCCACACGGTAGGTCGTCATGCGTCAATCATGCCGCATGCGCGGTTGTCAAAGGCGTAAAGGTCCGTATCTGCGGTTTCTTAACCTGCAGCGAATCCGATCCCGCGGCATCCGGACCCCCGTAAACTCGGGACATGCGCCCCCTGGTCGATCCCGTGTCCGAGTTGGATCCCGACGAGCGCAGGCGGACCGCTCGCCACACCGTTCTCAAGGGCATCGGCGACGAGGGGCAGCGGCGTCTCGCGAACACGCGCGTCGCCGTCGTCGGCGCCGGCGGCATCGGGTCGCCCGCGATCCTGGCCCTCGCCGCCGCGGGCGTCGGTGCCATCACCGTCATCGACGACGACACCGTCGAGCTCCACAACCTGCAGCGCCAGATCGCGCACCGCATCGAGGACATCGGCGTCCACAAGACCGAGAGCACCGTGCGCGCCGTCGCGGCACTGTCACCCGTCACCGTCGTCACTCCGGTCACCGCTCGCCTCGATGACGACAACGCGCAGGAGTTCTTCGCGGGTGCCGACATCGTGATCGACACGAGCGACTCGTTCGCCACGCGTCGCGCCGTCGCGGCCGCCACCGAGGCGATGGGGCTCCCCCTCGTATGGGGAGCCGTCCGCGAGTGGCACGCGCAGATCACGGTCTTCTGGTCGCGGCCGCCGGAGGGCGATCCGGTCGTTCTCAACGATCTCTTCGCCGTCGGCACCGAGGGCGACCCGCCCACCTGCGCGCAGGTCGGCGTGCTCGGTGCCCTGTGCGTGCAGGTCGGCGGCATCCTCGCCACCGAAGTGGTGAAGCTCGCGATCGGCGTCGGCACGCCGCTGCTCGGTCGCATGCTCGTCCTCGACGCGCTCTCGAGCCGTCAGCACGAGATCCCGCTGCGGTCGGCCGCAACGGCTGCGGCGGCGAGCGCATGAGCGGGCTCCGCAGCGTCGAGGAACAGCTCGCGCGCGTCCTGGCCGCGGTCCGAACGCTTCCCACCGAGGTCGTCCCCGTCGGGACATCTGCCGGTCGCACGCTTGCGGCACCGGCCGTCGCCGCGCACGACATCCCCCTCTTCGACAACTCCGCCATGGATGGCTTCGCCGTGCGCGCCGCGGACGTGGCGCCGGCCGGGCCGGGGCATCCCGTCTCGCTGCGAGTCGTCGCGGACCTTCCTGCCGGGGTGTCAGACGACCCGGCGCTCTCGGAGGGCGAGGCGGCCCGGATCATGACGGGATCGCCCACGCCCACCGACGCGGACGCGATCGTGCCGTTCGAGAACACCGCCGGCGGGCTCGCCGACTCGCTCGACATCGTCGAGGTGCTCGAGGCTCCCGCCGCGGGCGCGTTCATCCGTCGCCGCGGCGCAGACCTGCACGCCGGTGACGTCGTCATCACCGCCGGCGAGCGCATGGGACCGTTCCAGGTCGCTGCCGCCGTCGCCGCCGGCATCGACCAGGTGACGGTCGTCCGCGCGCCTCGCGTCGCGATCGTCTCGACCGGCAGCGAGCTGACCGGCCCGGGCGAGCCCGTGCGCCGCGGACTCATCCCCGACTCGAACGGACCGCTCCTCGAGCATCTCGTCCCCGCGTCCGATGCCGAGGTCGTGATGGTCGCCCGCGTCCCGGACGACGGCGACAGGGTCGCAGAGGCCACCGCCGCTGCGCGCGCCGCAGGGGCGGACGTCATCATCTTCACCGGCGGTGTCAGCGCCGGAGCCTACGAGCCCGTGCGCGCCGCCTTCGACGGCCACGGCGAGGTCGAGTTCGCCAAGGTCTCGATGCAGCCCGGCAAGCCGCAGGCCTTCGGCACCGTGGGTGACGGATGCCTCGTCTTCGGCCTCCCCGGCAACCCGGTCAGCGTCGCCGTATCGTTCGAGGTGTTCGTGCGCCCCGCTCTTCTCGCCCTGCAGGGCCGGTCGGTCATCCACCGCGCCCACGTGACCATGACCGCGGCGGAGGCGTGGACCACTCCGCCCGGACGACGGCAATACCTGCCGGCCGTCGTCGACCTCGCCGCGGGGACCGTGCGCCCCGCGACGGCGGGCGGCTCGGGCTCGCATCTGGCCGGCGGGCTCGCACAGGCATCCGCGTTCGCGATCGTGCCGGGCGAGGTCGCGAGCGTGGCCGTCGGCGACGTCGTAGATGTCATGCTGGTCTGATGAGCTTCCCCCACCTCGACTCGGCCGGCCGGGCGCACATGGTCGACGTCACGGCGAAGGCCCCGACGGTCCGCACGGCCACCGCACGGGGCTTCGTCCGGTGCAGCGCCGAGGTCGTCGCCGCACTCCGCGACGGCACCGCCCCGAAGGGTGACGTGCTGGCTGTCGCGCGCATCGCCGGCATCCAGGCGGCGAAGTCGACGGCGACGCTCCTGCCGCTCGCCCACGTGATCGGTGTGCACCGGGCATCCGTCGAGCTCGACATCACCGATGACGGCGTCGAGATCGAGGCCACCGTGGGAACCGCGGACCGCACCGGCGTCGAGATGGAGGCGATCACCGCGGTGTCGGTCACCGCACTCGCCGTCGTCGACATGATCAAGGGCCTCGACCGGGCCGTGGTGATCGAGAACGTCCGCATCGTCGCGAAGTCGGGCGGACGCTCGGGCGACTGGGTACGTCCCGGAGAAGAGGACCGCTCATGACACTCGTCCGCTACTTCGCAGCCGCTGCCGAGGCGGCCGGGACCGAGAGCGAGGAACGCCCCGAGGCGACCCTCGCCGAGCTCCGCACAGCGATCCTCGACGAGCATCCCCAGCTGTGGTTCGTGCTGCCGGACTGCGCCGTGCTCGTCGACGGCGTGCGTACCGACGGCGACACCCCCCTCGCAGATGCACGCATGATCGACGTGCTGCCGCCCTTCGCCGGCGGCTGATCCGAGGCTGAGCCTCAGCCGCCGATGCCCTTCCACGCCGTCGTGCCGTCGACTTCGAGCTGACGCTTCCACACCGGCAGGTCGGTCTTGATCGTCTCGATGATGGCGCGGCAGACCTCGAACGCCTCGGCCCGGTGCTCCGACGCGACGGCGATGACGACCGCGGCATCGCCGACGGCGAGATTGCCGACACGGTGGCTGACGGCCACGACGGCGCCCGACGCATCACCCGCTTCGGCGGCGATCCGGTGCAGGGTCGACTCTGCGTCGGGGTGAGCGCTGTACTCGAGGCCGACGACGGTGGTCGCGGCATCCGGATCGTTGTCGCGCACCCGACCGACGAACGTGGTCACCGCACCGTATTTCGGGTCCTCCACCGCGCGCAGGTGCGCGTCGAGGTCGAGGGCGGTCTCTTCGAGCCGGGCGATCCGAACAGCGTTCACGAGTGGTCTCCGCCTCTCACCTGGTCGACCACGTGTGCGGCGACCGACACGATCACAGGGATGCCGGAGCTCACCGCACGCGGTGACCCCGGCAGATTGACGATCAGAGCTCCCTCGGGATCGGCGACACCCGCGACGCCGCGGGAGATGACCGACAGCGGGGTGTCGGCGAGGCCGACGCGGCGGAGCTCCTCGGCGATGCCCGCCAGCGGCCGGGTCACGACGCGCTCGGTACCCTCCGGCGTCTGATCGCGAGGGCCGACACCGGTGCCACCTGTCGTGACGACGAGACCGGCGCCGGTCGCGAGGGCACGGCGCAGCGCCGATTCGACGGAGTCTGCGCCGTCGGGAACGACCTCGAGTCCGATGACCTCGATGCCCGCGTCTTCGAGCAGCTGCACCGCGAGCGGACCGCCGCGGTCCTCGCGCTCGCCCGAGGCGGAGCGGTCGGAGACCGTGATCACGACAGCGCGAAGGGATGTCACGTGCTCACCCTAGGCCGTGCGTCACGAAACGGTGACGAGGGAACGCTGCCAGCCCGACGAACCGTTCGGGGCGATCGCGGCGCGCTCCTCGACCTGCATGTCGCCGTTCTTGTTGATCGCGCGGACCGCCACGTAGTGGGTGCCGGGCGTGGCATCCCATTCGAGGACCCACTGCACCCAGGTGTCCTTGTTGATGGGGTTGGACAGCTTCGCCGGCATCCACTCGCCGTTGTCGATACTGACCTCGACGCGCTCGATGCCCACGGTCTGCGCCCACGCCACTCCGGCGATGGGGACGGTGCCCGCCTTGACGGGCGAGCCGCTCTTGGGGGTGTCGACGCGCGACGAGAACTTGATCGGCGCCTCGGCGCTGTAGCCACGCGGCGTCCAGTAGGCCTGGTCGTCGGCGAACGTCGTGATCTTCAGCTCGGTGACCCATTTGGTCGCCGAGACGTACCCGTAGAGACCCGGGATGACCATGCGGACGGGGAAGCCGTGCTCGGGAGGGAGGGGCTCGCCGTTCATCGCGACGGCGAGGATCGCATCGATGTTCTCGTCGGTGCCCGCCGAGAGGGGCGTGCTCGCGGTGTAACCGTCGATGCTGGTCGAGAGGATCATGTCGGCGCCCGCCTTCGGCCCTGCCATCTTGAGGACGTCGCGCAGCGGCACGCCCTGCCAGATCGCATTGCCGACGAGGTTGCCGCCGACCTCGTTCGAGACGCAGGTGAGCGTGATGGCGTACTCGTCGAGGCCCATGTCGAGCAAGTCCTGGAACGACAGTTCGACGCGCTTGTCGACCATGCCGTCGATGACCAGGCGCCAGGTCGACGGGTCGATGTTCGGAACGGTGAGAGCGGTGTCGACCCGGTAGAAGTCGGCATTCGGTGTGATGAGCGGGCTGATGCCCTTCACGTCGAGCTCCGCGCCCGAGGGGATCGTGACCTTCGACTTCGGAGCGGGCAGCTTGAGTGCACGGCGGATCGCGTCGGCGGAGGCGGTTGCCGCGCTGACCGTGCGCGCTGCGACCCCCACGACGAGAGCGGAGACGCCCGCGATGCCCGTCATCAGCAGGAAGCGTCTACGGTCGAGGCCGTCCTCGCGCGCGTCGGCGTCTGAGAGGTGCGCGTCGCGCCAGGCCCGCAGCCGGCGACCGAGGAAGAAGAGAATCGCCGCGCCGGCCAGTGTGCCGAGGAGCGGCGGCAGGAACGCGAGCGCCGTTGCTTCGGCGCGCGTGAGGATCGCCGCACCCGACAGGATGCCGGCGAGCACCAGCGCGATGACGCCCAGGGGCGGCCGGATGTACTCGAGGATGCCGGCGATCGCCGACGCGATGACGACAGCGAGACCGAGACCGGCGAGGAGCGCGATCTTGTCGTACTCGCCGAACGTGCTGATCGCGAATTCCTTCAGCGGACGCGGGACGATGTCGATCACGAACGACCCGACCGCGAGGATCGGACTCGAAGTGCTCGAAAACAGCAGCGCAGCCAGCTCGGCGATCGCGAGGAAGACGGCGCCCCCGACCAGGCCCGAGACGGCCGCCCAGAAGAAGAACCGCTTGCCTGTGGTGTGAGTGCTCATGTCATCCCTTCCGAGCTTGTTCGTAGCGAACACCGAATCGGATGCACCGAGGCTGCGGCGATGACATGCGTGACGGGCTTGCGTGTCCCACTCTGGCGCATGGCGGGGGTGGAATCTCCCTCTTGCGGATGCGGGGCGGATCGGTCAGCTCACCCCGCGAACGGCCACGCCACCGTCAGCCGTAGCGGCTCGTCGTCGCGCGGCGAGTTGTGCCAGATCTCCCGCGGCGGGCCGATGGGGGTGCGACCGGCATCCGTGATCCAGGCGTGCACCTCGTCATACAGCGCGAGGATCTCGGGGAAGTCCGTCTCGTGTCCTTCCGCGTGACGGAGGGCGACCTGGCCGCCGGTCATCCGGTAGCTGCGCACCTCGTCGACGCCGTCGATCAGGCCGTCGACGGGCACGACGATCTCGAGCGGGCCGTCGGAATCATCGGTGACCGGCGCATGGAAGACCCCGAAGGCGTCCCCGGTCACTTCCAGTCCCGCGCCCTCTGCGATCTGTCGCAGGTGGTGGACCTCGTCGTGGATGATCTGGTCCATCTCGTGCGGCGCCATGCGGCGCATGACGCTCAGGACGGGGCGATCGCCCTCGATCGCGGTTTCGACAGCGGACATCAGGGTCTCCTTCGTGAGATGAAGCCGCGCTCGAGCGAGCACGACATGGTGAGCCTGCGTTCGACGGTCCATCGCTGTTGTCGCTTCATCGAGCAGGGCGACAGCGGCATCCGGATCCGTGTCGGACAGGTCGACGATCGACGCGATCTGATCCAGTGAGAGGTCGGCCGAGCGCAGGAGCGCGATGAGCCAACCCGTCGGCACCTGATCGGCCGAGTAGTAGCGGTACCCGGTCTCGGCATCCACCCGGCGCGGTACGAGCAGTCCGCGATCCGCGTAGATCCGGAGCGCCTTCGCCGACAGCAGGGTCGACGCGCCGAACCGGCCGGCGGTCATCCACTCTTCGTCTTGTGCAGTCACGAGTTCAGCATCGACCCGGCCCCAGGGGCGAGGTCAAGCACCTCTTGACCATCGGTGCGATTGGGCCATGGCACAGCGAGCGGCTGACCGGCACGGGTAGCGTGGGCCGCGGCGAACTCGCCGACCGGTACCGCGCGGGGGGCGTAGGACATGAACACAGGCGCACGGCGTGTCCGTAAGGATCGGTTCACGCCGCTCCTCCTCGTCGGGGCGGCGATGATCGCTGTCGTCGCCATCGTCTATCTCGCAGGCCGGGAGTTCGGCCTGCTCGCGCGATGGTGGTTGTTCAGCGGAGCGCTCGCCTTCCCCGGCTTCGTGTTCGCCGGGATGCTCGCCGGATCCCTCATCCTGACCTTCCTCGCACTGATCCTCCGGCGAAACAGGAAGATCGCGCTGCTCGGCACCGGTGTCGTGAGCACCGGCCTGCTCGTCGCCCTGCTCGTGACGGCGTTCGCGATGCCCGCCACCGTCACCCCCGACGCCGTCCCGGCTCGTCAGGACGGTCAGCTGCGAGTCCTGGGCTGGAACGTCCTGCAGGGCGCGGAGGATGCGGCATCCCGCGCCGCTCTCATCGGCGCGCTCCAACCCGACATCGTCGTCCTCAGCGAGCTTTATCAGGGCAACCTCCTCCGGGACGGTGATGTACCGGCGGGGTACGTGAGCTATGGCGTGCGCGGCATCGCGGTGACCGTGCTCGTCGCGGACGACCTGCCGCGCTACCGGGTCGTGGACGCGGACGAATCTGGCCGCACGTCCGGTTTCGTCCTCGCTCCCGAGGTCGACGGTGCTGCGCCGCGCATCGTCGCCGCGCACCTCGTCGCCCTCAGCTTCCGTGGCGATTCGTCGGGACGCGACTTCGGCCTCGACTGGATCTCGTCGCACTGCGGCTCCCCCGACACGATCGTCGCGGGCGACCTCAACGCCGTCCCCGCGAACATGCCCGGAAGACGACTCGGCTCGTGCCGCACCGTCGGCGCCTTCGCTCCGTCATGGCCCTCGATGGTTCCACCGTTGTTCGGCGCCGCGATCGATAACGTCCTCGCGACGCCAGAGTGGGATGCCGCGCGGGTCGCCACACTCGATGTCGCCGGCATCGCGACGGACCACCGCCCCATCGTCGCCGACCTCGTCCGCCGCTGACCCTGCGGACGGGCATAGCCTCGAACGGTGCCCGACCTCGAGATCCTCCGATACGCCGCCTTCACCACGCACTCCGATGGAGGCAACCCCGCCGGCGTCGTGCTCGACGCGTCCGCCCTCGACGAGGCGTCGATGCAGCGCATCGCTGCGGACATCGACTTCTCCGAGACGGCGTTCGTCACAGGGACCGACAGCGACGGCGCCCTGACGATCCGCTACTTCTCCCCCATCGCCGAGGTGCCGTTCTGCGGTCACGCGACCGTCGCCACCGCCGTCGCTCTCGCCGATGCCGACCGCGTGGGGGCGGGCGCGATCCGGTTCGCGACGCCGGTGGGTGCCGTCGAGATCCGGGTGAGCACGGATGCCGCGGGCACACGCGCCTCGTTCACGAGCGTCGAACCGTCGGTGTCGCCGATCACCGCAGACGATCTCACGGCGGTCCTCGACGAGATCGGGCTAGAGGCGTCGGACCTCGATGCGGATTTCCCACCGCGGATCGCGCACGCCGGCAACCCGCATCCGGTCCTCGTCATCGCCGACCGTGCGGCGTTCGACGGCTTCACGTTCGATGCGGCGCGCGTGCGCTCTCTCATGGACGACCGCGCATGGCCCGCGACGATCACGGTCGCCCACCGTCTCGGGCCGGACCGCTTCGCCGCGCGCAATCTCTTCCCCGTCGGGCGCATCACCGAGGACCCTGCCACCGGATCGGCCGCGGCATCGTTCGGCGCCTACTTGCGGTCACTCGCTGCCGTGGCTCCACCCGCGCAGATCGTCATCGAGCAGGGCGCGCACGTCGGCCGGGCCGGCGAGCTGATCGTGGACATCCCGGCATCGGGCGGCATCGTCGTCACCGGCCACGCCGTCCGCATCGACTCCTAGTTCGTCGCGCGGCGCATCAGCCGAAGGACCTCGGCCGGATGCTCGACCGCTGCGAAGTGGCCGGCGTCCGGCAGCACCACCTCGTCGAAGTCCTCGATCAGCGCCGCGAGCCCGGCACCGTCATCCGTGCCCACGAACACGTCACGGGCAC
The DNA here is from genome assembly GCF_058629135.1 of Microbacterium sp. MDV22-iso44. Lineage (NCBI taxonomy): Bacteria > Bacillati > Actinomycetota > Actinomycetes > Micrococcales > Microbacteriaceae > Microbacterium > Microbacterium sp. MDV22-iso44. The sequence goes on from NZ_JBZVWS010000002.1 coordinate 147,201, forward strand.
CGCGGACCGACCTCACCGAGCAGCGGATGCCGCGCCACGACGACTCGTCGTAGGCTGCGGCGGCACGGGACGCGGCGACGAAAGCCCGCGGCCGGATCTCGTCGGCGAGCGCGTGCACGACGGAGGGGTCGATCCGGCGGGACAGCGCGAAGAGGGGTGCGCTCAGGGGTCGCAGGAGACCGCCGCGGTCGAGGGTGCGGAGCAGCGGAGCGGACGCGTCGCCGAAACCGCGGAGGATGCGCATGGCCAGGAGCATCCCCGCGAAGGCGGGCAGCCCGAGCCCGCCTCGGAGCGGCCGTCGCACGGCGTCGAACACGGCCGGTCCCGACGGCGAGACGAGGAAGACGGAATCAGTCCTCTCGGGAAAACGGGCAGCCAGGTCGAGGGCCAACGCGCCGCCGAGCGAGTGACCGACGACATCCCATCGCTCGTATCCCAGGCCCATGACGACCTCGCGGATCGCCTCGCTGAAACGCCCGATGTCGATCCCGTCGGACGGGAAGGGGCTCTCGCCCCAGCCGGGCAGGTCGAGCGCGACGACGTTGCCCACCGGATCGTCGCATCGAGCAGCGGCTCGCAGCAGCGGGGTCCAGCTCGTCCACGATCCGGCGGCGCCGTGCAGCAGGACGGTCGCCACGGGGCTGGCGGCGACCCCCACGCGTGCGACGACCGTGCCGATGGTCGTCGGGATCTCGACCCGACGCAGGCCGAGGGCTGCGGCATCCGTCTCCAGTCGCGTCCGAGCGTGCGCGGATTCGGGTTGCCAGGTGATCGTCACGGAGGGTGTTCGTCGCCGACCGCGCATCGGATCGGGCGGCGCGCCGAGCTCAGGCGGACTGATCCACCGTGGGGCAGAATCACCACGTGAGCACCGATTCCCGCGCCCGGCGCGTCGCCGTGGGTCAGGACGCTGAGATCCTCGTCAGCATGACGCAGCCGGTCGCGGTGATCCGGGCGGCCGGCGAGGATGACCGGGTCGTCGCCTGGCCGGATCTGGACGTCGGCGACGTCGCGGTCGGTGTGACCGTGTACGCCGCTCCGGACGGTGCGTGGGTCGTGTACGCGCCCAGCGAGAACGATGAGGGCGATCTGCACCGGCCGATCACCGCCGTCCAAGTTCGCTGGGCCGGCGCGGTCGCCCAGACGCACGCGGACGCCAGCAGGTACGCCGTCGGAGCGACCCGCCACGGGCTCTGGCTGCGCGAGCGCCACGACCCGGATCCCGACGACCGAGCAGCGTGGTCGACGGACACGGAGCTCATCGTGATCGCTGACGGTACGCGGACGACGCACACGATCGATCGACGCGTCCTCATCGTCGAGGACGCTGGCGACGCGCCGCGCATGGTCTTCTCGCCCGACGCGCCCGATGTGCGCGCGGAACACGGCGGAACCTCCTACCACTACCGGTACGCGACCGCTCTGCTGCCCACCGGTCCGCTCCCGGAACGACTCTTACCGATGAGCGATGCGGTACCGCTGTCCGAAGAGGAGTTCATGGACATCCTCCACTGGAGACAGCCCGACGAGGTCGTCGACACCACGCCGGACGTGCCCTGGCGGCGCATCCATCTGCCGATGGAGCGACGGGATGCCGCGATCACCGCGCTCGTCGACGAGTTCGGCGACCTCGCCCAGTACTGGCGGGGACCGGATGGGGAACGTCAACCGCTGACTCCGGGGCTGAGCGAGCCCCGCATCGACATCGTGGGGGAATGGCCCGACACCCGTGTCGAGGTGACGTTCCGGCATCCGCTTCTTCCCGGTGGCCTCCTGCGGCGCGCGCTCCGCGTCTTCGACGACGCGGGTCGCATCACCCCTCATCCGTATGCGTCGATCCACCTCATGGAGGATCTCGACACCCACGCCCCGCTGCCGCCGGCGAGCCCGGGCGAGGTCCGCGCCTTCTGACGGGCGTCAGGGCACACCGGAGCGCGGGGCGGGCCTCGGGAATGCTTCTATGCTGACGGATACGACTGACACCGACCGGCGGGGGACCATGAAGGTGCGAACAGACGCGATCGAGGCGTGGGAGCAGCACGTAGCCCTGTTCGCGATCGTGAAGCTGGACTCGAGCGGCTTCGTGCGGGGATGGAACGTCGGGGCCGAGGACCTGAAGGGCTACTCCGCCGACGAGATCATCGGACAGCACTTCTCGCTGTTCTACCGCGCCGTCGACCGCGAGAACCGGCTCCCCGACACGCTGCTCGACAGGGCGCGTTCGGATGGGAGCGTCGAGGATCACGGGTGGCGGGTGCGCAAGGACGGCTCGCAGTTCTGGGCTCACGTGACGATCACCGCGATCCACGACGACACGGGCGTCGGCGGGTTCGTGAAGATCGTGCGCGACATTACAGCGGAGAAGCAGGCCCAGGACGAGCAGGTGTCCCTGCAGCGCACCTTCGCCCACGACCTCATCTCCCCCGTCACCGCCCTCCGCGGCTACCTCGACCTGCTCGAGGACGAGATCGGTACGGACAACCGCTACCTGCGACTCGCCCTCGAGACCAGTGAGCACCTTGCGGCGATGGCGGGCGCTTTGATGGCGGATGCCGTAAGCGGCATGCGCGACGACGAGCGCACGTTCGACGTGTCGCTCGTCGTGCGCGGATCGGCGACCGTCGTCCTCCGCGCCGGCGCGGAGGAGCGCATCCACTTCGACCGACTGGACACGGCGACAGTGCGCGGCGACGTCCTCGCTCTGCGCCGCGCGTTCGCGAACGTCCTCGAGAACGCGGCCCGATACTCCGACGAGGACATCCACGTCGAGGTCGTCCGCGGCGACGACACGGTCTCCGTGACGGTGCGGGATGCGGGCCGCGGCATCCACCCGGATGACATCGACACCATCGCGGCGCCCGGCGAACGCGGACGTCTCGCTGAGCCCGAGGACGGCGGCACCGGGCTCGGGCTCGCCAGCGTCGCGGCCGCCGTCGCCGAGCACCACGGCGCACTCGAGATCGACAGCGCCATAGGCGTCGGGACGACCATCACCATCACGCTTCCGCTGGCAGGCTAGGGCCCCTCCTCATCCTCCGCCCCACAGTCCGGGGCGAGCCGGAACCGGGCTGAACTCGTCGTCTCGTAGGGCCGTCCGTCGATCGAATACCGCGCGGTGTATCCCTCGGAGCCATGGGTGTCGCCCCCACCGACGGCCTCGACGACGACCAGCACGGTCACCTCCTCTCCGGGCGAGATTGCGGTCCCGGGGACGGCGACTCGCCGATCCCAGAATTCCGCCGCCGGCGGGAAGGCGTCCGCACCCAGGCTGACCTGGTTCTGAATCGGCACGAGGTAGACCTCGCGCAACGCGAGCCCCTCGGCGCCCTCCAGCTCGATGGACTCCATGACGACCGTGCCGGCTGCGGATGCCCGCGCCACGTCACCGAACGTCACCGGCTCATCGATTTCGGAGCTGCAGGACTCGTATCCCCCGCCCAGCGAAAGCGGCGGCCCACCCGCGCAGGCCGACAGACCGAGGACGAGTAGGAGCAGCGCAGGAACGACGAGGCGACGGTGCGTCATGCGCCCACCCTGGCACAGGGTCAGCCGATGCGGGTGCGGAGGACCTCGGCATCCGTCTCACCGTCGACGAGGACGGCGCGCGCGAGGTCACGGGCATCCTCGACGTTCCACAGCAGCACGCCGACGGGCGCGCCGGACTCATCGCGGTAGTAGACGACGGTGCGATCCTCGTCGAGGTCCACGACGAGCGGATTCTTCTCGGGATCGAGCGAACCGACCGCCTCCCATCGCACGCCGAAGACAGCCGAGTAGAAGTACGGCGTGTGGGTGTACGGCAGCCGCTCCCCCGCCATCGACCGGCCAACGGCCGCGCCCTGCTCGTTCGCGTTGTCGACGTGCTCGACGCGCGTGCGTCCGAGGATCGGGTCGGGGTAGGACGCGATGTCGCCCGCTGCCCAGATCGCGTCGTCGCTCGTGACGAGGTGCTCGTCGACGACGACACCCTCGTCGACCTCCAGCCCCGCCTGTTCGGCGAGGTCGGTCACAGGGTCGACGCCGAGTCCGAGCACGACGATGTCGGCGGGGCGCTCCTCGCCGCCCTCGAGGGCGACGTGCAGGCGGTTGCCGGCAGTACGGACCTCCTCCACGCGGGCACCCGGAACCAACTCGACGCCGGCGTCACGGAAGAGCTGCTCGTAGCGCGTCGCGAGCTCGGGCGGGAACGTACCGTCGCCGAGGACGTCGGACGGGAACACGAGCTCGGTCTCGACACCGTTCTGCACGAGCGCCGCGGCGATCTCGGCGCCGATGTAGCCCCCGCCGATGACGACCGCGCGACCGCCGTCGGCAGCGAGGTCCCGGAGGCGCCGATAGTCGTCTGCCGAGCGGAAGAACAGGATGCGGTCGTCCTCGGGCACGGGGATCTCGCGCGGCCGGGAGCCGGTCGCGAGCAGCAGCCGGCGGTAGCCGAGGTCGTTGCCCTCGCCGATCGAAACCGTCTTCGCCTCGCGGTCGATACCCGTCACGAAGGTCTCGAGCCGGATCTCCGCGCCCGTCTCCTCGGTACCCAGCGGAACCTGATCCCACGTAAAGTCCGGGTCGGTCCACAGCTTCTTCGACAGCGCCGGACGCGTGTACGGCGGGTCGACGTCTGCGCTGAGGATGCCGATCGTGCCGTCGGGATCCAGTTCCCGGATGCCGCGGGCCGCCGCATCCGCCACCATTCCGCCACCGACGATCAGATAGTCGTACGTCCGCATCACACGCTCCGTTCGCATCGTTTCGGCCACGGTATGTCGGGGTGCCGCGACATGGCTCGGGGTTGCGGGATGCGGCCGAGGCGGTTAGGTCGCGAGGATGAGGGGATGCACACCGACGTGATCTTCATCGGCGGGCGCTCCGGGGTGGGGAAGTCCTCCGTCGCGGCCGAGGCCTCTCACCTGCTCGGGCTCGCTGACGTTCAGCACGCCGTGATCGAGGGCGACAACCTGGACCAGGCGCATCCGCCGCCGTGGCGCAGCGGCATCCCGCTCGCGGAGCGGAACCTCGCCGCGATGTGGGCCAACTATCGCGAGGCCGGGTACTCGCGACTCATCTTCACCAACACGGTCGGCGTGCTGCAGGTCGCCGAACTCGCGGCGGCTCTGGGCGGCGAGGTGCGGTCGATGGCGGTGCTGCTGACGTCGACGGATGCCGTCGCCGCGGAGCGCCTTGCGAAGCGCGAGATCGGGACGGCGCTCGAGGAGCACGTGACCCGAAGCGTCGCGGCCGCTCGGCGCTTGGACGAGGGGGCTCCGGATGCCGTACGGGTCGCGACGGAGGGGCGAGCGGTGGCCGAGATCGCGCGTGAGGTGCTGGAGCGAGCGGGGTGGATCTAGGGACCTCCGGCGGGTGAGAGGTTTCTCATCTGCAGGCTTGTTCGCGACGTGTGATCTCGGTGGTTTTCGGGGTCTCGATGTCGGAGGTTGGTGCGAGAGTTCAGGTATGACGGATGCGGCGGAAACCCCCGGTGGCGAGGCGTATCTCGCGGCCATCGCGGGCATCGTTGCGGACGTCGAGGACGTCGCCTTCGAGCTCGCTCGCGCACAGATTCGGGAGTTGCGTGTGCTCGCTGCCGCGGGCCGGTTGGCGGAGGAGCAGGGCGCGCCCCCGAACGCGAAAGTCACCCTGCACGACATGGTGCTGCGGTCCATTTCAGCCGAGGTCGCTGGGGCGATGCGCATCACCGACCGGACGGTGCAACGCCGCATCGGGGAAGCCCGGGTGACGATCGAAGGGTTCCCGGCGGCCGTGGCCGCGTGGGAGGCCGGCCGGATCGTGCGCGGGCATGTGAAGGCGATCGTCGAGACCGGGCTGAACCTGCCCGCAGAGATGTGGGCGGAGTTCGAGAAGGTCGCGATCGAACGGTGCGAAGGCGACACACCGAACCGGGTTCGAGGTGAGCTCGAGATCCTCGCCCACCGGATGCACCCGCGATCGTTCGCCGAACGACATGAAGAGGCCGCGGCGGGGCGGTGCGTGCGGTTGATGCCCGGGCGGGATGGGATGAGCGATCTCATCGCGACCCTCCCCACCGTGATCGCCGAGGGAATCCAGGACCGGCTCACCCAGCAGGCTCGGGCGATCATCGACACCCGGGACGAACGCAGCACGGGCGAGAACGCCGACGCCGTCGCGACCGATGCGCGATCGACCGATCAAGTGCGGGCTGATGTGTTCGCCGACCTGCTCCTCGCCGGCACGCCGACGCTCGACGACACCCGCGACACCACCGCCGGACCGCTCGGTGCGATCCGGGCACGCGTGCAGATTCTGGTTCCTGCCGCGACTCTCACAGGTACTGATGACGGACCGTGCGACCTTGCGGGCCGTTCCCCCATCGATCCCGCAACCGCCCGCACACTCGCCGGCGCGACGCACGTGTGGGAGCGCCTGTTTCACGACCCCACCACCGGAGTCACCGTCGCCACCGACTCGTACCGTGTCCCGTCCGGGATGCGCAGGTTTCTGCAAGCCCGGGATCAGCATTGCCGATTCCCCGGATGCCGCGTCGCCGCCATCCGGTGTGAGGTCGACCACACGCACGATCATGCGCTCGGCGGGCGGACGGAACTGTCCAATCTCGCCCACCTGTGCCAACGGCATCATTCGATGAAGCAGTTCACCGCCTGGCGGGTCCGACAACTGAAGGGTGGAGTCCTGGAATGGACCTCACCCCTCGGCAGGATCTACCGCGAAGACGCACCCACCCCGGCCGTCGCCTTCACCCCTGCCACCACAACGCCCGGAGACCCCGCACCCTTCTGAACCGCTCCGCCGCGCCCGGATCGCATCCGCGGACAGGTGACCAGGTCGCGCGCTCACGCGCTCTACTCTGCGCGCCAGCCCTTCTCCTTTTCGATGTACTCGTTGTCGGCGAAGTCCGCGAAGTCGGTCTCGTCGGTCACCCGCCGCACCTCCAGCTTGCTGCCCGGCGTCAGCGGTGCGCGCTTCGCCCACTCGAGCGCCTCTTCGGCGGTCGCCGTCTGGACGATCCAGAACCCGTTGAACAGCTCGTGAACCTCGCCGTAGGGTCCGTCGCTGACCACCGGCGTCTCGCCGTCGAAATCCACGACGTACCCGGGCTCGGGCGCGAGACCGTCGCCACCCACCAGCACACCGGCGGTGATCATCGACTCGTTGTACGCGCCCATGGCGTTGATCACCGCCTCGACATCGGTCTCAACGAAGGCCTCGGCCGAGGCCGGGGTGCTCCGCATGATCAGCATGTGCTTCATGGTCATCTCCTGAGTTCCGGGGGACGTTTCCCGTCCCTCCCACTATCGCGCCGAACGGGCGCGACGGGCAACGACGTCGATGCAGAAGAACTCAGGCGGGTTCCGCCAGGACCGACGGACGCGGCTCGATGACGGCGGCCACGATCGCCTCGATCGCGAACTCCGACGCCCTCCCGAGGTCGACGGCCGTCGGATCGAGGAGCCACTGCACCTGCAGCCCGTCCATCACGGCGAGGATCGCCGCCGAGCCGTGCGCGATCGACCCGGGATCGGTGATCCCGCGCTCCTGGCAGACGCGCTCGAACGCCTCGCGCAGGTCCTTCCGGAGCACGGTGTACCGGTGCTCGAAGTACGCCCGCCCCGGGTGGTCGTCGGTGACCGACTCCGCCGACAGCACGGCGTACGCCTGCACGATCCCGGCCCGCTGCATGTTCATGATCGCTGTGTGGACCAGGTGGCGGAACAGCTCCATCCCGCCCGGGATGCGCCCCCCGTCCAGATCGACGACGTCCGTCTGATCACGATGCTCGAGGACGTCCAGCAGCAGCTGATCCTTCGACCCGAAGTGATGGAGGATGCCGGCATGCGTCATCCCGACCTGCTCGGCGATGTCCTGCAGGGTGCCGTTCGCGAAGCCCTTCGAGCCGAAGATCTCCTGCGCCGCGTCGAGGATTTCCCGGCGTCGGACGAGAGTCGCCGGGCGCGACTTCGTCTGGTGTCGACTATCGACCATGATCTGCCTTCTTCCCCGGATGCGGATCAGATCTTACGCAGGTCGCGCGGCCCGCATCATCGGAGGGTTGTGAACTTACTTACTTGATTGTAAGTTTTCCATGCAATCACACTCAGCGCCGAGTGGCACTCCTTCGGAGGTCTTTTCGCGGCGCCGGGACCACAGATGAAGGAGAAGCAATGAGGCTGAAGACCTCCCTCGCCGCCGCCGGTCTCACCGCGGCACTCATCCTCACCGGCTGCGCCGCCGGCGGAGGAAACAACGACTCCGGGAGCCAGGGCTCCGGGGCCGCCCTGACGATCGCGAAGCCCGACGGCGCGATCACCACCGAATCCCACAACCCCTACCTCGGCGACTCGGCCGGCCAGCGATACGGCTACGCCAAGGTCATCTTCGAGCCGCTCGCCCTCGTCAACCCGACGGGCGACCTCAAGACGACCCCGTGGCTCGCCGAGAAGGTGGAATGGAACGACGACTACACGCAGCTCACCGTCACGCCTCGCAGCGGCGTGAAGTGGAGCGACGGTGAGGACTTCACCGCCGACGACGTCGTCTTCACCTTCAACCAGTACCTCACCGGCAAGCTGACCGACACCGGCGCCCTCGGCGTCACCGACGTCACCGCCGACGGCGACACGGTCGTCCTGACCTTCTCGAGCTCGAAGTTCACCTCGCAGGGCCGCGTCCTGCACACCCCGATCGTCCCGGAGCACATCTGGAAGGACATCGAGGACCCGAACACCGACCCCCTCACCGACGAGGGCAAGCTCGTCGGCACCGGCCCGTACGTCATGTCGAACTGGTCGACCGAGTCCGTCTCCCTGAAGGCGAACCCCGACTACTGGGGTGGCGACCTCGCCGTCCCGCAGCTGAACTACGTCTCGTACGGCGACAACGCCGCGCTCACGACGGCCCTCGCGACAGGCGATGCGGACTGGGCCCAGGCCTTCATCCCGCAGGTCCAGCAGAGCTACCTCGACGCAGACCCCGACAACGTGTTCCTCGTCTCGCCCACCCCGGGCGCGGGCACGCTGTTCATGAACCTGCAGAAGAAGCCGTTCAACGACCCCGCCCTCCGCGAGGCGCTCGCGTGGACGATCGACCGCGAGGCCTACGTCGACATCGCCCGCGAAGGCGCGAGTGAGGCGATCTGGAACAAGACCGGTCTCAGCTCCGTGCTCGAGAACGAGATCATCGACGAGTATAAGGACGACAACTACTCCGTCGACGTCGACAAGGCCAAGGAGATCCTCACCGACGCCGGTTACACCTGGAACAGCGGAAAGCTGACCGACCCCGACGGTGAGGCCGTCGAGTTCTCGGTGTCGGTCCCCGCCGGCTGGAGCGACTGGAACACCGAGCAGCAGCTCATCTCCGAAGAGCTCGACAAGGCCCTGGGCATCAAGGTGAACGTCGACCAGCCCGACTTCGGCGGCTGGGACGCGGGCAAGCAGGAAGGCAACTTCGACGCGATCATCCACTGGCTCGAGGACACCGGCAACGCGTACGGCCTGTACACGTCGACGATGGACCCGAAGTGGGTGGTCGACGGCAAGGCATCCTTCAACTTCGGCCGTTTCGACGACCCGAAGGTCACCGAGGCGCTGAACACGTACGCCAATGCGGCATCCGACGACGAGCGGACCGAGGCCGGCGCCGTCCTGCAGAAGGCGTTCGTCGAGAACGTCCCCGCCATCCCGCTGGGTGCGCACCCGCTGCTCGGCGAGTTCAACACGCGCAACTACGTCGGCTGGCCGTCGGAGGACGACCAGTACGCCGCGGGTGACCCGACCCAGGTCGGCGTCGTTCAGATCCTGACGAAGCTGAAGCCCAAAGAGTAATCCGACCGACGGTGGGACGGATGCCGCATGGCCCGCGGCATCCGTCCCACCACCCCTGCTCACCTCCACGAAAGCGAGCACGCACTGATGCGCGATTCGTTACTGTCCGTCGACGACTTCTCCGTCGTCTACGACGTCGACCCGCCGGTCGAAGCCGTCACCCACGTCAGCCTCGAACTGCGCCGCGGCGAGATCCTCGGCCTCGCCGGCGAGAGCGGCTGCGGAAAGACCACCCTCGCCTACGGTGTGCAGCGCCTGCTCAAGGCGCCCGCCGTCATCTCGAGCGGATCCGTCACCTTCCGCGACGTCTCCGGCGAAGACATCGACGTCAACTCACTCGATCCGGAAGAGATGCGCCGCTTCCGCTGGGACAAGATCTCGATGGTCTTCCAGGGCGCGATGAACGCCCTCAACCCCGTCGCCACGATCGGCTCGCAGCTCGCCGACGTCTTCGAGGTGCACCGCCCCGACATGAACCGGGCCGCACGACGCGACGCGGTCAACGAACTGCTCGAGATCGTCAAGGTCGGCGCCGCCCGCAGCCGTTCGTACCCGCACGAACTCTCCGGCGGCATGCGCCAGCGCGTCATGATCGCCATGGCGCTCGCCCTCCGACCGCAGCTGATGATCATGGACGAGCCCACCACGGCGCTCGACGTCCTCGTCCAGCGCGAGATCCTCAAGCAGATCTCGCAGTTGCGACACGAGTTCGGCTTCTCCGTCATCTTCATCACCCACGACCTGCCGCTGCTGCTGGAGATCAGCGACCGCATCGCCATCATGCGCAAGGGCGAGATCGTCGAGATCGACACCGCCGAGCGCATCTGGACCGCCCCGCAGCACGAGTACACGCGCACGCTGTTGTCCTCGTTCCCGCGACTGACCGGTGAAAGGGGGGTCGTCGTCCGATGACCACACTCGAGTTCGACAGCGTCACGAAGGTGTACCACGTCCGGGGAGCCGGCCAGATGAAGGCCCTCGACGACGTCTCGTTCACCCTCTCCTCCGGCCAGACGATCGGCCTCGTCGGCCAGTCCGGCAGCGGCAAGTCCACGATCGCCAAGATCCTCACCCAGCTCGAGACGCCCACGAGCGGCGAGATCCGCCTCGACGGAAAGCCCATCCCCCGCCGCGGCAAGGGCCTGCGCGACTACCGGCAGCAGCTGCGGATGGTGTTCCAGGACCCGTTCGCGTCCCTGAACCCGTACCACTCGATCCGTCACCACATCGAGCGACCCCTGCGCCTGGACGACGTCGTCCCGAAGAGGGAGGTCGAAGACGAGGTGCGTCGCCTCCTCGACCGCGTTCGCCTCGAGCCCGACTCCGTCATCGATCGACGCCCTCACGAGCTCTCGGGCGGGCAGCGGCAACGCGTCGCGATCGCCCGGGCCCTGGCATCCCGCCCTCGCCTGCTCGTGGCCGACGAACCGGTGTCGATGCTCGACGTGTCGATCCGCATGGGCGTCCTCAACCTCCTCGCCGACCTGCAGCGTGAAGAGGGACTCGGGGTGCTCTACATCACCCACGACCTCGCGACCGCGCGCCACTTCAGCGACGAGATCCTCGTGCTCAACCAGGGCAAGGTCGTCGAGAGCGGCACCGCCGACGACGTGATCCTGCGTCCCCAGAACCCGTACACGCAGGAGCTCCGCGCTGCGTCCCCCGACCCCGAGAGCCACTTCGCGTCGGCTCCGGGACTCTCCGGAGGTACCCGATGACCGCCGTCGAACCCCAGCTCCCCGTCGAGACGCCCGACGCGCTCGAGGTCGGCACGACCGCGACCACGACCGTCAAGGGACGCTCCCGCATCCCGTGGCGCTTCCTCGGCAGTCGCGCCCTGTTCTACCTCTTCACGTTGTGGGCCGCGATCACGATCAACTTCTTCCTGCCCCGCCTCATGAAGGGCGACGCGGTCGACCAGTACCTGGCCCGCAACCGCAACGTGACGCCCGAGGCGGCCGACGCGCTCCGCGCCCTGCTCGGCATCGACACCGACAAGTCGATGTGGCAGCAGTACATCGACTACTGGGGCCTCATGCTCCGCGGCGACCTCGGCGTCTCGCTCCTGCACGGTCTCCGTCCCGTCGGCGAGGTCATCAGCCAGGCCCTGCCGTGGACGGTGGGACTCGTCGGCTTCGCCACGATCATCTCGTTCCTCGTCGGTACGATCGGCGGCGCCGTCATCGGGTGGCGCCGCGGCAGCCGCTCCGAGATCATGATCCCGATCACGACCTTCCTCAGCACCATCCCGTACTTCTGGCTGGGGCTGCTCGCCATCGCCCTCTTCTCGGTCAACCTCAAGTGGTTCCCGATCGGCAAGGCGTACGGCGTCGGCTACTCGCCCGAGTTCACTCCGGAGTTCATCGGGCAGGTGATCCACCACGGGACACTTCCCGCGGTGACGATCATCATCGCCTCCCTCGGTGGCTGGATGCTCGGCATGCGCAACATGATGCTCACCGTCCTCGACGAGGACTACATCACGGTCGCGCAGGCCAAGGGCATGCCGAACTCCCGCGTGCTGTGGCGCTACGCCGCCCGCAACGCGGTCCTCCCCCAGATCCAGAGCTTCGCACTGTCGATCGGCTTCATCGTCGGCGGAACGATCGTCATGGAGATGGTCTTCAGCTACCCCGGCGTCGGGAAGCTGCTGCTGGATGCCACCAACGGCAAGGACTACGCACTCATGCAGGGCGTCTTCCTGGTCATCACGCTGTCGGTGCTGGTGGCGAACATCCTCGCCGACATCGCCTACGCGTTCCTCGACCCGCGCACCCGCCAGACGGAGGCCTGACCATGACCACCACCGCCACCATCCGCATGGCCCGCACCGAGGACCCGACGCCGAACACGTTCTGGGCCCGCCTCGGATCGGCGTTCGCGATGTTCCGCAACGCCAAGTCCATCACGGGACTCGTGATCCTCGGCTTCTTCGTCCTCGTCGCTATCTTCGCGGACGTGCTCGCACCGTTCTCGCCCACGCAGGTCGACAACACCGCGCGCTTCCAGCCGCCCTCCCCCGAGCACTGGCTCGGGACCACCCACATCGGCGAGGACGTCCTCAGCCAGGTCATCCACGGCACCCGCGGAGTCATCGTCGTCGGCTTCCTCGCCGCCATCCTCGCGACGGTCATCGCGATCGTCGTGGGCGTCGTCTCGGGGTACGTCCGGGGGTGGAAGAGCGAGGGCCTCTCGGCGCTGACGAACGTCTTCCTCGTCATCCCGGGGCTGCCGCTCATCATCATCGTCGCGTCGATGTTCGAGGAGCCGCCGCTCGTCCTCATCGCCGCCGTCCTCGGCATCACCGGCTGGGCCTGGGGCGCGCGCGTCCTGCGCGCGCAGACGATGTCGCTCCGCAACCGCGACTTCGTCCAGGCCGCGCGCGCCAACGGCGAGCCGCTGCGGCGCATCATCACCGTCGAGATGCTGCCGAACCTCATGGCGCTCATCGCCGCGAGCTTCGTCGGCACCGTGACGGCCGCGATCCTCGGCCTCACGACCCTGTCGTACATCGGCGTCATCCCGGTGAACACCTACAACTGGGGCACCATCCTCAACTGGGCGAGCGCGCAGGGCGCGTTCCGCCAGAACCAGTGGTGGTGGTATCTGCCCCCGGGCCTCTGCATCGCCGCCATCGGCGTGGCGCTGTCGCTCATCAACTTCGGCATCGACGAGTACGTGAACCCGCGCCTGCGCTCGGCCGGCGAGCGGGCCCGCGCGATGAAGAAGAAGGGCCTGAACGTCAACGACGCCGTCACCGCCGTCCGCGCCGTCGAGGTCCCCACCAGCCGCCGGGAGGCCCGCGAATGACGACCGTCGACACTGCTTCCGCCGCGTACCTGGATGCCTCCCTGCCGGTCGAGGAGCGCGTAGCCGACCTTCTCGAGCGCATGACGCTGCCCGAGAAGGTCGGGCAGATGATGCAGTTCGACGCCCGCGAGGAGCTCGAGCACATCGTGCTCGCGCGTCACGCCGGCTCGATCCTGCACACGTCCCCCGAGAAGGTGCTCCGCGCCGCGGAGCTGACCTCGCAGACGCGCCTGCAAATCCCGCTGCTCGTCGCCGAGGACTGCATCCACGGCCATTCGTTCTGGGAGGGCGCGACGATCTTCCCGACGCAGCTCGGGATGGCCGCGTCGTGGGATGCGGACCTCATCGAGGGCGTCGCGAAGGCGACGGCCGCCGAAGTGGCGGCCACCGGCATCCACTGGACGTTCTCCCCCGTCCTCTGCATCGCGCGCGACCTCCGCTGGGGGCGCATCGGCGAGACGTTCGGTGAGGACCCGTTCCTCATCGGCGAGCTCGCCTCGGCGATGGTGCGCGGCTACCAGGGCGACGGCCTCGACGACCCCGACGCGATCCTCGCGACCGCGAAGCACTTCGCCGGGTACTCCGAGACGCAGGGCGGCCGCGATGCGAGCGAGGCTGACATCTCGCGGCGAAAGCTCCGCTCCTGGTTCCTGCCGCCGTTCGAGCGCGTCGCGCGGGAGGGATGCCGCACCTTCATGCTCGGCTACCAGACCACCGACGGGGTGCCGATCACGGTCAACGAATGGCTGCTCAGCGACGTACTGCGGGGCGAGTGGGGATACACCGGCACGCTGATCACCGACTGGGACAACGTCGGCCGCATGGTGTGGGAGCAGAAGGTGCAGCCCGACTACGCCAGCGCCGCGGCCGCCGCCGTGAAGGCCGGCAACGACATGGTCATGACGACGCCCGGGTTCTTCGCCGGCGCCCTCGAGGCCGTCGAGCGCGGGATGCTGGCCGAGGCCGACATCGACCAGGCGGTCTCGCGCATCCTGTCGCTCAAATTCCGCTTCGGGCTGTTCGAGAACCCCCGCCTGCCCGACCGGGAACGCATCGCCACGGTCATCGCGCAGGGCGCCCACGCCGACCTCAACCTCGAGGTCGCGCGGCGCTCCCTGGTCCTGCTCCGCAACGACGGCACACTCCCCCTGACTCCCACCGCACGCCGGATCGCCGTCGTCGGTCCGCTCGCCGACGACGCGCAGACGCAGCTCGGTGACTGGGCGGGGTCATCCGGGCAGGTCGATTGGATGCCGGACGGCCACCCTCGCGCCCAGATCACGACGGTCCTCGACGGGCTCCGCGAGCTCAGCGGCGGCACCGTCGAGCACGCCCGGGGCGCCGGCATCCTGAACCTCACCGACGATCCCGCGGGTGTCTTCCCCGACGGGCAGCCCCGGCCGCCGATCGTCGCACCGCAGGAGCCCGACGCCGCCGAGATCGCCGAGGCCGTTGCGCTCGCGGAACGCTCCGATGTCGTCGTCGCGGTCGTCGGCGACCGCATCGAGCTCGTCGGCGAGGGCCGGTCCACCGCGACGCTCGACCTCATCGGCGGGCAACGCGCCCTGCTCGACGCCCTGGCCGCGACGGGCACGCCGCTCGTCGTCGTGCTGATGGCGTCGAAGCCGCTGATCCTGCCGGAGTCGGTGCGCGAGGCATCCGTCGTCTGGGTCGCGAACCCCGGCATGCAGGGCGGGCGCGCGATCGCAGAGCTCCTGCTCGGCGAGATCGAACCCGCTGGACGCCTGCCGATCTCGTTCGCACGGCACGCCGGCCAGCAGCCGACGTACTACAACCAGATCCGCGGCCAGCACGGCGACCGCTACGCCGACCTGACGCAGCAGCCGGCGTTCGCGTTCGGCGACGGCCTGTCGTACACGACCGTCGAGTACGGCGACGCGGAGGTCCTGACGCCCGTCGTCTCTGCCGGCGAGACCGTCCGCGCGCGGGTCACGCTGCGCAACACCGGCGAGCGCCCCGCGCACGAGATCGTCCAGGTGTACGTCCGCGACACGGTGACCTCGGTGAGCTGGGCCGACAAGGAACTGAAGACCTACCGGCACGTCGACCTCGCCGCGGGTGCGAGCGCCACGGTCGAGATCGACCTGCCGGCGTCGGATTGCACGATCGTGGATGCGGCCGGCCGCCGCATCGTGGAACCCGGGGAGTTCGAACTCCTCATCGGGCCGTCGTCCCGCGACGAGGTGCTGCGGGCGGTCTCGTTCGAGATCCGCTGACGCGACGGAACAGCGAGGGGCGGGTGTCGTGGTGTCACCCGCCCCTCGCCGTGGCGACTCCCCGCCTCACCCCGGCGCGAGCCGGTACAGCACCTCGGGCCGACCGCGTTTGCCGTACCGGTGCGACACGACGATCGCGCCCGTCTCGGCGAGGTGCGTCAGATAGCGGTGAGCGGTCGCGCGCGACATCTCGCACGCCTCCGCGACCTCGACGACCGAACGGCCCGTCCCGGGGTCCAGCGCCGTGAGGACCCGTTCCAACGTCGGCACCGCCAGGCCCTTCGGGAGCGCACGCGGCCCGCTCGACGACGCAGACACGGTGCGGATGCCTCCGGTCGCCAGCAGTCGATCGATGTCGCTCTGCGCAAGGGGGCGCTCACGCCCGGCATCCGTGCGTGCCTGCCGCTCCTCGCGATACCGCTCCAACCGTTCGCGGAGCGCGGCCTCCGTGAACGGCTTCACGAGGTAGCCGGCCACCCGGGCGGCGAGCGCTTGGCGCACCGTGGTCTGATCCTGCGACGAGCTGATGACGAGCACGTCGGGACCGGCGTCACCGAAGGTGCGCAACCGGTGCAGCACCTCGATACCGCTGATGTCGGGAAGACGCATGTCGAGCAGGACGAGGTCGATTCCGGCCGTGCTCTGCGCGAGCGCGTCGCGCCCCGTTCCGGCGGCGCCCGCGACGGTGAACCCCGGCACCGCATCGACGAACCGGCAGTGCAGGGCGCGCGCACCCTGGTCGTCGTCGACGACCAGCACCCGGATCGGTCGCTCGCTCACACGCGCTCCATCTCGAAGGCGAATCGCGCGCCGCCGAGGGCGGAGGCACCCACCTCGATCGTGCCGCCCCGCGACGACACGGTCCGTCGCACCGTGTCGAGTCCGTAGCCGCGACCGAAGCCCGACGCGTCGTCCTTCGTGGTGAACCCCTGAGCGAAGATCCGCGCCGCCGCCTTCGGGTCGATGCCGGGACCATCGTCCTCGACGGCGCCGAACAGGCGCCCGTCCGCATCGCGGAGCACGCAACGCACCCGCCGCGCCCCCGCCTCGCCGGCGTTCCGACACAGGTTCGTGACGACCGAGACCGCGCCGTCGTCCAGGTCACGATCGAGGGTGACGTCGAACTCGGCCTGCGCCCCGAGATCGAGGAGCTCCGCGCGCACCGCATGCATCGTCGCCGCCGCAACCGGCTCGCCGCCGTCAGGCGAGCCGGACGTCCGGACCGGCGTCACCTCCTCGATGTACCCGAGGGCCTCCGCCGCGTCTCCGCGCGAGACGAGCCCGTGGATCACGTGGAGCCGCGTGTCGAACTCGTGCGCCTGTTCGCGCAGGGCCACCGTCGTGCGACGCATCTGCGCGTTCTCGGCGGCGACGGCATCCGCTCGCCGGAAGCGGCGCTCGACCATCGCCGTCAGCGCAGAGCTGGCGAGGGAGGCCACGATGAGCGCGCCGATCCCCCACGGCAGCAGCGCGGCGAGGGCAGCGTCACGGTCGGCGGCGATGCTCGACTCGAGCACACCGACGGCGACCATGCCCACGACCGTCCCATCGCTCGCGAGCACCGGCACCTTCGCGCGCAGCGACGGTCCCGAGGCGCCGCGCTCGGTGCCGAGGAAGGTCTCGCCCCCGAGGACCGAGGAGTTCGTCGTCTCGACCTGCACCCCGCGCTCCGACGCCAGCGGATGCGTGATCCGGACGCCCTCGTCATCGGTGATGACGACGTAGTAGACGCCCGCGGACTCCCCCACGAGCTCGGCGATCGGTTGCAGCGCCGTCGTCGCCGCGGCGAGGTCGCCGGCGTCGGCGAGGTCGGCCGGGGTCCCGGCATCCGTCACCGTCGCAAGCGTCGTCCGAACGTCGGCGAGATCGGCGAGACTCTGGGCGACGCCCATGACCCGCTCGGCGGTCGCGTCCCGGATCGTGCGTTCCTGCACGGTCATCGCGACCGCGAGCGTCGCCGACAGTGCCGCGAGGGTGACGACCGAGGGCAGGACGAGCAGCACGAGCCGGAGCGCGCGGGGCCGCCGCGGAGACGCCATCGTTCACCATTCCCGTCCGTGCGCGATGCGTGAGCGTTTAAGAGAACAAGTGCCGGAGGATGCCGCCGCCGCACCGCGCGCTGTCATCCTATTTCGATCTCGCGGAGACGACGACGTCCGCGCGAAAGGGAGCGATGATGACCCAGACAGACAGCCCGCAGGCTCCGCCGAACCGGCGCAGGACCGTGATCGGCCGCGTCGTGGGCGGTGTGATCGCGGCCGCGGCCATCGGCACGGCGGCCGCCGGTTCGATCGCCTCGGCGAGCACCGGCAACGACATCAACGCGTCGATGACGATCGTCGCCCCGGCCGCCGCCGGTGGCGGCTGGGACGGCGTCGCCCGCGAACTGCAGCAGGCGCAGAAGGCGAACGGCCTGGTCAACAACGTGCAGGTCGTCAACATGCCGGGCGCCGGCGGCACGATCGCCCTCGGCAACGTCTCGGTCCTCGAGGGTCAGCCGAACAACATGCTCGTGGGCGGCACGGGCCTGCTGGCCGCGACGATCCAGTTCAACTCGTCCGCGACGCTCGACGACGTCACGCCTCTCGCCGTGGTCGTCGAGGAGTACGACGTCATCGTCGTCCCCGCCGACTCCCCGTACGAGACCCTCGACGACCTGGTGCAGGGCTGGAAGGAGGACCCGAAGGCCCTCCCCTGGACCGGCGGCGGATCGTTCGACCAGCTGGTCGTGACCGATCTCGCACTCTCGGCCGGTATCGACCCCGTCGACACCACGTACATCTCGTCCGACGGCGGCGGCGAGGCGATCCAGGCCCTCCTGAACGGCACCGCGAAGGCGGCCGCCGGCGGCTACCCCGACAACATCGATCAGATCGAGGCCGGGCGCCTGCGCGCCCTCGCCCTCGTCGCGAACGAGCCCGTCGAGGGGATCGACATCCCCACGGCCATCGAGCAGGGGTACGACGTCTCGCTCACGAACTGGCGGTCCCTCTCGGCACCGTCCGGCCTCGAGGACAGCGAGCGCGAAGCCCTGACCGAACTCGTCCTCGAGAGCGTCGCGACCCCCGAATGGGCCGACGCGATGGAGCGCTACCACTGGAACGAACGCATCATCACGGGCGACGAGCTCGACGCGTTCCTGAAAGACGAGGAGACGCGCATCCGCGGTCTCTACGAGGAGATGGGCCTGTGACCTTCCCCGCCAACCCCACCTCGGCATCCGCCGTCGTCGGCCAGCGCCTGCGTCTGGTCTCGGGCCCCGGAGCCGCCGCCCTGCTGAAGGGGCTCACGATGCCCCTCATCCTCGCCGCATTCGCGACGTACCTCGTCGTCGGCATCCTGACGATGCGGGTGCCGGAAGGCACCGACTTCCCCGGTCCGCAGTTCTTCCCCGGCATCATCGCGGGGGGCCTCTACGCCTTCGCCGCCGTGCTCGCGGTCGGAGCGGTCCGCGAGATCCGAGCGACGCCCGACGCCCTGACGGCCGAGATCGAAGCGGCGCGGGCCGAAGCGGCGGGTGAAGAGCCCGCGGCGACACCGGTGCGCGTCGACATCCGCTCGTTCGCCTGGGTGGTCCTCCCGTTCCTCGCCTTCGCCTTCCTGCTCGAATTCCTCGGGTGGATCATCGCGGCGGGCCTGCTCTTCTGGTGCGTCGCGAAGGCGTTCGGAGCGACCCGGCCCATCCACAGTCTGATCGTGGGCTTCACGCTCAGTTCGCTCGCCTACATCGGTTTCGACATGGCCCTCGGGATGCCCCTCCCGTCCGGCATCCTCGGAGGGTTCTGACATGGACGTCCTGACACTTCTCGGCGAAGGCTTCGCCGGCGCACTCACCCCCGCGAACCTGATGTGGGTCCTGATCGGATGCCTCCTCGGTACCGCCGTGGGCGTGCTTCCGGGGCTCGGATCGTCGATGGCCGTCGCACTCCTGCTCCCCATCACCTTCTCGCTCGACCCGACCGCGGCGTTCATCATGTTCGCCGGCGTCTACTTCGGTGGGCTCTTCGGCGATTCGACGATGGGCATCCTGATGAACACACCAGGTCAGGCATCCGCCATCGCCTCGACGTTCGAGGGGCACAAGATGGCGCTGAACGGTCGGGCCGCGCAGGCGCTCGCCACCGCCGCCATCGGCGCGTTCATCGGCGGCATGGTCGCCTCGATCGTGGTCGTCTTCGTCGCTCCCGCCCTCGCCGACTTCTCGAGCAGGTTCGGGCCGGCGGAGTTCTTCGCCCTCGCCGTCTTCGCGTTCGCCGCGACCTCGTCGGTGGTGGCCGACAGCGCCATCAAGGGGCTGACGTCGCTGTTCATCGGCCTCGGCATCGCCGTGATCGGCATCGACGGCGTCTCGGGCGCGCCCCGGTTCACGATGGACTCGCCGAACCTGTTCGACGGCATCTCGCTCGTCACCGTCACGGTTGCGATCCTCGCGCTCGGCGAGGTCATTTACGTCGCCTGCCTCGAGCGCCACATGACGAACAAGGCGCTCATCCGGCCGACGGGTCGCCCGTGGCTGAGCCGCCGCGAGCTCAAAGAAGCGACCCCCGCGTGGCTGCGCGGCACCGCGATCGGCCTGCCGTTCGGCGTCATCCCGGCCGGTGGGTCGGAGATCCCGACCTTCCTGGCCTACGGCCTCGAGAAGCGACTCGACAAGCGCCGCAAGAACCCCATGTTCGGCAAGGGTGCGATCCGGGGGCTCGCCGCGCCCGAGGCCGCCGGCAACTCGACGACCGGCATGGCGATGGGCGCCCTGCTGGCTCTCGGCCTGCCGATCTCGGCGACCGCGGCGATCATGCTCGCGGCCTTCCGCCAGTACGGCCTGCAGCCCGGTCCGCTCCTGTTCGACCGCGCTCCCGAGCTCGTCTGGGCCCTGCTGGCGAGCTTCTTCATCGCGATGGTGGTCCTTCTCATCCTGAACCTGCCGTTCGCGATGCTCTGGGCGAAGCTCCTGCTGATCCCCCGCCCCTACCTCTACGCCGGCATCACGCTGTTCTGCGGGCTCGGCATCTACGCCACGTCGGGCTCGACGTTCGACCTCGTGATGCTGCTCGGTATCGGGCTGCTCGGCTTCCTGATGCGGGCGCTCGACTTCCCGCTCGCGCCGCTCATCATCGGCATGGTGCTGGGGCCGCTGGCCGAGACGAGCCTTCGGGACGCCGCGATGAGCGCCAACGGCGACTTCTCGGTGCTCGTGCAAGGACCCATCTCGATCACGCTCTACGCGCTGCTCGCCGCGGTCCTGGTGTTCTCGATCCGCGGCAAGGTCGTCGCCCGCAGGCAGACGAAGGCCCTCGCGAAGGAGACGGTCGGCGTCTGACGCGCAGACGCGAGAAGGCCCCGATGCGCAGCGCATCGGGGCCTTCGTCGTCCGCGCTTACGGCGTCGGCATACCGCCGTTGACGTTGAGGGTCTCGCCGAGGACGTAGCTCGACTCGGCCGACGCGAGGAACACGTAGGCCGGGGCGAGCTCGGCGGGCTGGCCCATGCGTCCGAGCGGGGTCTCCTCGCCGAACGACTCGATCTTCTCCTGGGGCTGACCGTCCGACACCTGCAGCGGCGTCCAGATCGGTCCCGGAGCGACCGCGTTGACGCGGATGCCCTTCGGGGCGAGCTGCTGCGCGAGCGCCTTCGTGAAGGCGTTGATGGTCGCCTTCGTCGAGGCGTAGTCGACGAGGGTCTCGGACGGCGAGTACGCCTGGATCGACGTCGTGTTGATGATCGTCGCGCCCGCCGGCAGGTGCGGCAGCGCCGCCTTGGTGATCCAGAACATCGCGTCGACGTTCGTCGTGAACGTGTCGTCGAACTGCTGGTCCTCGAGGGTCGTCAGATCCTTGTTGAAGATCTGCTTGCCGCCGTTGTTGACGACGATGTCGAGGCCGCCGAGGCCCTCGACGGTCTTCGCGACCAGATCGACGCAGTAGTCCTTGTCGCGTAGGTCTCCCGGAAGGGTGAGGACGGTCGCGCCGGCCTCGCGGAGAATGCCGGCGATCCGCTGCGCGTCCTCCTCCTCGACGGGCAGGTACGACAGGGCGACGTGGGCGCCCTCGCGGGCGAAGGCGATCGCGGTGGCCGCTCCGATGCCGGAGTCGCCGCCCGTGATGAGCGCCTTCCGACCCGTGAGGCGGCCGGTGCCGCGGTAGCTGTCCTCGCCGAGGTCCGCCTTCGGAGCGAGATCCGCGTCGAGGCCGGGCTCCTCCTGGTGGCCCTTGCGAGGTTCGATCTCCGAGTAGAGCTCCACCGGATTCGTGAACGTGTACTGGTCGCGTGCCATCGTGCTCTCCTTCTTCGTGGTGGTCATAGTGGTCGTGATGGTCGTCAGCGGGCGTCGGCGTCGTCGCCGACCAGGTCGCGGATCGTGAGTGCGGCGCGGATCAGCGCGAGGTGGCTGAGCGCCTGCGGGAGGTTGCCGAGGAATGCCCCGCCGTCGGGGTCGATCATCTCGGCGAACATGCCGACGTCGTTCCCCGAGGCGACGAGCTCGTTCATCGCCGCGATGCCCTCGTCGTGCCGGCCCACGCAGACGAGCGCCGCGGCACGCCAGAAGGAGCACGCGACGAACGTTGCCTCCTCGTCGCGCATCCCGGTGTAGCGGAACAGGTGCGGTCCTTCACCGAGCTCGCCCGTGAGCGCATCGATCGTGCGCGACATCCGCTCACCCCGGTCGAAGCCGCTCAGCGAATGCAGCAGGACGGATGCGTCGAGGTCGCGGCTGCCCTGCGCCATGACGTAGGCGCCGCGGGACTCCGACCACCCGTGCTCCTCGACCCAGGCGCGCACGAGAGATGCCTCGGCCGCCCACCGCTCGCTGCTCCCGGGGATCTGGCCGAGCTCCGCGAGGGCGACGGCGTCGTTGAGAGCCTGCCAGCATCCCATCTTCGACGAGGTGTAGTGGCGTTCCTCGGGAAGCTCCCACATGCCGGAATCGGGGTTCCGCCACGCGTCGCACACCTTGTCGGCGTACATCGACAGCATGCGTCCGGTCTCGACGTCGAGCGCGTTCCCCGCCTCGACGTACGCCCGGCAGATGGCGAACAGGTCACCGTACACGCCGAGCTGGACCTGCTCGCGGGCGGGGTTGCCCGTCACGACCGGACCGATGCCGCGCCACCCGGGCACGTCGTATTCGGTGACGTGCCCGTCGAGCTCGCCGTCGAGGGTGTACATGACGTGGAGCTCCGGCCCGTGCCGGCGGATCGTGCGCAGCAGCCACGAGATCGCCGCGTGGGTCTCCTCCCGCAGCCCGAAGCCGATGAGGGCATCGACGGTGTACGCCAGGTCGCGCACCCAGGCGAGCCGGTAGTCCCAGTTCTTCCCACCGGTGAGGTCCTCCGGGAGGGAGGTCGTCGCGGCCGCCGCGATCGCGCCGGTGGGACTGTGGATGAGCATCTTGAGCATGAGGGCGCTCCGCTGCACGTCGCGCGCCCAGGGCCCCTCGTACGAGAACTCGCGCGACCAGGCGCGCCACGCCTCGATCGTCCGGTCGATCCCGCGGTCCACGTTGTCCGGGTCGGGGAAGTGGATGGGCTCGTCGTGCGTGCCGACGATGATCAGCAGGTGGCGGCTGCCCTCGGCGGTCGTGAAGCCGCCCGCCAACCCCGTCGCGATGCCGTCCGCCGACGCCGCGGGCTCCGGGCCGTAGTCGCGTCCGGTCACGCCGATCGTCGTGAGTCCCGAGCGCAGGATGCTGCGGTCGTTCGCGCGGTCGTGCCAGGGCGCTGCGGTCTTCAGCGATGTCCCCGGCTGCACGCGCCACCGGAAAGCGATCTCGCCCGTGACGCCGTCGACGCGGCGGGCGAGCTCCGCCCACGGCAACCGGCCTGCGACACCCGTCACGAGAGCGTCGGTCACGGTGGCGGTGCCCGACGCGGTCGTGAACGTCGTGACGAGCACGTTGGTGCGCGGCAGGTACCGCCGCCGCACCTGGTACTCCTCGACGGGTTCGAGCTCGATGCAGCCGCCGGCGTCATCGTCCAGCAGCCGCCCGAAGATGGGCAGGTCGTCGATGCCGGGGATCGGCATCCAGTCGATCTGTCCGCGGAGCCCGATCAGCGCGATCGTCCGACCGTCGCCGATCGGTGCGTAGCTGCGCAGTTCCTGGCCGGGGCCGATGTCGTCGAGGGATGCCACTGCTCGAGTCTCGCCGCGACGGCGGAGGTGGGGGCCCCGGTTGACACCCTGCCGACGATGTGTGACGGGAGCCGGGTCGTCAGGCGGCCGCTTCGGCGCGCTCGGCCAGACCGTCGATCGCACCGCGATACTCGTCGAGCATGCGGTCCGCCCCCATGCGGGGACGCGCCGCCAGCGCGGCCGCCCGGTAGTCCGGTCGGCGCGCGATGACCCTCGTCCACGCGGACGCGATCGCCTGCGCGTCGTGCGGCGTGACGAGTCCGATGCCCGCGACCACCTGGGCGGAGTCCCCCACCGCCGTCGTGACCGGGGTCGCTCCGCTCGCGGCGCCTTCGATCAGGCAGAGCGGCGACGCTTCGCCGAACGCACTCGTCAGTGCGACGATGTCGGCCGCGCGGTAGACGCGGGGCATGTCGTCGCGGATCCCCAGCAGGTGGACGCGCTCGGCAGGAGCCCCCGCCTCCGCGATCGCCGCCGTCAGGGCGGCGTTGTCGGCGGTCATCCCCGCGCCGCACATGACGTACTGAGCGCGGCTGTCCCGCGCCGCGTGCACACCGACCGCGCGGAGGAAGAGCCCGGGGTCCTTCATCGCGTCGAAGCGTGCGGCGAGGAGGATCACGGGGACGTTCGGCGCGATGCCGAGGCGCGTGCGCAGCGGCATCCGCTCATGGGGCTTCGGGCGGTAGCGAGCCAGGTCGATGCCGTTCGGGATCACGAACCTCTCCACGGACGGCGGCGTGAAGCGGGCGTAGGCGTCGCTCGTCGACTCGGCGCACGAGATGGTCGAGGTGAGTCGACCGGATGCCGCCAGCTGCCCCAGCCAGCGCATGGCGGGGCCCGAGTGGGTCGGGTCGGACCTGTGGAGGCACGCGGCGATCGGGACGTCGGGAAGGAGACCGCGGGCGTCCAGGGCGAGGAGGAGCCCGAGCGGCTGCTCCTTGAGCGTGAGGATCACGTCGGCGCGGGCGACGGCGGCGGCGGCGACGTCGAGCTCGGCGTCCGAGAAGCTCTCGGGGCCCGGCGGGAGGGCGCCCGCTTCGCGCCCGAGGTCGGACACCTCGATACCCGCCTCGCGCAGCCACCGGTACCTCGGGTCGTCGCTCATCGGCTGCAGCGCACCCTCGCGGCGGGCCTGCGACGCGATCGAGAGCACCGCGTGCTCGTGCGATCCGTCGAGGTGGAGCCCGGTGATGACGTTCGTGTGCAGCACCCGCGCACCACCGGCGAACAGGCCTTCGTACAGCGACAGGACGCGAGGACGGCTCATCCCCCCATGCTCAGGGGATGCCGTGCGGAGCCGATGAACCCCAGATGTCCATCACGTGAAGTTCAGCGCGACGTGGTGACCGCGACCCACGCCGCCTCTGAGAACCCAGCGATCCACACGGCGAACACGACGAGGCCGACGACCGTGACGGCGGCCCACGTCCAGAGCGGTGCGAGACCGCCGCCCGTGCGGCGGTGCACGACGACGGTGCGCCCGACGACGTAGACCCCCAGGGTGAGGACGAACGCGAGCGCCGCCCACCCCCACGCGAAGGGCGCATCGATGCCGCGGCCGCGCAGAGCGCGGTGGTCGAGGCACGCGAAGAGGACGGCGGCCGCGACGAGGACGACGTCGATCACGACGAGGAGGGCGAGAGCGGCGGCGATCCAGCCCGCGGGGGTGAGCCCGCCAGACGGACCCCCGAGCCGCACGATCGTCCGGGCGTCGAGGAACACCCCGGTGTACAGGGGCAGAGCGGATGCCGCGATGGCGAGCCAGATCCAGACGGTGCTGCTCGACGGGGTTCCGCTCCGGGCGGCACCGGTCGGAGCTGACCGGGGCGTCGCGGCGGGGGCGGCGGGCGCGGCTGATTCTGCTGGCTGTGCCGACGGTGCCGGCGGCGTCGTGACGGCCGGGGCGGCATCGGGCGCGAGGGTCGGCGCGACCCTGTCGGCAGCCCAGTCGGAGCCGTCCCACCACCGCAGCTGTCCGGGCTCCCCCGGATCGGCGTACCAGCCCGCGGGCGCCTGACGGCTCACCGCTCGCCCTCACCGACGTCGGCGGCGGGGCGGTCGCCGTCGCCGGTTGCCACGAGCTCCGCGCCGGCGTGGGCGAGCTCCGCCAGGGCCGCCTGGCTCGGCGCGGGCGCGACGCCGGCGATCAGGTCCGTGAGGATCCGCACGCGCCGGCCGTGCGCGATCGCATCGAGAGCCGACGCGCGCACGCAGTGGTCGGTCGCGATGCCTGCGACATCGACCTCGACGACGCCGTGGGCGGTCAGGATGTCGGCGACCGTCTCACCGGCATCCGTCACGCCCTCGAAGAGCGAATAGGCGGGGATCCCCTGCCCTTTCTTCACGTGGTGGGTGACGGCGGAGGTGTCGAGGCCGGGGTCGTAGTCCGCCCCGGGCGTCCCGGCCACGCAGTGCACGGGCCACGAGTCGATGTAGTCGGGACTCGTCGAGAAGTGCCCTCCGTTGTCCCCGTCACCGTCGTGCCAGTCGCGCGAGGCGACGATCACGTCGTACTCCTCGGCGTGGCGCGCCAGATGGGCCGTGATCGCGGCGGCGACCGCGTCACCGCCGTCGACTCCCAGGGCGCCGCCCTCGGTGAAGTCGTTCTGCACATCGACGATGAACAGCGCTCGGGTCATGACTCGAGGGTACGACCAGTTGAGCGCGACGAGGACGGCGGATGCCGCGACTACCCTGGCGGCATGGACTCCCCCGCCCGCCAGACCACCACGACCGGCGGGATCCTCGCCGCATTCGGGATCGACGCCGTCCTCGTGACGGTCTTCGCCGCGATCGGTCGCGCCAGCCATGATGAGGCGGCGTTCGCAGGGCTGGCGACGACGGCGGGACCCTTCCTGCTCGCGCTGATCGTCGGGTGGCTGGGCGTGCTGGCGTGGCGCGCGCCGCTGGCGGTGCGGCGCACCGGCATCCCCCTGTGGATCGTCACCGTCGCCGGCGGCATGCTCCTGCGGGTGTTGACCGGTCAGGGGGTGCAGGTGGCCTTCGTCATCGTCGCGGCATCCGTCCTGCTCCTGATGCTCGTGGGCTGGCGCGCCGTCGCCGCACTCATCGTGCGGCGACGCGCCCGCTGACCCCGCGCGTCAGGGCTCGAGCGTCCGCCGGTACTCGGCGCGCGACATCTCCTCGGTGACGGGTGGCTCCGGCGTCTCGTCGACGCCCGAGCGCGCGAGCTTCGAGGGCCACCAGATGGTCCTGCCGATGTCGTACGCGAGGGCGGGGACGAGGAGGGAGCGCACGATGAACGTGTCGAGCAGCACCCCGAAGGCGACGATGAAGGCGAGCTGCACGAGGAACAGGATCTGGATGACGCCGAGGGCGGCGAACGTCGCGGCCAGCACGAGCCCCGCCGAGGTGATGACCCCGCCCGTGGCGACCAGACCGCGGAGGATGCCGCGGCGCGTCCCGTGTCGGACCGACTCCTCCCGCACCCGCGACATCAGGAAGATGTTGTAGTCGATGCCGAGCGCCACGAGGAAGACGAAGCCGTAGAGGGGCACGGCCGGGTCTCCGCCGGGGAAGCCGAAGACCTCGGTGAAGACGAGCGCGCTGACACCGAGGGCGGCGGCGAACGACACGATGACGCTGAGGATCAGCAGGACCGGCGCGAGGATCGACCGCAGCAGGAGCATGAGGATCAGCAGCACCACCACGAGGATCACGGGGATGATCACCGTCCGGTCGCGGATCGACGTGTCGTTGGTGTCGAGGTCGACGGCGGTGGTGCCTCCCACGACCGCGTCGAGCGTGCTCCCGGCGACCGCGTCGCGGAGGTCCCGCACGGTCTGCTCCGCCGCGAGCGAGTCCGCCGCGTCCGAGAGCGTCGCGACGAGCATCACGTCGCCGCCGTCGACGGTGGCCGTCGGCGCCGGAGTCCCGGGAGGGCCCTGCGCCGTGAGGACGAGCTCGCCGTCCTCGATGGTGGCGTCCGCCTGCCCGGCCGGAGCGTCGGCCGACACGACACCGACCGACCGGACCCCGTCCTGATCGGCGATGAGTTCGGCGGCATCCGGAGCCTCCGCCTCGGGGACGATCACGTACAGCGGACTGCCCGATCCCGCCGGGAAGTGTTCGGCGAGCACCGCCTGACCGTCTCGCGCCTGCGACGCCCCGAGGACCAGCTCGCTCGCCGGAACGCCGTCCGCCTTCAACTGTGTGACGCCGACGGATGCCGCCAGCAGCACCACGGTCGACACGATCCACACGATCCGCGCGCGGCGCGCGACGAACCGCGCGAGACGTGCCCACAGGCCGCGCGCAGGCTGTGTCAGGTCGATCGGGAGATCGGTCATGCCCGCCTTGGGGATGAACGGCCAGAAGGCCGCGCGTCCGACGAGGGCGAGGAGAGCGGGGAGGAAGGTGAGCGCCGAGAGCATCGCGAACGCGATGCCGATCGAAGCGATGGGCCCGAGTGCGCGGTTGCTCGCGAGGTCGCTGAGCAGCAGGCACAGGAGGCCCGCGATGACGGTACCGCCCGAGGCGAGGATGGGCTCGACCGATCCCCGCCAGGCCGCGGTCGCGGCATCCCATCTCCTCCGGCCCTCCCCGATGGCCTCGCGGAAGCGGGCGACGTAGAGCAGCGCATAGTCGGTGGCGGCTCCGATCACGAGGATGAACAGGATGCCCTGCACCTGCCCGTTGAGGACGACGATGCCTGCCTTGGCGAGCCACCACACGCTCAGCAACGCCACGCAGAGGGCGAACACCGAGGTCAGCAGCACGAGGAGCGGAAGGAGCGGCGATCGGTAGACGATGACGAGGATGACGAACACCGCGCCGAGGGCGACCAGCAGCAGGAGCCCGTCGATCCCGGTGAAGCCCGTGGCGAGGTCGGCGGTGAAGCCCGCAGGCCCGGTGACCCACGCTCTGACGCCGTCGGGCGCATCGGCGGCGACCAGCTCGCGGACCTCGCCCACGATGTCGGTCACCTCGCCGCCGGAGTCGATCGAGACCACCACCTGCGCCGCCTCGCCGTCTTCGGAGGGGATCGCCGGTGAGACCTCCTGGACGCCCGTCAGATCCCCGATCCGGTCGGCGATCGTCTGAACGGCGTCGAGCTGAGGCCCGTCGAGAGCGCGGCCGGCATCGAACACGACGAGCGCCGGGATGGCGTCCCCGCCGAGGAAATCGCCCAGACGCTCCTGCACCTGCGTCGACTCCGCGCTCTGCGGCAGGAAGCTCGATTGGTCGTTCGTCGAGACTTCGTCGACTTTGCCGAAGTACGGTCCGCCGAGCGACCCTCCGGCCAGCCAGATGACGACGAGGACGAGCGGAAGCGCGATGCGCAGCCATCGCGAGGGCGTCGATGCAGGAGACATATACCTAGATTAGCTAGATATACGCTTTTTCAGCAATCAGGAGCGGACGAAGAACACGATGATGGATGCCACGGTGGCGGCGATCCCGAGGGTCGCGCCGCCGAGGGCGAGACCCGTGAGCATGTTCAGTGCTGGCGGGCGGCGGGTGAACCGCATCCGGTCGTGCCACCCGTGGCGATACCAGATCTTCGCGGTGGGGTCGGCCCCGATGCGGCTGCGATCGGACTCGTCGAGAGGAGCCGAGTTGACGTCTCCCTCGCTGTCGATCCAGCGGAGCGTCCGTCCGTCCTCGTCGAGATAGGCCTCGGCCGCCAGCCAACTCCCGTCGGAGGCCCACACGACCACGGCGACGATTCCGAGGACGACGGCAGCGCCGAATCCCACCCAGGTGAAGATCTCGAGAATCGCATCGAGGGCTTGTGTCACCCGTGTGTCCTCTGTTCTGGAGCCACCTAAGGGAATCGAACCCTTGACCTATTCATTACGAGTGAATCGCTCTGCCGTCTGAGCTAAGGTGGCGCGCTTCGCTCGCGCGTTGCACGATCATCGATCCTACAGGGTCTGAAGCGATGCTGCGAACGCAGGGATCAACCGGCCTCGCAGCGCACGTCACCGTCGGGCACCGTGCCCTCGTCGAAGTACGCGACGACCGTGTCGTCGATGCAGGCGTTGCCCTTGTTGAAACCGGTGTGCCCCTCCCCCACACGGGTGAGCAGGATGCCGGAGCTCAGCTGCTTCGCGAGCGCAGCCGACCACTCGTACGGCGTCGCGGGGTCGTTCGTCGTCCCGATCACGAGGATCGGCGCGGCACCGTCGGCGTGGATCTCGTTCCGGGTCCCGGTCGGCGGGTACGGCCAGGCGTCGCAGAGGTCGACGTCCGACGTCCAGTACGGCGCGAAGGTCGGCGCGTCCTTCGCCACCTCCGCGTTCGCCGCCGCGACGACGTCGTCGGAGTCCGGCGGGTAGTCCATGCAGTTGTAGGCCGAGAAGGCCTCGGTGGAGTTGTCGAGGTACCGCCCGTCGTAGCGGTTGTAGTACCGGTCGACGAGCTCGAACATCTCGTCGGCGTCACCCTGCAGGACCGCGGCGAGGGCCGATGAGAGCGTGCTCCAGTTCCCCTCGCTGTAGAGCGCCGACACGATGCCCATCACGAGGGCGTCCGAACCGAGCTTCCGTCCATCGGTCGCCGTCAGCGGCGCGGCGTCGACGGCGGCCAGTGCGTCGGAGAGCTGCTGCTGGGCGTTCGCGACCGGTGCGTCGAACGGGCAGTCGGATCCCTCGATGCAATTCTTCAAGAAGGCGTCGAGGGCGGACTGGAAGCCGACGGCCTGCCGCGCCCCGACGACCGCGCCGGGGATGGAGGGGTCCAGACCGCCGTCGAGGACGACGCGACCGACGTTCCGGGGGAACAGCTCAGCGTAGGTCGCGCCGAGGAACGACCCGTACGAGTACCCGAGGTAGGCGAGCTTCTCATCGCCGAGGACCCCGCGCAGCAGGTCGAGGTCCCGGGCGGCGTTCTGGGTAGTGACGTAGGGCAGCAGGCCGTCGCTGTTGACGTCGCAGGCGCGGGCGAAGGACCCGGCCGACGCGCGCTGCTCGGCGGATCGCTCCGGCGTACCCCGGGGGGCCGCCGGGATGTCGAAGAGGTAGTGGTCCATGGCCGTGGCGTCGAAGCAGCGCACGGGCGTCGACCGTCCGACGCCTCGTGGGTCGAACCCAACGACGTCGTAGCTGTCCAGCAGATCGCTGCCGACGGCGAACTCTGCCGCCTGCTGGACCAGGTCGACACCGCTCGCTCCGGGGCCGCCGGGGTTCACGAACAGCGATCCCTTCGACGTCCCGCCCGAGGCGAGGCGCACGATGATGGACAGCTGGAGGTCGCCGCCGTCCGCGTCCGTCCAGTCCCGGGGAGCCGTCACGGAGGCGCAGTAATAGTCACCCTCGCCGATCCCCCGGCACTTCTCCCAGTCGACCTTCTGCCCGTAGTACTCCTCGAAGCCAGCCGGAGCCCCCTGCGTGATCGGGGTCCGGTCGGGACCGGGGCGAGCGGGAGGGGTGGGCGTGCACGCCGCGAGCAGTGCCGCGACCGCCCCGGTGGCGAGGAGAACGGATGCCGCACGGCGCCAGAACCCGCGGGTCACTGCGGGCGCCCCGTCGCGACCGTGATGAGCATGCTCTCGAGGGCGAGTGCAGGGGCGGCGTTGCCCTGCAGGTTCGTGCGTGTCAGCGCGATGGCGTCGAGCACCGTCAGGGTGTGCTGCGGTGTCCAGGCGGCGGCCATGGCGTCGATCTCCGATGTCAGTTCGCGGTTGATGAGGTCGGTGTCCCGACCGAACTGGCGCATGAGGGTGTCGCGATAGAGGGATTCGAGATCGGTGAGCACCCGATCGATCCCGTCGCGCAGGCTGCGCGTGGCGCGCCGCTTCTGCTCGTCCTCCAGTGCGCTCACCTGGCTCCGAACGGCGGGGGGAACGGCGCCTCCGGGCGCGACCCCCAACGTCC
This sequence comes from Microbacterium sp. MDV22-iso44, assembly GCF_058629135.1. NCBI lineage: Bacteria > Bacillati > Actinomycetota > Actinomycetes > Micrococcales > Microbacteriaceae > Microbacterium > Microbacterium sp. MDV22-iso44. Next base: position 179,028 of record NZ_JBZVWS010000002.1, read on the forward strand.
GCAGGAGGGCCTCGCGCTCCCCCTCGTCACGGGTCGCCGTCAGCGCCTTGGCGTCATCGGTCGCGGACTGCACGATCGAGGCGGCCACCTCGACGGCGTCGCCGACCCCGCGCACGCGGAGGACCCCCCGGAGGGTTCGATCGCGACGCTCGCGGGACGCGGAATCCGTCGCCAACCGCTGCGCCATGCCGATGTGTCGCTGGGCGAGCCGCGCGGACTGCTCCGCGATCGCCTCGTCGACGCCCGTGCGCTGGACGATCAGCCGCGCGACGTCGGCCACGTCGGGCTCACGCAGCCGCAGGATGCGCACCCGCGAGCGGATCGTGGGGAGGAGGTCGGCGTCGCTCGGCGCGCAGAGGATCCAGACAGTCTGCTCGGGCGGCTCTTCGAGGGCCTTGAGGAGGACGTTGCTCGTGCGCTCGACCATGCGGTCGGCGTCTTCCATGACCATGACGCGGTACCGGCCGAGGGAGGGCGAGAAGTACGAGCGCTCGACGAGCGAGCGGGCGTCCTTGATCGAGATGATGACGCCTTCGGTGCGGAGCGCCGCCAGGTCGGGGTGCGTGCGCGCCATGACCTGGCGCATCGCGTTCTCGTCGCCGGGCTCGGCGATGAGCGCCGCGGCGAAGGCATAGGCGAGGGTCGAGCGGCCCGATCCGGGCGGCCCGGTGATGAGCCACGCGTGGGCCAGCTGCGACGGATCGGATGCCGCTGCCCGCAGCTGAGCGACGGCCTCGTCCTGGCCCCAGACCTCGCCCCACGGGAGCGTGTCGACGGTGGTGGAGGTCATGCGGTTCAGCCTACGAGGTGCCGGCGACGCTCAGGACGAGAGTGCGGACAGCCGCTCGGACACCCGCGTCCGGATGGCGTCGGCGATCTCGTCGATCGGCTGCGTGGCGTCGACGACGAGGAAGCGCTCCGGCTCGGCATCCGCCAACGCGAGGAAGGCGGCGCGGACCCGCTCGTGGAACGCGCTCTTCTCGGCTTCGAGTCGGTCGAAGGGCTTGTCGGCGGCATCCAATCGTTCCCGCGCGGTCGCCGGGTCGACGTCGAGGAGGACGGTGACGTCGGGCAGCGCACCTTCGGCGGCCCACAGCGACAGGTCGCGGATCTCGCCGCCGTCCAGCACCCTTCCGGCACCCTGGTAGGCGACGGAGCTGTCGAGGTAGCGGTCCTGGATGACGACCTCGCCGCGCTCGAGCGCGGGCCGCACGAGCGTCGCGACGTGGTGCGCCCGGTCGGCCGCGTAGAGGAGTGCTTCGGCGCGCGGGGCGATGTCGCCGCGGTGGTGCAGCACGATGTCGCGGATGAGCACGCCGACCTCGGTGCCGCCGGGTTCGCGTGTGCAGACGACGCTGCGACCCTGCTCACGGAGCCACCGCTCCAGCAGGGTCGCCTGCGTCGTCTTACCCGAGCCGTCGCCACCCTCGAGGGTGATCCAGAGCCCGGAGGTCACTTCTTCTTCGCCGCCGGCTTGCGTGCGGCGGGCTTGCGGGTCGTGCGCTTGGGCGCCGGCCCCTTCGCCCGCTTCTCGGCCAGCATCTGCACGGCGACCTCGAAGGTGATGTCGTCCGCCGTCTGCCCACGCGGGATCGTGACGTTGGTGGTCCCGTCGGTGACGTAGGCGCCGAAGCGGCCGTCCTTGATGCGGATCGGCTTGCCGCTGACCGGATCGGCCTCGAACTCCTTGATGGAGGTCGCGGCGCGGTTCGCGTACTTGGGCTGCGAGTAGATCTCGAGGGCCTGCTCGAGCGTGATGTCGAAGATCATGTCCTCGCTGGCGATGCTCCGCGAGTCGGTGCCCTTCTTGATGTAGGGACCGTACGGGCCGTTCTGCGCCGTGATGACGGTGCCCGACTCGGGGTCGGTGCCGACTTCGCGCGGAAGCGACAGGAGCTTCAGCGCCGTCTCGAGATCGATCGTCTCGGGCGACATGCTCTTGAACAGTGACGCGCGCTTGGGCTTGGGTGCGACGACCTTCTTCGCACCGCGCTTGGGCTTGACCTCCTCGGCCGGCGCCTCCTCTTCGGGGAGGACCTCTTCGAGGTAGGGGCCGAAGCGGCCGTCCTTGATGACGACGTCGCGCCCGTTCTCGGGGTTCTGTCCGAGGACGCGGTCGCCGCCGACCGGCGCATCGATCAGCTCTCGCGCCTTCTCCGGGGTGAGCTCATCGGGCGCGAGGTCCTCGGGCACGTTGATGCGGCGCGGGGTCTCGGGGTCGTCGCCCGGCACCTCGAGGTACGGCCCGTACCGACCGAACCGCAGGACCGCGACGTCGCCGATCTTCGTCGAGTTGATCTCGCGTGCGTCGATGTCGCCGAGGTTGTCGACGATGTTTCGCAGGCCAACGTGGTCCTTCGAACCGAAGTAGAACTCGCGCAGCCACGCGGCGCGGTTCTGTTCTCCGCGGGCGATGGAGTCGAGGTCGTCTTCGAGCGCGGCCGTGAAGTCGTAGTCGACGAGGTCGGCGAAGTGCTCTTCGAGCAGGCGCACGATGCTGAAGGCGAGCCAGCTGGGCACGAGTGCCTGGCCGCGCTTGGACACGTACCCGCGGTCGAGGATCACGTCGATGATGCTCGCGAAGGTCGACGGACGACCGATGCCGTGCTCCTCGAGCGCCTTCACGAGCGATGCCTCGGTGTAGCGCGGCTTGGGGCTCGTCGCGTGCCCCTTCGGCTCGACGTCGGTCAGCTTTAGAGCGTCGCCGACGGCGAGCGACGGCAACGACTGGTCGTCGGCGCGGTCGTTGTCGCTGCGCTTCTCGTCGCGGCCCTCTTCGTAGGCCTCGAGGAACCCCTTGAAGGTGTAGACGGTGCCGGATGCCGTGAACGTCGCCGTCTTGCCGGCGGCATCCGCGTCGATCGTCACGGTCGTGGTCTCGTACTTCGCGTCGGCCATCTGGCTGGCGACTGTGCGCTTCCAGATGAGCTCGTACAGGCGGAGTTCGTCGCGGTCGAGGCCGGAGGTGACCTCCTTGGGCGTCCGGAAGGTGTCACCCGAGGGACGGATCGCCTCGTGTGCCTCCTGCGCGTTCTTGGCGTTGTTGCGGTAGCTGCGCGGGTTCGCGGGCACGGCCTTGTCGCCGTAGAGCGCGACCGCCTGGGTGCGCGCGGCGGTGACCGCCTGCGCCGACAGAGCGGTCGAGTCGGTGCGCATGTAGGTGATGTAGCCCTTCTCGTAGAGCCGCTGCGCGACGCCCATGGCGTGCTTGGCGCTCATCGAGAGCTTGCGACCGGCCTCCTGCTGGAGGGTCGAGGTCGTGAACGGCGGCTTCGGGCTGCGCGTGCCGGGCTTGGCCTCGACGCTGACGACGGATGCCGCGCCCGACGCCTCGAGCGCTGCCGCCAGCTCGCGCGCCTGGTCCTCGGTGAGGACGACGACGGCCTTCTTCAGCGAGCCGGTGTCGTCGAAGTCGGTGCCGCGGGCCAGCGGCGCGCCGTCGAGACGGGCGAGCCGGATGGCGAAGGCATCCGATCCCTTGACGGCGGTGGAGTCGACGTCCCAGTACGAGGCGGAGACGAACGCCATGCGCTCGCGTTCCCGCTCGACGACCATGCGGGTGGCGGCGGACTGGACGCGGCCGGCGCTCGTGCCCTGGCCGACCTTGCGGCGGGTGACGTCGGAGACGTCCCAGCCGTAGAGGCGGTCGAGGATGCGTCGGGTCTCCTGGGCGTCCACGAGGGCGTGGTCGAGTTCGCGGGTGTTCTTCACCGCGGCCTGGATGGCGTCCTTCGTGATCTCGTGGAAGACCATCCGCTTGACAGGGACCTTGGGCTTCAGGGTCTCGAGGAGGTGCCACGCGATGGCTTCGCCCTCGCGGTCCTCATCAGTGGCGAGGAGGAGTTCGTCGGCGTTCTTCAGGGCTCGCTTGAGCTCGGTGACCGTCTTCTTGCCGCGGTCGCTCTCCACATAAAGAGGAGTGAAGTCGTTCTCGATGTCGATGGAGTACTTCCCGACGGAGGTCTTCTTCAGATCCGCGGGGATGTCCTTCTTGTCGGCGAGGTCGCGGATGTGTCCGACCGAACTCATGACTTCGTAACCGTCACCCAGGTATCCCTGGATCGAGCGCATCTTCGTCGGAGACTCGACGATGACGAGCTTCTTGCCCTGTGCCACGTGGCGTCCTTTCTTCGTTGCACACCATACACACCGAGTTGTCAAGAGCGCGCTGAGAGCCCCGCCGTCCCGAGCCCTCAGGGCGACCCCGGTGGTGGCCCCGCGCGGGCGCGCGCCCGCGCGTCCAGGGGGCCGACGTCGATCGAGACCTCCACGGTCGCGATGAGTCCGTCGATCCGACACGCGGTGAGCGACGCGCCGTTCCTCGCCGCAACGTCAGCCGCACTCACGCACGGTTCTCCCGGCACGAGTCCCGACGCCGTGTCTGCGGCGGCGAGGGCCGCGCCGTCGGCCGCTCCCGCCGCCCGCGCCGAGGATGCCGCGGCCGCTCCGGCGGCGACGAAGCCGACGGCCAGGGTGGCCGAGACCGCCAGGACCCCGACGGTCGTCGCAGCGCCCGCCATCAGTCGATCTCCGGGGCGGCGAGCGCGCACGAGGATGCGCGGAGGTCGGGCAATGGCAGCGGCACTCCCGGCGCGGCGGAGAGGTCCGCGCACACGAGATCACCCTCGCGGCGAGTCGTGACGGCCGCGCCCGCGGCGAGGGCGGATGCCGCAGCCCGCACCCGCTCGGCGGGCTCCTCGCGGGCGGCGTACCGCGCAGCCTGGGCCGCGGCGTGCTCCAGCCGCACCTGCCGAGCCCCCACCGACAACGCGGAGACCGCCAGAACGATGACGAGGACGACGGCGGGGACCGTCACGGCGAACTCCGCCGCAACCGATCCCCGCTCGTCCCGCCTCATGAGACGGTGAGGGCGCGCCGGACCAGGTCGGTGAGGATGCCGCGCACCTCGTCCGAGCGCATGATGATCACCAGCAGCCCGGCGAAGGCGACGGCCGCCATCGTCGCGATGGCGTACTCCGCTGTCGCGGCGCCGGACTCGTCGGCGAACAGGTCGGCCGCGCGGCGGCGGGTCAGGGTGGGCAGGTCGTGGGATGTCATGATCTCCTCCGGTGTTTTGGGTGATGGGCACGTCTGGGCTCACAGCGTGAGCGGGGCCGAGGTGAGGACCGAGAGCAGCATCGGACCGACGCCGAGCAGCAGGAACGCCGGCAGGGTGCACACTCCGAGCGGAAGCAGGAGCCGTCCAGAGAGGGATGCCGCCCGCAGCCGCCCGTCGGTGCGCGCCGCCTGGCGGCGGGACGCGGCATCCGCTCGCAGCAGTTCGACGGCGGGCGCGCCCGCGGATCGGGAGAGGGCGAGGACAGAGGCGGTCCCGGCGGTGGGTTCGAGACCCGAGGCCGCCGCGACGACCTCGAGCGCCCGCGGGATCGAGACGCCACCCGAGAGGGCGATCGCGATCACCTCGGCATCGAGTCCGGGGATCTCGTCGCCGGGTTGCGCCCGTGCGACCAGTGCACGCGTCCACCGATGGGTGAGGAACATGAGCAGTCCCCCCGCGACGAGGCACACGGCGCCCGCCGGGGTGGCCAGGACTGAGAACGGGTCGAATCCCAGGGCGGCGCCGAGGCCGAGGGCCACGAGAGGGAGCCACGAGATGAGCCGCGCGGTCGTCTGCGGTTCGGCGAGAGCGGTGCGGACGTCGTCGCGCGCCTGATGAGCGTCGCGGAGCGCCTCGGCGAGACCTCGGAGGCTCATCGCCAGCGGGGCTCCGACGACCGTCGCCACCTGCCAGGCGACGCCGATCTGCTGCCACGTGCCGCCGCGGTCGGCGAGGGCGGATGCGGCTGATCCCCCGGCATCCAGTCGTTCGCACACCGCCGCGGCCGTCTCGTCACCGGCGTGGGCGAGGTGGCGCCAGGCTGCAGCCGGCGCGATGCCGGCCTGCAGGAGGACGGCGAGACGCTGGACGACGCCGGCGACCCCCGCTGCGTCGGACGCAGCGTTGGCCTGGGCGGCTTTCCGCGTTTTCATGCGATGGCCTCGATGCCGAGGCGGTCGTCGCGCACGACGGGGCGCGCGATCCCCGTCACGCGGCGCACTCCGTCGCGTCCGCGCTCGATGTGGACGACGGCCCCGATCGCGCTGGCCGTCTGGCGCGCGAGCGCTCGATCATCCATCCCGGCGAGCGCACCCAACGCCTCCAGGCGGGCCGGGACCTCGGCGAGCCCGCTCGCATGGACCGTCCCCGCGCCGCCGTCGTGACCGGTGTTCAAGGCGGTGAGGAGCTCGCGGACCTCCTCACCCCGACACTCGCCCACCACGAGTCGGTCGGGGCGCATCCGCAGGGCTTCGCGCAACAGACGCCCGAGCGCGATCGCCCCGACGCCTTCGAGGTTGGCCTGCCGGGCTTCGAGACGCACGTGGTGCGGGTGGGCGATCCGGAGCTCCGCGACATCCTCGATCGTGACGATCCGCTCCGACACGGGAACGCGTCCGAGCAGTGCGGCGAGCAGCGTCGTCTTCCCGGCGCCGGTGGCTCCCGTGACGAGGACGTTGGCACGCTGGTCGACGAGCCGTTCGAGTCGGGCGCCCATCGCCGCGTCGAACGCGCCGCGGCGACCGAGGTCGTCGAGATCGGGCATTCCGGTACCCGGGAGGCGGATCGAGATCGTCGCCCCCGTGCACGAGATGGGCGGCAGGACCGCGTGGACCCTCACGCCGTGCTCCCAACGCACGTCCGCACAGGGCGTCGCATCGTCGAGGTGACGGCCCCCGAGCGCGATGAGCCCGACGGCGAGCTCACGCACGGCTTCTTCATCGAGCGCCCAGTCCGGGATGCGCTCCGGTCCGCCGCCCCGGTCGACGTAGAGGCCGTCGGTGCCGTTGACGAAGACGTCCGTGACGCCGGGGTCGGCGAGGTACCGGCGCAACGGTGCGACCACCGGATGCCGCGGCACCGGTCGCGGCACCGCGGCGACTCCGGTGCCTCGAGGGGCGGCGATGAACGGATGCGGCATGCCCGGAACGCTAGGCGGACGCCTCCGGCCCCGGACCTTCGACGTCGCCGGGCGTGGACGGAACGACGGTGTGAACGCGTGTGCAGAAAGCGACGACCGCGACCGTGAGGGAAAAGAGAAGGGCGGCACCCATTGGGGGAAAGGGTGCCGCCCACGCAACCGCGCTTCAGGGGGGATCAGCGCGATCGCGAAACCGAATCGATGTTCGGGCGATAACGATCTTACGCTCATCCTGGCTGGGATTGTGCCGCACACATGCCCAGCGCGCCGCACCCACTATCGGCGGTAGTCGCGCTCCTTGAGCCGAACCTAGAGTTGCCGCATCGCCGCACGAGGCCACGATGGCCTGCACGCAAAGGAGCGCCGCATGAGCAGCCAGATCGACCACCTCCTGAACGAGACCCGACGGTTCGCGCCGTCCGCGGACTTCGCTGCCGCAGCGAATGCGCACGCGGACCTCTACGACGCCGCCGCGGATCGCGAGGCGTTCTGGGCGGAGCAGGCCCGCAACCTTCATTGGCACACTCCCTTCACGCGCACGCTCGACTGGTCGAACCCGCCCTTCGCGACCTGGTTCGAGGACGGCGAACTCAACGTGGCGTACAACTGCCTCGACCGCCACGTCGAGGCAGGCCTCGGCGACCGTGTCGCCCTGCTGTGGGAGGGTGAGCCCGGCGACGAGCGTCGCGTCACCTACGCCGAGCTCACCGACGAGGTGAAGCGTCTGGCCAACGTGCTGACCGAGCTCGGCATCGACGCGGGCGACCGGGTCGCCATCTACCTGCCGATGATCCCCGAAGCCGTCGCCGCCATGCTCGCCGTCGCGCGCATCGGCGCCATCCACTCCGTCGTCTTCGGCGGGTTCTCGGCCGACAGCCTGCGCTCCCGGATCGACGACGCCGGCGCGAAGCTCGTCATCACGAGCGACGGCGGGTACCGCAAGGGCAAGGCATCCCCTCTCAAGCCGGCCGTCGACCAGGCACTCGGCGACCGCGGACACGGACCGCAGGAGACCGTCGAGCACGTCCTCGTCGTCAAGCGCACCGGCACCGAGGTGAACTGGGAGGACGGACGCGACCTGTGGTGGCACGATCTGGTGCCGACGGCATCCGCTGATCATGTCGCGCAGCCGTTCCCGGCGGAGAACCCCCTCTTCATCCTCTACACGTCGGGGACGACGGGGAAGCCGAAGGGCATCCTGCACACGAGCGGCGGCTACCTCACGCAGGCGGCGTTCACGAACAAGGTGGTCCACGACCTGCACCCCGAGACCGACGTCTACTGGTGCACCGCCGACATCGGGTGGATCACGGGACACACGTACGTCACGTACGGTCCGCTCGCCAACGGCGCGACGCAGGTGATCTACGAGGGCACCCCCGACACCCCGCATCCGGGTCGATGGTGGGAGATCGTGGCGAAGTACGGGGTCACGATCCTCTACACGGCGCCCACCGCCATCCGCTCCTTCATGAAACTCGGCAGGAGCATCCCCGAGCAGCACGATCTGTCGTCGCTGCGCCTGCTCGGCAGCGTCGGCGAACCCATCAACCCCGAGGCATGGATGTGGTACCGCCACGTCATCGGCGGGGATCGGACGCCCATCGTCGACACCTGGTGGCAGACCGAGACGGGCGCGATCATGGTGTCGGCGCTGCCCGGGGTGACCGAGACCAAGCCGGGCAGCGCGCAGGTGCCGCTTCCCGGCATCGGCCTCGACGTCGTCGATGATCAGGGCCAGGAGGTCGGCAACGGCAACGGCGGGCTGCTCGTGCTGACCGAACCCTGGCCGAGCATGCTGCGCGGCATCTGGGGCGACCCGGACCGCTTCAAGGAGACCTACTGGGACAAGTTCGCCGACAAGGGCTACTACTTCGCCGGTGACGGGGCGCGCCTCGACGAGGACGGCGACGTCTGGTTCCTCGGCCGCGTGGACGACGTCATGAACGTGTCGGGCCACCGCCTCTCGACGACCGAGATCGAATCCGCCCTCGTCGGGAACGAGGCCGTCGCCGAGGCAGCCGTCGTCGGAGCCTCGGACGAGACGACCGGGCAGGCGGTCGTCTCGTTCTGCGTCATCAAGGAGTCGTACATGAAGGCGAACTCCCTCGACGGGCTCGTCGACACGCTCCGCGCGTGGGTGGGCGACCAGATCGGTCCGATCGCGCGTCCGCGCGACGTCTACATCGTGACCGAGCTCCCCAAGACCCGCAGCGGCAAGATCATGCGCCGACTGCTGCGCGACGTCGCGGAAGGACGCGAGGTCGGCGACACGACGACCCTCGCCGACACCATGGTGATGTCCACGATCAAGGGGCAGGTGACGAAGAAGGACTGACCGCGCTCACCCCGCCGTGGCGGCGGGGACGACATCCCAGTGCTCGCGGATCAGGCCTCCGTCGACGCGGAAGATGTCGAGCGCGGTGTAGGGATCACCGGACGTGGCTCCGACGGCCTGCGACAGCGTCCACACGAGGTCGCCGTCCGCCAGCGACACGGTCGACGCCGTGGGCGGGAAGGACGCACCCCCGCCGAAGAACTGCTTGAGGGCGGCCGTCCCGTTCGGGGCGACGGGATTGTGCTGCAGGTAGTTCGGATCGAACGCACGGTCGAGGATGCTGACGTCGCGGTCCTTGAACAGCGTGTCGTACGCGTCGACGGCGAACACCCGATTCTTCTCCTCCTGCGTCTCGGTGGGTGCCGGCGACGGCGTGGCGGGCTTGTAGAGGTCGCTGAACATCGAGTTCGTGTTGCCGCTGGCGGCCTTGCCCTGCGCGACGGGTTGCTCGAAGGCCCAGCGCTCGACGATCTTGCCTCCGGACAGACGGAAGACGTCGGCGGCCGCGAGCCCGGTGCGCTCATCATCGGGGTCCGCGGTGATCTGATAGTGGACCGCGACCAGGTCGCCGTCCGCGGCCGTGTGCTTGATGACGACCTGCGCGCCGGGAACGCTCTTGTGCGCCGCGGCGAACTGGGCGAGCAGGCCCGCGGGCCCCGCTTCGGCGTTCCCGCCGTGAGCCACGGCATCCTTTGCGACGCTCACGGCAGCGGCGGCCTGGGCCTCCGCCGAGTCGGGGTCGTCGAAAGCCGCGGAGAAGAGCCGCGTGACCGCGGCCAGGTTGCCCCCCTCCGTCGCGGGGTCATCGCGGTCCGCCCGCGCACCGCCTGCGGTCGCGGATGCCGCCTGAGCGGAGGGTCCGACGTGGGGTGTGCCCGCGGCGGCCGCAGGTCCTCCTGCGGCGCACCCGGTCAGCAGAGCGGCACCGGTGAAGACGGCGGCCGTGCGGAGGAGAAGGGACGACGCGACGCGTGAGCTGGTCATGGCGACAGCGTGACGCGGGCGTCTGAGTGCACGTTCCCGACGAGGTATCAGCTCGCTGGGAAGATGCACTCGGTTCAAGAAAGCGAGAAGACGACCTCGACCTCGACGGGGCTGTCGATGGGCAGAGCCGCCACACCGACGGCGGAGCGGGCGTGTCGACCCGCGTCGCCGAAGATCTCACCGAGCACGGTGCTCGCTCCGTTGATGACGGCGGGGTGACCGGTGAACTCCGGTGCGGATGCCACGAACCCCGTCACCTTCACGACGCCGGTCAGCCGGTCGACACCGCCGACCGCAGCGGCCGCGGCGGCGATCGCGTTCAGCGCGCACTGCCGCGCGAGCGAAGCGGCCTCGTCCGCGGACACGTTCCCCTCGCCGTCGCCCACCTTGCCCGTCGCGGGCATCGCGCCATCGACCATGGGGAGCTGACCGGACGTGTAGACGAGGTCGCCGTGAACCTTGGCCGGGATGTACGCGGCGAGCGGCGGGACGACGGAGCCCAGCTCGATGCCCAGCTCGGCGAGGCGTGCGGTGACCGACATCAGCCCTGACCGAACTGACGAGCCGCCACAGCCGCGGCATCCAGTCCCGCGTTGGCCGAGCCGTCGCCGCCCGAGGGACGCTTGAAGTAACCGACGAGGCCGCCTTCGGGGCCGGTCACCACCTGAACGAGCTCCCACCCCTGCTTGCCCCAGTTGTTGAGGATCGCCGCGGTGTTGTGGATGAGCAGCGGCGTGGTCATGTACTCCCACGTGGTCATTCGGGTCTCCCGGAGGTCGTGACTCGCGCGCCCGGACGGGCTCGACACAGGGACGGTCACCAAGGCATCGCCCAGCAATCTCCCTTACGATCAGCCTATGCCCCACTCGAAACGTACGGCCACCGGTGTGCTCGGAGGCCTGATGGGCCTCGTCGGCTTGAGCACCGTTGCGGGTCTCCTCGTCACGGCAACGATCACCCCGGCGATCGCGGTGTCCGGGTATGCGGCGTCGAGCGCGATCGAGATGTTCGACAAGATGCCGAGCTACCTCAAGATCGAGAAGCTCATGCTTCCGACGACGATCTACGCGAAGAACGACGACGGCAAGGACGTCAAGCTCACCGAGTTCTACGACCAGAACCGCATCCCGGTGACGTTCGATCAGGTCGCCCCGGTCATGTACGACGCGATCCTCTCGAGTGAGGACAAGAACTTCTATACGCACGGCGGCATCGACCTGCTGGGCACGCTCAGCGCGCTGGCGCGCAACGCGAGCTCGGGATCGAACCGCGGTGGCTCCTCGATCACGCAGCAGTACGTCAAGAACGTCCTCCAGCAGTCGTGCGAGGCGGAAGCCGTGGGCGCTGAGCAGGTTCGCGCGTGCTACGAGGAGTCGACGGCGAACAAGGGCACGCAGGGCTACCAGCGCAAAATCCAGGAGATGCGTTACGCGATCCAGCTGGAGAAGGAGTACTCGAAGGACGAGATCCTGATCGGGTACCTCAACATCGCGCACTTCGGTGGCACCGTCTACGGCATCGGCGCCGCGGCTCGCCACTACTTCGACACGACGCCCGACAAGCTCACGGTCGCTCAGGCGGCCGTCATCGCCGGCATGGTGCAGGAGCCGAACACGCTCCGCATCGACAAGCCGGGCGGCACGCTCACTGCGAAGGACGGCTCCCCTGTCAACGGCGAGGCCGACGGCTACCGCCTGACGAAGATCCGACAGGACTACGTCCTCAACCGCCTGCTGAAAGACAACAAGATCACGAAGGCTGAGCACGACGAGGCCATCAAGGCCCCGATCACCCCGAAGCTGACGTCACGTCCCCAGGGCTGCTCGGAGGCGAAGGGCGAGGAGTTCTTCTGCGCCTACGTCACCTCGATCATCCGGACCGACCCGGCCTTCGGTGAGACGAAGGAGGACCGGCTCGCGGCGCTTCGTCGTGGTGGTCTCAGCGTCTACACGACCCTCGACACCTCTCTCCAGTCGGCCGCGAACAAGGCCATCTCCGTCGTACCCGGAAGCGTCTCGTACATGAACCTCGGCGCCTCAGGTGTGCAGGTGGAGGTCGGAACCGGCCGCGTCCTGTCGATGGTGCAGAACCGCCCATGGAGCGACCAGGCGGACGACAAGACAACCACCCAGGTCAACTACAACGTCCCCGTCAAGAACGGCGGCGGCAGCCACTCGGCGGGATCGACCTATAAGGTCTTCAGCCTCATCAACTGGATGCAGCAGGGCCACTCTGTCAACGAGGTACTCAATGGACGCGTCGGCGAGAAGACAGTGCTGACCGGCTGTGAAGGGGGTACGCAGGAAGTCAAGACCGGTGAGGGCAAGGGCGCGATCGGAAACTTCGAGGGAAACCGTGGTTACACCGGGACGGTCGCCCGATTCACAAAGGACTCGCTGAACTCCGGCTTCCTCACGATGGCTGAGAAGATCTCCGTCTGCAGCACCAACCGCGTCGCCGGAGACCTCGGAGTCACCCTCGGCGACGGAAAGCCGCTGGATCAGTTCAACAACCCCTACGACGTCCTCGGGTCGCAGGCCGTCGCCCCGATCGACATGGCGAACGCCTATGCGGCGATCGCCTCGAACGGCACCCTGTGCGCCGCGAAGGCCATCGATCGCGTGGTCGACGCCAACGGCGATGAGCGTCCGATCCCTGACACGAAGTGCGAGCGCAAGATCAGCGAAGACGTGGCTGCCACGGCCGCATACGTGCTGCAAAGCGTGATGAGCGCCAGCGGCACCGGAAGTGGTGCGCGGACGTTCGACGGAGTACCGATCTTCGGAAAGACGGGCATCCACCAGTTCCTGCACACGTGGATGATCGGCTCCAGCACGAAGGTGACGACAGCGGTCTGGGTCGGCAACGTGGCGGGAGACGAGCGTCTCGAGAACCACTATGAAAGCGGCTACCGCCTGTCCCGCATCCGTAACTCCATCTGGCCCGCCATGCAGCGCGCCGCCAACTCGGAGTTCGGCGGCGGCGAGTTCCCGAAGCCGGCGAGCGAACTGACCAAGCGGTCGTATGCGAGTTTGCCGAGCGTCATCGGTCTCGACACCGACGCCGCTCGCCAGCGGATCGAGGACGCCGGCTTCAGCGTCAGCGTCGGCGACCCGGTGCCGTCCCCCGAGGCGGAGGGCACGATCGTCGAGCAGTCGCCCGGCGCGGGCCGTGTCGTGTCGGGAACGACCGTCACGATCAGCCCGAGTGATGGCAAGGGCGTCGTCGTCCCCGGCGTCAGCGGCAACCCGAAGGACGCCACCGCGGCGCTGAACGCAGCCGGGTTCTCGAACGTCACGCTGAGTTGTACCGACGACCCGGGCGCGCCGACGCAGGGCGTCGTGACCGGAACGGATCCCGCCGCCGGCGAGACCGTCGCTCGAGACGCCGCCATCACCCTCAACTACCAGGCCAAGGCCTGCGACGGCGGGGGCGGGAACGACGGCCCGGGCAACGGCAACGGCAACGGCGGCCCCGGCAACGGCAACGGTCCGTGAGGCCCGCCGCACAGACCGCCCTCACTGCGCTCGGCGCGGTGGGGGCGGTCGGCGTCGCCGCCGGCGTCTGGGGCGTCGGCATCGAGCGCTACCTCTTCACGCTCCGCCGCCATGACCTCCACGTCCTGCCGCCGGGCAGCCCGTCGGTGACCGTCCTCCACCTGTCCGACGCGCATATGGCGCCGTGGCAGCACCGCAAGCAACGCTGGATCGCAGAGATCGCCGACACGGTGCAGCCCGACCTGGTGATCAACACGGGCGACAACCTCGGTCATCAGGACGGGCTCGGCGGCATCCGTGCGGCCTTCGCTCCCCTACGCGGCGTGCCGGGCTTCTTCGTCCACGGGTCGAACGACAAGATCGCCCCGAGCGCCCGCAACCCCTTCAAGTACTTCGAGGGACCGTCGACGCACGTCGAATTCACGCCCTCGCTCGACACCGACGCGCTCGACGACTTCCTCACCGGACTCGGCGAGACACTGATCGACAACACGGCCGCCAGCATCCGTGTCGGCGGAGTCCGGATCGATGCGCTGGGTGTCGACGACGCCCACCGCGAGCTCGACGACCTCGACGCGGCATCGGCCGCCTTCCGCGCGCTCGGTGACGACGCGAGCGTCCGCCTGGGGGTCACGCACGCGCCCTACCAGCGGGTGCTCAACGCGTTCACGGATGCCGGTGCCGACCTGATCCTCGCCGGGCACACGCACGGCGGTCAGGTCCGCATCCCGTTCGCGAAGAAGGCCCTCGTCTCGAACTGCGACATCCCCCTCGATCAGGCCCGCGGCCTGACGCGGTGGTCGCACGACGGACGGACGGTGCCGCTCAACGTGAGCGCGGGTCTGGGCCATTCGATCTACGCCCCGGTGCGCTTCGGGTGCCGGCCCGAGGCATCCGTCCTGATCCTCCGCGCCCGACGCGCCGACGATTCGCCCGAGGGGCGGTCGGCAGGGTAAGCTTGGAGGGTTGCCACGGGGTGTGGCGCAGCTTGGTAGCGCGCGTCGTTCGGGACGACGAGGCCGCAGGTTCAAATCCTGTCACCCCGACCGCAGAGAGGCTCCGCCGGATACCGGCGGGGCCTTTCGCATCCCTCCCCGGAGGGGCCATCTCACCTCCCTCGAAACGGAGCATCATGACCTCTCCCCGCCTCGTCGCGTTCGACCTCGACGACACGCTCGCTCCGTCGAAGACGGCCATCGATCCGCGCATGGGCGACCTGCTCCTGCGTCTCGCAGAGCGCGTCGAGGTGGCGATCATCTCGGGCGGTCAGCTGCAGCAGTTCCAGACTCAGGTGGTCGACCGGCTCCCCGAGACGGATGCCGCGACCCTCGACCGTCTGCACCTCATGCCCACGTGCGGCACGCAGTACTACCGCCTCACGACGGACGGCATCGAGACGGTCTACGCGCTCTCCCTGACCGACGACGAGAAGTCCCGCGCCCTCGCCGCGGTCGAGGAAGAAGCGACGCGCCTCGGCCTCTGGGAGAGCGAGACCTGGGGTCCGATCCTCGAGGACCGGGGCTCGCAGATCACCTTCTCTGCGCTCGGTCAGTCCGCTCCCCTGGACGCCAAGACGGCGTGGGACCCCACCGGCGAGAAGAAGAACACCCTGCGCGACGCCGTGGCCGCCCGCATCCCGGACCTCGAAGTCCGTTCCGGCGGCTCGACGTCGGTCGACATCACGCACCGCGGTATCGACAAGGCCTACGGCATGCGCAAACTCGCGGAGCAGACCGGCATCCCCCTCGAGGACATGCTCTTCGTGGGCGACCGCCTCGACGAGCACGGCAACGACTACCCCGTCCTGGCCATGGGTGTGACCTGTCACGCCGTGGAGGGCTGGGAGGACACCGCCGCGTTCCTCGACGAGCTGATCCCGACCCTCTAGGCCTCAGCGCAGGCGTCCGCCCGATTCGCGCAGGTAGCAGCGCGCGCACATCGACTCGTACGTGACCCGGTCGGGCGACAGCTCGTCGATCGCGACCTGGTCGCCGTCGAAGACGAAGCGCCCGCTGACCAGGCGCGCGTTGAAGAGCGCCTTGCTGCCGCAGCGGCAGATCGTCTTGAGCTCTTCGAGGCTGTGCGCGAGTTCCATGAGTCGCGCCGACCCCGGGAAGGCCCGGGTCTGGAAGTCCGTGCGGATGCCGTAGGCGAGCACCGGGATTCCATCGCTCACCGCGACCCGCAGGAGGTCGTCGATCTGCTCGGGCTGAAGGAACTGCGCCTCGTCCACGAGCAGGCAGGCCACGTCGGTGCGGACGTCGGGCACGAGAGCCGCCTCGGCCTCGCGCTGCACGCGACGGCGGTGCTCGGCGAACAGCTCGCGGGCGTCGTCGTCCGGACCGATGAGGAAGTCGACCGTGCGTTCGACGCCGAGACGGCTCGAGATCTGGTCGGCCCCCTTCGTGTCGATCTCGGGCTTCGCGAGAAGGACGTGCTGGCCGCGCTCCTCGTAGTTGAACGCCGCCTGCAACAGGGCCGTCGACTTGCCCGAGTTCATCGCGCCGTAGCGGAAGTACAGCTTCGCCACGGGCGCGACTCAGACGTTGATCTGCAGCGCGGCTGCCGTCTTCTGCAGCACCTCGTGAGCGGTGTCAGGAGCACTGTTGAGCGTCTGACCGTACGTCGGAATCAGCTCCTTCAACGTCGACTCCCACGCGGCGAGCCGGTCGGGGAAGCAGGTCCTCAGCAGACCAAGCATGATCGACGCACCGGTGGAGGCACCCGGGGACGCACCCAGGAGGCCTGCGATCGACCCGTCGGCGGAGCTGACGACCTCGGTGCCGAACTGCAGCACGCCGCCCTTCTTCGGGTCCTTCTTCATGACCTGCGCGCGCTGGCCGGCCTGCAGCAGCTCCCAGTCCTCGTCACGCGCGCTCGGCATGAAGTCGCGGAGGGAGTCGACCTTCTTGCCGTGACCCTTCAGCAGCTCGCTGACGAGGTACTTGATGAGGCCCGGGTTGTCGATGGCGACCTTGAGCATCGGGAGGATGTTGCCGGGGCGCACCTGGGCGACGATGTCCGTCATCCGGCCGTTCTTCAGGAACTTCGGGCTGAACGTGGCGAACGGACCGAACAGGAGGGATGCCTCACCGTCGACGACGCGGGTGTCGAGGTGCGGGACAGACATGGGTGGCGCGCCGACGGAGGCCTGCGAGTAGACCTTCGCCTTGTGCTGCGCGACGAGCTCGGGCTTCGAGGTCTTCAGCCACTGGCCGCCGATCGGGAACACGCCGTAGCCCGAGATCTCGGGGATGCCGGAGCGCTGCAGGAGCTTGATGGCCCAGCCGCCCGCACCCACGAAGACGAACCGCGCCCGCACCTTTCCGGGCGTCCGGCCGACCGTCTGGCGGTAGGTGACCTCCCACGTGCCGTCTTTCTGGCGCTTGAGGTTCCGTACCTCTCGGTTGGTCTCGACATCCACGCCGGAGGCGGCGAGGTGCTCGAAGAGCTGGCGGGTGAGCGAGCCGAAGTCGACGTCGGTGCCCGCGGGGACGCGGGTGGCCGCGAACGGCTCGCCCTTGCGACGCTTCTGCATGAGCAGCGGCGCCCACTCGTTGATGACGCGGGAGTCCTCGGAGTACTCGATGCCGGCGAACAGAGGCTGTTCCTTGAGCACCTCGTAGCGCTTCTTGAGGAACGCGACATCCTTCTCGCCGCGGACAAAGGTCATGTGCGGCGTCGCGTTGATGAAGGTGGACGGCTCGTCGAGGACGCCGCGCTCGATGAGGGCGCTCCACAGCTGACGCGACTGCTGGAACTGCTCGTTGATGCCGATCGCCTTCGAGGGATCGATCGTGCCGTCGGAGGACTCGGGCGTGTAGTTCAGCTCGCAGAGGGCGGCGTGGCCCGTCCCCGCGTTGTTCCACGCGTTGGAGGACTCCTGCGCGACCTCGGAGAGGCGCTCGAAGACGCCGATCTTCCAGTCCGGCTCGAGCTGCTGCAGGAGGGTGCCGAGGGTGGCGCTCATGATGCCGCCGCCGATGAGCAGCGCGTCGTACGTCTCCGTCGGACTCACTGCGGCGGGGCTGGTCGCCGCGGCGTTCTCTGCGGCGTGATCGTCTGCTCCGGGATTGTCAGTCACGGTCATCCAGTCTACGTCGCCGCTACGGTCCGGGTCGCCGCCCGCCGCCGGTCGAGGCGGCAGGAATGCGTGTTCTTTCCCCTGATGAAAGGCGGATGCCGGGTGCCCGACCGCGCGCGGCGGGACCCGGCATCCGTCTCAGACGCGGGCGGCCAGGTCGGCGGCGACGAGCTCGGCGATCTGGACCGCGTTGAGCGCGGCGCCCTTGCGGAGGTTGTCGTTGCTGATGAAGAGCACGAGACCCTTGCCCTCGGGCGCGGACTGGTCGGCGCGGATGCGTCCGACGAGGCTCGGGTCGGCTCCGGCCGCCGCCAGCGGCGTGGGGACGTCCGCGAGGGCGACACCCGCGGCATCCGCGAGGACCTCACGGGCACGGTCGGGCGTGATGTCCTCGGCGAACTCGGCGTGGATCGAGAGCGAGTGGCCCGTGAAGACGGGGACGCGCACGCACGTGCCGGCGACGCGGAGGTCGGGGAGTTCGAGGATCTTGCGGCTCTCGTTGCGGAGCTTCTTCTCCTCGTCGGTCTCGTTCTCGCCGTCGTCGACGAGGCTGCCCGCGAAGGGGATGACGTTGAAGGCGATCGGCGCGACGTACTTCTGCGGCTCGGGGAAGTCCACCGCGGCGCCGTCATGGACGAGCCCGATGGCGCCGCCCTGGGCGACGACGGACTCGACCTGGCCGAGGAGCTCCTCGGCGCCGGCGAGGCCGGAGCCCGAGACCGCCTGGTACGTGCTGACGGTGAGCCGGACGAGGCCCGCCTCGACGTGCAGCGGCTTCAGGACGGGCATCGCCGCCATCGTCGTGCAGTTCGGGTTGGCGATGATCCCCTTGGGCAGGTCGTGGATCGCGTGCGGGTTGACCTCGCTGACGACGAGCGGCACCTCGGGGTCCATGCGCCAGGCGCTCGAGTTGTCGATGACGACCGCGCCGGCCTCCGCGAAGCGGGGAGCGTGGGCGCGGGATCCGGTGGCCCCCGCCGAGAAGAGGGCGATCTGGATGCCGCTGGGGTCCGCCGTGGCGACGTCCTCGACGACGACCTCATGGCCGTCGACCACGATCGTGGAGCCCGCCGAACGCGCCGTCGCGAACAGACGCAGCTCGCGGATCGGGAAGGCGCGGTCGACGAGGATGTCGCGCATCACCGTCCCGACCTGGCCGGTGGCGCCGACGACGGCGACGGAGAATCCCGATTCAGAGAAGACGGTCATGGTGCGGTTCCTCGAGGGTGCGGCGCCGCGCGACGGGACGTCGCGGCAGGGCGCAGGAGAGCGGGTTCCGGCGATTCTACCGGCGCACCGGGTACCGCGATCCGCATGTGTCGCCGCGGGACGTCGCTCAGTGCCGTGAGCGGCGCAGCACCAGGTCGCGCCGCATCACGTCGACGGCGAACGCCGCGACGGGGATCACCGAGACGGGCCCCAGCCAGGTGTCCTCGGCACCCGTCGACATCATGACCGCGAGGAGGACGACCCACCACGCGACCGAGGCGAGCGCGAGTGCGAGACGCCACCAGGTGTCGGCGAAGAAGTAGCGGAACCGCTCCGCGATCGTGACCGGCGCTCGACGCATCACGGCTCCCTTTCACCCGCAGAAGACGGCGCACCCGCCGTCGCTCGAGACGCTACTCCCCCGCGATCGACGAGGCCAGACGCGTCAGCGACCGGTGCCGGCGTGGACGACGGCTTCGGTGTCGCCGTCGAGTCCGTAGGCGGTGTGCACGACGCGCGCCGCCTCGGCGAGGTCGTCGCCGCGCACGACGACCGAGATGCGGATCTCCGAGGTCGAGATCATCTCGATGTTGACGCCCGTCGTCGACAAGGCCTCGAACAGCGTCGCCGAGACGCCCGAGTGCGTACGCATGCCGGCGCCCACGACCGAGAGCTTGCCGATCTGGTCGTCGTGGACGAGCTTGTCGAAGCCGACCGCGCTCTGCTCGACCGAGAGCGCGCGCAGCGCCGTCGACGCCTCGGCCTTGGGGAGAGTGAAGGAGATGTCGGTGCGGCCGGTCGCGGCAGCCGACACGTTCTGCACGATCATGTCGACGTTCGCGCCGGACTTGGCGACGATCTTGAAGATGTCGGCGGCCTTGCCGGGGACGTCCGGGACGCCGACGACGGTGATCTTGGCCTGGCTGAGGTCGGTGGCGACACCGGTGACGATGGGCTCTTCCATCTCTTCTCCCTCTTCGTGGTCGGGGGCGGTCATCCCCGCACCGAGAACATAGGTGCCGATGCCCGAACTGAAGGTCGAGCGGGCGTGAATCATGACGCCGTGGCGGCGGGCGAACTCGACGGCGCGGATGTAGAGCACCTTCGCCCCGTTCGCGGCCAGCTCGAGCATCTCCTCGGACGTGACGGTCGCGAGCTTGCGTGCCTTCGGCACGACGCGGGGGTCAGCCGTGAAAATGCCGTCGACGTCGCTGTAGATCTCGCAGACGTCGGCGTTCAGCGCGGCGGCGAGGGCGACGGCGGTCGTGTCGGACCCGCCGCGGCCGAGCGTCGTGATGTCGCGGGTGTCGCGACTGAACCCCTGGAAGCCCGCGACGATGACGATGGCTCCCTCGTCGAGCGCCTCGCGGACGCGAACCGGAGTGACGTCGACGATGCGCGCGGCTCCGTGGGAGCTGTCGGTGATCATCCCGGCCTGGCTGCCGGTGAACGAGCGCGCCTCGAAGCCCATCGAGTTGATCGCCATCGCCAGCAGCGCCATCGAGATCCGCTCGCCACTGGAGAGCAGCATGTCGAGCTCGCGCGGCGCCGGCAGGGGCGAGACCTGGGAGGCCAGGTCGAGCAGCTCGTCGGTCGTATCGCCCATCGCGCTGACGGCGACGACGACGTCGTGACCGGCACGTCGGGCGTCGACGATCCGCTTCGCGACGCGACGGATGCTCTCGGCGTCGGCGACGGACGAACCGCCGTACTTCTGGACGATCAGGGCCATGTCGGATACTCCCGGGTGGATGCCGGGCGCAGCCGGCGGGCGGTGACGCACGCCCGCTCCCATCCTAGGGAGGACGACGTACGCGCTCGGCCATGTGACGCCCGCCGGAGCACCTCATTTAGGCTGGACGGCATGGGACGACGCCAGTTCTTCACGTCGCTGCAGGCGCTCGTCCGGTCCCCCGAGAACTCGGCGCCGCACACCGAGATGCTGCCGGTGATCGACGACGCCTTCGCTGTCGGAGTCCTCGATCTCAGCATCCGCATCGGGGAGTCGATGCTCGCCTCGGGGGCGCCCGCGAGCGAGGTCACCCTCACGATCGTGCGGGTCGCCGGCGTCTACGGACTCGACCCGGTCCACGTCGATGTCAGCTACAACTCGATCACCGTCGCGCACCACCGGAGCGGCGCCGACAAGCCGATCACGCTCATGCGCGTCGTCCGCAGCCAGGCCCCCGATCACGCCCGCCTGCAGCGACTGCAGGCCCTCGTCACCGAGATCAGGGGCGGGATGCCGGTCGAAGCCGCCCGCGCCGAGTTCCGCATCGTGCGCCGCACGCCCTTCGCCTACCACCCGCCCGTCATCATCGCCGCGCAGGCGCTCCTCGCGGTCGGCGTGGCGGTGATGTTCGGCGCCAACTGGCTCGTCATCCTCCTCTCCTTCATCGCCGCAGGAGGTGCCGCGATCACGCAGTTCCTCCTCGGCCGGGTCCACGTTCCCTTCTTCTTCAGCCAGGTCGCCGGCGCGTTCGTCCTGACGCTCATCGCCGCCGTCGCTCCGAGCCTCGAGGCGACGGGGTGGCCGGTCGCGCAGGACATCAAACCGACGGTGATCGTCGCGTCGGGCATCGTGCTGATGCTCGCGGGGCTCACCGTGGTGGGCGCCGCGCAGGACGCGATCGACGGTTTCGCCCTGACGGCGACGGGCCGCATCCTCGAGCTCATGACGCAGACCCTGGGCGTCGTCCTCGGCATCCTCGCGGGACTCGAGACCGCCCGGGTGGTCGGAGCCGGGATGGACGTCCCCAACGACTCGCTGCCGTTCGGCCCCCTTCCGCTGCAGTTCGTCGGCGCGGCTCTCATCGCCGTCTCCGTCACGATCTACAACGGAGCAGGACTGCGCGTCGTCGCGGTCAGCGTGGGCCTCAGCGTCGTCGCCTGGGCGGGGTACACCGCGGCATCCGGTCTCGGCTTCGAGACGGCGGCCGCCAGCGGCGTCGGCGCCTTCGCGGGGAGCCTCGTCGGCATTCTCGCGGCCTACCGGCTGCACGTGCCGTCGGTCGCGATCACGACGGCGGCGATCCTCCCCATGGTCCCCGGAGCCGCCGTCTTCCGCGGTCTCCTCGGCGTCGTCGAATCGGGCAGCAGCACCGCCCTGCTCCTGTCGGGCTTCACGACCCTCGCGTCGGCAGCGACGGTGGGGATCGCCCTCGCGGTCGGCGCATCGCTCGGCATCTACGTCGGTCAGCCGCTGCGCGCCTCGCTCGGCACCGTGATCCGTGCCCGGGCACGTGAGCGCTCCTGACCTCCCCTAGGCTCGCCGCATGAGCTCTGCGAGTGACGAGATCTGGAACCGTGCCGTCGACCTCGACGAGCCCATCTCCCTGCCCGGCGACCTCGCCGTCCGACGGGTCCTCACCTTCCACGCTACGGTCCAGGGCAGCGGCTTCTGGAACGCGATCGAAGCGCACTCCGCAGATGAGGAGTTCCCGCTCGACGCCGTAGCCGAGGGCTACCGCACGCTGGGTCTCGAGCCGACCGCCGAAGCCGTCGACCGCGCCGCAGCCGAGTACGACGAAACCGCGGGCATCGGCGACGACGATGCGTGGCGCGAAGCCGAGGAGCGCGTCACCGAGGAGTACCGCATCGAGGACGAGGACATCGCAGCCGCCGTCGAGCGTACGCTCGCGCAGGAGCCGGAGCTGTTCGCCCCGACCGACTGAGCTCAGACCGCGCGGCGACCCTCGAACGCACGACCGAGGGTGACCTCGTCGGCGTACTCGAGGTCACCGCCGACCGGAAGACCCGATGCAAGCCGGGTGACGCTGATCTCGAGCGTCCGAAGCAGGCGACTGAGGTACGTCGCCGTCGCTTCGCCTTCGAGGTTGGGGTTGGTCGCGAGGATGACCTCGGTCACCGTGCCGTCGGCGAGTCGCTGCATGAGCTGCGCGATCCGCAGATCGTCGGGGCCGATGCCCGCCATCGGACTGATCGAGCCGCCGAGCACGTGATACAGCCCGTGGAACTCACGGGTGCGCTCGATCGCCGAGACGTCCTTGGCGTCCTCGACGACGCAGATGAAGGTGCGGTCGCGGCGCGGGTCGCGGCAGATCGAGCACTGGGTCTGCTCGGAGACGTTGCCGCAGATCTCGCAGAACCGCACCCGTTCGCGGAGCTCGGACAGCAGCTGCGCCAGTCGCGACACGTCGAAGGACGGGGTCTGCAGGATGTGGAACGCGATGCGCTGCGCCGACTTCGGTCCGATGCCGGGAAGGCGTCCGAACTCGTCGATCAGGTCTTGGACGATGCCGTCGTACATGGGTCAGTTGAACCTCGTCGGAGGGGTGTACGGCTCTTCTCGGACGAAGCGCGCACCCAGGAGCTGGCGGACGGCGGCCTCGCCGACCCTCTCGATCCCTCCGGGACGGGGTCCGCGGGGCGGTTCCGGCGCGAGCCGGGGAGGCGGCGTCCGCACGGGGACCGGCGCGTCGGCGTCCACGGGAGGCGGCACGTCGTCCTCGTCGTCGTCGGTCGGCGCCTCGGCGGGAAGGACATCGCCCTCGCGCTCCACGGTGAGCGTACGGACGGGCGACGGTGCGGCATCCTCGGGCTCGTCGTCCACGGGGAACTGGGCGGACGGAGCGCCGTCGGTGGGGATCGGGGCGACCGCCCACTCGGTGACGGGCGCTGCCGCAGCCGGCGCGGACCGGGGCGCCGAGGCGGGACGGGATGCCGCGGCAGGGGTGACCCCGTACCCGCCCTCAGGTGCGTCGGGCTCGGGGGGCACGTCGGGACCGACGCCCCCGGGCGGGGGCGGGGTCGGATCGGTGTCGTGACGGGTGAGGTACTTCACCCGCACGCCGAGCACCGACAGGATCGCGGTGCGAAGATCTTCGCTCGGCCCCTTGCCCGCGGAGAGCTTTTTGAACGATTGCACGTCGGAGTGGCTCTGGAACGAGAGGGTCAGGATATCGCCCTCGGCGTACGCGACCGGGCGCGAGGCCGTCGCGATCATCCACGAGGTGCGACTGATGTCCTCGAGCCGGCGGAGGATCTCGGGCCAGGAGTCGCGGATCTGCTCGAACGTGACGGGCCCGGTGGGCACCGCCGGCTCGGGAGCGGCGGCGGGCGCGGGCGACGCGGGTTCGGCGACAGCGGAGGACGCGGGAGCCTGCGCGACGGCCGGAGCGGGTGCCGTGGCCGGCGCGTGGGCGACGGCTGGTGCCTGCGCAACGGGAGGTGCCGCGACGGGAGGTGCCGTGGCGGGAGGGGGTGACTGCGCCGGAGCCGCCGCCTGCACCGGTGCAGCGGGAACGGGCGCTGCGTGAGCCCCGGCATCCGTCGCCGCGAGGACGCGCGCGACGAGGAGCTCCAATTGCAGGCGGGGCGAGGTCGTACCCGTCATGTCGTCGAGAGCCGTCACCACGAGGTCGGCGATCCGCGAGAGCCGATCGGTGCCGAAGGCCGCCGCCTGGCGGGCCATGCGCTCAAGCTCGTCGACCGGCACGCCGCGCAGCACGGCGCGGGCGCCCTCGCCGGTCGCGGCCACGATGATGAGGTCGCGCAGGCGCTCGAGCAGGTCGTCGACGAAGCGTCGCGGATCCTGCCCCGTCTGCACGACACGGTCGACGGCGCCGAACGCGGCCGCGGCGTCATGGGACGAGAAGGCGTCGACGACCTCGTCGAGAAGCTCGGCGTGCGTGTATCCGAGCAGCGCGACGGCACGCTCGTAGCCGACGGCACCGTCCTCGGACCCGGCGATGAGCTGATCGAGCAGCGACAGCGTGTCACGCGGCGACCCGCCGCCCGCACGGACGACGAGGGGCAGGACGCCCGGCTCGACCGAGACGCCCTCGGTCTGGCAGAGCTGCTCGACGTACTCGAGCATCGCGGCCGGCGCGACGAGGCGGAACGGGTAGTGGTGGGTGCGCGAGCGGATCGTCCCGATGACCTTCTCGGGCTCGGTCGTCGCGAAGATGAACTTGACGTGGGCGGGCGGCTCCTCGACGAGCTTGAGCAGCGCGTTGAAGCCCTGCGCCGTGACCATGTGGGCCTCGTCGAGGATGAAGATCTTGAAGCGGTCGCGGGCGGGCGCGAACACCGCGCGCTCGCGCAGATCGCGGGCGTCGTCGACGCCGTTGTGGGATGCCGCGTCGATCTCGACGACGTCGAGGGAGCCGCCCCCGCCGCGGCTGAGCTCGACGCACGAGTCGCATGTGCCGCACGGGGTGTCGGTGGGGCCCTGCGCGCAGTTGAGACAGCGCGCGAGGATGCGCGCCGACGTCGTCTTGCCGCAGCCGCGCGGACCCGAGAAAAGATACGCATGACCGACGCGGTCGCTGCGGAGCGCCGTCATGAGGGGCTCGGTCACCTGGCTCTGCCCGATCATCTCGCCGAAGGTCTCCGGGCGATAGCGGCGGTACAGAGCGGTGGTCACCACAACAGACTACGGCGTGGCACCGACATCCGATCCGGCGCCCGCCCGTCGACCGCGGCGGCGATCGCGTCGCGGTCGGCACCCGCGGCCAGCATCGCGGCCAGGAGGATGCGCGCCTGACCCGGCCGGAGGGTCGGCGAGTGCACGGCGCCCGCTGCGGCGAGGTCGGCTCCGCCTCCTCCCCCGCCGTAGGACGGGACGAGCACCCCCCGCGGCACGCGGCTCGACACGATGACCGGGATGCCGCCCGCCACCGCATCGCGAACCGCCGCCACGACCGTGGGGGTCGTGTTCCCCGACCCGAGCGCCTCGAGGACGATCCCGTCGGCGCCGGCGGTGAGGCTCGCCCGCAGGTGCACATCGTCGGCACCCGGCGGGAGCGCCACGACGTCGACCCGCACCCCCGACACGTCGCCCGTCGCGTGCGGCGGCGCCCCGGCATCCCGCCGTGCGTGGCCGAAGGCGTCGGCGCGGTCGGTGGTGAGCTTCGACAGCCCCCACGTCGAGAGGATGCGGCCGCCGAAGGCGACCCACACGCCGGGGACCGCGGCCCGGGTCGCCGCCAACGCGACCCGGATGTTGTCGGGGCCGTCGGACGCGGGGTCGTCGGCGGTGAACTGGGCACCGGTGAAGACGACGGGGATGCGCGGGGCGCCGACCTGGATCGCCGCCAGGAGCGAGGTCTCCTCCAGGGAGTCCGTCCCGTGCAGGACCAGGACGCCGCGCACCGCGTCGTCGGCGACGGCGTCGGTCACCGCGTCGACGATCAGCTGCATGTCCGCGAGGGTGAACGTCGCCGAGTCCGCGGCGAGCGCGTCGACGACCCGGACGTCGTCATCGGGGGCGAGCCCGTGGAGGAGAGCGCCCCCGCCGAGGACGGGAGCGCTCGATCCGTCCGGTGACCGGCGGCTCGCGATGGTGCCGCCGGTCGCGATGACGACCAGGTGCTGTGCGCTCACGCGCCGCTCTCGTCGGTTCGCTGCAGGGCGGCGAGGGTGCCGGTCTGCTCGGCCGCCAGCATCCGGATGCGGTCGCGCAGCAGAAACCATCCCCCGATGAGCGCCGGCACGATGACGATGAGCGAGCCCACGGTGAACGTCCCGATCGGGAAGTCCAGTGCCATGAGGACGATGACCGAGACGAGGAACACGAGCGTGATCCATCCCGTGTAGGGCGCCCCCGGCATCCGGAACGAGGGGCGTTCCATCACTCCGGCCCGCGCCAACCGCTGGAGCTTGATCTGGCAGAGGATGATGACGCCCCAGGCGCTGATGATGCCGAGTGCCGACACGTTCAGGGCGATCTCGAACGCCTGGGAGGGCACGACCGCGTTCAGGACGACCCCGAGCAGGGTCACGGCCGCGGTGACCGCGATGCCCATGTAGGGGACGCCGGCGCGGTTCATGCGCATGAGGGGCGCGGGAGCCGAGCCCGTCACGGCCATCGAGTGGAGGATCCGGCCGGTGGAGTACAGCCCGGCGTTCAGCGACGAGACGACGGCGGTGAGGACGACGAGGTTCATGATGACGTCGGCGCCCTCCACTCCGATCGAGCCGAAGAAGGTCACGAAGGGGCTCTCCCCCGACTTGTAGCTCGTGAACGGCATGAGGAGCGTGAACAGCAGCACCGAGCCGACGTAGAAGACCGCGAGGCGGAACACGACGGCGCGGATCGCCTTCGGCATGATGGTGCGCGCGTTCTCGGTCTCGCCGGCGGCCGTGCCGACGAGTTCGATCGACGCGTAGGCGAAGACGACGCCCTGCACCACGATGAGGGCGGGCAGGATGCCGTTGGGGAAGACTCCGCCGTTGTCCGCGATCAGGTGGAAACCGGGGGTCGTCCCTGCGACGGGCGTACCGGTGACGACGAAGAAGATGCCGACGACGAGGAAGGTCACGAGCGCGGCGACCTTGATGATCGCGAACCAGAACTCCAGCTCGCCGAACACCTTCACCGACAGGAGGTTCATGGCGAGGACGAGGACCAGCGCGACGAGGGCGAAGACCCACTGCGGGGTGCCGGCGAAGGCCGGCACGTACTGCTTGAAGAAGTTCATGTAGAGCGCGACGGCGGTGACGTCGGCTACCGAGGTCATGGCCCAGTTGAGCCAGTACATCCAGCCGGCGGCGAACGCCATCTTCTCGCCGTAGAACTCGCGGGCGTACGAGACGAACGACCCGGTCGACGGGCGGTGGAGGATCAGCTCGCCGAGCGCGCGCATCACGAGGAACGCGAAGACGGCGCAGACCGCGTAGACGAGGACGAGTGCGGGACCCGCCGTCGCGAGCCGGCCGCCGGCCCCCATGAACAGGCCTGTGCCGATCGCGCCGCCGATGGCGATCATCTGGATCTGACGCGGCCGGAGGCCCTTGTGGAAGCCCGCACCCTCGGCCTGCGCGATCGAGGCCGTGCGGAGCATCGCGGCATCCGTCTTCGGGGAGGTCGACTCCGTCGTCATGGGTTCTCGCTTTCGTTGCCGCGCGGCGCCGTCGCCGTCCGGGATGTGATATCTGCCTTACAGGTCTGGGAACACTGAACACCTGAGACGGCGGATTCGTCAAGTTTTCCTCGTGAAGAATGTTTAATCTGTCTGATAGGTTTGCGGCGTTCGGCCACCTCGAGGAAGAGAGCGACATGACGACGACGCGTACCGAGCACGACCTTCTGGGCCCGGCGGAGATCCCCGCAGACGCGTACTGGGGGGTCCACACCTCGCGGGCCCGCGACAACTTCCCCGTGACGGGCGTCCCCATCGGCACCTACCCGTTCCTGCTGCGAGGGCTCGCCTTCGTCAAGGAGGCGGCCGCGCTCGCCAACCGCGACCTGGGCCTGCTCGACACCGCTCGCGCCGACGCGATCGCGGCGGCCTGCCGCGAGATCCGGGGCGGCGCCCTCGCGGACCAGTTCGTCGTCGACGTGATCCAGGGCGGGGCCGGGACCTCGACGAACATGAACGCGAACGAGGTCATCGCCAACCGCGCCCTCGAGCTCCTGGGTCACGCGAAGGGCGAGTACGCGCACCTGCACCCGAACGATCACGTGAACCTGAGCCAGTCGACCAACGACGCCTATCCCACGGCGATCGACGTCGCGCTCGTCGAAGGCGTCGACGGACTGGATGCCGCGATGGGCGTCCTCCACGACGCGTTCGCGGCCAAGGCCGCCGAGTTCGGCGGCTACGTGAAGATCGGCCGCACGCAGCTGCAGGATGCCGTGCCGATGACGCTCGGGCAAGAGTTCGGTGCGTTCGCGGTCATGCTCGACGAGGACCGCCTGCGCCTTCGCGAATCGGCCCGGCTGCTGCTCGAGGTCAACCTCGGCGCGACAGCCATCGGCACGGGACTCAACGCACCGGCCGGCTACGGACCGCTCGCCGTCTCGCACCTCGCCGCGCTCACCGGGCGCCCGTTCACCCCCGCGACCGACCTGATCGAGGCCACCCAGGATCCCGGCGCCTTCGTGCACCTGTCGGGGATGCTCAAGCGCATCGCGGTCAAGCTCTCCAAGACGTGCAACGACCTGCGGCTGCTGTCATCGGGGCCGCGCGCCGGCCTCGGCGAGATCACCCTCCCCGCCCTCCAGGCGGGCTCGAGCATCATGCCGGGCAAGGTGAACCCCGTCATCCCCGAGATGGTGACGCAGGTCGCGTACACGGTGATCGCCGACGACCTCGCCGTCACCCTCGCCGCAGAGGCGGGCCAGCTGCAGCTCAACGCCTTCGAGCCCGTGATCGTCCGGGCCCTCTCGCAGAGCATCGCGCACCTGACCGCCGCGTGCCGTCTTCTCGCCGAGCGGTGCGTCAGCGGCATCCAGGCCCGTCCCGACGTCATGGCCGCGCGCGTGACCGATTCGATCGGACTCGCGACCGCCCTGAACCCGCTCATCGGTTACCGCGCGGCGACCGAGGTCGCCGGCGAGGCGCTGCGCTCGGGACGCTCGGTTCCCGAGGTCGTCCTCGAACGGGGACTCCTCGACCCGGCCGCGCTCGCGGCGGCGCTCAGTCCCGAGAAGCTGGTTCCGACAGCGGGCTGACGACGCGCTCGACGGCACCGAGGTGCGCGCGCATGGCCTCGCGCGCCTCGATCGCCGAGCCGATGCCGATGGCTTCGGCGATGGCGCGGTGCTCGCGCGAGGACGGCTCGCGGCGGTGGGCGATGAGGTTCACGACGCCCGACTGGTGGCTGAGGGCGTCACGGATATCGCCGACGGCGCGGGCGAAGACCGCGTTGCCGGATGCCTCGGCCACCAGCACGTGGAAGCGCGAGTCGAGCTCGACCCACTCCCCCGGGTCGGTGGTCGCGTCCATGCGGTCGCAGAGCGCGACGAGGTCGGCGCGCTGCTGATCGGTCCGGCGTTCCGCCGCGAGGCCCGCCGCGGGCACTTCGATGTGGGGACGTGCTTCGCTGAGATCGCGAGGCGAGAAGTCGCCGTAGCCGAGCGAGAGTGCAGGGCGGTCGGAGGCGACGTAAGTTCCGCTCCCGGTGCGCGTGCGGGTGAGTCCGAGCGCCTGCAACGAGCGGAGGGCTTCGCGCACGCTCGGGCGGCTGACGCCGTACTGCTCGGCGAGCGCGGCCTCGGAGGGCAGCCGTTCGCCGACCGCGAGGCGACCGGCGACGATGTCCTCGCGGAGCCCGTCGAAGACCCCGTCGGCGGCGCGGGCACCGACCGACGCCGAGCTCATCGGGCTCCCCCGGTCCGCCTCGTCACGCATGCCATCCGGTCAGCCTAACGGGCGCGCGGTCGGGGCGGCCCGGGCGACCGCGAGGGGGAACAGCGCGGGCACCGCGCGCGTTGCAGCGGGCATGCCCCCCACCCCCGTCGACGTCCTCGTCATCGGCGCGGGCCAGGCGGGGCTGAGCGCCGCGTACCACCTGCGCCGCCGCGGGTTCGTCCCGCTCCGCGACGCCGCCGCCGACGGCTCCCCCACCTTCCTCGTCGTCGACGCCGACGCCGATCCCGGTGGCGCCTGGCAGCACCGGTGGCCCACCCTCCTCATGGGGACGGTCAACGGCATCCACGAACTGCCGGGCTACGCTGTGCCGCCCGCCGATCCGGAGGCCCCCAGCCGCGAGGTGCTGCCCGCCTACTTCGCCGCCTACGAGGACCGGTACGACCTGCGGGTACGGCGGCCCGTCCGCGTCCGCGCCGTCCGACGCCCGGACGACGACCCGCACGGACCGCTGACGATCGAGGCGGAGGATGCCGGGGCGCCCGCCTCGTGGTCGGCGCGGTACGTCATCAACGCGACCGGCACGTGGCGGAAGCCCTTCTGGCCGACCTACCCCGGACAGGGATCGTTCGCAGGACGACAGCTGCACGTCCACGACTACCGTTCCGCCGAGGAGTTCCGCGGCCGACGGGTCGTCATCGTGGGCGCCGGGGTCTCGGCGATCCAGTTGCTCGACGAGATCTCGCGGGTGACCGACACCTTCTGGGTGTCGCGCACCGAGCCGCAGTGGGACGCGACGGGCTTCGACACGGCCGCCCGCATCCAGGCCATCGCGGGTGTCGAGGAGCGCGTGCGGCAAGGTCTCCCGCCGGGGAGCGTCGTGTCGGTCACCGGCGCCCACTGGTCGCCCTGGGCCCAGGCGG
This sequence comes from Microbacterium sp. MDV22-iso44, assembly GCF_058629135.1. Classification (NCBI taxonomy): domain Bacteria; kingdom Bacillati; phylum Actinomycetota; class Actinomycetes; order Micrococcales; family Microbacteriaceae; genus Microbacterium; species Microbacterium sp. MDV22-iso44. Next base: position 210,097 of record NZ_JBZVWS010000002.1, read on the forward strand.
CGAAGGACCGCGGGGCTCTGGTGTGGCATCCGATGTTCACCGCTGTCGAACCGGACGGGGTTCGGATGCCGGACGGCACCCTCGAGCCCGCGGAGGTCATCCTGTGGGCCACCGGGTTCCGGGCCGACATCGCCCACCTCGCCCCGCTCGGGCTGCGCACCGCCGCCGGAGGCGTCCGGGTGCGCGACACCCGCGCGATCGACGAGCCGCGCCTCTTCCTCATCGGCTACGGCCCGTCGCAGTCGACGGTCGGCGCCAATCGGGCCGGACGCGAGGCCGTCCGCGCCATCTTCCGCGAGCGGGTGGCCGCGGGGGTCTGAGGTCAGACCCTCGCGGTCACGTCGCCCGCGTCGATCGCGGGGATCTGCTGCGTCCGGGTGTCGGGTTCGCCCGCGGCATCCGTGTTCTCGGGGCCGGCCGTCACGATGGGGATCGTTCCGGTGTGCACGGGGACGGAGGTGGCGGCGGTCGCATCGGGCACCGATGCCGACAGCAGCGTGCCGTCCTCGCGGAGCTGCTCGCCGATCTGCTTCAGCGTCGGGCGACCCGGGATGACGGGGCCCTGGCCCTGCAGCGGCACCGTGACCGTCTCGCCGCCCGCGACCGTGTAGCCGGCGCCGCGGACCGTGAACGAGACCCCCGGTCCGTCGCCCGCCGTGACGACCATCTCGTCGCGGCGGACGGTGATCTGCAGGCGGGTGCCGTGCCAGTGCAGCGTGTACGACAGCGACGGCCAATCCGCCGGCAGACGCGGGTCGAAGCTCAGCGCGCCGCGGTGGTCGCGCATCCCGCCGAACCCGGCGACGAGGGCCGTCCACACGCCGCCGGCTGAGGCCACGTGCACGCCGTCGGACGCGTTGCTGTGCAGGTCGCCGAGGTCGACGAAGGCGGATTCGCGGAAGTACTCCAGCGCGAGGTCCTGGTACCCCACCTCGGCGGCGAGGATCGCCTGGACGACCGCGGACAGCGTCGAATCCCCCGTCGTCAGTGCGTCGTAGTACTCGAAGTCGGCGAGCTTCTCGGCGGGGGTGAACTGGTTGCCCTGCAGGTACAGCGCGAGCACGACGTCGGCCTGCTTGAGCACCTGGTACCGGTAGATCACGAGCGGGTGGAAGTGCAGCAGCAGCGGGCGCTGCTCCTCGGGGGTGTTCTCGAGGTCCCACACCTCGCGCTCCAGGAAGACCGCGTCCTGCGGGTGGATGCCGAGGGCTTCGCTGTACGGGATGTGCATGGCCTCGCCGGCGCTCTGCCAGGCGGCCGGCTCCGCCTCGTCGAGGTCGAGCCGCTCCGCCATCGCCCGATAGGACTCGGGCTGGTCGATCGCCATCTCGCGGACGACCCTGGCCGCATACCGGAGGTTGTAGCGGGCCATGACGTTCGTGAACAGGTTGTCGTTGACGACGGTCGTGTACTCGTCGGGGCCCGTCACGCCGTGGATGTGGAAGCTCTCGGGGTCACCGGTCTCGGTGAACCGCCAGAAGCCGAGCGTCGCCCACAGACGCGCGGTCTCGACGAGGATGTCGACGCCCTCCCGGTAGAGGAAGTCGGTGTCGCCGGTGGCGCGGACGTACTTGCCGAGGGCGAAGGCGATGTCGGCGTTGATGTGGTACTGCGCGGTCCCGGCGGCGTAGTAGGCGGACGCCTCTTCGCCGTTGATGGTGCGCCAGGGGAACAGCGCTCCCGCCTCGTTCAGCTGGCCGGCGCGCTTCCGCGCAGCGGGGAGCATGAGGTACCGCATCCGCAACGCGTTCCGCGCCCAGAGCGGAGTCGTGTAGGCGAGGAAGGGCAGGACGTAGACCTCGGTGTCCCAGAAGTAGTGGCCGCTGTAGCCCGATCCCGTGACGCCCTTGGCGGGCACGCCGAGCGAGTCGGCGCGGGCGGCCGCCTGTGCGAGCTGGTACAGGCACCAGCGTGTCGCCTGCTGGAGGTCGTCGTGGCCCTCGATGACCACGTCCGAGCGCTCCCAGAACGCCGAGATCCAGGCCTCCTGGCGATCGAAGAGGTTCTGGATGCCCTCGTGCTCGACCCGGTCGAGGGTGCGACGGGCGCGCTCGACCAGTTCCCGCGCGGGGACGCCGCGGGACGTGTGGTACGCCACGGCCTTCGTGATCGTGACGGGCACCCCCTGGCGCGCCTGCACCCGGAAGACGTTCTTGGCGATGTCGGGCTCGACGAGGGAGCGGGACGAGAACTCGTTGTCGGTCTCGACGAGGTGGTCGGCGACGACGGCCACCGTCATGCCCGATTCGTTCACCTTGTAGGACAGCGCGGCGCGGTCGCCGTCCTGCCAGTAGTCCTCGGGCTGCAGCACGCGGTCCTGGAAGCCGTCGGCCTTGCGCGGGTCGAAGCCGGCCGAGGCCTGCTTTCCGAGTCCTCCACCGCCGTAGACGTCCTGACCGTCCTGCCGGTTGATCAGCTGGCAGCTGACGGTGACGGGCGCATCGGCGTTGAGGACGGTGACCGAGATCCGCATGACGGCGACGTGCCGCTCCTCGAACGAGACCAGCCGCTCGTAGTCGATCACGACGTCCTTGCCGCTCGGTGTCATCCATCGGATGTGGCGGGTGAGGACGCCCCGGCGCATGTCGAGGGCGCGCTCGTACTCCCGGAGGTCGGCGATGTCGAGCGAGAGGGGCTCGTCGTCGACGTAGACGCGCATGACCTTGCTGTCGGGCGCGTTGATGATCGTCTGACCGACCTCGGCGAACCCGAACGCGCGCTCGGCGTGGCGGATCGGGAAGACCTCGTGGAAGCCGTTGAGGAAGGTGCCGTGCTCGTGGGCGTGGCGGCCTTCGGGGTGGTTGCCGCGCAGACCCAGGTAGCCGTTCCCCTCGGCGAAGAGGGTCTCGGTGACGCCGGGGTCATCCAGCGAGAACGACGTCTCGACGAGACGCCACGGGTCCACGGGGAAGCGCTGACGATCGATCATGAAGGGTCCTTCTTCGGGTGGCAGGACGAGAAGCGGGGGGATGCCGGTGGCGCGGGCGCACCGGGGGCGGATCAGACGAAGACGGCGAGGTCGTCGACGACGACGTGAGCGCCGGCCTCGCGCAGGGCGGCTTCCCCAGCGCCGCGGTCGACACCCACCACGAGACCGTACCCGGCCGCGGCGGCCGAGCGCACGCCGGAGTGCGCGTCCTCGACGGCGGCGCTGTGCCGAGGGTCGACGCCGAGCATCTCGGCCGCGCGGGCGAAGACGTCGGGGGCGGGCTTGGAGTTCAAGTGCTCGGCCTCGGCGACGACGCCGTCCATGATGACCGGGAAGCGGTCGATGATGCCGGCGGCGGTGAGGACCTCGCGGGCGTTCTTCGAGCTGGAGACGACCGCGATCGGGACGCCGGCTGCCTGCAGCTTCTCGACGAGGGCGAGCGAGCCCGGGTAGGCGGCGATGCCGTCGGCGCGGAGGACCCGCTCGAAGACGACGTTCTTGCGGTTGCCGATCCCGCACACGGTGTCGGCGGACGGGTCGTCGGAGGGATCGCCCCAGGGGACCTCGACGTCGCGGGAGCGCAGCAGGCTCGCGACGCCGTCGTAGCGCTTCTTGCCGTCGAGGTGCTCGAAGTAGTCGCCCTCGGCGTAGGCCGGTTCGATGCCCCAGGCCGAGAACAGCTCGGTGAACATGCTCTCCCAGGCGTGCATGTGGACCTCGGCGGTCGGCGTGAGCACGCCGTCGAGGTCGAAGAGGACGCCGTCGAAACGGGTGAGGTCGGGGAGCTCGGCCATCGTCACGCCTCCAGCGTATCCGTCACGCCGTCGCGACCGTGTGGGCCTGGCGGGCGATCTCGAGTTCCTCGTCCGTCGGGACGACGAGGACGGTGACGGGCGAGTCGTCGGTCGAGATGACACGGATGCCGCGCTCGCGGGCGGCATTGCGCTCGGCATCCACTCGCACCCCGGCGAAGCCGAACGTCTCGAGAGCCGCCGCCCGCACCACGGCGGAGTTCTCGCCCACGCCCGCGGTGAACGAGATGACGTCGGCGCCGCCGAGCTGAGCCAGATACGCGCCGATGTACGCGCGGAGCCGGTGGATGTAGACGTCGAACGCGAGCGTGGCGTCGGCATCCCCCGCCTGCCGACGCGCGTCGATGTCGCGCATGTCCGAGGCGCCGGCGAGACCGAGGAGCCCGCTCCTCTTGTTCAGGAACGAGTCGAGCTCGCCCGGGGCCATGTCCTCGCGTCGGGCGAGGACGCCAAGGACGGAGGGGTCGATGTCGCCCGAACGGGTCCCCATCACGAGGCCCTCGAGCGGAGTGAGGCCCATGGACGTGTCGACGGATTCGCCCCCGCGGATGGCGGTCGCCGAGGCGCCGTTGCCCAGGTGGAGGACGATCTGCGACAGCTCCGTCACGGGACGGCCGAGGAAGGCGGCCGCGGCCTCGCTCACGAACTTGTGGCTCGTACCGTGGAAGCCGTACTTGCGGATGCGGTGCTTCTGCGCCATCTCGCGATCGATGGCGTAGGTGTACGCCGCCGCCGGCATCGTCTGGTGGAAGGCGGTGTCGAACACGGCCACGTGCGGGACGTCGGCGAAGGCCGCCCGCGCCGCGCGGATGCCCTGGAGCGCGCCCGGATTGTGGAGCGGCGCGAGGGCCGAGAGCTCGTCGATGTTGATCTCGACGAGCGGGGTGACGAGGGTCGGCTCGAAGAAGCGCGCACCGCCCTGGACGACGCGATGGCCGACGGCGACGGGCCGTGCCCGATCGAGCGACGGACCTTGAGCGCCGAAGGCCTCGAGCATGACCGCGAAGCCGGTCGTGTGATCCGGGATCGGGCGTTCGATGCGCGTCGTCGCCTTCGTCGCGGTGACGCCGGTCCCCTCCTCGGCGAAGAAGACGGTGTGCGTGGCGACGCCGGTCGCCTCGCCGATCCGCTCCACGAGCCCCGAGGCCAGCGCACGCTCGGTCTCGACGTCGACGAGCTGGTACTTGAACGACGACGAACCGCTGTTGATGACGAGGACGGGGGTCATGCGCGGGTCTCCGGGGCTGCGGCATCCGCCGCGTTCTGGGCTTGGATCGCGGTGATCGCGATGGTGTTGACGATGTCTTCGACGAGCGCTCCGCGGGAGAGGTCGTTGATGGGCTTGTTGAGGCCCTGCAGGACCGGGCCCATCGCGACCGCGCCGGCCGAGCGCTGCACGGCCTTGTACGTGTTGTTGCCGGTGTTGAGATCGGGGAACACGAACACGGTCGCCCGGCCGGCGACATCCGAACCCGGCATCTTCGTCGCGGCGACCGCGGCGTCAGTGGCCGCGTCGTACTGGATGGGGCCTTCGACGAGCAGCTTCGGGGCGCGCTCGCGCACGAGCGCGGTGGCCTCGCGGACCTTCTCGACGTCGGCGCCCGAGCCGGACTCCCCCGTCGAGTAGGACAGCATCGCGACCCGCGGCGAGATCCCGAACTGGTCCGCCGTCGCGGCCGACGAGACGGCGATGTCGGCGAGCTGCGGGGCGGTCGGATCGGGGATCACGGCGCAATCGCCGTAGACGAGGACGCGGTCGGCGAGCGCCATGAGGAACACGCTCGAAACCACGTCGACGCCCGGCTTCGTCTTGATGATCTCGAACGCGGGACGGATCGTGTGCGCCGTCGTGTGCGCGGCGCCCGAGACCATGCCGTCGGCGAGCCCCAGGTGCACCATCAGCGTGCCGAAGTAGGAGACGTCCGTGACGGTGTCGGCGGCCTGGCGGAACGTGATGCCCTTGTGCGCGCGGAGGCGCTCGTACTCCCGGGCGAACTTGTCGACGTGGACGGCGTCGAACGGGCTGAGGACCTCGGCGGCCTGGATGTCGAGACCCAGCTCGAGCGCGCGGGAGCGCACCTCGATCGGCTCGCCGAGGATCGTGATGTCGGCGATGCCGCGGGCGAGGGCCGTCGCCGCGGCGCGGAGGATGCGGTCGTCGCTCCCCTCGGGCAGCACGATGCGCCGGCGCTCGCTGCGCGCACGCTCGATGAGGCCGTACTGGAACATGAGGGGCGTGACGACGCTCGAGCTCGCGAGCCCGATGCGACGCAGCAGATCATCGGTGTCGACGTGCGTGTCGAAGAGCGCCAGCGCCGTGTCGTAGCGGCGCTGCGAGTGCGCCGCCAGCCGACCGCGCGCGCTCATGATGCCGCGGACGGTCTCGTACGTACCCTGATCGGTCGCGAGGATCGGGAGGTTCGAGTCGAGCCCGTCGATCAGCCGCTCGACGTGTTCGGGGAGCTCGAACGGACCGTAGAGGACGATGCCCGACAGTGATGGGAAGGTCCCGGACGCATTCGCCAACAGTGCCGCGAGGAGCACTTCGGTGCGGTCGGCGGCGACGGCGAGGATCGCCGCCTCTTCGAGCCGCGGCAGGACGTTGTTGAGCGACATCCCCGCCACGACGACGTGCAGCACTTCGCGGTCGAGAAGGGTCTCGTCGCCCTTGACCAGGCTCGCCCCGAGCGAACGGGCGACGTCGCCCACGGACGGAGCCACGAGGTAGGCATCCTCCGGGATCGCCCAGACGCCGATGTCGCCCGCCGCAGCGGGGACCTCCCGGACGGCCGCGACGATGTCGTCGAGGCGCTCCGGGTCGGCCCGGTTGACGACGACCGCGAAGATCCCCGCGCGCTCGTGCTTGAGCTCCGCCAGGGCGAGGGTGGCGAGGTTCCCCACCTGCTCGGGCGACAGACCCCCGGCATCCGGCGAACGCTCCCCGTCGGCGGGCTGACCGGCCAGTACGACGAGCACCGGAGCGCCGAGGTTCGCGGCGATCCGGGCGTTGTACCCGAGCTCGGCGGGACTGCCCACGTCGGTGTAGTCGCTGCCGACGATGACGACGGCGTCGCACTGCGCCTCGACAGCCTTGTAGCGCTCCACGATGCGGCCGAGAGCGGCATCCGGATCGGCGCGGACCTCGTCGTAGGTGGCGCCGATGCACTCGTCGTAGCCGAGGTCGACACCGTCGTGGTCGAGGAGCATCTCGAGCACGTAGTCGCGTTCCTCGGTCGAGCGGGCGATCGCTCGGAAGACCCCGACGCGTGGCGACCGACGGCTCAGGGTGTCGAGGACACCCAGGGCGATCGTCGACTTGCCGGAGTGACCTTCGGCGGAGGTGATGTAGATGCTCTGAGCCACGCATCCAGCCTAGGCTCGCGGGTCGATGACCGGGCTGGGAGCCGAGACTGCGGTCGAAGCGGGTACCCCCGCAAAAATAAGACTCTCCGCGAACCCGGCAGAGCCCGGTTACCCTTGCTACGTTTCCGTCCTGGGGGAGTTGGCCTGGGTGCCGTCTCGCGGAGAGCTGCTGCAAGTCTACCCGACGTCGGGCGCCCGCCTACGACGGCCGGGTTAGCATCGGTCCGGGCGCGCTGCTGCGCCGACCGCGTGAGGGGGACGGATGACCGACGACCAGACGACCATGACGGCGCCGGGGGGCGGGACCGCGACGCGGTCCACCAGCCGGGTCGATGCGACCGTGTTCGCCGAGACGACGACCGCACTCGTCGAGTCGGTGTCGAAGGTCATCGACGGCAAGCCGCACGCCGTGCGCGCCGCTCTGGTCTGCCTGCTGGCCGAAGGTCATCTGCTGATCGAGGACGTCCCCGGCGTCGGCAAGACGATGCTCGCCCGCGCGCTGGGCTCCTCGATCCGGGCGACCGTGCGCCGCATCCAGTTCACTCCCGACCTGCTGCCGAGCGACGTGACCGGCGTGAGCGTCTACGACCAGTCCGAGGGACGCTTCGACTTCAAGCCCGGGGCGATCTTCGCCCACATCGTGATCGCCGACGAGATCAACCGCTCCTCCCCCAAGACGCAGTCCGCACTGCTCGAGGCGATGGAGGAGCGCCAGGTGACCGTCGACGGCACGAGCCGAGGTCTGCCGGATCCGTTCCTCGTCGTCGCGACCCAGAATCCTCTCGAGATGGAGGGAACCTACGCGCTCCCCGAAGCGCAGCGCGACCGGTTCATGATGCGCATCTCGATGGGGTACCCGGATGCCGCGAACGAAGCGCTCATGCTGCGCCAGCGCGACAGCGCGAACCCCCTCGACGCGATCCGTCCGGTGATCACCGCCGAGAGCGTCGCCTCGCTCATCTCCTGGGCACGGACGGTCCACGTCTCGCCCGCCGTCGAGGAGTACGCCGTCGCGCTGTCGCGGGCGACGCGCGAGCACTCGGACCTGCGACTGGGCGCGAGCCCCCGCGCGACGCTGCAGCTCATCCGCGCCGCGAAGGTGTGGGCCGCGCTCGAAGGACGCGAGTACGTCATCCCCGACGATCTCGTGGCGCTGATCGAGCCCGTCTTCGCCCACCGGCTGATTGCGGCTCGGGGCGGGGCGGTGTCCCGCGGACGGGGCGGGGCAGACCTCGTCGCCGCCGCACTCGAGCAGGTCGTGGGCTCGGTGCGCGTCCCCGTCGCCGCGCGCTGACCGGTCGCCCGTCATGACGCGATGGCCGCTGACCCCTCGCGGCACGGGAGCGGTCCTCCTGGGCCTCGCCTCCTTCGTGCTGGCGCCGATCGTCGGCGTGCCGGCGCTCGTGTTCTTCGGCGTCCTCCTCGTGGCTGTCGTGGCGCTGTCCTTCGCCTCGCTGTGGCTCGGTCACCGGGCCGACGGCGTGCATCGCTCCTTCGCCCCGGACGTGGCCGCCGTGGGCGGCGAGGTGGACGTCCGGGTCCGGGTCGATTCGCGCTCCATGCTGCCGACGGTCGTGGGAACCTGGCACGACAGGCTGCCCCGGGGTGTCGAAGGCGAGCCGACCGGCGTCTATCCGGCGCTCCGCTCGGGGCTCGCCGCGGGCAGCCACCGCGTGGACATCGCCTACCGTGTGCATGCGCGGCGGCGGGGGGTGCGCCCGATCGGTCCGCTCGTGGTCGAGACCACCGATCCCTTCGGTCTGACGCGCCGGCTGCAGCAACTCGGCGGGAGCGTGCCCCTCACGGTGACCCCTGCCTTCATCCCGCTCGAGGTCCTCGACGATCTCCCCGGCGCCGCCGGCGGCACGATGCAGTCCACCACCGACCGGCTCGGGCAGGGTGCCGACAACCTCATCCCCCGCGCGTACGCTCCGGGCGACTCGATGCGCCGCATCCACTGGCGCGCCAGCGCGCATCGCGGTGAGCTCATGGTCCGGCAGGAGGAGCGCGAGTCCAATCCCGAGGCCGTCATCGTGTTCGATCGGACCGCCGCCCGGTGGACCAGCGAGGCCCTGCGCTCCCCGGGCGAGGATCCCGGCTTCGAGGCGGCGGTCTCGACGGTGGTCTCGGCGGCGGCGCGATTCGTTCGCGAGGGATACAGCGTCGCGGTCATCGACGTGGACGGCGCCGAACTCGTCCCGGGGCTCGAGGGGGGCGACACCACGGCGCTCGAGGCGATGACGACGGCTTTCGCGACCCTCACGGCTCGGCGCGACGGCTCGCTCCGGGATCTCGCGCCGCTGTTCGCGGGATCCACGCTCGGCCCGGTGGTCGTCGTGACCGGTGAGGTGGACGTGACGGATGCCGCCTCCCTCGCTCCCGTCGTGACGCACAGCAGCATGCCCGTCCTGTTCGTCGAGGGCAGCGCGGATGCCGCGCTGCGGACGGCGCGGGAGGCCGGATGGCGCGTGCACCGCCTCGAACCCGAGGACGAGCTCGACTCGCTGTGGCCGGGCGGGGTCGGCACGGAGGGGATGCGCGCTCATGCCGGCTGAACCGCAGGGCGCCGCGCGCCCCCGCTACGACGGGCCGTCGACCGTCGCGCTCCTCCTCGGTCTCGTGGCCGCCCTCGTCCCGCTGTTCAGCGTGATCGCCGGCGGCGCGTGGGCTGCACTCGCCTTCGTCCTCGCCGGTCTGCTGCTCGGCGCCGGGTACCTGCTGCGCCGGCTCCGGCTCGGTGCGCTCGTCGTGACCCCGTCCCTCCTGGCGATCTGGATCGCGACGATGACGGCCGTGTTCTTCTCGGATGTCGCCTGGTTGTTCGTCATCCCCTCGGGTGAGGCGTTCGCCCGGGTGCCGCGACTGGTCGAGATCGCGAGCTCGGACATCGCCGTCGGCGTCGCGCCGCTCGAGGCTTCGGCCTCCCTCACGTTCCTCATCGTCGGCGCCGTCGGCTTGCTCGCGGTCGCCCTCGACCACGTCGTCCTGACGGCGCGGATGCCGCTGCTCGCCGGTGTCGCCCTGATCGCCGTCTGGCTGATCCCGACGCTCGCCGTCCCGCAGGTGATGGACCTGTGGGCCTTCGCGTTCCTCGCGGTCGTCCTGCTGTGGCTGCTGCGCGCAGAGACCCGCGCCCGACACCGCGCGCGGTCCGCCGACGCCCCGCGCGGCGGTGTCGGCGCCGTCGCGGCCGTGATCGCGGCATCCGCTATCGTCATCGCCGTGATCGCCGCGCCGGCGCTGCCGACGCCGGCCGCCCCCAGTGGCGGGTTCGGCGGGGGCACATCGATCGACGCGTCGCTGAACCTCGGCGACGACCTGCGCCGACCCGCGGAGATTCCCGTGGTCCGGCAGTGGAGCGCCGCGGCGGCCCCGGCCTACCTGCGCGTCGCGACCCTCACCGAGCTGGAGGGAGACTCGTGGCAACCCGACCGCAACCGCTCGGTGCCGATCGATGAGTGGGCGCCCGAGGACTCCGCCGCGGACGGCATCGAGATCGTGGAGGACCGGCGCACGGTCGAGGTCCTCGACCTCTCCTCTGCGCAGCTGCCCGTCCCCGCGGACGCGGTCTTCTTCGACGGGGTGACCGGGAGCTGGCGGATCACCGCTGCGAACGGAACGGTCGCCTCGCCCACCTCCGCCGCACGCGGCCAGACGTTCGAGGTCGTGAGCCGGACGCCGCGGCCCACCCTCGAGCAGGCGCGCGCGGCCGAGGCCCGCGGCGGCCCCCGCGAAGCGGTGGAGCTCCCGGCCGACACCCCGTCGCAGATCGCCGATCTGGCGACGGAGGTGACGGCCGACTCCTCGAACGACTACGACCGTCTGCTCGCCCTGCAGTCGTGGTTCCGCGGGCCGAGTTTCGACTACTCGCTCTCGGCTCCGGTCGAGGAGGGCTTCGACGGCTCCGGCGTCGAAGCCGTCGAGCGATTCCTGCAGGTGCGGTCGGGGTACTGCGTCCATTTCGCGTCGGCATTCGCGATCATGGCGCGGACCCTCGACATGCCCTCCCGCGTCGTCGTGGGATTCCTCCCAGGCCTCCCGACCGGCGACGTCGAGGGCGACGATCGCGTCTATCAGGCCACGACCGCCCAACTGCACGCCTGGCCCGAGGTCTTCTTCGCGGGCATCGGCTGGGTCGCCTTCGAACCCACCAAGAGCCTCGGCGCCGCACAGAGATTCGCCTCGGAGGACGACGGCTCGAACGAGCCCGAGCCCGAGCCGTCGGCGACCGCCACGCCGCAGCCGACCTCGACCGCGTCGGCGGCACCGCGACCCGACGAGGACCCCACCGCGGGCGCCACGCCCACGACGACCTTCTCCGTCGTCACCGTGCTGCCGGTCCTGGGGATCGTGGCCGGCGTCATCCTCCTGCTCTCCCTTCCCGGTCTCGCCGGCGCGGTCGTCTCCCGCCGACGCCGGTCGCAGGCGCGACGCGGCAGCGCCGCTGCGGCGTGGCGTCTCGTGCAGGACACGGCGCTCGACCTCGGCATCCCGGTGCCCGAATCGGAGTCGCCGCGGGCGTTCGGCGAGCGGCTCCAGGCCGACCACGGCGGTCCGCCGGTCGCGCTGGATCGGCTCGTGGGCGCCGTCGAGCGCTCGAGCTACGCGCAGCCCGGTTCGTTCGGCGACGCCGACGGTGACGAGCTCGTGACGGATGCCGCCGCGATCCGCGCCGGGCTGTTCGCCGCCGTGTCGGTGCCACGTCGCCTTGCGGCGCGTCTGCTGCCGCGCTCGCTCGTCGTCCACCCGGGGTCGACCTTCGCCGAGGCGATGCCGCTGCAGCGCTGAGGACCCGGCCGCTCCGGGAACGACGAAGCCCCGCACCATCAGGTGCGGGGCTTCGTTCCGGCGGAAGCGACAGGATTTGAACCTGCGAGACGAGTTACCCCGCCTACATGGATTCCAGCCATGCTCCTTCGGCCGCTCGGACACGCTTCCAACGGGAGAGCCTACCACGCAGGCTCCGCCCGCCCTGTCGAGGGTCGCGCTCCGGCATCCGTCCCGCTGCCGTCAGTTGAGGGCTCGGGTGCTGTCCGGGATCACGCCGTCCCGGTACAGATCGGCGGCGAGATCCTGGTACGCCGTCAACGCGACGCGCTGGGTGAGCGGGCCGTAGGAGATGCGGGCGACGCCGAGCTTCTCGTATTCGGCCGCGCGGAGGGCGCCGGGCAGTCCGATCACGCTGACCCGGCCGATGCCCTCGACCAGGCGGGCCGTGGTGTCGGCGTCGAGCGCTCCGGGCACGAAGACGACGTCGGCGCCCGCGTCGAGGAACGCGCGACCGCGCGCGATGGCATCGGCGATCGACTCCTCGAGCGGGCGGTCCCCTGCTCTGGCGATGGCGTCGGTGCGGGCGTTGAGCGCGAACGGGACACCCTCGGACTCGGCTGCCGCGACGGCGCCGGCGACCCGCGCGACGGCCTCGTCGAAGGGCCGGAGACGGTCTTCCATGTTGGCGCCGACGATGCCGACGCCGATCGCCCGGCGGATCGTGTCGCCGGTGTCCTCATACCCGTCGTCGAGGTCGGCCGACACGGGGACGTCGCCGGCGGCCTCGACGATCCGGCCCACCATGTCGAGCGTCGTCTCGAGGGGGATCGTGCCGTCGTCGTAGCCGAAGGATGCCGCGATCGAGTGGCCCGCGGTCGCGATCGCTCGTGTCTCGGGCAGAGCGAGCACGGCCTTCGCCGAGATGACGTCCCACACGTTGATGACGCGGAGGATCTCGGGGGCGGCGTGCAGGTCGCGAAGGCGGCGAGCGCGGCCTTCGAGGGAGAGAGTGGTCATGTTCCCACCGTGCCACGACGGCCCGGTGGAATGCACCACCGGGCCGTCGCGAGCAGTCGGACGCGCCGACCGCTCAGCCCACGTCGCCTCTCCAGGCACCGGTTTCAGCGCCGCGGGATTCGATGAATTCCTTGAACTTCTGCAGGTCCTTCTTGACCGCGTGGTCGTCGACGCCGATGGCGGCGCCGACGGTCTCGACGAAGCCCTCGGGCTTCCAGTCGAGCTGCACCGTGACGCGCGTCTCCGTGTCGCTCAGGCGGTGGAAGGTCACGACGCCGGCGTGATCCTCGTCGACGCTCTTCCACGCGACGCGCTCATCCGGATGCTGCTCCGTGATGTGCGCGGTGAACTCACGCTCCACGCCGCCGATCTTCACATTCCAGCGGTTCGTCGTGTCGTCGATCTGCGTGATCGACTGGACGTAGCTGAGGAAGTGGGGGAAGGACTCGAACTGGGTCCACTGGTTGTACGCGGTCGACACCGGCACACTGACATCGACCGTTTCGATGATGCTGGCCACGGTTCTCCTCTCGTCGCGATGTGCCGTCCATGATCGGCGGCGTTCCGGATGCCGCCCCAGGGGCTTGCGCCGGTGGCGTCCGATTCGATAGACGGCCCGAGTAGGCTCGACGACGACTCCCGCCACGTCGACGCAAGGAGCTCCCGTGCGCACTCCCGTCCTGCCCCTGTCCATCGCGGCCGTGGCGGCGGTCCTCGCCCTGACGGGATGCACCGGGCCCGCCGAACCGGGCCCCACCGATCCGCCGTCGACGGCGACGACCACCCCGACGGAACCCGGCACGCCCTCGTCGACCCCCACGGCGGCTGCGCCGGTCGTCGAGAAGCCGGTCGAATGCGAGACCCTCGATCTCACCGCGACCACCGTCACCGGCGGAGACCTCGGCCCCTGCATCCAAGCGGTCCTCGTCCGCTACGACAGCGGCACGCTGACGATCTCGGGCGAAGAACTGGCCGGGAAGATCGTCTACCACTACGACCCGATGTTCGAGTTCCGGGGCGAGCTGGAGACCGGTGCCGGCCCGGCATCCATCAGCTTCGTCGACGGCGCGATGCTCCTCGACGACGGGGACGGACCGGTCGTCGCCGACGTGGACTCGGCGGATGCGTCGCAGCAGGAGGCCGGGTCGACGGCGGAGATCTACCGCGTATTCTCCGACCCCGGCTTCATGGGCGATCTGATCGGCGCCGGCGAGACGTGGCAGGTCTCCCCCGAGCCCGAGGACGTCGAGACGCCCGACGGCACCGTCGAGGCCTACCGGCTCGTGAGCGCGGCACCGTACACGTGGTACGACATCCCGGTCGAGTCCTACACCCTCTGGATCACGACCGAAGGACTGCCCGTGGCCGCCGAATCCACCACAGGGTTCCTCGGACGCACCGCGACGATCACGCAGAAGCTGTCAGGGCTGGGCGACCCGGTGACGATCTCGCCGCTGTCCTGACCCGTCAGCGCCGCGCGAGCGCGGCGAGCGCGTCGCCGGCCATCCGCTGCGTCGTCCACTCCTCCATGCCCTCGGCACCGATCGAGCGATAGAAGCCGACGGCCGGCGCGTTCCAGTCGAGCACCGTCCATTCGAGCCGCGGGTAGCCGCGCTCGAGGGCGACGGCCGCCAGCGAACCCAGGAGCGCCGTGCCGTACCCGCGCCCGCGATCGGTCTCGTCGACGAACAGGTCCTCGAGCCAGATCCCGTGGCGTCCCGTCCAGGTCGAGAAGGTGAGGAACCACACCGCGATCGCCCGGATGCCGCCGTCCCGCTCGATCACGTGGGCGAACACCTTCGGGTCGTCGCCGAACAGCGCGGCGGTGAGGTCGCCGACCGTCGTGCGGACGGCATCCGGCTCCCGCTCATAGGCCGCGAGGGCGTGGATCGCGGCCAGGATGCCGGCCTCGTCGCCGGGCCGCGCGACGCGCAGCACAGCGCCGTCTTCGAGGGTGCGGGCGGCCAGAGGTGAGGGCGAGGACATGCCACGAATGTAGCGGGCCCGGCAGGGGATCGCCGGTCGCCGCGGGGCGCGCTACGCTCGATCAACCGCCCCTCGGAGCAAAGCAGGTTCACCCATGGCCAGACGCGGCGCAAATCAACCCAGCGTCGGTGGTTACAACGAAGCGGTCGTGCTGGACCAGATCCGTCGTTCGCACGGCCACAGCCGTGTCGAGCTGGCCGACACCACCGGCCTGTCCGCGCAGACCGTCTCGAACATCGTGCAGCGACTCCTCGACGCGGGGATCGTGGAAGAGGCGGGGCGCACCAGCTCCGGCCGGGGCAAGCCGCGCACGACCCTGCGCCTGGTCGGCAGCAGCCGCTACGCGATCGGCGTGCACCTCGATCCCGGTCTCATCACCGTCGTCGTCCTCGGCATCGACGGCGACGTCGTCAGCCGCCACGCGCGAGCGACCCCGACGGCGCAGGACCCCTCCGACACCGTCGACGTGCTCATCCAGGACATCGAGATGGTCCTCACCGAATCGGGCATCGACCGCACTCGCATCGTCGGCCTCGGCATCGCCGCCCCCGGTCCCATCGACGTGCACCGCGGCATCGTGCTGGATCCGCCCAACCTGGCGGGGTGGCACCGCGTGCCCCTGCGCGACGCGATCGCCGAGGCGACGGGCCTTCCCGTCGTGCTCGAGAAGGACGTCACCGCCGCCGCGGTGGCCGAGAAGTGGACGGACGAGGCCGACGGCGCGCAGAACTTCGCGTTCCTCTACCTCGGCACCGGTCTCGGCGTCGGCCTCGTCATCGGCGACGAGGTCGTCCGCGGCGGGTCGGGCAACGCGGGCGAGATCGGCCACATCGTCGTCGACCCGGACGGCCTTCCGTGCGCGTGCGGACTGCGCGGCTGCATCGCCGTCAGCTGCGCACCGCTTCCCCTGATCGAAGAGGCCGAGCGACGCGGAGTCATCCCCGCCGAGCGCCCCGACGACCACCCGACCGGGGTGGACGCCGCGATGACCCGACTCGTGGCGCTGGCAGAGGCGGGCGACCAGGGTGCCGACGAGCTCTTGCGCCGGTGCAGCGAGCATGTGGCGCGGGCATTGGCCGTGGTGTCGAACCTGCTCGACGTCGACCGGATCGTGATGGGCGGACCGCTCTGGGACCGCGTCGGCCAGATGTTCACCGACACGATCCCGGCCCGGCTCGACGAGCTGCGTGCGGCCCGGGGCGTGCACCCCGTGACGGTGTCCGGAACCGTCCTGGGATCGGACGTCGGAGCGATCGGAGCGGCCTGCCTGATCCTCGACGAGGCGCTCACCCCGCGGACGACGTCGCTGCTGGTTCCGTCGGCGTGATCCCAATCACGTCACGGTCTCCGGTGCGCCTTGACTCACGTAATTCCACCCATTTGACTTACGGGGTCCGGACATCGGGTACGGGCGTCATGGTCAGCAAGGGGGCCCCGTGAGAATTCGCACCGCCATCACGTCCATCGCTGCGGCAGCCGCTGCCGTCCTCGTTCTCGGGGGGTGTTCCGCGGATCCCGGCGGATCCGAGGGCGACACCGTGACGGTCGTGTACGTGAAGACGAACGCGTTCACCGCGATGGACACCCTCATGAAGACGGCGAAGAAGGAGTTCGAGGCATCCCACGACGGGATCACCGTCGACCTCGAGCCGATCACCGCGAGCGACGACGACTACAAGACACGTCTGCAGCTCTCGCTCGCCTCCCCCGACACGGCACCGGATGTGTTCTACGAGGACTCCTTCTCGGTCCGCAGCGACATCGAAGCGGGCTACCTGCTGGACCTCGACGACAAGGTCGGCGCGTGGAAGGACTGGGAGCAGTTCGACGAGAACGCCCGCACTGCCGGCGAGGGCGCCGACGGCAAGGTCTACGCGCTGCCCCTGGGCACCGACACCCGCGTGATCTGGTACAACAAGGACGTCCTCTCGAAGGCCGGCATCGCGTTGCCATGGCAGCCCGAGAGCTGGGACGACATCCTCGCCGCCGCGGCGCAGATCAAGAAGAGCCAGCCCGACGCGGTGCCCTTCAACATGTACGCCGGAACCGGCACGGGCGAAGGCACCGTCATGCAGAGCTTCTACGAGCTGCTCTACGGCACTGGCGACGGGACCGGCCTCTACGATGACGAGTCCGGCAAGTGGGTCGTCGGCTCGCAGGGCTTCGTCGACTCGCTGACCTTCCTGCAGACCCTCTACGACGAGGGCTACGCCGTCAGCCCCGACAAGGCGCTCGACCCCAACGTGTGGCAGTCGGTCTTCGGAGACATGTTCCCTAAGGCGACCCTCGGCGCGACGGTCGAAGGCTCGTACACGCCGTCGTTCTGGGCGGAGGGCGGCGACTTCGCGTGGCCCGAATACGCCGACAAGATGGGCGTCGCGCTGTTCCCGACACAGGACGGTCAGGAGCCGGGAGGCGTGAGCATGTCGGGCGGGTGGACGCTCGCGGCCTCGGCCCAGACCGACGTCCCCGACCTCGCGTTCGAGTTCATGACGACGGTCGTCAACAAGAAGAACGCGCTCTGGTACGCCGTCAACAACTCCCAGATCGCCGTCCGAAAGGACGTTGCCGCGGACCCGGAGTACCTCGAGGCGAATCCGTTCGTGAAGGCGGTGACGGATGCCGTCTCGGTCACCCACTTCCGCCCCGCCAACAGCGACTACCCGCAGATCTCCGTCGCGGCCCAGGAGGCCACGGAAGCCGTCATCACCGGGCAGCAGTCCCCCGCCGAGGCGGCCGCCGCCTACGACGACGCCGTCCGCAAGATCGCCGGCGACGACGGAGTCGTCACCGGGTGAGCGTATGACGACGACCCTCGCACCGCCCCCCGACCCGGCCGTGCCCGCCCGCCGGCGCGCTCACACGCGGGTCGGGTCGCGCGCGACACCGGCACGAGCCGTTCCCCTGCTGCCCGCCGTCGGCCTGCTCCTGGTCTTCCTGGCCGGACCGATCGTGTGGGCCGTGGCGGGCTCTCTGACCGATCGCGCCCTCACCGGGGTGAGCGCGGCGAAACCGGAGTTCGTCGGCCTCGACAACTTCACGCGGCTGTTCGCCGATCCGGTCCTGCCCTTGTCGGTCCTGCTGACCGTCGTGTTCGTCGTGGGGTCGGCGATCATCGGACAGAACGTCCTCGGGATGCTGCTCGCCGTCCTCTTCCGCGCCGGGAGCCGGGCCGTCGCCGGCACCGTCGGTGTGGTCGTCGTGACCGCCTGGGTCCTGCCCGAGATCGTCGCGGCGTTCGTCAGCTACGCGTTCCTCTCGGCCGACGGCACGCTCAACGGAGTGCTGTCGCTCGTCGGCATCCAGGGCCCGAACTGGCTGTACTCGCTGCCGCTGCTCGCCATCATCCTGGCCAACACCTGGCGCGGCACGGCGTTCTCGATGATGATCTACCGCGCGGCCCTCGACGACGTGCCGCCCGAGGTGACCGAGTCGGCCATGATCGACGGCGCCGGCACCTGGAAGCGACTCCGGTTCATCACCCTCCCCATGATCTCGGGCACGATCTTCACGAACCTGCTCCTGACGACCCTGCAGACCCTGTCGGTGTTCACCCTCATCTGGGTGATGACCAAGGGCGGCCCCGGCGACCTGTCGTCTACGCTGCCGGTGTTCGCCTACTCCCAGGCGTTCTCGTTCGGCGACATCGGCTACGGCAATGCGATCGCGATCGTCATGCTGGCCCTCGGCGCGGTGTTCTCGCTCGCGTACGTCGTCTCGCTCCGTCGACGGGGCGGCGTCGGGTGAGCGCCGCGACCGCGACGCGCCGACCGCGGCGGGCGCCGAGCGTGGCCTCGCCGCGCCGTCGTGCCACCCGGTTCTGGGCGAACCTCGTCCTCATCGTCATCGGCCTGCTGTTCGCCGCGCCTCTCGCGTGGGTCATCCTGGCTTCGATCGACTCCGCGGCGACCTACCGGGTCGCCTGGCCGGCACAACCGACGCTCGACAACTTCACCGACGTCCTGACGCCGGAACTCACGCTGCGCCCTCTCGTCAACAGCCTGCTGCTGTCCACGGGAGCAGCCGTCGTGACCGTCGTGACGGCCGTCCTCGCCGCCTATCCGCTGTCGCGCTACCGGTCCCGCTTCAACGGGCCGTTCCTCTACTCGGTGCTCTTCGCGAGCTGCCTGCCGATCACGGCGATCATGGTGCCGGTCTACAGCCTGTTCGTGCAGCTGCGCCTGATCAACCAACCGTGGGCGGTGACGCTCTTCCTCGCGGCCAGCGCACTGCCGATGGCGCTGTGGATGACGAAGAACTTCATGGACTCCGTCCCGGTCAGCTTGGAGGAGGCCGCCTGGGTCGACGGCGCCAGCGCGATGCGGGCCCTGTTCACGGTCGTCGTCCCCCTCATGCGGCCCGCTCTCAGCGTCGTCTTCGTGTTCGTCTTCCTGCAGGCGTGGGGCAACTTCTTCGTCCCCTTCGTGCTGCTCCTGACCCCCGACTGGCAACCCGCCGCCGTGTCGATCTACGCCTTCTTCGGGCAGTACGGCGCCGTCGCCTACGGCCGTCTGGCCGCCTACTCGCTTCTGTACTCGGTCCCCGTCCTCGGCCTCTACCTGATCGTCACCCGCGGTCTCGGGGGGTCGTTCGCGCTCTCGGGTGCCGTCAAGGGCTGACCAGCACAGCCCCTCCTCCCGCCGCCTCTCTCCCGAAGGAACCCCATGCACCGCAACGACCGCCTGGCCCTGCAGCGCATCGACCGACTCGCCGGCGACCGCCTGCCGCCCGCCCTCTACCGCGAGACCGCTCCGCTCACGATCACCGCGTGGGAGGTGCCGGGCGAGCCCGTCCCGTTCGCCGAGGCGATCCGGCAGACCTACGATCCGGTGTCGGTGGGCGTGGCGTGGGGACGTCCGTGGGGCACGGTGTGGTTCCACGTCACCGGGAGCGTCCCGGCGTCCTGGCGGGGGACGAGCGGGACGCGTCCCGAACTCGTCGTCGACCTCGGCTTCGACGCGTCCGGTCCCGGCTTCCAGGCCGAGGCGCTCGTCTTCCGCCCGGACGGCTCGATCGTCAAGGCCATCGAGCCGCGGAACGCCTCGGTCCCCGTCGAGGGCGACGAGATCGACCTCTGGATCGAGGCCGCCGGCAACCCCAGCGTCGCCGGCACCTTCACGTTCGCGGCCACCCCGCTCGGCGACCGGCGGACCGCGGGAGACGAGCCCATCTACCGGCTGCGTCGGCTGGAGCTCGGCCTTCTCGATGAGACCGTGTGGGAGCTGCAGCAGGACATCTGGACGCTCCGCGGTCTCGTCGACCAGCTCGAGCCGAACCGCACGCGTCACGCCCGTGTCCTCGCCGCCCTCGGCCGCGCCGTCGACGCCGTCGACCCCGACGACGTCACGGGCACCGCCGAGGCGGGGCGGGCCGAGCTGCGCGCGGTGCTCGCGGCCCCGGCATCCGCCTCGTCGCATCAGCTGACCGCGGTCGGTCACGCGCACATCGACTCGGCCTGGCTCTGGCCCATCCGCGAGACGGTGCGCAAGGTCGCCCGCACCTTCTCGAACGTCCTCGACCTCATCCGCACCGAGGACGACTTCGTCTTCGCCGCGTCGTCCGCCCAGCAGTACGCCTGGATGAAGGAGCACTACCCCGAGCTGTTCGGACGGATGAAGGATGCCGTCGCCGCCGGACGCTTCGCCCCGGTCGGGGGCATGTGGGTCGAATCCGACACGAACATGCCGGGCTCCGAAGCCCTCGCCCGCCAGTTCGTCGAAGGCAAGCGGTTCTTCCTCGAGGAGTTCGGCGTCGAGCCGCTCGAGGTGTGGCTGCCGGACTCGTTCGGCTACTCCGCGGCACTCCCCCAGATCATCCGGGCCGCCGGGTCGCGGTGGTTCCTCACGCAGAAGATCTCGTGGAACGAGACCAACCGGATGCCGCACCACACCTTCCTCTGGGAAGGCATCGACGGGACCCGCGTGTTCACACATTTCCCTCCGGTCGACACGTACAACTCCGAGCTGTCGGCCGCGGAACTCGCCCTCGCCGAACGCCAGTTCGCCGAGAAGGCGGATGCCTCGCACTCCCTCGTCCCGTTCGGGTGGGGCGACGGCGGTGGCGGGCCCACCCGCGAGATGATCGCCGCCGCGCGCCGTACGGCCGACCTCGAGGGGTCGCCGCGCGTGCACCTCGGATCACCGTCGCAGTTCTTCTCCGAGGCCGAGGCCGAGTACAGCGACCCGCCGGTGTGGTCGGGCGAGCTGTACCTCGAATACCACCGGGGCACCTACAGCGCCCAGGCGCGCACCAAGCGGGGCAACCGCCGCAGCGAGCACCTGCTCCGCGCGGCAGAGCTGTGGGCGACACTCGACACCGTCCGCACCGGAGCCGCCTACCCCGCCGAGCGCCTGCGCTCGCTGTGGCAGACGGTCCTCCTGCACCAGTTCCACGACATCCTGCCCGGCACGTCGATCGCCTGGGTGCACCAGGAGGCCGAGGCGACCTACGCACGCGTCGCGGCGGAGCTGCAGGAGATCATCGACACCGCCCTGCGCTCGCTGACCGGCGAGGGCGATCGGCAGCTGACCGCGAACGCGGCGCCGATGTCGCTGGCGGGCGCGCCGGCGCTCGCGGTCGCGGACGAGGCATCCGTCCTGCCCGTGGTCCCGGAGCCTGACGGTGACGGGTGGGCGTTCCGGCACGAGCGGTTCCACTGGGCGATCGACGCGCGGGGGCTCGTCGTGGGCGCGGTCGACCTCACGACGGGCCGCGAGCTCATCGACCCGGCCTTCCCGGGCGGCGTGCTGCAGCTGTTCCGCGACACCCCTCGCGAATGGGACGCCTGGAACATCGACGCCGAGGACGGCGCCCTCGGGACGACCCTCACGGACGCGGACGAGATCGTCGTGGACGGTGCGGACCTCGTCGTGCGGCGGCGCTTCGGCGCGTCGGAACTCGAGCAGCGCTACCGCGTCGACCCGTTCTCGGGCGCCCTCGAGATCGCCCTGCGCCTCGAGTGGCGGGAGCGGCAGAAGATGCTCAAGATCGCCTTCCCGCTGCGGGTGCGCGGCGAACGCACGGAGTCCGAGATCCAGTTCGGTCACCTCTCGCGCCCCGTCCACGCGAACACGACGTGGGATGCCGCGAAGTTCGAGACCGTGGCGCACCGGTGGATCCGCGTCGTCGAGGGCGACTACGGCGTCGCGGTGGCGAACGACTCCTCGTACGGCCACGACGTGCAGCGCGCACCCGGCCCCGACGGCGGAGCCCGGACGGTCGCGCGCGTGACACTCGTGCGCGCGCCCCTGTTCCCCGACCCCGAGGCAGACCAGGGCGCGCACGAGTTCCGACTCTCCGTCCTGCCCGCCGCGACCGTTGCGGGTGCGATCGGCGAGGGCCTCCGCCTCAACCTGCCTCCCTCCGCGGTGCAGGGTGCGGGCGAGGTCGCGCCGCTGCTCACGGTCGACGACCCCGGTGTGATCGTCGAGGCGGTCAAGCTGGCGGACGACGGCTCCGGAGACGTCATCGTGCGTCTCTACGAGGCGCTCGGCTCGGCACGGTCGGCGCAGCTCACGGCGGGCTTCGAGACGTCTGCGGTCTCGCAGACCGACCTGCTCGAGCGCGAGATCGAACCGACCGCGCTCCGCGCGTCATCGGGGACGGTCCGGCTCGACCTGTCGCCGTTCCAGCTCGTCACGCTGCGTCTGGCGCGCTGACCCGGATCACTCCAGCCCGCGGACCGGGACCCCGAGCCACTCGCCGAGGTCCCGGATCTCGGCGTGCACCATCTCGCGCTCGTCCTCATCGATCGGGGCGAGCTCGTGGACGGCGGCGACCACGAGGGTCTCCTTCTTCTTGTCGAGCGCCGCGTCGAGGAGGCCGACGAAACGATCGCCGACGAGGATCGGATGCGCGAAGTAGCCGTAGACCCGCTGGTGCTTCGGCTTGAACTGCTCGAGGACGAAGGTGAAGTCGAACAGTTCGGTCAGCCGCGGCCGGTCGAAGAGCATCCGGTCGTACGGGTTGAGGATCGCCGCACGGCCTCCGGGATCGTCGTCGAGCGCCGCGATCGCTTCGGGGTCGACGCGCCAGCGCCATGAGCTCCCCTCCACCTCGGCCTCGTCGCCGGCCGTGCCGACGCCCGACCAGGACGATTTCTGCCGTGCGATGCCGAGCGCCTGCAGGCGGCGGCCCATGAGCACCTCTTCGGCATCGGTGGGGCTCATCGCGGCATCCGTCCCCGCATAGACCCGCTCGGGCAGGTCCCACACCCGCTGGCGTCCGACTCGCCCGCTGATCGCGACGTCGCCGAGGTACGACAGGAGTTGCAGCATCCGCGGCACCTGGTTCGCCCCGTACCAGCCGCTCTCGTTCTTCGCCTGGACCGCGCTCGTGTCGGGGATCTCCGACGCCTGCAGCGGGCCGTCGCGGTCGAGGCGCCGCAGGATCTCGGCACGGAAGTCGGCGTTCGCATCGAGGTACTGTCGCGTCGCGCCGCCCAGCCTGCGTGTCGGCATGATCGCCCGGAGCGCGGGGAGGAGGGATGCCGGGCGGAAGTGCCCGTCGTACTCGAACAGCAGACGGTCCGTCTCCACGGCTTTGGACAGCTGTCCCGGCTCGTACGCCCAGCCGATGCGCGACCAGCAGATCGACTGCTCGCTGGGGGCGATGACGGCCGTCGGGTCGATCTTGATCGCGGCGATCTGCTCGGCGACCTCGACGACGTCGCCGGGCCGGTCGGCGTCGAGCAGCTGCGCGCGCACCGCGATGCGGCGGGCCTCGTCCCTCGTGAGCCGGTGCATGGGATGAGGCTAGCCCCGACCTCCGACGCGGGTCAGCCCGTGGGCTGCAGCGACGCGTCGACGGTGCGGCGCTCGTCGAAGACGAAGCAGCCGCCCTCGAACCCGTCGGCGCCGACATGCTCGAAGTAGCCGAGGATGCCGCCCTCGAGCTGGCGGGCGTCGATCCCGTCCTCACGGAGGACGAGCGCAGCCTTCTCGCACCGGATGCCGCCGGTGCAGAAGCTGACGACGGTCTTGCCGACGAGCTCGTCGCGGTGGGCCGAGGCGGCTTCGGGGAACTCGGTGAACTTCTCGATCCGCCAGTCGAGCGCGCCCGAGAAGGTGCCGTGGTCGACCTCGAACGCATTCCGGGTATCGAGCAGAACGACCTCGCGCCCGTCGTCGTCGACACCCGCGTCGAGCCAGCGTCGGAGCGTCGTCGGGTCCACGGCGGGGGCTCGACCGGCTTCGGGTCGGATCGCGGGACGATCCATCCGGATGATCTCGCGCTTGTGCTTGACGAGCATCTTGCGGAACGGCTGCTCGTCCGACCAGCTCTCCTTCGTCGTGAGCGCGGCGAAGCGCTCGTCCTCTCGGAGCTCGTCGACGAATCCGCGGACGTCCTCGGCCGGTCCTGCCAGGAAGAGGTTGATGCCCTCCTCCGCGAGGAGGATCGTGCCGCGGAGTCCCCGAGCCTCCGTGCGCTCCTTCAGCACAGGACGCAGCGATGCGGGGTCGGCGATGTGCGTGAAGAGGTAGGCGGAGATGTTCAGGACGGATGCCACCCCACCAGGGTAATCGCGGGGCGGCATCCGTCCTTCTGAACTCAGCCGACGAACGGGGCGGAAGCCGCGTCGAGCGCGGCGACCTCGTCGGCGGCGAGGTCGATCGTCGCGCCGGCGATGAGAGCGTCGACCTGCTCGACCCGCGACGCCGACGCGATGGGGACGGTGCCCTTGGCGCGCAGCCAGGCGAGGGCGACGGATGCCGGGGCCACATCGTGCGCCGCTGCGACGTCGTCGAGCGCCGAGAGCACGGCGAGTCCCTCGGGGGTCGCGTAGGCCGCGGCCGATCCGGCACGCGGCGAGGACTGACCCGACGCGTCGGTGGAGCGGTACTTGCCCGTGAGGAACCCGCTGGCCAGGGCCGAGTACGGGACGACCGTGAGGCCGAGCTCCTCGGCGACGGGCTTCACGTCGCGCTCGATCGCACGGTCGACGAGGTTGTACCGGGGCTGGGTGACGATCGGCTCCGCGACGCCCTGTTCGCGGGCCAGGCGCACCCACTCACGGGTGTTCTCGGCGGAGAAGTTCGAGATCGCCGGGTAGCGGATGAGGCCGTCGGAGGCGAGCGCACCGAACGCGGCCACGGTCTCCTCCAGCGGGGTCTCGTCGTCCTCTGCGTGGGCATAGTAGACGTCGATCGTGTCGACGCCGAGCCGCGTGAGCGACGCCTCGGCTCCGGCCCGCACGTTGGCCGCCGACAGACCGGGGAACTCGGGGTGCTTCGAGACCTTCGTGGCGATCACGACGCCGGACGGTCGTCGCGCGGCGATCCACTCGCCGAGGATCGTCTCGCTCTCGCCGCCGGAGTTGCCCGGCGCCCAGGCGCTGTAGACGTCCGCCGTGTCGACGAAGTCGCCGCCGGCAGCGGCGAAGGCGTCGAGGACGGCGAAGGAGGTGTCGCGGTCCGCCGTCCATCCGAAGACGTTGCCGCCGAAGGACAGGGGGAACACGGTCAGGTCGCTCGTACCGAGAACAGTCATGGTCACGATCCTGACACGATGACGGATGCCCGGGGCCCGACCTCAGCGACGGACGATGTCGTCTGCGTTCACCTGGATCCACGTCATGAGCGGCATGACGCGCTCCATCAGCTCGACGCCTCGGGGGGTCAGGGAGTACTCGACCCGCGGCGGGACCTCGGGGTACGACGTGCGCGCGACCAGGCCGTCGGCGGCGAGGGTGCGGAGGGTCGTGGCGAGCATCTTCTCGCTGATGCCGTCGACGCTGCGTCGCAGTTCACCCCAGCGGAGCGTGCCGTCGGTGAGCGAGAGGAGGACGAGGATGCCCCATTTGCTCGTGATGTGGTCGAGCACAGTGCGGGTGGGGCAGGCCTCCGTGAAGACCCCCGGAGACTCCTGCTGCATCTGCGCGTAACTGACGGACATGTCAGCAGCTTACCTGAAAGTGGGTACCCCCCTTCAGGAATGTTTCGGGTCCCGATGCGGGTTCCCTCTCGTGTCGCGCATCTCGCTCGATCACCGAAAGGACTCGCCATGACCATCCTCGTCACCGCCGCCAGCGGACAGCTCGGCCACCTCGTCGTCGACGCCCTCCTCGCCCGCGGCGCCTCTCCCGACAGCATCGTCGCTGGTGCCCGCACCGTGGCGAAGGCCGCCGACCTCGCCGACAAGGGCGTCCGCGTCGTCCCCCTCGACTACAGCGCACCGGAGTCGATCGACGCCGCACTCGAGGGCGTCGACAGCGTCCTGCTGATCTCGGGCTCGGAGCCGGGCAGCCGCCTGGCCGGGCATACCAACGTGATCGACGCCGCGGTCCGCGCCGGCGTGAAGAAGCTGGTCTACACGAGCGTCTCGCACGCCGACACCGTCGAGCTCGTCCTCGCCCCCGACCACAAGGCGACCGAAGAGGCCATCGCGGCCAGCGGCATCCCCGCCGTTCTCCTCCGCAACAACTGGTACATCGAGAACTACGCCGGCGACCTCGCCGGTGCCGCCCAGACCGGCGTGCTCTCGGCTGCCGTCGGCGACGCCGCGGTCGCTGCCGCCGCCCGTGTCGATTTCGCCGAGGCGGCCGCGGTCGTCCTGCTCGAGGACGGCCACACCGGGCGGACCTACGAGCTCGCCGGCCCCCGCGCGACCTACGCCGACATCGCAGCCGCGATGGGCGAGGTCCTCGGTCGCGAGGTCGCCTATGTGCCGGCGACGCCCGAGGAGCTGTCAGCCCGCTTGGCCTCGTTCGGGCTCGACGAGGGCACGGTCGGCTTCGTCGTCGCCCTCGACGCCGGGATCGCCGGTGGCGCCCTCGACGTGTCCGAGACGGACCTGACGGACCTCATCGGACGCCCCACCACGTCGTGGGTCGACGCCCTGCGCGCGGTCGCTCCCGCGAACTGACGCGCTCCACACGTTCCGCGGCCGCGGCATCCATATTCAAAGGAATGGATGCCGCGGCCGCGGCGTTGTCACCGGTATGCAGAGTTTCGGAACGCTGTCCTTCGGCCATTACGGTCCCCTCGGCGGGGGCCGCGAGCTCACCGCCGGCGATTCGCTGAAGCAGGCGATCGACCTCGCGCAGGGCATGGACGAGCTGGGTGTCAACGGCGCCTACTTCCGCGTCCACCACTTCGCGCGCCAGCAGGCGTCGCCCATGCCGCTGCTCGCCGCGATCGCCGCACGGACCTCGCACATCGAGGTCGGGACCGGCGTCATCGACATGCGCTACGAGAACCCGCTGTACCTCGCCGAAGAGGCGGCGGCCCTCGACCTCATCAGCGATGGGCGCCTGGCCCTCGGCGTGAGCCGTGGCTCACCCGAGAGCGTCGTCCGCGGTTACGAGACGTTCGGCTACACCGGTTCGGAAGACCCCCGCGGTGCCGACCTCGCTCGTGAGCACTTCGACCTGTTCCTGCGCGCGATCGACGGGGAGGGTCTCGCCGAGAGCGACCCGCACAGCCCGTTCGGCGGCGGACAGGGGCTGCAGCGGATCGAGCCGCACTCCCCCGGGCTGCGCTCGCGGGTGTGGTGGGGAGCGGGCAACCGCGACTCGGCCGAGTGGGCGGGTCGGATGGGCGTCAATCTGATGTCCTCGACTCTCCTCACGTCGGCGGACGGGCGACCGTTCGACATCCTGCAGGCAGAGCAGATCGACGCCTTCCGCACGTCGTGGCGCGAGGCCGGTCACGCCGGTACGCCTCGGGTCTCGGTGAGCCGCAGCATCTTCCCGATCACCACGGCGGAGGACGCCATGTACTTCGGCGGACGCTCGGACGGTGACCAGATCGGCATCATCGATGGGATGCGCTCGACGTTCGGCAAGACGTACGCCGGCACGCCCGACGAACTCGTCGAGCAACTGCAGCACGACGCCGCAGTGCGAGAGGCCGACACCCTCATGCTGACCATCCCCAGCCAGTTGGGTGTCGCCTTCAACCTGCGCCTCGTCGAGTCGTTCGCACGCCACGTGGCTCCGTCGCTGGGCTGGG
Source organism: Microbacterium sp. MDV22-iso44 (assembly GCF_058629135.1). Taxonomy (NCBI): domain Bacteria; kingdom Bacillati; phylum Actinomycetota; class Actinomycetes; order Micrococcales; family Microbacteriaceae; genus Microbacterium; species Microbacterium sp. MDV22-iso44. The sequence goes on from NZ_JBZVWS010000002.1 coordinate 237,924, forward strand.
TTCCGACGAACGCGGTCGCCACCGCCTGACGCCGAACCCCGTGCAGGACCGCATCGGCTAGCGTGACCCCGTGGCGATCACCCGGCGGACCGTGTCTCGCGGCGACGTCGATCTGTCCGTCCTCGACGCGGGCGGAGAGGGTCGACTTCTCATCCTTCTCCACGGCCTGGCCGGGAGTGCGACCGAAATGATCGCGACAGCCGACGCACTCACGGATTCCTTCCACGTCGTCGCCCTCGACCAGCGCGGGCACGGACGGAGCACGCGACGACCGGCGGACCTCTCGCGCTCCGCGTTCGTCGATGACGTCGTTGCAGTGATCGACCTGTTCTCGGCCGCGGAGCCGGCGACGCTCGTCGGTCAGTCGATGGGCGCGCACACCGCGTTCCTGACCGCTTCGGCCCACCCCGATCGCGTCTCGGACCTCGTCATGCTCGAAGGTCATGCGCAGGGAGGACGCCCCGGCGACGCTGCGGCCGTCGGCACCTTCTTCGCCTCCTGGCCGACACCGTTCGCCGACCCCGCCGCCGCGCTCGCGTTCCTCGGCGACTCACCCCTTTCCTGCGCCTGGATCGCCGACCTCGTGGATGCGGACGGTGGCCTTTCTCCGCGATTCGACGCGGACGTCATGGCGACCACCCTCGAGGACGTCCATCGACCTCAGTGGACGGCGTGGGAGAGCCTGACCGTGCCGACCCTCGTCGTGTTCGGGAGGGACGGCATGTTCAGCGCGGCGCAGCGCGACGAGCTGATCGCCCGCCGCCCGCAGACACGTCGTGCCGACCTCACACGGGGAAGTCATGACGCGCACCTCGATGCGACGGACGAGTGGATCGCCGCCCTTCGCCGGCACCTCGTAGGCGTCCACCCCTCCCCCGCTCAGCCGACGAGCGGGCCGCCCTCGCGCCAGTAGCCGAGGAACGACACCCGATCCTTCGGCACACCGAGGCGGCCGGTGAGCAGGCGCCGGAGCGAGGTGACCGTGCCGGACTCGCCGGCCAGCCAGACGTAGACCTCGCCGCTCGGCAGATCCACCGTGGCACCCGCCCACGCCGCGACGGCACGCTCGAGACCCCCGGCATCGTCGCGGTCGATGCGCTGAGCGCGGTGAGGCGCGGCGACGTGCGGTGACAGCAGGTCGTCCGCCGGAGCCGCGGCATCCACCATCACGTCGGCGACGACACCGTCGGGCAACGCCGACACGATGTTGCGCGCCGCGGGGTACGCGGTCTCGTCCGCGACGAGCAGCACCCGACGTGCCGAACCCGGATGCCAGTGCAGGCCGTACCCCGTCCACCCCATGCGGCGGTCGGGTCCGGTCACGACGAGGCGGTCGCCGGGGCGAGCAGACGCAGCCCACGCAGACGCCGGCCCTGCCGGGGTGTGCAGGTAGACGTCGACGTCGATCTCGCCGTCGTCTGCTCGGATCGCGGCGGGGGTGTACGTCCGGAGCACGTTCCGCTCGGTCTCGTCGAGCTCCTTCCACCGCGTGTACCAATCGGAGGGGTGGGGCGTCGGCTCGTCGAGCAGGCCGAAGTCGGCGAGGCCGCCACCGGGGAGCGGCAGGACGAGCTTGATGCGCTGATCGAGACCCCACTCCGCGAAGTTCCGCAGTGCGTCGCCGCGCAGCGTGATCCGGATGAACCTCATGCTCAGCCGCACGGTCGCGGCGACCTCCACCTCGAAGGCGCTGTACGCCCAAGGGCGCTCGAGGACTGCGGTCATGGTCGGACCTCCGTGACGTGGGGCGCACGGAGCGGGACGACGAGCGGCCCTCCCGTGACGGGATCAGGGATGACGGTGTTGGCGAGGCCGAAGACGGCCGACACGTTCTCGCTCGTGACGACCTCGGCAGGCGGCCCTTCGGCGATCACCCGCCCGTCGCGCATGGCGACGACGGTCGTCGCGTAGCGCGCCGCCTGGTTGAGGTCGTGCAGGACGGCGACGATCGTCCGGCCCTGCTCGTGGAGGGCCGCAAGGAGTTCGAGCAGTTCGACCTGATGCGCGACGTCGAGGTACGTGGTCGGTTCGTCGAGAAGCAGCACCTCGGTCTGCTGCGCGAGGACCATCGCGATCCACACCCGCTGGCACTGCCCGCCCGACAGTGCGTCGACCGGCCGGTCCGCCAACTCGGTCGTCCCGGTCGCGGCGAGCGCCTCGACGACGGCCGACTCATCGGTCGGCGACCAGGGTCGCAGCATCCCCCGATGCGGATACCGACCCCGCGAGACGAGGTCGCGCACCGTGATCCCATCGGGCGCGACGGCGGTCTGCGGCAGAAGCCCCATCCGCCGCGCGAGCGTCTTGGCGGGGATCCCGGCGATCGACCGGCCGTCGAGGACGACCTGCCCTTCCTCTGGTGCGAGCAGGCGCGCGAGACCGCGCAGAAGCGTCGACTTGCCGCACGCGTTCGGGCCGATGACGACGGTGAACGAGCCCGGTTCGATCTGCAGCGAGAGCTGGTCGACGATGCGGGTGTCGGCATAGGCGAAGGAGGCCTGCTCGACGGTGAGGGAAGCGGGTGGGCGATCAGGCACGGCGACGGAGCTCCAGGACGATGACGGACAGAAGGTAGAGGCCGCCGACCGAGACGGTGACGACGCCGACGGGGAGGGGCGCGGGCAGCGCGTGCTGCGCGACGAGGTCGGAGGCGAGCAGGACCGCGGCTCCGAGGAGGGCCGACAGTCCGAGCGGCAGCGACGGCGTGCGCGCGAGGCGGCGGGCGATCTGCGGAGCCGCCAGGGCGACGAAGGCCACGGGGCCTGCGACGGTGGTCGCCGCCGACACGAGGCCCACCCCCGCGAGCAACGCCAGGGCCCGGACGGCGTGCGGACGCGCCCCCGTGGCCGCGGCGAGATCGTCCCCCAACTCGAGCTGTCGCATCCGTGGGACGAGGCAGAACGCCCCCACGACGATCGGCACAGCGGCCACGAGCGCCCCGGTGACGGGGCCTGCGGAGACGCCGTTGAGCGATCCGGCACCCCACGCCGATGCGAACATCGCGGTCTCGAGTTCGACCTGCAGCAACAGCCAGGTGTTCAGCGACGCCAGCATCGCCGAGACCCCGATGCCGACCACGACGATCCGAAAGCCCTGCAGTCCGTCGCGCGAGGCCAGCATCTGGATGACGAGTGCCGTCACGAGCCCGCCGACCAGCGATCCGGCGACGAGAGCCTGCCAGCTCGCGGACACGAGCACGAGCGTCAGGAGCATGCCGCTGAAGGCACCGCTCGAAAGTCCCAGGATGTCGGGACTCGCGAGCGGATTGCGGGTGACGGTCTGGAACAGCGCACCCGCGATGCCCAGGAGCGCCCCCACCCCGACCGCGGCGATCACGCGCGTCAGCCTCCAGTCGACGACCACGGTGTGTTCGATCCCTTCGCCGCCGCCCGCCAGGATCGTCGGGATCCGCTCGAGCGGGACGGGGAAGTCCCCGAGGATCAGACCCAGGGTGACCAGCACGACCAGCACGACGGATGCCGCGACCCCCACCGCGAGCACGCGCCGCCGCCCGGCGGCGACGGACCGAGCCGGTCGCCCCACTCGGCCCGCACGGTCCACGACGGTCGCGACCATCACAGGGCCCTCGCCGTCCGTCGACGCGCGAGCGCGATGAGGAGCGGGGCTCCGACGAAGGCGACGACGACTCCGACCGGGACCTCGGCGGGGGCGATCACGACGCGGCCGAGGATGTCGGCGGCGAGCACGACGACAGGGCCGGCCAGCAGCGACAGCGGCAGAACTGCACGCTGATCGGGTCCGACGATCCACCGCACGACGTGCGGGATCATGAGGCCGACGAACGAGATCGGCCCCGCGATCGCGGTGGCAGCCCCGGCGAGGAGGGTGACCGCCACGATCACTCCGATCCGGATGCGGCCGACGTTCACTCCCTGCGAGCGCGCGACGTCGTCGCCGAGCGCCATCGCGTTGAGTCCGGGGGCGAGCGCGAACGCGAGGACGGCACCCGCGGCGACGAAAGGGGCGATGGCGCCGAGGTCGTCCAGCCCTGCTCCGAGCAGGGACCCCGCGTTCCATCCGCGCATCCGGTCGAAGGCTTCCGGGTCCGTCAGCGTGATGGCGGTCGTGATGCCCGACAGAACGGCGCCGAGCGCGACACCCGCGAGGATGAGGCGAACCGGTCCGCCCGGCCCGCTCGCACCGATCACGGAGACCGCCATGGTCACCAGCAGCGCGCCGGCGAAGGCGGGCCAGACGACCTCTCCCGGGTCGGACAATCCGAACAGGGACACGCCGAGCGCGACGGCGAACGCCGCCCCCGCACCGACCCCGAGGAGCCCGGGATCGGCGAGGGGGTTGCGCGTGAACGCCTGCATGAGCGCTCCGGCCGCGCCGAGCGCCGCGCCGGCGATGAGGCCGACGACCGTGCGCGGCACCCGCAGGTCCCAGACGACGAAAGACGTCTCCCTCGTCCCCCTGCCGGCGAGCGCGTCGATCACCGCCGGCGGGGCGAGCGGGTTGGCGCCGAGCGCGAGCGACGCGATCACGGCGACGGCGAGGATCGCCGCGACGACACCGACGCTGAGGATGCCTCGACCCGGGCGCGTGGTGACGGTCACCGGTTCGCGGAGAGGTACCGCTCGATGTCGCCGAGGACGGCCTCGGCCCCCTTTGGGCCGACGCCGGACACCCACGTGCTGGTGTCGACCAGCGTCGCATCGGGGAACGCGCTGGCGACCGCAGCGGGGATCGCGGAACGGTCGTCGACGTCCGCGGCCGTCACGAAGACGTGATCCGCCGTCGCCGACGCGATGTTCTCTGGCGACAGGTCCGCCTGCAGGCCGTCCTCCCATTCCCGGTCGGGGATGGTGAAGCCTACGCATTCGAGCAGGCTGCCGGCGAACGAGACCGGGCCGTAGAGGCTGAGCGTCGTCTCGTCGCGCGGGCGGATGAGCTGCACCGTCTGACCGTCGAGCGCGTACTCGCTCTTCAGGCGCGCGCATTCATCGTCGACACCGGTGAGGAGACCGGCGACCTCGTCCTCACGGCCCAGCGCCTCGCCGATGAGCGTGGCGTTCTCGCGCCACGGGTCGGCCTGCGAGGCGATGAAGACCGTCGGGGCGATGGCGCTCAGCTGCTCGTAGAGTTCTGAATGCCGCGACTCGGTGCCCAGGATCAGATCGGGCTTCAGCGCCGCGATCGCCTCGAGGTCGGGCTCGGGGACGGTCCCGACGGGAGCGACGTCCGAGACCCCGAGGTACGAGGGCAGTTCCGTCACGTTCCCCGCGACGGCCGCACCCACGGGCGTGATGCCGATGGCCACCGCCGTGTCGAGCTCGAGCGGCTCGAGCGTCACGACGCGCTCCGGCTGGTCGGGCACGTCGGCCGTGCCGCGGGCGTGCTCGACGGATCGCGTTCCCGGGGCCGCGGATCCGCTCGCCGATTCGGGCGCGGCGGCGGCGGTGCATCCGGCCAGGGCGAGAGCGATCATCCCGGCCGCGGAGGCGAGGACCAGTCGTGAGCGTGGGGACATGGTGAGCAGGACCTTTCCTTGGAGCTAAGTAAGGAGAGCCTAACCAAAGTCGAGCCATGGACCGGACCGCCATCCCCCTACCCGGGCCGAACGAGCCGCGGGCGTAGGGTGAAGGCATGCGGACCCGGGCGGACATCGAGTGCTGGCTGACCGACATGGACGGCGTCCTCGTCCACGAGAACACGCCGATCCCGGGCGCCGCGGAGCTCCTCGAGCAGTGGCGTGACGACGGCACCCCGTTCCTCGTCCTCACCAACAACTCGATCTTCACGCCGCGCGACCTCAGCGCACGGCTCCGCGCCTCGGGCCTCGTGGTCCCGGAGGAGTCGATCTGGACGTCGGCCCTCGCCACCGCGGACTTCCTCGCCTCGCAGAAGCCCGGCGGCACGGCTTTCGTCATCGGCGAAGCAGGTCTCACGACCGCGCTCCACGAGGCGGGCTTCATCATGACCGAGACGAGCCCCGACTACGTCGTCGTCGGCGAGACGCGGAACTACTCGTTCGAGGCGATCACCAAGGCGATCAGGTTCATCGGCGCCGGGTCGCGGTTCATCGCCACCAACCCCGACGCGACCGGGCCCTCGACCCAGGGGGTCCTGCCCGCGACCGGCGCGATCTCGGCGCTGATCACCAAGGCGACCGGCAAAGAGCCCTACGTCGTCGGCAAGCCGAACCCGATGATGTTCCGTTCGGCGCTCAACCGCATCGGCGCTCACTCCGAGAACACCGGCATGATCGGCGACCGCATGGACACCGACGTCGTCGCGGGAATCGAGGCGGGACTCCATACGGTGCTCGTCCTCACCGGCATCAGCGACAGCGCCGAGATCGAGCGCTATCCGTTCCGTCCCGACGAGATCCTGGGCTCCGTGGCCGATCTCGTCCGGCAGGAGCCGCGCGAGAGCGACTCCCCCGACGCGCAGCCGTCGCTCGGGCTCTGACCGCCGGGGTCGCTCAGGGAGGGGTCACCACCCCATAGACCCCGCGATGCCCTTGAAGGGTCCCACCACACGAGCGGTGATCCACCCGCCGTAGAACCGCCCCGGCTGCGGAGTGACGACCTCGCCGGCGACCGTGCACTCGTCCATCTCCTGCGCGTACACCGCCACGCGATCGGCGAGTTCTTCGTAGCCGGGCTCGGGGTTCGGATAGTTCCACGCCGCGCCGGGCACGGTCCGCCCGCCCCCGTGGACGTCGAGGTAGCGCGCGGCGCCCTTGAACTCGCAGAACGACGCTCCCGGCGCCCGCGTCAACGCGCCCGGGACGAAGTCGGCGATGGGCAGGTAGTAGACGGGCGGATGACTCGTCTCGAGAACCCGCAGCGCTCCCTTCGTGGCGACGATGCGTTCGCCGCCGAGGGTGATCGTCACGGTCCCGCGGACCGGCTCGACGCGAGGGGGTCGGGGATAGTCCCAGACGCTCTCCTGTCCCGGGCCGACGGGGTCTGGAGTGGGGTGCCGCATGCCCTCCAGATTAAGGGCGGAATCTCATCCTGGGGCCGCCTCCGAGCACCGGGCATCCCGCGATAATGGAGCCATGACGGCCCGGCGCCCGACGGCCTACAACGCGATCTCCACGTCCTCGCGCGTGGCGATCCTCCATCTGCTGCAGACGACTCCGCAGCAGACCGTCGGCGAGCTCGTGAAAGCCACCGGACTGCACCCCAACACCGTGCGCGAGCACCTGCAGCGCTTGATCGAGCGCGGCTTCGTGGCCACCGAGGTCGAGAATCGCACCATCCGCGGACGCCCCCGCGTGTTCTACCGCGCGGTCGACGGTGCGAGCGTGTCGAGCCCCGAGCACCGTCGCAAGGTGCAGGCCGCGGTCGAGCGCGGCGACCTCATGCGCCGCGTCATGCCCGAGACCGCGGGGACCCTCACGGGCGAGGAGCAGCATCAGCTCGATGCGCTCGTCGAGCAGCTCCTCGACGGCGGGTTCGATCCGGAGATCGACGAGGACGGCCTCACGATCGATCTCACTCCGTGCGCCCACGCCGCCGACCAGGCAGATCACCGCGAGACCCTGTGCGAGGTCCACCTCGGGCTGATGCAGGGGGCGCTCCGCGAGGCGGGCGGACCGCTCGCCGTGGACGGCATGCGTTCGTCCTGCGACCCGCAGCAGTGCGTCATCCAGCTGCTTCGCCGGCGCCCCGACGCGTGAGTCAGTAAGCGAGGTTGCTGCGCACGGACGAGTACCAGATCCACGCGTAGCCGCCGCGGTAGTGCATCTTGTACCAGTGCCGCTTCGAGTCCGAGACCTGCAGCGGTGTGCCGACGGGCACCGTTCCGCCGACCGCGCCGCCCGCGCTCTTCCGCCACGTCGCGTTCTTCGTGGTCCGCACGTGCAGGTCCGAATGGTTCGCGGCCGCGCCGAAGGAGCCGTTGACGTGCGAGTAGACGGTGCGCGCGATGTCGCGGATGCCGGCCTTCGACGATCCGGCGTCACCGATGACCGTGAGCACGAAGGTCCCCTTCGGGCCCCGGATGATCGCCGTGTCCGCCTGGAGCAAGCCGCCCTTCACCCAAAGGGAGCCGGGCTTGGACGCCTGCCATGCGGAGGCGGGTATGCCGTTCGGGATGCGGGAGCGGAACAGCTGCGTGTGCATGAGGTCGAGCATGAGCGCCCTGCTCGACGCGCTCAGGAGCTGCTTCTTCTCGATCCGCGACAGCAGCAGGCTGAGGTCGTTGGACGTCGTGCGGTTGCCGCCGTAGAGGACGTCCTGCCCCTTGAGGACGCGCCCGTAGGAGGTCTGGCTGTACCCGCCGGCGGCGATCTGCTTGTTCAGGTTGGAGATCCCGATCCAGTGGACGAGGTCGGTGTGGCAGTAGTTGTCCGACATCCAGATGAGCTCTCGCAGGCACTCCTTCACGGTCAGCCCCGAGGACAGCTTCGTCGACAGCGACGCCTGCTTCTTGTCCACCCGGGTCAGCGCCGCCCAGGCGACGAACAGCTTCATCATGCTGGCCGGCTCGCGGCGGGTGGCACCGGTCACTCCCGACACGACCTCCAGCCCGCCGATCTGCCGCACGGTCACGGCGTACGACGATGACGGATGCCGCTTGGTCGCCGCCGTGATCTTCGCGCGCAGCGTGTCGGCGGCAGCGGTCCGGACGGCCGTGCACCCGTCGCCGGAGATGACCGTAGCGTTGAGCCGGCTCGTCGAGCCGATCGCGAGGACGGAATCCTTGCGCCGGTCGAGCATCGCTGCGGCGGCATCCGATACGCACTCGGTGCGCGCGTAGAGGAAGGGCTGGCGGAGCGCACCGGCGACCGCCGCCGCCGTGCCGGTCTCATGATTGGGCGCGTCCGCGCCCGAGACGACGACGGCGCGGGCGGTCGTGGCGGGGTACTCTCCGGCGGCCGAGACGGCCATCGCCTCGTTCGTCCCGCCGGGAAGGCGCCGGACGCTGATGCCTGCGGCCCTGATCTTGTCGACGAAGTTCCGACCCATCATCGACATCACGTTCGTGAGGACGACCTCCTTCGCCCCCACCGCCCGGAGCGCGTCCATCGTCGCGGTCGACGCCGTCCCGCGGCCGTCGACCGCCATGAAGCCCGCGCCGGTGGCGTTCGCGGCCGCAGCGGCGATCGGAGCGGTACCCATCGTGCGACCGTCGGCCATGTACACCCGCTTCACCGGGCCCTGGAATCGGAGGACCGCTCGCGACAGCGCGTAGGTGTCACCGCCGGCGATCCGCTCGACCGGAGCGATGGCGCCGAGCAGGCCCGCCACCTTCGTCCCGACGGAGGCCGTCGACCCGACGACGAGGATGCGGGTGGGCCGCAGCCGCTTCAGTTCGGCCGTGATCGCGGCGGGGATCGCATCGGGCGCGACGTAGAGGAGGGGTGCGCGGCGGGCGCCGGCGAGGTAGGCCGCGGTCTGCGCGTCATGACGCTTGGCGGCCGAGACGACGACCTCCGTGCTGCCGTCGGGGAAGAGCGTGCGGCTCGCTGTGATCGTCTGGTCAGCGGCCGTCGGCGCGCTGATCCGCGTGATCGAGGGCATGCGCGGGGCCGGGGGCGCTGCCAGGCGTGCACCGGCATCCGGCGAAGGTGCGGGGGTCGGCGTCGGCGTGGGCGACGGCGACGGCTTCGGGGTCGGAGCGACCGTCGGCTTCGGGGTCGGCGTCGGCGTTGGCGTTGGCGTCGGCGTCGGAGTCGGGCTCGCGGTGGGAGTGGGGGTCGGCGACGGGGTGGGGACGGTCCCGGCCGCGGCCGGTCCCGCGGTGAGGATCAGCACCGCGGTCACCCAGACCGCCGTGAGCGCTGTCATCCGCCGCATCATCGCGGGAACACGGGAGGATTCGCCACGAGTCATGTGGCCCACCGTAGGGGGCGGAGACCGCTCCCACCATGGGGGTGGTGCGGCGCGGCGGCATCCGGGTGTTTTGCACGGCCCGATCCGATCCCGCGATCGGGACCGCGTCGTACCGTCGGAACATACCCGTGGAAGGACCAAGCCCGTGGACTTTCTGGACCCGCTCATCCTGGCTCGCCTGCAGTTCGGACTGACGACGCTCTACCACTACCTGTTCGTGCCGCTCACGCTCGGCATGGCGCTCACCGTCGCGATCTTCCAGACGATCTGGCACCGCACGGGCGACGTGAAGTGGCTGCACATCACGCGCCTGTTCGGCAAGATCTTCCTGATCAACTTCGCGATGGGCGTGGTCACCGGCATCGTGCAGGAGTTCCAGTTCGGCATGAACTGGTCGGACTACTCGCGCTTCGTCGGCGACGTGTTCGGCGCTCCGCTCGCCTTCGAGGGCCTCATGGCGTTCTTCTTCGAGGCGACCTTCATCGGCCTCTGGATCTTCGGATGGGACAAGCTGCCGCGCCGCATCCACCTCCTCACCATCTGGGCGACCGCATTCGGCTCGATCCTGTCGGCCTACTTCATCCTCACCGCGAACGCGTTCATGCAGAACCCGGTGGGCTACACGCTGAACCCCGAGACCGGTCGAGCCGAACTGACGAACTTCTTCGCGCTGCTGACCAACCCGGTCGCCCTCGCCGCCTTCCCGCACACGATCTTCGCGGCGTTCATGTTCACCGCGGCCGTCATCATCGCCGTCGCCGCCTACCACCTGCGCCGCGGCCAGCATCTCGAGACGATGCGTCCGGTGCTCCGGTACGGGATGTGGTTCATGATCATCTCGTTCGTCGGCACGGCGATCAGCGGCGATCAGCTCGGCCTCGTGATGGTGCAGACGCAACCGATGAAGATGGCGGCCGCCGAGGCGCTCTGGAAGACCGCGTGCGGGGCGGACGCATCCTTCTCGATCTTCTCCATCGGCACCCCCGACGGCACGGCCGAGGTCTGGTCGCTGCGCGTCCCGTACCTGCTGTCGTTCCTCTCGACGCACACACTCGACGGCTGCGTCGAAGGCCTCAACAACCTGCAGGCCGATTACACGGCGCGCTTCGGCTCCGGCATCGACTACATGCCCGAGATCTGGGTCACCTACTGGTCGTTCCGCTGGATGATGGGCTTCGGCGGCATCGCCACCCTCATCTCGGTCGCAGGTCTCTGGGTCACCCGCAAGAAGGCCACGCGTCCCGTCGCCGGCTGGATGTGGCGCATCGCCATCTGGTCCGCCCCGCTCCCGCTGTTCGGCAGCCTCGTGGGCTGGATCTTCACCGAGATGGGTCGCCAGCCCTGGATCGTCTTCGGTCTCATGCACACCGCGGACGGGGTCTCCCCCAACGTCCCCGCCTGGACCGTGCTCATATCGCTGGTCGCCTTCACCGCGATCTACGCGTCGCTCGCGGTCGTCGAGTTCCGCCTCATCCTCAAAGCCGCGCAGCAGGGTCCCGACCCGCTGCCCGGACCCGATGACCCCGACCCGCGGGACCTGCCGGTCGACCAGACCCCCTCGACGGTCTACTAGGAGCACGCCATGGATCTCGCCTACCTCTGGTTCTTCATCGTCGGTGTCTTCTTCGTCGGCTACTTCGTCCTCGACGGGTTCGACTTCGGCGTCGGGATGAGCCTGCCGTTCCTCGGCCGAGACGAGGTGTCGCGGCGCCAGGTCATCAACACGATCGGTCCCGTGTGGGACCTCAACGAGACCTGGGTCATCGTCGCCGGAGCCTGCCTGTTCGCCGCGTTCCCGGAGTGGTACGCCACCCTGTTCAGCGGGTTCTACCTGCCGCTGCTGCTCATCCTGCTCGCCCTCATCCTGCGCGGCGTCTCGTTCGAGTACCGACACCAGCGCGAAGGACTCGCGTGGAAGCGCGGCTTCGACCGGATGATCGTGATCGGCTCCGTGATCCCGGCGCTTCTGTGGGGCGTCGCGTTCGGCAACATCGTGCAGGGCGTCCCGATCGACGCCGACAAGAACGTCACGGGCTCGCTTCTGACGCTCCTGAACCCCTACGCACTGTGCGTCGGGGCGACCACGCTCCTCCTCTTCTTCCTCCACGGGCTGTACTTCGTGGGACTGAAGGCCGACGGCACGGTCAAGGAGGAAGCGCACCGCCTGGCACGTCGCGTCGCTCTCCCGACGATCGCGTTCGCCGCCGCGACCGTCGTCTGGACCACGGTCATCGCGATGGATCGCGAGGCACCGGCACTGGCGGCGGTGATCGGATGCGGCGTCGCCGCCGCGCTCGCGCTGCTCGGGTCGGCCGTCGCGAACCTCCGTCGCCGCGACGGGTGGGCGTTCGCCCTCGGAGCGGTCACGATCGTCGGCGCCGTCCTGATGCTGTGGTTCGCCCTGTTCCCCTACGTCATGCCGTCCTCCACCGATCCGGCGAACTCGCTCACGATCGAGAACGCCTCGAGCACCGACTACACGCTCGGCGTCATGACCTGGGCGGCGGTCATCTTCCTGCCCGGCATCCTCGCCTACCAGGCCTGGACCTACTGGGTGTTCCGCAAGCGCATCTCGCGGGTGCAGATCGAGAAGGCGGATGCCGCGGCTGCTCACTGAGCCCGCGGGAGGATCGAGCCATGCCTGACGAGACCGAGCCGCGGCAGCCGCCGGTGGACCCCCGCCTGTGGCGGTACGCCGCGGCATCCCGATCGTTCTTCGTCGTCATCGCCCTGCTGTCCCTCCTGCAGACGGCGGTCATCGTCGGCTTCGCCTTCTTCACGACCCGAGCGATCGTCGATGCGATCGCCGGGGCCGACCTGGCCGGGACCCTTCTCGCCCTCGCGGGCATCGTCGTCGCCCGCTCGGTGCTCGCGCTGATCCGTGAACGCGTCGCCGCGCGCACGTCGGCGCGCGTCGAGTCGCAGCTGCGCGCGGCCGTGCTCGACGGCGTCGCGCAGCTCGGCCCGGAGTGGACGGCGTCGCGCAGCACGTCGCACCTCGCCCTCGTGGCGGGGCGCGGACTCGACGCCCTCGAACCGTACGTCGGGCGCTATCTGCCCCAGCTCGTGCAGACCGTGATCGCGACGCCGATCCTCGTCGCGGCGATGTGGTCGGCCGACGCGATCTCGGGCCTCACGGTCCTCCTCACCCTTCCCCTCATCCCGATCTTCATGATCCTGATCGGCCTGGCGACGCGCTCCGTGCAGCGCCGCCAGTGGGAGACTCTGACCCGGCTCGCGACCCGGTTCTCCGAGACGGTGCAAGGACTGTCGACGCTCACCGTCTTCGGCCGTCAGCGTCGCGCCGCCGACGCGATCGAGCGAGTGACGGACGACTACCGCCGCGAGACGATGACGGTGCTCCGGGTCTCGTTCCTCTCGGGCTTCGCACTGGAGTTCCTCGCCTCGATCTCCGTTGCGATCGTCGCGGTCGCGATCGGGTTCCGCCTGATCGACGGCTCCCTCACCCTGAGCGTCGGCCTGTTCGTCCTCCTTCTCGCACCGGAGGCGTTCCTGCCCCTCCGTCAGGTCGGCGTGCAGTTCCACGCCGCGAGCGAGGGGGTAGCGGCCACGCGGGACGTCTTCGCTGTGCTCGATGATGCCGCCGCGGCATCCGCAGACATCGCGCCGGCACCCGCGCCGACCGGGACGGACCACGTGCTGCGCGTGCGGGACGTGCGTGTGCGCGATCTGCCGCCCGTGACCCTGGACGCGCGCTCGGGCGAGATCGTCCTGATCGAAGGGCCGAGCGGTGCCGGCAAATCGAGCCTGCTCCACGCGCTCCTCGGCTTCGCCCCCGCGACCGGACGCATCGAGTTCGACGGCGTCGCGGCGAGCTCGCTCGCGCCGTCGGCCTGGCTCGGATGGGCGGGACAGCGCGCCGGTCTCGCCGCGGGCACGGTCGCGCAGAACATCCGCCTCGGCGACGACGACATGCCGGAACGGACGGTCCGCGAAGCCCTGGCGCTCGTGGGCCTCGGCGCCCTCGACCCCGCCCGGATGCTCGGCGTGCAGGGCGCGGGGCTGTCGGGCGGGCAGGCGCAGCGCGTCGCCGTCGCCCGCGCCCTCGCCCGGCACCTCCGCGGCCACGCTCCCGTGCTCGCCCTCGACGAGCCGTCCGCGGCCCTCGATGCCGACGCCGAGGCCCACCTGTGGCGTTCCCTGCGTCAGGTGGCGGATGCCGGGGCCCTGATCGTCCTGGTCTCGCACCGTGAGAGCGCCCGGGGCATCGCCGATCGCGTCGTGCGCCTGAGCGGTGCGGAGGTCACCGCATGACGACCATGCGTGACGTCCTCCGCGACGCGGTCCCGACACCGCGGAGATTCTGGCCCGCACTCGCATCCGGGTTCCTGTCCGAAGCGTCGGCCGTCGCGCTCCTCGCCGTCAGCGCGTGGCTCATCGTCCGGGCCTCGGAGCAACCGCTCGTCATGTACGTCACGATGGCCGTCGTCGGTGTCCGCGCTTTCGCCCTCTCCCGCGCGTTCTTCCGCTACACCGAGCGCCTGTCCAGTCACGACGCCGTCCTCCGGCAGCTCGCCCGGACGCGGACCGATCTGGTGCGGCGGCTGCTCCCCCACGCCCCCGCGGGACTCGCCTCGTCATCGCGCGGCGACGCCTCCGCGGCCCTCGTCGACGACGTCGACGAACTGCAGAACCTGTCGCTCCGCGTGATCCTCCCGCTCGTCTCGTCGGCCACGGTGGCGATCGGATCGGTGCTCCTGGTCGCACTCGTGTGGTGGCCGGCCGCCCTCACCCTGCTCGCCTGCCTCCTCGGCGCCGCGGTCGCCGCCCTCGCGTGGGGCTGGGTGGCGGGGGCGCGGGCGGAGCGATCGATCGCCCCGCTCCGTGCGCGACTGCGCGACGCGGTCCTCGATCACCTCTCGCGGCTCGACGTCCTCGTCGCCTTCGGTGCGGAGTCCGCCTCGCGCGCCGCCGTTCAGGACGCGGATGCCGCCCTCCGCCGTGCCGTTCTCCGTCGGGCGGGCGCACAGGCGGGGACGGCCGCCCTCGTCTCCCTCGCCGCGGGCGCCGCGACGGTCGCCGCCCTCCTCGTGGCCGCCCCGGCCGCCGCGCCCGGTGGTCTCTCGGGCCCCGCGCTCGGCGTCGCCGTCCTCGTGCCGATGGCGGTGTTCGAGGTCTTCACGGGCGTCCCCCTCGCCGCGTCCGCCTGGCGGCAGGTGCGGGCCGCGGCATCCCGTGTCGCCGGCGTCGTGCCCGAAGAAGTCCCGAGCGAGATCCCGGCAGAAGGGACTCCGACCGGCGAGGCTCCATCACTCGGCGACGGGCTCCGGCTGCGCGGCGTCGACGTGCGCTGGCCGGGCGCCGCGGCGCCTGCGCTGACCGGCGTCGACCTCGACGTGCACCCCGGCGAGCGCCTGCACATCGTGGGTGCGAGCGGCGCCGGCAAGTCGACGCTCGCTCACGCCCTCGTGAGGTTCCTCGCCGTCACCGGCGAGTACTCCATCGGCGGACGCTCGGTCGACGAGATCGCGCCCGACGACCTGCGCCTGACCGTAGGACTGTGCGAGCAGCATCCGATGCTCTTCGACGAGGACATCCGGCAGAACCTCCTCTTCGCTCGCGACACCGCGACCGACGGGGAGCTCGAAGCCGTGCTGGAACGGGTCGGGCTCGGCGACTGGCTCCGCGCCCGCGGGGGGCTGGGCGCGCGGGTCGGCGAGCGCGGCGCCCTCGTCTCGGGCGGGCAGGCGCAGCGCATCTCCCTGGCGCGGGCGCTTCTGCGCGGGTTCCCCGTGCTCATCCTCGACGAGCCGACGGCAGGTGTCGATCCGGCCGCCGCCGATGCGCTCCTGACCGACCTGCTGGGCGCCGTCGACGGGTCGCACGCGGTCGTGCTGATCTCACACGCCGGGGTCCCGGCATCCCTCGTCGATCGCACGGTGCGCGTCGCGGGCGGACGGCTGACGCCCGCCTGAACCTCAGCGCGCCGCGGTTCAGGTCGTGGGGGCCTCGCGCTCCGCCGCCGCCGCGATGCGGTTCGCCATGCCCTTGAAGATGAACCCGTGGAAGGGCAGGACGGCGAACCAGTACAGCCGGCCGGCGAGCCCGGTCGGGAAGAAGACGGCCCGCTGCTCGTACCGCGATCCGGAGCCCTCGGGCTTCGCGCGCAGCTCGAGCCAGGCGAGCCCGGGCACCTTCATCTCGGCGCGCAGGCGCAGCAGGCGGCCCTCCTCGACGGCTTCGACGCGCCAGAAGTCGATCGCGTCGCCGGCGGCGACCTTGCCGCGGCTGCGGCGACCGCGCTGCAGGCCGACACCGCCGACGAGGCGATCCATCCAGCCGCGGACGGCCCAGAGGAACGGCGACGAGTACCAGCCGTTCTCCCCGCCGATCCCGACGATGACGCGCCACAGCTGCTCGGGGCTCGCCGACGTCGTCGCGGACTGCTCGTCGGTGAAGACGAGCCGGCCCGCCCACTCGGGGTCGCTGGGCAGCGGGTCGCTCGGCACGGAGGAGACCTCGGCGTCCTGCCAGCTGGTCTCGACGGCGTCGGCTTCGACCTTGCGGAGGGCCAGCCGCACGGACTCGCGGTACGGCGTCAAGCCGCCCTCGGGACGCGGCAGCAGGTCGTCGACGGAGTGGTCGTCCATGATGCACTCGTTCTGCAACGAGGCGATCAGCGGGCGGGCGATCGCCCGCGGCACGGGCGTCACGAGGTTCACCCAGTGCGAGGCGAGTCCGGGAGTCAGCACCGGCAGCGCCGCGATCGCGCGTTGGCGGAGCCCGGCTTCGACCGCGTACCCGTTCATCATCTGGCCGTAGCGCAGTACGTCGGGGCCGCCGATGTCGACCGCCCGATTGACCTCCGGATCCACGTGGGCCGCAGCGAGCAGGTAGTGCAGGACGTCGCGGACGGCGATCGGCTGGATGCGGTTGCGCACCCACTTCGGCGCCGGCATGTACGGCAGCACGTCGGTCAGGTGACGGACCATCTCGAACGAGGCCGACCCCGATCCGATGACGACACCGGCCTGGAGGACGAGCGTCGGCGCCCCGCTGTGCAGCAGCGTCTCGCCCACCTCGACCCGCGAACGCAGGTGAGGACTCAGCGTCACACCCGCCGGGTGCAGCCCGCCGAGGTACACGATCCGACCGACGGATGCCTCGGCCGCCGCGTCGGCGACCGTCTCCGCCGCGCGCAGGTCCTTCCTCTCGAAGTCGTCGCCCCCGCCCATCGAGTGGACGAGGTAGTAGAGCACGTCGACGTCGTCGACCGCCCGGGTCACGGCATCCGCGTCCTCGGCAGCACCTTCCACGACCTCGACCTCGCTCCCCCACACGAACGCCGCGAGTCGCGCCGGGGTGCGGACGAGGACGCGCACCCGGTACCCCGCCGACAGGAGTCGCGGGACGAGCCGCCCGCCGAGGTATCCGGTGGCTCCGAGGACGAGTGCGCGCGGCGCGGAACCATCCGGTCGAGGCCGTGCGACGAGGGCCGGTTCGCGGCCGGTGGGGGCGGAGAGCTCGCTCATGTCGCCACGATAGACCGGTCCCGACGGGGGTCGGGCCCTGCTCAGCCCGTCGTGTTTGTCAAGAGACACGCCCCGGGATGCGAGGGTCCGATCGACTACGTACCGTGGAGAGATGGCCAGGTCATCTCGCCCCTCGGTACCCCCGTCCTCCGAAGCACTGACCCGCTCCGCGCCACCTCCGCGGCTGGGCGTGGACGACGTCGTCGTGGTCGACACCAAGCGCGTCCGGACAGCGATCGGCGGCACCGTCGTCGGCAACTTCATGGAGTGGTTCGACTTCGGGATCTACGGCTACCTCGCCGTGACGATCACCGCGGTGTTCACGGCAGACCTCCCCGAACCATGGGGTCTGCTGGCCACCCTCTTCGGGTTCGCGATCTCGTTCCTGGTCCGCCCTATCGGCGGGCTCGTTCTCGGTCCGCTCGGCGATCGCATCGGACGCCAGAAGGTCCTGTTCTTCACCATGGCGATGATGGCTCTGGCAACCGCTCTCATCGGCGTGCTGCCCACGAGCGCTCAGATCGGGCTCTGGGCGATCATCCCGCTCTATGTCTTGAAGATGATCCAGGGCTTCTCCACCGGTGGCGAATACGCGGGCGCGACCACCTACGTCGCGGAGTTCTCGCCCGACAAGCGGCGAGGTTTCTGGTCGTCGTGGCTCGATCTCGGCTCGTACGTCGGCTTCGCCGCCGGTGCCTCCGTCGTCGCTCTCACGACGATCATCACCGAGTCGGTCTGGGGCGAGACCGCGATGACGGACTTCGGGTGGCGCATCCCGTTCCTCGTCGCAATCCCGCTCGGCATCGTGGCGATCTGGTTCCGCCTCAAGATCCCCGAGACCCCCGCCTACGAGAACACCGCCGGAACCGACGAGGAGCCGGATCGCGATGATCCTCTGGCACGCCATGGCATCGTCGGCATCCTTCGTCACCACTGGCGTGAGGTGCTCATCGGCATCGCGATCGTGGCAGCGACGAACACCGCAGGCTACGCGCTCACCAGCTACATGCCGACCTACCTCGAGAAGGAGGTGGGGATCTCCAACCTGGGCGCTGCTGTCGCCACGGTGCCCGTGCTCCTGGTCATGTCGGCGTGCCTGCCGTTCATCGGCCGGCTCAGCGACCGCATCGGGCGTCGACCGGTGTACATGATCGCCGCCGGCTCGACGATCGTCCTCATGATCCCGGCCTTCGCGGTCATGCAGATCGGTCAGGAATGGGCCGTGTTCATCGCCCTCGGAATGGTCGCCATCCCTGTGGCCTTCTATGTGGCCGTCTCGGCGTCGACACTGCCCGCACTCTTCCCGACGGCGTCGCGCTTCGGCGCCATGGCGATCGCCTACAACGTCTCGGTCTCCCTGTTCGGCGGCACGACACCGCTGTTCAGCCAGGCGCTCATCGATCTGACCGGCAACACCTTCATGCCGGCGTTCTACATCATGTTCTTCGCCGCGCTCGGCGGTGTCGCCCTGCTGTCGATGAAGGAGACCGCCAAGCGTCCGTTGCTCGGCTCGGTGCCGACCGTCGAGACCCGCGAAGAGGCCATCGAGGTCGTCGCTCGTCAGGACGAGGACCCGCTCATCGACACGTCGACGATGCCGATCCCCGTCCACCGGTCATAGCCGCATGCCGTACGCGCTCGACCCCGGCGATGACGGCAGCGCCGCGAAGCCCAGACGGGTGTAGAACGCCATCGCGCCGGTGTTCTCCGCCGAGGCGACGAGGTGGAGACCGGCGACGCCCCGTTCCTGCAAGGCGGCGAAGAGTGTCTCGATGAGTCGGCGCCCTGCCCCCTGCCCCTGCGCCTGCGGCAGCAGGTCGATGTGCAGGTGGGCGGGGAAGTCGGCCGCGTACCGCTCGGGCTTCTCGCCGCGGCCGTACGCGTAGAGCAGCGTGCCGTCCTGACGCGTGACCTCGGCCTCGGGCTTCGGCCAGCGGTTCGCGAACCGCGGCCACCACTCGGTCCGGAACCACTCCTCGAACCCGTCCGTATCGTCGGTCGCCACGACGTATCCCATCGGCGTCCCGTTCTCGTCCTCGACCACGAAGGCGAGGTCCGGGTGGCGTTCCACATAGGGCAGCGCCCAGATGTGGCCCCAGATCGCGTCGTCCTCGAAGATCCCGGTCGCATCGCTCCCGGCATCCGCGGTCCGCAGGCAGATCTCCGAGAGCGCCGGCTCATCGCCGGGACGGAACGGACGGATGCCTCCCGCCGCGGTCATCGCCGGCGTCCGTTCCCGAACACCCCGCGGATGACGCTGCCGATGATCGACTGGGTCGTCTTCGACCCGAGGATCTCCTCGAGAGGGGATGCCGCGCGCGTGCGGCTCGTCCGGGTGCTGCCGCCGGTGGTCCGGAGGATCCGCTCGTACTCCCGCTGGGCATCGCGCTCGGCCTTCTGCTGCGCCTTGTCTGCAGCGGCCTTCTGCTTCGCGTACTCCGCGTCGGCCTTGGCCTTCTCGGTCGCCGCCTTCGCCGCATCCGCCGCGGCATCGGCGGCGGCCATCTTGGCGCCGAGGATCTCGCGCGCGGATTCGCGGTCGACGGGAGTCCCGTAGGTCGCGAGGAGCGGAGACGCGGCGACGACGGCCTGCACGGCCGCCGCGGGCGTCGGGGACATGAGGCCCTGGGGGGCGCGCAGGCGCGTCCACGCGACCGGGGTGGGGGCGCCCTTCTCGTTCATGACCGTGACGATCGCTTCGCCCGTTCCGAGCTCCTGGAGGACGCGTTCGAGGTCGTATCCCGAGGTCGGGTACGTGCTCACCGTCGCGCGGAGGGCCTTCGCATCATCGGGCGTGAAGGCACGGAGCGCGTGCTGGATGCGCGAGCCGAGCTGACCGAGCACGTCCGCCGGCACATCCTTGGGGGTCTGCGTCACGAAGAAGACGCCGACGCCCTTCGAACGGATGAGCCGCACGGTCTGCACGATGGCGGCGGTGAACGCCTTCGAGGCGTCGCGGAAGAGCAGGTGCGCCTCGTCGAAGAAGAACACCAGCTTGGGCTTGTCGGCATCCCCCACCTCGGGGAGGATCTCGAAGAGCTCTGCCAGCAGGTACATGAGGAAGGTCGAGAACAGTTCGGGCTTGTCGGCGATCCCCGGCACCTCGAGGAGAGAGATGACACCCCGCCCGTCGGGTGCCGTCCGCAGGAAGTCGTGGACATCGAACTCCGGTTCGCCGAAGAAGACGTCCGCGCCGCCGTCGGCGAAGGTGATGAGTTCGCGGAGGATCACGCCCGCTGTCGCGGGCGACAGGCCGCCGAGGTCCTTCAGCTCGGGCTTGCCCTCGTCGCTCGTCAGGTAGGTGAGCACCGCCCGGAGGTCCGAGAGGTCGACGAGCGGCAGGCCGTGGGCGTCGGCGTAGTGGAAGACGAGGCCGAGACTCGACTCCTGCGTCTCGTTGAGCCCCAGGACCCGGCTGAGCAGGAGCGGACCGAACCCGGTGACGGTCGCCCGCACGGGGACCCCGGTGCCGATGCCGCCGAGGGCGAAGTACTCCGTGACGGATGCCGCCGGTTCCCACGCCTGCCCGATCGCCTCCGTGCGGGCCAGCAGCTTGGGGTTCGGCTCCCCCGCCGTCGCCACGCCGGTGAGGTCGCCCTTGATGTCGGCGGCGAAGACGGGCACCCCCTTCGCCGCGAGCTGCTCGGCCAACCCCTGGAGCGTGCGGGTCTTACCCGTGCCGGTGGCACCCGCGACGAGGCCGTGCCGGTTGGTCATGGCGAGCGGGATGCGGATCTGCGCGTCCGGGAGGGGGGCACCGTTCATGAGGGCCCCGAGGTCGAGGGTCGCCTCGTCGAAGGTGTACCCCTGGGCGATGCGGGCGACCTCGCCGTCGTCCAGCGGGCCCCCGGCGGGAGGGGCCGCAGCGGGCTGAGCGGATTCCGCGGCCGGAGCCTCGGCGGGTGGCTCCGCCGCAGCGGGCTCGGCAGACGCGGGCTCGGCGGGAGCGGCATCCGTCGTCACCGCCGCTGCACGCGCGGCCGCGAGGGCGGCCTGCGCGCGGGCGAGTTTCAGTTCCGCCGCGGCGGCAGCGGCTTCCGCTTCGAGGCGGGCGAGTTCGGCGGCGGCTTCATCGGCGCTCATGTCGTCAGCCTAGCGAGAGGCGTCGCTCGCGCTCCCTGACGATGGGAATCGTCAGGGCGGCGGCGACGAGCATCGTCGTGGCGACTCCGAGCACGGTCCCGCCGAGTGTGTCCGTGAGCCAGTGCGCGTGCACCTGGGTCCGACTGAAAGCCATCAGCAACGCCCAGGCGAGGCCCACGACCGCGACCCACACGCGGGGGAAGAGGATGACGGCGACCGTCGCGATCACGGCGGCATTCGCCGTATGCCCCGACGGGAACGACCCATGATCCGAGATGACGAGCATCTCCTCGGGGCGCACCCGCCCGAACAGCCCCTTCAGCAGCTGCACGACGAGGGCGCCGACGATCGATGCCGCGAGGAAGAACACGGCACCCCATGGCCGGCGTGCCAGCGCGAGCAGAGCGGCGCCGACGAGGGGGACGACGTAGGTCCCGACGACTCCTGCTCCGAGGATGTTCATGAGGAAGGAGATCGGACGGATGCCGGGCAGGAACGTCGTCACGTACGTGTTCCACCACGCATCCAGGTCGATCAGCTCCGAATCGGTTGATTCGACCGCGATGCCGGTCGCGACGGCGACCACGAGGAGGATCGCGCCGATGACGGCCAGGCGCAGGCCGATGCCGATCTCGTGTTCATGCGTGGGCACTCTCGTCATGCGCTCATCCTGGCCGACATCCCGCCGACGAACCTGCCCCTTGCGCTCGCGGCCGTGGAATGTCGCAGGGTCACGGGAACCTATGAACGACGCCCATCCAGGGCCCCCGCAGATGCAGACGAATAAACTCGAACCGGCGCGCCCGCGCCCTCCCATCCCGACCGACGAGGCCACTCCCATGACCCCGAACGACCCTGCCGGAAAGCGGACGAGCGGCAACCCCGCGACGCAGGCCCAGCTGAACCTGACCGTCAAGCAGCAGCGCGAGCAGCAGAAGCAGCAGAAGCTCGCCGAGTACCAGCGTCAGCTCGCCAAGCGCCGCCGCACCAAGGCCACCTTGTGGATCGTCGGGTCCACCGCCGCGGTCCTCGTGGTGGGTCTCGTCGTGGCCTCGTTCCTCCTGACGCCGCGCCCCGTGTCGATCGCCCGTGGAGACGGGGACGGCAGCGGCATCCGCGGCGTGCAGACCTTCGACCACACGGCCACCCACGTCGAGGGCGCCGTCGATTACGAGCAGACCCCGCCGGCCGGCGGCGACCACAACGCCGTCTGGCTCAACTGCGGCGTGTACACGCAGCCGGTGCCGAACGAGAACGCGGTCCACGCCCTCGAGCACGGCGCCATCTGGGTCACCTACGACCCGGCCCGGGTCGACGAGGCGGGCGTCGCGGCGCTCGATGCGCAGCTGCCCAAGGACTACACGGTCCTCTCCCCCTACGAGGGCATGGACACCCCGATCGCCGTCAGCGCGTGGAACGCGCAGCTGAAAGTCGACTCCCCCGACGACGAGCGCATCGGCGAGTTCGTCAAGGCCTACTGGCGCAACACCAACGGTCCCGAGCCCGGCGCGGCGTGCACGGGTGCCCTGGACGCCCCCGGCAAGCAGTGACGACCGAGACCGTCGGCGACGAGCCGGGCACCCCGCGCACCCTCCCGCCGTGGTGGGTGGTGCTGCTGGTCGGACTCGCCGTCGCCGCGGTCGCGTTCTCGATCGGCCGCTTCTCGACCTTCGGCATCGCCGGATCCACGCCCGCCGAAGGCTCCGCGGACGCCGGCTTCGCCCGTGACATGCAGGTGCACCACGCGCAGGCGGTCGACATGGCGATGACGATCTACGCGGAGACGGACGACGAGGAGCTCCGGGCCCTCTCGTACGACATCGCGACGGGACAGTCGTCCCAGCGCGGCGAGATGCTCGACTGGCTCGTCCAGTGGGGGCTCCCGCAGTACGGTGACGCACCGATGGCGTGGATGTCGGCATCCGGTTCCGGTCACGCCCATGGAACGGCCTCGGACGCGCCGCAGACCGACGAGCAGGTCCGCGAGGCGATGGGCATGGCCTCGGACGACGAGCTGGCCGCCCTGCACAGCGCGACGGGCAAGACCGCGGACTGCATGTTCCTCTCGCTCATGATCCGCCACCACGAGGGCGCGATCCCGATGGCCGAGGCCGTCCTCGAGCTCGGCACCGACGCGCGCGTGAAGACGGTCGCCGAGAACATGAAGAAGGGTCAGACCTTCGAGATCGAGGCCATGACCTCGATGCAGCAGCGCCTCGGCTGCAGCTGACAGTCACGAACGAGAAGAGGGGGATGCCGGTGGCCACCGGCATCCCCCTCTTCTGTCGTTTCGGCGATCAGCCCTTCGTCGCCCCGGCCAGGAGGCCGCGGACGAAGAAGCGCTGCAGCGCGAAGAACACGATCAGCGGGATGAGGATCGAGATGAACGTACCCGCCGACTGCAGGAACCACTTGTTGCCCCAGGTCCCCGACAGCGAGTTGAGGGCCTGCGTGATCGGCAGCGCACCCGGCGAGGCGAAGATCGTCGCGACGAGCAGGTCGTTCCAGACCCAGAGGAACTGGAAGATGCCGAACGACGCGATCGCGGGAGCAGCCAGCGGCAGGATGATCCGGAAGAACACCTGGCCATGTCCGGCACCGTCGACGCGCGCGGCTTCGATGATCTCGCCCGGGATCTCGGCGATGAAGTTGTGCAGCATGAACGTCGCCAGCGGCAGCGCGAAGATCGCGTGCGCGATCCACACGCGGGCGAAGCTGTAATCGACCTCGTTCAGACCGAAGCCGGGGAAGATCGGCACGTCATTGATGCTCAGGCCGTCCGAGAACAGGCTGAGCAGGGGCACGAGGGCCATCTGCAGCGGCACGATCTGGAGCGCGAAGACGAACACGAACAGCGCGCTGCGCCCCTTGAAGTCGATCCACGCGAACGCGTAGGCCGCGAGGGCCGCCATGACGATCGGGAACACCGTCGCGGGGATCGTGATCGCGAGCGAGTTCACGAAGGCCGAGGCGAGCGTCGTGGACGTCCCGCCCGAGTTCAGCGCCTGCATGTAGTTGTCGAGCGTGAACTTCGGATCGGTGAACGCCGTCCACCATCCGCTCGTCTGCGTGTCGCTTCCGGGGCGGAACGAGGTGACGAACAGACCGAAGGTCGGGATCGTCCAGAAGATCGCGATGATGGCCGCCGCGATCGTGGCGCCCTTCGACGTGAGCTTCTTGTGGGCGATCGCCTCGTTGCGGCGGGTGTCGCGCGCGACCTGGCGCGCGGTGCGGTTGTCGACCGGCGTGGTCGGGGCTGCCACGGTCATCAGCGGATTTCCTTCTGCTTGGCCATCGATCGGGCGTTGTAGACGATCAGCGGCAAGACGAACAGGAACAGCACAACGGCCAGCGCGGACGAGTGTCCGAAGCTCTGGAACCGCTGCTGCTGGTTGACCATCTCGAACCCGAGGACGGTCGTGTCGTCGCGACCACCGGTCATGACGGCGACGATGTCGTAGACCTTCAGCGAGGCGATCGTCACGGTGGTCAGCACGACGATCAGCGACGAGCGGATGCCGGGCACCGTGACGTTGCGGAAGCGCTGCCACGCGTTGGTGCCGTCGAGCTCGGCGGCCTCCATCTGCTCGACCGGGACAGCCTTGATCGCGGCCGAGAGGATCACCATCGCGAAACCGGTCTGCGTCCAGATGAAGACGACCAGCAGCATGAGCGTGTTGATGACCGGCTTGATGGCGAGCCACTGCACCGGATCGCCGCCGAAAGCGGTGACGATCGCGTTGAGGAGGCCGATCTGGTCGCCCTGGCGGGCGTCGTACATGAACTTCCAGATGATGCCGGCGCCGACGAACGAGATCGCGACGGGCATGAACACGAGGACCTTCAGCAGCTTCTCGCCCCGGGCCCGGTCGATGAAGACCGCGTAGGCGAGACCGATGACGACCGAGATCGTCGGCGCCAGCAGCGCCCACAGGATCGTGTTGACGATCGAGGCCGTGCCGGTGGGGTTCGTGAAGACCCAGATGTAGTTCTCGAGGCCCACGAACTCATCGCCCGTCTTGTCGAAGAACGATTTGAAGATCGTCGCGATCGCCGGGTAGACGAGGCCGAGGATCAGCATGATGCTCGCCGGGGCCATGAAGAGGATGAGCTGGAACAGGTATCCCGCGCCCTGACGGGAGCGGAAGTCCGCGAAGAAGAGCAGCGCCCCGACGAGGAGCGCGATGGCCACCACGTAGACGACGGCGTTGGCGTACGGACGCAGCAGCAGGAAGGCGAGCACCGGGATCACGAGACAGGCGACCAGCCGCATGATGAAGTAGCCGCGCCCGGGGCGCGGCGCGAACTCGATGAGCACCAGGATGATCGCCACCACGAGGCCGAAGACCAGCAGGATGACGGGGATCTGGATGAGCGGGTTCAGCGCGCCGAGCCACAGGAAGAAGCTGTTGAGCGAGAAGCCGATCGTGATGCGCGCCGATTCCTCGGTCGAACCGGTGAAGGCGAGCAGGAAAGCGACCAGAGCGATGAGGATGAAGCCTGCGGCGACGACGATCTTCGTGATCGATCGACCCCTCGGGTCTTGAGCGTGGGTGGTGACGGCAGGTTCGGTGTCGACGGGCCTGTCGACGGTCGTCTGCGACATGCGGGTTCCCTTCTGGGTACAGCGGCGTACCCGTGCGGTACGGACGGGAGAAGCGGGGCCGGGCTTTGGAAGCCCGACCCCGCTCGGCTCAGCCGATCGTCAGGCGACGATCAGTTCTCGTAACCGGCCTGGATGTCGGAGAGCACCGTGTCGGTGTCCTTGCCGTCGATCCAGTCGACCATGCCCTTCCAGAACGAGCCCTGACCCACCGTGGCGGGCATCAGGTCGGATGCGTCGAAGCGGAGGACCGTGGAGTCGTCCTGCAGCGTCGTCATCGCTTCCTTGAGGAACTCGCTCGAGGCGAGGCTGGGGTCGGCCTTCTTGTTGGCCGAGATGACGCCACCGAGCTCGACGCGAGCGTCAGCGAACTCGGGCGATGCCATGAATTCCAGGACCTTCTGCGTCGACTCGTCGTCCGAGAAGCCGGCGACGAACTCGCCGCCGCCCTCGATCTGGAGCTCACCCTCGGTGTAGCCGGGCATGATGAACGCGTAGACGTCACCGTCGGGCGCGACCTCGGGGGTCTTGCCGTCCGCGGTCTTCACGTCGAGGAAGTTCGCCGACAGGAACGAGGCCTGGTGGGTGAGGGCGCAGTCGCCGCTCGCCACGGCCGCCGCGACATCGCCGAACGCCGTCGAGTTGATGCTCTTCACGTCGCCGTAGCCGGCGTTGACGTAGTCGGGGTTGAGGAGGATCTCGCCGACCGCGTCGAACGCCTTCTTGATCTGCGGGTCGGTGAACTTCACGTCACCGGCGACCCACTGGTCGTAGACGTCGGCACCGGACTGGCGCAGGACGAGGTCCTCGACCCAGTCGGTGCCCGGCCATCCGGACGCCGCCTCGGACGAGAAGCCGGCGCACCACGCGGGCTTGCCGGTGGTCTCGACGATCTTGTCGGAGAGGGCGATCATGTCGTCCCACGTCTTGGGGACCTCGACACCCCACTCCGCGAACTGCTTCGGCGAGTACCAGACGTACCCCTTCAGGTTCGCGAGCATCGGTGCCGCGTAGAAGGTGTCGTCGAAGGTGCCGTACTTCTTCCAGTCGGGCGACCAGTTCTCGTCGACGGCCTTCTCGACCGCTTCGGGAGCCTTGAGCACCTTCCCGGTGTCGACCAGGGTCTTCAACAGACCCGGCTGCGGGACGACCGCGATGTCGGGGGCGTCGCCACCGGTCACCTTGGTGACGATGTTGCCCTCGAACGACTTGTCGCCGACGTACTCGACGGTGATGCCGGTGTCCTTGGTGAACTGGTCGAAGGACTTGTTGAGGGCGTCTGCCTCGCCGCCCGTGATGCCGCCGGAGATGCGGACGGTCTTCTTCGCCTCGCCGCCGCCGTTTCCGCTGCCACCTTCCGCACACCCTGCCAGCATCAACGCTGCCGCGCCGAGAAGGGCGACGGGGGCAAGAAGACGGTATCGCTGTGACAATGCCATGTACTTCTCCTCTTTCGGGATCATCGTCCGCCCAGAGGAGCCTTGGCCGCATCCTTGGGGAACCGATTCCAGGACAACCTACTTGGCCGAACACTCTCCGCACAACTGCGAAATATCAAGGTTCTGCAACCATTGTGCTTTCGGTTATGATCCGCATGGGATCGCTCCCATGAACTGAGGATGGAACCGGTTCCCTTCGCGGCCGCCACCGACTACGCTGAGTCCTCGACCACGGGGACAGGTCATGACGGGGTCGAGGAGGACCGATGAGCACCATCGCCGACGTTGCACGCGAAGCCGGCGTCTCCAAGGCGACGGCCAGTCGCGCCCTGACCGGCAGCGCACAGGTGTCCCCGGCCACACGACAGCGGGTCCACGAGGCCGCACAGCGCCTCGGTTACGTCCCCTCGACCAGCGCCGTCAGCCTCGCCACGGGGCGAACCCGCAACATCGGCGTCGTGCTCCCCCACGTGAACCGGTGGTTCTTCGCCGAGGTCCTCGAGGGCATCCAGGCATCCCTGTTGGAACGCGGGCTCGACCTGACCCTCTACGACGCGACGCCCGGCAGCGCCGGCCGTCGGCGCGTCTTCGACGACTTCCTCTCCCGCAAGAGGTTCGACGGCCTCATCGCCGTCGGCCTCGAACCCGCCGCGAGCGAGACCGAGGCGCTGCTGGCCCTCGACCGACCCGTCGTCAGCGTGATCGGCACCGAGCAGACCACGAGCCTCGTCACGCTCGACGATCGGCTCGCCGCCGCCCTCGCGACATCCCATCTCATCTCGCTGGGACACCGGCGCATCGCCTTCCTGGGCGGCACGTCCTCGAGCCACTGGCCTCACGTCGAGTCCGCCCGCTTCGATGGATATGCGCGGGAGATGCACGACTCCGATCTCGGCGCGCAGGTCACCCGCACACCGGCGGAACTGTCGATGCCGGCCGGCTACGAAGCAGCCGTCGACCTCCTCAGCGATCCGTCGGAGCGCCCGACAGCCATCGTGGGGGCCTGCGACGAAGTGGCGATCGGGGCCATCATCGCGGCGCGACGTCTCGGCATCCTCGTCCCGTCCGAGCTCAGCGTCATCGGCATCGACGACCACGTCAACGCCGAGATGTTCGCCCTCACCACCCTTCGCCAGGTGCCCCGCGAACAGGGGGCGACGGCGGTGGAACTGCTCATGCGCCACATCGAGGACGCGACGCTCGACCCCGTCACCGTGATGATCCGGCCGCGCCTCGTCGTCCGCAACTCGACGGCGCCGCGCTCGGGCGCGACCGCCGCTGCGGTCCGCGACTCAGGGCTCTCCCGCATCGCCGAGTCCTGACGGTTCACCGCCGGGCCGGTTAACGCCGGAAGGCTCCGGATGCCGCGGCATCCGGAGCCTTCCAGTGAAGGGATTCGCCTTACTTGACGGAAACCGTCGCGCCGGCGGCCTCGAGGGCCTCCTTGGCCTTGTCGGCAGCTTCCTTGTTCGCGCCCTCGAGCACGGCCTTGGGAGCACCGTCGACGACGGCCTTGGCCTCGCCGAGGCCGAGCGAGGTGAGCTCGCGGACGACCTTGATGACCTGGATCTTCTTGTCGCCGGCAGCCTCGAGGATGACGTCGAAGGAGTCCTTCTCCTCAACCTCTTCAGCAGCAGCGCCACCGCCGGCACCGGCAACGGCGACGGGGGCAGCAGCGGTGACGTCGAACTTCTCCTCGAACGCCTTCACGAACTCGCTGAGCTCGACGAGGGTGAGGCCGGCGAACTGCTCGAGCAGCTCCTCGGTGGAAAGCTTCGCCATGATGTATCTCCTAGATAGATGGGGTTTGTGTAAAAGAGCTCGCTCGTCGCTTACGCGGCGTCAGCGGTCTCCAGCTTTTCGCGAAGCGCGTCGATGGTGGCGGCAGCCTTGCCCATCGTCGCCTTCATCATGCCCGCAGCCTTCGCCAGCAGAACCTCACGGCTCTCGAGCGAGGCGTACTTGTTGACCTCGTCGGCAGTGAGGGCGTTGCCCTCGAAGATGCCGCCCTTGATCACCAGAAGCGGGTTGGCCTTGGCGAAGTCACGCAGAGCCTTGGCAGTGGCGACGAAGTCACCGTGCACGAAAGCGACGGCCGAGGGGCCCTTGAGGTCCTCGTCCAGAGCCGTGATCCCCGCGCTGTTCGCGGCGATCTTGGTCAGCGTGTTCTTCACCACGGCGTACTGCGCGTCCTGACGGATGTTGTTGCGCAGCTCCTTGAGCTGGGCAACCGTCAGACCGCGGTACTCGGTCAGCAAGACGGCGTTCGAGTTCTCGAAGTTCTTCGTGAGCTCGGCGACCGATGCATCCTTCTGCGCCATGGTCACTCCTTGATGTGTACGAGACGTCCCGCGGCAGCGGGACATCGACCTCGACGGTCGGGCTGCATGAGAAAAGCTCCGGCGCAAGCGCACGGAGCTTTGGGCCCGGTTTCCCGGAAGTCTGTCGTACACCTGCGTGGGCCCCTGCGATGCAGAGCTTCGATCGCATGCGCGGACGCACGACGATGACCGACGGTCTTTGGCTTGTCCCCCAGTGTACGTGCCGCCGCCCGGCGCGCCAAATCCCGGCGCCCGCGCCCGTGTGTGCGCCGCGCGCCCGGGACGCGAGAGCGCCGCTTCGTGCCGAGTGCGCCTGCTATTGCCCGGCAAGAAGGGGCCTTCTCGGCAAGAAGAGACGCTCTCGCGAGGTTGGGAGGGTGATGCGGAAGGCCCGCAGGCGGTCAGCGAGCGCATCGGGGGTGACGACGTCGCGGCTGGCGCAACGCAACACCCGTCGGCCCGTGACGCCACGCACCCAGTCCTCGCGTTCCTTCTCCGCCAGAAGGATGCCGCTGAGCGGGCGCCCGGCGGTGAGCGCGGGGTCCGTGTACTTGCCGTCGCCGTCGCACTCGAGGAACGCGTCCGCCTCGACGAGTTCAAGGTCCATCCAGTATGTGCCGGTGCCGGCGGGCACCTTCACCTGGAGGCCGGGCTGCATGAAGCCCAGCCGCCGCACCTGCAACTTCGTCACCGACTCGAGCGGCAGCTCCGATCTGCCGTCGAGCACCTCGACAACGTCGCGCGCCGCCCGCACTCCCCGCTTTCCGGAGCTGCGCCGCAGCCGCTCCCGCAACCGCTCTCGAAAAGCATCTCCGCCCGCCACGTCATAGCGCCGCGGCGGGCCGGCCACACGTTGCATCGCCGCGTCGGCCGCCGCCACGGCCACTTCGAGGCTCGCGCCGCGCAGTAGATCGCTGACCGTCCGCTCGAGACTCGTGCACGGGAGTCCGTCCACCGTGACGATGTCCACATCGTCGACCGCGTCACGATGTCGTCCGACCGTGGGTCCGCTGTGCCGACCCACCCCGGCGTCGACCGCGTGCACGCGCTGGACGAACAGCCGGTAGAGAGGCAATCCGTGGAGGACCGCGGCCGAGGTGAACGAGAACACCGGCGGTGCCCCGGCATCCGATGACACCGCGGCGATGTGGAGGCGGTGCTGCGATTCGGGCCACAGGTCCCGCCAGGTCCCGCCGTCGCAGTACCACCCCCTGCGCACCCGCACGAGGTCGCCGCCCCGGAGCGCGTCGTCGATGTCCCGTCTGCTCCACCCATCGAGGACGAGGTCGTCTCGACGCCGCAGCGCCGACGCGGCGGCAGCCAGGTCCAGTTCTCGCATCCCCCGAGCGTGCCGCCCGGTCCGCCCGGACGACACGCGCACGTCGCCCTTCCGGACAGCCCCGGTCGCCTCGCCCGTGTGGAGGAGGCACGAAAGCGCGTCCCCGTACCGAAAGCGAGGGCGGATGCCGCGCCACAGCCGACGCGCTCGACAGGACCGCGCGCTCTCGGGCCCCGGCGCTGCGCCCGCTCGCGAGCGCTCAGCGCGTGCTGAACGCGGCGTCGAAGGCGGCGGCGGACGGCTCGTAGGTCGACAGCCGCCGAACGAAGGCGAGAGCCTCGGGGGCGCCGACCAGGCGGTCCATGCCCGCGTCCTCCCACTCGACGGAGAGCGGACCGGTGTACCCGATCGCGTTCAGCATGCGGAAGGCGTCCTCCCACGGCACGTCGCCGTGGCCCGTGGAGATGAAATCCCACCCGCGCCGCGGATCAGCCCAGGCGAGGTGGGACGACAGCCGACCGTTCCGACCGTTGCCGAGTCGCTTCTTCGTGTCCTTGCAGTGGACGTGGATGATGCGGTCGCGGAAGTCCCACAGGAACGACACGGGGTCGAGGTCCTGCCACACCATGTGGCTCGGGTCCCAGTTGAGTCCGAACGCCTCGCGGTGCCCGATGGCCTCGAGCGCGCGGTGAGTCGTCCAGTAGTCGTAGGCGATCTCGGATGGGTGCACCTCGTGGGCGAACCTCACGCCGACCTCGTCGAAGACGTCGAGGATCGGGTTCCAACGCGCGGCGAAGTCCTCGTAGCCCGCATCCACCATGTCCTGGGATGCCGGCGGGAACATCGCGACGTACTTCCAGATCGACGACCCCGTGAACCCGGTCACGATCTTCACGCCGAGCTTCGCCGCCATCCGGGCGGTGTCCTTCATCCCCTCGGCCGCACGCTGCCGCACCCCCTCGGCCTCGCCATCACCCCACACCCGGTCGGAGAGGATGTCGCGGTGCCGCTGGTCGATCGGATCGTCGCAGACCGCCTGCCCGCCCAAGTGGTTCGCGATCGCATGCGCCTGCAGGCCGTTGCGTTCGAGGATGTCCCGACGACTCCGGACGTACTCCGCGTCGTCCCAGCGGGAGACGTCGAGGTGGTCACCCCAGCAGGCGATCTCGAGTCCGTCGTACCCCCACTCCCCGGCGAGGCGCGCGACCTCATCGAACGGCAGGTCGGCCCACTGGCCGGTGAACAGGGTGATCGGTCGCGCCATTGCAGATCCTTTCGTGGATGCGGGTCGCCCCGCGGGTCAGTCGTTCGTCGGCACCCAGCGACTGCCCGCCGCCGAACTGCGTTCCACCGCGTCGAGGACGCGCTGCACATGGAGACCGTCCGCGAACGAGGGTCGAGGCGCGACCCCCTCGGCGATCGCCGTGGTGAAGTCCCGCACCTGATGCGAGAACCCGTGTTCGTATCCGAGGATGTGCCCCGTTGGCCACCACGGCTCGAGGTAGGGATGACCGTGTTCGGTGACGAGGATGCGGCGGAAGCCGAGCTCGGTCTCGGCGGCGGTCGCGTCGTAGAACTCGAGCTCGTTCAGCCGCTCGAGGTCGAAGGCCAATGCGCCGCGGGTGCCGGACACCTCGACCCGGAGGGCGTTCTTGCGCCCGGTCCGGTACCGGGTCGCCTCGAAAGAGGCGAGGGCGCCGGAGCTGAGCCGGCCGGTGAACAGCGCGACGTCGTCGACGGTCACCCGTCCGCGCTCGGCGCTCGCGGTCCCCGACAGCCCGATGCCCTCACCCAGGAGCGGCCGTTCGTGGACGAGCGTCTCGACGATGCCGGACACGCTGTCGACCGTCTGTCCCGTGATGAACTCGGCCAGGTCTACGGCGTGCGCGCCGATGTCGCCGAGCGAGCCCGAGCCGGCCTTCTGCTTGTCGAGTCGCCAGGACATCGGCGCCTCGGCATCCATCAGCCAGTCCTGCAGATACTCGGCGCGCACCTGGCGGATGTCGCCCAGTCGACCCGCGGCGACCAGGTCGCGGGCGAACGTCGCCGCCGGCACCCGCCGGTAGGTGAAGCCCACCATCGAACGGATGCCGCGCGCCTCGGCGCGAGCCGCGGCCTGCGTCATCGCCTCGGCCTCGGCGACGGAGTTGGCCAGCGGCTTCTCGCAGAGCACGTGCTTGCCCGCCGCGAGTGCGGCGATCGCGATCTCGGCGTGGGTGTCGCCGGGGGTGACGATGTCGACCACGTCGACATCGTCCCGGGCGATCGTCGCGCGCCAGTCGGTGGAGGACTCCGCCCAGCCCCATTTGGCCGCCGCCGCCGCCGTCGACCCGGCGTCGCGGCCGGTCACGACGTGCAGGACCGGGTCGAGCGGCAGGTCGAAGAACCTCGGCGCGACCCGCCAGCCCTGTGAATGGGCGGCACCCATGAAGCCGTGGCCGATCATCGCGACCCGGAGCCTTGTCGTCATGACGGTGTCCTCTCGAAGAAGGTGGGGGCGCCCACGCACCGGGCGCCCCCGTGGTGATCACTCGAAGGCGAGGTCGATGTACTGGTCGACGTTCTCCTTCGTGACGACCGGCGCGTCGAGGACGATCCGGTTCGGGATGCCGGGGGTCACGATGTCCCCGAGGGTCTTGCTCTGCGCGATGAGACGGGCCAACGCCACGCCGTCCGCAGCCTGCGTGGACGGGTAGATGACGGTCGCCTTCAGGACGCTGTCGTCCGCTTCGATGGCCTCCATGGCCGCCTTGCTGCCCGCGCCGCCCATCATGAAGAACTCGTCGCGGCCCGCGGAGGCGATGGCGGCGAGGACGCCGATTCCCTGGTCGTCGTCATGGTTCCAGATGGCGTCGATCTTCGGGTTGGCCGAGAGCAGCTGGGATGCCGCGGACTCGCCGCCGGCGACGGTGAAGTCGGCGGCGACGCGGGCGGAGACGTCGAGTCCGCAGTCCTTCAGCGCGTCGGCGAAGCCCTGCGACCGGTCCTGTGTGAGGGGAAGCGAATCGATGCCGGCGATCTCGGCCACGACGGCGTCGGTCTTCCCGTCGAGCTGTTCGCAGATGTACGTGCCCGCAGACACTCCCATGCCGTAGTTGTCGCCGAGGACGGTGGCCCGGGCCGCGAAGGGGCTCGAGAACTCACGGTCGACGTTGATGACGGGGATGCCCGCGTTCATGGCGGCGATCGCGGCCTCGGTCAGGGCCGCGCCGTCGGTGGGCAGGAGGACGATGGCGTCCACCTTGTCGTTGACGAACGTCTCGACGGCGGCGATCTGGGCGATGGGGTCGTTGGTTCCTTCCGCCGTCTTCAGCTCGACGTCGTCGAAGCTCGCGGCGGCGTCTGCGGCACCGGAGTTGATGGCGCCGAGCCAGCCGTGGTCGGCTGCGGGACCGGAGAACCCGATCGTGACGGTGTCTCCGCTCTCCGCGTTCTCCTCCGTGGTGGTGCCCTGCCTCTCGGCACCGTTCTCGTCGGCTCCGGTCCCCGTACAGCCGACCAGCAGGCCGACCGAAGCGGCGGCGGCGACGCCGGTCAGGATGAGGCGCGTGCGCGCCGTCATGCGTGAGCGCATGTCTTCCTCCTTGAATGTGATGCAGCTCTGGTGTGAAGCGACCAGCGCACCTCTCGGCCTCGAGAACGCACACGAGGAGGGTCAGCGCTGACGGGATGAACATAACAGAACGGATGTCGTGTCCGTCAACTTTTGTTTTTCTATCGTCAGAAGTACCGGCGCCAGAATCCTGAACGTAAATGGCGGAATCTCGGGCGAGATGCTTCGGAGAGACTGCTGATACCTCGGCGCTGTGCCCCTCGCCAAAGGCTTGACGCGCATGTTATGTTCGCGACGTGATCAAAGATGACCATGAACCGTCATTACTCGAGGTGCGAGGAGTGACGAAGTCCTTCGCCGGTGTCCGCGCCCTGCGCGGAGTGGACCTCGACGTCCGCCCCGCCGAAGTGCACTGCATCCTCGGACAGAACGGTGCCGGCAAGTCCACCCTGATCAAGACCCTCGCCGGCGTGCACAGACCCGACGCGGGAGAGATCCGGTGGGACGGCGCGATCGTCGACATCCCCGACCCGGATGCCGGTCTCGCCCTCGGCATCGCGACGATGTACCAGGAGCTCGACGTCGTCGACGGGCTGACGGTGGCCGAGAACATCTTCCTCGGCCACGAACTCTCCCGGGGCGGATTCACCCGACGGGGCGAGGCGGCGCGGCGGACCCGCGAGCTGCTGCGACGACTCGGTCACGGTTCCCTCTCGCCCCACGCCGAGGTCGGGCAGCTGAGCGCGGCCAACAAGCAGATCGTCGCGATGGCGCGAGCACTCTCCCACGAGGTCAAGCTGATCATCATGGACGAGCCTTCCGCCGTCCTCGACAGCCACGAGGTGCAGAACCTGTTCGGTGTCGTGCGCGAGCTGACGGCGGCGGGGATCGCCGTCGTCTACATCACCCACCGCCTCGAGGAGATCCGCCAGATCGGCGACCGCATCACGGTCCTCAAGGACGGCCGGACGACGGCGACGGGACTCCCCGTCGCCGACACGCCGACGCCCGATCTGATCCGCCTGATGACCGGGCGCGACGTCGCGAACGTCTTCCCGCCGTCCTCCCCGCCCGCCGCCGACGCCCCGGTGGTCCTCGACGTCCGAGACCTGTCGCTGCGCGACGTGTTCGAGGACGTGTCCTTCCAGGTGCGCGCCGGCGAGGTCGTCGGTCTCGCCGGCCTCGTCGGATCGGGACGGTCCGAGATCCTCGAGACCGTCTACGGCGCCCGACGCGCGACCTCCGGCACCGTCACCGTCGCGGACCGGCCCCTGCGCCGGGGCTCGGTCGTCGACGCCGTCGCGGCGGGGGTGGGGCTCTCCCCCGAGGAGCGCAAGAGCCAAGGCCTCGTCCTGGACGAACCCATCGCGATGAACGTGACCCTGCCGTCGATGTCGAGGTTCTCGCGCGGTGGCTTTCTGGACTTCCGCGGCGAGCGCGCCGCGGCTCGCGAACAGATCGAGGCGCTCGAGCTCCGACCCGCCGACCCCGACCGGCCCGCACGCACGCTGTCGGGCGGCAACCAGCAGAAGATCCTGCTCGCCCGTTGGCTCGTGCACGGAACGCGGGTCCTCCTCCTCGACGAGCCGACCCGCGGCGTCGACGTCGGCGCGCGCGCCGAGATCTACGCCCTCATCCGCCGACTGGCAGCCGAGGGCAACGCGGTCGTCGTGGTCTCCAGCGAGATCGAGGAGGTGATCGGCCTCGCCGACACCGTGCTCGTCGTCGCGGAGGGCCGCATCCTCTCCACCCTTCCGTCCTCCGAGATCGACGAGCACGGCGTGCTCGACCTCGTCATGAAAGGAACCGCCGCGTGAGCGAGCAGACCACCGCCGGGGCGGACACCCCGCTGACCTCGACCGACGCACCTCCGACCACGTCGACCGTCACGGTCGAGGACGCACCCCTCTGGCGCCGCATCCTCTCGGGGTCGGTCGGACGCAACATGGGCCTGGTCCTCGCTCTCCTCGTCCTCGTGATCGTGGGCGCGGCATCCGCCCCCGACACCTTCCTCGGCCTGTCGAACATCATGGTGATCCTGCGCCAGGCGTCGATCGTGGGCGTGATCAGCATCGGCATGACGCTCGTCATCATCGCCGGCGGAATCGATCTCTCGGTCGGGTCCGTCCTGGGCCTCGCGTCGGTCGTCGGAGCGCTGGCTGCCGTCCAGGACCTCGCCGACCAGACCCACTGGATCGTGATGGTCATCGTCGCCCTCGCGGTCGGCGTCTTCGCGGGGTTCCTGAACGGGATCGTGATCGCCTACGGCAACGTCGTCGCCTTCATGGCCACTCTGGCCATGCTCGTCGGGGCGCGCGGGTTCGCCGAGATCCTCGCCAACCGCAGGACGCTGCAGGTCGGCGGACAGCGCGAGTTCATCACGTTCATGAACCTCGACATCCTCGGAGTCGACATGCTCATCTGGATCTTCCTGGTCGTGTCGGTCCTCGGCTGGGTGCTGCTGAACCGGACCACCTTCGGTCGCCGCACCGTCGCCATCGGAGGCAACCGCGAAGCGGCACGCCTGGCCGGCATCAACGTCAAGCGCCACGTCATGTACCTCTACGCGATCTCGGGCCTGTGCGCCGGAATCGCCGGCGTCATGATCCTCGGACGCACGACCGCGGGAGCGTCGGTCAACGGGCAACTCCTCGAGCTCGATGCGATCGCGGCGGTCGTGGTGGGCGGAACGCTCCTCATCGGCGGCCGGGGCACCGTGACGGGGACCGTCTTCGGCGTCCTGATCTTCGCCACCCTGACCAACGTCTTCGTTCAGAACAACATGTCGTCGTCGGTGCAGGCCGTGGCGAAGGGCGTCATCATCGTCATCGCCGTGCTCCTGCAGCAGCGGTTCGCGCGACCGGCCGGCCGGACCTCCTGACGCCACACGCGCCGCAGGCCGACGAGGTCACATGCACGTCAGACATAGCGCGGCGGTGGAGAATCGACGGATGTCGAGGCGTGCGCCCGATCGCAGGACCCGGAAGAGATGATCCGATGACCGACTCCCCCGCCCTGGCTCCCGGAGCCAGCGAGCTTTTCCAGCTGCTCCGCGACGGGGCACCCCGCACCCGTGCCGAACTCGCCAAGTCGACGGGTCTCGCACGGTCCACGATCGCGGCGCGCGTCGAGGAGCTCATGCGGATGGGTCTGGTGACGGCGGTGGCGGACAAGGTCTCGACGGGCGGTCGCCCTCCGTCCCAGTTCGCCCTCAACCCGGCCGCCAAGGTCGTCATCGCCGCGGATCTGGGGGCCTCCCACGCGACGGTCGCTGTCAGCGACCTGGCCGGAGTGGTCCTCGCGCAGTCGTCGGAGCCCATCGACATCGCCGACGGCCCGGACTCGGTGCTCGCCTGGCTGCTCGACGTCGCGCGACGGCTCCTTGCGCAGGTCGGTCGCGACGATGCCTCGGTGGCGGCGATCGGCATCGGCGTGCCCGGACCCGTGGAGCACTCGAGCGGCCGGCCGTCCAACCCTCCGATCATGCCCGGCTGGGACCGGTTCGACATCCCCGGCCGCCTCCAGGAACACCTCCCGGTACCCGTCCTCGTCGACAACGACGTCAACACGATGGCCCTCGGCGAACGCGCCGCGGCATGGCCCGCAGTCGAGGATCTGCTCTTCGTCAAGATCGCGACGGGGATCGGCGCAGGACTCATCTCAGATGGGCAGCTCAGGCGAGGCGCCCAGGGCGCAGCCGGCGACATCGGCCACGTTCATGTGGCTCGCGGCGGCGATGTGCCGTGCACCTGCGGCAACCGGGGCTGCCTCGAGGCACTCGCCTCGGGACCGGCGATCGCGCGCGGGCTGCGCGCGATCGGCGTCGACGCGCGCACCTCGAACGACGTCGTCGAACTCGTCAAGCGGGGAAACGTGGAAGCCATCCAGGCCGTCCGGCAGGCGGGTCGTGACATCGGCGAGGTCCTCACCACCTGCGTCAGCCTGGTCAACCCCTCGGTGATCGCCGTCGGCGGGTCGATGGCCCGCGTCGGAGAGCACCTGATCGCCGGCATCCGCGAGGTCGTGTACTCCCGATCCGCCCCGCTGGCGACGGCGCATCTGTCGATCGTCCAGTCCGCTACGGGCGCCGACGCCGGCGTTCTGGGCGCGGGGATGCTGGCGATCGAGCACGCGCTCTCGCACGACGTCCTCGCCTCGACGTCACTGAGGGCGTGAGCATCCTCGCCGTCGGCATCCGGCGGGTCGGGGCGAGCGTGCGGGAGGGGCGACTTAGGATCGACGGGTGACTCCCGAACTCGCTGCCCGGATCGTCGCGGACTCCCGCGACCGGGTCGCGTGGATGCGGGCTCGCTCCCGCGGGATCACCGCCACGGACGTCGCGTCGCTCACGAGCGAGCGCGCCATCGCCCGGGCGGCCGAGGCCAAGCTCAACGGGTCGGGATTCAGCGGCAACGCCTACACCGACCACGGCCGACGCCGCGAGCCCGAGATCGCCGCGTGGGTGGCGGCGACCCACGGCATCCTGCCCTCGTCCGCCCTGTTCCACGCCGAGGTCGAGAAGCGTCACCTCGCGACTCCTGACGGGATCATGGTGGATGCCGGGGGCCGCGTCGTTCTCGCGGAGATCAAGACGACCAACAAGACCTGGAAGTCGATCCCCCGCACCTACATGCGTCAGGTGTGGTGGCAGCAGCACGTCCTCGGCGCCGAGCGGACGCTCGTCGTGTGGGAGGAGCACCAGGACTTCGTGCCACTCCGAGACGAGCCGCGCTGCGCATGGATCGACCGGGATGAGGCCGAGATCGGCGCGCTCGTGCATTTGGCGACGTCGCTCATCGATGAGCTCTACCGCCGCACCACCGGCAACACCCCGCCGCGACGCGAGCAGCCTGCATCGGTCAGTCGTCGTGAGCAGTTGCGCGAGCGCGACATCTTCCGCGCGCTCGCCCTCGCGGACTGACGGCCGCATCACATCCGGGCTGCGGCCCGTGATCCCGGCGCGCCCGCGCGCTAGCCGTCTGCAGATAGTTGACACGGATCAAGCATCAACATATAGTTGACTTCTCTCAATCTTTGATGTGAGTCAACCATCTGGAGCTGTACATGACCACCACCACTCCGACCCGGCGTCGGGTGCTCGTCCCGCTGTCGGGCCTTCTTCTCGGCATGTTCGTCTCGATGATCGCCTCGACCGTCGTATCGACCTCCCTTCCGGTGATCATCCACGACCTGAACGGCGACCAGGGCGCCTACACCTGGGTCGTCACCGCCACCCTCCTCACCACCGCGATCTCGACCCCGATCTGGGGCAAGCTCGCCGACCTCATGGGCCGCAAGACGCTCTACCAGATCGCCCTCGTGATCTTCGTGCTGGCGACCGCCGCCGCCGGATTCGCGCAGGACCCCGGCACGCTCATCGCCTTCCGCGCCGCGCAGGGCGTCGGCGCCGGTGGCCTCGCCGCCCTCAGCCAGGTGCTGATGGCCGACATCATCAGCCCGCGCGAGCGCGGACGCTACATGGGCCTGTTCGGAGCCGTCATGGCCGTCGCCACGGTCGGCGGTCCGCTCCTGGGCGGTGTCATCACCGATGGTTTCGGCTGGCGCTGGAACTTCTTCGTCTCGCTCCCCGTCGCCGTCGCCGCTCTCCTCTTGGTGCAGCGCACGATCCCCGCCTCCGCCCCGTCGACGCGCCGACCGAAGATCGACTACATCGGCATCGTCCTCCTCTCGACCGCCGTCTCGCTCCTTCTCATCTGGGTCACCAACGCGGGCCGCAGCTACGACTGGTGGAGCACGGAGACGGTCCTCATGGTCGGCGGCGCCGTCCTGGCCGCAATCCTGTTCGTCATCGTCGAGCTCCGCAGCTCGGAGCCCCTCGTCCCGCTGACCCTGTTCCGCGACCGCACGTTCACCCTCGCTGTGGTCGCCTCGATCGCCACCGGCATCGCGATGTTCGGCGCATCGGTCTTCCTCGGCCAGTACATGCAGATGGCCCGCGGCGCGACCCCGACCGAGGCGGGCCTCATGACGATCCCGATGATCGCAGGGCTGCTGCTCTCCTCCATCGGCGTCGGAGCCCTCATCACCCGCTACGGACACTGGAAGCCGTACCTCGTGGTGGGCAGCATCCTGCTGACCGCGGGCGCCGCCCTCCTGTCGACCATCCACTACGACACGGACTTCTTCCTCGTGTCGGTGTACATGTTCCTTCTCGGTGCCGGTGTCGGCATGACGATGCAGAACCTCGTCCTGGCCGTCCAGAACAGCGCGAAGCCGAGCGAGATCGGCGTCGCGAGCTCGGGAGTCACCTTCTTCCGCAGCCTCGGCGGCACGATCGGCGTCTCGCTCATGGGCGCCGCGCTCGCCTCGCGGGTCGCCGACCTGTTCGCGGGCTCTCACGAGCGTGTCGTCGCGGCGCTCACCGCGATCGGCCCGGCCGGCGCGACGTGGGGAAAGCAGCTCAGCTCGGGAACGCTCCCCCGTGTCTCGGAGATGCCTGACCAGCTCCGCGTCATCGTCGAGGACATCTACGCCCAGGGGATCTCGTCCGCATTCCTGATCGCGGTGCCCTTCGGCATCCTGAGCATCCTCGCGGTGATCTTCCTGCCGAACCGGTCGCTCAGCACGATGACCACTTCGGAGCGTCGCAACGCCTCGGAGGCGGACCTCGCGACCGTCTCGGTCCCCGCCGCGATGGACAGCATCACCGCCACCGGCACCGTGCCCGTCACCGGTTCCGAGGTCGACACCGATGCTCGCTCCGAGGCCGAGGCGACGCCCCGCCGATAATATGGCCGAGATGTCTACGCAGTCCGATCGAGAGGCGCGCACCCTGGCGGTGCGCGCCCTCGAGGGCGAGTTCAGTGATCTGATCGCCTTGTTCCGCCGCCGGATCACCGAGAACGCGAACCGGGTGAGCCCCGGCATGCTGCCGGGTGCGTACAAGGTCTTCACGACGATCGCGCGGCACGAGCCGGTGACGCAGTCCGCTCTCGCCGAGATGCTCGCCGTCGACAAGGGCCAGCTGAGTCGCACCGTCCGGGAGCTGGCCGATCTGGACCTCATCGAGCGCACCCCCGACCCGACCGACGGTCGCTCGAGCCTCCTGTCCGCCACGGCGCACGGGCACCAGCGTCTCGCGGATGCCCGCGGCCCGCAGGAGGGCGCGCTGCTCGAGGCCCTCAGTGACTGGCGCGTCGAGGACATCGAGAACCTCGCGCACCTCCTGCACGCCCTGGTCGCCGGGTCACGGCCCGACGGCAGATCACTCTCTTAGGGCGCCGCCGGGGGCCTCGAGCCGGGCTTCTTGCCCCGGTGATGCCGACGTAACACCGCCGAGACAATGGCGAGGTTGACTGGTCACCCACCGAGCACCTAGAGCGCCCGCCGACGAGCGCTGGTGAGAAGGAGCCGCCGATGCGATTCCGGCCACTGCGATCCGCAGCCCCCACCGCGAGCGACGTCGTGGAGGTGACCGCACCACCCGCTGCCATGCGCGCCGTCGTCTACGACGGCCCTGGCGAGGCCGGGGTCCTGCGCGAAGCCGACATCCCGGTCCCCGAGCCTGCGCTCAGCGAGCTCCTCGTGCGCGTGGTCGCGGCCGGCGCGAACCCCATCGATGCGAAGACGCGTTCCGGCCGGGGTGTCTCGGGGCAGATCCCGGAATACCCCTCGACCCTCGGGTTCGACTTCAGCGGCATCGTCGTGAAGAGCCCCTTCGAAGCTCACCCCCTGCAACCGGGTGATCAGGTCTTCGGCATGGTCCCGTTCCCGCGGTCGGGCGGCACCTACGCCGAGTACGTTGTCGTGCCGACGCTCTCCGTCGCACGCAAACCCGCGTCACTGTCGCACGTCGAGGCCGCGGGGGTACCCCTGGCCGCGTTGACGGCCTGGGGGCTGGTCGTCGAGACAGCTCACGCGCATGAGGGCCAGCGGGTGCTCATCCACGCAGGCTCCGGCGGAGTCGGCCACTTCGCCGTGCAGCTGGCCGCCTACTTCGGAGCCCATGTGACCGCGACGGGATCAGACGGCAACCTCGGGTGGCTGCGTGAACTCGGGGCGTCGGTCGCCATCGATTACGCGACGACGCGGTTCGAGGACGTGGTCGGCGACGTGGACGTCGTGATCGACCTCGTCGGCAACGCCCACGATGACACGGGCGCCCGCTCTCTCGGCGTCCTGCGACCCGGGGGCCTGTACATCATGGTCCCGACGGGCGGATGGGACGGCTACGCGGATGCCGCCGCCTCGGCCGGCGTGCGCGCGACGACGTACAAGGTCGTGCCCGACGGGTCGGTGCTGGCGACGCTCGGTCGGCTGCTCGACTCGGGCGCGATCCAGGTCTACATCGACAAGGTCTTCGACCTCGCCCACGCCGCGGACGCGCATCGCGAGGTCGAGCGGGGTCACGTTCGCGGCAAAGTCGTCCTCAGCGTGACGGAGGCGTGATGCGGCGCATCCGTCTGGTCGTCCGCGGCATCGTCCAGGGCGTCGGGTTCCGCTACTCCCTGCAGCACATCGCTCGCGGCGCGGGCGCGACGGGATGGGTCAGGAACCTCGCAGGCGGCTCCGTCGAAGCCGAGGTGCAGGGGGATGCCGCCGCCGTCGAGTCCGTGGTGGAGTGGGCGGCGACCGGCCCGCGCGGAGCGGTCGTGGACCACGTCGCGATGACCGAGCTGACGCCGGTCACGGACGAGGACGGGTTTGAGATCCGGCGCGACGCCTGAGGCTCAGTCCTCGAGTGGACGCAGGATGCGGTCGAGGAATCGCCGCGTGCGCTCGTTCGTCGGCGCGGTGAAGATGTCGCGCGGGTGCCCGCGCTCGACGATGACGCCGTCGTCGAAGAACACGACCTCGTCCGCGACCTGCCGCGCGAAGGCCAGCTCGTGCGTGACGATGACCATCGTCCACCCCTCCTCGGCGAGCTCCTTCAGGACGAGGAGCACCTCGCCGACCAGCTCGGGGTCGAGCGCGCTCGTCGGCTCGTCGAACAGGAGCACGTCGGGCGCGAGGGCGAGCGCCCGGACGATGCCGACACGCTGCTGCTGACCGCCGGAGAGCTCGTGCGGGTACGCATCGCGCTTCTCGGCGAGTCCCACGCGACCCAGCAACCGCTCGGCCTCGGCGGTCGCGGCATCCTTCGACGCACCGTGGGCGTGCACGGGACCTTCGATCACGTTCTCGAGCACGGTGAGATGCGGGAACAGGTTGTTCTGCTGGAACACCATGGCGGACCGGTCGCGAAGGGCCGCGCGGTCGAGCTTGGCCGCACGGCCCTTCAGAGGCTGTGCGAAGTCGTGACGCTGACCGTCGGAGAAGGCGACGACACCGGCGTCGGGCGTCTCGAGGCCGTTGAGGCAGCGGAGGACCGTCGTCTTGCCCGAACCGCTGGGGCCGATCAGGCAGACGACCTGCCCGGGCGCGACGGAGAAGTCGACGCCGTCGAGGACGACGTTCTCCCCGAACGACTTGCGGAGCCCGGTGACGGCGAGAAGGGGTGCGTCAGTGTGCGACACGGCGGTCGAGCCTCCGTTCGATGCGGTCCTGGCCGAAGGACAGGACGAGGCAGAAGAGCCAGTAGATGAAGGCCGCCTCGATGTAGACGACGAGGAACTCAGAACTGAACGCGGCGATGCGCTGCGCCGCGAGGAAAAGCTCCGCGACGGTGATCTGGGCGACCAGCGACGTGTCCTTCACGAGTGAGATGAACGTGTTCGACAGCGGCGGCACCGACACGCGGGCCGCCTGCGGGAGGATGATCCGCCGCAGCGCCGTGGCCCGCGAGAGTCCGACGGTGAAGCCGGCCTCCCACTGCCCCTTCGGCACCGACAGGATCGCCGCCCGGACGACCTCGGCGGCATATCCGC
This sequence comes from Microbacterium sp. MDV22-iso44, assembly GCF_058629135.1. NCBI lineage: Bacteria > Bacillati > Actinomycetota > Actinomycetes > Micrococcales > Microbacteriaceae > Microbacterium > Microbacterium sp. MDV22-iso44. The sequence goes on from NZ_JBZVWS010000002.1 coordinate 282,334, forward strand.
CCACGTTCAGCGACAGGGCGATGACCGCCGCGAGGTACGCATCGATCCGCACGCCGATCTGCGGCAGACCGTAGAAGATCACGAAGATCTGCACGAGCAGCGGCGTGCCGCGGATGGCGGAGATGTAGACACGAGCGATCCCCGACAGGATCCGGTTGCCCGAGATCCGCATGAGGGCGGCGGTGATCGCGAGGAGCAGCCCGATCACGAACGAGATCAGGGCGAGCGGGATCGTGGCCGTGATCCCGGCGCTGAACATCGGCCAGAACGAGGTCAGGATCAGCTGCCATGTGTCGGTGTCCACCGGCATCCTTTCGCAGAACGGGGAACGGGCTCGGCGGTCGCGTCACCGCGCCGCGCCGAGCCCGTCGGGACGGGTGTCACTCGGTGACGTCGGCTCCGAAGTACTTCTCGCTGATCTTCGCGAGGGTTCCATCTTCGCGCAGGTCGTCCAGCGCGCCGTCGATCTTCTCGATGAGCGCCTTCTTGTCCTTCGTCGTGACGACGGCGGTCTCGGCGGGATCGGTCTCGGCGGCGATCTTGAGGCCGGTCGGACCGTCGGTCTTCTCGTAGTCGAGGAACGTCAGCTTGTCATTGACGGTCGCCTCGACGCGGTCCTGACGCAGCAGCTCGACGGCCTGCGCCCAACCCTCGATCGGGGTGACGTCGGCGCCGGCCTCCTCGGCGAGCGTGAAGAAGTTGCTCGTGAGCGACTGCGCGGTCTTCTTGCCCTTGAGGTCGGCGAAGCTCGAGATCGAGTCGTCGCTGTCCTTGACGACCACGACGCTCGGCGACACCGTGTACGGCTCACTGAAGAGGTACTTCGCTTCGCGCTCCGGGTTGATCGAGACCTGGTTGGCGATCACGTCGACGCGACCCGCATCGAGACCGGCGAAGATGCCGTCCCACTGGGTCTCCTGGAACTCGATGTTCAGGTCGAGCTTCTTCGCGACCGCCTCGATGATCTCGACGTCGTAGCCGACGAGCTTGCCGCTCTCGTCGTGGTACGTGAACGGGCGGTACGTGCCCTCGGTGGCGACCGTCAGCGTGCCGCCCTTGGCGAGACCGAGGTCGTCGCCTGCGGCGTCCGTCCCGTTCGAGCTCGAGGAGCAGGCGGTCAGCGCCAGGACGGCGCTGAGGGCGAGGGCTCCGAGTGCGGCGGTACGACGACGGGACATGGGTCTCCTTGGTGAGGGGGAAGGGGAAGGCGCGCGAAGGCTGTGGCCCGCGCAGGCCCCTCAGTACAACACGCATCCGCGTGGATGATTCCCGCAGGTGACGGTCTGTGTCAGCGGGATGCCGGCGGAAGCCCCGCGGCGAGTTCGGCGAAGACCTCGCCCACGTCACCCCGGTGCGACAACCCCGCGGCCTGACCGGCCCAGAGCGAGATGAGGTCCGCGTCGTGAGGCGCAGCGGTGCGGAACGCGGCCGTCAGCCAGTTCTGTGCCGGGAAGGGTGCGATCGCGCCCGCAGCCTCGATGGTCCGGACGGCCCGATTCGGGATGCCGCGGGCCAACCGCCCGCTCATCGCCCGCGTCAGCACGGTGTCCGTATCGGCCGCTGCGCGCAGCGCCGTCCGATGCGCGTCGGAGGCCGCAGACTGCCGCGTCTGCAGGAACGCGCTCCCCACCTGGACGCCGGCCGCACCGAGCGCGAACGCGGCCGCGACGCCCCGTCGGTCGGCGACGCCGCCGGCCGCGATGACGGGTACGTCCACAGCGTCCACCACCTGCGGCACGAGCGCGAACGTGCCGACGAGCGATTCCTCCGCCCGGCGCAGGAAGCTCACCCGGTGACCGGCGGCTTCCGCGCCGCTGGCGACGACCGCATCCACTCCCCCCTCCGCCAGCGCGGCGGCCTCGGCGACCGAGGTGGCGGTTCCCACGACACGGATGCCGCGGCGATGCGCCTCGTCGACGATCTCGGCCGCCGGCACGCCGAACACGACGCTGAGCACTGCGGGGGCGGCATCCCACACGGCCTCGAGCTGCTCGCCGAGGTCGGGGAGGAAGGTATCGGGGAGGACGGGCGCCGCCGCACCCGCCGCCGCCAGAAGCGGCGCCACGGCGACCCGGGCGGCATCGAGGTCCGTCTCAGCGGGCGAGACCTCGTCACCCGTCGGGAGCCAGAGGTTCAGTGCGAACGGGCGGTTCGTCGCGGCGCGGAGAGCGGACGCCGTCTCGCGGATGCGGGCGCCGGAGTAGCCGTAGAGCCCGAACGAGCCGAGACCTCCGGCGTCGCTGACTGCCGCGGTCAGCGCGACCGAGGACAGACCGCCGAACGGCCCGAGCACGATGGGGGCGTCGATGCCGAACAGCGTCGGGATGTCGCGGGTCACGCGACGACGCTATCAAGGCGGGAACGACGAAGGGGCCCCACCCGGAGGTGGAGCCCCTTACTGTCTGGACGACTCAGACGAGAGCGTTGACGTCCAGCGGGATGCCAGGACCGAACGTGGTCGAGATGGCGCCCTTCTGGATGTAACGGCCCTTCGAGCTCGAGGGCTTCAGACGCACGATCTCTTCGAGAGCGGCGTTGAAGTTCTCGTTGAGCTGGTCCTCCGAGAAGGACGCCTTGCCGACGACGAAGTGCACGTTGGCGTGCTTGTCGACGCGGAACTCGATCTTTCCGCCCTTGATCTCCTCGACGGCCTTGGCCGGGTTGGGGGTCACGGTGCCGGTCTTCGGGTTCGGCATGAGGCCACGGGGTCCGAGGACCTTTCCGAGGCGACCGACCTGGCCCATGAGCTCGGGGGTCGAGACTGCCGAGTCGAACGCGGTGTAGCCACCGGCGACCTTCTCGATGAGCTCGGCGCCACCGACCTCGTCCGCACCAGCGGCGAGAGCGGCTTCAGCGGCGGGACCGGTCGCGAACACGATGACGCGGGCGGTCTTGCCGGTGCCGTGGGGCAGGATGACCGTGCCACGGACCATCTGGTCCGCCTTGCGCGGGTCGACGGCGAGCTTCAGCGCGACCTCGACGGTCGAGTCGAACTTGGCCGAACCGGTCTCCTTGGCGAGGGCGACAGCCTGCTCGGAGGAGTAGAACGTGGAGCGGTCGATCTTGGCCGCTGCTGCTTCGTAAGCCTTGGACTTAGCCATTGTTCTGTTCCCCTCAGCTCTCGACCGTGATGCCCATGGAACGGGCGGTGCCGGCGATGATCAGCGAGGCGGCCTCGATGTCGTTGGCGTTCAGGTCGGGCATCTTCGTCTCGGCGATCTGGCGAACCTGATCCTTGGTGAGCTTCGCGACCTTGGTGGTGTGCGGGGTCGCAGAACCCTTGGCCACACCGGCGGCCTTCTTGATGAGCTCCGCGGCGGGCGGGGTCTTCAGGATGAACGTGAAGCTGCGGTCCTCGTAGACGGTGATCTCGACGGGGATGACGTTGCCGCGCTGCGACTCGGTCGCGGCGTTGTACGCCTTGCAGAACTCCATGATGTTGACGCCATGCTGACCGAGCGCGGGGCCGATCGGCGGCGCCGGGTTGGCTGCACCGGCGTTGATCTGAAGCTTGATCAGGCCGGTCACCTTCTTCTTCGGTGCCATTTCCTCTTCCTTTCACGAGCGAGGCGGATGCCTCGTTCTCCCACGGTCCCGGCGGATCCGGGTCGTGGTGATGTCTGCGCGCACGACGAAACGGCGCACAAACCACATGAGTCTACCGCATCCAGCATCCCCCGGCATGACGAAGGCCCCGCCGGAGCGGGGCCCTCGCATCGCGCGATGCTGCGCTTACTGCTTGGTGACCTGATCGAACGACAGCTCGACCGGCGTCTCGCGCTCGAAGAGCGAGACGAGGACGGTGAGCTTGCCGCTCTCGGGCTTGATCTCGGAGATCGATCCGGGCAGGCCCGCGAACGAACCCTCCTTGATCGTGATGGTCTCGCCGATCTCGAAGTCGACCTCGGTGATGACCGAGCGGGCCTGCGTGGCGGAGCCCTTCGTGGCGGCGCCACCCTTGGCAGGCGCGACCTCCTTGGCCTCGACGAGCGGCTTCAGCATGTTGAAGGCCTCTTCGAAACGCAGCGGCGTCGGGTTGTGGGCGTTGCCCACGAAGCCGGTGACACCGGGGGTGTGACGCACGACGGACCAGGTGTCCTCATTGAGCTCCATGCGGACCAGCACGTAGCCGGGGATCCGCACGCGGTTGACCATCTTGCGCTGGCCGTTCTTGATCTCGACGACGTCCTCCATGGGGACCTCGACCTGGTAGATGTCGTCCTCGACCTCGAGCGTGGACTTGCGCTGCTCGATGTTGGCCTTCACCTTGCGCTCGAAGCCGGCGTAGGAGTGGATGACGTACCACTTGCCCTCGAGGGAGCGGAGCTCCTGGCGGAACGCCTCGTACGGGTCGTCGGAGGTCTCGTCCTCGTCGTCGCCGAGCTCGGGACCGTCGTACGGAGCCACCTCGTCGGCGGCTGCCGCGGCGCGCTCTTCCTCTTCGTCGGCGAGTGACTCGGTGAGCACCTCGGCGGCGGCCTCGGCCTCGTCGGCCTGGTCGATCTCGAGCGCGTCGTTGACGATGCGGTCTGCCTCGGGGTCTTCGATCACGACGGCATCCTCTCCGGTCGGCTCGTCCTCGACGGGCTCGTCATCCTCGATGTGCAGGGCGGCGTGCTCGGCGGACTCGGCGGAACGCTCCTGGCTCGCCAGGACGTTGCCCTCCTGGGCTTCGTCGTCCTCGCTGGACTGCTCTGCGGCGGTCGACCAGTCGGCGTCGTCCACATATCTCTCGGTCACGTGATTCACTTCCCTGCAGGTTCGGCTTCGATGTTCAGCGGCGACAGCGGGTGCGTCCGGTTGCCCGGGATGCCGCCCGTCACCGCGACGGATGGTCGTCCGGTCGTCAGCTCGGTACGCCGAAGACGACGTCGACGACCCAGGTGAAGAGCAGGTCGAGGCCGTACACGATGGCCATCACCACCACGACGAAGCCCAGGACGACGAGCGTGAACTTGACCAGCTCCTGGCGAGTCGGCGTGACGACCTTGCGAAGCTCGGCGACCACCTGGCGGATGAAGAGGGCGATTCGCTGGAAGAAGTTGAGCTTCTTCTCACGGGTGGCGCCGCTGCTGGCAGCGACGACCTCGCCGTTCGGCTCATCCTGGACCATTCAACCCACCTGTTGCTCGGTTCGAGTCAGCTGACGCTGACGCGCAGGGCGGACAGGAATCGAACCTGCAACCTGCGGTTTTGGAGACCGCTGCTCTGCCAATTGAGCTACCGCCCTAAGGTCTTGCGACCCGGGAATCCGCATCCTGCCGGGCCCATGGGCACGGCAAAAGAATGCAGACAACTGCGTGGACAAGCATACGGCATGGCTCGGAGGGTGGCGAACGCGCGGCATCCCTCGTCGCCGTCGGGCGCCGTCGGTAGGCTTGACCGGCCGTCCCGCAGCCGGTGCATCGGGGGGTGCGGCATCGGACGAACGACGACTACCGAGGAGCGCGGTGACCGACAGTACTGCCGCCCAACAGTTCCAGGTCGACCTCCGCGGAGTCATCGACCTGCTGAGCCGCCACATCTACTCGAGCCCGCGGGTGTTCCTGCGCGAACTGCTCCAGAACGCCGTCGACGCGATCGCGGCGCGACGGGCGCTCGACGGGGGCGGCGGCCGCATCCGCATCACGCCCGTCAGCGACGGGTCGACGGAGTTCGTGATGCGCGACGACGGCGTGGGTCTCACCGAGACCGAGGTCGCGGACCTGCTCGCGACAGTGGGACGCAGCTCGAAACGTGACATCTTCGATCTGCCGCGCGGCGACTTCCTGGGGCAGTTCGGCATCGGGATGCTGTCGTGCTTCATGGTGTGCGACACGATCGTCATCCGCTCACGGAGCGCCGCCGGATCGGCTGCCGTCGAGTGGACCGGCCACTCGGACGGCACCTTCACGGTCGCGGCGTACGCCCAGGACATCCCGGTCGGAACGAGCGTGCACCTGACTCCGCGCGCCGACACCCGAGCGCTCCTCGGCACGAGCACCGTCATGGAACTCGCCGAGACGTTCGGCCGGTACCTGCCGCACACGGTGGTCGTCGACCTTCCCGGCGGCGGCGAGACGACCGTGACCGAACCGGCGCCCTTCCTCGACGGCGACATGGAGCGACAGCTCGCCTACGGCCGCGAGCTCATCGGCGCCGAGCCTCTCGACGTCATCCCGCTGCACGTGCCGGGAACGCAGACGCGGGGCGTGGCCTTCGTCCTGCCCTTCGCCCCTCCCCCGACGGCACGTCAGAGCACCCGTGTCTACCTGCGGCGGATGCTGCTGACCGAGCGCGCCGACGAGCTGCTGCCCGCCTGGGCGTTCTTCGCCCGGGCCGTCGTCGACTCCGGCTCCCTGCACCCGACCGCGAGTCGGGAGTCGCTCGTCGACGACGACGCGCTCGAGCAGACCCGGCAGGAGATAGGCGAGGCGATCCGCCGCTGGATCCTCGACGCAGCGCTGCAGGACCCCCTGCGGCTGTCGCAGTTCGTGTCGATCCACGAGGTGGCCCTCAAATCGCTCGTTCGCCACGACGACGAACTCGCCCGGTTCATCGTGCGGTGGCTGTCGGTCGACACGACCGCCGGGCGGCTGCGCATCGAGGAGATCGCCCGCCGCTTCCCGCTGGTGCGCTATGCCGAGAGCGTCGACGAGTTCCGCCAGGTCGCCAGCATGACCTCTGCCGGCGGCATCCTCGTCAACGGCGGCTACCTCTACGACGCGGACCTCGTCCGCCGCATCCCGGAGCTGTTCCCCGGTGTCGAGGTGGAGCGCGTCGACGTCGTCGGCGAGATCGACCGTCTCGATCTGGCGCCGCTCGACGACCGCGCTGCGGCGACCGCTCTCGAAGACCGGGCCCGGGCCGCACTCAAGGACGTGGACGTCGCCGTCCGCACCTTCGAGCGTCCGGAGCTCCCGGGGCTGTTCGTCGCCGACCCCGAAGTCCTGCGCGCACTCGATCGCGGCCGGGCACGCAGCGCCGGTGGAGCCCTGTGGGGCGGCGTCCTCGACCGGGCCGCGAGCGTCGTGTCGGGCCGCGGGGCGGAGGAGCCTGCCGCGCGACTCTGCCTCAACTGGACGAACCCGGTGATCCGCAAGCTCGCCGCGACCCCGGCGGGTCGCGTGTTCGACCTGAGCGTGCAGCTGCTGTACGTGCAGTCGCTGCTCGCGGGCCACCACCCCCTCGGACCCCGCGACCGCACGATGATGTCGACCGCACTCTCGGAGCTGGTCGACCGCGCGATCGACACCGACATCCCGCCCGCGACAGAAGGAGCCTCATGACCGGCTATGCCACCCGCATCCGATCCCTCTTCGACGAGATCGACAACACCCCGTGGGGCCCGCAGGAGCAGGCCCTCGTCGCACAGGCGGTCGCGCTGGCCCAGGAGAGCGGCGACGAGCGCCTGGAGTACGAGGCCCGCCTGCGACAGACCTCGAGCGCCAACATGGGCGGCGACACCGACCTCATGCTGACGTCGTTCGCGTGGTGCCTGGCCCACCACGACGCCGACCCGGAGCGGTTCCCCGCCGAGGTCGACGGCGCCGGCGACGTGCTGTGGCAGTACAAGTGGATGGCGAGCGCCCTCGGCAACTCGCCGGAGTTCCCCTCCGAGCAGATCGCCGCCGTGCTCGACGACATGGAAGCCCACTATCAGCGCGCGGGCGTCGGTCCCAGCGGGGTGCTCATGGCCCGATTCGAGGATGCCTGGGCCGCGGGGCGCATCGACGAGGCGACGGAGCTGCAGCGGACGCTCGAGGCGACCCCCCGCGACGACTACAGCCACTGCGACGCGTGCGTGCGCAGCCAGTTCGCCGGGTTCTTCATCGAGACCGGCCGCGAGGAGGACGCCATCCGTCTCGTCGGCGAGATGATCGAGAACGGCTTCTCGTGCGGCGAAGAGCCCGAGCACGCGCTGGCGCGCATCCTCCTCCCCTACCTGCACGCGGGGATGCTCGACGAGGCCCGAACCGCGCACCTGCGCAGCTACCGCATCGCGAAGGACAACCCCGACAACCTCGCGATCGTCGCGAAGAACGTCGTGTTCTGCGCCGTCACCGGCAACGAGGCGCGCGCCCTCGCCCTCGTCGAGCGCCACCTGCCGTGGCTCGTCCACGACGGTCTCGATGCCGACGGACACGGCACGGCCCTCGGTGCGTTCGCACTGGCCCTCGACGCCGTCGCTGCGGCCGGCCACCCGGAGCTCACCGTCCGCGGGTCGGGCGCGGAGAACCTGGTCCCCGTCTTCGGCGAACACGACGGCCCGTGGCGCGTCGACGACCTCGCGTCTGCCGCCTGGGCCGCCGCGGGCTCGATCGCCGACGCCTTCGACCGCCGCAACGGCACGGATGCCCACACCCGGAACCTCGAGCGCCTGCGCGAGATCGGCACGGAGCGCTACGACGTGCCGATCCGCTCGCATGACTTCTCGACGGTGGTCGCGGCAGCTCCCGTCCTCACGCGGGAGGACCGGGTCGCGCGCGCCGTCGCGCTCGCACACGCCGGCTCGTCCGCCGCGATCGACCCGCTCCGCGACCTGTTGACGGATGCCGATCCCGCTGAGCGCGTGACACTGTCGTCCCACCTGCTGGGCGGCCTCGTCGCCACCGATCGGATCGACGAGGCCGAGGCGTTCCTCCCCGAGCGCCTGGCCATCCTGCGCGCTGCCGGCCACGCCGAGCAGGCCGATCTCGAGGACCGCCTCGGCCTGGTCCTCTTCGGGAAGGATCTGGCGGAGGCCGGCGACGCCCTCCGAGCCGAGGCGGCCGCCGCTGTCGGCGCTCCCCCCGCGGTCCGGGCCGACCTGGTCGCGACGCTGGCGGTCGCGAAGATGTACGAGGGATCGTTCGCAGAGGCCCGCGACGACGCGCGCGAGGGCGTGCGCCTGTTTCTCGAGGCCGGCGACGCGGTGCGCGCGCAGGGCGTGCGACTGCTCGCGGTCGACGCCGCGGCATCCGCGTCGCTCTTCGACGATGCCCGGGCCGATCTGGACGCACTGCTCTCGGAACCGATCAGCGACGGCCGTCGGGCGCGGGCTCTCGCGGCGAAGGCCCGCCTGCACGGCGTGGCCGAGGAGTTCGCCGAGGGCGCGGCCGCCGCAGACGAAGCGGTGAGACTGCTCCTCTCGCTGGGCGCGGACGACCTGCGCGTCGGCGAGGCCTTCGTCCTGGCCGGCGCCCTGCACGAGGATGCGGGAGCCGCTTCCCTCGCCGCGGGTCGCTACCGATCCGCCGTCGAGCGTTTCGAATCCGCGGGTGCTCCCACGGCCGATCCGCGGTACCGGCTGGGCCGGGCCATGATCTCCGCCGGGATGCCGGAGGAGGCGGTCGACGCGCTCCACCAGGTCCTCTCGGACGAGACCGCCGCTGAGGTGCCCGCCGGATCGCGCGCGATCACGGTGGGGCTTCTTGCCCGGGCCTACGAGGGCGCCCGCGACTTCGGGAACGCCGTCGGAGCGTGGGGCTTCGCCGCCGACCTCCACGAAGAGGCGGGCGAGGCCGAGGGCCAGGCCTTCGCGCTGGTGGCGCAGGGCCGCCACCTCGGCAACTTCGGCGAGTACGACGACTCCGTGATCGCGCTCGACACCGCCATCGCACTGATCGCCGGCCGCGAGGAGCAGATCGGCCTGCACGCCGAGGCGCTCCACCTGCTCGCGCAGGCGAAGATGCAGCGCGGCGACGAGGACGCGTTCGACGTCATCGACCAGGCGCTGGCGCTCGGTCGCGCCAACGAGGCGCACTGGTACGTCGCCGACGTGCTCGACACCCGCGCCCGCCTGCTGGCCGCGCGCCAGCGCACCGACGAAGCGGTCGCGACCGCACTCCAGGCCGCGGACGGGTTCGCTCAGGCCGGCGACGCCGGCTCGGGCGCGGGGTCGGAACTCCTCGCCGCCCGGCTGCTCGTCGGCGCGGAGCGACCGGCCGATGCCGTCCCGCTCTACCGGGCCGCCATCGAACACGCGACCGCGAGCGAGAACGAGCCGCTCCGCCAGCAGGCGGCGCTGGAACTCGGCGACGTCTACGAGGGACTCGGTCGCCACGGCGACGCTGCGGAGGTCCGCGCGACGACCTCGGCCTGAGCGGGAACGACGAGGGGCGGCATCCGATCGGATGCCGCCCCTCGTCACTCGTTCAGCCGATGCGGACGAGCTTCTTGTTGACGAACTCGTCGGCTGCCAGCAGGCCCAGCTCACGGCCGGTGCCGCTGCGCTTGATGCCGCCGAAGGGCAGGCCCGGCTCGTCGGCGAGGACGAGGTTGACGTAGACCATGCCCGCCTCGATCCGGTCGGCGACGCGGGTCGCCTGCTCGGGGTCGGTCGTGTAGACGTAGGACCCGAGGCCGAACGGGGTGTCGTTGGCGACGCGGACCGCCTCGTCCTCATCGGCCACGCGGTAGACGACGCCGGCGGGACCGAACAGCTCCTCGCGGTAGACGTCCATCTCGGGGGTGACGTCCGTCAGGACGGTCGGCGCGAAGAACGCCCCGTCGCGCGTGCCGCCGGTGACGATCGTCGCGCCCTGGGCCGCGGCATCCTGGATCTGCTTCTCGAGACGCTCGGCCGCAGCGACCGACGAGAGCGGGCCGAGGACGGTGTCGGTGCTCCACGGGTCGCCCACCGATGCCGCCGACATCTTCGCTGTGAACGCCTCGACGAACGCGTCGTACAGGCCGTCGACGACGATGAAGCGCTTCGCGCCGTTGCAGGACTGGCCCGTGTTGTCGAGACGCGCGTCGACGGCGGCCTGCGCAACCGCGTCGATGTCGTCGGCCGACAGCACGATGAACGGGTCCGAGCCACCGAGCTCGAGGGCGACCTTCTTGAGGTTGCGTCCGGCGACCTCGGCGACGGCGGCGCCGGCGCGCTCCGACCCCGTCACCGATGCACCGTGCACACGCGGGTCCGCGATCACGTCGGCGGCCTGCTCGTTCGTGAGGTACACGTTCGTGTAGACCCCCGCCGGGAAGCCCGCATCGCGGTAGATCGCCTCGATGGCGGCCGCCGACTCGGGACACTGCGGTGCGTGCTTGAGCAGGATCGTGTTGCCGACCGCGATGTTGGGGGCGGCGAACCGGGCCACCTGGTAGTACGGGAAGTTCCACGGCATGACGCCCAGCAGCACGCCGAGGGGCGCCTTGCGGATGACGGCGGTCCCCTCCCCCTCGATCGGGATCGGCGCGTCGGCGGTGATCTCGTCGATGTGGTCGGCGTAGTACTCGGTGATGTCGGCGGCGAAGTCGACCTCGCCGAGGGCACCGTCGATCTGCTTGCCCATCTCGCGGACGATGATCTTCGCGAGGTCCTCGCGCCGCTCGCGGTGCAGCTGCGCCGCACGGCGCAGGAGGTCGGCGCGCTCGGTGGGAGTTGAGGTCCGCCCCCACCCCCGGGCGGCCTCGTCGGCGGCCCCGAGGGCGCGCTCCACCTCGTCGGCGGTGGCGGTGGGGTACGTCGCGTGGGTCTCGCCGGTGGCGGGGTCGATGACGGCGTAGTCGCTCATGATTCTCTCCAGTGATTCCGGTCGGTCAGGGGATCCGGTCAGGCCGGGATCAGGGTGTACTTCACGTTCAGGTACTCGTGGATGCCTTCGAGGCCACCCTCGCGGCCGATGCCCGACTGCTTCACGCCGCCGAAGGGCGCTGCCGCGTTCGAGACGACACCGACGTTGAGCCCCATCATCCCCGTCTCGAGGCGGTCGATCATGCGGTGCCCGCGGGCGAGGTCCTGGGTGAAGACGTACGAGACGAGGCCGTACTCGGTGTCGTTCGCGAGGCGCACGGCCTCGTCCTCGTCCGAGAACGTGCTGATGGCGAGGACCGGCCCGAAGATCTCCTCGCGGAGGATCGCACTGCCGGGGACGACGCCCTCGACGACGGTCGGCTCGTAGAACGTGCCGGGTCCTTCCAGGGCGTTGCCGCCGACGACGATGCGGGCCCCCCGCTCGACGGCGTCGCCGACGAGGTCCTTCGCCTTCGACACCGCACGGTCGTCGATGAGGGGTCCGATCTGCACGCCCTCCTCGGTACCGCGACCCACGGTCATCTCGCGGACCCGGTCGGCGACGCGGCGCGAGAACTCGGCGGCCACCGACTCGTGCACGATGAAGCGGTTCGCCGCCGTGCAGGCCTGGCCGATGTTGCGGAACTTCGCGAGCATGGCGCCGTCCACCGCCTTGTCGAGGTCGGCGTCGTCGAACACGACGAATGGGGCGTTGCCGCCGAGTTCCATCGAGACGCGGAGGACACCCTCGGCGGCCTGCGCGATGAGCTTCTGGCCCACCGGTGTCGATCCGGTGAAGGACAGCTTCCGCAGTCGCGGGTCGGCGATGATCGGCCCGGAGACCGCGCCCGACGATGCCGTGGTGATGACGTTGACGACACCGGCGGGGACGCCGGCTTCGGCGAGCAGTTCGACGAAGAACAGCGTCGTCAGAGGCGTGAGTTCGGCGGGCTTGATCACGACGGTGCAGCCGGCGGCGAGCGCCGGGGCGATCTTGCGGGTCGCCATCGCGAGCGGGAAGTTCCACGGGGTGATGAAGAACGACGGCCCGACGGGACGCTGCGAGACGACGATGCGCCCGGTCCCTTCGGGGTTCATGCCGTACCGGCCCGAGATTCGGACCGCTTCTTCGCTGAACCAGCGGAGGAACTCGCCGCCGTAGGCGACCTCGCCGCGGGACTCGGCGAGCGGCTTGCCCATCTCGAGCGTCATGAGGAGCGCGAGGTCCTCCTTGCGCTCCTGCACCAGGTCGAACGCCCGGCGGAGGATCTCGCTCCGCTGGCGCGGGGCGGTCGCCGCCCAGGCCTCCTGCGCGGCGACGGCGGCGTCGAGGGCGCGGATGCCGTCGGCCGGGGACGCGTCCGCGATGCTGCGGATGACCTCGCCCGTCGACGGGTCGACCACGTCGAGCGTCTTGCCGCCCTCGGCATCCACCCACTCCCCGCCGATGAAGAGCTGGTTCGGGATGCGGGACAGGAGGTCGGATTCGCGGGAGGTCATCGGAGGGTCTCACTTTCTGCGCGCAGCTTTCGCGCGCTGGGGGGTGCGTCGAGGGACAGGGTCTGGCCACGGAAGAACGCGGGACGACGGATCGACTGCCAGATCATCGTGACGATCCCGACGACGATGATCAGCATGCCGAGGATGAAGACGATCCCGACGCCGGCGATCTGCGAACCGGACCCGTACGCGGGGTCCATCGAGTCGACGAGGGTCGTCACGAACAGCACCGCGAGGATCAGGCCGCCGATCAGCGGGAAGAGGAACGTGAAGAACACGTTCCTCACCGAGTCGAACCACTGCTTGCGGAAGTACCAGACGCACGCGAAGGCCGTGATGCCGTAGTAGAAGCAGATCATCATGCCGAGGGTGAGGATCGTGTCCCACAACGTGTCCTCGCTGACGATGCGCATCACGGCGTAGAAGGCGGAGGCCACGATCGCGGAGACGACGGTGGCGTAACCCGGCGTGAAGAACCGCGGGCTGACCTTCGCGAACGAGGGCGGCAGTGCGCCGTAGTGCCCCATCGCCAGGAGCGTCCGCGCGGGTCCCACGAACGTGGACTGCAGCGAGGACGCGGAGCTCGTGAGCACGGCGAGGGAGACGAGGAAGGCCAGCGGCCCGAGCACCGGATCGGACAGGAAGAAGAACACGTTCGCCTGGATGTCCTCGTTGCCGAGGCCGAGCTCCCCCGTGCCGACGCCGGCGAACATGATCATCGCCACCGCCAGCAGCAGGTACAGCGAGACGATGGTGATGACCGTGACAGTGGCGGCGCGACCGGGCGTACGCTCGGGGTCCTTCGTCTCCTCGTTCATCGTCAGGGTGACGTCCCACCCCCAGAAGATGAAGATCGACAGCGAAAGCCCGGCGGCGAAGGCACCGAACGAGGACACCGCGAACGGGTTGAACCATTCGAGGTCGAACGGTTGCGGGTCGAATCCGCCGCCGCTGACCGCCTGGACGATCGCGACGACCGCGAACAGGACGAGCACGGCGATCTGGAACGTGACGAGGACGTACTGAAGCTTCTGCGTCGTCTGCATGTCGCGGTACGAGATCCACGTGGCGGCGAGCATGAACAGCAGACAGACGCCGATGTTGATCGGCAGGATGAACGCCAGGTCGGCGATCCCCGGGTTGCCGGTGATCTGAGAGATCAGGAGGAAGAGGAACTCCACCGCGACTCCGGCGAGGTTCGACAGCACGAGGATCGTCGCGACGACGAGGCCCCAGCCGGCCATCCATCCGATCCACGGACCGAAGGCGCGGGTGGCCCACGTGAACGACGTCCCGGCATCCGGCATCCGGTTGTTCAGTTCGCGGTAGCCGAAGGCCACCAGCAGCATGGGGATGAACCCCACGAGGATGATCGCCGGGATCTGCGAGCCCACGACGGAGGCCGTCGGCCCCACGGCGGCCGTGAACGTGTACGCCGGCGCGATGCAGGAGATGCCGATGACGACAGCCCCGATGAGGCCGATCGTCCCGGCGCTGAGGCCCTTCTTCGAGAGGCCGCCGTCGGCGACGGGGGCCTTCTCTGCTGCGTGCTGGCTCATCGTCGAGCTCCTTCGGGTCAGCGGGACGGGTCGGTGGTGCGGGTACGGGGGACGACGACCATCGGGACCGGGATCTCGCTCAGGAGCTTCGCGGCGACGGAACCGAGGAAGAGGCGGCGCGGCTGGGCGAGCCGGCTCGACCCGACGAGGATCAGTTCGCCCGGCAGCCAGTCGAGGTGCGCGACGGCGTCCTCGATGCTGTCGCCCTTGGCGGTCACGATGTCGGCGCGGACGCCTTCCGGGATCGCCGCGAGCACATCGGTGAGGACCTGCTCGGCGTGCGCCGCGCCGGCGAGGCGGATGACACCCGTGTCGACGGAGGCCGGCAGGTCGACCGTCACGAGCGAGACGAGCCGCAGCGAGGCACCGGTCGCCGAGGCGAGGGCGACGGCCTCCTCGAGGAGGACGTCCGCTCCGGCGCGCGTGCCGACGGCGACGGTGAGGCGCGGGACACCGGCATCCGTCACCCGCTTGCGGGCACCGCGCGGCACGAGGACGACCGGCACGTCGGAGGAGTGCAGGAGCTGGCTCGTCGTGGAACCGAGCCGGTGTCGTCCGCGGGCGCCGCCGTCGGCCGCGCCGACGACGAGGTGCGTTGCACCGAACTCGTCCGCGGCCTCGACGAGCCCCTCGGCGAACGACTCGGCGTAGCGCGCGTGCTCACGGTGCACGACGCCCGTCTGCACCGACGCGGCGGCCTCTGCGAGCCAGGACTCCGCCTGACCGAGCAGGTACCGATCGTACGAGGCGTCGGGCGGGGTGATGACGCTCCGCCCCTCCCCCGGCAGGACGAGGACGATGTCGAGTTCGGATCCGGATGCCGCCGCGATCCCGCCCGCGACGGCCACCGCATCGCGGCCCGCCTTCGTCGCGGTGTACCCGACGACGATGCGGCTGCTCATACTCGGCCGTCCGCGAGGACGTTCCGCGCGGCCAGGCGTCCCATGCGGATCGCGCCGTCGACGTGCTGGTAGCCGGCACCGGCGATGTCACTGCACGCGAACTGGATCGGGCCTACCGGGGTGCGGACGTCGGCGCCGTAGCGGTGCAGACCACCGAGGTCGAAGCTGGCCGCGTACGCGCCGCGGGTCCACTCCTCGGTGCCCCAGTCGCTCTCGTAGTAGACGACGGGGTCCTTCGCCTCGGGACCGTAGTAGTGCGACAGCGACTCGAGGATCCGTTCCTTGCGCTCCTCCGCGCTGAGGCGGAACATGTCGTCGGCGTTCCGGTCCGAGACGAAGCCCACGAGCGTCCCGCGCGGGTCGTCGTGGTTCGTGTTGTCGTACGCCTCGTGGCAGATCTCGTACGGGCTGAACGCGGTGCCCGAGAGCCCCTTCTCGCGCCAGAACGGCGTCTCGTACACGGCGTGGACCTTGATGACGAAGCCCATCGAGATGTGCTGGTGCATCTGGTGCTGCAGGCGCGGCATCGGCGGGACGAAGGAGATGCGGTTGTAGAGCACGGGTGCGACGGCGAGGACGGCGCTCCGGGCGCGGACCGTCAGTCCGTCCGCGTGCGCCGTGACCCCGGCATCCGACCACTCGATGGTGCGGACGGGACGGTTCAGGAAGACGTCGTCGCCGAGCCGCTCGGCCAGGAGGACGGGAACCTGCTGGAGTCCTCCGACGACGCGCTTGTCGAGGATGAAGTCCGCGTCGACGAGGTGCGAGTAGCTGCCCGCGCTCGCCGCCATGAGCAGCGACTGCAGCAGCGAGAACGCGTGCGTGGGCTTGGTGAGCATGGCGGATCCGGTCGCGAACGCGAGGTTGCGGACCGCCTCGTCGTCGTCGGTCTGCTGGCGCAGCCACGCATCCCACGTGATCGTGTCCCACTCGGCGGCCTTCGGGTGCGCGAAGGGACGGTCGGGGTCGATCTCGGCGACCATCGCGTCGAGACGCCGGGTGATCTCGTCGATCGTCCGTTCGGTCTCGGGGCTCACGGGGAACATCTCCCCCGTGAAGCGCGAGACGGTGCCGTCGGGTCCGACGTAGACGCTGTCTCCTTCGCGGTAGCGGCTGAAGGTGTCGAGACCCAGCTCGGCGACCGTGTCGATGAGCGCGTCCTGGTCGGGCGAGACCCACTGCCCGCCGAGCTCGAGCATGGCGCCGTCGATGACGTCGGTCCACAGACGCCCGCCGACGCGCTCGCGCGCTTCGAGGACCGCGACAGACAGGCCCGCCTTGCGCAGCTCGTGCGCGGCGGTGAGGCCGGCGGCGCCGGCGCCCACGATGACGACGTCTCGGGTGATCTCAGTCATTCACGACTCCTTCGTTGGAGGGGATGCGCTCGTTCGACGCGTGGTCGGGACGGCGACGGAGGTTGCGGCGGACGAGCGGCCAGAACACGAGGAGGACGCCGGTGGCGATGAGACTCGTCCACACCTGGGAGCGTCCCGATTCGGACGTCAGCATCACGACGACCACGGCGGCGATCGCCGCGATGAGGAGGATGTTGAGCCACGGGTGGAACCACACCTTGAGCTTCAGCTTCGCCAGCTCGTCAGGCGTCATCTTCTGGCGCAGTCGCATCTGCGTGAGGGCGATGAAGACGTAGACGAAGAGGGCCACGAGGCCGGCCGAGTTCATGATGAAGTCGAAGATGCCCGAGGCGGGGGCGAGGAAGTTGACGAGAGTGGCGATGAGCCCGCCGATCGTCGAGGCGAGAAGCGCGACGACCGGGACGCCGGTCTTGGACCGTGTGGTCACGGCCTTCGGCGCGAAGCCCTTGTCCGCGAGCGCGGCGAACATGCGCGACGCCGAATACAGGCCGGAGTTGAGCACCGAGAGCACGGCGGTGAAGATCACCAGCTGCATGATGACGTCGGCGCCGGGGATGCCGAACTTGGCGAGCGCGATCGTGAACGGCGCGTTGGCGACGTCGGTCGGCACGGGCAGTTCATCCCACGGGACGACCGCCACGATGACGAGGACCGAGCCGACGAAGAAGAGCAGGATGCGCCAGATGATCGTGCTGGTGGCCTGACGGATGCCCTTGGCCGGATCGACCGACTCGGCGGCGGCCATGACGGCGATCTCGGTTCCGAAGTACGAGAAGATCACGAGCGCGACGCCCGTGAAGGCGACGCCGATGCCGTTGGGGGCGAACCCGCCGTGCTCCCAGAGATTGGGTACCGAGAAGGTCGCGTTCGGCCACAGTCCGAGCGCGAACAGGAGGCCGGCGCCGAGGAACACGACGATGGCGAGGACCTTGATGCTCGCCAGCCAGAACTCGACCTCACCGAAGGTGCGGACGGAGATCAGGTTCGTGCCGACGAAGATCGCGATGAGGATGAGGGACCACGCCCACGACGGCACGGCGGGGAACCAGGTCTGCATCGTCTCGCCCCCGAGGACCGCCTCATAGGCGAGGACGCCGACCCAGAAGTACCAGTAGAGCCACCCCACGAGGTAGGCCGCCCAGTCGCCGAGCCCGACGCGGGCGTACTCCATGAACGAGCCGATCGCGGGACGGGATGCCGCCATCTCGCCGAGCATGCGCATGGCGAAGAACACCAGGAGGCCGCCGACGAGGTAGGACAGGACGGCGGCCGGACCGACCGTCCGGATGACGTTGCCGGAGCCGACGAACAGACTGGCGCCGATGATCCCGCCCAGGGTGATCATCGTCACGTGACGCGAACGGAGCTTGTTCGAGCGCGCTTTGGTGACCGCTCCGAGTCCCGCGGAGGTCTCGGGCGAGACGGGATTCGACCAGTTGTCCGTACCCGCCATACTCAGGCCTTCCCCAGCGCCTCTGCGAGGACGTCGAGGCCCTCCGCCAGGAGCTCGTCCGAGATGGACAGCGGCGGCAGGAACCGGATGACGTTGCCGTAGGTGCCGCAGGTCAGGACGATGACGCCCGCCGCGATGCATGCCTTCGCGATCGCCCCGGTGAGCGCGGCGTCGGGGGCGCCCGTGGTCGGATCGACGAACTCGGCGGCGATCATGGCGCCCAGTCCGCGCACCTCGCCGATGCGGGGATCGGATGCCGCAAGCTCGCGGAGCCGCGTCGTCAGGACCTTCTCGATCTCCTGCGCCCGCCCGATGAGGCCGTCGTTCTCGAACGCGTCCATCGCGGCGAGAGCCGCGGCGCAGGCGACGGGGTTGCCGCCGTAGGTGCCGCCGAGGCCACCGGTGTGCGTGGCATCCATGATGTCGGCGCGTCCGGTGACCGCGGCCAAGGGCATTCCCCCAGCGATGCCCTTGGCCGTGGTGATCAGGTCCGGCACGATGCCGAAGTGTTCGCTCGCGAACATGGCGCCGGTGCGGGCGAACCCGGACTGCACCTCGTCGGCGATGAAGACGACGCCGTTCTCGCGGCACCAGTCGACGACCGCCGAGAGGAAGCCGTCGGCGGGGACGACGAAGCCGCCCTCGCCCTGGATGGGTTCGATGATGACGGC
This sequence comes from Microbacterium sp. MDV22-iso44, assembly GCF_058629135.1. Classification (NCBI taxonomy): domain Bacteria; kingdom Bacillati; phylum Actinomycetota; class Actinomycetes; order Micrococcales; family Microbacteriaceae; genus Microbacterium; species Microbacterium sp. MDV22-iso44. The sequence goes on from NZ_JBZVWS010000002.1 coordinate 301,274, forward strand.
GGCCAGGTTGTCGGCACCGACCTGCTTCTCGATCATCGAGATCGCGCGGGCCGCGGCATCCGCCCCGGACAGCCCGTCGCGCAGCGGGTACGAACCGGGCACGCGGTAGATCTCGGAGGCGAACGGACCGAAGCCGCTCTTGTAGGGCATCGACTTCGCGGTCAGCGCCATCGTGAGGTTCGTGCGGCCGTGGTACGCGTGGTCGAACGCGACGACGGCCTGCTTGCCGGTGAACTTGCGGGCGATCTTCACCGCGTTCTCGACCGCCTCGGCGCCGGAGTTGAACAGCGCGCTCTTCTTGGCGTGGTCTCCGGGGGTAAGCCGGTTGAGGGTCTCGGCGACCTCGACGTACGACTCGTACGGCGAGATCATGAAGCAGGTGTGAGTGAGCTGCGCGGCCTGCGCGGCGATCGCCTCGACGACCTTGGGGTGGGCGTTGCCCACCGTCGTGACGGCGATACCGGAGCCGAGGTCGATGAGCGAGTTGCCGTCGGCGTCGAGGACGACGCCTCCGCCGGCGGCGACGGCCGCGATCGGGACGGTGTGACCGACGCCCGCGGCGACGGCCTCGGCCTTGCGTGCGAGGAGCTCCTGCGAACGGGGGCCGGGGATCGCGGTCTCGAGGCGGCGTTCCTGCGGAAGGGACGGTCCACCGAGGGGCGTGCTGACGGGAGCGATCGAGGTACTCATGCGGCGAGCGTAGAGGTGTGCGCGCGTGCGGTCACTCGCCATTGCGTCTATTCTCGGCGCAGGACTGTACGCGTCGTACACCGGAGAGGCCGACATGGTGGCACGGGATGCCGATCCCACCCTGCGCGCCCTCATCGGTCGGGGGGAGCTGAGACTACGGCTCGCGGGCGCCGAGGCCGATCTGCCGCCGGGCGCCCTCGACCGGGCGACGCGGTGGGTGCACAGCTCCGACCTCGACGATCCGACCCCGTTCCTCGCCGAGGATCTCGTGCTCCTGACGACCGGGACGCAGTTCCCCACCGGCATCCGCTACCCCTTCGACGCTTACGTGGGGAGACTCGTCGACCGCGGTGTCGCCGCACTCGGGTTCGGGACCGAAGTGGTGCGCGACGGCATCCCGCCGGGACTCGCCGTCGCCTGCCGCCGTGCGAACCTGCCGCTGTTCGAGGTGCCCTACAGCACGCCGTTCATCGCCGTCGCGCGCGCCAACGCCGAAGCCGTCGCCGCCCAGGCGTACGCGCGGCGCAGCTGGGCGCTGTCGGCGCAACGCGCGATCGCCCTCGCGGCGCTCCGGCCCGACGGACTCGACGCGACGATCGCCGAGCTCGCCCGTCAGCTCGACACGTGGGTGGGGATGTACGACGCGGCCGGCGAGCTCGTCCGCGAACACCCCGCCGGCGCCCTCTCGGAGGGAGCGGCGGGAGCACTCCGAGCCGAAGTCGGGGCGGTGCTGCGACGCGGAGCGCGCGCCGGTTCGTCGTTGCGCTCCGACTCCGACGCGTTCACGCTGCAGACCCTGGGGCGCGGCGGAGAGCTGCGCGGCGTCCTCGCGATCGCGGCGGGCGAGCTCGACCGCGCCGGCCGAGACGTCGTCACGGCCGTCATCGCGATGGCGGGCCTCGCCCTCGAACAGCACCAACGACTGTCGCGCGCCCGCAAGGCGCTACGGTCCGGGATGGTGCGCTCGATGCTCACCGGCGACCCGGGCCTGGCCCGGCAGATCTCCCGCGACGTGTGGGGCGCCCTTCCGCCCGCGCCGGTCGTGGTCGCGGTGACGGATGCCGCCGGTCGGCGCACGGACGCCCTCCTCGACCTGCTCGAGCTGCGCGCCGAGGAGCGCCACGGCGGTCTGTTCTTCGGCAGCGTCGACGACGACGTCGTGATCGTGGTCCCGGCATCCGCTGCGCCCGTGCTCGACGAGTTCCCGGAACGGTTCGACGTGCGCCTCGGCCTGTCGGAGCCGGCACCCTACGCCGAATTCGCGCGCGCCCTCGACCAGGCCCGCGCGGCACGGGGCCGCGCCTCGGGCCCGGGGATCGTGAGGTTCGAGGAGGTGCAGGCCCGCGGCATCCTCTCAGCCCTGTCGGCAGGACAGGCGACGACGGTCGCCGCGGCGTACCTCGACCCGCTCCGCGAACACGATCGCTCGCACGGCGCCCGGCTCGAGGAGACCCTGCGGGCCTGGGTCGTCGCCGACGGCTCGAACGACGCCGCCGCGACCGCGCTCGGGGTCCATCGGCACACCGTCCGCACGCGCCTCGCCGCCGCCGAGCGCATCCTCGGCGTCGACCTGTCGTCGTTCGCCGCCCGCGCTGAGCTGTGGGCGGCCTTGCACCTCGGGCGGTGAGGGCGGGGCGGGCATGTCGTGTGGCGCGGTGCGGGACCGAACGGCGGAGAATCTCGCGCCGCGCCGGGCTCGCCGTGGCGGCGCGCGGCGTGTCCCGCTGGATCTCCGCCGTTCGTGGCACCGGGGAGTCCTCCACCCCCGCGGCGGCGGTTGCTCCGTCCACGACCTCGGCGGACGAATGGCCACGGCCGGTGGGTCTGCGGGAGGGTGCCGTCGTGTGCGAGGACGGGGCGGGGCTGACGACGACGGCGGAACTCCGGCGATCGGGGCTGAGCCCCGCGGCGATCGCTGCCGCAGTGCGGGCTGGAACGATCACGCGTATGCGCCGCGGCACGTATGCCGCACGCGGAGCATGCGTGCCCGTGCGGGAGGCGGCGCGGCACGGCGGCGTCCTCGGCTGCGTCAGCGCCGCGCGGCACCGAGGCCTGTGGACGCTCGAGGCCGGTACGGACCTCCACGTCTGGATGCGCGCCGACGGTCACCGCCTTCCCCATGACGGATGCCGGTGCCTCGACCACTGGGATGCCGCACCGTCGGCCGGGCGTCTCGCCGCGGCATCCGTTCCCCGCATCCTGAGGCAGACCTGGCTGTGCCGCGGCGTCGAGGAGTTCTTCGTGGCGGTCGAGTCCGCGCTGCATCTCGGGATGCTGACGCCCGCGGGTCGGGCGTGGCTGCGCCGTACCTGCGGAGACGGCGCCCGCGTGGCGCTGGACTTCGCCGGAAGCGATTCGGAGAGCGGCCTCGAATCGCTCCGGCGTTGGCGCCTGCGGGGCACCGGGGTCTCCCTGCGCGCCCAAGTCGACGTCGCCGGCGTGGGCCGGGTGGACTTCCTCCTCGGCGACCGCGTGATCCTCGAGGCGGACGGAGCGGAGCACCATGCCTCGGAGAGCGCACGGCACCGCGACCTGCTGCGCGACGCGAATGCCGCAGCCTGGGGCTACGTCACGCTCCGCTTCGACTACGCGATGATCGTGCACGACGGGGACACGGTGCGCGCCGCCGTCGACGGGCTCCTGGCCTCCGGCATCCACCGCTCCTGACTCGAGCCGTACGGCGGAGATCCGGTCCGACACGCCGGAGAACGGATGCCGCACCGCGGCGCGTCGCGCAGATCGCCGCCGTGCGACCCGAACCTCACTCCGGCGCGTGCGCCTCGAGGAACTCGTACAGGTCGGTCGTGTCGACCCCGGGGAAGGCTCCGGTCGGGAGGGTCGCGAGCAGGGTGCGGGGCGTCCGGACGTTCGGCCACGCCTGGTCGCGCCACGTGCGCTCGAGCTCGACCGGGGGACGCCGGCAGCAGACCTCGACGCCGTGGCGCGACACCCCGCGGTTCGGCGTCTCGCGCCCGATGAACCACTTCGTGTCGTCGAAGCGGACGCCGACGCTGACCGAGTGAGCGCCGTCGCTCGAGGACTCCACACGGGCCGTGCACCAGTACGTCCCGTTGCCGGTGTCGGTGTACTGGTAGTACGGGTTGAACTTGTCGGGGATGTCGAAGACGACCCGGCTCGTCCACCGCCGGCAGCACAGCTGCCCCTCGATCGAGCCGAACCGGTCGGCGGGGAAGTTCACGTCGTCGTTCTCGTACGCCTTCGTGATCGTGCCCGATTCGTGCACCTTCAGGAAGTGGACCGGGATGCCGAGATGCCGGGTCGCGAGGTTGGTGAACCGGTGCGCGGCGGTCTCGTACGAGACCGAGTACGCGTCGCGCAGGTCTTCGATCGAGATCGCGCGGCGCGTCTTCGCGTCCTGCAGGAACGCCGTCGCGTGCGACTCGGGCACCATGAGCGCGCCGACGAGGTAATTGGTCTCGACGCGCTGGCGGAGGAACTCGGCGTACGAGGTCGGCTCCGCCTGCCCGAGGATGCGACCGGCGAGCGCCTGCAGCACCGGCGTCCGCGAGTCGCCGCGGCCTGGGATCGTGCTCGAGAGGTACAGCCGCCCGGTGCGGTTGTCGGCGACGGAGCGGGTGGATGCCGGCAGGTCCGACACGTAGTGCAGCGAGTACCCGAGGTGCGCCGCGATCTCGGACGCGGTCCGCTGCGTGAGCGGCCCGCCGGGGTGGTCGACGGCCGCGAGGATGGCTTCGGCCTGCTCCTCGAGTTCGGCGAAGTAGTTGTCCTGCCTGCGCATGAGGTGCCGCAGCTCCACGTTCGCCCGACGTGCCTCTTCGGGTGTCGCGGAGCGCTCGTCGTTCAGCCGCTCGATCTCGCCGTGGAGTGTCAGCAGCGTCTCGAGGACGCCGTCGGGGACGGACTTCCCGATACGGAAGGGCGTGATGCCGAGAGCCTGGAAGGTCGGTCCCTTCATCGCGCGCTCGAGGGAGATCTCGAGGGTCGCGCGCTCGTCGAGCGGCTCTGCCGTCAGGAGCGCGTCGATCGTCGTGCCGAGGGCCCGGGCGATCGCCTGGAGCAGTGAGAGCTTCGGCTCGCGCTTGCCGGTCTCGATCATCGACAGCTGGCTCGGCGCTCGCGAGACGGCGGCCGCCAGCTCGTCGAGGGTCATCCCGCGCGCCGTGCGCACCTGTCGCACGCGCCGCCCGATGCTCAGCGCGTCCGGTCCGTGATCAGCGGATGCCGCATCCGCCCGATCTTCATCGATCGTCATGACGGGGAGTGTGTCACGGCAGCAGAAGATCGCGCAATCTTCCCGTCCCGAATCGTCTCGCAGTACGGCCTTCTTCTCGCACAGTGGTGTCACGACCCGCTCCCGACCCCTCAGGAGGACGCCATGACCTTCCCCACCACCCCGCTGGCCCATCCGATGCGCGCCGGAGATCAGAAGCAGAGCGCCGCCGACCTGCAGGCCGAGTGGGACGCCGACCCGCGCTGGGACGGCGTCGAACGCACCTACAGCGCCGAGGACGTCATCCGGCTGCGCGGGTCGGTCCGCGAAGAGGCGACCCTCGCCCGTCGCGGCGCGGAGAACCTGTGGAACCTGCTGCACACCGAGGACTACGTGAACGCGCTCGGCGCGTACACCGGCGGCCAGGCCGTCCAGCAGGTGCGCGCCGGACTGAAGGCGATCTACCTCTCGGGGTGGCAGGTCGCCGCCGACGGCAACCTCGCGGGCCAGACGTACCCCGACCAGAGCCTGTACCCCGCCAACTCGGTGCCGTCCGTGGTCCGCCGCATCAACAATGCCCTGACGCGGCAGGACCAGATCGAGCACGCCGAGGGCGGCGCGACCCGCGACTGGCTCGCTCCGATCGTCGCCGACGCCGAGGCCGGATTCGGCGGCCCCCTCAACGCGTACGAGCTGGCGCTGTCGATGATCCAGGCGGGGGCCGCCGGCATCCATTGGGAGGACCAACTCGCCAGCGAGAAGAAGTGCGGCCACCTCGGTGGCAAGGTGCTCGTTCCGACGCAGCAGCACATCCGCACGCTGAACGCGGCCCGGCTCGCCGCCGACGTGGCGGGGGTGCCGACGATCATCATCGCCCGCACCGACGCGCTCGCCGCCGACCTGCTCACGAGCGACGTCGACCCGCGCGATCAGGGATTCACGACGGGCGAGCGCACGGCCGAGGGCTTCTACCGGGTGCGCCCCGGACTCGACGCCGTCATCAGCCGCGGCCTCGCCTTCGCCCCGTACGCCGACCTGCTCTGGGTCGAGACCGGCGAGCCCGACATCGAGCTCGCCCGCGCCTTCGCGGCGGGGATCCACGAGCGCTTCCCGGGCAAGCTGCTGGCCTACAACTGCTCGCCGAGCTTCAACTGGAAACGCCATCTCGACGACGAGCAGATCGCGACCTTCCAGCGCGACCTCGGCGAGCTGGGCTACGCGTTCCAGTTCATCACCCTCGCGGGCTTCCACGCCCTCAACCATTCGATGTTCGACCTCGCGAAGGGCTATGCGGAAAGCGGCATGACCGCGTACGTGGCCCTGCAGGAGGCGGAGTTCGCCGCCGAGAAGCACGGCTACACCGCCACCAAGCACCAGCGGGAAGCCGGAACCGGCTACTTCGACCTCGTCTCCACGGCGCTCAACCCCGACAGCGCCACCCTCGCCCTGGTCGGATCGACCGAGACGGCGCAATTCCACTGACACGACCGGATGCCCCGGCATCCCCTTTCTTCAGGAGTACGACATGACCCTCATCGACACCCCTCCCCCCACGACGACCGCCCTGACCGTCCGCGGACCGCTGCGCGAGCGGTACGAGGAGATCCTCATGCCCGGCGCCCTCGACTTCGTCGCGCAGCTTCACGAGCGGTTCGGCGGACGCCGCCACGACCGTCTCGCCGACCGGATGCGGCGCCGTTTCGAGATCGGCAACGGTCAGGATCCGACCTTCCGCTCCGACACCGCGCACATCCGGGACGACCCGGACTGGCAGGTCGCCGGAGCCGGCCCCGGCCTCGAGGACCGCCGCGTCGAGATCACCGGCCCCACCGACCCGAAGATGACGATCAACGCGCTGAACTCGGGTGCCCGCGTGTGGCTCGCCGACCAGGAGGACGCCACGAGCCCCACCTGGAAGAACGTGATCGAGGGGCAGCTGACGCTCCGCGACGCGATCCGCGGCGAGCTGCGCTTCACGAGCCCCGAAGGGAAGATCTACGAGGTCACCGCGGAACGGACGCCGACGATCGTCATGCGTCCGCGCGGGTGGCACCTGCCCGAGAAGCACATCGACGTCACCGACCGCTCGGGCCGGACGCTCGCGGCATCCGGTTCACTCGTCGACTTCGGCCTCTACGTCTTCCACAACGCCGAACGCCTGATCGCCGACGGCCGCGGCCCCTACTTCTATCTGCCGAAGATCGAGTCGGCCGAGGAGGCGAAGCTGTGGGACGACGTCTTCACCTTCAGCGAGCGGTTCCTCGGGATCGCCCACGGCACGATCCGGGCGACGGTGCTGATCGAGACGCTGCCCGCCGCGTTCGAGATGGAGGAGATCCTCTTCGAGCTCCGCGACCACGCGGCGGGACTGAACGCCGGCCGCTGGGACTACATCTTCTCGATGATCAAGAACTACCGCGGCCGCGGTGCGCGCTTCGTCCTGCCGGACCGCAGCCAGGTGACCATGACCGTGCCGTTCATGCGGGCTTACACCGAACTGCTCGTCCAGACCTGCCACAAGCGGGGCGCCTTCGCGATCGGCGGCATGAGTGCCTTCATCCCGAATCGGCGCGACCCCGAGGCGACCCGCACCGCGTTCGAGAAGGTCGCCGCCGACAAGAAGCGCGAGGCGGGCGACGGGTTCGACGGCACCTGGGTGGCGCACCCCGACCTCATCCCGGTGGCGCAGACCGAGTTCGACGCCGTCCTCGGCGACCGCCCGAATCAGGTCGATCGCCGACGGGACGAGGTCCACGTGTCGCCCGCACAGCTCATCGACTGCCACATCGGGTTGCCGATCACCGCAGCCGGTGTCCACGGCAACGTATCGGTCGCGATCCGGTACATCGAGGCGTGGCTGCGGGGCCTCGGGGCGGTCGCGATCGACGGACTGATGGAGGATGCGGCGACCGCCGAGATCAGCCGTTCGCAGATCTGGCACTGGATCCACCAGGACCTGTCCACCGAGGACGGCACGCGCATCACGCGCGACTACGTCGAGGACCTCGTCGCACAGGTGCTCGACGAGGCGATCCGCCACGACGGCGACCGGTTCGACGACGCCGCACAGGTGTTCCGCGAGGTCGCGCTCGACGAGGACTTCCCGGCGTTCCTCACCCTCGGCGCCTACGCGCGATTCCTCGTGGAGTGACCCGCCGTCGGGGTGACCGTCAGCCGAGGTCGACGGCCACCCCGCCGGACGCGATGCGGATGGGCGCGACGTGCAGGCCGCGATAGATGTACTGCTCGTCCCAGCCGTGGAAGACGAGCACATCACCGTCGGCGGTCGACACGACGTCCTGGCCTCCAGGACCACGGAAGGCTCCGTCGCTGCCGGAGGTCGTCAGGATCGGCTCGGGCTGCTTCCGATACGGGCCCTCGAGCTCGTCCGACCAGGCCGCACCGACGGCGTACGAGTCGCCGCCGTAGTCATTCGCCGAGTAGAGAAGGGCGTAGCCCCCGTCGCGGGCGACCAGGGTGGGTGCTTCGACGAGAGCCCCCTCCCACGGCTGGTCCTGCGCGAGGAGGGCGACGGGCGCGGCGGCCAGCGACAGCCCGTCGGCCGCCAACGGGGCCATCATGAGCCGTGTGTCGAGGGCGCAGCAGTTTCCGTCCGTTTTCCACAGCAGGTAGCGGGTGCCGTCCGGGTCGTCGAAGGTGGCGGCGTCGATCGCGCCGCCCTCCTCAACGGGACACACGAGCGGCTCGTCGGATGCCGGGACGAAGGGCTCGTCGAGCGACGGCGCGACGGCGACGCCGATGCACTGCCGACCCGACGCAGCGTGCTCTGCGGTGACGTACATGACGTACTCCTCACCGAGAGCCGTCACCTCGGGCGCCCAGGTCCGCCCGGGTGACGCCCACGCCGGCAGCGTCGGCAGCGCATCGCGCCGTTCGACCGTCCAGCTCTCGAGGTCGGCCGACGTTGCGACGCGGATGTTCAATCCGTGGCTCCCGGTGGCGAACGCGGCGTACCCGGAATCGGTCGACACCACGTCGGGATCGGGGAAATCCTCGTCGAGCACGAAACCCGTTCCGGATGCCGAGTCCGCGGAGGGCGCCGGCGCGGACTGCGACGCGGCGCCGCAACCGCTCATCGCCAGCACCCCCACGATTGTGAACGCTGCCAGCTCTAGGGCGCGTCTCATCCCTTCACCGCCGCTCCGGCCACCGAATCGACGATCTGCCGCTGTGCGAAAGCAAAGAGGATGAGGACCGGAATCGAGGCGATCGCGGCGCCGGCCATGACGATGCCGAAGTGGGTTCGGAACGCGCCCTGAAGCATGGCGAGTCCGGGCTGGAGCGTCATGTTCTCGGGCGAGAGCAGGACGTACACGGGCCACAGGAAATCGTTCCAGTTGCCGAGGAAGGAGAGAACGGCCAGGGTCGCGAGAGCCGGCCGCGCGAGAGGGAGCGCGACCTGGAAGAAGATTCGGAAGTCCCCCGCACCGTCGATGCGGGCCGCCTCCTCGATCTCGGGAGGGATGCCGAGGAAGAACTGGCGGAGGAAGAAGACCCCGAAAGCGCTCGCCGCCCCCGGCACCGTGATCGCGAGGATCGAATCGAGCCACCCGAAGTTTTCGACCAGCAGGTAGTTCGGGATCAGGAAGACGACCGGCGGCACGAGCAAGGTCGCGATGATGAGACCGAAGACGATGTTCCGGCCTGCGAAATCGAGCCGGGCCAGGGCGTAGGCGGCCATCGACGCGGTGACCAGGATGAGTACGGTCTGCAGCGTCGCCGCGGCGAAGCTGTTCCACAGCCAGAGGAAGATCGGCTGCTGACCGCTGAGCAGGAGCGTCTGGTAGGCCTCGAGCGAGGGCGGGGAAGGAAGGGCGTACGGGTTGCGGACGGCATCCGCGTCGGTCTTCACCGAGGTGAGCAGCATCCAGATGAGCGGGAAGATCACGACGAGCGCCAGGGCGCCGAGAACGGCGTATGCGGTGAGGTCCCCCGCTCGACGGGGGGATCGGCGGCGCACGGGGCGCGACGGCTTCGTCGTGGCGGGACGGACGGCGGTGTCGGTCATGAGGCGGCTTTCTCGCTGCGCTCGCGCTGCAGGCGGAAGTTGACGACGCTGATGATCGCCAGGAAGGCGAAGAGCACGTAGCTCATCGCCGAGGCCGGCGCCATGTTGTTCTGGGACAGGCCCTGGTCGGCGATGTACATGATCGCGGTGCGGGTCTCGTTGCCGGGACCACCGTTCGTCAACAGGAACGACTGTCCGAACATGTTCGCCGAGGCGAGGATCGTCGTCGTCGTGATGAAGATCATGACTGGGCGCAGTCCGGGCAGCGTCACGCTGAAGAACGTGCGGGCGGCTCCCGCGCCGTCAAGCGCCGCGGCCTCATAGAGGTCGGTGTTGATGCCCTTGAGACCGGCCAGGAAGATGACGGTGTTGAGCCCCGCGGTCCACCAGACGGTGACACCGACCAGCGAGACCCACACCCAGGGCGTGTCGACCACCCACGGAGTGTCGCTCGGCAGGCCGAACAGCCCAAGCAGGTGGTTCAGGATGCCGGACTGCGTGTCGAAGACGTAGCTCCAGATCACGCCGACGATCGCGACACCGAGCACGTACGGCGCGAAGAAAACGGTTCGGAAGAAGGTGGCTCCCCGCAGCTTGCGGTTCAGGAGGACGGCGATGAACAGCGGCACGACCACGAGGAACGGGACGCTCAGGACGACGAACAGCCCCGTCGCCCGCATCGAGTTCCAGAAGTCCGCCGACGTGGTCGAGCCCGCGGTGAAGAGGTCGAGGTAGTTCTTCAGGCCGATGAAGTCCTGACTGTCGCGGAACGGGGACCAGTTGGTGAGGCTGATCCACACGCCGAACACGGCCGGCACGATGACGAACGTGACGAACAACGCCAGGAACGGTGCGAGGAACAGGTAAGCGATGAGGGTGCGCCGACGGCGTGCGGCCGGACGACGGCCACGACCGCCCGGCCGACCGACGATGCGGTCGGCCGGGACGGCCGTCGTGGCGGCGAGGTCACTCGCCATACTTCTGCTGGTTCTGTTCGATGATCGCGTCCGCCTTCGCCTTCGCATCGTCGAGCGCAGCCTGCGGCGTCTTCTTGCCGGTCAGCGCCTCATTGATCGCGGTGGTGATGAGCGCGTTGGCCTCGTTGATGCCGGGCGACACGGTCTCATAGTGGGCGTAATCGAGCTGTTCCATGAACGGCTCGAGGTTGGGGTACTTCTCGAGGATGGCCGGGTCCTCGCGGACCGTGTTGGCCGCGGGGAGCTCGCCCGTCTCCGCCCAGCCGGCCGAGTTGTCGTTCATCCACTTCACGAAGGTCGCGGCGGCCGAGGTCTCGTCAGCGCTCTGTCCCTTGTTCGCGGGGAAAACCCAGTGCGTCGAGCTCGACCAGACGGCCTTCTCGTCGCCGATCTGCGGCACCGGGGCGGCTGCCCAATCGAGGTCGCCGAAGGCGGTGTTGGTGGTCTGCCACACGCCGTTCCAGTTGAAGGCGGTGTCGCCGGCGAGGAGCGCCTTGATGTTGCCGTCCTGCGCGACGTTCTTCGGGCTGTAGCCCTTGTCGACGAGGTCGGTCATCCAGGTGAGCGCCTTGACCCCGGCATCCGAGTTGAAGGTCGCCTCGGTCACGTCGTCGTTGTACAGATCGCCGCCGAACTGCCAGAGCAGGCTCTGGAACTCGAACGTCCCCGTGAAGACGTAGCCGTCGACCCACTCGCCCTGGACGCCGGCCGCCTTCAGCTTCTCGAGCGCGTCGAGGTAGCCCTGACGGTCCGTCGGCACCTCGGTGAGGTCGGCCTTCTTCATGACGTCCTTGTTCGCGAACATCCCGAGCGGCGTGACGCTCCACGGCACGGCGTACTGCGCGTCGCGGAAGTCCCCCATCCCGAACACGTCGGGCGGGAAGTCGCCCTCGCTGTAACCGAGCCCCTCGATGATCTCGTCGGCGGGCTGCAGCAGGTTCTGCGCGGCGTACGTCGCCAGGTCGTCGCCGTGGAGGACGGCGACATCGGGCCCCTTGCCCGCCTTCACCGCGAGCGGCATCTTGGAGTTGATGTCCGCCCATTCCTGGGGGACGTTCTTGACCTTGATGTTGTCGTGCTCGGCGTTGAACTTGTCGATCAGCTTGGGGACGATGGTCGGCGCGGCGCCGCCCGTCCAGCCGTGCCAGAAGGTGACTTCGACGGCGGGACCGTCGTAGTCCTCGCCCGACACCCCGCCCTCGCTGGAGTTCGATGCCCCGCAGGCGCTGAGTGTGACGGCGAGCGCCGTGGCGACGCCGAGACCGAGGCCCCGCGAAAGTCGCGTAGTCATGTGATTGCTCTCCTTTGAGTACTCCCCGCCCGGAAGCTCGGGCGCGCTGTGTGAGTGTCGTCGAACTTACAGCGCTAGAAATTTGGTGTCAACGGGCTCGGCCACCGCCTGCCGGAGCGAACCGGGCGAGCGCTGTACTGTGGCCCGCGAGCCGTTGAAGGGAATCTCCATGCGAGGACCGCGCCTACAGGACGTCGCAGAACGGGCGGGCGTGTCGATGAAGACCGTTTCCAACGTCGTCCGCAACCACCCACACGTCTCGGCCGCGATGCGCGAGCGAGTTCAGCGAGCGATCGACGAACTCGGCTACCGGCCCAACGTCGTCGCCCGACGCTTGGCCACCGGGCGAACGGGTTTCGTCGCCGTCGCCTTCGCCGATGTCGCGATCCCCTATTTCGCCGAACTCGCGCACGTGGCGTCGCGACGGGCTCGGGATTTCGACTACCGCGTGCTCCTCGAAGAGACCGACGACACGATCGAGGGCGAGCGCGCCCTCATCGCGAGCTCCGAGGCGGGCCTCGTCGACGGCATGCTCTTCCAGCCGTCGAAGATGACCCCCTCCGAGATCGCCCAGCATCGTTCGCAGATCCCCATCGTGCTCCTCGGCGAGATGCCTGCGCCCCTGACGATGGACCACGTCATGATCGACAACGTGGCCGCAGCGCGCGAGATCACGACACACCTGCTGGATTCAGGCAGACGACGGATCGGCTTCGTCGGCCACGAGACGACGTCCCTCAGCGAGACGTCCCGCCAGCGCATCATCGGATACCAGGAAGCCCTGACGGGGGCGGGCGTCCGGGCCGACCCGCGGATGCTCGTGGCCACAGCGTCCATAGATGCCGCCGACACGGCGGCCGCGGTGCGTCAGGCACTGAGCGAGGGGTGGGATGTCGACGCGGTCGTGTGCCGCGACGACCTCGCCGCGATGGGCACCCTTCGAGCCTTGCACGAGCGCGGGATCCGCGTGCCGGAGGACGTGGCGGTCACCGGGTGGGACGACACACGCCTCAGCGCCGTCACGTTCCCGAGCCTGACGAGCGTCAGTCCCGACGTCGATGCACTGTTCACCCGTGCCATGGAGCTTCTCCTAGAGCGGGTCGCGGGGTATGACGGCGCAGGGCGGCATGAGATCGCCCCCCATCGGATCGCCATCCGCGAGAGCGCGCCGTCGATCCCTGCACCCTGAACAGGCCCATCGAACCTTCCAGGTTTACAGCGCTGCACAGCATGAGGCATGCTGGACGCCATGATCGATGACGACCACGGCGCCGTGCGTGCCAGCACGCAAGACGGCACCTACCCCCGGCCCCAGCTCGTCCGGTCGACATGGGCAGACCTGAGCGGCTCGTGGGCCTTCGCCCACGACGACGCCGACGAGGGCGTCGCCTCTGGGTGGCCGGCATCCGGGGTCGCCCAACGGGACATCGTCGTCCCGTTCCCGCCCGAGTCGTCCGCGTCGGGCGTCGGGGACACCGGGATGCACCCGATCGTCTGGTACTCCCGCGACCTCACCGACGCCGACCTGCGGGCCGCCGGTCACGAGTCGGGCCGGCGCCTCCTCCTGCACTTCGGAGCCGTCGACTACCGCTGCGACGTCTGGGTCGACGGATCACTCGTCGGTTCGCACGAGGGAGGTCACACGCCGTTCGTCCTCGATGTGACCCGCGCTGCACGCTCGGGGTCCCGTGTGGTCGTCCGCGTCGAGGACGACCCGCTCGACATCGCTCAGCCCCGCGGAAAGCAGGACTGGCGCGAGGATCCCCACGTCATCTGGTACCACCGGACGACCGGGATCTGGCAGCCGGTGTGGCTCGAGAGCGTGCCACCCCTCCACGTCACCGGGCTCCGATGGACGACGGACCCGCGCGCCGGGATCGTCACGGTCGACCTCGAACTATCCGCTCGACCTCGGTCAGGGACGGATGCCGCGATCTCCCTCTCGTTCGCCGGACGTACGCTCGCGACGGTCCGCGCCGTCGTCACCGAGAACGAGGCGACCGTCGTCCTGCCCATCGCCGAGCTCCGCAACGGCCAGGCCTACGAGGAGCTGCTGTGGTCTCCCGAGCATCCGCGCCTCATCGACGCCGAGGTGCGGGTCGGTGACGACGTCGTCGCCTCGTACCTCGGCATCCGCACCGCTCATGTCGCGCGCGGACGGTTCTGGCTGAACGACCGTCCCTACTATGTGCGCTCCGTGCTCAACCAGGGGTACTGGCCCGAGTCGCACCTCGCCGCGCCGTCGGCGGCTGCCCTGCGAGAGGAGGCGGAGCTCATCCTGTCGATGGGCTTCAACGCGACGCGGGTGCACCAGAAGTTCGAGGATCCGCGCTTTCTTCTCGCGGCCGACCAACTGGGTCTGCTCGTCTGGGGCGAGGCGCCCGGCACCTACACGTTCACGCAGACCGCCATCGAGCGCACGACGCGCGAGTGGCTCGAGGTCGTTCGCCGCGACGCATCCCACCCGTCGATCGTCACGTGGGTGCCGCTCAACGAGAGCTGGGGCGTGCAGCACATCGCGACGGATCCGCGGATGCAGCACTTCGCCCGGGCTCTCGTGTCGCTCACGAAGGCCCTCGACCCGACCCGACCCGTCGTGTCGAACGACGGCTGGGAGCAGGTCGACACCGACATCGTCGCGATCCACGACTACGAGTGGCGGCCCGAGGTCGTGCGGGAGCGGTATGCGACGGATGCCGGCATCCGTCGCCTCATCGACGCGACCGGACCGGCGGGTCGCGACCTGGTCCTCGGCGGCGACGTGTCGGATGCGCCCGTCATGCTCACCGAGTTCGGCGGCATCTCGTTCGACACCGCCGCGGCCGAGGGTGCCTGGGGCTACTCCTCCGCGACCTCGCCCGACGGCTTCGCGGAACGCTTCGAGGGGCTCATGGCAGCCGTCCATGCGAGCGAGGCACTCGCGGGCTTCTGCTACACCCAGCTCGCCGACACCCTGCAGGAGACGAACGGCCTCGTCACCGACGACCGCACGCCGAAGATCCCGATCGACCGCATCCGCGCGGCGATCATCGGGAGCCACGCCGGCTGAGGCGCGGCGCCCGGTGCGCCGTCAGCGGATGCAATAGTTTCGGCACGACCCGCCGCGGGATCCGGCCCGTGCACGGCGTGTCGCCCGCGATCCATTGCGTCCGCGAACGGCGGCCGGAGGCATCCGCTCGTCAGTGGGTACCCGTGGGCCCGGCCAGGCCTGACCTGGAACCGTCAGCGGATGCAATAGTTTCGGCCCGACACGCCGCGGCATCCGGCCCGCGCACGGCGCGTCGCCCGCGATCCATTGCATCCGCGAACGACGACGAACGTCACCGGTCCAGCCCGCGAAACGGCGAGCCGGGGCATCGCCGAACGAGCGGATGCCGCGGCACGCCGCCCGGTCGGCGGATGCCGTCAGTCGCGGCCGTGGCGGGGCTTGCGCTCCGGGCGGTCGTCGTACGAACGCTTCGGCCGGTCGTCGAACGAGCGCTGCGGGCGCTCGCCACCGGGACGGCCGCGGTCCGGGCGGATCTCGATGAGCTGGCCCGAGATGCGGGTGCCGCTCAGACGGTCGAGGACCGACGAGTCCATCGACGTCGGCAGCTCGACGAGCGAGAAGTCGGGCCGGATCGTGATCGCGCCGAAGTCGTCACGGCCGAGGCCGCCCTCGTTCGCGAGCGCGCCGACGATCTGACGCGGCTCGACACGGTGACGACGGCCGACCGCGATGCGGTACGTCGTGAAGTCGCCCTTGCCGCGACGCTCGCGCGGAGCGTCGGAACGCTCGCGCGCCGGACGGTCCTTGCTGCGGTTGCCACGGTCGGCGTCGGCGGCCAGCGTCTTCGCGAGCTGGTCGGATGCGGGGTCGAGCAGCAGTGGCGTCTCGCCCTGTGCCACGACGGCGAGGGCGGCGGCGACATCCTGCTCGGGCACGTCGTGGTTGCGCACGTAGTGCGCGATCACGTCGCGGAACCCGGTGATGCGGTCGGTCTCGGCGAGCGCGGCGGTGATCGCGTCGTCGAAGCGGGCGAGTCGCGTCGAGTTGATGTCCTCGGTGGTCGGCAGGTGCATCTGCGTGGGCGCCTGACGCGTCGCGCGCTCGATGTGCGCGAGCAGGTAGCGCTCGCGGGGCGTCACGAAGCTGATCGCGTCGCCCTTGCGGCCGGCACGGCCGGTGCGGCCGATACGGTGCACGTACGACTCGGTGTCGGTCGGGATGTCGAAGTTCACGACGTGGCTGATGCGCTCCACGTCGAGACCACGAGCGGCGACGTCGGTCGCGACGAGGATGTCGAGCTTGCCGTCCTTGAGCTGCGAGATCGACCGCTCACGCTGCGGCTGCGGGATGTCGCCGTTGATGGGTGCGGCGCTGAATCCGCGGGCGCGGAGCTTCTCAGCCAGGGTCTCGGTCTCGTTCTTCGTGCGGACGAAGATGATCATCCCGTCGAAGTCCTCGACCTCGAGGATCCGGGTGAGCGCGTCGACCTTCTGCTGGTACGACACGATCAGGTAGCGCTGCGTGATGTTCGTGTTGGTGGAGGTCTTGGTCTTGACCGTGATCTCCTCCGGGTCGCGAAGGTACTGCTGCGCGAGACGGCGGATCGACGGCGGCATCGTCGCGGAGAACAGGGCGACCTGCTTCTCGGCGGGCGTCTTCGCCAGGATCTGCTCGACGTCCTCGGCGAACCCCATCTTCAGCATCTCGTCGGCCTCGTCGAGGACGAGGTTCTTGAGCTGCGAGAGGTCGAGGGTGCCCTTCTCGAGGTGGTCCATGATGCGGCCGGGGGTGCCGACGACGATGTGCACGCCGCGGCGGAGGGCCGACAGCTGCACGCCGTAGCCCTGCCCGCCGTAGACGGGGAGGACGTGGACGCCCTTCATGCGGGCGGCGTAGGACTCGAACGCCTCGCACACCTGGAGCGCGAGCTCGCGGGTGGGGGCGAGAACGAGCGCCTGCGGAGTCTTCTGGGTCAGATCCAGGTTCTCCATGATGGGAAGGGCGAATGCGGCGGTCTTGCCGGTACCGGTCTGCGCCATGCCGACGACGTCGCGGCCGCCGAGGAGGACGGGGATGGTCGCGGCCTGGATCGCGGAGGGCGTCTCGTAGCCGAGGTCCTTGATGGCGGCGAGGACGGGACCGGTCAAACCGAGTTCATCGAAGCCGGGGAGGGCGGGGGTTTCAGCGGATTCGGTCGGGGTCTGGGGGTCACTCACCTATCCACCGTAGTGGAGTGGGCTGAGAAGCGCCCGGGCCGGTCAGCCGGCGGCGCTGCGGTAGCGCCGCGGCTTGCCCTCGCCGAGCTCGATGAGCCGCTCGTACCGCCGCACGTCGACGCCTCGACCGAGCAGCGCCGACAGGACGCGCTCGACGGCATCCGCATCGCCGCCGACGATCCGCGCGTCGATGCTCCCGTCCGCCGCCTGCTCGATGCTCCACCCCCGAGCCCCGTGGGTCTGCAACTGCTGGGTGAAATCGACGCACGGGATCCGCCGGCCGTCGGCGGCGAGGAACACGGTGTTCTCCCGCCCCTCGAGGTCCGCGATGCCGATCCCGCCGTCGGCGAAGCGGACCAACCGTCCGGTGTCACCGGTGCGGTAGCGGACGAGCGGCAGCAGCGGGTTCTCCCCCGCCGTCACCGTGATCTCCCCCACCTCACCCTCGGGCACCACGGTTCCCTCTGCGTCGAGGACCTCGAGGTGCACGCGCCGGTCGAGCACACGGAACGGTCCGTCGTCCGTGCGGACGGCGATCGGCCGGGTCTCATGCAGACCGTAGACGTCGAAGACGGGGCATCCGTAGGCCTCTTCGAGGTCGGCGCGGAGCGGCCCCGACAGCGCCATCGCGCCCGAGAACAGCGCGAGCGGACGCAGGACGCCCCGCAGCTCGGGCTGGAGCAACTCGGCGAGGCTCGTCGGGTGCCCCGTGATCACCTGGGGATCGGCGTCGCGCAGGAACGCGACACGGTCGCCCGGTCGCCGCCACGCGCCGGTGTCGAGGTTCAGACGCGCCATCGCCCGGTGCGCGAACCCGCTCACGAGCGAGACGTACGTGAACGCCTGCCGCTGGAAGACGACGGATGCCACGGCGAACCGCTCGCCGTCCGGAGACCAGTCGATCCCCTGCGCCCGGACGAGCGAGACCATGAGGTGGAAGCCGCGGGCGACCTCTTCGACGTCGTCGGGAATGAGGAGGGCGGCGCCGGTCGACCCCGAGCTCGTGCCGTGTAGCATCCGGTCGAGGTCCGCGTCGAGCGGGACGAACGCGGCGAGGTCGTCGACGAGGTGCTGCCGCGTGATCGGCGGGAAGTCCGTGAGCGCGGCGAGGTCGCCGAGCCCCCGGTACGCGAGCAGGTTCCGCGCCGCCCCGAGGTGCTCCTCGAGCCAGCCGTCCGTCGGCAGCGGCCGACGGGTGCGCTCGACCATCTCGGCCGTCAGCCGGTCGCCGGTCGCGTGGACCCAGTCGGGTGCGGCGGGATGCCGGCGCCACCGGTCCAGGCGTGCGGCACCGGCGGCATCCATCGTCGGCCATCGCTCCGCGTCGGTCAGGACGGCCGCCGAGCCCGGGGTGTACTCGGCGAGGGCGAGGGAGTCGTCGGGGTCACTCACTCGAGTACCTCGCGGCGGCCTCCTTCGCCCGCGCCTCGGCGAGCCGGCGGGCGATCTCGTCGCGGTGGCGGTGCGCGGCGTAGGCCTGCGCGAGGGCGGCGTTCCGGCGCAGGGAATCCCGTGCCTCGAGCAGACTGCGGGCGGTCGTCACGTCCTCGCCGGCGGGTCGCAGCCCCGCCCACAGGAGGAACGTGCGGACCGCCTCCTCGCGGCGCTCGTCGTCCGACAGCCACTCCCACGGGTCGACGACCGGGGAGAGACGGAGCGCGAGGGCGTCGACGGCGCGCCCGATGCCCGGGGCCGCTGCCACCGAGGGCGCGAACGGTTCGACGAGGTCTTCGCTCGCGACGAGCCAGAGGCCGACCGCGGCCCCGCGGCGCACGCGGTCGTCGTCCTCGTGGGCCACCGCGAGCAGCCGGGGACGGAGCACGTCGCCGGCGAGCGCGGCGATCGAGACCCGCGCGTCGAGGAAGGAGCGCGGGACGCTCGCCATTCGTGCCGCGACCGCAGCGAGAGAAGGACCCGGAACGGTCGCCTCCCACGCGCGGTCCTCGGGCGGGGCCGATGCCGACCATGCCGACAGCAGTTCTTCGGACTCAGCCACGGAGCGCCTCCGCCAATCGGGCGCACGCAGCAGGGGCGTCGTCCATCGTCTGGACGTGCAGGACGTCGTACCCGGCCGCCGCGGCCTGCGCGTCGACGCGCGTCGAGCGCGCCGAGAGCAGGAGGGTCGCCGTCGTCAGCAGCGGCCGCACACGCGCGGCGACGTCGGCGTACTCCGCATTGCCGTCGCCGAACATCGACACGAGACCGTCGTCGGAGAGGACGAGGAGGTGCCGCCGCTCATCCGGTGCGGGTGGGCGGAGCCCTGCGTAGCGGCGCTCGAGCAGGTCGAGGGGGAAGGTCGTCCCGCCGCCGAAGAAGAACGCGAGGTCGCGGACGACGCCGCCGACCGTCCGCTGTAGTCGTCTGAGCCGGCGACCTGGCCCGGCCCCGAGAAGCTCGTGACGCGCACGCGGCCCCCGCCGCGGAGCACCGACAGCGCGACGATCATGCCGGCGAGGACCGCCGACGATCCGCGGCCCGGCCGCGGCATGGAGCCCGACGAGTCGATGAAGACGTCGAGCGCGATGCTCGCCTCACGCGGCGTCGGCTCGTCGGGCAGGAACGATCGCCGACGCGTCGTGACCCCGGGGAGGACGGTGGTCCCGGCCTGCAGGGTCGCGGGCAGGTCGAGGTCGGCGAGGTCGTCGCCCGTCTCCCAGACCTCGAGCGGCCCCGGCAGCTCCGGAGCGGGGACCGCCGGCATCCGCTGCGTCAACGGTCGCACCCACGCGGCCGCCTCGGCGCGGTACCAGGCGGCCATGACCTCGTCCGGGTCGCTCGCCCCGTACAGCGCGAGGGTGCGGGCGAGCCCGAGCGCCTGGCCGTTACCGCCGCCGGCGCCGGTTCCCCCGCCGCCCTCGCCGATCGCACCCGGGCCGCTCGACCCGGGATGGGCCGGGATGCCGCCGTGCAACCGGCGGTCGGAGAGGATGCGGCCGAGCTCCTCGGCGGTCACCGGCGCGTCGTCGGCAGCGCAGCCCGCGCCGTGGCCCGGCCCGGCCGGCGGTGTCCGTCGCGACGACCGCTGCCGCTCCACGATGTAGGGCGCCGTGAGCACTCCGAACCGCAACGCCCCGAGCACCGGATCGTGCGCGAAGGAGCGCACGACGCCGGCGAGCTGGTCGGCATCCGCCTCGGGACGCGTCGTGATCGCTCCCGTGAGCTCGGCGGCGATGCGCTCGCGCTCGCGACGCGCTTCGCGGAGCGCGCGTTCCTGCTCGCGGTGCTTCTCGGGGATCTCCTCCCACGGTGCGTCGGAGCGTCCGCGCGGCGGAGCCGGTGGGGCCGGAGCCGGCGGCGCGGGCGGGCAGAGTCGCCCGGCGGGGAGGCCCCAGACGAGTTCGAAGGTCCGCAGGTAGACCCACCAGAGGCGATCGGCGCTCTCGGGCGCGGGGAGCGTCGCCTGCACGAGTCGCACGATCCCGACCGGCTCCGTGTCGCCGCGGCGGCGTTGCAGCAGCGCGACCCGGGCGTTGACGAGCAGGTCGGTCCAGAGGTTCGACAGGAGCGCGAGGTCGTCCGCCGTGACCGGGTCCGCCCCCGCGGCGGCGAGTGCGCGGGCGAGCTGATGGCGGATCTTCAGCGAATCCATCCGGGTGGCCGGGGCGACGACGTGATGGCCGATCTCATGGGCGAACAGGCTCTCGGCCTCGTGTTCGACGCCCCACGTGCGGATCATGTCGGGGTCGACGGTGACCGACGGCGGGAACGAGAACCAGGCAGCGGTGCCCTTCGCGGCGCCCTCCCCGGGGGCGAGACGCACGTCGCGCAGGTGCACACCCCAGAGCCCGAGAGCGCTCTCCCACGCCTCCCGCGTCCCACCCTCCAGCGGGACGACCGTCGCCGGGGCGCTCACGCGGCATCCCGCACGTGGATCCAGGCGAGGTAGGAATCGGGGAACAGCACGATGCTCGCCGCTCCCCCGGCCGCCGCCTCGGGCGCGTCGTCGAGAGGGCGCAGCCGCGACCCCCACACATCGGCGTCGAGGCGCCACCACTGCTTGCCCGTCCGGATGCCGAAGGCTCCCAGGTCGCCGAGCGGAGCCGCTTCGACGGGCGGTGCGATCCACGCCCCGCCGAGGCCGGCGAAGCCGCCGACGGCGCATACGTAGCCGCGGGATGCCGCCCGCCCCGGCCACCAGAACCGGTCGTCCCGCTGCGCCTCGAGGAACGCGTCGAGGTCGGCGGAATCGAGCCCGAGGGCTGCGGCCGCGGCATCCGGATGCGTCTGCGACAGCCGCGCGAGACGCTGCAGGGCGTCGTCCCGGAGCGCGAGGGCGCCGGCTCGCCAGGCGGCGACACCGGCGAGGTCGACGGCGTCGACGTCGGATGCCGCGGCGAACCCGGCGGCGAACGACGCCGCGAAGCGTGCGGGGTCGCCCCCGGCTGCCGCCGTGTTCCGGGCGGCGAGATCGACGTCGAGGCCCTCGACGTGCGGCATCGGCGCGGACGGGGGCGCAGCCGCGAGGTGCCCGGGACGCCGGATCACGCGCGGCGCTCCGCCCACCGCAGGTAGGCCGTGTAGCGCTGGTGGAGGTACTTGAGCGTCACGAGGTCGTCGAAGTCGCGGCCGTAGACCTTGCCCGTCGCCGCGATCGCGCGGATGCGCGCTTCGATCTCGGTGAGGCGGCGCGACGCGTCCACAGCGCTGACGCCGTCGAGCCCGCGGTCGAGGTCGGCCAGCAGCGTCCGGACCGGATCGTCCTGCCCGCGGCCGAGCGCCTCGTACTGCCGGCACGACTCCGCGAACATGTCGCTCAGCCAGCTCGACAGGTCGGTGGCGAGCTCGCGTTCGGCGCCGACGTCGAACCGCGGATGCGTCGGGTTCGGCAGCAGCTTGCCACGCAGGACGAACGGCAGGATCGCGGCGACGTCGGCGATCTCGACCGTCGGCCGGCCGCGGAACCACGCCATCGCCTTCGCGTAGAGGATGAGCGTCTGGAGAGCCCGGACCGACAGCCCGTTGATCGTCTGGGCGCCGAGGTCCGCAGTGAGGTCGGCGCCGGAGTTCGACTCGATGACCTCGGGCACCCGGCCGCCGGCCGTCGTGACGGTGTCCTTCGTCCGGTACTCGAACCGCCGCCCGCCGCCCTGGACGAACTCGAAGTGGCTGAAGAAGAACTCCAGGCGGCGACGCACGGCGTCGGGAACGGGCACCGCCCGCACCTCGTCACGCATCCGACGCTGCTCGTCGCCGTCGAAGACGAGCTCGTCGGGGACGTGCTCCTCCGGCTTCTCGCCCGCCTCGACGCGGGCGACGAGCTCGTCGAAGAACCGGCTGTTGAACCCCGCCGCCGGGACGGTGACGTCCATGCGGTCGCGGAGCGCCTGGATGACGGGGAACGTCCCGCCGCCGGCGTCGTCGTTGGCGGTGAAGAACCAGCTCTCGACGCCCGACTCCGGCGCCGTCCGCCGCATCTTGGTCGTGGCTCTCGACATAGCCCTCGGCGACCATCGTCAGGAGCGCGGACTGGGTCTTGGTCGGGATGCGGTTGTACTCGTCGACGATCTTCACGGGGCGCGTGAGCCACTCGCGCCACGCGATGCCGATCTCGGCGAGCGAGCCCGCCTGCACGAGGTCGCGCGGCAGCGGGATGCCGACGAGGTCGCTGATCGTGAGCTGCGGCTGCCCCTGCTGCACTCCGCGGCGCACCGCCTCGGCGGTCGACCCCGAGAGGACGCCCATGAGGACCGCGACGGTCGTCTTGCCGCGTCCGGGTCCGCCGATCAGCAGGCACTTGCCTCCGACGACGAAGGACAGGAGCGGGAGGAGGACGTTCGATGAGAAGGACGGCTGCGTCGGCAGAGTGATCTCCGCCCCGGCATCCCCCACCCCGAAGGTCAGCGGATCGCCGTCGGAGAACTCGATGTCGTAGTAGGGCGAGATGACGGCACGGTTGACGATCCAGTAATAGGCGCGACGGGCCTTCTCATCGAGCGCGGGAGCCTCGGCGCGGGCGGGTGCGCGGAAGAGATCCTCCGCGGTGAGCGGTGCGACACCGGCATCCGCTGCACTCGTCGTGGGTGATTCCGAGAGCTTGTGCCAGCGGTCCGCCATCGCGCCAGCCTAACGGGACGCGTCGCCGGCGGTGCGCCCGCGGAGGGCCTCCTGCTCGGCGAGCGGGCGCCCTTCGAGGGGAGCCGCGAACGATGTCGCCCGCACGATCGCCTCGCGGACGGCCGGCAGGACGGCGGCGACCCGCTCGGCGACCGATCCGCGCACCTCCAGCCACGGCACCGACTGCTCGGCGAGCACCTCGCGGAACCGGCGCTGCATGGCGTGCCGGATGTGCTCGCCGTCGCGCATGCCGTCCTGCACGAACGGGATCTCGTCCCCCGTGAGGACGTACAGCGCCGGCCGGTGGCCGTCCGCCCGACGACGGATGCCGCGGGCCGGGCGCCCGACGTAGCGCTCATGCCAGAGCGCCGTGGCGAGCACGTCGGTGTCGCAGACGAGCACCGGCGTGGGGACGCGGCGGAGCGCGGCATCCTCCATCGCCATCTGGCGGTCGACGACGAGATCGAACTCGTCGCTCCGCCACGGGGCGTCGAGGCCGCCGTCACGGATCTCGGAGTACTCGCGGCCGTACTCGGGCACCCACGTCGTCCCGAGCTCTTCGGCGAGCGCCGCGGCGAGGGTCGTCGAACCGGTCGACTCGGCACCGAGCACGACGATGCGGGCCGCAAGCGACGCCCGGGCCGCGGGGGCGAGTTCGTGCCAGTGCGCAGCGATGTCGGCGCGGATCGCCGTTCCCGAGATGGGGTTGTGGATGCGCCCCGGGTCGACCTGCACCCAGGTCGCGCCGAGGCGTCGGGCGAGCTCCTCGCCGTAGGCGTCGGACGTGAAGACCGCATCCGCCGGGCTGTCGAGCAGGCCCGCGATCGTCGCGGTGTGCGCCCGCCACGCGGTGTCGGAGGCGAAGTCGACCGGGGTGTCGTCGAGGTGGTCGACAACACGGACGGTCGGGTGCTCCTCGCGGATCCAGGCCGCGCGCTCGGCGAGCGGGATCGATTCGACCGACGCGGCGATGACCTCGACCGTCACCCGTTCGCACTGACGCGCCGCGGAGCGGATGAGGTGGGCGTGCCCGGCGTGCAGGGGGTAGAACTTCCCCACCACGACGCCGTGGCGGAACCGCGTGTCAGACACGCGCGGCCGCGACCTCGCCGGGGGCCGACGTCCGCTCGACGCGCCGCCAGCCCGCGTAGCCGCCGACGCACAGACCGATGAACAGGACGTAGAGGGCCGCGACGATCCACAGGCCGGTCACGATGGACAGCGCGACGAAGGCGATGTCGACCCCGATCCAGACGAACCAGTTCTCGATCCACTTGCGGTTGAGCATGTACTGGGCGACGAGGCTCGCCGCGGTGGTCGCGGCATCCGCCACCGCCACCTGCGAGTCGGTGAAGGTCGCGAGGAACCAGGCGAGCACGGCCGTGCCGCCGATGCCGGCGACCACGAGCCACAGGACGGCACGGCGCGGCGTGCGGGCGATGTAGCCCTTGTCCTGCTCGACGCCGCGCCCCCAGCGCACCCAGCCGTGGACCCCGAGCACGAGGTAGACGACCTGGAGTGCTGCGGCGGCGTAGAGCCCGGCCGGCACGAAGACGGCGAGGAAGACGATGTTGTTGGCGATGCCGAGGGGGTAGGTCCAGATGTTCCGGCGAGCGGCGAGGAACACGCACGCGGCCCCCGTCGCGAATCCGACGATCTGCATCCATTCGGCCAGGATCCACTCGAGCACACGACGAGCCTAGAGGGGCGTCGAGCGACTCCCGACCACGGCGAGGCACGCGGACGTATTATTGTCCGTTGCGCCTGATGACCGAACGGACTGCCTCGTGATCGAAATCCTCACCCCCGACCAGATCGACCGCGCCCGCACGACGGGTGGACTCGTCGGCGACATCCTGCACGGGATCAAGGAGCGCGTGAAGCCGGGGACGAACCTCCTCGAGATCGACGCGTGGGCGAAGGACATGATCCTCGGCGCGGGTGCCGAATCCTGCTACGTCGACTACGCGCCGTCGTTCGGTCGCGGCCCGTTCGGCCACTACATCTGCACGGCCGTGAACGACGCCGTCCTCCACGGTCGGCCGCGCGATCAGCGCGTCGTCGCGGGCGACCTGCTGACCCTAGACCTCGCGATCAAGACGAGCGGCGTGGCCGCGGACGCCGCGATCAGCTTCACCGTCGGGGGCGGCGCCCACGCCGAGAACGACCCGCTCATCACGGCGACCCAGGAGGCCCTGGCCGCCGGCATCGAGGCGGCGCAGCCCGGCGCCCGGATCGGCGACATCTCGGCCGCGATCGGCGACGTCCTCACCGCCGCGGGCTACCCCGTCAACACCGAGTTCGGCGGGCACGGCATCGGTACGACGATGCACCAGGATCCGCACGTGTCGAACATCGGCCGCGCGGGCCGTGGCTACCGCCTGCGCCCCGGCCTCATGCTCGCGATCGAGCCGTGGGTCATGGTCGACACCGACGAGCTGAAGGTCGACGACGACGGCTGGACGCTCCGGAGCGCGACGGGATGCCGCACCGCGCACACCGAGCACACGGTCGCGATCCTCGAATCGGGCAACGAGATCCTCACGCGCCCCACGCGCTGAGCCTCAGCGACGGGGAACCGTCGACCCGCGGATGACCAGGCGGACCGGCAGATGCCGGACACCCTCACCCATCTCCGCTCCATCGATCGCCTCGAACACGCGCTGGGCCGCGCGACGACCGAGTTGCTGCAGGTTGGCGTCGATACTCGTGAGCTCGGGGCGCGAGTTCGTCGCGAGGAGCTCCCAGTTGTCGTATCCGATCACGGCGAGGTCGTCGGGAACGGAGCGCCCGAGATCGCGCGCCGTATCGATGACGCCCCGCGCGATCTGATCGGATGCCGCGAACACCGCGTCGATCTCAGGGTGGCGCCCGAGGAGGGTGGCCGCGGCATCCCGTCCCCAGTGCTCGGACCAATCGCCCGAGAGCGGCTCGCCGACGAAGTCGAGCCCGGCGTCGGCGAGCGCTGAGCGGGCGCCGTCGAGCCGTTCGCGTGCGGCGGCGTAGGTCGGGTCGCCCGAGATGTGGGCGATACGGGTCCGCCCGCACGCGAGGAGGTGCTCGACGGCGAGGCGACCGCCTGCGCGATTGTCCGGGGTGAGGGAGAGGTCCCGGTCGTCGTCCGACGGAGCGTACGCGTAGACGACGGGCACCGGGATGTCCTGCCCGAGTGACGGGCGCGGGTCGGTCTGGCGCCCGACGACGATGATGCCGTCGACCCGGCGACTCAGCAGCGCGCGCAGGTGGTGCTGCTCGCGGATCGCGTCGCCGCGCGCATCGCAGAGGAAGACGTTGACCTGACCGGCCCCGAAAGCGTCTTCGGCGCCCATGAGGATCGGCAGCATGAAACGACCGTCGAGGTCGCTCGTGAGCAGGCCGACGGTCCCCGTCCGACCGGCGAGCAGCCCTCTGGCCATGGCGTTCGGGGTGAAGGCGAGGTCCTCGGCGGCCTCCAGCACGCGCCGACGAGTCGCGGGCGCGACGTCGGTGCGACCGTTCATCGCCTTCGACGCGGTCGCGAGCGACACCCCGGCGAGTCGGGCGACGTCGCTGAGCGTCGTGGTGCGGACGCCCGTGTCGTTACTGGCCATGCGATCCCTTTTCGAAATCATTTCGGTGGACGCTCTTGACCCTACTCCCTACCGGCAGTATCGTCCCGAAATGGGTTTCGATATTTTCGAGGCCCGACCGAAGCACCTGGTGCCTGCGGCGACCGCCGCGACACTCACTCGACGGAGAGTAAGAGGACATCGCGATGAACACCTTCCCCCGCCGCTCCCGACGGCGGACACTCACGGCCTTGCTCGCAGCCGGAGCACTCATCGGCTCGCTCGCGGCCTGCGCCGGCGGCTCGCCCGGCACCACACCTCCCGCAGACATCCCCGCGGAGGGCGTCGACGATGGATCGACCCTGACCCTGTGGACCCGCGCACCGCTCGAGAAGCAGGCCAAGCTCCTCGTTGAGGCGTACAACGACTCGCACGAGAACCAGGTCGAATTGACGGTCGTCCCGAACGACGACTACGTCGCCAAAGTGGGCGCGGCCGCCGGCTCGAACGGCCTTCCCGACCTGTTCGCCGCCGACATCGTCTATGTCCCGAATTGGGTGGAGCAGGGTCTCTTCCAGGACATCTCCGCGCAGATCGACGGGCTCGACTTCAAGGACCAGATCAACCAGGGCCACCTGAGCGCCGGAACCTCCGACGGCAAGGAGCACGTGCTCCCGTTCGTGCTCGACCTGTCGATGCTCTTCTGGAACAAGGAGCTCTTCACCGAGGCGGGCCTCGACCCTGACAAGGCCCCCGCCGACCTCGAGGAGTTCGCCGCGGCGGCCAAGGCGATCCAGGCCCTCGACAAGCCCGGTGTCTACGGAACCGCGACCGGCCTGAACTGCGGCGGCTGCCTGCTCTTCACCTGGTTCCCCGCGATCTGGGCCGACGGCGAGAAGGTGCTCAGCGAGGACGGTACCGAATCGCTGCTCGCCGGCGACACCGCGAAGGAGATCTACTCCACGTGGAAAGACCTCTGGGACTCGGGCGCGGTCCTTCCGAGTTCGCAGGACGAGACGGGTCCCACCTGGACGGCCGGATTCACCGAAGGCAAGGTCGGGCTCATGTACTACCCGGCCACCCTGCTGTCCTCGACGCCCTTCGACGCCGGAGTCGCTGGCATCGCGGGACCGAACGGCGGCGCCTCGACCTTCGTCGGCGGTGACGGTATCGGCATCTCGAAGGATTCCAAGAAGTCCCCGCAGGCATGGAACTTCCTCAACTGGCTGATGTCCGAGGACGCGCAGGTGGGTGTCCTCGCGAAGAACAAGGACGTCGTCTCGAGGGCTGACCTCGCGTCGAACACGTTCTCCGACGCCGACCCCCGACTCGTCACCATCAACGAGGTCGCCGGCAAGGGCGACACCCCGGTCGCGCTCAACTTCCAGCAGGCGTTCAACGCACCCGGAAGCCCGTGGCTGACCCTCGTCCGAAACGCTGTCCTCGGCGACGGCGACTCGGTCGACGCCGACAACGACGAGATCACCGCGATCCTCCAGCAGTGATCCGAGCGGGGGTCGCCTCGACCGATGCGACCCCCGCTTCCACCCCGGCACGAAAGGTCGACATGGTCGTCACCGCTCCCCTTCCGCGCACCCGACGGCGGTCCCGCCCCCTCGGCGGACCCGCTCAGGGCTGGGGCTTCGCCGCCCCGACGGCGCTGTTCGTCATCTTCCTGTTCGTCATCCCCCTGCTGCTCGTGCTCCAGATGTCGGTCTCCGACTGGCCCCTGCTCGGGGGAAACCGGGGAGTGAACTTCCCCGAGAACTACATCGATGCGGTCGATCACCGCTTGTTCTGGGACTCGATCCGGTTCACCCTGATCTACACCGTGATCACGACGGTCCTCCTCCTCGGCCTCGGCCTCGGACTCGCCCTCATCGTGCAAGAGAGCACACGCTGGAAAGGGTTCCTGCGGACGGCGTTCCTGGTACCGAGCGCCCTCGGTCTCGCCTCCGCGTCGCTGCTCTTCTACGTGCTCTACTCGCCGATCGCGGGCCCCTTCGCCGACCTGATGGATGCCTGGGGCATCACCTTCCTCGGCACCCCCGAGGGCGCACTGTGGTCGACGGTGTTCCTCATCGTGTGGCGCTACGCCGGCTTCTACATGCTGCTGATGCTCGTGGGGCTGCAGGGCATCCCGGACGAGGTGTACGAGGCGGCGCGCATCGACGGCGCGTCACGATGGCAGACGTTCCGCGACGTCACCGTTCCGCTGCTGCGCCCCACCTTCGCACTCACCACCGTGATGTGCGTCACCGGCTCGTTGCTGGCGTTCGAGCAGTTCTACATCCTCACCAAGGGTGGCCCGGACAACAGCACCGTCACCATCGTGCAGCTCATCTACAGCGTCGCGTTCCAAGGGCAGAACAGCCTCGGTGTCGCCGGAGCCTTCTCGGTGATCGTGCTGCTCACCCTCGTCGTCATCAACATCTTCCAGTTGCGCGCGTTCCGCCGCCCCGACGAAAGCTGAAGCGATGGCCATGACCGCCACCCGCACCCTGATCGCCCCCGGCTCCGCCCCGACGCCGCCCCGACGCCGCCGGTCCCGTGCGCGACGGGCGGTGCTCGGCATCCCGTCCGCCGTCTTCACGACGGCCCTCGCGATCATCTTCCTGTACCCGCTCATCTGGACGGCGATCTCGTCCGTCGGCCCGCGGGCCGGCACCAGCCAGACCGACGGATGGGGCTTCGGCAACTACCTCGCTCTCGCCGACTATCAAGCCGGCGTCTGGGTGTACCTCGGCAACTCGCTCTTCGTCTCACTGCTGACCGTGACCCTGACACTGCTGCTCTCGCTGACGGGCGGCTACGCGTTCGCGCGTTTCGACTTCCCCGGGAAGAACGTCCTGTTCCTGCTCGTCCTGGCGATCCTGATGGTGCCCTACGCGACCCTCCTGATCCCGCTCTACGTTCTGCTGAACGCCGTCGGGCTGCAGAACTCGCTCGTCGGCGTGGCGCTGGTCATCACCATGTTCCAGTTGCCGTTCTCGATGTTCATGATGCGGGTCTCCTTCGAGTCGGTCCCCCGCGAGTTCGACGAGGCCGCCATGGTCGACGGATGCACACCGCTGAGTGCCCTGTGGCGGGTCCTCATCCCCGCGGTCAAGCCGGGTCTCATCACGGTCGGCCTGTTCGCGTTCCTGACGGCGTGGAACGACTTCTTCGCCCCGCTCATCCTCATCAACGACTCCGCCCGGATGACCCTCCCCCTGGCCGTCGCGAACCTCCGCGGTCAGGCCCAGGGAGTCGTCGACTACGGCGCCACCGAGGCCGGGGTCGTCGTGCTGGCACTGCCCTGCATCCTGCTCTTCCTGATCCTGCAACGCCACTACGTCCGCGGCTTCATGTCCGGCGCCTTCAAGGGATGACCATGACTCCTCTGTTCCCGCACACTGCGATCACTCCGCCCGTCGCGCCTGCCAGCCCCAGTCGTGGGCGTGTGCGCCCGCTGGGCCTGTCCGAGGTCACCGTGACGGGGGGGCTGTGGGCCGAGCGTCAGCGGCTCAACGCCACCGAGACCCTCCCCCACATCCATGCACGGCTGGAGTCCGAGGGCTGGCTCGGCAACTTCGATCTCGCCGCGCGCGGCGAGCTCCCCGAGGGGCGTCGTGGGCGGGAGTTCTCGGACTCCGAGGTCTACAAGTACCTCGAGGCCCTCGCGTGGGAGGTGGGACGCCGGCCCGACGCGGCCGCGGAGGAGACGTTCCATCGTGTCGTCGCAAGAGTCTCGGCTGCGCAGGAGTCGGACGGATACCTGAACACGATGTTCGGACGGACGGGACAGGCACCCCGGTGGTCGGAACTCGAGTGGGGACACGAGCTGTACTGCCTGGGTCACCTCTTCCAGGCCGCCGTCGCCCGGCACCGCACGCGACCGGACGCCGACGACGGCCTGGTGGCGGTCGCGCGGCGGGCAGCCGACCTCGTCTGCCGGGTGTTCGGACCCGGCGGGATCGAGCGGGTCTGCGGCCACGCCGAGATCGAGACCGGGCTCGCCGAACTCGGTCGCGCCCTCGGCGAGCCGGGCTACCTCGCGCAAGCGGCACTGTTCATCGAGCGACGCGGCCGCGGCACGCTGGCCGACATCGAGTGGGGCCGCGCCTATTTCCAAGACGATGTGCCCGTCCGGGAGGCGCACTCTCTGCGCGGCCATGCCGTTCGGGCGAACTACCTCGCCGCGGGTGCCGTTGACGTCGCCGTCGAGCAGGGCGACGACGAGCTGCTGGATGCCGTCCGCCGCCAGACCTTGCACGCCGTCGCGCGGCGCACCTACCTGACCGGTGGCCAGGGCTCGCATCATCAGGACGAAGCTTTCGGCGAGGACTGGGAACTGCCGCCAGACCGCGCGTACTCCGAAACGTGCGCGGGAGTCTCCTCCGTGATGCTGTCGTGGCGGCTGCTGCTCGCCGACGGCGACCCTGCGCACGCCGACCTCATCGAGCGCACGCTCTTCAACGTCGTCGCCACCGCCGTCGGGTCGGACGGCCGCTCGTTCTTCTATGCCAACACGCTCCACCAGCGCACCCCCGGCGAACCCGTCGATCCCGAGACGACGTCGCCGCGCGCCTCGTCGTCGGTGCGTGCGCCGTGGTTCGAGGTCTCGTGCTGTCCGCCGAATCTGGCACGCACGATCGCCGCGCTGGGCGCCTACGTCGCCACGGCGGACGATCGCGGCATCCAGGTCCACCAATACGCCGATGCCGAGATCCGCACCACCGCGCCGTTCGGAGACGTCATCGCCTTCCACGTCGAGACGGCGTACCCGGACGACGGACTCATCCGGGTGCGCATCACCGAGTCGCCGGAGGACCCGTGGACCTTGAGTCTCCGGGTGCCGTCTTGGGCCGACTCTGCGACCCTGACCGACGGACGAGACGTGCAGACGCTCGCCCCGGGCATGGCGACGGTGCATCGTGTCTTCCGTGCCGGTGATGTGATCGAGCTGCGTCTGCCCTTGGAGGCCAGGGTGACGCATCCGCATCCGCTCATCGACGCGGTGCGCGGGAGTGTCGCGATAGAGCGCGGTCCGGTCGTCTACGCGCTCGAATCGACCGACCTCGGCGCTTCCGTCGACCGGGCCGTCGTCGATCGAGGGGCGCGTCCGGTCGAACGCGACGGCGAGGTCTGGCTGCCCATCGGGATTCGTGACGACGACGCCCGTACGTGGCCGTACGGCCCGGCTGACCTCTCCGCCGCAGCGGCGCGCGAGGTCAGGCTCGTGCCATATCGCGACTGGGGAGACCGGGGACCGTCGACGATGCGCGTGTGGCTCCCGACGACGCTGTAACAGGGGCCGACGCGCTGTGCGTGCCCACCCCGCGACGCTACGCTCGGAGGGTGACCGAACGCGCCCCGCTCTCCCGCAAATTGACCGCCATCGCCGAGTCCGCGACCCTCAAGGTCGATGCCAAGGCCAAGGCCCTGCAGGCCGCCGGTCGCCCGGTGATCTCGTACGCGGCCGGAGAGCCCGACTTCGCGACGCCGCAGTTCGTCGTGGATGCCGCGGCCGAGGCCCTGCGCGGCCCCGCCAACTTCCGCTACACGCCCGCCGCCGGCCTCCCGGTGCTCCGTGAGGCGATCGCGGCGAAGACCTTCCGCGACTCCGGGCTCGAGGTCGCGCCGTCGCAGGTCATCGTCACCAACGGCGGCAAGCAGTCCGTCTACCAGGCCTTCCAGGCGGTCGTGAACCCCGGCGACGAGGTCCTCCTCCCCGCGCCCTACTGGACCACCTACCCCGAGGCGATCGCCCTCGCCGACGGCGTGCCCGTCGAGGTGTTCGCCGGCGCCGACCAGGAGTACAAGGTCACCGTCGACCAGCTCGAGGCCGCTCGCACCGACAAGACCACGGTGCTCGTGTTCGTCTCGCCGTCGAACCCGACCGGCGCGGTCTACACCCCCGACGAGACGAAGGCCATCGGCGAGTGGGCCCTCGCCCACGGCATCTGGGTGATCAGCGACGAGATCTACCAGAACCTCGTCTACGAGGGCGCGCGGGCCCAGTCGATCGTCGAGGCCGTGCCGGAGCTCGCCGGCCAGACGATCCTCGTCAACGGCGTCGCGAAGACGTACGCGATGACCGGCTGGCGCGTGGGCTGGATGGTCGGCCCCGCCGACGCCATCAAGGTCGCCGGCAACCTGCAGTCGCACCTGTCCTCCAACGTCAACAACATCGCGCAGCGCGCGGCCCTCGCCGCCCTCACCGGGCCGCAGGACGAGGCCGAGAAGATGCGACAGGCGTTCGACCGTCGTCGCGGGCTGATCGTCGCCGAACTCGCGAAGATCTCGGGCGTCACCGTCCCGAACCCGCTCGGTGCGTTCTACGTCTACCCCGACGTGACGGGCCTGCTCGGGCGCGAATGGGACGGCGTCCGCATCGAGACCTCCCTCGAGCTGGCGGATTTCATCCTCGAGCGCGCCGAGGTCGCCGTCGTCCCGGGTGAGGCCTTCGGCCCCTCGGGCTACCTGCGCCTGTCCTACGCGCTCGGCGAGGACCAGCTGCTCGAGGGCGTCCAGCGCCTTCAGCGCCTCTTCGCCTGACGCAGGGCGGACTCGGGCGACGATCGCCGAGGTCCCCTTCCGGCCGGGAATGAGCGTGCTGTTCCCGGCCGGATCGGGACCTCGGCGACGAACGCCCCGGGTCAGAGCTCGACGTCGAAGAGCACCGGCTCGGGCTGCAGGAGCACGCCGAACTCGGACTGCACGCGCTGCTGGATGAGCCGAGCGAGGGCGGCGACCTCTTCGGCCGTCGCACGTCCCCGGTTCGTGAGCGCGAGCGCGTGCTTGGTCGACAGCGATGCCTGCGAGCCGGGCAGGCGGAAGCCCTTGCGCATCCCTGCGTGCTCGATGAGCCATGCGGCGCTGATCTTGACGGGCGCGGGTCCGCCGGCGCGCGGCGGGATGAACCCGTCGAACCGGTCGAGCGGGATGACGCGATCCGCCTCGAGGGCGGGCGCCATCGACCACCGCGGCGCCTCCGCGGGGAGGGTCGCGGCGAACTGCGCCGACACGACCGGGTTCTGGAAGAACGACCCGGCACTCCACGTGTCGTGGTCGTCCTCTTCGAGCACCATGCCCTTGCGTCCGCGGATCTCGAGGACGGTCTCGCGGATCCACGCGAGGGTGACCTCGGCATCCGCGTCGAGTCCCAGCGCCGACCGCAGCTGCGCACCGCGGACGGGCACCGCGCCGTGGCCGACCTGGGCGAGTTCGAGGGTCACCGACAGGATGACGGCCGAACGCTCCGGCACCGACCCGTAGTGCTTCTTCAGCACCGAGGTGCGCAGACCGAGACCGAGATCGGATGCCGGGACCACCGACACCTCGCCGGTCGCCTCGTCGATGAGCTCGACCTCGACGAGCGTCTCGACGATCTCCTGACCGTACGCACCGACGTTCTGAATGGGCGCGGCGCCCGTCGTGCCGGGGATCCCGGCCATCGCCTCGATGCCGCTGAGCCCAGCCGCGACCGTCTGCGCGACGAGGTCGTCCCACGAGTGACCCGCCTGCACCTTGAGGCGCACGTGACCGGGGTTCGGCGAGGGCAGCCGCTCGATGCCCGACGAGCGGACGAGGATCACGGTGCCTTCGAACTCCTCATCGGAGAAGAGCAGGTTCGATCCGCCGCCGAGGACCAGCCACGGCTCCCCCGCCGCCCAGACCTCGCGGAGCGCGTCGGCGAGTTCGTCGGCCGTCGTCGCCTCGACCATCCGCTGCGGAGACCCGCCGACCCGGAGAGTCGTGAGCTGAGAGAGCGGGACGGGCGTGATCTCGGGCATCAGGATGCCGCGCGGACGCGCACCTGCGCCTTGCCGAGGACGGTCGTGCCGTCGTGGCTGACCGTCAGATCGATACGCACGGCATCGTCGTCGACCGCGCCGACCTTCGCGACGACCGTGACGTCCGCGCCGGCCTCGGTGTCGACGAGGACGGGGCGCGTGAAGCGCACGCCGTACTCGAGGATGCGACCGGAGTCGCCGAGCCACTCGACGATCGTCTCGACGGCGAGGCCCATCGTCAGCATGCCGTGGGCGAGGACGCCGGGCAGGCCGACGCGCTCGGCGACGGCGTCGTTGTAGTGGATGGGGTTGAAGTCGCCCGACGCTCCCGCGTACCGGACGAGCGACGCGCGCGTCAGGTGGACGGTGCGCTCGGCGACGACCGCGCCGACCTCGAGGGGGATCATTCGTCTCCTCCCACCAGCAGAACGGACGTCGCCGTGACGACGTGGTCGCCACCGGCATCCGTGATCTCGGCTTCGCTCGTCACCATCGCACCCTTGCCGAATGCACGGATGCCGGTGACCGTGAGACGCCCGGTCAGCTCGTCGCCGGCGACGATGGGTCGCGTGTACCGGAAGCGCTGCTCGGCGTGGACGACGCGCTCGAGCACGATGCCCGAGTCGGGCTCGCCCAGCAGCTGCTGCAGCGTGATGTCCTGGATCACCATCGCGAAGGTGGGCGGCGCGACGACGTCGGCGTAGCCGAGGGCCTGAGCCGCGGCGGGGTCGTCGTGCTGCGGGTCGGTCGCGAAGACGGCACGGGCGAACTCGCGCACCTTCTCGCGTCCGACGAGGTACGGGGTGGTCGGCGGGAAGGCTCGACCGAGCAACTCGGGATTCACAGGCACCGGACGATCCTACCGTCCGGGCCTCCCGCGGGTCCGGTCAGCGGGCGCGGTGGGCGCGGATCGCTTTGATCCCGAGCTGCACCGCGATGAACGTGAGGTACACCGCGAAGAGGACGTTCGCCGTGAAGGGATCGACGAGGGTCGCGAGCCAGGCGCCGAGGGCCGTGGTCGTGCACGCCGCGACGCCGATGACCGCCGCCGCGACGAGGTCGACGTTGTGGCGACGCAGGTTGCCGATCGTGCCCGAGATGGCGGTGGGGATCATCATCAGCAGCGAGGTGCCCTTGGCGACGAGGTCGCTCGTCCCGAAGAGGAACATGAGCGCCGGCACGACGATGACGCCGCCGCCCACGCCGAGGAGCCCCGCCATGATCCCGGTGAAGACGCCGAGCACGGCGAATCCGATGCCGGTGCCCCACGTCAGGGGGACCTCCGCATCACGCGACGGCACCACGATGAACAGCATCACGATCACGACGACGAGGAAGGCGATGAACCCCCACCGGATCGCGTTCTGCGGCAGCCGCGCGAGCAGCCAGGTGCCGACCTGCGCACCGATGACGGCGGCCGCGGCGAGGATGAGCGCGGGGATCCACGCCACCGCGCCGACAGCGGCGTACGAGATGACGCCGACGGCGGCGGTCGGGACGATGGCGGCGAGCGACGTGCCTGCGGCGCGGCGCTGGTCGAAGACGAGGAGCGTCAGCAGGAGCGGGACGATGACCGTGCCGCCGCCGACTCCGAACATGCCCGACATGAGCCCGGCGAGCAGACCGATGCCGAGGGCGCTCAGGTAGTAGCGCGGGGTGCGGTCGATGGTCGGGAGCGCGGTCACGAGGGCAGATCCGACA
Organism: Microbacterium sp. MDV22-iso44; assembly: GCF_058629135.1. NCBI lineage: Bacteria > Bacillati > Actinomycetota > Actinomycetes > Micrococcales > Microbacteriaceae > Microbacterium > Microbacterium sp. MDV22-iso44. Next base: position 337,739 of record NZ_JBZVWS010000002.1, read on the forward strand.
CGAAACGCATGCCTCGACCCTACTCCCGGGGACCGCAGCGGCCGCTCCGGTCAGCGGCATACGATCGGATCATGTCCTCTTCGCTCGTCCTCGTGGCCAATGCCGGTGACTCCTCGATCAGCACGTTCCACGTGACGGATGCCGGGCTCGAACGCCTCGCCGTCACTGCGGGCACCACCGGCTGCTCGAACTTCGCCGTCGACGTCGACCGTGGCCTCGTGTACGCATCGGTGAAGGCCGACGACGACAACCCGGACGCCGGCATCCTGACCCTCGCCCTGGATCGCGAGACCGGCGCGCTCACCCCGCTCTCGCGGGTCGCGCTGCCCGGTGGCGCGATGAACTACCTCTCGCTGACGCGGCAGGGTTCCGTGCTGCTCGGCGCGGCCTACTCGGGCGGGTACGGCATCGTGTGCGCGGTCGGCGACGACGGCGTCGTCTCCGCACCGACCGCCGAGGTGCGGTTCCCGCGGCTGCATTCGGTGCTCGCGAGCGGCGACGGGCGCCACGCCTACTTCGTCTCGCTCGAGACCGACCTCATCGCCCAGTACGCACTGGGCGACGACCTCTCCCTCTCCCCGCTCGACCCGGCGACCGCGGACGCCCCCGCAGGGAGTGGACCGCGGCACCTCGCGTTCAGCGACGACGAGAGGAACGTCTACGTCCTCACCGAGTTCACCGGCGAGGTGCTGCGTTTCCGCCGCGACCCGGTGAGCGGCATCCTCGACTTCGTCGACGCGACCCCGGCCCACGACCCGTCCGAGAAGCTCCGCCACAGCGTCATCGACGAGGACCCGCGCGAGAACCACTACGTCTGGGGCGCCGACATCCACCTCACCGACGGCGTCGTGTGGGCGTCGGAGCGCACGGCGAGCACCCTCGCGGCGCTGCGCATCGACGCCGACGGCTCGCTCAGCGCGCCGACCGGCTTCGCGGCGACCGAGGAGCAGCCGCGCGGGTTCGCCGTGAGCGACGACCGCGCGCTGCTCGTCGCGGCGGGCGAGCGGTCGACGACAGTCTCGCTGTACCGCGTCGACGGCGCCGACCTGCACCTGCAGGGGCGGTACGAGACCGGCCGCGGCGCGAACTGGGTGCGGTTCGCCTGACCCCGCTCAGCGCAGGAACTGCTCCGGGTCGAACTCGTCGATCGGGATGATCCGCACGCGCGGCAGCTGCGCGTCGAACGCGCCGGCGTCGTATTCGAGATCGAAGAAGCGGATGCCGGGGATCTGAGCGAAGCCGGCGTTGCGGAACTCCTCGAATGCCAGCACGCCGATGCGTCGCGATCCGTCGGCGAGGACGCCGAGGTCGTCGACGAAGTCGCCGTCGTGACTGACGAGCACCACGTCGTCACCGTGCTGCTGCAGCGCCTGGAGCGTCCGCTGGATGGCGAGGTCGACGACCTTCTCGTCGGGGTCGCCCGACAGCGGCACGGGCTGGTAGCCGAGCGCGAGGAGGGCCTGCACGAACGACATCGGCAGGTTGATCGAGGCGTTCAGGAAGAAGAGGCCGCGCGCGTCCTGATTCCATTGGTCGGCGACGAAGGTGAGGATGCGGTCCCACCGGGGCCGCTCGTCGGGCTGGGGGCGCCGCCCCAGGATCGATCCGCCGAGGGTCGCGTCGATGTTCTCGCCGTCGACGAGAATCCAGGTCCTCCGGTTGTCGGCCATGCCGCCTCCTCCACGCGCACCGTCAGAGCTGTGCCGGTGCGCCCGACTCATCCTAGGCGGCGGCCGCCCGTCACCCGCGGCGGCCGAAGACGCCCGCCAGGAGCGCGTGGGCGAGAGGCAGGAGCGAACCGGTCATCAGGACGCCGCCGAGAACCGGGTCGTCGGGACGCAGTGTCGCCCCACCGACCAGGAGGGCGGCGAACAGCAGTCCCGACAGCGTGCGACGGCCCAGCTGCTCCAGCCGCGCGACGCGGCGTTCCAGTGCCGGGTCGGGGAACGAGATCCGCCGGTCCTCCACACGCGTGATGAGCTCATCCACGCGCCCCGGCAGCCGCGACGCGGTCGTGATGCTCGAGACGGCACGCCGCAGGACGTCGCCGACGGCGTTACGTCCTTCCTCGCGGACGAGACGTGAGGCGTAAGGTTCGACCGCATCCCAGAGGTTGAAGGTCGGATCCAGCGCGCTGCAGACACCCGAGGTCAGCGACATCGCGCGAACGATGAGGAGGAAGTTCTCCGGCAGCTGGAACGGGAGTGCCCGCACGACGTCCTGGAACTCGATCGCGAACGCGCGGAACTCCCGCGGGTCCACCTCGCGGAGTTCGGCGAACCCCATGCCGCCGAAGCGAGCGAAGAGCTGCGTCATCGCTCGTTCGAGCTCGGTCGTGTCCGCGCTCGGCAGCAGAACGCCCACGTCGCGGATGCTCTGCACGAGCGCGACGCCGTCGCGGGCGGCGACGGCGATCATGAGGCGCCGCAATCCGTTCCGCAGACCCGGCGGGACCTCGCCCATCATGCCGAAGTCGATGAAGGTGAGCCGCCACGACGGGGCGTCGGCACCGGCGGCATCCGTCCCCGTGAGGGGTGTGACGAAGATGTTCCCCGGATGCGGGTCGGCGTGGAAGAACCCGTGGGTGAACACCTGGTCGAACATGACCGACGCGAACACCTTCGCGACCTCGGCGGGATCGATCCCGGCGGCACGCAACGCGTCGTGGTCGGTGATTTTGATCGCCGTGACGTCCTCGAGCGTGAGCGCGCGACGGGACGTGCGCTCCCAGACGACCGCGGGGACGCCCACGCGGGGATCACCGGCGAAGTCCGCCGCGAACCGCTCGCCGTTGGCCGCCTCCTGCAGGTAGTCGATCTCCTCGAGACTCGTCTCGGCGAACTCCTCGACGAGCTGGGGGGCGTCGACGCGGTCCGACACGATGCGGACGTGGCTGAGCCACCGGCCCACGCGACGCAGCGCCGCGAGATCGGTGTCGACGATCCGCTGGATCCCGGGGCGCTGCACTTTCAGGATGACGGCGTCGAGCCCGGTGAGGGCGGCATCCTCCTCCGACAGCCGGGCCCGATGGGCCTGACCGAGGGATGCCGCGGCCACCGGCACGCTCTCCACGGCGACGAACGCGCGGTCGAGCGGCACGCCGAGCTGCCCTTCGGCCTCGGCACGGATCTCGGGGAACGGGACGGCAGGGACTTCGTCCTGCAGTCCTTCCAGTTCCTTCGTGATCTCGGGAGGGAGGACGTCCAGGCGCGACGACATGAACTGGCCCACCTTGATCATCAGGCCACCGAGGTCGATCGCGAGCCCGTGGAATCGGCGGGCGATGCGCTGCATACGCGCCGATCGCCCCCGCACACCGATCCAGCCGAGGCCGATGCGCGGCAGGAAGAGCTCGAACCACCATGTGACGGCAAGTGCCCTCGCCGCGAAACGGAGGATCCGTCGATAGCGCGCCCGCGCGTCGCGGTCGTCGGGAAGGTTCTCGCCTTCCCGACGCCGTGCTGCCACGCGGATCAGCCCTGCGCGAGCAGAGCGTAGAGCCGACGGCGAGCCTCTTCGAGGATCTCCACGGCCTCCGCCACCTGCTCGGGGGACCCGGATCGCGCCACCTGCGCGGCGGCCTGCGCCAATTCGACGCCCGCCTTCGGCAGCGCCGTCGCGCGCGGGTGGTGCTCCTTCGTCGGGCCAGCGGTCTCCCAGGGCGCCGAGCCGGCCGCCTCGTCAGCGACCATCCGACCCGCGTCGGTGAGCGAGTACGTCTTCCGCCCGCCCGCCTCTTCGGCGACGATGAGCCCCTCGTCCGCGAGGAGCTGCAGCGTCGGGTAGACCGACCCCGCACTGGGCTTCCACGATCCGCCGCTTCGCGAATCGATCTCCTGAATGATCTGGTACCCGTGCATGGGCTTCTCGGAGAGGAGCGCGAGCACCGCGGTCCGGACGTCCCCGCGGCTCATACGGGAGGGGCCGGGACGCTGATCGAACGACGTGCGGAACTGTTCGAACGCCTCCATGAGCCCGGCACCGAGGTTGCCGAGATCCATGCCCTGGGGGCCGGATCCGAACCCGCGGCCGCTGCCGCCGAAGCCGCTGGACCCGAAGCCCTGCGAACCGAATGGACTGTTCATGATGTCTCCTTAACGTGGTGACCGATACACAACGATATATCGCTTGGAAGGGTCCGCGGCGGACCTCAGGAAGTTGCCAGGCTCCGTGATCAGGACTTTTGTGAGCGGGTGACCGATCGAGGACATCCAGGTAACGTTCGGGTAACGCTCAGGTACGTCGGCCAGAGTGGGCGACTCGTGCCCGCCCGAACGGTCACGCTCGCCTTTCACAGGCGTGCCCTCGCTACACGGAACCATTACTGCTGCATGCCTACTGACTCAACTGTGCCCTCCACCCGCCGCTCCATCCGCTCCACCCAGATCGAAGCCCGTCGCCTCCGGCGGCGCCCGGTCCTCGTCCTCTCGACGCTGACCACGGCCTTCGTCATCGCCGCGAGCGCGACCGCCATGGCCCCCGCGCCGCAGGCCGCATCATCGGAGACCTCCACTCCGGCGATCGCCCTGGCCTCCTTCACTCAGAAGCTCCCCGAGTCACTGACCGACGGTGTCGCGACGTCCGCTCCGGAGTCGAAGATCCAGTCCACGCTCCAGCGTGCGCAGGACGCCGCGGCCGCCTCCACCGACGTGACCGCCGACATCACGGCATCCAAGCTCAACGTCGGCACGACAGACATCACGGTCCCGACCGACGGCCTCTCGAAGGCCGTCGACGACCTCGAGACCGTGTCGTCGCTGCCGCTCCTGCTCGACACCCGCGACGCGACGGCCGAGCTCGAGACCGAGATCACCGCCGTCACCGAGAAGACCAGCGCCCTCCGGGGACGTCTCGACGCCGCGATCGCCAAGGAGAAGGAACGCCTCGCCGAGGAGAAGCGCAAGGCCGAGGCTGCCGCCAAGGCCGCAGCCGAGAAGAAGGCTGCCGAAGAGGCAGCGGCCGCAGAGGCCGAGGCCAGCGAGTCCCGCTCGTCGTCTTCTTCTTCGTCCAGCTCGTCGAGCTCCATCCCCACCAGCGGCAAGGCCCGCAGCGGCACGTCGGCCGCCGCCGCGCAGTCGACCGCGCGGGGCATGCTCGGAAACTACGGCTGGGGCGACGACCAGTTCTCCTGCCTCGTCTCGCTCTGGGACAAGGAGTCGAGCTGGAACTACCGCGCGCACAACTCCTCGAGCGGCGCGTACGGCATCCCGCAGGCGCTCCCCGGCAGCAAGATGAGCAGCGCCGGATCCGACTGGGAGACCAACCCCGCCACGCAGATCGCCTGGGGCCTCGGCTACATCGACGGGCGCTACGGCAGCCCGTGCGGCGCCTGGAACCACTCGAAGAACAACGGCTGGTACTGATCACCAGCTGACACCGCGGATGCCGCGGGTCCCCGACATGACGTCGGCGGGCCCGCGGCATCCGTCGTTTCGGTGTTGAGCCTCAGGCGGTGAAGAAGGCCTCCGCTACCCGCGACAGGTCGTGCAGGTCACTCACGCCGGCGAGCTCGCGCGCGGAGTGCATCGACAGGATCGGGATGCCGACGTCCACCGTCGCGATCCCGAGCCGGGTCGCCGTGATGGGACCGATGGTCGAGCCGCACGGCACGGCGTTGTTCGAGACGAACTCCTGCGAGCCGACACCGGCGGCGTCGCACCAGCCGTGCCAGGCGGCCGCGCCGGCGCCGTCGGTGGCGTAGCGCTGGTTCGCGTTGATCTTGAGGATCGGGCCGGAACCGAGGCGAGGCTGCACCACCGGGTCGTGCTTCTCGGCGTAGTTCGGGTGCACCGCGTGCCCGACGTCGCTGGAGACGCACCACGACGAGGCGAGCGAGCGCAGCTGCTGCTCGCGGTCGGCGCCGAGGGAGAGCTGGATGCGCTCGAGGACGTCGGCCAGGAAGGGACCGGCGGCACCCGAGCGGGTCGCGGACCCGACCTCCTCGTGATCGAACACGGCGAGCATCGCGATGCGCTCCGCGTCGAACCCGTCGGCCGCACGCTCGAGGGCGACGACGCCGGCGTGGACCGAGGCGAGGTCGTCGAGACGGCCCGAGGCGAAGAACACATCGCCCTTGCCGAACACAGCCCCTCGGGCGGCGTCGGCCGTGACGACGTCGTACCCGCGAATGCGCGAGGCGTCGACGCCGGCTTCGGCGGCGAGCTCGCCGAGCAGGTCGGCGGAGTCCGCGTCGCCGAGGCCCCAGACCGGCTGGGTCTGACGCTGCTTCTCGAGGGCGAGGCCGTCGTTGACCTCGCGATCGAGGTGGATGGCGAGCTGCGGCAGGCGCAGGAGAGCGCCCGTCGCGGCGAGGACGCTCGTCCCGTCGTCGAGCACGAGGCGACCGGCGAGGCGCAGTTCCCGGTCGAGCCACGAGTTCAGCAGCGGCCCGCCGTAGACCTCGACGCCGGCCTGCAGCCAGCCGAGGCTCCCCGTCGTGGGACGCGGCTTGAGCTTCAGGGCCGGGGAGTCGCTGTGCGCGCCGAAGACATGGACGCCGGTCGCGGCATCCGCCCCGTTCGGGACGACCCACGCGAGGACAGCTCCGTCGCGCACGACGAAGAACCGCCCGCCGGGCTGGGAGGGCCATGCGTCGCGCTCGTCGAGCTCCGTGAAGCCCGCGTCGCGCACTCTGCGGGCGACCTCGGCGGCAGCGTGGTAGCTCGAGGGCGAGGCGGCGACGAAGTCGGCGAGATCGGCGGCGTGGTCGAGCGCTGCCGAGCCGGTGAGGGGCGTGGACATGGGTGTACCTCCAGAGAAGGATGCCGGGCGGGACCCTCCGATCGTAGTTCGGCCGCGCTTCGCGCCACCCCAGCCACTTCCCCTGTCACGACACGCCGCGGCGGCTCGGAGTTCAAGACAGGGGAGGCCTTCTGCACAGGCGGGGATCGGCGGCGTCCCCTCTACGACTCCACAGCCCAGCGGCGGCGGGGTCGACGTCGGCGGGACGCTGGACGGATGCACCCCCTTCCCGCGTCGCTCGGCGAGCGGTTCTCGGTCGCCTCTGCTCGGGCAGCCGGTATCCCGACGAGTCGACTGCGAAGAGGCGACCTCGTGCGGCCATTCCACGGTGTTCGGGAGCGTCGAGACGCGCACGACGACTCAGGATCTGATCGCGTCGGGATGCCACGAGGAGACGCCGAGGCGGCGCACCTCCTTCGCGCACGGCAGTACGCCGCGAGGATGGCTCCGCATGAAGCCTTCAGCCATGTCACCGCGGCCGTCATCTGGGACATCCCCCTTCCACCGGGTGTGCTGCATGATCGTCGAGTGCACGTGGGAGTCGAAGGCCCGCGACGGCTCCCCCGTTCCGCCGGGGTGCGAGGCCACGAACTGCTCCCTGGCATCGCACGGTTCGCGACCCACCCCACGACCGGACTCCGCGTGACGGACCCCGCGTCGACATGGGCGACGCTCGGCGCGATCCTGCGCTCGCAACGGGACCTCGTCGCCGCGGGCGACGCGATCGTGCGAACGTGGCGGGTGCCGCATCCCCTCGCGATTGTCGATGAACTGGCGGTTGCGATCGACCGCGGGCGACGGGTCGGCATCCGCTCACTTCGCGAAGCGCTTCCCCTGCTCCGGACCCGGGCGGCTTCGCGGCCGGAGAGCCATCTGCGGCTCGCGCTGTTCGACGCGGGACTGCCCGAACCACGTCTCAACCACCCGATCGTCGCCGGCGGCCGCGTCGTGGCGACGGGGGACCTCGTCTATCCGGGTGCGCGTGTCGCGGTCGAGTACGAGGGCGAGCATCACCTGCTCGATCCCGGGCAGTGGGCATACGACATCGAGCGCTACGACGCGCTGCGCGCCACCGGATGGACCGTGGTCCGCATCACGAAAGCGGACGTGTTCGGTGCGCACGCTCAGGCGGCCGCGAAGGTCAATGCCGCTCTCACGGCGCACTGACCTCCGCTGTCACGAACGGCGAGACCCGGCGGCGTGTTGTGACAGGCGAGTGCCGGCCGCCGGCGTGGGCTGCGTTCCCCTGTCGCGAACTGCGGCCGCGCGCGGCGTGTTGCGACAGGGGAATGACGGTCACGCTCCCTGGAAGTGCTCCGCTGGCTGAGGTCCCGGAGCCTCGTCGTCGCGGCGGCGGCCGGAACCGAGAGCGAACGTCGCGCCCAGCCCGATGACGAGGAAGCCGGCGGCTGTCAGAGCCGAGGCGCGCGTGCCGTCCGAGAAGGCGGTGCGCGCGGCATCCGCGATCTGCGCCTGCGACGGGTCCGCCTCGAGACCGGCGATCGCCGCTCCCGCCGAGTCGACGACGGCCGTCACGACTTTGTCGGCGGCGGTCGACGGGACGCCGGCATCGTCGAGGGATGCCGCGAGCACGCCGCCGGTCGTCGTGAACAGGACCGTCCCGAGGATCGCGACGCCGAGTGCCGACCCGACCTGGCGGGCGGTGGACTGCATCCCGGAGCCCTGGCCCGACTTCTCGACGGGGACGTCCTGCAGGATGACACCGGTCAGCTGGGCCGTCGCGAGTCCGACGCCGAACCCGTAGACGGCGAGAGCGGGGATGAGCCAGCCCCAGGCGGCCTCCGGTCCGATGATGAACCCCGCCCAGGCGATGCCGATGATTTCGGCGAGGATGCCGACGCGCACCACGACGACCGCCGGGACCTTGCCGCTGAACGCGCCCGCGGCGCCGCTCGCAACGAACGATCCCCCGGCGAGGGCCAGGAGGAGGAGCCCGACCTGGAGCGCGTCGAAGCCGAGGACGAACTGGAGCCACAGCGGCAGCGCGAGGATGAGCCCGAACTCGCCGAGCGAGACGACGAGGGCCGCGATATTGCCGTTCCGGAACGACGAGATGCGCAGCAGCGAGAAGTCGATGAGGGGGTCCTGGCCGCGGCGACCGCGGCGGAGCCCCCACCAGACGAACAGGACCAGCGCGACGAGAGTGATGGCGAAGGCGAAGGGGATCGGCGAGACGGAGAGCGGCCAGGTCCAGCCGCCGATCGTGAGACCGTCCTCGGCGAGCCACCAGCCGAACGTCCTGCCCTCGATCAGGCCGAACACGAGCGAGCCGAAGAGGATGACGGACAGCAGAGCGCCCACCCCGTCGATCGAGCGCTTGCGGCTCTCCCGCGACTCGGCGACGGTCAGCAGCACACCGATGACGATGATGATGCCGAGCGGGATGTTGATGCCGAACGCCCACCGCCACGAGAACGCCGTGGTCAGCCAGCCGCCGAGGAGCGGGCCGACCGCGGCCATGCCGCCGATCGTCGATCCCCAGACGGCGAACGCGATACCGCGCTCACGGCCGCGGAACGTCGAGTTGATGAGCGACAGGGTGGTCGGCAGGATCATCGCTCCGCCGACGCCCTGCACGAAGCGGGCGAGGATCAGCAGCTCACCCGTCGGCGCGAAGCTCGCCAGCACCGACGACGCCGCGAAGACCGAGACGCCGATGAGCATGACGCGGCGCCGGCCGAAGCGGTCGGCGAAGGCACCGAACAGCAGCAGCAGCGAGGCGAAGACGAGGGTGTAGACCTCCTGGACCCACTGCACCTCGGTCGAGCTGATCTTCAGCTCCTCGACGATCGACGGCACCGCGACGTTGACGATCGTCGAGTCGACGATGATCAGCGATACCGCGACACTGATGAAGACCAGTCCGAGCCACCGGCGGGAGTCCTTCGCCATGAGATTTACCTCGCTTTTCTAGCAATCCGACAGCGATAGTACTCCTCCGACGGCGGGGTGCAACCCGTCAGATGCGACGAAGATCCACGGAACGGATGCCGCCGTCCGCGAGCTCCACCACCATCAGCGTGTGATGGGGCTGACGCCGTCGATCGGTCGGCGAACCGGGGTTCAGGAGCCGCATCCCGCTCGGCGACGTCGTGTCCCACGGGATGTGGCTGTGGCCGAAGACCAGCAGGTCGGCATCGGGGAAGGCAGCATCCATCCGCTCCTCGCGGCGGTGCTTCTGCCCGGTCTCGTGCACCACGGCGACGCGAACCCCCTCGATCTCGCGACGCGCGATCTCGGGGAGGACGGCGCGCAGGTCCTCGCCGTCGTTGTTGCCGTACACGCCGAGCACGTCACCGTGCTCACGAAGGTCACTGAGGACGGATGCCGCGACCCAGTCCCCCGCGTGGACGATGAGGTCGGCGACATCCGCTTCGCGCCTGACCGCGTCGGGCAGAGTGCGCGCACGGCCGGGGATGTGGGTGTCGGAGATCAGCAGCAGTCGCGTGGTCACCGCGGCAGGGTAGCCCAGCCCGGCGCGACGCGACAGCCTCTGCGTGAGCAAGGTGGAGTGGGTGAAGGTGGGGTTCTCGAAGGAAGGAACAACCATGAGCACTCCCGAGCAGACCGGCGACGACGGCATCCGCCTCGACCCGAATGACGCACCCACCGAGGACACCACGGTCGGAGACACCGAGGCCGCCGACGCCGAGTTCGAGGGACGTCCCCTCGACATCCCCGCGGACGAGCCCGAGGAGACATATGCCGCAACCGACATCCAGCCCGAATCGCAGGGCGAGGATCCGGTCGTCGTCGAGCTCGGCGAGGAGGGCGAGGGCGACCTCTCCCCCATCGACGTCTGACTCGCCGGATCGACGCATCACGTTCACCGACGCAACAGATCGTGCTCGACACGCCGCCCACCGACCCGGTGAGGCGGCGTGTCGCGTCGAATCCCTTGCATCCGCCGATAGGTGAGGATGCCGCGGTTCGACCTGCGTCTTCACCTCCCCCACGATCTGTGTCAGATTCAGGTCATGAATACCGCTCCCGATGCGCAGGTGCCGTTCACGTCGGCCGACATCACGGTGCACACGCTCACGACGTGGGCGCTCGGATCGGTCATGGTCGGCGCGTACTGGGGGGCCGAGGCCTCCTCGCCGGGCGGCGGGTTCGACTATCTCGGCTGGTTCCTCGCTTTCAGCACCGTCGCCGTATTCATCCTCTGCTGCCTCGGCTCGCCGCTGGCGTGGCTGACGGCGCGAGCGTTGCGGACCGTCACCTCGACGTGGGTGCACATCGTCGCGTTCGGGGCGTTGGGCGCTGTGGCCTCCGTCCCCGTCGTCTGGGTCATGCTCCCGTGGACGTCGCTGGAGGGCGAACCCGTCCTGAGTCTGCGGATGCTGGGTGTCGCCGTACTCTGCGGCATCTGCGCAGCAGCGGCGCGAGCAGTGGCGCTCCTGTCACGTGCACGCCGTGAGCGGCGGCCACCGCGACCGGTCGATCCGGAGGATGCGCTGCTGGACGCGATGGGAACGGCGAGCTGACCCCCGCCCGGACATGACAAAACCCCTGGGGTGGAGCCCAGGGGTTTTGCGTAGCGGGAGCGGGGCTTGAACCCGCGACCTCACGATTATGAGTCGTGCGCTCTGACCAGCTGAGCTACCCCGCCGTGGCGCATCTGAAGGATGCTGCGAGCCCCGAGTCAGGATTGAACTGACGACCCCTTCCTTACCATGGAAGTGCTCTGCCACTGAGCTATCGGGGCGTGCTGCCCGCAAGCGGGCAACTAGAAGAGGATACCAGAGTCGCGGCATCCCTCTGTAACCGGGTCAGCCTCGCGTGTGCTCCTTCAGCCACGGAAGCGGATCGATGCGGGTGGTTCCGCCGAGCAGCACCTCGAGGTGGAGGTGAGGACCGGTGGACTTGCCCGTGCTGCCGACCTTGCCGAGGACCTGGCCGGCCTTGACGGTCTCGCCGGGCGAAACGCGGAGGGAGCCGTACTCCATGTGGCCGTAGCGGGTCGACACGAGCTGGCCGTCGATGATGTGGTCGAGGACGACCGTCACGCCGTAGTCCCCGCCCGCTTCGGTGGCGATGCGCACGGTACCCGCTGCGACCGCGTGGATCTCGGCGCCGCGCCCGGGGGTGAAGTCGGTGCCGTGATGCACCCGCGAGAACTTCGACAGGTACGAGGTGGATCCGAACTGCGCCGAGATCGGCACACCGACCGGGAACGGCCACTGCACCTCGGCGGTCGCATCGTTCACCCACGTTCCCGCGAACTTGGTGACGCCGGATTCGGCGGCCACGTCGGCCATGGACTCGATGTCGTACTCGTCCGAACGCGCGAGATCACCGGCGGCGGCCGTCGAACCCGAGACGTACGCCTGGATCTCGGGAGCCTCGGTCGTGGTCTTCTCGCTGGCGAGCGTCATGTCGCCGCGGACCTCCTGGCCGAACGCACCCACGGCCGCAACCGGGGTGGTCGTTCCAATGGCGAGAAGGCCGACGACGCCGACGACGCTGACCGAGAAGGATGCCGCGGCCAGCCGCTTGAACACGACGCGGCCGCGCCGAGGGCGCGGGGGCTGGTCGGCCATGCGGACACGGGTCTTGCGCTGAGTCTGCTCGTCGGCGTCAGCGGCTGCGCGGGCGACCTGGATCGGCGTCTCGCCGGTGAAGGAGAACACCTTCGCCGCGAGTTCGAATTCGTCGATGCCGGGAGCCGCGTCGTGGCCGGAGGCGTGCGTCGAGTCCGCGGACGGGAGGACGATCGTCTCGTCGAGGAACTCGCGAACCGGCGTCGCCTCGGGGGTCGCGGTGGCCTCGGCAGTCGTGGAGCGCGCAGAGCGAACGCGACGACGCAGCGGGACGGAGGCGACCGGCGTCTGCGCGACCGGGCTCGCCGCAATGACGGATGCGACATCGGCAGACGGCACGGGGACCGAGTCGGCGATGACGGCGTCGGCGATGGTCTCGGACACGACGGATTCCGCCAGCGACACGGGCGCGAGGTCTGCTGCCGAGGAGTCCGCCGCAACGGCACGCGTGCGGCGACGGCGCAGCGCCGGGGCGTCGGCGGCCTGGATCATGGCGATGACGTCACCCATGGCGGCGACGGCCTGGACAGCTGCCGTCTCGGCGTCGCTGACCGGGGCCGCAGCCTGCTTGCGATACTCCGCACGGGTCAACGGCATGGAGCCGGACGCGGCGGGTCGCCGATCGCGACGCGCAGCGGGCGCGTCAGTCGGGGAGGTCTCGAAAGTCAAACGTGCGGGCTCTCGGGTAGAGCGGCCTGGGCCGCGGGGCTTCAAGGACAGACACCCTCGCTCGGGCAGCGAAGGTAACGATCAGATAAACACGCTACACGAACGGGCCTGGGAATGGGATGTCCGTTCACAACCCGATCGTGGCCGTCAGGCGCGCGAACAGCTCGGGGCCCGCCGCGACGGTCATGTCGCGCCCGGGGAATCCACCGGGAGCGCCCGTGATCCGCCCGCCCGCCTCGGTGACCAGCAGTGCGCCGGCGGCGTGATCCCAGGGGTGGAGGCCGCGCTCGAAGTAGCCGTCCAGCCGCCCGGCGGCCACGTACGCGAGGTCGAGCGACGCCGCTCCAGCGCGACGCAGGTCGCGCAAGAGCGGCATGACCGCGGCGACGCGGGCGAGGTCCTCCTCGTGGTACTTCGGGTCGTACCCAAAGCCGGTGGCCACGAGCCCACCCGCCTCGCCGACGCTCGACACGGCGAGGCGCTCCTCGCCCCGCCAGGCTCCGCCACCGCGCACCGCGTGGAACGTCTCGCCGACAGCCGGGTTGTGGACGACTCCAGCGAGGGCCGTCCAGGTCGGGGGCGTCGGTTCTCCGGACACCGCCGCGATGCTCACGGCGTAGTGCGGCATCCCGTAGGCGTAGTTGACGGTCCCGTCGATCGGGTCGACGACCCACGTGATGTCGGACGTGCCCCGCTCGGCACCGGACTCCTCTCCGAGGAAGCCGTCGTCGGGGCGCTCGGCGGCGAGCCGCGCGCGGATGAGGGCTTCGACCTCACGGTCCGCCTCGGTGACGATGTCGGCGATGACGGACTTAGTCGCGGCGATCGCGACACCCTCCTGGCGACGGCGCAGCGCCAGGGCGCCGGCGTCACGGGCGATGTCGAGGGCGAGGTCGGCGAGCGCAGCGGCATCCATCCCTCCACGGTACGCCGCTAGGTTGAGCATCATGAGCGCCATCCGCGACGTCGTCATCGTGGGCGGAGGGCACAACGCCCTCGTCGCCGCTGCCTATCTCGCCCGCGCGGGACGCACCGTGACGGTGCTCGAACGTCAGCGTCACGTCGGCGGCGCAGCCGTCTCGGAGCGCCCCTGGCCGGGAGTGGACGCGCGCCTGTCTCGTTACTCGTACCTCGTCAGCCTGCTCCCCCGCACCGTGATCGACGATCTCGGACTCGACATCCGACTCGAGCGGCGACGCTACTCGTCGTACACGCCCATGCCGGATTCCCCGGACCGCGGCATCCTCATCGACAACGCGGATGCCGCCGCCACCGCGGCGAGCTTCGCGCACGCGACGGGCGACGACGGCGAGGCGGCACGGTTCTCGGCACTGTACGAGAGGGTGGCCCCGCTGGGCAGGGCGCTCTTCCCGACCGTCACGGCGCCTCTGCGGAGAGAGTCCACCGTCCGCGCCGCCGTCGGCGACGACGCCCTCTGGGAGGCGGTGTCGGGCCGTCCGCTCGGCGAGTTCATCCGAGGGGCACTGGCGACCGACGTCGCCCGCGGCATCGCGTTCACGGACGGCCTGATCGGAACCTTCGCCCACTCAGACGACGAGTCGCTCCGTCAGAACCGCTGCTTCCTCTATCACGTCATCGGTGGCGGAACCGGGGACTGGGACGTCCCGGTCGGCGGCATGGGTGCCGTCAGCGCCGAGCTCGAGCGCGCGGCCCGGTCGGCGGGCGCCGAGATCCGAACCGGCGCCGAGGTCGTCGCGGTCTCCCCCGACGGTGACGTGGAACTCGCCGACGGCGAACGGCTCGGGGCGCGGCTCATTCTGAGCGGCGTGGGCGCGGCGGTGCTCGCCGGCCTCCTGCGCGCCGGCGGCGGCATCGGCACCGGCGCCGCCCGTCCCGAGGGGGCGCAGATCAAGGTCAACATGCTGTTGTCCCGCCTGCCCCGACTGCGGGACACCTCGGTCGACGCTCGCGCCGCGTTCGCCGGCACGTTCCACATCAATGAGACCCTGTCGCAGGTGGATGCCGCCCACGACCGTGCGGCGGGGGGAGCAATCCCAGATCCGCTGCCGGCGGAGATCTACTGCCACTCCCTCACCGACCCGTCGATCCTGGGACCCGAGCTGCGCGCGTCGGGGGCGCAAACACTCACCCTGTTCGGGCTGCAGGTCCCCCATCGACTGGTCGCCAGAGGTGCCGCGGACCGCCACGCCCTGTGGGCGGCGGCCGAGCGGTCGCTGGACTCGGTGCTGGCCGAGCCGATCGCCGACCTCTTGTACCGGGCACCGGACGGGAGCCCCTGCGTCGAGGCCCGCACGACGGCGGACCTCGAGCGGGACCTCGGCATGGTCGGAGGCGACATCTTCCACGGTGAGCTGTCGTGGCCGTGGGCTCGAGACGACGAACCGCTCGAGACCCCCGCCGAACGGTGGGGAGTCTCGAGCGGTGTCGAGGGTGTGTTGCTCTGCGGATCGAGTGCCCGCCGTGGTGGAGCGGTCAGCGGGATCGGCGGACACAACGCGGCGATGGCCGCTCTGGAGATGCTGCCGGTCTAGCCGGCCCGCGGCCTCAGTAGCGCGGCGGCGGCGGCACGTCCGGTGCGCCCGGCGCAGGCGGGACCGGCGGTGCGGGCTGATCGGGCTGGGACGCGTCGGCCGGAACCGGCGGTGCCGGGGGAACCGCCGGCGCATTCGCGGGAACGGACTCGGGAGCCGGGGGTGCCTGGGGAGCCGTCGCTCCGTACGGCTGCTGCGGGTAGCTCGGCTGGCCGGTGTAGTAGGCGTTCCAGTCGGGCGACCCGTCGGGCATGACCGGGAGCGGGGTGCGGCCGTCCGCGTACGTCGGCCAGGCCTGGACGGGAGCGGCCGGAGCGGTCAGCGCGGGGTCGAGCTGCGCGACGGAGCCGTACGGCTGGGCGGTGTAGCCCTGGGAACCGTAGCCGGAGACCGGGGAACGATCGCGCTTCGGGGCGAACAGCGCGTTGACGAGCGGGACGAGGGCAGTGCCGACGGCGGCGAGGATCGTCACCGAGACGACGACCTTCCAGTAGATGTCGCGGAAGTCGGTGAACTCGGCGAAGAGCAGCGGGATGATCAGCATGACGGCCAGGATGACGACGAGGCCCATGGTGACGTAGGCGACGATGCTCGTGAAGGTCGTCTGGTGTCGCGCGAACGACTTGCTGTAGAGCCGGATGTGGAGCAGGGCCGCCTGCAGGATCAGCACGATCAGGATGAACTTGAAGAACCGCTCGGCGCCGACGCCGTAGTCGCCGGGAGCTTCCGGCATCCAGATCATGAACGCCCCCGCGATCAGCGCGACGACCCACGACACGATGCTCGCCAGTGCGAACCAGGCCGGGCGGCGCTCAGCAAGGGATGCCTCGAGGATCGACACTCCCGCGAAGGCGGCGAGCAGGAGGATCGTCAGGAACGCCCGGGCCACCATCCCGTTGGAGTCGCCCACCAGGACCCAGACGACGCAGACGATCGCCGCGGCGATCAAGGCGCCGATCGCGACCCAGATCGCGGCTCGGAAGATCTTGCTCGAATTCGGCGCAGTGCTCGGTTCGCTCATCCTCGGCATCCCTTCGGCGGAGGCCTCCCCCGCCCTCGATCCCCCATCCTGTCAGACCGCCCCGTGGGCGACGGAGATGTCCACAGGGGTTGCGCACGCGGGGAGAAACAAGAAAGAGCCGCGGAGATGTCCGCAGCTCTTTCGTCTGGTGGCGAGTGAGGGATTCGAACCCCCGAATGCAATGCAGTCTGATTTACAGTCAGATCCCTTTGGCCGCTTGGGTAACTCGCCAGGTGCGCACCCGCCCGGCTTTCTCAGTCGACCGGAGGCGCGATCACCGATACTACCCTCCCCGAGGGCATGTCGAAAACCGAGGCCTCAGGCGGCGGAGGCGACGCGCTCCACGAAGGATTCGAGCCGGTGCCGGGTGCCGTCTATGCGCCGATCGACGCTCGCGCGGATCTCGCTCGGCGCGAGCGGACCGGCGATCCGCACGTTGTCGTGGCAGGTCAGATCGGCGCACACGTAGGTACCGACGCTGTCGCCGCGGTCACCGGCATCCCCCGCCCGTCGCGCGGTGAACATCGTCACCTGGTTGCCCGGCTGCATCGTGTGGCAGATGTTGCACATCGCCGATCGGGCGCGGGCGGCGCCGTTCGCGGCGCGCAGGACGATGCCGGTGGGCTCGCCGCCGATCTCGGCGACGACGTATCCGCGGCTGCGCGTGGTCGGATCGCGCCAGGCGAGGAAGTCGAGGTGATCCCACTCGAGGATCGGGAAGTCGTGGGGCAGTTCGAGACGTTCCCGCTCGTCCCTTGTCGCATTGACGAGCACGTCGCGCAACTGGTCCTCTGTCAGCGGCCGCATCACTCCAGTCTACGAAGCGACGGATGCCGCGGCTCCGTCGTCCTCATTCGACAAGAGCAGCCGCACCGGCTTCGGCGAGAGCCAGAGCCACGCCGAGGACGACGAGCGCCGCGAGCCCGAGTGCGGCGCCGGCGACCGGCCAGCCAAAACCACGGCGGCGGACGGCCGCGAAGACCACCCCCACGAGGCCGACGAGCAGCGCGATGACCTCGCCCACGACGAGGATCGGGATGGACAGGAAGAGGAACCAGCCGTATCCCGGATCGGCCGTTCCGGCCAGGGTCGCGACGTAAACCGTCGGAATGATGGACAAGACGGCGACGGTGACGGCGGCGATCCCCCATGCTCGCTGGGCGACCATCGCGGGTCCGGGAGCCGTCATCCCTTCGCCTCGATCGACCGGCTCGTCGGACGCAGCTGCACGCGGTCTCCAGGTTGCAGGACGCGCTCCGGCCCGCCGGCCTGATTGAACTGCTGCACGGTGATCGCGTCGACGCAGAACCGGTCGCCGATGCCGCGATACGTGTCACCCGGCTGAACTGTGTAGAAGGTCGGTGCCCCGTCGACCTTCTCGACCGGCCCCTCCGCGTACTCCCCCACTCCCGAGTCGAAGAGCTTCCCCGTCATGCTCACGGCGATCCGACCCGACGGATCGGGCTCGGACAGCTCGATTCGGGCGATGCCGTCGCAGTCCTGGTGGGTGCGATAGCCGCCCTTCTTCGCCTCGTTGAGCGCCGCTGCCGTCGTCGTCCCCTCGGGGAGGATCGCGAGGTAGTCACCCTCGTAGATGTCACCCGCACCGTCGAAGGCGTTGGCGGCGTCGAAGTCGCCGCTGTCGAGGCAGAAGCGCTCGACGATCGCCCAGTACGAATCGTTCGACACCACGCGGTAGACCGTCGCGAGATCCTTCCCGTTGGATCGCTCGACGACGCCGGTGGCCCCGGGAGAGATCGACCCGCGATCCTTGCCGGGTGCGACGCCCAGGCACTTGCTCTCGGGCGGTGCGGGCGTCGTCTCGACGGGTGCGGGCTCCGTGGGTTCCGGCGTCGGGGTCGGAGTCGGGGTCGGCGGCGCGATGCGCGCGGGACTGGCCGACGGCGACGGCGCCTCCGCCACCACCTCATCCGTCGGGATCATGCCGATGACCGCCGGCGCCGCAAGCGCCAGCAACCCCACGACCGCCCCCACGGCGATACCGAGCATGATCTTCCCCCGACGATCCATGCCTCGACGCTAGCGGCCTCGGATCACGGGCGCGCAACGATGTGGATGCCGGGACCCGCGGCATCCGCTCGGCACAGCGGTACCCTCGAACGCATGGCATCAGACTCTTCGTTCGACGTGGTCAGCAAGGTAGATCGTCAGGAGGCGGACAACGCCCTCAACCAGGCGCGCAAAGAGGTCGCGCAGCGCTACGACTTCAAGGGCACCGGCGCCTCGATCGAGTGGAGCGGTGAGTCGATCCTCATCAAGGCGAACAGCGACGAGCGGGCCAAGGCCGTGCTCGACGTCTTCCAGTCCAAGCTCATCAAGCGCGGCATCTCGCTGAAGAGCCTCGAGTCCGAGGATCCGCAGCCGTCGGGCAAGGAGTTCCGTCTCGTGTCCACGCTCAAGGAGGGCATCTCCTCCGAGGACGCGAAGAAGATCACGAAGCTGATCCGCGACGAGGGACCCAAGTCGGTCAAGGCGCAGATCCAGGGCGACGAGCTGCGCGTGCAGTCGAAGTCCCGCGACGACCTGCAGGAAGTGCAGCGGATGCTGAAGGCCGCCGACCTCGACGTCGACCTGCAGTTCATCAACTACCGCTGACTCGCGGGTGAGCGGCCAACGGGTTGTCAAGCCCGCGCGGCTGTCGGGGCCCTCACCTACCGTGGCTACTCTGCACCACGAGTAAGTGAGGTCCCCGTGTCTGAGCACCACCCATCCCCCGGCACGGTCTGGGCGCGCGTCGAAGACGGCTTCCACGTCGGCAGCCGTGACGGCAACTTCCTCGGCTACATCGAGCGACGTCGGGACGGGCGTTACGACGCATTCGACATGCGTTCGGCGGTGATCGGCACGTTCGCCGACCTGGTCTCCGCGATGCGGACGCTCTCGTCGGTTCCGACACCCGCGCCGGGGACGAACGGCATCCTCACGATCCGGGAGAACCGATGACCGCCATCGACGACACCGTCTTCTCCGTCGTGTACTCCAGCAACGCGACCGCCCCGTTCAGCGACGACGCGCTCGGCGAGCTGCTCCAGCAGAGCCGGGCCTCGAACGCGCAGCGGGACATCACCGGGATGCTGCTGTACCGCAACGGCCGCTTCATCCAGATCCTCGAGGGCCCCGAGCAGGCGGTCCGAGAGACGATGGGCAAGATCGAACGCGATCCGCGCCACGACCACCTGCGCGTCCTCATCGACGAATTCATCGAGGAACGCAACTTCGCCGAGTGGACGATGGGCTTCGAGCCCATAGCGATGCCCGACGAGAACGCGCCCGAAGGCTTCCGCGACACCTTCGACGACCTCGAAGCGCACGGCGACCCGTCGGCCACGCTCCGCGCCGCACGCGAGCTGAGCCTCTGGTTCCGGGTACGCGCACACCAACCGCGCTGACGAAGGGACGACGGCCCGGACCCCGCCAGGGATCCGGGCCGTCGTGCTGTCAGCTGATCAGAGCGTGCGGGCGAAGGGGTCGAAATCGACCGGGACCGCAGGCACCGGCGCGACCGTGCTGTCGATCTCGAGGTACTGGCCGGTCTCGGCCGAGTCCTGCGCCGACAGCAGCACGTCGAGCACGTGGAAGCCGAGCTCCCCGGTAGCGACATGCGTGCGGTCCTCCGCGATCGCGCGGACCATGTCGAGGACGCCGAGGCCGCGTCCGACGACCGTCCCCTGCTGCTCGACGTCGATCCACTCCTGCTCGGTCTTCATCCCGTCGCGGAAGACGCCGAGCGGCTTCACGTAACGGGTCGGACCGTCGAAGCGGTTGGGGTCGGGCAGCACGATCGAGCCCTCGGTGCCGTGGATCTCCACGACGCCGTGACGCTCGAGCGCCGAGTCGAAGCTCAGCAGGTGCGTGCCGTGCTGGCCGCCCTCGAACGTCGACAGGACCTGCACCGAGGACGGCACTTCGACGGGGAACGTCTCACCCGCGCGGGGGCCGGTGTGGATGTGACGCTCCGTGCGGAAGCGCGAGCCGCGCGCCGCGACACCGGCGATCGGGCCGAGCAGGCTGACGAGCGCCGAGAAGTAATACGGTCCCATGTCGAGGAGCGGTCCCGCACCCTTCGCGAACAGGAACGCCGGTTCGGGATGCCACAGGTCGGGGCCCTGCGTCTGGAAAGCCGTCTGCACGAACAGGGGCGTGCCGATGACGCCCTCGGCGATCGCACGCTTCGCGGACTGGAACCCGGGGCCGAGGATCGTGTCGGGCGCCGAGCCGACGCGGACGCCGGCAGCATCGGCATCCTTCAACAACTGACGAGCACCCTCGCGGTCCAGGCCCAGCGGCTTCTCGGTCCACACGTGCTTGCCGGCGGCGACCGCCTGCGACGAGACCGCGATGTGCGACTCGGGGATCGTGAGGTTGACGACGAGCTCGACCTCGGGGTTGCCGAGGACGTCCTCGAGTGTGCCCCACGAGGGGACGCCGTGCTCCTCGGCCTTGGCCTGGGCGCGCTCAGGGATGATGTCGCCGATGGCGACGACCTTCACGTCGGGGAACGACGTCAGGTTCTCGAGGTAGGTCTGGCTGATGACACCGGCACCGACGATGCCGACTCCGACGGGACCGGTCATGCGATGAACCCGCCGTCCTTCAGGAAGGCGTAGGACGCCGCGATGTCCTCGAACACGTCGCCGGGGGCCTTGTCGTACTCGATGACGGCGTACCGGATGTTCGTGCCGGCGCGCAGCGATGCCGCGAGCGGGACGTCTCCGGTGCCGGCGCGCAACTGCTCGAGCGAGTCGGAGCCGAACTCGTCGGAGCCGGGAGCCCACGGGTTGGATGCCGGGGCGATGCCGTCCTTCACGTGCACGGCGATGAGCCGGTCGCCGAGCTTCTCGACGAGAGCCGGCACGTCCTGGCCGCCGGTGAGCGCCCAGAACAGGTCGAGCTCGATCTCGACGCGGTCGTCGGTGAGCTCGAGGAAGCGCTCGTAGGCGGTCTGTCCGTCGAAGGACTTCACGAACTCCTGCGCGTGGTTGTGGTAGCCGACGGTCATGCCGAAACCGGCGGCCGTCTCGGCGAGCCGGTTGAGGCGCTCGGCGATGTCGGCGACGCCCTCCTCGGTGAACCAGCGCTCGGCGGGGACGAAGGGGTCGATGACCGTGGTCATCCCGATCTTCGCGGCGGCCTCGAAGACGACCTCGGGCGCGGGGGTGGGGATCGAGCCGTCCGGCGTCCACAGCTCGTCCGACAGCAGGGGCGCGTGGCCGGTCGGCGAGGCGAGGCCGCTGGCGTCGAGCGCCGCGCGGATCTCATCGGGACGGCGGACGAAGTCGAACGCTTCGACGTTGCGCAGGCCGAGAGCAGCCAGCTTGTCGAGCGATCCGGACATGTCCTCGCTGAACTCTTTCGCGAGCGTGTAGAGCTGGACTGAGGCGAGTGGCAGAGCCATGGGCCTTCCTTCGTAACGTCGTTGTCGGATGCCGCGAGGCGGCGTGACCCCGACGATAACAGAATTAACCTCCATGTGGAGGTTTTGATTCTGCGGGCCTACGCTGGCCCCATGCAGCAGGGTCAGGACGACGTCATCGGTCGCCGCGGATCGATGCCCAAGGGCGTCGCGAGGCGCCAGGAGATCCTCGACCGCGCCATCGAGGTGTTCCGCGAGCGGGGTGCCAGCGGCACGTCGCTCCGCAGGATCGCCGAGGCCATCGGAGTGTCCCACGCCGCTCTCCTGCACTACTTCGACTCGCGCGAGCAGCTGCTCGTCGCCGTCTACGCGCACGCCGAGCAGAACCACGAGAATCCGCCCGAGCTCCGACCCGGCATCGACACGATGATCCACGCCGCGCGGCGCAACGTCGACATCCCGGGCCTCGTGACTCTCTACTCCACGTTGCTCGCCGCGTCCCTCGAGGACGAGGAGGGCGTCGGGCGGGACTTCTTCACGACCCGTTTCGAGGGACTCCGCGGATCCATCACCGAGAGCCTCCGGGTCCAGCAGCGCGAAGGTCTCGTGCGGGACGACGTCCCCGCCGAGCACCTCGCAGCCCTTCTCATCGCGGCATCCGATGGTCTGCAGATCCAGTGGCTGCTCGACCCCGGCGTCGGGCTGGAGCCTACGCTCCGAACCCTCGGCGCCCTGTTGCGGCCGGCCTGACCGCGTCCGCCGTCAGTGCGCGGACCGCCCTCGCCGCGATCCGCGTGGTCGCCCGAGGGCACCCTGGGCGAGCCATCGCTCAAGCGTCCGGTAGGCCTGTTCGCGCGGGGTGGGACGGGACAGGAAGAGGTCGTGAATGCCGCCGTCGATCCGCGCGAGCGTGACGTCGCGGCCGATGCGGGTCGCGGCGCGCGCGATGTCGTCGACGACCAGGACCGAATCACTCCCGGTCATCTCCGCGTTCCAGGCGAAGGGATTCGTGGACTTCGTCGACAGCAGCACGATCGTCGGGCAGGCCACGTCGATGCCCGAGGCGACCCGCCGGTGCGCCTCGACCACCGCCGCCAACCAGGCGGGATGCGTAGGGAACCCGCGCTCGGGTCGCCACTCCCGGCGGTAGCCGCGCACCGGGAGAGCACCGACCTCGGTCTGCGCGCGCGTGTAGAACCCGAGGTCGACGACCGGGTGCGCCCCCATCGGATCGACTCGGGCACGCATCTGCACCAGCGGCGACAGCGCCTGCCGACCGAGGGTCCCCAATTGCAGCTCGAGCCATGGGCTGTTCAGGACGAGCGCCGAGAGCCGGCCGGGATGCCGCGACGCCCACAGCGTCGCGGTGAGACCACCCGTGGAGTGACCCATCATCACGAGTCGGCGACGTGAGGGCGGCCCCTCGAGCGGATGCCCCATGGCCTCGAGAGCCGCGGCGATGTCGGCGTCGTACACGTCGAGCGAGGTGACGAAGCCGGGCGTCTGCCCCGGCCGGAGGCTTCGACCGTACTTGCGGAGGTCGAGGGCGTGGAACCGCGCGCCGAGCGACGCCCAGAACCGGGCGAGCTCCACCTGGAAGAAGTAGTCCGACCAGCCGTGCAGGTACAGAACGTCGACGTCGCGCAGCGGACCGGTCAGGCCCGCGAGTCTCGGCGGATCGAGCCGGACGAGCGTCGCGACGACCTCGCCTTCCTGGTCGCTGCCCAGGGGCAGCGTGAGCCGCTCGAACGGACGCCCCAGGACGTCCTGCTCCCAGCCGCCGGTCATCGCGTGATCACTCCCCGCGCGAGACCCGCACCATCTCGTCGCGGTCGACGACCTTGATGCGCTCGCGCTCGTGCGGGGCGCCGAGGGCGACCTCGTGCTCGTCGAGTCGGTGCCAGCCGTCCAGGTCGGTCCAGGCGACCTGGCGCTCGGCGAGCAGCGAGATGATCGCCTCGTCGGACGGGTCCTCGGGAGTCCACCAGGACGCCTGGTCGTTGATGAGGTGACGGATGGTCTCCATGGCGTCGGACTTGGTGTGGCCGATGAGTCCGACCGGGCCCCGCTTGATCCAGCCCGTCGCGTAGACGCCGGGGACGCGCTCGTTCGAGCCCTTCTCGACGACCTGACCCTCGTGGTTCGGGATGACGCCGTGGCGCTTGTCGAACGGGACGTCGGGCAGCGGCGAACCGAAGTAACCGACCGCGCGGTAGACCTGGCCGATGGCGATCTCGCGCATCTCGCCCGTGCCCTCGACGCCGCCGGAGTTGTTGGGCCGCGTGCGCTCGGTGACGATCGCGCTGACGCGACCGTCGGCATCCTTCTTGATCTCGACGGGACGCGCCCAGAAGTGGAGGTGAAGACGACGACTGGCCTCGCCGCCGGCGTTGTTGACACTGGGCCGCTTGCGCCACGACTGCAGCACGCGGTCGATGACCATGACCTGCTTGTTCGACGCGATCGCCGCCTTGGAGGCCTCGTCATAGTCGAAGTCCTCGTCGTAGACGACCATGTCGACGTCGTTCAGCTCGCCGAGCTCGCGGAGCTCGAGCGGCGTGAACTTCACCTGCGCGGGACCGCGGCGACCGAAGACGTGGACGTCGGTGACGGGCGACGCCTTCAGGCCCTCGTAGACGTTCGCAGGGATCTCGGTGGGCAGCAGGTCGTCGGCGTGCTTCGCGAGTACCCGTGCCACATCGAGGGCGACGTTTCCGTTGCCCAGGACCGCGACGGATGCCGCGTCGAGCGGCCACTCCCGCGGGAAGTCCGGGTGCCCGTCGTACCAGCTGACGAAGTCCGCGGCGCCGTACGACCCGTCGGCGTCGATGCCGGGGATGTCGAGGTCGGCGTCCTTGATGGCACCGGTCGCGAAGATGACCGCGTTGTAATGCTTCTTGAGGTCGGCGAGGGTGATGTCGGTGCCGAAGCGGACGTTGCCGAAGATGCGGATGTCACCGCGGTCCAGCACGTCGCGGAGGGCGTTGATGATGCCCTTGATGCGCGGGTGGTCGGGGGCGACGCCGTAGCGGACGAGCCCGTACGGGGCGGGCAGGTGGTCGAACAGGTCGATCGAGACGTCGAACTTGCG
Organism: Microbacterium sp. MDV22-iso44; assembly: GCF_058629135.1. Classification (NCBI taxonomy): domain Bacteria; kingdom Bacillati; phylum Actinomycetota; class Actinomycetes; order Micrococcales; family Microbacteriaceae; genus Microbacterium; species Microbacterium sp. MDV22-iso44. The sequence continues at coordinate 362,712 of NZ_JBZVWS010000002.1, forward strand.
CTCTGCCTTGAGGAGGATGTCCGCCGCGTAGATGCCGGCGGGTCCTGCGCCGACGATGGCCAGCCGGAGCTTGGTCATGGGTGTCCTTTCCGAGAGCCCGCGAACGGGCGTGACGAAGAAGCGGCGATTCCGCCGGGTTTCAGCTGGAGCGGTCGACGACGACCTGGGCGAAGCGGGTCAACGCATCCCGCACCTGCCCGTCGGGAAGCGGCGCGAGAGCCGCGACAGCGCGGTCGGACCACTCGTGCGCGAGCAGGCGGGTCGCCTCTGTCGCGGGGTGGACGCGCAGCTGCGCGAGCGGTTCGTCAAGGATCGCGGGGTCGGCGCCGTCGGAGATGCGGGCGACGCCCTCGTCGATCGTGACCTTGAGGGCCTGCGAGGCCGGGTCGGTCGCACGGCCGAGAAGCAGGTAGGGCATGGTCGGGACGCCGGCACGCAGGTCGGTGCCGGGCACCTTGCCGGTCTCGGCGGGGTCGGCCGACAGGTCGATGACGTCGTCGAGCAGCTGGAAGGCGACGCCCACGCGCTCACCGAACTCGCGCACGGGAGCCGCGTACTCGTCGGACGCGTCGGAGAAGACGACGCCCGTCTCGGCGGCGGCGGCGATGAGCGAACCGGTCTTGTCGCTCAGGACCTGCAGATAGAATTCGACCGGGTCGTCGCCTGGCTGGGCGCCCACCGTCTCGTGCATCTGCCCGAGGACGAGACGTTCGAAGGTGTCGGCCTGCAGGCGGATCGCCCGCTCCCCCACCTGCGCCATGAGCTGGCTCGCACGGGAGAAGAGCAGGTCGCCGGTGAGGATCGCGACGTTGTTGCCCCACACGGCGTGGGCGCTGGGAACGCCGCGTCGACGGTCGGCTTCGTCCATGACGTCGTCGTGGTACAGCGAGCCGAGGTGGGTCATCTCCAGCGCCGTCGCGCCCGCAAGGACGTCATCGGTCACTCCCGAGCCGAGCTGCGCCGTGAGGATCGCCAGCATGGGCCGCATCCGCTTCCCACCGGCCTCGTAGAGGTAGCGGGACGTGACGTCGGCGAGCGAGTCGCCGACCTTCAACTCACCGGCGAGGCGGGCTTCGACGAGGTCGAGCCCTTCTTCGACCGTGGTGAGGAGCTTCCGCATCCGCGGTCCCACGAAAATGCGTTCGGTGACGCCGAGTCGGCTCGCGATCTGCGAGCCCGGAGTACCGGGGCGGGGGGTCATGGCTCCAGCGTACCCGTCGCGCCCTACGCCTGGTCCGGGGTGGCGGGCTTGCGTGCCCGGTGCAGGGCCACGATCCCGAAGCTGAGGTCGCGCCAGGCCACCTGATCCCAGCCGGCCTCGCGCATGCGACCGGCAAGGGTGCGCTGGTCGGGCCAGTCGCGGATCGACTCGTTGAGGTAGTCGTAGGCGGCGGCGTTCGAGCTGAAGGCGCGGGCGACGATGGGCAGGACGCGGTCGTTGTAGAACCGGTACAGCCCGCGCATGAGCGCTGCCGGCGGGTGCGAGAACTCGCAGATCACGAGCGTCCCCCCGGGCTTCGTGACGCGGAGCATCTCGCGGAGCGCCTTCTCGGGATCGTTGACGTTGCGGAGGCCGAACGAGATCGTGACGGTGTCGAACTCCTCGTCGGCTAAGGGCAGGGCCGTCGCGTCGGCCTCGACGAACGACAGGTTCGGGATGCCGCCGTGCCGCCGCTTCCCTTCGGCGATCATCCCCGCCGAGAAGTCGCCGGCGACGACCTCGGCACCTGAGCGGGCGAGCGAGACCGAGCTCGCCCCCGTGCCGGCAGCCAGGTCGAGGATGCGCTGACCGCGACGCGGCGCCACGGCGCGCGTGGTCGCAATGCGCCACAGCTTGTCGTTGCCGAGGCTCAGCACCGTGTTGGTGCGGTCGTAGGCCGCCGCGACCTCGTCGAACATGCCGCTGACGCGCGCGGGGTCCTTGCCGAGGTCCGCGCGGGTGGACGGGGTGCGGGAGGGCTGGTCGGTCACGTGTCGAGCCTAATCCGGGCAGGGTGCGGTGAGGCTGTGCGGCGGGGCTGAGAGGCGCGGCCCGCCGCATCACCGCCGGATTAGGCTGGCGGGGTGACCACGTCTGCACTCGGCATCCCGCGGCTGCGTGCCGTCACCCGCCGGATCGAACCGGTCGACGAGCCGCTCGTCTACGCCTCTCCCGACGACCCGACCGTGTGGTCGCGTCGCGGTGATCTGCTCGTCGGTGTCGGTCGTGCGGCCGAGCTCCCCGCGGGCACGCCTGCTGCGCAGTGGTGGCGCGACGTCGCTGCCGTCGCGGAGATCGACGACAAGGTGGGGATGCCGGGGTCCGGCCTCGTCGCCTTCGGCACGCTGCCGTTCGACCCCGCGAACAGCTCGGCGAGCGCCGCGCTGGCCGTGCCGCGCATGATCATCGGTCGCCGCGGCGACACGAGCTGGGTCACCCATGTCTTCGTCGAGGGCGAGCCGGAACGCGACGAGCCGCAGGCGATCGGTTTCGGACCGCACTGGTCGGCGACCGTAGGCCCCGGCGCCTGCACGCCCGACGGCTACCAGGGCGAGGTGCGCGCCGGGCTCGAGGCGATCGCCTCGAGCGAGGTCGCCAAGGTGGTCCTCGCTCGCGACCTGGTGGGCACGGTGCCCGCGGGCTCCGATCTGCGGCGCCTCGTCCGCGCCCTTGCGTCGGCGTACCCCGACACCTGGACGTTCGCCGTCGACGGCGCGATCGGGGCGAGCCCCGAGACCCTCGTGACCGTCTCGGGCGGCACGGTCACCGCCCGGGTGCTGGCCGGGACGGCCGCGCGCGGAGCCGACGCGGATGCAGACACCGCGGCATCCCTCGCCCTGGCGACGAGCCCGAAGGACCTCGACGAGCACCGGTACGCCGTGCAGAGCGTTCTCACCTCGCTGCGTGCGCACACGTCGGCCCTGGTCGCCGAGCCCGAGCCGTTCATGCTGAAACTGCCGAACGTCTGGCACCTGGCGACGGACGTCGAGGGCACCCTGTCAGGCCACGCGTCTTCCCTCGACCTCGTCGAGGTCCTGCACCCGACGGCGGCCGTCGCCGGCACGCCGACACAGGCTGCGCTCGAGGTCATCCGCCGGGTCGAGCCGTTCGACCGAGGCCGCTACGCCGGCCCGGTCGGCTGGATCGACGCCGCGGGTGACGGAGAGTGGGCGATCGCCCTGCGCTGCGCGCAGTTCGACGTGCACACGGATGCCGGGGCGGACATCCCGCTCATCGCGCACGCCGGTGCGGGAATCGTCGCCGGCAGCGACCCCGAGACGGAGATGCTCGAGACCCGGGTGAAGTTCCGCCCGATCGTCGACGCGCTCGCCTGACGGGCGCGTCGCTCACCTTTCGGAGGTCAGCTTCGACAGCAGCCCGGCGAGCGTGTCCCGCTCAGCGGCCGTGAGCGGTGCGAGGATCTCGCGCTCGGTCGCCAGATGATCGGGCAGGACCGCGTCGAGCAGCTCACGTCCGGCATCGGTGAGTCGCACGAACTTGCCGCGTCCGTCGTCGGGATTCGGCTCGCGGACCACGAGACCCAGCCGATCCAGGCGGTTGAGGCGCTGGGCGACGGCGCTCGACGTGATCATGGCGTCGGCGGCGAGTTCGGCGGGAGTGATCCGGAAGGGCTCGCCCTGACGCGCGAGCGTCGCGAGCACGTCGAACGTCCCGGCATCGATGCCGTGAGACGCGAAGGTCGCCGCGAGTCCCGCGTCGACGACGGCCGCGGCGCGACTGAGGCGACCGATCACCGCCATCGGACTCACATCGAGACCGGGCCGAGCGGTGCGCCACTGGCTGAGGATGCGATCGACGTGGTCCATGCCTCGACCGTATCGCTAAGCAGTGAGCTATATTAACTAAGTGCTTAGCAAAACGATGTCGGTCGTCGCGATGACCGCGGTCGCTCCGATCCTCTGGGGCACCACGTACCTCACCGCGACAACCATCCTCATCGGAGGCCATCCGCTCCTGACCGCGGCCGTGCGCGCACTGCCCGCCGGCATCCTGCTCCTCCTCATCGGACGGCGACTCCCCCGCGGCTCGTGGTGGTGGAAGTCCGCAGTGCTCGGCGCGCTCAACATCGGCGGCTTCTTCGCGTTCCTCTTCATCGCCGCCGACCGACTGCCCGGCGGCGTCGCGGCGGTGGTCGGGGGCATCCAACCGCTTCTGGTCGCGGTGCTCGCCTCGCGCGTGCTCGCCGAAAAACTGACGGGGCGGGTCGTCGCCGCAGGGGTCGCCGGGGTGATCGGCGTCGCCCTCATCGTCCTGCGGGCCTCGGGCGGGCTCGATGCGATCGGCGTCGCCGCCGCCCTTCTGGGTGCCGTGTCGATGGCGACGGGCGTCGTGTTGACGAAGGCGTGGTCGCACGATCACCCGCCCCTCGTGGTCACCGCCTGGCAGCTCGTCGCCGGCGGCCTCATCCTCGCCGCGCTCGTCGCCGTCTTCGAGCCGCTCCCCGAGCAGCCCCCCACGCTCACCAATATCGCCGGTTACGCCTATCTCACGCTCATCGGCACCGCGCTCGCCTACGCCGTGTGGTTCCGCGGCGTCGCCGCACTGCCGGCAAGGGTCCCTGCCTTTCTCGGACTCCTGAGCCCGGTCGTGGCGCTCGCGATCGGCGGCCTCGTCGCGGGAGAGACCCTCACCCTGACGCAGGTCTGCGGCGTCGCGCTGGTGTTCGCCTCCGTTGCGGCCGTCGTCGCAGGAGAGGTGCGCCGTAGGCCCCGGCGCTCGGTGGTTTCAGCCGTGCCGGCGGGAATCGATCGCGGACGAGTCGGGAACCGAGACGTCTGAGCCGAGCCACGTCGCATCGGCGAAGAAGTCCCGGAGCGCATCGATGAGCCGGGCGGTGTGGAAGCCGTCCGCCGCCGCGTGGTGTACCTGCACAGCGAGCGGAAGGAAGGTCCTCCCGTCGCGCTCGACGTACCGGCCGAGCGTGAAGATAGGGGCGAGATGGTCCCACGCGCCGTCGACGTTGAGGGTGAAGCCGGTGAAGCTGGTCCACGGGATGCTGGAGACGTCGAAGGTGTTCGCCGGCGGCGCGCCCTGGGGGAAGAGCTCGGTCGCGCGCGCATGGTCGGCGATGACCCGAACGGCGGCATCGTGGAACGCCCCGAAGTCGTCGTCGTACTCCACCCAGATGCTCGCGAAGGTCTCGCGGTCCGAGTCGAAGACCGTGAAGGACGGATGCACACGCGACCACACGGCCGGCGCACCGGCGTCGTCGAGCGTCAGCCGGAACTCCTCGTACCGGTTCACCATGGTCGCGATCGCCCACACCTGCGCGACGTACGTCCGGCGCCGGGCGGAACGGACGCGGCGGACGAAGTCGGTCACATCGATCTCGACGGTGATCGCGTACGTGCAGGGCACACGGCGGCGATAGTGCTCGAAGTGCGAGCGGCGCGGCCAGGTGTCGAGGTCGATCGGCACGGCGGTGTCCATCACTCCATCCTCCGCCACGGCAGTGCCCCGAGGAACTCATCGACGATGACCGCCCGCCGTAGTCTCACCGGTATGAACGACGACGCCTGCAGCTTCTGTCGGAACATCGCCGAGGACGGCTTCGACGTCGTGGTCCGCGGCGAACGCGTCCTCGCGGTCCTCGACCGGCATCCGATCAACCGCGGGCACGTGCTGGTCATCCCGCTCCGCCACGCCCCAGATCTCGCGTCGCTGACGCCGGATGAGGTGATCGAGCTCGCCCTGGTCGCACAGGCCGCCGATCGCGCCATCCGGGACGTGCTCGCGGCGACGACGACCGGGACGAACCTCGTGATGTCGAACGGAGAGGATGCCGACCAGGGCACCCCGCACGCGCACCTCCACGTCATCCCCCGCCAGCCGGGCGACGGCTACGAGTTCCGCGAGGACGCCACCCGCTACCCGCTCGCTCCCCTCAGTGACGGGGAGCGTGCCGCACTCCAGTCGGGCATGGACCCGCGCACCCCTAGGCTGACGCTGTGATCATGACCTTCCCCGTGGGCGACACCGAGAAGCACACCGTCGTCTTCTCGTTCGACAAGTTCTGGGGTCGGCTGACCATCACCGTCGACGGGCAGAGCGTCGTCGACACCGTCCGCGGATTCTCCGTGAGCACGGTGAGGACGTGGGCATTCGAGGTCGGTCAGCAGGAACGGCACGCTGTGCGCATCGAGAAGCATCGCGCGACGTTCTTCGCAGGGTTCCGTCCGCAGCAGGTCTACGCCTTCGTCGACGACGCGCTCGTCGCTCAGGGCGTGGCCTGACCGTTCGGACTCCCGTCGCCCTCCGACAGGGCGATCAGTTCCGCGATGACACGAGGGTCCGCGAGCACCCTGAAGTGGCCGCCGGTGTCGAGCCGGACGTTCTTCGCCGCACCGGCGAGCTCGCTCCCTTCCGGGATGTGCGGGTCGAACTCCCCGTAGACCGAGACGATCCGGCCATTCGCCTCCCGCTCCTTCGCGAGGGCACGGATCGTCGCGCTCCTCGGTGAGAAGATCCGGAGGGACGGCAACACCATGAGCCGGCCGTACCGCGATCCGCCGAAGGGCGTCGCGACGGCGAGCATGCGGGCGATCCGCCCGTCCCCCGCGTCGATCACCATCGCGCGTTTACCGACGAGCCCGCCCTTGCTGTGTGCGAGGAGAACGCAGCCGCGCAGACCGTTCGCGCGCAGATACTCGATGACCCGGGCGGCCGCCTCGTCGACCGGGCGACGGTTGTGGTGCAGCACCTGGACGACGTGGACCGGATGCCCCCGGTCGTGCATCGCGGTGATGAGGGGATACATGAACTGCCAGGTCTCGTAGACGCCCGGGAGGATGACGATGGGCGTGCGATCCCCCTCCGAGAACGTCTGGGGGTCGGTGCGGTTCAGAGTCGCCCGGACCTGCCACACCGCCGCGTAGAGGTAGTCCCTCGCCCACCACACCGCGTTGCGCACGAACGCCGTCATCGTGACGACCTTCCCGTGCTCGGCGGCGTATGCACGGAAAGGAACGCTTCGATGGCACGGGCGACCGCCCGCGGAGCGCGGTCCTGCACGACGTGCCACCCCCGAGGAACCTCGATCACCGCGGCATCCGGAGCGGCATCCCGCAACCGGCGGCACCACGACAGCCCTGCGATCGGGTCCCGCGCGCCGCGGAGCACGAGCAGCGGCCTCGTCAGCAGTCCCACGCGCTCCTCGATCGGATACGCGACCATGTGCCGCAGCTGACGCAGGTACCAGGGGATGCCGCATCGCACGTAGTCGCTCAGCACCTGCCAGTTCGCGCGCGGCGTCTCGCCCACCACATCGAGCGCGAGAGCGCGCGCCTGTGCGAACGCCGTCCGATGGTGATCGTCGGCAACGGGTCCCATCGCGACGACGTGCGTCACCAGGTCGGGGCGCCGCACCGCGAACTCGACGACCCACTGGCTCCCCATCGAGTGGCCGACGGCGACGGCATCCGTCAACGCCACGCGGTCGAGCAGCGTCGCGAGGGCACCCGCCATCGCGCGGACGTCGAGGTCTCGAGAGGGGCGGGGCAGGCCGCCGAAGCCGGGCAGATCGATCGAGATCACGGAGTGCGTGAGCGCGAGCTCGGCGTGGAGCCGACGCAGGTAGCGATGCGACATCCCGATTCCGTGGACGAGGAGGAAAGTGCGCTGAGGGGCGGCATGGGACGAACGCACGATGCGGAAGTTCAGCCCGTCCACCGTCAGCACATGGACGACCGGCTCGCTTCGACGAAGACTCACACGTTCCCTCCCGCTCGTCTCTAGAAGCGCGTCCGAGATCGAGGAGCACCACGCTAGCCGTCACCGGCGCCGACGAATGCGGGGTTGACCTACCTCAGCCGACGCGTCAGGCGGACGGTCACCGTGTCGCCGATGCCCTTGCCCAGCTTCCGGCGGACCCCAGCGTTCAGCGAGACCATGTGCCCTCCCGTGCCCGTCACCATCAACCCGACGTTCGACATCTCGACATCGTCGACGGTGAGGTCCACCCGGACGGAACGGCCGGTGCCGAAGAAGTCCGCCGAACCGGGCATCTCGACGCAGGACCAGGTCTCACCCTTGACCTCCACGCCGATCGGGGCCGTGAAGGTGTGGTCGAGGGCAACGGGTTCGAAAGGCAACGGATCTCCCTGAGGGACGGTCAGCGGAAGGAGGAACGGCGTCGGATCCTCCGGGCGACGAGCGGGACGCTCACGCCGAGGGCGGCGACGACGACGAGTGCCACGAGCGACCACGTCATCGTGCTGTAGGCGCCGTCGAGGGCGGGTGTCGAGGCGAGCCCGGCGTCCCCACCGGGCACCTGATCCACGAGGATCGTCGCCGTGATCGCGGCCGAGACGAGCACGCCTGCTAGAACCAGGGCGATGAGCCCTGAGCCGACGATCCAGACGACGAGCGCTTTCCGTCGTGGCATGGTCCCCCCTCTCGCAGCCGCGGATGCGGCGCGTCCCCCGCCGCACACTACCGGGTGGCCGAGCGCGGCTCCATGCCGATCAGATCGGACCTGCGACATCCGCTTCGTCGCCGCTAGCCTCGCAGCATGACTGTCGTCCTGCTGCACGGGTGGCCGGGGCTCCCCTCCGATTACGACGAGGTCGCCGCATCCCTTGCCGCCGAGGGGGTGATCATCCCCGACCTCCGCGGGATGGGCGCCGGATACGCCGGCATCCCGGACGTCGAGGATGCCGCGGCGCAGGCGCACGCGGACCGTGTGCTCGAGACGCTCGACGATCACGGCGCCGCCGACGGAATCGTCATCGTCGGGTACGACATCGGCAGCCGCATCGCGCAGGCCGCCCTCCGCACGGCTCCGCACCGGTTCCGCGGCGCGGTGCTCACGCCCGCCTATCCGGGCATCGGCGACCGCGCGGCATCCCCCGCCCTCGCCTCGACCTTCTGGTACCAGCACTTCCACCGCGAACCCGTCGCCGCCGCCCTCATCGACGGCGACGAACGCGCCGTCCGCACGTACCTCACCTACCTCTGGGACACGTGGCGAGCGGATGCCGCGCCGCCGCCGCACCTCGACGAGATCGTCGCGGCCTACGCGCGGCCGGGGGCCTTCGCCGCGAGCCTGCAGTGGTACGTCGCCAACCGGGGATACGCCGCGGACGACGAGCCGATCACTGTGCCGACGACGATGCTGTGGCCCGACAGCGACCCGCTGTTCCCCGTCGAATGGGCCGACAACCTCTCCGAGCATTTCTCCGACGCCCGCCTCGAGGTCGTCACCGACTGCGGGCACTTCGTCCCGGTCGAGCGAGCGGATGCCGTCGTGCGCGCCATCCGCTCCCATCTGCCCTGACGGACGTCACGTCGCCGCGAGACGCGCCTTCTCGGCCTCGACGTCGAAGTCCGCCACGGGCCACTGCGGATCGATGCGTTCCAGGACGTCGATCAGCAGCGCCTGCACGGCCAGCCTGGCGTACCACTTGGCGTTCGCGGGGACGACGAACCACGGCGCCCGGTCGGTGGAGGTGCGTTCGAACACCGTTTGGTAGGCCTCCATGTACGCCGGCCACAGTTCGCGCTCGTCGACGTCGCCGGGGTTGTACTTCCAGTGCTTGTCGGGGCGGTCGAGCCGCTCGGCGAGCCTGGACTTCTGCTCGTCGCCCGAGATGTGGAGCATCACCTTCACGATGTGCACCCCACGCCTCGCCATCCGCTCCTCGAAATCGACGATCGCTCCGTAACGTCGTTCGATCTCCTCCGCGGGTGCGAGCTGGCGGACCCGGCCGATCAGGACGTCCTCGTAGTGCGAACGGTCGAAGACGCCGATGTACCCCGGCTCCGGCACCTCCTTCTCGATGCGCCACAGGAAGTCGTGCGCCGACTCCTCTGCCGTGGGCTTCTTGAACGCCTTCAGATGCACGCCCTGCGGGTCGGTCGCCCCGATCACGTGACGGACGATGCCGCCCTTGCCCGCAGAGTCCATCGCCTGCAGCACGAGCAGGACCGACGGCGAATCCGGCTGCGTGCGGCTCTGCGCGTAGAGCCGCTCCTGCAGCTGGTCGAACCGCTCCGCCGCGGCGGCGAGATCCGCCTGCCCCGCCTTCTTGCCGCCGTCGTAACCGGGGGTGGATGCCGGGTCCACGTCCGCGAGCCCGAATCCCGGCCCCACCCGCAGCAGCGTCGACGGGGAAGCGGTCCAGTGAGCGTCAGTCATGCGCCACATCCTGCCGTGCCGCCGTGACCGGCGCGACCGCCTTGCGGATGCCGCGACTACCGACTCAGGGGCACTTCGATGATCTGGCGTCCTCCCGCGGGCGACGTGAGCGCCTGATCCAATGCACCGCGCGTCGTGATGCGCTGGTACTCCCAGCCGTAGGCGCGGGCGAGTTCCTCGAGACGCGCGGTCTGCGGGGTGTACTGCACCCGATCGAACGCCCGCGGGCTCGCGACACCGGCGACCTCGAGGCCGTCGAAGATCGTCCCGCCGCCGTCGTTGCCGACGATGACCTGGATGCGCGGTTCGTCTTCTGCGGCCGGATGCAGGAGCGCTCCGACGTCGTGAAGGAAGGCGAGGTCGCCGAGCAGCACCCGGGTGACGCCCGGTACCGCGCCGCCCTGAGACGCCGCGGCGATGCCGAGACCCGTGGCGATGGTGCCGTCGATGCCGGCGAGCCCGCGGTTCGCGTGAACGGGGACCTTCTTTCCGCCGAGCAGTTCGTCGGCCACGCGCACCAGCCGCGACGATCCGAAGAGCAGCCTGTCGTGCGGCCATGTCGCCCGCCACACCGCGTCGACGAGAGCGGCCCGATCGACCGGGGCACGGATCGCCCCCAGCTCGGCCGAGATCGCGCCGAGCCGTTCGGCGGGAACGGTCGAGGACAGCGCATCCGCGTCCGGTGCCGCCGGGCTGAGGTCGACCACCTGGTCTCGCGACGCGCGCATCCACGCCCCCAGCCAGTCGCGGTCGACCGTGCCTCGCGCCGCGGTCACATCGTCGACCGCGACCGTCACGCCGTTGAGATTCAGCTGCTCCCCCGGCCCGCGGACCGCCATCACCTCGACGTCGCTGCGGCTGAGCAGTCTCGCGACCTCGCGACTCAGAGTCGGATGCCCGAACACGACGACTCGTTCGATGCGACCGCCGAGCTCCGCATCCGACAGCAGCGTGCGGTAGCCGTGGACCAGGTGCCGTCCGTACCGTGCGCCGCTCACGATCTCCGCGATCAGCGGGAAGCCGCCGGCGTGCGCGAGTTCCTCGGCATCCGACCCGGCATCCGCCCCGGCGACGACCACCGTGCGCGGTCCCGCCTCGAGCACGACCGGCTCCGTCTCGACGACCTCGAGTGCCGCACCGACACCGCCGCCGCCCTGGTAATGCGCGCCCCATTCGGCCTCGACGGTCTCCGCCTCGACGTCGGCCTCAGTCGGATCGGATGCTGCATCCTCCGCACTCGACGACGGCACCCACGCGGGAAGCTCGCCCGCGAGCGGCTCCCGGAACGGGATGTTGAGGTGCACGGGCCCCGCGACCCGCGAACCGCTGCCGACGGCGGCATCCCACCCCTCGTCGGCGGCCGCCCGGAAGGCGGCGACCTCGTCGGCCTCGGCGGACTCGGCGAGCGCCTCGGCGACGGGAAGGTCGGACTCGAGGCGCACGAAGCCGGAGAACATGCCCGGCTGACGCGTGGCCTGGTTGGCGCCGATGCCGCGGAGCTCCGGCGGCCGATCGGCGGTGAGGAGGAGAAGGGGCACACCGGAATGGTGGGCTTCGAGGACGGCGGGGAGGAAGTTCGCGACGGCGGTACCCGAGGTGCAGACGACGACCGCCGGCATCCGGTCCTCGCGGCCGATCCCGAGCGCGGTGAAACCCGCGACGCGCTCGTCGATGCGGACGTGCAGACGGATCAGCCCGCGCGCCTCGAGCTCGGCGGCGACGAGGGCGAGCCCCTGAGAGCGCGACCCGGGTGAGAGGACGATGTGACGCAGACCCCGCTCGACGAGTCGCGTCAGAAGCGCCGCTGCCGCATCGGTCGCCGGCGCACGGCCAGGTCCGTCCGTCGCCATCTCAGGACCGCGAGCCGCGCGACTGCTCGTCGCTGTCGTCCTCGGCGGGTGGATCCGCCGGACGGTCCCGCGGGTCCGGCGCTTCGGAGTCGAGCGCGGCGAGCTCCTCTTCGAGGCGGCGGATGCGGTCGTCCTGGTCGCTCGACGTGCCGATGCGTCCGAGGAAGTCGGGGTCGTCGTCGGGCGCCCTGAACACGACCCGGCTCGACGAGGCCCGCGACCGGCCGATGACGAACCACAGCACACCGCCCACGACCGGCAGCAGGATCACGATGAGCAGCCAGATCGGCTTGCTGACACCGCGATGCCGTGTCGGCGGCTGAACCGCGCAGTCGACGATGCTGTAGACCCAGAAGGCGGCCAGCAGCAGCGCCAGAACGAGGTACACGCGCGCCATCCCCCCATCCTAGGCGCGCTCCCCCGCACCGAGGCCGCCGCGCACCGACGCCGACCGCACAGCCGGCGGCCGTAGAATGTCCGCATGCGTGCCCGGTCCGCCTTCGTCTACGCGCTGCTGCGGCTGCTCGCCTTCTTCGTCCCCTTCGGGGTCATGATGCTGTTCCCGGTGCTGCGCGAGCAGTACTGGCTCGCGGCCATCTTCGCGGCCCTCATCGGCCTGAGCCTGTCGGTGCTGTTCCTGCGCCGTCCCCTCGACGAGGTCTCCGTCGGCATGGCCGAGCGCCGAGAGGCGCGGCGCCGGACCGACAGCGACGAGGCCGTCGAAGACGCCTTCCGTGACGAGCACGATCCGGATGCCGCGGCGACGCCGCAGCCGGCATCCGACGACTCCGCCCGCTGAGCCTCAGGCGGCGACGTACGCCCAGAGGATGAAGCCGCTCCAGGCGAGCGACGCCAGCGAACTGAGCTGCAGCGCGACGATCAGTTCGCGCGCCGTGCGGTAGGTCCAGACGATGAGCGTCGCCGACAGCGTCGCCAGGAGGACCAGCAGCGACAGCCACGCGACCGGGTAGAACGGTGCGACGACGGGCACGGTCGCGAACGGCACCAGCATGAGCACGGTGTAGAGGACCTGCGATGCGCGCTTGCCGATGAGCACCGTCAGCGTGCGCTTGCCCGCCACGCGATCCTGCGCGATGTCGCGGAGGTTGTTGGTGACGAGCACACCGCACGCGAGCGCTCCGACCCCGATCGAGGGGATCCACGACTCCTGCGGCACCGAGCCGACCTGCACGAAGGTCGTCCCGATCGTGGCGACAGGCCCGAAGAAGACGAAGACGAACACCTCGCCGAGGCCCGAGTAGCCGTAAGGGCGTTTGCCGCCCGTGTAGAACCACGCCGCGACGATGCACACCGCGCCCACCGCGAGCAGCCACCAGTGCTGCGTGCGGATGACCACGGCGATGCCGACGAGCGCGGCGATCGCGAAGAACAGCAGGGCGGCGATCAGCACGGCGCGGGGGGTGACGCGGCCCGACGCCGTGAGCCGGGCGGGGCCGACGCGGTGGTCGTCGGTCCCGCGGATGCCGTCGCTGTAGTCGTTGGCGAAGTTCACCGCGATCTGCAGCGAGACGGCGACGGCGAGGCAGCAGAGGGCGAGCACCCAGTGGAAGCCGCCACCGACGGCGATCGCCGCGCCCGTGCCCACCAGGATCGGGCTGATCGCGAGGGGGAGCGTCCGGAGACGGGCCGCCCCGATCCAGTCGCGAGCGGTCACCGGGGCGGGCTTCGGCGGCGCCGACGACACGCGCGCCTTCGCCGGGTTGCCTCGCGGCGCCGAGCGCTTCGCGGCGGGCTTGCGGGGGGTCTTTCGGGATGCGGCCACGAGCAAGGATCCTATTCCCCGCGCGGCGTGGGCTCCTCGTCGTCCGCGAGCAGTCGGCGCAGAAGCGCGCGATCGGGCTTGCCGGTCGAAGTCATCGGCACCTCATCGAGCACGAGCAGCTCACGCGGTCGCGCGGGTGCCCCGATCGCCTCAGCGACGACCCGGCGCACGTCGTGGAGCACGTCGGGCTCGGCCCGGCCCCTGAGCGCGCGGCGCGCCAGGACGACGACGGATGCCTCACCCCACCGCTCGTCGCGCGTCGGCACGACGACCGCGCCCTCGAGACCCTCGAGCGCCCGGACGGCCTGTTCGACGCGGTCGAGCGAGACGTTCACGCCGCCCGAGACGATGACGTTGTCGCGACGGCCCGTGATGCGGAGGACCCCGTCGTCGACCCACCCGGAATCGCCCGTGCGGTACCAGCGCGCACCGTGGCCGTCGCGGACGAACGTGTCGGCCGTCCGCTCGGGATCGCCGAGGTAGCCGTCGGCTAGTGTCGGACCGCCGAGCTGGACCTCGCCGTCCTCGACACGCAACCGCACACCCTCGAGCGGACGCCCGTCGTAGACGCATCCGCCGCTCGTCTCGGTCGACCCGTAGGTGCGGACGATGCGGGCGCCGAGAGCTGCGGCGCGGTCGGCGAGCGCGGGCGGCAGCGCCTGCCCGCCGACGAGCACGGCGTCGAACGAGGCGAACGCGCGGGCGACCGCGGCATCCGTCTCCCCCGCCTCGACCAGGGTCAGCACCTGGGCGGGGACGAGGGACGTGTAGGTCGGGACGCGGTGTCCGCCCTCGCTGGCGGCCATCGCCGAGGCGGCCGCCGTGAAGGTCTGCGCCGTGAAGGAGCCGGCCAGGATCGCCGGGTCGCGACCCGCGACGAGCGCTCGCACCATGACCTGGACGCCCGCGACGTAGGTCGCGGGGAGGGCGAGCAGCCACGAGCCGCTGCCGATCCGGTCCGCCGTCGCGAGCGCCGACGAGGTCAGCGCCGACCGGCTGAGCGCGACGGACTTCGGGTACCCGGTCGAGCCGCTCGTCGTGACCACGACGGCCGTGCCCGCGGGGACGTCGGTCGGAAGATCGGATGCCGCGCCGAGAGCGACCGCCGGTCCCGCGCCGAGCACCGCGGCACGGAGCGCGCGGAGCACGTCACGTGGATCCGCGGAATCGAGGCGGCTCAGCTGCATGGCGCGGACTCAGTAGTGGTACGGGTACGGCGACCAGTCCGGATCGCGCTTCTCGAGGAAGGCGTCGCGCCCTTCGACGGCCTCGTCGGTGCCGTAGGCGAGGCGCGTCGCCTCGCCGGCGAACACCTGCTGGCCGACCATGCCGTCGTCGATCGCGTTGAACGCGAACTTCAGCATGCGGATCGCGGTCGGGGACTTGCCGAGGATCGTCCGCGCCATCGAGATCGCCTCGCGCTCGAGGTCGGCGTGCGGGACGACGCGGTTCACCGCGCCCATCTCGTACGCGCGCTCGGCGGAGTACTCCTCAGCGAGGAAGAACACCTCGCGCGCGACCTTCTGACCGACCTGGCGAGCCATGTACGCCGAGCCGTACCCGGCGTCGAACGATCCGACGTCGGCATCCGTCTGCTTGAACCTGCCGTGCTCCGCGCTCGCGATCGACAGGTCGCAGACGATGTGCAGCGAGTGCCCGCCACCCGCCGCCCAGCCCGGGATGACGGCGATGACGACCTTGGGCATGAAGCGGATGAGGCGCTGCACCTCGAGGATGTGGAGCCTCCCCGCGCGTGCCGGATCGGGTGTCGTCGCGTCATCCGCGGCGTACGTGTAGCCGTCTCGGCCGCGGATGCGCTGGTCGCCGCCGGAGCAGAACGCCCAGCCGCCGTCCTTCGCGCTCGGGCCGTTGCCCGTGAGCAGCACGACGCCGATCTTCGGGTCCTGCCGCGCGATGTCGAGCGCGCGGTACAGCTCGTCGACGGTGTGCGGCCGGAAGGCGTTGCGCACCTCGGGACGGTCGAACGCGATGCGGGCGATCCGCCCGTCGATCGAGACGTGCGCGGTGATGTCGGTGTAGTCCGCGGCGCCGGGCGCCTCGGTCCACTCCGACGGGTCGAAGAGCTCGGAGACGGTCACCCGGCCAGCCTACGCGCGGGCCCCACGGGCGGTCCGATCGTGCGAAGCTTGTAGGGCGGTCCTCACCCCCGACGAGGCCGCGGAGGGACCCCCGCATGAAGATCACGAGATCATCCGACTGGCGGGACGCTCTTCCGTTCGAGGTCCCCGTCCTCGCCGCCGAGGCCGTGCCCGGCGAGCCGACGCGCTGCGTGAGCTGCCCCGCCGGCAGCGAGCCGCTGGAGCGGACCGAACTGTGGGCCGTCAAGCACCGGCATCCCAACAATCACGCCGGATTCGTGCGCTACTACTGCGCCGAGCACGCCCCCAAGACCGCGCCGCCGCCCCCGCCGTCGGTCGCCCGCCCGGGCAAGGCCCGCGGCACCGCGCCGAAGCCGCGTCTCGAGCGGACCGTCGCACCGAAGCGTCCTGCGGCCTCGCTCGACGTCGTCCGCGCCATGTGCCCGAACTGCTTCGTCGAGGTCTCCGCGACCGGCGAGTGCGGGATGTGCGGCCAGCAGGTCGCCTGAGCCGGATCAGGGCTCAGTGACCGTCGCGCCCGCGGCGTTCGACAGCCACCACGTCTCGAGATGATCGACCACGGCGGCGGGTAGCAGACCAGACGCCGTCGACGACAGCCCTTCTGATCCGTCGGCGAGTCGGACAGCGCGGTACAGCAGGACATCGGTATTGGCGACGACTAGTCGAAGATGCGGTTCATCGCCTTCGAAGAGGTCTTCGCTCCGCCGGTCGCCCTCCGTCGATTCGATCACGCCGTCACACGACTCGACCAGGTCCACCAACGGGGCCGCAGCAGCGTCCGCAGCCGACGCGAAGCGCCATGAGGAGAGAACGTAGGCGGCCATGGATCCCCTCTCCGTCTTCCCGGTGACGCGGGCCGAGAGCTGTTCAGTCGCTCCGGCGGCGAACATGTAGTCCACCGGTTCCGAGTTGGCGGGGTTGTCGCCGATCGCGACCGTACACACCTCCGTGGACGGCCCGGGCAGCGTTCCTGCGGGAGTACACGCGCCCTTCCCGCGTGTGTAGCCGTGGGACGTCGACGTCATCTGGATCATGTCCTCACCCACCGACGTACCGTCGAGGGCGTTGGCGAAGGGGGCGTCGAAGGGGATCTCTCGAGTGCACGAAGCCTGCTCCGCCGGCTGGGCGATCGTGGGAGTCGGCGCAACGGAGCGTGGTTGTTCCGACTCGAGGCCATTCGTCGACACGCACCCGGTCAGGATGACAGCGAGCACAAGGACGATGGGAAGGCCTGGGAGTGATCGCATCTCGCCAGTATGGTGCCCGAGCCGCGTGACGTGTCCGCCCCCTCCCCTACCGTCGACCCGTGACGGAACCGGTGCGGTGGTGGTGGGAGCGGCGGCAGTTCTCGCGCGGCACCGATGTTCCCTACGCCGTCGGCACCTACCGGTCGGCGTGGGCAGCGTACCCGGAGCTCGTCCGGCAGTACCACCCCGACCTCAACGGTGGCATCGTCCTTTCGCAGATCCCGCCCGCCGCAGACGTGCTGCTGTGCTGGGAGTGCTCCGCCGGCCATCGGTTCGCCGCGACGCCGACCGAGCAGCGCGAGCGTCCGGGGCGCGTGCGACGGCGGTCGGCCTGGTGCCCGGAGTGCTCGGCGCTTGCGGCGCCCCGCCCCGTGAGGGTCGTCGAACGCATCGACGCGGGCGCGGTCCTCGCCGCCGTGCAGCAGGCGAAGGCTGTGCGGATGCCGGTGGCCCCCGCTCAAGCTTCCGCGCGGAAGCGCGCGGTGCCGGCCATCTGCGAAAAGACCCCGGACCTTCCCGCGGGCGAGCCGTTCGTCAGCGCGTGCGCTCCCCCACCGGCATCCGCTGCCGAAGCGCGGCTGCGCGCGGATCTGACCGCGGCGATGCTGTTCACCGAGGGGATGACGGCGGTCCGGGTGGCGCGACCGTTCTTCCGCCATCGGGAGGTGTGGCCCGACATCCTGCTCCCCGAACTGCGGGTCGCGGTCGAGTACGACACCCCCGGGCGCCACGGGCTCGAGCACGTAGGTAAGCGGGAGGCATCCGATCGGCGCAAGGACGCGCTCCTGCGCACCGCGGGGTGGGAGGTCGTGCGCGTGCGCACGGGAGGGCTCGAACCGCTGGGGCCGCATGACGTCGTCCTCCGGACCGCGGGGGCGCGGACGGTCACCGCGATCGTCGACGCGCTCCGCCGCATCCGGGGTGACCTCATGGTCGACGCGTACCTGCGGTGAGATCAGGCGTATGCGCGATGCACGTGCCAGTGGTCGCCGTCGTCGTAGATGTCGAAGACGAAGGCCTCCCCGCCGTGGTCGGTCGCCTGGAACCGCCATGCGCGAGCGGCCGACGCGGGCAGTGCAGGCCACATCCCTCGACCGAGGCGGGTGGGGGTGTCGGACACGGTCCACCGTCGGCCGCCGAAGAACATGCGGGCGGGCACGTCGTCGACGAACCACAGCGTCAGATCGTGTTCGAATGCCCGGGCTTCCATGAGACCCAGATTAGAACATCTGTTCTCATTCGTCGAGTCCGACATTCGAATCAATGTCCTGCTCCCAGCTGATCACGTGGGCCCGGTGGAGCGGCACCGCTCCCGGCGCGAGGACGTGGGGGATGCCGTGGAACCACGCCCCGCTGACGCCGCGACGCACCATCTCCTCGAGCCAGGCACGGTTCGCCGCGGGCACCTCCATGGCCGACGTGAACGATGCCGGATCGAACGGTGCGACCTCTGCCGGCTCGATCGGGTCGCCGACCGCCGAGACCGTCCGGTCGAGGACGACCGTCCCGTGCGGCAGGTCGTCCGCCGGGATCGCCCAGAACTCCGCCCGCGGCAGCTCTCTGCCTCGGATCTCGCGCCACGCCCGCCAGATCGCGTGAGGGTGGACGGGACTCAAGAACACGACCTCGGTCCACCCCCTGCCGATGCCCGGGATGACCGTGTCACGCAGACGTCGGCGCTCCGGGGTGTCGTCGTACTTCGACATCGCCCGCCTGTACGCCGCGGGGTCGATGTCCGCCAGATCGGATGCCGGGACGAGCACCTCGCCCACGAGATCGGCGCGCTGGTGGAAGACGAACCTCACGTCGCCGACCGAACGCCGTCGAAGGGCGTGATCGTCCGCCACGTGCCGCCCTCGTCGAACAGGAACAGGCGGAGGGGCGTCGAGCCGAGCATCGGGTCACCGGCGGCATCCCCGTACGGATAGGTGCCGCACGCGTCCGCGGTCGAGGCGACGCGAATTTTGTCGCCGGCCGCGATGTCACCCTTCTCGGCCACGTCCACGGTGACGAGATACACGTTCGTGTCGTACTCCATGATCCGCGTCGTGCCGTCCGACTCGACCGAGCTCGTCACCACGACCGCCTGCGATCCGGCGGCGCGCTCCTCGTCGGTCTCGTACGACACCCACGACGCACACATCTGGACCTCCACGAAAGGGAGCCGGACACCGTCGCATCCGGCGAGCGCGACCCCCAGCACCACCAGCCCGACCGCGATCGTCGTTCGTCGCCGCATCCCGCACCCCCTGCCGAGGAGTGTCCCATCCGGGGACATCGTCTCGCCAGGGGTGCGGAACGGCAGAACTCAGCCGAGCGCGACCGCCGTCCACGACACCGGCGGGAGCGTGATGGTCAGGGTCCCGTCATCGACGCGGGCCGACTCGTTCGGCCGCGGGGCGACGCGCTCGCGGTCGGCGAGGGTGTTCTTCGCGTAGACGTCGTCGTCCGAGAGGGTGTGCGTCTCGACGATCGAGCCGGCACCGAGCCCCGTCACGTCGACGGTGACCTCGATCGACTCGGTCGTGCTGCGGTTGACGAGGAAGACGGCGCTGCGACCCGTGGCGTCGTCGTGCGTCGCAACGGCATCGACGAGCGGCACCTCGCCGAACGCGGCGGTCTCGTAAGACGGCGCATCGACGAGGACCCGCATCGCGTCGCCCTGCGCGAGGCGCGAGGTGATCGAGAAGGGGAAGAACGTCGTCTGACGCCAGGCCGGGCCGCCGGGCTCGGTCATGATCGGCGCGATCACGTTGACCAGCTGCGCGAGCGAAGCGCTGGCCACCCGGTCGGCGTGCTTGAGCAGCGAGATCATGAGGCCGCCGAACACCACGGCATCCACCACGGAGTACACGTCCTCGAGAAGGCGCGGCGCGACCGGCCAGTTGTCGATGCCGTCGATCTTCTCGACGTTCTCCCACCGCGACAGGTACCAGACGTTCCACTCGTCGAACGAGATGTCGATCTTCTTCGACGACCGCTTCACGGCGGCGACGTGGTCGGCCGTCGCGACGACGGTCTCGATGAAGCGGTCCATGTCGACCGCCGAGGCGAGGAAGCTGCCGATGTCGCCGTCCTTCTCCTCGTAGTACGCGTGGCACGAGATGAGATCGACATCGTCATAGGTGTGCGACAGGACGACGCGCTCCCATTCGCCGAACGTGGGCATCGTCGCGCCCGACGAACCGCAGACGACCAGCTGGATCGACGGGTCGAGCTGCCGCATCCCCTTCGCGGTCCGCGACGCGAGCTTGCCGTAGTCCTCGGCCGACCGGTGCCCGAGCTGCCACGGACCGTCCATCTCGTTGCCCAGGCACCACATGCGGATGCCGAACGGGTCGGTCGCGCCGTTGGCGACGCGCTGGTCGCTGAGCGCAGTGCCCGAGCGGATGTTGCAGTACTCGAGCAGATCGATCGCCTCGAGCGTGCCGCGGGTGCCGAGGTTGACGGCCATCATCAGGTCGCTGCCGACCTTGTCGAGCCACGACGAGAACTCGTGCAGGCCGACCTCGTTCGTCTCGGTCGAGTGCCAGGCGAGGTCGAGCCGGCGGGGCCGCTCGTCGACGGGACCGACCGAGTCCTCCCACCGGAAGCCCGACACGAAGTTGCCGCCGGGGTAGCGGATCGTGTCGACCCCGAGCTCCTTGACGAGGTCGATGACGTCCGTGCGGAAACCCTCGGCATCCGCTGTCTCATGACCCGGCTCGAAGATGCCGTCGTAGATGTGACGGCCGAGGTGTTCGACGAAGCCGCCGAAGATCTTGCGGCGGACCTCCCCGATGGGCGATGCGGCGTCGACGGTGAGGCGTGCGGAGGTCATGTGGGGCGTCCTTGTCCGGGAGGTAAACGTTGTAAATCATGATGGCGACGCGGATGCCGGGCGTCAAGGCCTCCGCACCTCCCACCGCGCCGACGGATGCAATGGATCCGGCCCGACACGCCGGTGCCCGCCCGCGAGGCACGGCGTGGCGCGCACGAACTCTTGCATCCGCGAACGCCAGGCCCGCGCCACGCGCAGCGCCGCCGACCGCGATCAGCGACGCCCCGGCGCCGACTCCCGCACGCGCAGCGTGAATTCGCCCGACTGCACCCGGTGAGGGATGTCGGATGCCGCGGCGACGCGACCGAGCAGGGTGTCGACCGCGGTCTGGGCGATCCACCGTCGGCCGGGATCGATCGTGGTCAGGGAGGGGATCGAGTACTGCGCCTCGTCGAGGTCGTCGAACCCGACCACGGCGACGTCGCGGGGCACGCGGAGTCCCGCCTCCTGCAATGCGCGGATGGCACCGAGCGCGAGGGTGTCGTTGAGCCCGAAGACGGCGTCGAAGGCGACGCCACGGGCCACAAGGTCGCGCACGGCGTCGGCTCCTCCCGAGCGGTCCCAGAAGCGCGTGGCGACGATCAGCTCGGGGTCGAGCGCGACCCCGGCCGCCGCCAGCGCGGCGCGATGCCCCTGCAGGCGAAGACCCGCCGCGCCGTCGGCATCGCCGTCGTGGGCGCCGAGGACGGCGATGCGACCCCTGCCCGCGTCGAGCAGATGCGCCGTCGCCGCCTGTGCGGCCTCGGCGTTCCGCATCGTGACGTGGTCCAGCGGCGCGTCGAACACCCGCTCCCCGAGCAAGACAGTCGGGTACGCCCCCGGGCGCGCGGCGAGGTCCGCCGCATCCAGACCCAATGGACTCATGATCAAGCCGTCGGTGAGACCGAGGCGGGGGCTCCGCAGCAGCTCGCGCTCACGCTCCCGCTCGCCGCCGGTCTGCTCGACCAGGACGACCACGCCTCGCTCCTCGGCTCGTGCGATGACCATGCCGGCGAGCTCGGCGAAGTAGCTGAGCGCGAGATCGGGGACGGCGAGGGCGATGGCGCCCGTTCGGCCGCTCCGGAGGTTTCGCGCCGTCAGGTTCGGCGTGTATCCGAGCTCGGCGACCGCTCGCTCGACGTTCCGGCGGGTATCGGGTCGGACGTGGGGGTGACCGTTGATGACGTTCGAGACCGTCTTGATCGATACACCCGCCAGCCGCGCGACGTCGTGCAGTGTCGGTGTCATCCGGCCCTCCTGGGCGTCACTGTACCGCGCGCGCAACCCCCGCGCGGACCGGCGGCGGCGTCACTACGCTGGCGCGATGAGCTCCTCAGCCAAGACCGCAGCACACGGCGCGAAGAACAGCAGGGCGGTGCACGTGCTCGCACGAGCGGGCTTCGCAGCGAGCGGCGTGGTCCACATCATCGTCGGCCTCATCGCTGTGTCCCTCGCCCTGGGACTCTCCGGCGGAGGGCAAGCCGACCAGTCGGGAGCCCTCGCCCAGCTCGCGGCCGCCCCCGGAGGCGTGTTCCTGCTGTGGGCCGCCACGATCGGCCTCGCCGCTCTGGGGCTCTGGCACCTGTTGAGCGCCTTCCTCGACCGCAGTGCCTCCGACGGCAAGGAGCGCGCGCTCCACATCGTGAAGAACGCGTCGAAGGGCGTCGTCTACCTCGTCATCGCGTTCAGCGCCGGCACCTTCGCGGCCGGCGGATCCACGAGTTCGGCCGGGTCGACCCGCTCGCTCACCGCGGATCTCCTGTCGACCCCGGGCGGCGTGTTCCTCGTCGTCGCGATCGGCCTCGTCGTCATCGGCATCGCCGGGTACCTCGTCTTCAAGGGCGCGACCCGCCGCTTCGAGCGGGATCTGACTCTGCCGTCGGGCACGGCCGGCCGGGGCGTCCGGATCCTGGGCACGGTCGGATACATCGCCCGAGGTGTCGCATTCGCCGGCGTCGGCGTGCTGTTCCTGGTCGGCGCGGCGACGAACGACCCCGAGAAGTCGACCGGTCTCGACGGAGCACTGCGGTCATTCGCCGAGCTCCCCGCGGGCAAGATCCTCCTCGTCCTCATCGGTGCGGGCTGGATCGCGTACGGCGTCTACGCCTTCTTCCGCGCCCGCTACACCCGCCTCTGACGTGCGGTCGTCGGACCTTCCGCACGACGACGCCCGCGCGGGCCAGGATGGGGTCATGCATCTGCCCTCGCTCGCCGACCTCCGCGCGAGCGCGCGCGTCGTGTCTCTCCCGCTCCACACCCGGTTCCGCGGCATCGACATCCGCGAGGCGATGCTCTTCGAAGGCCCCGAAGGGTGGACCGAGTTCTCGCCGTTCACCGAGTACGGCGATGTCGAGTCGGCGTCGTGGCTCGCCGCGGCGATCGAATTCGGCTGGCAGCCGACCCCGGCAGCGCTGCGCGACGAGATCGGGGTGAACGCGACGGTGCCGGCGGTGGCCGCGGCATCCGTCCCCGATGTCCTGGCGCGATTCGACGGATGCCGGACCGCGAAGGTCAAGGTCGCCGAGCCCGGTCAGGTGCTGGCCGACGACGTCGCGCGGGTGCGCGCCGTTCGCGAGGCGATGGGTCCTGAGGGGCGCATCCGCATCGACGCCAACGGCGGGTGGAACCTGGACGAGGCGGAGCACGCCGTCCACTCGCTCGCGGCGTTCGACCTCGAGTACGTGGAACAGCCCTGCGCGACGGTGGCCGAGCTCGCCGAGCTGCGCGGACGCATCCGGTACATGGACGTCCCGGTCGCCGCCGATGAGAGCGTGCGCAAGGCCGACGACCCGGTCGCCGTCGCGCGGGCCGGCGCGGCCGACCTGCTCGTGATCAAGGCGCAGCCGCTCGGCGGGGTGCGGCGGGCCCTGTCGGTCGTCGCCGAAGCGGGGCTCCCCGCCGTCGTGTCGAGCGCCCTCGACACCTCGGTCGGCCTCGCCATGGGGGTCGCCCTGGCGGCATCCCTCCCCGAGCTGGACGTCGACTGCGGATTGGGGACGGCGTCGCTCCTCGCGGCGGACGTCACCGGCGAGCCGCTGCGGCCCGAGGGCGGGATGCTGCCCGTCCGCCGCGTCGTGCCCGATGCCGCGCTGCTCGACGCGCACGCCGCGACGCCGGAGCGCCGGGACTGGTGGCTCGCCCGCCTGGAGCGGTGCCACGCGGTCCTGCAGGCCGGCTGACGATCCCCAGGAGACCCGGGTCAGCCGACGAGGAGCGGCACGAGCTGCTCGAGCCGCGACTGCATGGCCCGGTTCGCCTGACGCTCCGACAGCCGCTCGAGTGCGGCCTGCACGCTGCACTGCTCCGAGACGTCGAGCAGCAGTTGGGCGGCGTCGGCGACCGTCATCCGCAGGGGCAGTCCATGCCGTTCGCTCACGTCGCCGACGATCGTCTCGATGCGTCGCAGCATCTGCGCGCGCCAGGAGAGGAACGCCTCCGCCAGGCGCGGGTCGCGGAGCGCCTGCGTGCGGACCTCGCTGAGCAGCTGCGGCTCCATCCGCTCGGACAGTGACATCGCGGCGATCTGACGGACGAGATCGACCACGTCGCCGCCGCCCGAGAGCGTCTTGACGCGCACCGACACCTCGTCGAGCTTGTCCTCGGACAGCTGCGTGATGAGGGCGAGGAAGAGCTCGTCCTTCGACTCGAAGTTGGAGTAGAACGCGCCCCGCGTGAATCCCGCGCGCTCGCAGATCATCTCGACGGATGCCGCATCGAGCCCGACCTCGGCGAACACCTCGTGTGCGGCTTCGAGCAGGCGCGCACGCGTGTTCTCGCGACTTCGCGCCATCTCACACCCGCCCTTCAGGATTGGGAGCTGTATCCGGGTCTACGATACACATGTGTATTGGATACAGCGCTGTATCGAAACCGTCCGACTCTGATCCAGGAGCGCCTGTGTCCACAATCCTCTTCACCCTCGGCCGATGGGCCTACCGGCACTCGTGGCGCGTGCTGATCGCCTGGATCCTGCTGCTCGGCATCATCGGCGGCGGTGTCGCCCTCTTCATGAAGGGCACCGACAACTCGTTCACGATCCCCGGGACCGAGGCGCAGCAGGGACTCGAGCTGCTGAACCGCACGTTCCCGCAGGCCAGCGGGGCGAGCGCCCAGCTCATCGTCGTCGCCCCCGACGGCGAGACGGTGAAGGATCAGCCGCTCCGCGGCGAGATCGACGACCTGGTCACCCGGCTCGGCGACATCGACGGCGTCACCTCGGCGACCTCCCCCTTCGACGAGATGGTCACCGGCCTCGTGTCGGACGACGACCGCGCCGCGCTCGTGCAGATGCAGTTCGACGGTACGTCCACCGAGGTCAGCCACGCGACCGTCGACGCGGTCGAGAAAGCCGCCGCCGACTTCCACGCGAACCTGCCCGACGGCGCACAGTCCGCGCTCGGCGGCGACCTCTTCGCGGCATCCATCCCGGCACTGTCGATCGTCGAGGTCGTCGGTGTGCTCGTCGCACTGTTCGTCCTGATCGTGACGTTCCGCTCGTTCGCCGTCGCCTGGTTCCCGCTCGTCAGCGCTCTGATCGGCGTCGGGCTCGCGATCGCCCTCATCTTCCTCGCGACCGCGGTGACGACGATCTCCGCCACGACCCCTATGCTCGCCGTCATGCTCGGCCTCGCCGTCGGGATCGACTACGCGCTGTTCATCGTGTCGCGACATCAGGACCAGGTCCGCGCCGGCATGGATCCCGAGGAGTCCGCCGCCCGTGCCGTCGGCACCGCCGGATCGGCCGTCGTCTTCGCCGGGGTGACGGTCATGATCGCCCTCGTGGGACTCAGCATCGCCGGCATCCCGTTCCTGTCGACGATGGGCATCGCGGCTGCCGTCGCCGTCGCGGTCGCGGTCGCCGTCGCGATCAGCCTCACCCCCGCACTCCTCGGATTCGCGAAGGGTCGCGTCGTCGGCTGGGGCGGGGGGATGCTGCAGCGCGGCGTCCCGACCCGCCGTCGCCGCGCGGCCGAGGTCGACGCAGCGGCGACCGAGGGTGACGACGCCGCACCCGAGCCCGAGCCGGCACCCGCCGCCGGGCCGGTGGCCCCCGCGCGACCCAACCGCTGGGTGATGCTCGTGACGCGGCATCCGATCATCGCGACCGTCGCCGTCGTCGTCGGACTCGGCATCATGGCCATCCCGTCGGCGAGCCTCCACCTCGCACTGCCGAACGCCGGTGTCCAGCCGCCGTCGAGTCAAGCGCGCCAGGCGTACGACCTGAACGCCGAGTACTTCGGCGCGGGATCGAACGGTCCCCTCGTCATGGCCGGCACGATCGTCACCTCGACCGATCCGCTCGGCCTGATGGACGACCTCAAGAAGGAGGTCGAGGCGATCCCCGGCGTGAAGCGCGTCGCCCTCGCCACCCCCAACGCCACCGCCGACACCGGTCTCATCCAGATCGTGCCGACCACGGCGCCCGACGA
Organism: Microbacterium sp. MDV22-iso44; assembly: GCF_058629135.1. Lineage (NCBI taxonomy): Bacteria > Bacillati > Actinomycetota > Actinomycetes > Micrococcales > Microbacteriaceae > Microbacterium > Microbacterium sp. MDV22-iso44. Next base: position 389,076 of record NZ_JBZVWS010000002.1, read on the forward strand.
TCCGGCGACCGCCGACCTCGTGCGCGAGCTCCGCTCGCACCACGACGAGTGGCAGGACGAGTACGGCGTCGATCTGAAGGTCACCGGCTACACCGCCGTCGGCATCGACGTCTCCGACCGGCTCGGGGCCGCACTTCTGCCCTTCGGCATCTTCGTCGTCGGCCTGTCCTTCATCCTCCTGATGATCGTGTTCCGCTCGATCTGGGTGCCCCTGAAGGCGACGCTCGGCTACCTGCTGTCGATCCTCGCCGCGTTCGGCGCCGTCGCCGCGGTGTTCGAATGGGGCTGGCTCGCCGACGCCCTGCACGTGACGCGCACCGGCCCCGTGATCAGCTTCATGCCGATCATCCTCATGGGCGTGCTGTTCGGCCTCGCCATGGACTACGAGGTGTTCCTCGTCTCGCGCATGCGCGAGGACTTCGTCCACGCGGTGCGCGCCCGAGGCGGACGCGCGAACCGCGAGACCGCGATCGCGGCCGTCCGCAGCGGTTTCACCGCCTCGGCCCGCGTCGTCGTCGCAGCGGCCGTCATCATGTTCGCCGTCTTCGCCGCCTTCGTCCCCGAAGGCGACAGTTCGATCAAGCCGATCGCCCTGGGCCTCGCCGTCGGCATCGCCGTCGACGCCTTCCTCGTCCGCATGACCCTGACCCCGGCGGTCATGGCCCTGCTGGGCGACAAGGCCTGGTGGATGCCGCGCTGGCTCGAGCGACTGCTCCCCAAGGTCGACATCGAGGGCGAAGCGGTCGAGCACGAGCGCGCACACGCCGACTGGCCCGAGCCCGACTGGAACGGTGCCCTCGCGGCCGACGACCTCGAGGTGCGGGCCGAGTCGGCCGACACCGACGTCGTGCTCTTCTCGGGCGCGCACGCCCGCGTCGCGGACGGCGGCACGCTGCTCGTGACGGCAGCCGATCCGCACGCGTCTCGCGCCTTCCTGCTGACCGTGGCGGGGCGCATCGCCCCGACCTCCGGCCTGCTGCGCGTCTCCGGTCACCTGCTCCCTGGGCGCGCCGCATGGGTGAGAGCCCATGTTTCCGTCGCCGAGCTGACCGGCTCGGAGTCGCCGCTCGCCGACCTGCGGCGAGCCCTCGCCGGCCGCACCCGTTTCGTCGTGATCATCGGTCTCGACGCCCTCACCGGAGCCGATCGCGATCAGGCCGCCGCCCTCCTCCGCGACGCATCGAACGCCGTCGCCTCGAAGGCCGGGCAGCTCACCGTCGCGGCCTCGGCCCGCGACCTCGGCGCCGCCCGCGAGCTGCTCGCCGACGCCTACCGCCCGAAACCCGACACCCTGCGTCTCGACACCTCCGCCGCCCTCGACGCCGACACCCCCACCCAGGTGATCCCCTCATGACTCTCCCCATCGAACGCGCGCAGACCCGGCGCCCCATCTCGTGGCTCACCCTCCTGGGTGTGCTCCTGCTGCCGGCCGTCATCGGCGGCATCCTCGTCGCTGCCCTCTACAACCCCACCGAGCGGCTCGACGCACTGAACACCGCGATCGTGAACAACGACAAGCCGGTGGAGGTGAACGGCCAGACCACACCTCTCGGCCGCCTGCTGACGGCGGGCCTCGTCGAGGGCTCCGACGACCTGGACAGCAACCTCACGTGGACGATCTCCAACTCGGATGACGCGAAGGAAGGGCTCGAGGACGGCACGTACGACGCGATCGTCACCATCCCGAAGAACTTCTCCGCCGCGGCGACCTCGACCGCTCCCGGCAAGACGCCCGAGCGCGCGACGATCGAACTGACGTCATCGCCCGACTCGCGCATCGTCGACGAAGCCATCACGTCGCAAGTGACCTCGACCGCGGCATCCGTCCTCGGAGAGCGGCTCACGAGCGGCTACCTCGAGAACGTGTTCCTCGGCTTCACGACGCTCGGCGAGCAGCTGGGCAAGGCAGCCGACGGGGCGACCCAGCTCACCGACGGCGCCCAGAGCGCCGCCGACGGTGCTGCCCAGCTCGCCGACGGCGCGTCGACCGCGTCCGACGGCGGGTACTCCCTGGCCGACGGCATCCGTAAGCTGCAGACCGGTGCCGACGGCATCGCGAGCGGCGCCGGCGCGCTCTCCACCGGCGCGTCGGGCCTCGCCACCGGCGCCCACCAGCTCGCCGACGGCGCAGGCGCCGCGGCCGACGGGCTCGACACCCTCGCGGGTGGCGCGGACCAGCTCGCGGACGGCGCTGCCGCCACCTCGCGCGGTCTCGACGAGTGGTCCGCGGGCGCGCGACCGATCGCGGACGGCACGAAGGAACTCGCCGACGGCCTGGCCAAGGCCGCCGAGCAGACCGCCGCGATCCCCGCGATCCCGTCGGAACTCGTCGACGGGGTGAAGGCCCTCACCGCCAACGGCGAGCAGAACAGCCAGGCCGTGACGTCCATCGTCGACGCCCTGTCGTCCGCCGCGAAGGCGTGCGTCCCTGCGCAGGCGGGCACCGCACTGTGCGACCAGTTGACGGCTGCCGCGGCCCAGGCGACCAAAGCGCTGCCCCAGCTGCAGAACACCGTGGGCGACTCGGAGCAGCTGGCGAAGGACCTCGACGCGCTCGCGAACTTCGGCCCGAACCTGAGCGAGGGTCTCAGCACGTCGGCCGCCGCCGCGAAGAAGCTCGCCGGCGGAATGGACCAGCTCGCCGACGGGGCCGACAAGCTCGCCACCGGCGCGGGCGGGCTCTCGAGCGGCGCCTCGGGCCTCGCTGACGGCGCGGGCGCGGCGGCGACCGGCGTGCGGCAGCTCGCCGGCGGTGCCGACAAGCTCGCGGGTGGAGCCGACAAGCTCTCGTCCGGCGCAGTCCAGCTCGCGACCGGTGCGCAGGCCCTCGCCGCCGGCGCCGGCACCGCCGCGGACGGCTCGGACCAGCTCGCAGACGGCGTCGGCTCGCTCGCCGATGGCGCCGGCGAACTGTCGACGGGTGTCGGCAAGCTCGCAGACGGCACCGGCGACCTCGCGACCGGTCTCGACAAGGCCGTCGACGGCGTCCCGAGCTACACGAAGTCCCAGGCGGCGGACCTCGCGTCGATCGTCGCGAACCCCGTCGTCGCCGAAGGCGCGGGCACCTCGCTGTTCGGCGCCTCCGCCGTCCCGCTGCTCGCGACGCTCGCGCTCTGGTTCGGTGGGCTGGCATCGTTCATCGTGCTTCGCGCCGTCCCCCGCGCCGCACTCTCGTCGCGCCGCTCATCCGCCGCACTCGCACTGCGCGCCCTCGCCCCCGGAGCGCTGCTCGGCGCCCTGCAGGGCGTCCTGGTGGCCACCGTCGTCCAGCTCGCCGCCGGCTACGACTGGGGCGCCTGGTGGCTCTTCGCCGCGATGTGCGTGCTCGCCGGAGTCGCGTTCGCGGCGGTCAACCACGCCCTCGTCGCGCTGTTCGGCGGCATCGGGCGGTGGGTCTCGGCGCTCGTCGGAGTCATGGCCCTCGCCACCGGGATCGTCTCGACGGTTCCCGGCACGCTCCTCGACGTGGCCGGCCTCCTGCCGACCGCCCCGGCCTACACGGCCATGCTGGCCGCGCTGACGGATGCCGGGGGCGGCGCACCCGCAGCCGTGGGACTCGTCCTCTGGACGCTCGTGGCGATCGGCGCCGGCATCCTCGCCGTCACCCGACACCGCTCCACGTCGGCCCGGGCCGTCCTCACCCAGCCCGCCTGAGCCGGACGCGGCGTCGGGCCCGCAGGGCTCGGCGCCGCCCGGCCGACGGCAGCGCGCGACTCAGCCGGCGAGGCGGATCGTCGTCGTCATGACGAGTTCGAGGCCGCCCGGGACCTCGGTCGACGCGAGCGCCACGGTGATCGCCTCGATCCCCGCCAGGGATGTCAGGTGCGTCCCGCCGCAGGGCAGTTCGACGGCGCCCTCGGGCAGCTCGCAGCGCCAGGTGCGTCGGCCCGCGAGCGTGTGGTCGTCGCGATGGATGCCGATGGCTCCCGGCGCGCCCGCCCACTCGGCGAGGGTCGCGTCGGCGCGCGCTTCGACGGCTCGAAGGTCGGCCAGCGCAGCGGGGTCGAACCCCTTCTTCCGCAGCGATTTGCCGATGCGGTAGACGTCGGTGGAGCCGTACGGGGTGATGCGGGACGTCTGGATGGCGAGCATGTCGAACGCGGGACGACCCGCGGCATCCGTCGGCACCTGCTTCGTCCAGGCGTCCTCGAGCGCGGCGTCCAGGGCGAGGGATGCCAGGTGGCAGGCGGTGTGCCCGGCGGACAGCGCAGCGCGCAGCTCGGGGTCGACGTGAGCGTCGACGCTCTCACCGACGGCGGGCGCCGACCCCTCGACGACGTGGACGACGACGAAGGTCCACCCTTCCGTCCCCATGCGGACCGGCAGGTCGGGTCCGATGACGAGCGCGCCGTCGCGGATGCCGCCCGTCAGCGTCGCGAGCACCGGCACGTCGCCCGCGGCCGTCCGCAGCACGCCGATGTCGGCGGGCTGGTCGGGCCACGCCGTGTCGACGGGGTGGAACGGGGTGCGGTCGAGCACGACGCCGGAACGCCCGTCGGGCAACGGCGCGATGTGGACGACGTCGGCCGTTCCCGTGAGCTCCCCGTCGGGGTAGGTCACGACGGTGGCGGGGATGACGGTCACGGGATCAGCTGGGCAGGCCGCTGTAGGAGTGCAGCCCCTGGAAGAACTGGTTCACGATCGTGAAGTTGAACAGCACGGCGGTGAACCCGACGATCGACAACCAGGCCGACCGCGTCCCCCGCCACCCGCGGGTCGCCCGCGCGTGGATGTAGCCGGCGTAGACCACCCAGATCACGAAGGTCCAGACTTCCTTGGTGTCGAAGCCCCAGTAGCGTCCCCACGCATCGTTCGCCCAGATCGCCCCGGCGATGAGGGTGAAGGTCCAGAGGACGAAGCCGATGATCGCGAAGCGGTAGGCGAGGGACTCGAGCACCTCGGCGCTGGGCAGCGTCCGCAGGAACGGCAGCCGGGTGCGGGGTGCGGCATCCGACCCGACGGCCGCGAGAGCGATGCGCTCCCGTCGCGACTGGAGGAGCTGCACGATCGACAGGGCGAACGCCAGTGCGAAGAAGGCCGACGCGAGCGAGGCGACGAAGACGTGGATGACGAGCCAGACGCTCTTCAGCGGGTCCGACAGCGGGACGACCTCGACGTAGTAGGCCAGGGCGGCACCGCCGAGGAGGATGACGATGAGGCCGTTGATGAAGGCGCCGAGGAAGCGGAGGTCGTACTTCACGAGCACGGTGAGGAACACCATCACGACGAGCATCGTGCCGGTGAGGGCGAACTCGTAGTTGTTCGACCACGGCACACGGCCGGCGGCGATGCCGCGGGTGACGTCAGCGCCCACGTGGAAGAGGAAGCCGATCGTCGTCAGCACGACGCCGAGGCGCGCGAACAGGTAGCGGCCGCGCTTCGACGGCGCGGCTTCGAGGGCGACCTTGGCGGCCGCCTCCTCGGCGTGGATCTCGTCGATGGTGTGACCACCGCCGCCGGCCGCGACGAGCGTGCGCGCCTTCGCGTCCTGCGCCTTGATCGCCAGCTCGGAACGGCGGGCGAGGTCGACGGTGAACGCGAGGAAGCCGAGCGTGTAGATCGCGATCGCGGTCCACAGCAGCAGCACGGAGATGTCATCGAACGACATGAGGGTCCTCCGGAGGAGATGGGTGGGTTCAGTTTACGTTCGCGGGGACGCCTGGGGCGGATGCCGGTTCGTCATCGAGCGCCCTGCCGTGCCGCCGGGCGAGGTCGGCGACCGCGATCGCGATCGCAGGATCCTCACCTCGGGCCAGTCCCGCGTACTCGAGCGTCACGGCGTCGCCGCCCGGGGTCGCCTTGACCCACATGCGCCGGCGCGGGACGAACAGGGCCGTGAAGAGACCGACCATCGCGAGGATCGCGAACGCGAGCACCCACGGGGCGCTCGAGTCGTTGTGGATCGACAGCGAGACGTAGCGCTTCACCGACTCCGGGGCGCCGTTCTTCGTCTCGTCCTCGAAGGTCACGCTGCCGCGGCCGCCCGGCAGCTGGACGGTCTGCCCCGGCGAGAGCTCGAGCGACGGGGTGTCGGCGTTGCGCCCGGCGATTTCGGTCATGCCGTCGGTGTCGAGCGCGTAGACGGAGCGCGCGTCGCCGTTGTCGATGCCGAGGTCGCCCTCGTAGACGAAGAACGTCAGGCGCGGGTCGACGAGATCGCCGTACGCCGAAGTGAGGGCACCGCTCTGGAGCGTGGCGACCGTCGGGTAGAAGAAGCCGACGAGGCCGAGCTGCTCACCGCCGGTGTCGGGGATCTTGACGACGCCCGACGAGGTCATCGTGGGGCTCTGCGGCAGGAACGGCACCGACTCGCTGAAGACGACGTCGCCCGCGCCGTTGCGGACGGTGATCGTCGGAGCGTAGCCGTTGCCCATGAGGTAGACGCGGTCGCCCGCCATCGTGATCGGGTGGTTCACCTCGATGACCTGGTCCTCGGCCTTCTGCCCGGGGAAGCGCGTCGTCACGTGAGCGGCGAAGTCGCCCGCCTGCCCCGACGGCGGCGGCGCGTAGGTCACGTCGAAGCGGTCGAGGGTGATGGAGTACGGCGTCAGCGCCTCGGTGTCGACGAAACGACCCGGGTTGAACGAGGTGTAGCCGAGGCCGAGTGAGTTGACGAAGCCGTCGCCCTCGGTGATGACCGTCTGACCGGTGTAGGTGAACCCGCCGCCGATGCCGACCGAGAGGAGCACTCCCACCAGCGCGCCGTGGAAGATCAGGTTGCCGGTCTCGCGGAGGTAGCCGCGTTCGGCGGAGACCGAGGCGACGCCGTTCCGGTCGTACCGCTCGACGCGGTAGCGGGCCGAGCGCAGCTGCGCCTCGGCGAGGTCGACCGCGTGCGCCGCGTGACCCGCGGCATCCTCACCCTCGGGAACGGCGACCCGCGACTCGACGTGATCGTCCAGGCGGGACAGGCGCGCAGGGGTGCGCGGAGGGCGGGCGCGCAACGCCTTCCAGTGGTGCTTGGTGCGCGGCAGCACGCAGCCGATGAGGGAGATGAACAGGAGGATGTAGATCGCCGAGAACCACACCGACGAGTAGACGTCGAACAGCTGGAGCGTCTCGAACGTCGGATAGAGGTCGGGGTTGGTGGCCCGCCACTGGGTGACGCCGTTCGGGTCGGCGCTGCGCTGCGGCACGAGCGATCCCGGGATCGCCGCGATGGCGAGCAGCAGCAGCAGCACGAGGGCCGTCCGCATGCTCGTCAGCTGCCGCCAGCCCCACCGCAGCCAACCGACGACGCCGAGCACGGGCTGCGCCGGCGAGCCATCGTCGGCCGCGCCCCGCTCGCCCGTCTTGTCGAGGTGGTCGCTCGGTCGGAGCGGTCCGTCGACGGCCGTCGCGCCGGAACGGTCAGAAGAAGGTCGGGACACCACCGATCACCCCCTGGAAGTTCGAGATGAGCGTCGTCCACACCCCGGTCACCATGAGGACCCCGAGCGCGACCAGCAGGAAACCGCCGACGATGTTGACCGTCCGGATGTGGCGGCGCACGAACGAGACCGAGCGTGTCGCCCAGCCCGCGCCGAGCGCGAGGAGGACGAACGGGAGCCCGAGTCCGAGGGAGTAGGCGACCGCCAGCGTCCCGGCCCGGAGGGGGTCCGCCTGGCTGTAGGCCATCGTCAGGATCGCTGCGAGCGTGGGGCCGATGCACGGCGCCCAGCCGATCCCCATGGCGACACCCAGCAGCGGGGCGCCGAGGATGCCGAGGTTCTGCGTGAGCTGCGGACGATAGATCTTCTGCGCGAAGCCGAAGACGCCGACGAAGACCAGTCCGAGCGCGATCACGACGAGACCCAGGATGCGGGTGATGAGGTCCTGGTACTCGATGAAGAGACGTCCGAGGGTGCCGGCGAACACGCCCATCATCAGGAAGATGACGGTGAACCCGGCGATGAAGAGGGCGACCCCGAGCAGGAGGCGTCCGCGGGCCGGCGCATCGACGCGGGTCCGCGTCGCGGCTCCCGCCGGGGCGGTGCCGGCGGCATCCGTCGATGTCACCCGTGAGGCGCGAGGGGTCATGGCTCCGCCGAGGAAGCCGAGGTACCCGGGGACGAGCGGCAGCACGCACGGCGAGAGGAAGGAGACGAGTCCGGCGAGGGCCGCGATCGGGATCGCGATCCACAGCGACCCGTCGACCACGATCGAACCGGGGTTCATCCCTTCTCCGCCAGGGTGTCGTCGACGAGCTCGCGGAGCGTGGTCGCATCGGGCAGCTGACCGAACAGTCGTGCGGCCACCCGGCCCTTGCGGTCGACGACGAGCGTCGTCGGTGCCGCCTGGAGCGAGGTCCAGTCCGCGAATGCGAGCTTCAGGTCGACGTCGCCACGGGCGAGGATCGACGGGTAGGTGATCTTGTACGTCTCGTCGAAGGAGGTCGCCTGCTCGGGACCGTCGTAGATGTTGACGCCGAGGAAGTGGGCGCCGTCGCCCTTCGTGTCCTGGTAGGTCTGCTCGAGGACGGGTGCCTCCGCCCGGCACGGACCGCAGGCGGCGTACCAGAAGTTGAGGACGACGACGTCGCCCGCGAAGTCGGTGCTCGAGATCTCCGACCCGTCGGTGCTCGTTCCCGTGAACGACAGGGCGTCGCCGCGCTGAGCGGCGGGGATCGTCTCGACGCGACCGTCGCTCGAGATGAAGCCCTGCGTGTTGCCTTCGCGGTACAGGTCGGAGAGGTTGTCGTTCTCACTCGAGCAGGCTGCGAGACCCGCGACGAGCGTCAGAGCCGCGACGGCGGCGAGGATGCGGCGTCTCATACGGCCCCCACGTCCACAGCGCCGGCGGTCGGGGCCGGCTCGGCGTAGTCGACTTCGCGCCAGACGTCGCCGTCGAGCTCGAAGCTCGTGATGCTCGACAGGTCGCACCGGCGGCGACGCGGGTCGTGACGGAGCGGGAGTCCTGCGACGGACAGGTGCGTGATCCAGATCGGGAGCTGGTGCGAGACGATCACCGCGTCGCCCGAGGGCGTTCGGTTCCACGCGTCGCGCATCGCCGCCTGCATGCGCTCGACCACCTCGAGGTAGGCCTCTCCCCAGCTCGGCAGCGCGGGAGTGCGCAGGTGCCACCAGTTGAGCGGGTTGCGCAGTGCGCTCCGCATCCGCTTCCCCTCGAAGACGTTCGTCGGCTCGAGCACACGGGCGTCGATCACGGGGGTCAGCCCGAAGAGCTCCGCGATCGGGGCGGCGGATTCGCGCGCCCTCTCGAGCGGGGACGAGACGAGCGACTTGACGGGACGCCCCTGCGCCTTCAGGTGCTCGGCCGCGGCACGGGCCATGTCCTGACCGTCGTCGCTGAGGTGGAAGCCCGGAAGTCGCCCGTACAGCACGCGGTCGGGGTTATGGACCTCCCCGTGGCGCACGAGATGGAGGCGGGCGGCAGGCACGCCTTCAGTCTACGTGAGGGGGTCCTATGCAGGGCCTGAGCGCCGACCGCACGCGGGGCCTCAGCCGGCGGCATCCTCCGTCGACTCCCGGCGGTGACGGACGGCGGCGCGAATGCGGACGAACAGGAACCACGCGACGAGGGCGACGACGACGACGATCACGATGTTCTGGAAGACGCCGGCGTACTGCTCGACGATGTGCCAGTTCTCGCCGAGGAAGAATCCCGCGAGCACGAAGATCGAGTTCCAGATGAGGCTGCCGGCCGTCGTCAGGAGCCCGAACTTCCACCAGGGCATCTTGGAGACGCCGGCTGGGATCGAGATGAGGCTGCGGAACAGCGGCACCATCCGGCCGAAGAAGACCGCGACCGAGCCGTGCCGCTCGAACCAGGCGACCGTCTTGGTGACGTCCTCCCCCTTCATGAGAGGCAGCTTCTCGGCGACGCGCGTGAGGCGCTCCGCGCCGAGGACGCGGCCGAGCACGTAGAGGATGTACGCGCCGGCGAGCGACCCGAAGGTGGTCCAGCCGATCGCTTCGGCGAGGGTGAACGACCCCCGCGACGCGGCGAGACCGGCTACGGGCAGCACCGCCTCACTGGGGATCGGCGGGAAGAGGCTCTCGAGGCCGACGGCGATGGCCGCGCCCGCGGGACCGATCGTCTCCATCAGCATCACGAGCCAGTCGGCCAGGGCCGACAGCCACGACCCGCCACCCGAGGAGGAGGTGGCGGCAATGTTCACAACGGTCATCGGGTGCTCTCTCGCCCTCGGTGATCGGATGCCCGGCCGGGCCCCCCGTCGGGTCAGCCTACGGGGCGGGAGGTTTCGGAACCTGGGCGCCGCGTAGACTCGACCCTCGTGAGTGAACGCACCCTCGTCCAGCAGCTGCAGTCCCGTGAAGACGGCCCCGTCTCGGTCTCCGGATGGGTCGAGACCGTCCGCGACCAGAAGAAGGTGCAGTTCGTCATCCTGCGCGATGAGACGGGCGCCGTGCAGCTCGTCAATCCCGCGACGCGCCCCGCCGAGGACGGCAGTGAGCAGGATGCCGCGGCCCTGGCGCTGACGGACCTCATCTCCAACCTGTCGACCGGCACCTTCCTCACCGCGACCGGTGAGCTCAAGCACGACGAGCGGGTCAAGCTCGGCGGCGTCGAGATCAAGATCGGCGGGCTCGACATCGCGGCCGCCGCTCTGCCCGAGACGCCGATCGCGGCGGACTCCGGCCTCGACAAGCGCATGGACTGGCGCTTCATCGACCTGCGCCAGCGTCGCAACAACCTCGTCTTCCGCATCCAGACGACCCTTGAGCACGCGATGCGCACCTACTGGGTGGAGCGCGACTACATCGAGGTCCACTCCCCCAAGCTCATGGCCTCGCCGTCGGAGTCCAACGCCGAGCTCTTCGAGGTGCCCTACTTCGAAGACAAGACGGCCTACCTCGCGCAGAGCCCGCAGTTCTTCAAGCAGATGGCCCAGGTCGCCGGCTTCGGCAAGATCTTCGAGATCGCGCCCGCCTTCCGCGCCGACCCCTCGTTCACCTCGCGCCACGCGACCGAGTTCACCTCGATCGACGCCGAGATCAGCTGGATCGACTCGCACGAGGACGTCGCCCGCATGCAGGAGGAGCTCCTGCAGACCGCTATCCGCGCCGTCGCCGACAAGCACGGCGACGAGATCAAGGCCCTGTTCGACATCGATGTGGTCGTCCCGGAGCTGCCGTTCCCGCGCATCCCGCTCGCCGAGGCGCGCGAGATCGTCGCAGCGCGCGGCTACGAGATCCCCCGCACCGACGGCGACCTCGACCCCGAGGGCGAGCGTCAGATCGCGGCGCACGTGCAGGAGACCTACGGTCACCAGTTCGTCTTCATCACCGATTACCACCCCGAGATCCGGGCGTTCTATCACATGCGCGACGAGGAGACCGGGCTGACGAAGTCGTACGACCTGCTCATGAGCGGCGTCGAGATCACCACCGGTGCGCAGCGCGAGCACCGCGTCGACGTCCTGATCGAGCAGGCCAAAGAGAAGGGTCTCGACCCCGAGCACCTCGACTTCTACCTCGACTTCTTCCGCTTCGGTGCGCCGCCGCACGGCGGCTTCGGCATGGGCCTCGCCCGCGTGCTGATGCTGCTGCTCGGCCAGGACTCGATCCGCGAGGTCACGTACCTCTTCCGCGGACCCACGCGTCTCGCCCCGTAACACGGCACCCCGCACTCTCGGCAACCGCTCGGCTCCGGCCGGGCGGTTGTCGTATGGTGGCTGACTCTCCGACGGAAGGATCAGCGGTATGTGGGATGGATGGGTGGACTTCGGGATCGCGGCCGTCGTCGGGATCGGCGTCGCGATCGTCGTCGCCGTCATCGCGACGATCGTGCTGGCGGTCGTCGCACGCCGCCGGCGATGGGCGGGGGTCCTGAGCCGGCAGTCCCGCGCTCCGTTCCGGATGCTGCTGCTCGTGGTCGCGCTCTGGGTCGCCGTCCGGGTGGCATTCCCCGACGAGACGTGGCGCGGCATCCTGGGCCAGATCCTGACGATCCTCATCATCTCGGCGAGCGCGTGGCTGCTGGCCTCGCTGGTCGTCGTCGCCACCGACGTGGCGCTCGGGCGGTACCGCATCGACGTGCCCGACAACCGGGTGGCCCGCCGCATTCGCACGCAGACCCTCGTCGTCCGGCGTCTGGCGATCGCGATCATCGTCATCATCGGGATCGGCGCCGTGCTCCTGACGTTCGACTCTGTCCGCGCGATCGGTGCGAGCGTGCTCGCGTCCGCGGGCATCGCCTCGATCGTCGCGGGCCTCGCCGCGCAGTCCGTGCTCGCCAACGTGTTCGCGGGTCTGCAGATCGTCTTCAGCGACGCCCTCCGGGTCGATGACGTCGTGGTCGCCGACGGCGAGTGGGGCCGAGTCGGCGAGATCACCCTGAGCTACGTCGTCCTCGACCTGTGGGACGACCGACGCCTGGTCCTGCCGTGCACGTACTTCACGACGACCCCCTTCGAGAACTGGACTCGCAAGGGATCGGAGCTCCTCGGCGCCGTCGAGATGGACCTCGACTGGAACGTCTCGCCCGCCCTCATGCGCGCGCACCTGCGGCAGGTCCTCGAGCGCACCGACTTGTGGGACGGACGGACGTCGGTCCTGCAGGTGACGGATGCCGTCGCCGGCTACGTGCGCGTCCGCATCCTCGTCACGGCGAAGGATGCGCCGACCCTGTTCGACCTCCGCTGCCTCGTCCGCGAGGCCATGGTCGCGTGGGTGCAGGAATCGATGCCACAGGCCCTGCCGGTCCAGCGCGTCCTGATGACGGATGCCGCAGCCCCCGCACCCCGGACGCCCACCGACCCGACGCCCACCGGTGACGGCCTGTTCACCGGCAGCGCCGAGGCCGAGCGACGCGCGAGCACCTTCACGAACGCGATCCCGATCCTGCGGGACGACGACGCGGAGCCGTCGACGTAACGTCACCGACCGTTCACGCATCGGGAGTCCTCGGGTCATCGGCCGGACGTAGCTTCCCCTCGTTCCCCCCGGCGCCCCGCATCCGCGGACGCCGGAACACCCGAGAGGAAACGCATGTCCCGCATGTCCCGGCGGCGAGCCGTCACGCTCGCCCTCACCACCATCGCCGCGCTGTCCCTGGCCGGCTGCGCCGGTGCCACCGGCGCCGAGAACGCCTCCGGCGCCAAGCCCGCCGCGGCGACCGCGAAGAGCGTCAGCGACCTCGGCGGCTTCGACAAGCTCGAGGCGGCGGCCAAGGCCGAGGGCGCCCTGAACGTCATCGCCCTCCCCCGCGACTGGGCCAACTACGGCGAGATCCTCGACCTGTTCGCCAAGCGCTACCCCGAGATCACCGTCACCGAGCAGTCGCCCGACTTCTCGAGCGCCGAAGAGATCACCGCGGCCAAGACCAACGAGGGCCTCGACACCGCGCCCGACGTGTTCGACCTGGGCCTGACCGTCGCCCTCCAGAACACCGACCGCTTCGCGCCGTACAAGGTCCAGACCTGGGACGACATCCCCGCGGAGCTGAAGGAGTCGACGGGCCTGTTCGTCGGCGACTACGGCGGGTACATGTCGGTCGGGTACGACTCCTCGAAGTTCGCCGCGCCGACGCAGCTCAGCGACCTGCTGAGCTCGGAGTTCCGCGGCTCGGTCGCCATCAACGGCGACCCGACGCAGGCCGGTGCCGCCTTCGCCGCCGTCGGGCTCGCTACCGTGCAGTCCGGCGGGTCGCTCGACGACTTCCAGCCGGGGATCGACTTCTTCTCGAAGCTCGACAAGGCCGGCAACATGCTGAAGCTCGACGTCACGAGCGCCACCGTCGCGAGCGGTGAGACGCCCGTCGTCTTCGACTGGGACTACCTGAACGCGGCGCACTCCGCCGACGTCCCCACCTGGAAGACGGTCGTGTTCGACGGCGTGGGCTACGCCGGCTACTACAACCAGGCCATCAACGCCGACGCCCCCCACCCCGCCGCCGCGCGGCTGTGGGAGGAGTTCCTCTACAGCGACGAGGTGCAGAACCTGTGGCTGAAGGGGGGCGCCCGTCCCGTCCGCATGGAGGCGATGACGAAGGCCGGAACGATCGACGCCGCCCTCGCCGCCAAGCTCCCGAAAGCGCCCGCCGACACGGTCGTCCCGACCGAGGACCAGTCGACGAAGGCCGGCACGCTGCTCGGCAAGGAATGGGCGGCCGCGGTCCAGTGACCGCTGTCGCCCCCGCGGGGAGCCCGGTCACGGGCTCCCCGCTCCCCCGCTCGCGGCGGATCGGATGGTCATGGCTGGGCCTCGTCCCCTTCCTCGCCTACCTCGCCCTGTTCCTCCTCCTCCCCACCGTCCTCGCCGTCGTCACGGGCTTCCAGGACGACACCGGGGCGTTCACGTGGGACAACCTGACCGCCCTCGTCGATCCGGTGATCACCGAGACGTTCTGGAACTCGACCTGGGTCTCGCTGCTCACCGCGGCCATCGGCGCGATCGCGGGATCGCTCGTCTGCTTCGCTCTGCTGGGGCTGCCCGAGACCGGAGTGATCCGCGCCGCGGTGGATGCGGCATCCGGTGTCCTCGCGCAGTTCGGCGGCGTCATGCTCGCCTTCGTGATGGTCGCGACGCTCGGCACGCAGGGTGTCATCACCCGCCTGATCGCCGGCGCTCTGGGAATCGACATCTTCGCGGACGGCGCCTGGATCTACGGACTGCCGGGCCTCATCCCCGCGTACATCATCTTCCAGGTGCCGCTCATGGTCCTCACGTTCATGCCGGCCCTCGCCGCCCTCCGCCCCCAGTGGGCCGAAGCGCACATGACCCTCGGCGGCACGCGCGCCGGCTTCTGGGCACACGTCGGCTTCCCCGTCCTCGCGCCCTCGTTCCTCGCGAGCTTCCTCCTGCTGTTCACGAACGCGTTCTCGTCCTACGCGACGGCAGCCGCACTCGCCAGCCAGGGCTCGTCGATCGTGCCGCTGCAGATCCGCACCGCGCTCACGAGCGAGACCGTGCTCGGCCGCGAGAACCTCGCGGGGTCGCTCGCGCTCGGCATGATCCTGGTCGTCGCGGCGGCGATGGTCTTCTACAACCTGGTCCAGCGGCGGGCCTCGAGGTGGCAGGCATGACCCGCTCGCCCCTCGCCCCCTCCCGGGCGACACGGTGGACCATCGGCATCCTCGTCGGAGCGGTGTTCGCTGTCCCGTTCGCAGCGACCCTGCTGTTCACCCTGACCGCCGCCGACGGCAGCCTGACGCTCGACCGCTGGACCGCGCTGTTCGACCCGGCCCGCGCCGCGGCCTACGTGCCCGTCTGGGCGGGCCTGGTCAACTCCCTCGTCCTCGCGGTGGTGACGGTCGCGATCGTCCTCGTCGTCCTCGCGCCCACGATGGTGCTCGTCGCCCTGCGCTACCCCGCTCTCCGACGGATGTTCGAGTTCTTCGCCCTGCTGCCGATCACCATCCCGGCCATCGTCCTGGTGGTCGGTCTGGCACCCATCTACCTCGCGATCGGCAGGACGTTCGGCACCGGGACGTGGAGTCTCGCCTTCGCCTACGGCATCGTCGTCCTCCCCTTCGCCTACCGGTCGATCCAGGCCTCGATCGACGCCGTCGACCTTCGGACGCTCGCCGAGGCGGCGCGCACGCTCGGCGCGAGCTGGCCGGCGGTCCTGATCCGCGTCATCGCGCCGAACCTGCGACAGGGGCTGCTGGCGGCATCCCTCATGACGGTCGCCGTCGTCCTCGGCGAGTTCACGATCGCCTCGCTGCTGAACCGGCAGGTGCTGCAGACGGGACTCGTCCTCGTCAACAAGCAGGATGCCTGGGCCTCCGCGATCTTCACCCTGCTGGCGCTCGCCTTCGCCTTCGGGCTCCTGCTCATCATCGGCCGCGCGGGACGCGTCGGCGCCGGAAGGAAGACCTCATGACTCTCGACGTGACACCCGCTGCCCGCGCTCTGCCCCAGACCGCGGACAACCACCTGCTCGCCGCCGCCGGCGACGGCACCCGCGTGGCGCTGCGCGGCATCGTGAAGGACTACGGTCCGACCCGGGTGCTGCACGGCGTCGACCTCGACATCGCACCGGGCGAGTTCGTGTCGCTCCTGGGGCCGTCCGGGTGCGGCAAGACGACCGCGCTGCGCGTGATCTCCGGCCTCGAGGACGCCACGGCGGGAACCGTCTCGTTCGGCGGAACCGACGTCTCGCGGACGCCGACGAACAAGCGCGACATCGGCATGGTGTTCCAGGCCTACTCGCTCTTCCCCCACCTGCGCGTGCGCGACAACGTGGCCTTCGGGCTCCGCCGACGCCGAGTGGATGCCCGGGCTGCGCGTCGCCGGGCCGGTGAAGCGCTCGAGCTGGTCGGCCTCGACCACCTCGCAGACCGCTACCCCCACCAGCTCTCGGGCGGGCAGCAGCAGCGCGTGGCGCTCGCTCGCGCGCTCGTGACCGAGCCCCGGGTCCTCCTGCTCGACGAGCCGCTGTCGGCCCTCGACGCCAAGGTCCGCGTCCAACTGCGCGACGAGATCCGGCGCATCCAGCTCCGCCTCGGCACCACGACCGTCTTCGTGACGCACGACCAGGAGGAGGCCCTCGCGGTGTCGGATCGCATCGCCGTCATGGATGCCGGGCGCATCGAGCAGATCGGGTCCCCCGAAGAGCTCTATCTCCGACCCGCCACACCCCGCGTGGCCGCGTTCATCGGGCTGTCGAGCTCGGTGCCCGGCGTCGCCGCGGGCGGCACGGCCACCGTGTGGGGGACGGATGTGCCGCTCCAGAGCGACGTCCCCGACGGGGAGGTCGACGTCCTGCTCCGTCCCGAGCACGTTCATCTGGTCGGTGCCGGATCAGGTGTGGGGGCGGTCGTCGAGGAGAGCATGTTCCTCGGCAGCATCCGCCGGTCGCTCGTGCGCACCGACGACGGGTCGCTCGTCCGCCTGCAGCATGCGCCCGACGAGAGGCTCCAGTTCGGCGAGCGGGTCCGCATCGCCGTCCGGCCGGTTCCCGTCGTCGCGACGCCTCGGCAGACCCGCTAACGGCCTCAGACCTCGAAGTCGACCGCCAGGCGGTCACCGGTGACGCTGCGGATGTAACCGGCCACCTGCTGGTGAGCGGGGTGCGTCTGGTAGGCATCCAGCGCGGCGAGGTCATCGAGGTCGATGACGAGAGCGACGTCCGCGTTGCTCTCGGGCACGGCGACGTTCACGCCGACGCTCAGCGAGCGGATCACGGGGACGACGCCGACCAGGCCCTCGAGGAGGCGCGCGACCTCGGCCGCGTGCTCGGCTCTCGTCTCGGCGTCGTCGGCGGCCATCCGCCAGATGACCGTGTGCCGGATCATGCGCGGTCCTTCTCTGCGAGGGCGGCACGGAGGCGATCCGCAGACAGTCGCCAGTGGGCGTGCAGGTCTCCGTCGATGAGGACCACCGGGATCTTCTCCCACCACGTCGAATACAGCTCGGCGTCGTCGGCGATCGACAGCTCCCGGACCTCGACCTGCCCCTCGGGGAGATCGGCGACGACGGTGTCGACGATCTCGCGCGCGACGTCGCAGAGGTGGCAGTCGGGTTTCGAGATGAGGGTGAGTGCGGTCACGGCATCCATTCTCACCCGGGAATGGATGCCCCGGACGCAACACGAAGCGCCCCGACGACCGGCTGACCGGACGGGGGCGCTTGGTGTGCGATGCCGCTTACTTCTTGTTGCGGCGCTGGTGGCGAGTCTTGCGAAGCAGCTTGCGGTGCTTCTTCTTCGCCATGCGCTTGCGGCGCTTCTTGATGACTGAACCCACGGTAAACCTCACTAAGTAGGGGTCTGGACGCCCGATATCGGCGTCCGGGAACGGCAGAACGAAAAATGCCTCGGATCAGTCTAGCCGACGTCGGCGATGGGACGTTGCAACGCTGCGGTGACGGCCGTCTCGGGGACGCGGTAGCTGCGACCGAAGCGGACAGCGGGGAGCTCGCCGGAGTGCACCAGACGATAGACGGTCATCTTCGAGACGCGCATGAGGTCTGCGACCTCGGCGACCGTGAGAAAGCGCACATCCGAGATGTCCGACATGTGTGTCCCCTTTGAATTTTTCATCCCCGCGAGTCCCTCCACATTAGGGGTTCGCTGGGACGCCTGTAAACCTGTGTGACCGGTGTGACGGAAGGCGGGTCAGCGACCCGGCAGCTTGTTGAAGACGCTGGTGACCGCGTGCTTGGCCGACGCGGCGGCCCGCCCCACGACCTCGGCGGCGTGCGCCGCTCCCTCCGTCAGCGTCGCGCCGGCGGCGTATTCGTCGTCGGCGACCGCGAAGAACGGGAAGAGCCAATCGTCGACCGCGTCGAGCGGCTCGGGCGACAGGCTGTAGTAACGGTGCTGGCCGTCCTCGCGGACGGAGACGAGGGATGCCTCGCGCAGTACCTTCAAGTGCTTCGACACGGTCGGCTGGCTGACGCCGAGCGCGGTGACGATCTGCGAGACACTCGTCCCGTTACCCCCGGACGCCCCGCGCTCGCGGAGCAACTGCAGGATGTCCCGACGGGTTCCGTCGGCGATCACGTCGAAGATGTCCGCCATGGCATTAGGTTAGCCCGCCCGCGCGCGGGAGTACCATGACAACGATCCGAACGAGGAAGGGGCGCGGATGACGGGCTTATCCGTCGACGAGCGCGCCCGACGGCGCGGACCGGCGTGGCATCGCCGCGCGTCCTCCGCGATGCGCGACCTGGCCACGGCATCGCCGTCCCGGTTCGCCGTCCTCGTCTTCTCGGCGCTGATCCTCGTCTTCACCGCTCTCTTCTCGCTGCCGATCATGGCCTCGGACGGCCGGGTGACCCCGCTCCCCGACGCGCTGTTCACGGCGGTGTCGACGATCTGCGTCACGGGCCTCTCGACCGTCGACATGGCGACCCACTGGTCGCCCCTCGGTCACGTCGTCGTGTTCATCGGCGTCAACGTCGGCGCCCTCGGCGTGCTGACTCTCGCCTCGATCCTCGGCCTCGTGATCTCCAAGCGACTCGGACTCCGGGCCAAGCTCCTCGCCGCGGGCGACAGCAACCCGATGCGCGCGCACGGCGGCCCGGTCAACGAGGGCCAGGCCGTGCGCCTGGGCGAGGTCGGTCAGCTGCTCGCCACGGTCGCGCTCTCGACCCTCGTCATCGAAGCCGCCCTCGCGATCCTCCTCTACCCGCTGCTGCTGGCGAGCGGGGTCGACGCCGTCACCGCGCTCTGGGAAGCGCCGTACTACGCGGCGATGGCCTTCACGAACACCGGTTTCGCGCCGAACGCCGAGGGGCTCGCGCCCTTCGCCCAGAACTACCTGCTCCTCACCGTCCTCATGGCGGGGGTCTTCCTCGGGTCGATCGGCTTCCCGGTCATCTACGCACTCTGGAAGCACCAGTGGCACCTGCGCAAATGGTCGATCCACGTCAAGCTGACGCTGATCACCACGGTCGTCCTGTTCTTCGCCGGCGCCGTCGCCTTCGTGATCCTGGAATACGGCAATCCGAAGACCTTCGGGACGATGGATGCCTGGGACACGACGTTCCAGGCGCTGTTCCTGTCGGCCATGACACGCTCGGGCGGATTCTCGATCATCGACATCGGCGAGATGCACGAGTCCTCGCTCGTCGTGGGGTCGATGCTCATGTTCGTCGGCGGCGGATCCGCGTCGACGGCGGGCGGCATCAAGGTCACCACGCTCGCCGTCCTCGCACTCGCGGTGTGGTCCGAGGCGAAGGGCCGCCCGAGCGTCTCGGCGTTCGGACGCCGCATCCCGAGCGACGTGCAGCGGGTCGCCCTCTCGGTCGTCGCGTGGGGCGCGACGATCGTCGCACTGTCGACGATCACCATCGCCCACCTGACGAAGGCGCCGCTCGACGAGGTGCTCTTCGACGTGGTGTCGGGCTTCGCGACGGTCGGCCTGTCGACGGGGCTGACGCAGGAACTCCCCGACCCCGCCGTCTTCGTCATGGCCCTGACGATGTTCATGGGGCGCGTTGGTACAGTGACACTCGCCGCGGCGGTGGCCGCGACCAATCGAACGCAGCACTATGCGCTGCCCGTGGAGAGGCCCATCGTTGGTTGAGCAGTTGCGCAGCGATTCGCCCGTCCTCGTCATCGGACTCGGTCGCTTCGGCGCCGCGTGCGCCGGCGAACTCGACCGTCTCGATCGTGATGTCCTCGCGATCGACGACAGCCTCGACCTCGTGCAGAAGTGGTCGGAGCGCGTCACGCACGCCGTTCAGGCCGACGCGCGCAACATCGATGCGCTGAAGCAGATCGGCGCACAGGACTTCCAGGTCGCCGTGGTCGCGGTCGGGTCCTCGATCGAGGCATCCGTCCTCATCACGGCGAACCTCGTCGACCTCAAGGTCCCGCAGATCTGGGCGAAGGCGGTCTCGCAGTCGCACGGCAAGATCCTCGCCCGCGTCGGCGCGAACCACGTGATCTACCCCGAGCGCGAGGCCGGCGAGCGCGTCGCCCACCTCGTGAGCGGCCGGATGCTCGACTTCATCCGCTTCGACGACGACTTCGTGCTGGCCAAGATGTACCCGCCGCGCTTCATCCGCGGCGTCGGCCTGAACGAGTCCGGAGTCCGTTCCAAGTACAACGTGACCGTGGTCGGCGTGAAGAGCCCCGGCAAGCCCTTCCGGTACGCGGAAGCGACGACCGTCGTGACCAACCACGACCTCATCATCGTGTCGGGGACGAACTCCGACATCGAGCGGTTCGCGTCGCTCGACCGCTGAGGACCTCGGTCAGATCTCGCGCTGCGCGTTGGCGAGGAGGCGCGCGAGGAGGCCCGCGAGGGCGTCGCGATCGGCGGGCGAGAATCCGTCGAGCAGCCGCTCGTCGTGAGCGAGGGCACGGGGCATCTCGCGTTCCACGACGGCACGGCCGGCATCCGTCAACGACAGCTGGACGGCTCGGCCGTCCCGGTCGGAGCGCTCGCGGCGCAGCAGCCCGACCGACTCGAGTCGCGTCGTGAGCTTCGTCGTCGCCGCCCCGCTGAGCATCGTCTCGGCTGTCACCTCGCTCGCCCGCAGGGGTCGGTCCATGCGGGCCAGGGCGCAGAGGACGTCGAACTCGGAGCGCGAGACGCCGCTGTCGGCGAGGAGGCGCTCGATCTGCGCGGTCGCGAGCGCGCTCGTGCGATTGAGCCTCCCCCAGACATCGATGGGAGACGTGTCCATCTCGGGCATCGACGACGCCCAGGCGGCGCGGATGCGGTCGATCAGATCGGCGCGCTCGGTCACGGGTCCACTGTAGCCGTGCGCACCTATTTAGTTCACTAGTAAATCATCGGTGTACAATTGGACGAATGACCGCCCTCGACACCGGAACCACCTCGACCGCCCCCGAGACGACCGCTCCGCGCCTGCTCTCGCAGCCGCCCGCCGTCTGGGCCATCGCTTTCGCCGCGATGATCGCGTTCATGGGGATCGGGCTCGTCGGCCCCATCCTGCCCACGGTCGCAGCCACGCTGCACGCCGCCCCCGTCGAGACGTCGTTCCTGTTCACGAGCTACCTCGCCGTGACCGCCTCGGCGATGTTCTTCACGAGCTGGCTGTCGACACGTATCGGCACGCGCGCCGTCATGATCCTGGGGCTCTCCGTCATCGCCCTCGCCGCCGTCGGCTGCGCGCTGTCTCCGACCATCGGCGCCCTGATCGCCTGCCGCGCCGTGTGGGGCCTCGGCAACGCGCTGTTCCTCTCGACCGCGCTCGCGTCGATCGTCTCGGCCTCCGGCGGACGCAGCGAGCACGCCGTCATCTTCTACGAGGCCGCACTCGGCATCGGGCTGGCCGTCGGCCCGCTCGTGGGTGGCCTGCTCGGCGAGATCGGCTGGTTCGCGGCGTTCTGGGGAACCGCATCCCTCCTCGCCGTCGGCGTCGTCGCCCTCCTCACCCTCGTCCGCGACCCCGGGCACGCCGCGCAGCGCAGCTCGATCGGCGCGCCCTTCCGCGCCTTCGCCGACAAGGGGCTGCTCGCGATCAGCGTCGTCGCCTTCCTCTACAACGCCGGCTTCTTCGTCACACTGTCGTACACGCCCTACGCCCTCGAGCTACCGGCCGTCGGGATCGGCCTGGTCATGATGGGCTTCGGCATCGGCCTCGCGATCGCCGGCGTCCTCATCGCCCCGCGCCTGACGAAGCGGTACTCGGTCGTCTGGGTGCTGTTCTGGTTCCTCGTCGCCTTCGCCGCAACCCACGTCGCCGCCTCGCTCAGCGCAGGCTCGCGTCCCCTGCTCGTCGTCTGCGTCGTGCTCCTCGGCGTCGAGATCGGCGCGGTGAACACGATCCTCACCGAAGCGGCGATGGAGGCGACGACCCTGCCGCGTGCCGTCGCGAGCTCGGCCTACTCCGGATTCCGTTTCTTCGGCGGCGCCATCGGCGCACCCGTCGGCACCGCCCTCGCGGTGTACGGCGTCGGCGCCCCCTACGAGGCCGCGGCGGTGTCGGCCGCGGTCGGCGCAGCCATCCTGTTCGCCGTTCGCCGCGTCGTCGGCCGGGCCGACCACACCGCGGTGCTCAGCGAGCGGACGACGGCCGAGGACCTCACCCTCGGCGACGCCTGAGCGCCGGCCTCAGACGCCGGTCGCCAGCTCGCGCGCGCGGGCCAGCGCGGCATCCGTCGCCTGCGCGAAGAGACCGTCGAGGTTCCCCGTCTGCAGGACGCCGATGGCGCGCTCGGTCGTCCCCTTCGGGCTCGTGACGCGGCGGCGGAGTTCGGCGGGATCCTCCCCTGATGCCGCGAGCAGCGCGGTCGCCCCGATGAAGGTCTGCTCGGCCATGAGCCGCGCATCGGCCTCGTCGAACCCCTTGCCGCGCGCGGCTTCGGTGAGGGCCTCGACGAGCAGGAACACGTAGGCCGGGCCCGACCCCGAGATCGTCGAGAGCGCGTCGATCTGCGCCTCGGGAACCTCGATCACGACGCCGCACGTCTCGAACAGCCGCCGCACGAGGGCGACGTGCTCGGGCGTCGCGGTCGAGCCGGCAGCGAGGCCCGTGACGGCCTTGCCGACGACGGCCGGCGTGTTCGGCATCGAACGGATGACGGGGATGCCGGGGCCGACGATCGCTTCGAAGGTGTCGATCGTGACGCCCGCCGCGAGGCTCACCACGATCGTCCCGGGGCGCAGCGCGCCCGCGATCTCGCGCAGCACGTCGGGCACCATGGCGGGCTTCACCCCGATGAGGACGATGTCGGCGGATGCCGCGGCATCCGTGTTCGCGCTCGGCTCGTCCGCCAGCGCCACGCTGGTGACGGCGTCGAGCCCGTCGAGCTCGCCGGCCTTGGCGGCGGTGCGGTTGGTCACCACGACCGACGATGCTTCTCCCGAGCGTGAGATGCCCTGGGCGATCGCACCCCCCATCGAACCTGCTCCGAGAATGGCGACGGGCGGGAGGTGGTGCGTCATGGACCCATCCTGTCATCGACGCCCTCGGCATGGATGCGGCGGCCGCCTATCATCGGGTCATGACCCTCCTCGACGGAATCTCGTCCCGCATCATCGACACGGACCGCCTGGGCGTCAACATCCTCGAGCGCATCGGCGACGACCCCGGCACCGCGCCCGACCGCACCGTCGTCCTCCTGCACGGCGGGCTCTCCTCCGCCCTCGTCTGGCAGGAGCTCATGCAGGACCTGCCTGCGGAGTTCCGCGTCGTCGCGGTCGATCTGCGTGGGTTCGGCGGTACGGAGCACATGCCGGTCGACGCGAGCCGCGGCGTCCGCGACCTCAGTGACGACGTCGCCGTCGGGCTGGCCGAGCTCGGCATCGACGCACCGCATCTCGTCGGTTGGGATCTCGGCGGAGCGGTCGCTCTGCAGTTCGCCCTCGACCACCCCGTGCGGACGATTCTGCTCGAGTCCCCCATCTCGCCCTACGGGCTCGGCGGCACGCGCCTGGACGGCACCCGGTTGACCGACGACGACGCCGGCTGCGGCGCGGGCATGGCGAACGCGGAGTTCGTGCGCCGACTCAACGCCCGCGAATCCGACGAGGAGTCCCCCACCTCGCCGCGGAGCATCTTCCGCTCGTCCTTCGTGGCGGAGGGGTTCACCACCGAGCACGAGGACCTGTGGGTCGAGGCGATGCTGTCGACCTCGACGGCGACCGGCAACTACCCCGGCGAGGCCGTCACCAGCCCGCATTGGCCCGGATACGCTCCGGGCCGCTTCGGCGTGCTCAACGCGCTCGCGCCGTCGAACTTCGACGTGTCGGCGATCGTCGAGCTGCCCGTCAAGCCGACCATCCTGTGGGTGCGCGGCGTCCTCGACCCGATCGTGTCGGACGCATCCTTCTCCGACCCGAACCACCTCGGCGCGCTCGGCATCCTGCCGGACTGGCCCGGCGCCGATATCGCGCCCGCCCAGCCGATGGTGTCGCAGACCCGTGAGGTCCTGCGCCGCTACACGGATGCCGGGGGTGTCGCCACCGAGCTCGCGCTCCCCGGCGTGGGCCACACGCCGCACCTCGAGCGTCCCGCGGTCTTCCGTCGCGCTCTGCTCGAGCTGACGGGGTACATCGGGTCGCCGGCATCCCCCGCCCCGCCGACCGAGGCGATCATCCTCAGCTCGTCCGACTGACGCGCGGGATCAGCGCTTCTCGTCGAAGAACGCGCGCAGGAGCGTCGCACCCTCCTCGGCCCGCACGCCGCCGAGGACCTCGGCGCGGTGCGGCATCCTGCGGTCGCGCAGCAGATCGTGAACCGATCCGGCGGCGCCGGCCTTCTCGTCCCAGGCACCGAACACGACCCGGCCGACGCGCGTCTGCAGGATCGCCCCGGCGCACATGACGCAGGGCTCGAGGGTGACGACGAGGGTGCAGTCCTCGAGGTTCCAGGACCCCAGAGCGGATGCCGCGGCCCGCAGCGCGACGATCTCGGCATGCGCGAGGGGGTCGCCGTCGCGCTCGCGCAGGTTGCGACCCTCGCCGATGACCTCGCCCGCCCGCGTGACCACCGCGCCGACGGGGACGTCACCGTGGGCGGGGGCGGATGCCGCGAGTTCCAGCGCCCTCGTCATCGCCGCATCATCGGCGGCGGGAACGGGCAGACTCACGAGGTCAGCGTAGCCCCGGTACCCTTGGGCTCATGCGTGTGCACGTCGCCGACCACCCCCTCATCACCCACAAGCTCACGGTGCTGCGCGACAAGCGCACCACCTCACCGGTCTTCCGCCAGTTGACGGAGGAGCTCATCACGCTCCTCGCGTACGAGGCGACCCGCGGCGTCCGCGTCGAGGAGATCGAGATCGACACCCCGGTCACCCGCACGACCGGACTCAAGATCAGCGAGCCCCGCCCGCTGGTCGTCCCGATCCTCCGCGCCGGTCTCGGCATGCTCGAGGGCATGACGACGCTGCTGCCGACGGCCGAGGTCGGCTTCCTCGGCATGGCTCGCAACGAGGAGACCTTCGAGCCGTACACGTACGCCGAACGGCTTCCCGACGACCTGAGCGATCGGCAGTGCTTCGTCCTCGACCCGATGCTCGCCACCGGCGGCTCGCTCGGTGCCGCGATCGACTTCCTCTTCGCGCGCGGCGCGCAGGACGTCACGGCGGTCTGCATCCTCGCCGCTCCCGAAGGCGTCGCCGCCATCGAGAAGCAGGTCGGCGACCGCGATGTGACCCTCGTGCTGGGCGCGATGGACGAGCGCCTCAACGAGAAGGGCTACATCGTCCCCGGCCTCGGCGACGCGGGCGACCGTCTCTACGGGACGGTCTGAGGCGGCACCGTCTGAGACAGCTCGGTCCGGGGCGGCACCGCCCCCTCGGCTGATGCCGTCCCGACCAGCCGGGCGAACGCGCTGAGACGCGCGACCCCGTCGGGCGTGCGCGGCAGGTCGTCGAGCAAGCCCGTGCTGTAGACGACATAGGCCGTGTGCATCGCACGCGAGACGGCGACGTTGATGCGGTTCTGCAGCAGTAGGAACTCGAGCCCGCGTGGCGCATCGCGACCCGACGACGCCGCGAGCGAGACGACGACGACGGCCGCCTCCTGCCCCTGGAACCGGTCCACCGTCCCGACGCGCACGCCGGGGAACCCTGCCGCGACGAGCGCCTCTTCGACGAGCACCTGCTGCGCGTTGTAGGGCGTGACGACGATGACATCCTCGGGCGCGAGGGGACGGGTGGCGTCGCCGTCGGACCAGGGGGTGCCGCTGAGGTCGCGGACGATCCGGACGACCTCCTCCGCCTCCTCAGGTGACTGCGTCGCGTTGCGCGTGTGGGCGATCGGCACGGGGATCACACCCGCGGGCACGCCCTCGAGCCGCCGGAGTGCCGTGTCGGGGTGGGCCTCGAGCCGACCCTCGTAGGCGAGCTGCGACACGGGTTCGGCGACCTCCGGCCGCATCCGTCGCGTGCGGGCGAGGAAGTAGCCGCGATCTGCCGGGATGACCGCATGGTCGTCCATCACCCACGCGAGTGCCGACGTGTCGACGGGCTCGGGGTGGGTGCCCTGGCTGACCTGAGGCAGTTGCTGCGGGTCGCCGAGGAGCAGCAGCCGCTTCGCGGCGGCCGAGACCGCGATGGTCGAGGCGAGCGAGAACTGACCCGCCTCGTCGATGACGAGCAGATCGAGCGAGCGGCGCCCGACCCGTCCGGTGTGGGTGAGGTCCCATGCCGTGCCGCCCACGACGAACCCCGCAGGCTGGGAGTCGATGTAGGCGGCGAGCTGGTTCTTGGCGATGACGGTGAAGCGTTCCTGCCCGGTGGCGGGCCCCTTGGGCGCCTTGGCGACCTGCGCGGCATCCACCCCCGCCTCGACGATCCGGTCGAGCATGTGCTCCACCACGTTGTGCGACTGCGCGACGACGCCGACGCGGAAGCCGCGCTCGCGAACGAGGCGCGCCACGACGTGCGACCCGACGTAGGTCTTGCCCGTCCCCGGAGGGCCCTGCACGGCGAGGTAGCCGTCGGTCGCCTCAGCGAGCGCCGCGGAGATGTCGGCGACGTCGTCGCCGGTGCGCGGCAACGGGGTCTCACGGCGCGGCGGGCGGCGGAGCAGCAGGTCGGTCGCGGGATCGGTCGGCAATGCCGGCGCCGCGGCCAGCACGGCGTCGGCCCACTCGTCGATGGCGGCCTGCTGGCTGCCTGCTCGCGGTGGCGCGGGCGGCGTGAGCGCGACGGGCAACTCCTGCCAGGTGAACCCCTGATAGGCGTTCTCCTCGATCACGACACCGTCGTCGAGGACGTCGACGACGGAGATGGACCGCGCCGCGTGGATCCACCGCGGGCTCGTCTCGATGGGGAACGGCGCCGGCAGCTCGTAGACGGCGTACGGGCTCTGCCCCACGGTCACCCGCGTGCCGGGGGCGAACTCGCCCCGGATTTCGACGACACGGCGGACGGCGGTCAGCCCTTCCGGACGGTGCCAGTCGGTGAGCACCCGGCAGCGGTCGCGATCGACGACCACGACGTCGCGGGTGTCCTCCCAGACCGACACCGGCTCGCGGAGGCGGAGGAAATGCGTCGCCCAGAAGGTCTTCGCCTCGCGCGGGTAGTAGTCGATCGCCGCCGCCCCGAGTCGGAGCGCCTGCGCGACCGACTCGTCCTCGGCGTCGGCGGCGAACCGGGCGAGCGCATCCGCGCGCGGCGAGGGCTCGTAGACGGCTTCGCCGGCGTCGGGCTCCCGCGAGGGCACGAGGTTCGCCTCGCGGGCCCGCTCCACGAGCCAGTCGCGCAGTCGACGCGTCGACACGCAGTCGTAGCGGTTGTAGTCGGCGAGGTCGTCGAGGATCGTGCGGGCGGCCTCGTCATCGCCGGCATCCTGCAATCCGCGGGCCTCGACGTAGCGGACGATCGAGTCGTCCCCGCGCTGCACGTCGCTCGTGCGCACCTCGTCGCCCATGTAGAGCGGTTCGAGCTTCTTGATGGAGTACGACCGCGAGCCGACGCGCAGGGCACGCCGGACGATCGGGTAGAGGTCGACGAACACGCCGTCGCGGAGCAGCCGATCGACGGCCGCTTCGCCCACGCCGTGCCGTGCCGCCATGGCGAGCAGGTGCGTCGGCTCGTACGGTGCGTAGTGGTAGATGTGCAGGCCCGGGTGGGCACGGCGACGGACGGCGACGAACTCGAGGAAGTCCTCGAGCGCGCGCTTCTCGTCGGCGAACGAGTGGGCCCACAGCGCGGAGTACTGCTCGGTCTCGTCGACCCAGCCGAACAGGTAATCGATCCCCCACTGCACGGCGGCGCCCTCGGTGTAGAGCGGGTCGCCCTCGAAGTCGAAGAACAGGTCGCCGTGGTCGGGTCGCGGCAGTGCTCCCAGCGCCTTGGGGAAGACGACGTCGAACGTCGGGGTCGCGGGCGCCGTCCCGGCGGGGGCGTCGTCGACGCCGCCGGCGGGGCTCTCGAGCTGCAGGCGCGCCTGGGTCCGGAGCCCCGAGAACGTGTCCCACGACATCCGAGGAGGAGCTTCGCGGGATGCCGCGAGGTCGTCGATCGTCGTGATGCCCGCCGCGCGGAGGCGGTCGCGTTGGACGGGACGCATGCCGGCTACCAGCAACAGGTCGCGGTGGGAGACGACCTCGAGATCGCACGTCGCGCACCGTCCGCACGCGACGACCCGGAGCTCGCCGCGGTCATCGCCCCACGGGATGGGCTCGCCTGCCGCACCGGCGGCGAGGTCCCGGTCGGCGATGAGCGCGCGGAGGCGCTCGCGTCGCAGTGAGAAGACCGGCATGAGGTCGCGGACGGCGTGCGTCGAGGTCGTGCCGTCGCCGAGGAGCAGCTGCACCTCGTCGGCGCGGGGCACACCGAGTCGGTCGAGCTGATCCACGTATGCCGCCAGCTGCATGAGGGCCGTGACCCGCGCGTGGCGGGCGAGCTTGGTGTCCTGCACGATCCAGCGGCCGTCGTCGCCGCGGACGAGGAAGTCGGCGAAGCCGACGAACTCCTCGGTCGAGAACGCCGCCTGGTAGACGACGTGGACGGCGGGATCGGCGAGCGCCGCATCGGTCGCCGCGACCGCCGCCGCCAGGCCCGCGGCATCCGACGATCTCGTCTCGGGGATCTCGACGACCGCCCCCGGGTGCGCGACGCGGTAGGCCTCGTACACCCGCCGCTCGTGCTGGGTGCCGAGGCGGCCCGCGCGTTCGAGGGTGAGGTCCTCCGGATCGTCGACCGCCGCGATCCGGCCGAGCTTCGCGTCGATCGCCCGCAGCCAGGCGAATTCGCACTCGGCCGCGGCTTTCAGGTCGCTCGCGCTCCAGACGATCCGGCCGTCGTCTTCGATGTATCGCATGATCCCCTCTCGGGAATCGACACTATCCGCGGTCGCCGACACTCTTCCCGAGCATGCCGCGACGCCACCCGTCCATGCGCTGCTGCGCGAACGTCGTCCCGAGCTCGTGGCGCATCTCGGGATGCTCCGCCCAGAACCGGATAGAGGCGTAGATGAGCCACGCGTGGGCGCGGAAGCCGCTGATGTTCAGGTCGAGCAGGATCTCGTCGTCGGCGGCTCGGAGTTCGACGGACGGGGTGAAGTCCCCCGTCGTCTCGTCGACGGCCGACACCGTCGGGGCGACGCGCGCGATGCGGGCCCAGTCGATGTCGTCCGTGTCATCGAGGTAGTAGCGGGTCACGCCCGACGGTCCGATCCCGACGCCGATAGGCAGCCGACCGAAGGATGCCGCGCGCCACGTCGAGACGATCGCGATGCTGCCCGCCAGGAGGACCACGAGAGCCCCCAGGAGCAGCGGGATGAGCCAGATGAGGGCGAGGGCGGCATCCGTCGTCACGGACCGGACGATCGCCCAGACGAACGCCGCGGTCGACACGACGCCCGCCACGGTGAACCACGCGCTCACCCACGACCCGGCACCGCGCTCGCGGAAGAAGTGCACCCACGAGTCGGGAGGGCGCTTCTCCGCTCGCGTCAGGGCGACGGCGTTGAGGAGTTCCGGCATGCCCCGTTCACCGCCGGCGCGCTCGAAGTGGACGCCGAACCCGAGCGTCGCGCCCGCGAAGACGAGCACCCACCACGTCGCGGCACCGACGTTCCCGCCGAGCACCGCGAACGCGAGCGCCGCAGCGCTCCCGAGCACGACCAGGCTGTAGATCACGACCGTCCACGGACGGATGCGGGTGGGCGTGCCGACCCGCCAGTCCTTCGGGAGCGGATACGGCGGCGGGAGCGGCGGGTATCCGACGGCACGGGTGGGCACCTGACGATGAAAGCACAGGCTGCCGCACGCGGGCGGGCACCTGACAGACTGGAGCCGTGACCCAGGACCTCCCGTTCGAGAACCCCTACCGGCACGGTTTCGCGCGCGTCGCCGCGTGCACGGTGCCGGTCGCGATCGCCGATCCGGCGACCAACGCCGAGGCGGTCCTGACCAGCGCCCGCGCCTGCCACGACGAGGGTGTGGCCGTCGCCGTCTTCCCCGAACTCGGCCTCTCGGGGTACGCGATCGAGGACCTCGTCATGCAGGACGTCGTGCTCGACGCCGTCCTCACGGCCATCGAGACGCTCGTCGCGGCATCCGTCGACCTCTCCCCCCTCCTCGTCGTCGGCGCACCGCTGCGCATCCAGAACCGGCTCTACAACTGCGCCGTCGTCATCCACCGCGGGCGCGTGCTCGGCGTCGCGCCCAAGTCGCACCTGCCCACCTACCGCGAGTTCTACGAATCCCGCTGGTATGCACGCGGCGACGGCGCACCCGACACCGTGACGCTTGCGGGCGACGAGGTGCCGGTCGGTACCGACCTGCTCTTCGAGGCGACCGACGTCCCCGGACTCGTCGTCCACGCCGAGATCTGCGAGGACTTCTGGGTGCCGGTGCCGCCGTCCTCGCACGCGGCCCTCGCCGGCGCGACCGTCCTCCTGAACCTCTCGGGCAGCCCGATCACGATCGCCCGCGCCGAGGACCGCCGTGTCCTCGCGCAGTCGCAGTCCTTCCGCTGCCTCGCCGCCTACGTGTACGCCGCCGCCGGCCAGGGCGAGTCGACGAACGACGTCTCGTGGGACGGGCAGACGCTGATCTACGAGAACGGCAC
This sequence comes from Microbacterium sp. MDV22-iso44, assembly GCF_058629135.1. Taxonomy (NCBI): domain Bacteria; kingdom Bacillati; phylum Actinomycetota; class Actinomycetes; order Micrococcales; family Microbacteriaceae; genus Microbacterium; species Microbacterium sp. MDV22-iso44. Next base: position 419,937 of record NZ_JBZVWS010000002.1, read on the forward strand.
GCTCCTCGCCGAGACCGAGCGCTTCCCCGACGGACCGCGGCACGCGATCGCCGACATCGACCTCGATCGCCTCCGCCAGGATCGCCTGCGTCAGGGCACCTTCGAGGACAACGCCCGCAGCGAATCCACCTGGTCGAATCGCATCCCCTTCACGGTCGGGCCCGCGGCATCCGTCTCGGGGCTCCGCCGCCCGCTCGACCGGTTCCCCTTCGTGCCGGACGACCCCGCCCGCCTCGACCTCGACTGCTACGAGGCCTTCAACATCCAGGTGTCAGGTCTCGAGCAGCGCCTCCGCGCGATCGGGCAGCCGAAGCCCGTGATCGGCGTCTCGGGCGGGCTCGACTCGACGCACGCCCTCCTCGTCGTCGCGCGCGCCATGGACCGTATGGGGCGACCGCGCAGCGACATCCTGGCCTTCACGATGCCGGGCTTCGCGACCGGCGAGCACACGAAGTCGAACGCGATCGCCCTCGCCGAGGCGATCGGCGCGACGATCGAGACGATCGACATCCGTCCGATGGCGACCGAGCTGCTGGCCGGGCTCGGGCATCCGTTCGCGAAGGGCGAGCCCGTCTACGACGTGACGTTCGAGAACGTGCAGGCCGGCGCCCGCACCGACTTCCTGTTCCGCCTCGCCAACCAGCGCGGCGGCGTGGTCATCGGCACGTCGGACCTGTCGGAGCTCGCCCTCGGCTGGGCGACCTACGGCGTCGGCGACCACATGGCCCACTACGGCGTCAACGCGGGCGTGCCCAAGACCCTCATCCAGCACCTCATCCGCTGGGTGATCGCGCACAGCGACGAGTCGGGCGCGACCCTGACCGACCGTGCGAAGGAGGTGCTCCAGGCCGTCCTCGACACCGAGATCAGCCCCGAGCTCGTACCGGCCGGTCAGGACGGCAAAGTCCAGTCGACCGAGAGCACGATCGGGCCGTACGCCCTGCACGACTTCACGCTCTTCCACGTGCTCCGCTACGGCTTCCGCCCGTCGAAGATCGTCTTCCTCGCCGAGCACGCCTGGTCGGACGCGGAGACCGGAGCGTGGCCTCCGGGCTTCCCCGCCGACGAGCGGTTCGCCTACGACCGCGCGACCATCGTGCGGTGGATGCGGGTCTTCCTGAAGCGCTACTTCGGGTTCGCGCAGTTCAAACGCAGCGCCGTCCCGAACGCGCCGAAGGTGTCGCCCGCCGGCTCACTCTCGCCGCGCGGCGACTGGCGGGCACCGTCCGACGGCAACGCGACGGCGTGGCTCGCGGAGCTCGATGCGGCCTTCCCCGGCGAAGCGTCCTGATCCACGGTGGGATGATGGTTCGGTGAAGCTCCTCGTCGCCGCTCTGGATTCCGAACTCGTCGCCTTCCCCGAGGAGCTCCCCGGCTTCGACCGGCTCGTCACCGGGCCCGGCAAGCTGCAGGCCACGTACGCCCTGACGCGAGCGCTGGACCGCGCGAGCTACGACGAGATCGTGGTCGTCGGCACCGCCGGATCGGTGGATGCCGAGACGGTGGGTGTGCACGAGGTGACCACCGCCCTGCAGCACGACGTGTCGGACGTCGACGGTGTCGCAGGTCAACACGTCTCGCTGCCGCCGACGGTGTCGATCGCCGGCCGCGAGGGGACGACGATCGCGACGGGCGACCACTTCGTCGACGACGCCGACACGGTCGAGGCGATCCGCGCCCTCGGCGGAACACTCGTCGACATGGAGGCATACGCCTACATCTGGGTGGCCCAGCAGTTCGGTGTGCCGATCCGCATCCTGAAGGCGGTCTCTGACAGCGCGCAGGACGATGCGATCACCGACTGGCGTGACGCCGTCGCGATCTGCAGCGGTCAGCTGCGCGAGCGCATCAGCGAGCTGTACGGCGTCTGACGTCCGCGAGAGGGCTCAGGCGTCCCGGCGGCTGAACAGCGAACGCAGCACGAAGAAGACGATCAGTGCCACGACGGCGACGAGCAGGAGCTTGCCGACGAGGAAGATCGCCTTGAGTGCGATGTCGACGACGATCCACGCGATGATCACCGCGACGACGACGCCGAGGATGGTCCAGATCGTGCCTTTTCTCATGCCTTCAGCCTAAGGGCTGCGCCACGACGTCCTGCCGGACGATGCTGGGGCCTTCGGGGGTCGCCTCGACGACGAGCTGGGCGGGGATCTGCTCCTTCATCGCCTCGACGTGGCTGATGACGCCCACGATACGGCCGCCGGCACGCAGCTCGTCAAGAGTCCGCATCGCGAGCTCGAGTGTCTCGGGGTCGAGCGAGCCGAAGCCCTCGTCGATGAACAGCGTGTCGAGCCGAATGCCGCCGGCACGCGACGTGACCACTTCGGCGAGTCCCAGGGCGAGCGCGAGCGAGGCCAGGAAGGTCTCGCCGCCCGAGAGCGACTGCGGCGAGCGGAGCCGTCCCGTGTGCGCGTCGAGGACCTCGATGGACAGACCGGATGCCGCGCCCCGAGCCTGCTTCGCATCGGAGTGACGCAGGGTGTACCGGCCCGACGACATCTCGGCCAGGCGCAGGTTCGCGGCGGCGACGATCTCCTCGAGCTCGGCCGCGAGGACGAAGGTCTCGAGGTCCATCTTCATCGTGTTGGGAGCCCTGCCCGCGACGGTGTCGGCGAGACGCGTGATCGCGGCGGCATCCTCGGCCTGGCTCGCAACGGCGCCCGCGGCGGCGTCGATGCGCTCGACCAGGTCACGCAGGCCCGTCGCGACGTTGACGGAGTCGGCCTCGGCGGTGATCGCGGCGGAGCGGGCCTCGTCCGCCTCGGCCGCTGCGCGTGCCGCGGCGGCCAGGGCTTCGGGCTCGACGTGTGCGTCGGCGGTCTCGAGTTCGAGTTCGAGAGCGCGCGCCCGCGCGGCGGTGAGGGCGGCGGCGTGCTCCTCGACCCGATGCGCGAGTCGGCTCGTCTCGTGGGCCGGCAGCAACGCCGCGACGACGTCGTCGAGGGTCTCGAACACCGTGTCGGCGATGCGCGCGTCGCGGTCGCCCGCGGCGGCGTCCGCCGCCTCTCGACGGGTCTGCTCGTCACGACGGGCTTCGAGCAGACGCGCAGCGAGACGGCGGAGCTCCTCATCGGCGGCGATGCGCGCGGCGACGCTCTCGTGATCGCCGCGCGCCGCCTCGACCGCTCGCCGCGCGGTCTGGAGCGTGCCCTCGACCGTCGCGAGCTCTTCGCGCAGAGCGCCCGCGCGCTCTCGAAGAGCCGCGGTTTCGCGGACGGCGTCGGCCTCGAGCGCGTCGATCTGCTCGGCGTCGCGCGTCACTTCGTCGACGCGCGAACGCGCCGCCGCAGCGGCCGCGAGCTCGTCGTCGAGGTCGGCCAGGGCGGCAGCCAGGTCGTCGGCCCCATGACCGCCTGCCGTGGCCGCGGCCGTCGTGACGGCTTCTCGCGCTGCGGCGGCCGCCGTCGCGGCATCCTTCTCCGCCGCTGCGGCGTCGTCCCGCGCCTTCTCGGCGGCCGCGAGGTCGTCGTCGGTGACCGGTTCGCTGTCGTGCACGGCCGGGCGGGGGTGCGCCGTCGAGCCGCAGACCGCGCACGGTTCACCGTCGACGAGGGATGCCGCGAGCTCGCCCGCGTACCCGCGCAGGCGGCGGCGGAGCAATTCTCCGACGCGAGCTGATGCCGCGGCGGAGGCCGCGTTGGCGTCGACGTACGCGGCGTCGGCGTCGGCCGCGCGGGGAGTCAGCCGCTCGAGCGACCGGGCGGCGTCGAGTCGCGCGGCGAGATCGATGCGCGAGGCGGCGAGGTCATCGTGCCGCCCCGCGATGGCGCGGGCTTCTGCGAGCTGTTTCGCCGCGCGCTGCCTGCGCTCGGGAACGGCCGAGAGCGCGGCATCCAGCTCGCGGAGTGCCTCATCGAAGCCGGCCAGCTCGTCGCGGCGACGCTGCTGCGCGTCACCGAGGGCCGCGGCATCCCGCTCCGCCTCGGCGGCAGCCTGGGCGCGGGCGATGCGGCTCGTGAGATCGTCGACCGTCGCGGCGAGGTCGTCGTCCGGCGAACCGCCCGCGGCGTTCCAGGCGTCCTCTGCGGCACGACGATCCGTCTGCGCCGCAGCCAGCACTCCCGCCGCACGCGTCGCGTTCTCGACGGGAGCGCGCAGCGCCTCCGCAGCGCGTGCCCGGTCGAGGCGCCCCCGAAGGGCGTCGATCTCGGCGGACTCGGACTCGCGCGCGGAGAGATCCGTGCGCGCCTTCTCAAGGTCGGCAAGACGCTCCGCGATCTGGACGAGCCGCCGATGCTCCGCGGCCGCCGCCTCGGCCCGGGACGTCGCGACCGCTCGTTCGTTACCGCGGGCGTCGACCCGGTACTCGGCTCGGGCGAGTGCGCGCTCGACGGCGTCCTTACGTCCGAGGACGTCGGATTCGAGGGGCGCGTCGCCCTTATCGGTCCCGTGGAGGTCGTGGGCCGCGACCTCGCGCTCGGCGACCTCGAGGAGTGTGCGCACCCGGGCGCCGGTCTCGTCGAGCCGCTTCTGCGCGTCGCGCCGTCGCTCGTCGAGAGCGTCTTTGTACGCCTCGAAGCGCTTGGTCCCGAAGAGGGTGCGAAGCAGCTGCTGGCGTTCAGCGTTGGCCGCGAGCAGGAACCGGGAGAACTTGTTCTGCGCGAGCAGGATGACCTGCTGGAACTGCTGCGCGCTGAGCCCGAGCACCTCGTCGAGGGCGATCCCGACCTCGCGCTGCTTTGCGGCACGTCCGACCCACCGGTCGTCGACCCACTCCTCGAGCTCGGCGCGCGCCGGTTCGAGGGTCAGACCGCCGCCGCGTTTGGCGGGCCGCTCGTATTCGGGCGCGCGCGTCACGCGCCAGCGGGTGCCCCCGACCGTGAACTCGAGGCGCACCTCGGTCGGGTCGGTGAGGAAGCTGTGGTCGCTGCGGAGACGCCGGTCGCCGCCCTCGTAGCGCGGTACCGAGCCGTAGAGGGCGAAGCTGACGCCGTCCAGGATGCTGGATTTGCCGGCGCCCGTGCGCCCCGAGATCAGGAAGAGACCGTCGTCGTCGAACGCGTCGAAGTCGACGACCTGACGCTCGCGGAACGGCCCGAACCCGGTGAGTTCGAGGCGGTGCAGCTTCACGCCATCGCCTCCTGGCGCACGCGCTCGTCGAGCACCTCGTCGATGAGCCCGGCCTCGCGCTCGGTCGCCCCCTGCCCCTCGCGCACGTGCTCGAGGAAGGCCTCGACCAACTCGCGGTCGGAGCGCGCCGCGCGGACGCGGTCGACGTAGGTCGCCGTGTCGCCGGTGCGGACCTTGGCAGGCGCGTGCACGACCTTCGCGCAGAAGGGGAACCGCTGCTGCAGCCGACGGAGCGGGTCGGCCTCGGGCAGATCGTCGGTGTACTCGACGCACACCCATGCCTCCGCATGCGCGGCGAGCGCCTCGTCGGCCAGGATCTCGGCGAACGGACCGCGGAGCGTCACGAGGCGACGGGGAACCGGCAGGTCGAGCCACTCGACGCCGGCGAGGCCGTCGGCATCCAGGTCGATGAGCCAGGAGCCGCGGGGCTTGTCGCCCTCGCCGAAGCTGTAGTGCAGAGGCGCGCCGGCGTAGCGGACACTCTCGGACAGACGCTGCCGCCCGTGGATGTGCCCGAGCGCCATGTAGTCGACACCGTCGAAGGCCGACAGCGGCACGACATCGAGACCGCCCTGCTGGATGTCGCGCTCGAGCTGAGGCGTCGGCTCGACGCCCGCGGCGAAGCAGTGCGCGATCGCCACCGACCGCCCGCCCCGTTCGGCGAGGTCGGCGCGGACGAGGTCCATCGCCCGCCCGAGGACGGCGGCCTGGGTCCGCACCCCCTCCCACCGGTGACGCAGGAGCGCCGGCTCGAGGTACGGGATGCCGTAGAACCGCACCGGCCCGTCGGCGTCCTCGATCGTGAGCGGGGTACCGACGGCATCCGGATCGGTCAGGACGTGGATGCCGTCGCGCAGCAGCCCTGCCTGGAACCCGAGCCGCGCCGCGGAGTCGTGGTTGCCGCTCGTGACGATGACCCGTGCACCCGCGTCGGCGATGCCGCGGAGGACGTCGGACAGGAGCGTGTACGACGCGGCGGCCGGGGTCGCGGAGTCGAACACGTCACCCGCGACGATCACGACGTCGACGCCGTGCTCGCGGACCTGCGCCGTCAGTTCGCTCAGCACACCTCGGAGCGCATCGAGCGTGGAGTGACCGTGGAAGGTCCGCCCGATGTGCCAGTCGGAGGTGTGCAGGATGCGCATGCTCACACGCTAGGTCGAGGCTCCGACATCGCCGCCGAGGCGTGCCGCGCAGGCGTCACTCGGAGGCGGGAGACACCGCTCCTCGACGACGCAGGTTGATCAGATCGACGACCGAGATGAGGGTCGCGATCGCCAGGAAGAGCCCGACCGCCGCCATCCCGTAGGCGTACGCGTCGTGGAAGACGGCGAGGGATTCGAGGCCGGCATCCGATTCGCGGTAGATCGTCGCGTAGAACAGGGACAGTCCGATGGCGGTGCCGACGGCGGTGCCCACGCGCTGGCCGAGCTGGCCGACGGATCCCGCGAGTCCGCCTTCGCGGACCGGGATCTCGGACAGGGTGAGGGTCTGGTTCGGCGAGACCACGAGGCCACCTCCCGCGCCCGCGACCAGGAGCGCGGCGGCCATGCCGTAGGCGACGGTCTCGGGCGGCATCGTGTATGCCACGATCGTGAGCGCCACGACGCTGACGAGGACGGTCAGCAGCCCGATGGTCACCAGCTGGCGACCGAACCGGTTGACGAGCAGTCCGCCGTAATACGACGAGAAAGCGCTGGCGACGGCGAAGCCGATCGAGACCATGCCCGCGAAGACCGGCTCGAGGCCCACACCGATCTGGAGGAACAGGGTCCCCAGCAGGAACATCGGCGGGATCGCGGTGAAGTAGGCCACCACGACGAATGTGCCGTTGCGATACGAGGGGATGCGGAACATCCGGAACGGGATGAGGGGCTGACGGCCGGATGCCGCGTACCGCCGCTCCCACCAGAAGAACAGCGTCGCGAACAGGACGAATGCGGTCAGGAGCCACCAGCGGTTGGGGTCGTCATCGGGCGAGCCGGTCGTGAACAGGAACGGCCACATCAACGAGATGACCGTGAACGCGAAGAGGACGATGCCGACCGGATCGAGCTGCAGGCGCTTTCCGCTCGCGGTGCGCGTCTGCGGCAGCAGCCAGATGACGCCGGCGAGCACGAGCAGGCAGAGGGGCACGTTGAACCAGAAGATGCCGCGCCACCCGTCGGTCTCTCCGCCGATCGCGATCATCAGTCCGCCGAGGGTGGGTCCGAACGCGGTCGCGATGCCGATCGTCGCACCGAAGAGGCCGAATGCACGGCCGCGTTCCTTGCCCGTGAACAGCTGCTGGATCGTGCCCATGACCTGCGGCATCTGGATGCCGGCCGCGATGCCCTGCACGAGTCGGGCCGCCATGAGCACCTCGATGCTCGGCGCGAGTGCGCACGCGGCGCTCGTGAGGGTGAAGAGGCTGAGGCCGATGATGAAGAGGGCCTTGCGCGACCGCTGGTCTCCGAGGCGGCCGAACGGGACGAGTGCGAGGCCGAAGGTGAGGATGTACCCCGAGACGACGAGCTGCAGCTGGGTCGAGGTCGCACCGAGGGACGTCTCGATGGCGGGGAGCCCGACGTTGACCTTGCTGAGATCGAGGATCGTGAACGCGGCCACCGACACGCAGACCCAGAACGCCCGCCAGCGCTGCGAGGAGGACAGGGGGATGCTGGCTGTTACAGGCGATGTCATGACCGTCCCACGTTACCGGCAGCCCGGCGGACGAGGGCGATGTCAGGATGCGGCGACGCGCTCCGCCTTCTTCCGGTCCTGGAACTCCCGGAGGGCCTCGTAGCGGTCCGCGGAGCGGGCACGGCGCTTCTCCGCCTCTTCATCGCGATCCTTCGGAGGGACCGTCGACACGAGGTCGTCCAGGAGCCGTCGCGTCGCCGCGGCGATCTCGTCGACGGCGCGGTCGAACGCCTCGGTGTTCGCCTGCGACGGTTTGTTCATCCCGCTGATCTTGCGGACGAACTGCAGCGCGGCGTCGCGGCACTCGGCATCCGTCGCCGCCGGCTCGAAATTGTGGAGCGGAACGATGTTGCGGCACATGGCCGTCACGGTACGCCCGCGTGTCCGCGTCCACCAGGGGGCTTACTCGGCGCGACGATCCGCCTGCTCATCCGTCAGCACGTCGGGGTCGAGGCCCTGCTGGATCTCGGCGCTCTCGACGAACTGGTCGGATGCGGGCTCCGGCATCGGGGCACCTTCGCCCCGGCCTCGATCGGCCTCGTCGGCCGCTTCCTTCTGCTCATTCGTGACGGCACCGGAGGCGACGACGGCGGTGTCCTCCTCCGCCCATCCACCGGCGGCGGCCGCTTCGCTCGTCCGGTCGGTTGCGTCGTTGTCCATGGCCGTCTCCTCGTCGTGGTCGTTTAGCCATGCTCGCCCGGATGCGTCGGGCGGTCGATGGGCTTGACCCGGTCGCCGGGTCGCGACTACGAACGAAGAGGACGGGGCGGAGGGAGCGGGATGTCGGGACACGGTCGGGACACGGCGGGCGGGCCGTTCGTGGTGACCCTCGTCGTCGATCTGCCGATCACGAAGCCCGACGCTCTGGAGACGATCGCGTTCGCGTGCGACGGTGTCGTCGAGCACGCGCGTACCGCGTATCCGCGCGTGAGCCTCTCCCCCGGCGCGTGGGCGGAAGTCCAGATCCCCAAGTTCGCCGACCCCCCGCCGCTCGCGATCGACGTCTGCTCCGACGAGTCGACAGCAGTCGCCCGGGCCGCAGCCGACAGGCTCAAGGGAGCACTCGAGAACCTGGGCTGGCGGATCCGCGATCCGAAGCCCGGTGAGGCCTAGGCCGTCCGCCGCTCCTTCAGGAGGGACTCGTGACCCGGGTTCGCGTCGAACCAGTCGGCGACGTACCAGCAGACGGGGATGACGCGCCGATCACCACGGCGCTCGAGATCCGACACCACCCGCCGCACCAACTCTCCCGCGTACCCGGACCCGCGGAAAGTGGGGATCGTGTACGCACGGGTCAACGCGATCGTCGTGCCGTCGTCGTTGTAATCGAGGATGCTGACGAGATCCTTGCCGCGGTGCAGGCTGTACCGCGCGGCATCCTTCTCGTCGGTGAAGATCAGCTCGCTCATGCGCTCACGCTACGCCGATCGCCGGGTGCCACACACGATCTCCGACGGATTGAGCAATCTGTCACATTCCGTCATGCGGAGCTCCTCGGGGGCGGGCGGTTTGACACATCCCGACGCGGTTCGTCATAATCGGCCACATGACTGACTTCGCACGCACTCTGTCCGCCCGGGAGGCGAACGGAACTGCCGGCATCATGATGCCGCAGCGTGCTGTCATGTGTTGCCGAATGTGTCGCTGACACGGTGATCCCCGCCGGGTCGCGCCGCCGTTTCTGAACACGGCGAGTCCGACCCCCGAGACTCCAGCTTTGCCGCCCACAACGCGGATGCCGGTTTCTCGCACATCGGCCTATGCGAGGCCACCCGCGCAACACTCTCGAACCCGCGTCCCGCTCCGGGTTCCCCCTTCGAAGGACATCGCCATGTCGACCTCCGCTCTCCTCTCCGCCCCCGCCGCTCCCCGTCACCTCCGCGCCGTCGAGGACATCGCCACGCCGCCTGTGACGGAGCGCCCCGCTCCTAAGGGACTCCCCGCAGGCACCGCCCCCCGCGGGTTCGCCCTCTACGTCGGTCTCGACGAGCTGAAGGCCGCCGCTGACGGCGTCAGCCTCTCGGTCATCGTCGATGCGCTCCGCCGGACGATCGCCGAGCTCGCCCCGTCTGCCGAGACCCACGCGACGGTCGCCCTCGCCCCGGTCGGCGCCGGTGGCCGCGACGTCGACGTCGTGCGACTCGCCCTGCACGAGCCCGCCGCCGTCGCCCGCACCAAGCCCGAAGAGCCCCTCGACGAGCACGTGCCCGGTGGCGTGACGATCGACATCTCCCGTCGCCGCGTGCACATCGACGGCGAGACCGCGTCGCTCACCTTCAAGGAGTTCGAGCTGCTGCAGTACCTCGTGCTGCGCGAGGGCCGCACCATCGAGCGCACCGAGCTCGTCTCATCGCTGTGGAGCCACACCGACGGCGACGACGCTCCCGGCGAGCGCACGATCGACGTCCACGTCCGCCGCCTGCGCTCCAAGCTCGGCCGCTACGAGGACATCGTCCGCACGGTGCGCGGCATCGGCTACCGCTTCGACCGGCACGCCGACGTCGTGATCCGCTACGGCCACGGCACCCCCTCGCCCGACCGCTTCTGATCAGGCCGCTGTCGGCGCCCGGACGTAGGGTGTCGGCATGAGGTCGGGACTGCGTGAACGGATGCCGCATCCGTCGCCGTCCTCGCACCTGAAGCCGCTCGAGGCGGAGTACCGCCCGAAGGTCCCCACCGACGTGGCGGGCGCGATCCGGTATCAGCAGCGCGGAGCGCACGACCCGTCGCAGACCACGGCGGACGGCGTCATCTGGCGGGCGACCCGTACTCCCGAGGGGCTCGCGACGATCGCGATCCGCCCGGGTCTGCGAACGGTCCGGGCGGCCGCCTGGGGACCGGGTGCCGCGTGGACACTCGACCAGCTGCCGCGGCTGTGCGGCGCGGACGACGACCCCGGCGACTTCGATGCGTCTCGGCATCCGCTCATCGCGGCGACCCACCACCGGCGGCCCGACCTGCGGATCGGGGCGACCGACCTCGTCTTCGACGCGCTCGTCAGCAGCGTCTTCGAGCAGAAGGTCACCGGGCTCCAGGCCTTCGGTGCGTGGCGCTGGATCCTGACCCACTACGGCGAGGCCGCGCCCGGCCCGACGCCTCGGCCGATGTATGCGCCCCCGGCGGACTGGCGGATGATCCCGAGCTGGTCGTGGCACCGCGCCGGCCTCGAACCGCCGCAGTCGCGCACGATCGTCGATGCCGCACGCCGCCGCGCCTCGATCGAGCGTGCCGCCGCCGCGGCGACGACGGGAGACGACCGCGACCGGGTCTTCACGAGCCTGCCGGGCGTGGGCGTCTGGACGAGCTCCGAGACCCGCATCCGCGCCTTCGGCGACCCCGACGCGGTCAGCTTCGGCGACTACCACGTCGCCCATCAGGTGGGCTACGCGCTGACCGGTTCACGCGTCGACGACGACGGGATGCAGGAACTCCTCGAGCCGTGGAAGGGGCACCGGCAGCGTGTCATCCGCCTCATCGGGGCCAGTGGCGTCATCGAGCCGCGACGCGGTCCCCGCCTCGCCCCGGAGGACCACCGGGGCCGCTGACCGTCAGATCCGGGGGAGCGCAGCGAGTGCGGCGCGCAGATGGTCGAGGACCGCGATGTGCCCGACGTCGGGGATCCGCAGCAGCGTCGCGTGAGGGATGCCGCCGGCGATCGCGGTCGCATGCGACGGCGGGATGACGCGATCGAGCTCGCCCTGCACGACCATCACCGGAGCGACGACATCGGCGAGCGCAAACCCCCACGGCCGGGTGAAGGCGACGTCATCGTCGACCAATCCGTCCGACCCCCACTGTGCGGATGCCGCGACGTCCTCGCCCAGCGACGCCCATGTCTCTTCGAGCGCGCGGTAGTCCGCCTCGACGAAGCTGGTCGGATCGAACTCCTCGACCTCGAGGTGAGCCGTGCGCGACGCGATCCCCGCGGTGGCGGATCGAAGACCGGACGGATCGGCCATGCCCGAGAACCACGACGCGTCGCCGGGGCGGAACGGGGCGATCGACGCCAGGGTGACGACGCCGGCGACGCGCTCGGGTGAGAGTGCAGCGACGCCGAGCGCATGAGGTCCGCCCCCGGAGGCTCCCACCGACACGACGTCCCGAAGGTCGAGGATGTCCAACACGTCGGCGGCCCGTGCGGCCGCGTCACGGACGCTTCGCCCGGGCAGGCGGGGCGCTCCCCCGTACGCCGGCCGGGCGATGGAGACGACGTCGAAGCCTGCGGCATCCGCCATTGCGGCCACGGGCGGTAGGACGGCACCGGTCTGCGGGGAGCCGTGATGCCACAGGAGCACCGGGCGCTCCGCACCCGGCCGGTCGACGCTCGCGTGGACGACGTGGTCGGCCAGCTCCGGACGAATGAGCCTCATGCGCGTCACGGTAACCGTCTGCGGTCCGATGCGCGAGCGCCGGGCGACGGGAACCGTAGGCTGGCCGCATGGTGCAGCGACAGCGGGGACGCGGGTTCTGGATCCTCGGGACGGTTCTGCTGTTCGCCGGCGGAATCGTGTTCGGGTTGATCCTGCAGAACGTATGGGTCGGCCTCGTCCTGGCGGCGGCGATCTCGATCGGGTGGCTCATCGCCTACGAGTCGCGCCGCGGGCGAAATCAGGGCATCTACGACCGTGACGACGACGGCGCCCAGCTCTGACCCCGACGCGCGGAAGGATCCTCCGGTGGAGTTCAGACCGCTGCGCGAGACCGATCTGACGTCGGCCCCCGAGTGGACGGCGCGACACGAGCTCCGACCGGATCTCTGGCGCGGCGAGCACACCCGAGCCGTGGCCCTGGAGACCGACGAGATCGTCGCCGTCGGGATCATGTGGACGAGCCGCGTGCACGGCGACCGCTATTGGGTGGACGTCGTGGTGCACCCCGCGCACCGTCGTCGCGGGATCGGCACCGCCGCCGTCCGGCACCTCACAGGCCTTCGCGCCGCGCCCCTCCCCCTCATGACACGCGGATACGTGGACGACCCCGCGCTCGCCTTCGCCGACGCGCTCGGCGCACGGACGATCCAGGTCGTGCCGCCTGCGGAGTCGACGACCACGGCGCGGGCCGCCCTGCGCGCCGATCCGGCTGTGATCGCCGTCGACGCGGTCGACCGGACGGTGATCGAGGCGGCGAACGCCCGGATCTACGAGTGGACGCATGCGTCGTGGAGCCCGGTCGGACCCGCCTTCGCCGATGCGCTCAACGAGGACCTGTGGGACGAGATCGACACCGAGGCATCCTCCGTCGTGAGGGATGCGACCGGTCGGGTCCTCGCGCTCGCCCTCGTCTACCTTGACGGCGAGACCCCGCTGCTGACGGCGGAGACGACGGATGCCGCGGCCCCCGACGGCGAGCACCTCGTCGAAGCCTGCGTCCGCCGCTCGCTCGACGTGCTGGCGGAGCGTGGGATCGCGGACGTGGAGTTCGACGGTCACGTCAGCGATCCGCACTTCCTTCCCGTTCTCGCCCGGTTGCAGCCAACCGGCCGCTGGTTCCGCCTCGTCGAGATCCCGGTGTGATCGCCGGGCGATCCGCTCCGGTTCAGAGGGTCACGACGATCTTCCGCGCAGAGACCCCCGCGCGCTGACGATCCAGCGCCTCCTGTATCGCACCCACCCCGTCGCCGGCCACGACCGGCTCGGGCAGCGGACGGACGGTGCCGTCCGCCAGCCACTGCGGCAGCAGTCGCCCCCACAGCCGGCGCCCGATCTCGTCGTCGCGCAGGCTCGTCCCCCAGATGAAGGCGGCTCGGATGCCAGCCCGACGCGCGCGAGCGTTCAGCAGAAGCGTCCTCAGCCCCAGGCGTGCGAACGTGGGCAGCATCGCGGGGAAGAGCCGGCGGCGCCCGGCGAGCTCAGCGAGCGAGACGGGCATGCTCGCCATCGCGAGAACCGAACCGCCCGTCCGGCGCAGCACCTCGAGGCATCCGGCGGTCGACGTCTCGCCGAGGGCCACGGCACCGACGACGGGGCGCCCGCCGATCCCCGCCACGAGATCGTCGACGGCGCGGGGGGAACCGTGGTCGACGACGACGTCGGCACCGAGCGACCTGACGAGGTCGGCGTTGCGCGGCGACGCCGTGCTGACCACGTCACATCCGGCCGCGCGGGCGAGCTGGATCGCGTTCATGCCGACGCTCGTCGACCCGCCCCACACGACGACGACCCCGCGGTCGCGGGGACGGGCGTCGGCGGGGTCGTGGATCGCCAGTCCGAGATGGCGCGGCTGGAACAGCGCGCACGCGGCGGTGGAGACGCCGACGGGAAGGACGGAGGCCTCCACGTCCGAGATGCCGTCCGGGATGGGGGCCGTGAGGTGTTCCAGGAGCGTCGTGTACTGCTGGAACGCGCCCTCGCGCCGGGAATCGCGACCGCGATCCGTTCCCGTGGCGAGCCCGAAGACACGATCACCGACGCGGAACCGCGTGACCTCGGAGCCGATAGCGACCACGTCGCCGGCGACGTCGGAGCCGAGTACCGCCGGCGTCGGCAGCCACCGGTAGGTGACCGAACCCGTGCCCTGGATGACCCAGTCGACCGGATTGACCGCGACGGCGTGGACGCGCACGAGGACCTCGCGTGCCGCCGGGTCGGGCGTCGGCATCCGCTCGACGGAAAGACGCGCGCGGGGCGCGGCGAGGACGGCGGCGTCGTGGTGTCGGGGCATGTCGGTTCCTCCGGTCGTGATGTCACGTGGTGTCATCACTGTACCTCGCATGACACAGGGTGTCGTCACTATGCTGTCCGGATGGCCAGATGGGCACCGGACACCCGGGAACGACTGCGAGCGGCGGCGCTCTCGCTCTTCGAGGAGCGCGGCTACGCGGCGACCACCGTGCCCGACATCGTCGACCGGGCCGGCGTGACGCGCCGCACGTTCTTCCGCCACTTCAGCGACAAGCGCGAGGTCTTCTTCGACGACGACGAGATCCCGCAGCTCGCGACCCGCATGATCGCCGAGGCGCCGCGGGACGCGCAGCCGATGCAGGTCGTGATCGACGGTCTCCGGATGCTGGCGCGCGAGCGCTTCGAGCCCCGGCGTGCCGAGATGCGCTTCGCCCGCCAGGTGATCGCATCCGAGCCGGCGCTGCGCGAGCGGGACCTGCGCAAGCAGGCGGATCTGCGGGACGCCATCAGGGAGGGCTTCCGCCGCCGCGGCGAGGACGAGGCGACGGCGGCGGCGATCGCGGGAGTCACCGTCGAAGCCCTGCAGGCAGCACTGGAGGCATGGGCATCCGAGCCCGCAGGCGCCTCTCTGAACGATCACCTCGACGAGGTGCTCCGCCGGATGCGGGTGCTGCTGCAGTCGCTCTGAGCGCTCATTAGGGTGATGCCGTGAGCACAGTCATCCCGCTCGACCTGGATGCCGATCCGGACCTGCCCGACGCGATCGCGGTGCGGGTGGTGGCCGAGATCGACGGCACGATCCACAGCCTCATCGTCGACACCGGCGGCGCGCGCAGCGGCCTCGTCGACGGTCCGCTCACGGCCGGGCTCGAGCGGCTGACACCGCAGGACCCGGGCGGCGGCGGGGTCTTCTCCCGGGCCGGGTCGAGAGAGCGCGTCACCGCGCGTGAGCTGCGCATCGGCGACCTCGTGGTCGAGCGGCCGGTGTTCGACCTCGAACCGAATCCCGCGGCGCCGTCGCTGCTCGGGCTCGATGTGCTGCGTCGCCACCGGCTGGACTTCCGCTTCGACGCCGCGCTGCTCGAGCTCGACGCCGAGTCGCCCGTGGACGAGCGGCGCGCCCTGGTGCAGTCCTCGCGAGGGCATCCCTACGTCGATGTCGCATGGGCGGGCGGCGCGTGGCCCGCCATCTGGGACTCGGGTGCGAGCGTGAGCGTCATCGACCGGGGTGTGGTGGCGCGGCATCCGGAACACTTCCGTCCTGCGGGCGAGGCGGAGGGGACGGATGCCTCGGGTGACGCGAACGAGCTTCCCCTCGTCTTGCTCCTCGAGGTGACGATCGCAGGTCGTCGGTTCGCTCCATCGATCGCCGCCGTCGCCGACATCGCGGGGCTCACCCGACCGGACGATCCGCCGTTCGAGCTCATCCTGGGGATGCCGGTGCTCCGCCACGCGGACTGGGCCGTCGACCTGCGCGCCGGCTGGTGGGGATATCTCGCCTGAACCCTAGCCCACGCGTGACCGACGGTCGGCGGCATCCTCACTTCCGTGGCGCGCGGCGAGCCGCACGACCCAGTAGATCCCCCAGACGAGCAGCGCGATCATCGCGACGACTCCGAGGAGGATCAGCAGATGCCAGCCGACGAGTCCACCCATGCGGCCACCCTGCCACACGCGGAGGACACGCGCACGGTGACCAATCCGGTCAGCCGAGCGCGCCCATCTCGGCCCGCGAGAGCAACAGCCCACCCTCCGCGAGCGACGCGTACGTGTCGCCCTCGAGCTCGAAGGCCCCCTGATCCTCGCCGACGATGAAGGCGGGCGAATCGGGAGGGGTCTTGAGAAAGAGCAGGGTCGGCACTCCCGCGGTCAGAGAGGCGACGTCCGCGACCGCGTAGTGGACGCCGTCGAGGGTGCCGCCCGTCTGCGCGACATCGAAAACCGTCCCCACCTCGGCGTCACCCGCGAGGACTGAGGTCACCGACGCTTCGTACACAGTGATCGCGACGGCCCCGTCCTCGGGGTTCGGCGTCTCGTCCGTGCCGGCGAAAGGGTTGCCCCTGGGGTCATCGCCGCTGTACTCCGGCACGAGGACGTCGTTCCGCGGTGCGCTGAGCACGACCTCGACGATCAGATCTGCCTCGGTCCGCAGTGCTTCGACCGATTCATACCTCGCATAGTCGATGACCGACGTGGCGCTTTCGATGGGCGCCGCGGAACATCCCGCGAGGACGGCGCCGGCCACGATGACCAATCCGGTCAGCGCACGCGCGTGGATCGTCATAGGCGCCCGACGCGCGGCATCCGTGCGGCGAAGCCGATGGCGAGTGCCGTCGACAGCATGGCCCCGACTACTGCGGGCACGATCCCGTGCGACACCGTGGCGAGCACATACCCGAGCACGACGGGCGGCGCCACGATCAGAGCGGGACCGAGGCGCGCTCGTTGCGGAGCCTCGCGCCGATGCAACGCACCCGCGACCGCGAGCCCGAGGAAGACGGCGAACCACACGACGTACGCCGCGCCCGCGAGGTCGGGTGCGCCGGCGGAGACGACCGACAGCGGGGCGAGCGTCCACGCCAGCGCGACCCCGGTGCGTGCATCGACCGGTCTCATTATCGCGCTGAAGCGGCCACCGGCCGACGCCCCCGCTGACTGTTCCCGCATGCTCATCCCCCGATGCCGTCCGCGATGCCTCGAACGTTAGCGCCCCAGAGCGAGCGGCGGAAGAGTCAGCTCTTCTATCCGCGACGACCGGAGCTCGGGTAGCTGCAACGCAAAAGCGTAAGGCTTTCGTTCATCGGACATACCGGTTCGTAAGCCGAGACTCCCTCAACTCGACAGCCGAACCCGTAGGAAACGACTCCGATCAAGCGCGCGGCCGAGTCGATCAGCGGCGCCCCAGAGTCTCCCGAGCAAACATCGCGTCCAGTCGATCGCGCGCACAGTATCGCCCCACTGCTCGTGCCGCGGTCGCATTCGCGTGCGCTGATCAAACTCACCTGGACCGCCTGTAAGCCGCAGACTCGGACTCCACCAGCGTTCTGACTCGACCACCCATGCACACTTAGCGTCTCATCGGTTTCAGGTTCGGGAGTCGTTGGGGGCTTCGGAGGATCGCCCAATAGAGGGAGGACTGCCAAGTCGTGTCCGGGCGCGATCTGCGGGACCCCTAACGGAACGCGGCCCGAAGGACCGACGCGGCAGTCCGAGTCTGGGAAAGCAACTTCAACATTCTCTACAACGCAGTGCGCAGCGGTGACGACGGATCGCCCCACAAGACTGCCGCTGCAAACGGCCCCTGATTGCTCAGCGCCCAAAGGGGTGCCTTCATGTACGAGAAGGACAAGGCCGTCGACAGTGGGGCCGGGAACATAGGCTGACACTTCTTCACCCTGACTACACCCTGCTAGAAGAGCAGACACGCACATCAGAGCCAGGAGCGCTACGGCCGTCCGCATGGTTCGGTGTCCGTTCCGCACATCAACGCGTTCAGCGGAACCACGAGCTCGTGGGTTGCACCACCCACGGAATAGCGAATAGAAATTCCCTTCCACCCACCACCCTCAGGCCCGGTGGCCTCGAGTCCGATGACGATCTGTTGCACCCTTCCGCGTGAGCCGCACGCATAGGTGAACTGCGCATCCTTGGCATTGACAAAGGTCACGTCGTCTGAAGCCAGGGGCGGATATCCAGTTGCGGATATCACGCCGCCCTCTGGCGATGGCGCGGCTAGCACGAGCGGCGGCAGATCGATGATGCTTCCTACCTTCTCAACCGGCTCGACGGCGATGATCTTCGCCTCGGCACCGTCCACCATGCACACATCGACCCCGAACACGGTTCTCGGTTCACTCTTCGTCCACCACGAGACGCCAGTCACCCAATTCGGTTCTGGAGAACTGGACGTGTCCTCGAGGCCGACCCTCATCGGCTGAGATTCGTTCGGGCGCACCTCTGCTGCGGCGCATCCTGTGAGAGCCGCCAACATCACGCAGCACATCACAATGACGCTCCGCCTCATACGGTCACGACCATCACTTCTTCTTGCCTTTGATGCGGCTCGCGAACGACGGAATGTCGTCGTTACCGCACAGCTGGAATCCGGCCTTCTGGGTGTAGGTCACACTGTGAGTTCGCGACCACTGACTTGCCGTTTTCACGCTGATGCTCACCGGCGCGTCGAGCGAGACACCAGCAGAGTTGGCGTAGCTGTCCGTGGTGTCGCGCGTCCAAGAACCCGCCGCCACGTCGCGACACTTCGTCCATGGCCACCCGTACGACGTCGGGAGCGTGGATGTTCCGCCGGTCAGCCGTAGGGGACGCATGGTGTGCTGAGTGTAAACGTAAGACCTTGAACCCCCGTTGTTCTGGTAGCACTTGGAGGTGTACCGAGCCATTTCGGATTCGACGCGGAAATACCGCTTGGTTTCGCTCGCTTCCCAGGTCTGGCTGTAGCTCGACGACTTGCTCGAATCCCCGGAAGCGAACCATGTTCCGGCCTTGGCCGTCGCGCTGACTGCGACACCGAGCGTCACTGTTTGAGACGAGGTGAACTTCGCGGACGCCTTCTGCCCTGCCCCACCCGGCAGCCCATCTGCGATGATTGCGGACTCGTAGATTCCACGCTTGACCAGCTTCGATTCGCAGTCAATCCAAGGCTTGTCGAATGTCGACTTGTCGAGGGACAGCTGATCCGTTTGCACTGCATCCGCCATGTCGACCTCAGGGGATGAGAGGAACTCGGCCTCTTCCTCTGCGGAACGGGTGGCGGCGGGCTCCTCTCGCACCTCCTCCAACGCGCTGGCCGCGAGCGGCTCGATGAAGGTCTCAGTCTCTTCGTCGATTGCCACGGAGGTGGTCGTCTCGAGGACAGTGTTGCCATCCCACGCCATCACCGCGACATCGAGAATTCCGTCCTCGCCTACGTATTCGAGAGGAACATCCTCAGGACTCACCCTCAAGTCGAACGTTCCATCTGGATCGACATCGGCGCGCGCAACTGGAAGAAGGTTGAAAGTAGCTCCTACCTCTTGCTGCGCGAGCACGTCCTCGCTCGGCCAGAGTTGAGCTATCACCGTGCCGCCATTCGCACCGAGGGCGTCAGTCTCCCCTTCGACAAGCGACGGAGCGTCCTCCAGGTCCTCGCTTGGGGGAAGCTCCTCTATAGCGGCCGCCGGAACCTGAGCCGGAAGATCGGTCAAGGCGTCGTCTGCGACCGGAGGCGAGGAGAGCAGACTTGTCACCAACGTGGCCACCGACCCCATAACGAACAGTGCGCTTGTTGCCATCCTCATTTTTCCCCCAGACATACCGACTGACTAGTCGGAGCACCACGCCGCACGTGGACGCTAGCGCCGGGCGCGAGGCGGCGTCTGTAGGCCGTTCGGTGGACAGGGCAGAGATTGCTCCGCTTCCGGAGGGGGCGGCGGCGCTCACATCTCCTCGTGGGTGTCGGGGTCGCCGTCCCACAGCCGGCCGCGCTCGAGGGCCGAGATCGCGGCGATCTCTTCGTCCGTCAGCGAGAACTCGAACACGTCGGCGTTCTCGGCCTGGCGGGCGGGGTCGGCGGACTTCGGAATGGGCGTGCTGCCGAGCTGGACGTGCCAGCGGAGGACGACCTGCGTCGGCGTGACATCGTGCGCGGCCGCGATGTCGATGACAACCTGCTCGCTCAACAGCTCCGAGCGCCGGGCGAGCGGACTCCAGCTCTCGGTGCGGATGCCCTGCGAGGCGTGGAACGCCCGCAGGTGCGCCTGCGGGAAGTACGGGTGCAGCTCGACCTGGTTGACCGCCGGCACGACGCCGGTCGCCTCGATGATCCGGGCGAGCATCGGCTCGGTGAAGTTGGAGACGCCGACCGATCCGACGCGCCCCTCCTTCTGCAGATCGACCATCGCGCGGTAGGTGTCGACGTACTTGTCGACGCTCGGGTTGGGCCAGTGGATGAGGTACAGGTCGATGCGCTCGAGCCCGAGGCGCTCGAGCGATCCCTCGGCGCTGCGGCGGGTCTCGTCGTAGCCGTGATCGCGACCGGGGACCTTCGTCGTGACGATGAGGTCGTCCCGGATGCCGCTGCGCCGCACGGCCTCGCCGACCTCGCGCTCGTTCTCGTAGTTGACGGCCGAATCGAGCAACCGGTAGCCACCCTCGATCGCGGTGACGATCGACTGCGTGCCGTCCTCGCCGCGGAGGTTGTAGGTGCCGAGACCGAGCTGCGGGAACGCGGTGCCGTCGTTGAGGGAGACCGTGGGGATGCTGACCATTCCGCCACCGTACGCCGGATCCGCCCTTTGGGGGATAACCCGAAAGGAGGTCTCGGGTCCGCCCCGATGTGGCGGTCTCGGGGTCGCCCCTAGCGTGGGGACATGACTTCCGACACCTCCGCGCCTCCCCGGCGGCTCCGGCCGCTGCGGCGCCTGGGCGCGCTCGCGCAGCTCGCCGCCATCGCCCTGGTGGGCATCGGCATCCTCACCACCGCCGCCACCCTTTTCGGCACCGGTATCGGCTTGGCGCTCGTCCTGGGTATCGGCCTCGTCCTGATCATCGCTGCGCTCTACGTCGCGTGGGCCGCGGCCTGGCTCGAGCATGAACGAGCCGAAGGCCTGTACGGCCACGGCATCCCGCCGCTGGCGATCCGCGCGAGCGGTCAGCCGGGCTTCCGAGGCTTCCTCCGCACGCTGTGGCTCCAGTTCACCGACGGGGCGATGTGGCGCGGCATCGGCAGCTTCGCGATCGCCGCCGTGCTCGGCTGGATCGTCATCGGGGCCACGTCTGCCGTCGTGACCGGCATCGGACTCGCCGTCTCGCCTCTCGTCGGCGCCGCGGGCGGCCGACTGCCGGTCCTCGGCATCCCGGTCACGGGCGGCTGGGCCGTCGCGGGCGGCATACTCGCGGTCCTGGTGAGCCTCGGCATCCTGTTCGGGGTCACCCTGCTCGACGACCTTCTGACCCGGTCGATCCTCGTGCCCTCGCGCGAGGCCGTCCTCGCCGAGCAGGCGCGGACCGCCGGGGCCCAGCGGGCCGGTGCGGTGCGGGCCAGCGAGGTCGAGCGCACCCGCATCGAACGCGACCTGCACGACGGCGTCCAGCCGCGGCTCGTCTCGGTCGGGATGACCCTCGGCTTGGCGCAGCAGAAGATCGACTCCGACCCGGTTGCGGCGAAGGCGCTCATCGATGAGGCTCACACCTCGACGAAGGCGGCCATAACCGAGCTCCGTCAGCTGGCTCGCGGCATCCACGCCTCGGTCCTCGACGACCGGGGACTGGATGCCGCCCTCTCGGCCCTCGCGGCACGGTCTCACGTCCCCGTCGCCCTCGACGTCCGTCTCGACGAACGCTGCAGCGCGACCTCGGAGGCGGCGGTGTACTTCGTCATCGCCGAATCGCTCACCAACGCCGCCAAGCACGCCCGCGCCACCGAGGTGCGCGTCGTGGTCCGCAGCCGCGACGACGCCCAGGCCGGACGCCTCATCTGGGCGCGCGTCGAGGACAACGGCATCGGCGGCGCACGCGTGCTGCCCGGCGGCGGTATCGACGGGATCATGAACCGGGTGCTCGCCGCCGGCGGCACCGCGACGCTCGACAGCCCGATCGGTGGACCGACGGCTCTGGAGGTGACGGTCCCGTGCGCATCCTGATCTGCGAGGACTCGACGCTGCTGCGCGAAGGCCTGGTCCGCGTGCTCGAGGACGCCGGCCACACCGTGGTCGCCGCCCTCCCCCACGCCGGCGACATCGTCGAGACGGTGACCGCGTCGGCGCCGGAGCTCTGCATCCTCGACGTCCGGCTGCCGCCGACGTTCACCGATGAGGGCATCCGGGCCGCGCTGTCGCTGCGGGCGCAGCATCCCACCCTCCCCGTGCTGGTGCTCAGCCAGTATGTCGAGGAGCGCTACGCGAGCGACCTCATCACCGGGCAGAACGCCGCCCTCGGGTACCTGCTGAAGGACCGCGTGGCCGACGTCAAGGACTTCCTCGACTCGATCGACCGGATCGCCGCCGGGGCCACGGTCCTCGACCCCGAGGTCGTCGCCCAGCTGCTGACCCGCCGAGCGCGGGACGAGCGGATGTCGCGCCTCACCGACCGGGAACGCTCCGTCCTCGCGCTCATCGCCGAGGGAAAGAGCAACGCGGCCATCGCCACGGCGCTCTTCGTCTCGGAGGCGAGCGTCGAGAAGTACATCACCTCGCTCTTCCAGAAGCTCGGCCTCGAACAGGATGAGCACGGCAACCGACGGGTGCTCGCGGCTCTCGTCCACCTCGAACACGGCACCTCGCCCGCCGCCGGGCATCCCGATCAGAATGGAACGAACCGATGAGCATCGACCTCACTCCCCCGCCCACCGCTCCCACGACGCCTGCCCCGCAGCCACCGCAGCAGCCGCGGCGCGCGTCGGCGCAAATCGTCTCGATCATCGCGATGTCGCTCGGCGGCGTACTGCTGCTCGGGACGCTCGTCTCGGGCATCGGCTCGATCGCCTACGCGAGCACGAATCGCGGCGCCGGCGATCAGTCGGCCGATGTCGCGGGGGTGACGGGCCTGTCCTTGGACGTCTCGGCCGGTCACGTCGTCGTCGACTATGCGGACGTCGACGAGGCGACCCTCACCGTCGACGGGAACCGCGACTGGAAGCTCGAGCGGCGCGGCGAGACGCTGTCGCTCTCCAACTCGCGCCCGTGGTGGATGCTCCAAGTGGGCTTCGACGCGACCGAGAACCGCGCGACGCTGACCCTCCCCGAGGAGATGGCGGACCAGAAGCTGGATGCCGACGTCAACGTCGCGGCGGGATCGGTCACGGCAGACGGCACCTACGGGCTCCTCGACGTGTCGGTCGGTGCGGGCGACGCGACGGTGACCGGCTCCGCGGACGACGTCCGGGTCGATGTCAGCGCCGGTGATGCCGACGTCGCTGTCGACGGGGTACAGCGCGCGAATCTCACCATCGGCGCGGGTCAGATCACTGCCGACCTCCGCGGCGAGGACCTCGACGACGTCCGTGTGGATGTCAGCGCGGGGACCCTCGTGGCGACCCTCCCTGACGAGGCGTACCGCGTGACGTCCGACGTCTCCGTCGGCACGTTCGACAACCGTCTGCAGACCTCGACGAGCGCCACGCGCACCATCGACGCCACCGTCTCGGCCGGTACGGTCACCCTCCGCCCCGGCGTCTAGCCCCTTACGTACGACGAGCCGTCGCAGATGGTCGCCCCCGAACCGGGGAAACGACCATCCGCGACGGCTCGCGGTGTGTCAGGGGTCAGCCGACGACGGCGATCTCGTTCGGGACGTGGTCGAGCGCCACGGTCTTCGCGATCTTGTCGGCGGCCAGGTCGACGACGACGATCTCGCTGTCGGCAGGATCGGTCACGTAGGCGAACGACCCTGCGACCTTGACGGACGGGTGCGGGTCCTGCCATTCGGCGGGTCCCTCCCACGGGTCGACGACCTTCAGCGACGACACGACCTCTCCGGTGGCCGGATCGATCGTGTGCAGCTTGCCGTCGGTGCCGATCAGGACCGCCTCGGCGTCCGGCCCGCGTCCGACGCCCCGGTAGGTGTACTCGACACCATCGGGGAGCGCGACCTTCTTCAGGGTCTTCGCTGCTGTGTCGATCAGGGCGATGTCACGGAGGAGGTACCCCTCGGCATCCGGGTCGTCCTTGTAGTCCATGACGACGAGCAGGCTGTCCTCGGAGACGTAGGCGTTGCCCATGCGGCCGTATTCGTCGGGCGACGTGAGCTTCGTGATCTCGCCGTCCTTCACGACGAGGGCGCCGTTCTCGCAGCCGAAGACGACGGCCTCGTCCTTCGCAGTGCCTTCACCGTGCGCGCCGGGGCACTCGTCGTTCGACGCGATCTCGTTGCGGTCCTTGTCGAGGACGCGGATGCCGGTGCGCCCTGACTCGTCGCCGACGGTCGTCAGCAGGGTGCCGTCCTCGAGCTCGACCGAGACGCCGTGGTGCGCGGTGACGCCGGCGATGACGTCGGCCTTCGGGAGGGCATCGCCCGTCTTCGCCAGCTCTGCCGAGTCGAAGATCGTCGTGTCGCTCGTCGCGTCGTCGTACAACACCGTCTTGCCGGCGTGCGAGACGACGTGCCCCGCGGTGGCGGCGGGCACGACGAGGTCGGTGAGCTCTGGCTGCTGCGCGTCGAGCAGCTGGAAGCCCTTCGAGGTCGTCACCATCACGTGTCGGCCGTCGCCGGCGGCGTTGAGGCGGATGAAGTCCTCGGAGTCGAACTCGCCGAGATTCGCGTAGTCGTCGCCACCGAGGACGAGCACGCCCCCCTCGTACCCGACGGCGACACGGGGGCCGTCGGGTACGGCCGCGCTGTCGGCGGGGTCGGATGCGGGCTGCGCTGCGGACGCGCAGCCCGCGAGGAGCAGGGCAGCGGCGCCGGCGAGGGCACCGAACTGCAGGGTCTTCTTCATGGGTTTCCTTTCCAGGGAATGCCTCACGGGGTGAGGCCGTCGGCGATGCTCTGCAGGTTGCGTCGCATCATGTCGAGGTAGGTGCCGCCCGGCGAGCCTTCGGGGGCGAGGGACTCGGTGAACAGTGAGACGACGTCGACGTCGCGGCCGGCCTCGTCGGCGAGCACCCGCATGAGCCGGTCGGGCTGCGACGAGTCGGCGAAGATCGTCGTCACGCCGGCGTCGTCGATCGCGTCGACGAGGCCTTTCAGGTCCGAGGCGCTGGGCGCGGCGAGCGTCGTCCCACCCGGGATCGCCGCTCCCAGGATCCGCACGTCATAGCGCCGGGCGAGGTAGCCGAAGACGTGATGGTTCGTGACGAGCGCCCGGCGCTCGGCAGGAATCGCACCGAGGGTGTCGGCCATGTCGGCATCCAGCTCGTCGAGTTCGTCGAGGTAGGCCTCGGCCGCCTTCTCGACGACGGATGCCTCTACCCCGGCGATCTGCGCGAGCTGCGGCGCGAGCGCCTCGACCACGCGGGCGGTCTGCGTGGGATCGGTCCAGAAGTGCGGGTCGACGGCATCCGAGTCGGCGTAGTCGAGCGGCTCGATGTGGTCGCCCGCCACGAACGAGGCGACCCCGTCGGCCACCGCGGCGTCGACGTGGTGCTGCACGCCCTCTTCGAGCCCCAGCCCGTTCGAGACGAGCAGGTCGGCGGTGCGCATGCGGGCGGCTTCGCGCGCTGAGAGCTCGAACGAATGCGGGTCGCTGCCGCGGGGCATGAGGGTGACGACATCGACCTCGTCACCGACGAGGTTCGCCGTGATGTCCCCGAGCAGGTCGGTCGTGACGACGACGGTCGGCCGGTCGCTGCCGGCCGCAGCGCAGCCGGTCAGCGTGGCGACGACGGCGACCACCAGCGCGGCGAGCGCGCGCCTCATCGGCCCGTCTCCGCGACGAAGGCGGGCGCATCCGGCGTCTCGAACGTGCGCGCGATGCGCGCGGAGTCGGCGTGGTCGATCTCGAACATCGCGTTCTCGGCGGGTCCGTTCAGGTAGGTGCGGTTCGCGTCGATCTGCAGGGTCACGCCCGCCGCGAGGACGGGGTCGGCGAGGGATGCCGTCACCAGCGGCTTCGTGCGCGCGATCGCCTTGCCGCTCTCGCCGTCGATCACGAGAACCTCCCCCTTCGTCGTGAGGGCGACGACGTGCTGGTCGGCGTCGTCGACCGCGGCGACGCGGGCGAGCGGCTCGCCGGCATCGACGCGGGTCCACGCGCGCTCGCGGGTGTCGAGCAGCCAGAACGCGTCGCCGCCGGTGAGGCCGGCGACCGTCGGCCGCCCCTCGCGTGCGGCGAAGGAGAGCGCGCGGTCGTCGGCACCCTCGGGGTAGGGGATCCGCTCGAACGAGGTGCCGTCGGCATCCGTCACCGCCAGGATCGCAGCGTCGGCGCATCCGACGACGACGCCGACGTTCGTGGCGATCGAACCGGCGGGATCATTGCAGGGCACGGTCTCGACGTCGGCGCCGGTCGCGTCGACGTGGCGGAGACCGTCGGCATCCGTCACGAGGGCGCCCGTCGGGAGCGGGACCACCATGCCCGAGCCGGCGGGGACATCGAGGCGGAAGCGCTCCTCGATGCGCCCCTTCTTGAGCGCGTCGAGGTCGAGGAGCACGGCCTCTCCCCCGTCGAACCGGATCCCCGCACCGAGGTCGCTCGCGACGACGGTCGGCTCGCCGTCGCCGGTGAGGTCGCCGAGGATCACTGCGGGAGCCTCGTAGTAGTGGAAGTGGTCGACGTGGTTCCACGTCCAGACGCCGCTGTCGACGATCCCGACGCCGCCGTCGCGCCCCGCGTAGAGAAACCGGCCGTCGGTCTCGAGCGAGGTCGGCGGCGTGATCTCGCCGAGTGCGTCGGTCGTCTCGTCGAGCAGGTCGAGGTGGCGGACCTCACCGCCCGGGGTGACGCTCGTGAGGTGCAGGGCGGGCTCGGCGAGTTCGGTGGCGCCCGCGATGGCGCCGTGTCCCTCGCCCGTCGATTCGGGGACGGATGCCGGTGCCGACTGGCAGGCCGTAAGGGCGAGGGCGAGGGCGAGGGCGGGCACGAGGGCGATCGGGGCGCGGCGGTTCATGCGGTCCTTTCGTCGAGGGCGGGGCGGGTGGGGCGGATGAGGGCGCGGATGCCGGTGGACACCGCGCCGGAGCAGATCGCCGTGAAGGCGACGGTGGCTCCCGCGGCGGTGCCGAGGTGCCATGAGAGGACGAGGCCGACGGCCACGGCGGCGGTGCCGATGACGGCCGCGAGCGCCATGGTCGGCACGATGCGGCGGGTCCACGCGCCGGCGGCGACGGCCGGTCCGAGGAGCATGCCGACAACCAAGAGCGATCCGACGGCCTGATAGGCCGAGACGACAGCGAGGGTGACGAGTCCGACGAGCAGGATGTGCGCGAGTCGGGGGCGGAGGCCGAGCAACTGCGCCTGGCGGGGGTCGACGGCGAGGGCGACGAAGGAACGGTGGCCCGCGGCGGCGACCAGCAGGGTCACAGCCGCAGCGACGGCGAGGAGCACGAGGTCGCCCCGCTCGATCGCCAGGATGTCGCCGAAGAGGATGGCCGAGGCATCCGTCGCGAAGCTGCGCGAGGCCGAGATGACGATGACCCCCAGCGAGAGACTCGCGACGAAGAGGAGGCCGATGCTGGTGTCGGCCGAGAGCCGGCCGCGGCGCTGCAGGGCTCCGACGCCGAGCGACATCGCCGCCGCGCTGACGGCCGCGCCGACCACGGGTGGGAACCCGGTGAGCGTGGCGACCGCGATCCCGGGCAGCATGCCGTGGGCCATCGCCTCGCCGAGGAAGGCCATTCCGCGGAGGACGACCCACGTGCCGACGACCGCGCAGACGACCGCGACGAGGGCGCCACCGACGAGGGCGCGCTGGACGAAGGCGACGGCGAACGGATCGAGGAGGACGGACACGGTGCCCGACTGTACACGTAATTGAGAACGGTTTTCATTTGCAATACTGGTCGGATGCACAGCTCACGGGTCGTCGTCCGGTTGGGTGAGGTCTGCGTCGACATCGACGGGCACCGCGCCCTCGACGGCGTCGATCTCGACGTTCGCGCCGGCGTGCTCACGGCCGTGGTGGGTGCGAACGGGTCGGGGAAGTCGACGCTCGTATCCGTGCTCGCGGGGCTCCGCGCGCCGACGTCGGGCACGGTCGAGATGCGCCCGGGAACGGCGATCGCACTCGTGCCGCAGCACACCGCCGACACCGCTCGCCTGCCCCTGACCGTCACCGATCTCGTGTCGATGGGCCGCTGGCGCGAGCGCGGCGCTTTTCGCCCGCTGCGGCGGAGGGACCGGGAGCGCGTCGCCGAGGCGATCGACGCGGTCGGGCTGAGGCCGTACTCCTCTCGTCCGCTCGGTGCGCTCTCGGGAGGTCAGCGTCAGCGGGCGTTCGTCGGCCAGGCGCTCGCGCAGGACGCGGATCTGCTGCTCCTCGACGAGCCGACGAGCGGTCTCGACGATGCGTCGCGGCGAGCCGCGGCATCCGCTCTGCGCGTCGCGGCCGACAGGGGTGCGGCGGTCGTCGTGGTGACGCACGACCTCGGCGAGCTCGGCGAGGTGGATGACGTCGTGACGCTCGCGGCGGGTCGGATGGTCGGTGCGCCGACCGCGTACGACACGCGGGGGCGGAGGGGTCGGAACGTGAGTAGCGTTGAGGGGTGACCAACGCTCCGATCGATGCCACCACCACGTCCGCCTGGGCTGAACTCGAGTCGCTGAAAGCCGGCTTCACCCCCGATCTGCGCGGCTGGTTCGCGGCAGACCCGGAGCGCGTCGCCACACTGACGCACGACGTCGCCGACCTGCACGTCGACCTGTCGAAGAACCTCGTGACTGACGAGATCGTCGCCGCCCTCGTGCGCCTCGCCGAGCAGACCGGCGTCGCCGAGCGGTACGCCGCGATGCTCGCGGGCGAGCACATCAACACGACCGAGGATCGTGCCGTGCTGCACACAGCTCTCCGCCGTCCCGCTGACGCGACGCCGTCGCTGACGGTCGACGGTCAGGACGTGGACGCCGACGTGCAGGGTGTGCTCGACGCGATGGCCGAGTTCGCCGGCCGGGTGCGCAAGGGCGAGTTCACCGGTATCACCGGCAAGAAGGTCGAGACGGTGGTCAACATCGGCATCGGCGGGTCGGACCTCGGGCCCGTGATGATCTCGGCGGCGCTGGAGCCGTATGCGGATGCCGGCATCTCGGCGCGCTTCGTATCCAACATCGACCCGTTCGACATCGCGTCGAAGACGAAGGACCTCGACCCCGAGACGACGCTGTTCATCGTCGCCTCGAAGACGTTCACGACGCTCGAGACGCTGACCAACGCGCGCCTCGCCCGTGACTGGCTGTGGGAGGGTCTCGCGTCGGCGGGGGCCATCGACGGCAGCGACGAGCAGAAGAAGGATGCCGTCGCCCACCACTTCGTCGCGGTGTCCACGGCACTCGACAAGGTCGCGGACTTCGGCATCGACACCGCGAACGCGTTCGGCTTCTGGGACTGGGTGGGCGGCCGGTACTCGGTCGACTCGGCGATCGGGCTGTCGCTCGTGATCGAGTTCGGGCCCGACACGTTCCGCGAGCTGCTGGCCGGCTTCCACGCGGTGGACGAGCACGTGCGGACGACGCCGCTCGCGCAGAACGTGCCTGTCCTGATGGGCCTGCTGAACGTCTGGTACACGAACTTCCTCGGCGCGCAGTCGCACGCGGTGCTGCCGTACGCGCAGCAGCTGAGCCGGTTCGCCGCGTACCTGCAGCAGCTGACGATGGAGTCGAACGGCAAGTCGGTGCGGTGGGACGGCTCCCCCGTCACGACCGACACCGGCGAGGTGTTCTGGGGTGAGCCGGGCACGAACGGGCAGCACGCGTTCTACCAGTTGATCCACCAGGGCACGCGGCTGATCCCGGCGGACTTCATCGCGTTCGCGAACCCCGCCTACGCGCTGACCGACGGCGACCGGGATGTGCACGGCCTGTTCCTCGCGAACTTCCTGGCGCAGACGAAGGCACTGGCGTTCGGCAAGACGGCCGAGGAGGTCGAGGCCGAGGGCACGACCGGTGCGCTGGTCGCGGCACGGACGTTCCCCGGCAACCGTCCGACGACGTCGATCTTCGCGCCGTCGCTGACGCCGACGGTGCTCGGCGAACTGGTCGCCCTGTACGAGCACATCACGTTCACGCAGGGTGCGATCTGGGGCATCAACTCGTTCGACCAGTGGGGCGTCGAGCTCGGCAAGCAGCTCGCCATGCAGATCGCGCCCGCGATCGAGGGCGACAGCGACGCGTTCGAGTCGCAGGATTCCTCGACCAAGGCGCTCCTGGAGTACTACCGCGACCACCGCGCCTGAGGCTCGTGACGCGTCTCGAGGTCGAAGTCGGTGGGTGGGAGCACGATTGCTGCGGCCCCGAACTCGTCCGGTTCACGCGTGTGGAATGGACTGTCGTCCCCGTGGCTGACGGTCCTTTCGTCGAGACGCATCACGGCCTGGAGGAGTCGGAGGGCCTGAAGGTCATCGAGGTCGCCGGCACGATCGTGGAGCTGGAGGCCATCGATCGTGATGGTTCCCGCATACCGATCACGCGTATCCCCAGCGGACGCGCCTTGCGCGGGATGGACGAAGAAGACGCAGGCGACGTGATCGAGATGTACACCGACCGCATCGTCGTCGTGTCGGACGACGATTTCATCGTGACCGTGGACGTGCAGAACTGACCGTCGGTCCTAGAACGGTGGTGGGTCGGTGGTGAACTGCGGGATGCGTCGTTCGGGCTTTACGAGGTAGATCCGGCCTGCGGGCGAGGTCCATTCAAGCGCCCCGCCCGGTCTGGCTGTGACCTGCCAGTCGGTGTGGTGTTTGAGGGTGTGGTGCCCGCGGCAGAGGGGTGCGAGGTTGCCGGCGTCGGTGTGTCCGCCGTGGTGCCAGTCGACGGTGTGGTCGATGTCGCACCGATCCGCCGGGATCCCGCAGCCGGGGGCCATGCACCGGGCAGCCCGCCACGCGACGAGCCGGCGAAGGTCCACGGGAGGCCGGTACTGTTCACGTCCGACGGACAGGACGACCCCGGTGTCGGGGTGGGTGAGGACCCGCATCCACCCGGATGCCGCCCCGCACAACTCCCGCGCCCGGTCGAGCGGGATCGGGCCGACGCCGTCGACCTGCGCGGCAGAGCCGTCACCGGTGAGGAGCGTGATAGCGGGCACGGTGACCGTGACGGTCGGGCGGATGCCGCGCACCGTGTCGGGAAGGGATTCGGTCTCCCCGTCGATGAGGAGGTCGCCGAACACGTCGGCACGTTTCTGGTCCAGCGAACGCTCATCATCGAGGGTGTTCGCGATAGCGGTGAGCCTGCCGTGGATCGCGTGCGCTTCGACCGCGGGGAGGTACGCGGTCAGCCACGCCATCCCGTCCGCACCGGGTTCGACGCGCACGTGCCGGCGGGCGACCTCATCCGAGTGACGTTCCGCGATCGTCGCTTCACGCTCTCGGTCCACGATCTGTTTCACTGCGCGGCGGAACGGCCCGGTCGGCACCTCCTCGGCCAGCGCCACCACCTCACCGATGAGGTCATCCCGCACGACGTCGAGTTCATCGAGCCCGTCGACGATGATCGTCGCGTGGGTGTCGGTGATGTCCGCGTGGCTCATCGACTCCCACACCGCCGGGTACCGCTTCACCAACGCCCGCCCGACCCCCATGAGACGTCCCGCGGCGTGCTCGCTGATCCGTAACGCCGACGCGACTTCGAGCCGCACCGACCGTTCCACCAGCACCGACGCACCCTCATCCCGGGTCGCCGCGCGGATCGCGTCATCCCACAACTCGACGATGCACGCATACCGCTGCGCCGCATGGATCGTCGCCATGTCCGCGCTCAACACAACCCAGTCCAGGGTCGTCGGAATCCCCTCGGGGACCTCATCGACATACGGGGAAGGGCTGGACATAGTCCCAGACTAGAAGGGGGTTCCGACATCGGTTCCGACACCGGCCCGACCCCGCATCCACCCCTTCCCCTGTCACAACCGACCGCATCCCACGGCACGTTGCGACGGGCGAGCTTCGCCCGCAGCCCGCCCCGGCCTGACCACCGCCCGCCGACCTCACCCGATAGCGTGCAGGCATGCGCGGACGCAGACTCACCTGGACCATCGGCGGCGCCGGACTGATCGCGTGCGGGGTGGCCGGCATCCTGCTCAGTGCCACGCTGGGCTCGTCACTGACCGACGTCCTGGCATTCTCCGTCGACCTGCTCTGGGCAGCTGCGGTTCTCATTTTCGCGATCGGCACGTCACCCCGCGACAGCGTGGTCGCTCGTCGCCCCCTCGGGATGATCACGCTCGCGCTCGTCGCCCTCTGGCCCCTGGCGTTGCGGATCGTCGGCCTGTTCCAGGACCCCATGAACCCCATCCCGCTCATCCCGTGGGAGGTATCCACCTTCGTTCCGCTCGCCCTGAGCCTCGTCGCCGTCGTGCAGATCGGCCGCGCGTCCGTCGCGCCGCGCGCCTGGCGGTGGGCGCCGGCGATCGCCCTCGCCGTCTCGGTTGCGTGCGACGCACTCAGCCTGGTGGTCGTCGCGGGTGCCGACCAGGCCACGGCCGTCCAGTTCGTCGGGCTCTCGTCGGCGCTCGGCGTGATCGGATTCCTCGTCCGCACACTGGGACTCGGGATCGTGGCACTCCTCGCCGTCGCGTCGGAGCGACCGGCATCCGTCCCGGTCTACTCGTCACCCTCGGAGCCGCCGCCGGGCTCCTGAACCTGCACCCCCTGCCGTCGAGCGGAGATCCGCGTTCGCGCGGACGTCCGGGGCGCGGAGCCTCCGCGGGAACGCAGATCTCCGCGCGAGCGCAGAAGAACGGCACCCTTCCCCTGGACAAGCCCCGCCGCGAGCGCCACCCTGGTCGCATCCCCGGACGAAGGAGACGGCCATGTTCCAGAACGACGGCGCCTACAGCGGATTCGCGGTCGACGATCTCGATGCGGCGCAAGCCTTCTACGCCGACACCCTCGGCCTCGACGTGTCGACGCTCGACAGCGGATTCCTCCACCTGAACCTCGCGTCAGGCGGCACGGTGCTCGTCTACGGGAAACCGCACCACGAGCCTGCAGGGTTCACGATCCTGAACTTCCCCGTCGACGACGTCGAGGCCGCCGTCGACGACCTCAACGCCAAGGGGGTGGAGACCGCGATCTACGACGACATGCCCACCGACTCGAAGGGCATCATGCGCGGCAACGGGCCGACGATCGCGTGGTTCCGCGACCCCGCGGGCAACGTCCTCGCGGTCCACGAGCGCTGACCGTCACGACACCCAGAAGCCCAGGGTGCAGAGCAGGCGCGTCTCGTCGTCGGCATCCGCGGGCGGATCGATCGCCGGCGGGAACACCCCGAACTGCCGCCACTCGTCGGCGTGCGGGACGACGTTCTCGTTCAGCCCCGCGATGAGCTCGGGAGACATGCGGAACGGGATGCCGAGATGTTTTGCGATCATCCACGCCTGGAACGCGCGATACGTCGCCAGGTGGGCGAACCCCTCCTCGACGGAGTAGTCGCCGTACTGGAACCGGAACGTCGTCCCGGGCGCGACACCCTCCCGCACCGCGGCCGTCGCGGTGTCGTTCAGACGGTCGTATGACTCGATCGGATCGTCGCCGAGGAGGTCGGCGTTCCGGAACTCGTCACCGTCGGCGGGAGACTTCCCGGCGAGCACGTCGGGGACCCAGGCCTCGTCGTACGCGTGCGCGAAGACGATGTCTCGGAAGGTGGGATCGGGAGTGGACGTCCACTCCTTCGGGGCCGGCTTCGACAGGTCGGCCGGATCGATGCGATCGATGACGGAGCGCAACGCGGCATCCGCTTCGAGAAACAGTTCGTCGGTTCTCATGTCGACACCGTACGACCGGCCGCCGACACTGTCACGAGCCGTGCACGTGGATCCGCTCGCCCGACGCGGTGAAGATGCTCACCACCTCGGCGAAACCGTCCTCGGTGGCGCTGATGCTGTGCGGCAGGCCCGTGTCGAACTCGGCCGCTTCCCCCGCCCCGATCCGATGCTCCTCCCCGTCGAGCAGGAGCCGGATCGTGCCGCTCAGCACGTAGAACCACTCGACCCCGTCGTGCACCTTCGGCGCCGGAGCGGCGGATGCCGCGGCGTACCGGATCTTGTAGGTCTGCACCGGCGAATGCTCGAGGGTCAGCGGCGCGACGACCATGCCGTGCCGACGCTCGGTCGCGCGGCGCACCCGCGGGTCGACGGGCTCCCCGCGCACGAGGTCGTCGAGCCGCAGGTCGAGGACCGACACCAGCGGGAGCAGCAGCTCGAGGGATGCCTGTCGTCGCCCCGCCTCGAGTCGGGACAGCGTGCTGATCGACATCCCCGCCTTCTGCGCGAGGTCGGCCAGCGTCCAGCCGCGCTGCTGCCGCGCCGCGCGCAGGCGCGGCCCCACCCGGTTCAGATCCGTCGTCATGAGGTCGAGTTTGCCACTTCTGCAAAGGAAGTTGCCATTTCGGCCCTCCTCGCGGGAGCGTGGCGTCATGACAGACACCCTTTACGACGCCGTCATCGTGGGCGGCGGCACCGCCGGACTCAGTGCCGCGCAGATGCTCGGGCGCGCGCGCCGCCGCGTCCTCGTGATCGACGCCGGCGCTCCCCGCAACCGCTTCGCCGCGCACATGCACGGCGTGCTCGGTCACGACGGCCGCTCCCCCGCCGAGCTCCTGCGCATCGGCAGAGCAGAGGCGGAGAGGTACGGCGTCGAGTTCCTCGACACGACCGTGACCTCGATCGACGACGCCGGCGACCACCTCACCGTGGCGCACGACGGCGGCATTCTCGCCGCGCGCGGCGCGGTCCTCACCACCGGCGTCGTCGACGACCTCCCCGACGTCCCGGGCCTGCGCGAGCAGTGGGGTCGCGGCGTGATCCATTGCCCCTACTGCCACGGTTACGAGGTCGCCGGGCGCCGCCTCGGCGTGCTCGCCACCTCGCCCGCGAGCCTGCACCAGATCGAGCTCGTCCGGCAGTGGAGCGATGACGTGACCGCGTTCACCGCGGGTCTCGGCGACGTCGACGACACGGTCGCCGCACGCCTGGCGGGGCGCGGCATCCGCCTCGTCGACAGCCCGATCACAGAGCTCCGGACCGACGACGACGTGGTGACCGCAGCCCTCACGGCGGACGGCGCCGCGCACGCGATCGACGCGCTGTTCACCGCGCCGACGCCGCGCCTGCACCTGGACTACGCGGCGAACCTCGACCTCGCCGTATCCACCGAGCCCGGCGAAGGACTCCGCGTCGACATGCGCGGGGCGACGAGTCATCCACGCGCGTTCGCCGCCGGCAACGTCGTGACCCCGTTCGGCAACGTGCCGCTCTCGATGGGCCAGGGCTCGATGGCCGGCGCCGGTCTCAACGCGGCGCTCGTCATGGAGGACGCCGCCTCAGCCCTGCGCGCTTCAGCTACCCTGCGCAGCTGAGGCCGCCGCGGCGGCGCGGGCCAGCCATGCCGGCGGTTCGCCGTACCGCTGGAACGGCACGAGCCTGCCCGCCGCGCAGTCCTCGACGAGCGTCGCGAGCCGGTCGGTGCGGGTCTGCTCGCGCTTCGCGCTCTGCACCCAGTGCGCCACGGTCCGGCGATACGAGGGCGTGGCGGCATCCCAGAACGCCTGGGCGGCCGGGCTCGCGGCGAGGGATCCCGCCTGCTCGGGCGTGAGCTCGTTCCGCTGCTCGTGCGAGTAGACGCCCGACAGGTCGGGGGTCCGTCGCTCGAAGGCGGCGATTCCCGCGGGGTGCATCCGCCCCTCGGCCTGCAGCCGCTCGATGTGCGCGATGTTGACGGCGCTCCAGATCGACCGGGACTTTCGCGGCGTCCAGCGCTGGACGCGGGCGCCGTCGCCGATGCCGCGGCTGACGGAGTCGATCCAGCCGAAACGCAGTGCCTCGGGAACCGCGTCGGCCCACGTCAGACCCAGCCGCGGATCGCCCTTCCGGTAGAAGACCGTCCACACCTCGACAGCCGTCT
This sequence comes from Microbacterium sp. MDV22-iso44, assembly GCF_058629135.1. Taxonomy (NCBI): domain Bacteria; kingdom Bacillati; phylum Actinomycetota; class Actinomycetes; order Micrococcales; family Microbacteriaceae; genus Microbacterium; species Microbacterium sp. MDV22-iso44. The sequence continues at coordinate 455,804 of NZ_JBZVWS010000002.1, forward strand.
CGTGGTGGGCTTCGAGCCAGTCGCCGAACTCCGCCGCCGAGGCGAAGAAGATCGGGTCGGATGCCGGTTCCACCATGGTCGCGACGGTACCACCGGCATCCGACGCGGTCAGCGCAGCTGCAGGCTGTTCCACGCCCCGGGCTCGTCGAACTCGCCGTAGACGACCTCGGCTCCGCTCGCGGAGACCGATCCCGCGCAGACGAGGAGTGACAGCGTCGGGTAGCCGTGGGGGCGGTTGTCGCGGATGATGGCGCGGTCGTCGGTCGGTTCCAGCGCCGTGGTGCGTTCGAGCGCGCCGAGCCATTCCGCGATCCAGTCGTCTCCCGACGGCGCCGCGAACGCGTCGTGCCAGGCGACGATGCGCGCCGTCTTCGGGTCGTCGACGTCGTCGTGCGCGATCATGTGGACGCCCGGTGCGAGATCGACTGCGCGTACCGACTCGCCATCCCACATCGAGACGCGGGCGCGACCCGGCGTGACCGTCAGCAGGTTGAAGCCGTGCGTCGGCGGCGCGTCGGACAGCCCGCGTCCGGCCGCCGCGTCGAGCACGATGTGCCCGCGGGAGCCGGTCGCGAGCGAGTCGTCGATGAGGTCGGCCCGGTTGAGCACGACGGCGAGGCGGGATGCCGACGGGTCCGCCGCCAGCCACGCGCCGCCCGCGCGGGTGTCGCGCACGCCGATCACCCCGGGAAGGTCGGGCCACCACGGCCCGAGCGGATCCCACGCACGGGCGGGATCCTCGTCACGGACGGCCAGGACGCGGATCGCCGCCGTGGTGTCCTCGGGAACGTGGACGATCACGGTGCACATCGTGGTGGCCTTTCGCGTCCGACCCCGTGGGAGGATCGGACCATGTTCGTCGTCGTGGGCGTCTCGGGCGGCATCGCCGCGTACAAAACGGTGCAGGTGGTCCGTGCACTGGTGACGAACGGGCACGAGGTGCACGTTGTTCCCACGGAGGACTCGCTGCGCTTCGTCGGGACCGCCACGTGGGAGGCGATCAGCCGCCATCCTGTCACGACGAGCGTGCACGACGACGTCGCCGAAGTCCGCCACGTCGCCCTCGGCACACAGGCCGATCTCGTGATCGTCGCGCCGGCGACCGCGAACACGCTCGCCAAGATGGCCGCCGGCATCTCCGACAACCTCCTCGGCGTGACCCTCCTCGCCACGACCGCGCCCGTCGTCGTCGCACCCGCCATGCACACCGCCATGTGGGACCACGCCGCGACGCAGGCCAACATCTCGACGCTCCGCTCGCGCGGCGTGCACATCGTCGGCCCTGCGGACGGCCCGCTGACCGGCGGCGACAGCGGACCCGGGCGCATGGTCGGGCCCGACGAGATCGTCGCGGCCGCCCTCGCTGCCGCCGGAGCCCCGGCATCCGATCTCGCCGATCTGCGCGTCGCGGTGTCGACCGGCGGCACGCGCGAACCCATCGACCCCGTCCGCTTCCTCGGCAACCGGTCCAGCGGAAAGCAGGGGGCGGCCGTCGCCCTCGCCGCCGCCGACCGCGGCGCGTACGTCCACCTCGTCGCGGCGCACGTCGACGAGGGCGTGCTCGACAGGGCCCTCCACCACCCGCGGATCGCCGTCGAACGTGCCGTGACCGCCGTCGAGATGGATGCCGCGATGCGCGCCGCGAGCACCGAGGCCGACGTCGTCGTCATGGCCGCCGCGGTCGCCGACTTCTCGGTCCCCGAGGTCTCGGACGTCAAGATCCGCAAGGAGGACGGCACCGTCACCCTCGATCTCGTCGAGAACCCCGACGTGCTCATCGGGCTCGTCCAGGCGCGCCGTCCGGGTCAGACGATCGTGGGTTTCGCGGCCGAGACGGCTGCCGACGACGCGGAGCTCCGCGAACGCGGCATCCGCAAACGGGCGCGCAAGGGCGTCGATCTGCTCGCCGTGAACCGCGTCGGCTGGCAGGAGGGCTTCGAGACGGCCGAGAACCGCGTGCTCTTCGTCGACGCCACCGACGAGGTCGCGTCGCAGGCTGCGGGGACCAAGCGCGTCGTCGCCGACGCCCTGTGGGACGCGGTCCTGCGCCTGCGCTGACCCTCTCGCGCTCGGGCGAAAGATAGCGGCATCCGATTCGGTTCGGGCTCCGAATCATCTGTGTGCCGCAGATACACACTCCCCTTCTCGCGCCCGTGGACGGGCATCGCAACGTCACGGACCTCCTCGTCCAGCGTGCCGAGAAGGCTCCCCACCACGCCGCGTTCGACGTCGCCACCGGCGACGGCTCGTGGCGGCAGGTATCCACCGTCCGGTTCCTCGGCGAGGTCCGCCGGCTCGCGAAGGGCTTCATCGCCGCGGGTGTCGCCCCCGGCGACGCTCTCGCGATCATGGCCTCCACCCGCTACGAATGGGCCGTCACCGACCTCGCCGCCTGGTTCGCCGGCGCCGTCGTCGTGCCCGTGTACGAGACGTCGTCGCCCGTCCAGGTCGCCGGCATCGTCGCCGACGCCGGCGTCGTGCTGGGCGTCGGCGGAACCGAAGCCCAGACCCGCCGCCTCGCCGACGCCTTCGCCGAAACCGGCGCGGGACGCCTGGGCGCCTACGCGATGGACCCGGCCGACCGGGTGGCCGGCGGCATCCGGACCCTCGACGACCTGCGCTCGCGGGCCGACGACGTGACGGATGCCGACCTCGAGCGCCACCGCACGGCGGCCGACCTCGACGCACCCGCGACGATCGTCTACACCTCCGGCACGACCGGGGAGCCCAAGGGAGCCGTGCTCACGCACCGGAACTTCCTCGGCCAGGTGCTCAACATCGCCGCGGCCTACGGCGAGGTCGTCTACGAGCAGGGCAACACGATCATCTTCCTTCCGCTCGCGCACGTCCTCGCGCGCGGACTGCAGCTCATCTGCCTCGCGAACGGCATGCGCATCGCGCATCTGAGCGACCCGAGCACGGTCGTCGAGACGCTGTCGGTCCTCCGGCCGACGTTCCTCGTCGTCGTCCCCCGCGTTCTGGAGCGCATTCAGGCAGCCGCCGCGCAGAAGGCGGATGCCGCGCACCTCGGCCGCGTGTGGCGCGCCGCTGTCGCGACCGCCGTCTCGGGCGGACGCGCGGCCGAGCAGCGCACGGACGGGCGGGCACCGGCATCCGTTCGTCAGCGCCTGTTCGAGACCCTGTTCTTCCGCCGCCTGCGCGCCGTGATGGGCGGACGGGTCGACTACATCCTCTCGGGCGGTGCGCGGCTCGACCCCGAGGTGTCGCTGTTCTTCCGCGGCATCGGGGTTCCCGTCATCGAGGGCTACGGCCTCACCGAGACGACCGCGCCGCTCACCGGCAACCTGCCCGGCGACATCCGTGCAGGCACGGTCGGTCGACCCCTCCCCGGCTCGACCGTCCGGATCGGCGACGACGGCGAGATCCTCGCGAAGGGGATCGGCGTCTTCCGCGGCTACCGCGACCCTGCGCACGACGCCGACGCCTTCGTCGACGGGTTCTTCCGCACCGGCGACCTCGGCCGCTTCGACGCCGAAGGCCGGCTCATCATCGACGGCCGGGTCAAGGACGTCATCGTCACCTCGACCGGCAAGACCGTCGTCCCCGCCCCGTGGGAGTTCGCCGTCGAAGCGGACCCGCTCGTCTCGCACGCCGTCATGGTCGGCGAGGGACGGTCGTACCTCACCGCGCTCATCGTCCTCGATCCCGACGAGGCCGCCCGCCAGGGCGATGCGCCCGCCGCCGGCCAACTGCGCGAGATCCCCGACGAAGGCCTGCGGGCGCGGATCCAGCGGAGCATCGACGCCGCGAACGCGCTCGTCTCACGCAGCGAGCAGGTGCGCCGCTTCACGGTCATCGCCGCCGACCTCGCCGACACCACCATCATCACGCCGACGCTCAAGATCAAGCGCCGCGTCCTCCTCGAGCGCGGCTCCGACGTCGTCGCCGCCCTCTACAGCTGACCTTCCCCCGCCTCGAAAGGCCACCATGTCTTCGCAGAACCGTTCCGCCGTCATCACCGTCGTCGTCGGGCTCGTCATCGGCGCGCTCGTCGCGCTCGCGGGCAGCCAGGGAGGCGCGACCGTCGGCGGCATCCCGGTCTTCGCCCTCGCCGTCGCCGCCGCGTTCGCCGTGCAGGTGCTCGTCTACATCCCGTCGGCGATCGCTCGCACCGAGCGCTTCTTCGACGCCACCGGCAGCGCGACGTTCATCCTGGTCACGCTCGGCGTCACCCTCCTGTCGCCGTCGCCCGACGCCCGCTCGCTCGCCCTGGCGGCGATGGTGATCATCTGGGCGGCCCGCCTCGGCTCGTTCCTCTTCATCCGCATCCACCGCTCCGGCAGCGACGACCGCTTCGACGACATCAAGGTTCACCCGCTGTCGTTCCTGCGCGTCTGGATCATGCAGGGCCTCTGGGTCAGCATCACGGCCGCCGCGGCGTGGATCGCGATGGCGACCGAGCCCGCGGACCGCGTCTCGTTCGACGTGTTCGCCGGCATCGGCATCGTGATCTGGATCGTCGGCATGCTCATCGAGGTCGTCGCCGACCTGCAGAAGAACGCGTTCAAGGCGGACCCCGCCAACAAGGGCCGCTTCATCCGGACCGGGCTGTGGTCGCGCTCCCGCCACCCCAACTACTTCGGCGAGATCCTCGCGTGGGTCGGCGTCGCGATCGTCGCCGCACCGGTCTTCGAGGGCTGGCAGTGGATCGGCCTGCTCTCGCCCGTGTTCGTGATCCTGCTGCTGACCCGGGTGAGCGGTATCCCGCTTCTCGAGAAGAAGGCCGACAAGCGCTGGGGAGGCGACGCCGACTACGAGGCGTACAAGACCGCGACGCCGGTCCTCGTGCCCTCGCTCGGACGCGCGAAGGTCGCCGCGCACTGACGCAGGTCCGCCGGGCTCGCCTCAGCCGAGCCCGGCGACCTTCGGCGCGGGCGTGCCGTGCACGTGCTCGCCGAGGAAGCCGAACACCGTCTCGTACCAGACGACGGCGTGCTGCGGCTTCAGCACCCAGTGGTTCTCGTCGGGGAAGTACAGGAACCGGTGCACGGTCGACCCGTCGTCTTCGCCGAAGTGCTCGTTGAGCTCCGACCAGAGGCGCAGGCTCTCGCCGATCGGCACTCGGTAGTCGCGGTCGCCGTGGATCACGAGCAGCGGTGTGGAGATGTCCTTCACGTAGCGGTGCGGTGAGTTCAGGGCCATCGCCTCGGGCGTGAAGATCTCCTGCCAGTACGACGAAGCGTCGGTCGTCCCGGCGAACTGGTCGAGGGCCCACAGGCTCGCGTGGGTCACGATGGCGCGGAAGCGGTCGGTGTGACCGGCGACCCAGTTCGCCATGTACCCGCCGAACGAGCCGCCCATCGCGGCGGTCTTCGCCTCGTCGATGTCCGCGCGGGCGACGACCTCGTCGGTGATCGACATGAGGTCGGTGTACGGCTTCTCTCCCCAGCTGTTCCAGCCCCGGGCGATGAACTCGAGGCCGTACCCGGTCGACAGCGCCGGGTCTGGCAGCAGCACGGCGTACCCGCGGGCGAGCGCGAGCTGCGGGCTCCAGCGCCAGCTCCACGCGTTCCAGCTGTTCAGCGGCCCGCCGTGGATCCAGAGCAGGAGAGGCGCGGGGGATGCCGCATCCGCCCCCTCGGGCAGGAGCAGCCAGCCGCGCACCCGGGCGCCGTCCTCGACCGTCGTCTCGACCTCGGTCATCGTGCCGGCGGGCGCCGGCAGCGCAGCGGGCGTCGCGAGCGCGGTCACGGTGCCGTCGGGGTCGATGCGGACCGGATGCGGCGGCACCATCCACGACGAGCGGAGCGCCACGAGCGCGCCCGTCGCGCGGTCGACGGACACGTTCGAGTACGCGTGGTCGTCGGTCGTGAGCTGCACGGGGGCGCCGCCGTCGAGCGGCACGCGGAAGACGGGCCCGCGCCCGTCCTGGTCGGCGGTCACGATGAGCGCGGTGTCGTCGTGCGCGAACGCGATGCTGGTCGGCCAACGGTCCCAGCCCTCCGCGATCCGGCGCGGCTCCGAGCCGTCGATGCCGGCGATCCAGAGCTCCTGATCGGCGGGGCCGGTCGGGTCCGAGAACGCCGCCCGCCCGTAGGCGATCGACCGGCCGTCGTGGCTGACGGCCGGCGACTCGAAGTACGTCGACCGCTCCTCGAACAGGGTCGTGTGCTGGCCCGACGCGACGTCGATCGAGACGATCGCGAACCGCTCGGCGCGGCCCTGCGGGAAGCGCATCGCGGCGATGAGCGTGCGGCCGTCGGGGGTGAGCGCCGTCCCGGCGGTGTCCGCCGTGCGGCCGGGGGCGGGCGTCAGGTCACGCGGGCGCGGAAGCGACGCGGGGTAGGGGGTCGTGGCATCCGGTTCGTCCTCCGCCGTGTCCGAAGCGGCGAGCGATCCGATCGTCTCGGCGAGCGCGTCGAGGTCGAGCGAGAGCAGGTGCGGCTCGGCGGGTCCGAGGTCGTGGTCCCAGTAGCGGACCGGGTACGTCGTGTGCAAGATCGCGGAGAGCTTGCGCTTCTTCCGCTCGGCCCGCAGCTTCGCGTCGGCCTCGAGCGAGTCCGCCGACGGCAGCAGGTCGGCGGCGAGGACAGCGACGGATGCCGCATCCGCGACGGCCGCGATGCCCGACACTCCCCCGGCCAGGCGTGTGATCGCGCGCGCATCGCCGCCCTTCGCAGGGAGGAGCCAGAGCTGCGCGGCCTCGTCCTCGCCGTCGCCCTCCGCATCGGGACGGGCGCTCACGAACAGCAGGTCGCCGTCCGCGGTGAACGCGGCGCCCTGCTCGCCCTTCGCCGAGCGGGTCAGCCGGCGGGGCGTGCCGCCACCGGTCGCCGGGACCTCCCACAGCGCCCGGTCGTATCCGGTCTTGTCCTTGTTCAGGGTCGCGACCGTGAGGACGGCGCGGGTGCCGTCGGGCGAGAGCGCGACGGCGTCGATGCGGGGCAGGGCGATGTAGTCCTCGAGCGAGGCGAAGGGGTTCTGCGGCATCCCTCCACGCTAACCGCGGACCCCGTCGCGGCGACAGGGTTGGTTCAGCGGAGCAGGTCGGCGCTCGAGCAGACGGTGGCGAACTCCCCGTCGAGGTTCGTCGCCGTGATCGCCGCGAGCGTCGCTGCGGTGACGACGGTGCCGTCGGGCGCCGTCCGGTCGAACGAGTGGGTGGCGTCGAGGGCGAAGTACACGTCGTAGCCGAGGTTGCCACCCACGCGGGCCGTCGTCTCGCAGCAGTGGTTCGTCGAGATGCCCGTGACGACGATCTGCTCGATCCCGTTCGCGCGCAGCCACGCGTCGAGGTCGGGCGTCCCGTGGAACGACGAGTTCACGCTCTTCGTGACGAGCAGATCCGGGATGCCGGTGACCTCCGGCTTGACGTCGTTGCCCGGCTGACCGGGTCGCAGCGGCGACACCGGCGACGTCGAGTCGTGCCGGACGAAGACGACCGGCCACGCGCGTTCACGCCAGCGGTCGAGGAGTGCGGAAACGTTCGCCTCACAGTCGGGGTTGTCGCGCTCACCCGAGTGCGCGGTGTCGTCGAAGCCGCGCTGCACGTCGATGACGACGAGCGCAGCGCGGTCGAGGGTGAGGTGTCGCGGCGGGATCTGCACGCATCGAGCCTGGCACGCGGTCCTCCCGTGCGGCGGTCAGGGAACGGCGGGATCCTGCCAGGCTTGGTGCCCGAGGCATCCGGTGTCAAGGGTGTCCTCGGACGTTGCGGCGTCGACGACCGTGGAGGGATGCCACGCCGCTCCACCTCTGCATCGTCCGCCCCCGATCGCGCCGAGGTCGAGCGCGTCGCCGCTGAGCGGTTCGGGCTGACGCATCTGCGACCGGCGCAGCTCGACGCGATCGAGGCCGCTGCCGGCGGGCGCGACGTGATGGTCGTCTGGGCGACCGGATCGGGCAAGTCCGCCGTCTACCAGGTGACCGCGGCGCTGCGGCCCGGCGTCACCGTCGTCGTGTCTCCTCTCATCGCGTTGCAGGAGGACCAGCTCGCCGGTCTCGCGCACGCCCCCGATGCGCCGAAGGCCGTCGCCCTCAACTCCGGGCGGGGCGAGAAGGCCCGCGCCGAGGCGTGGCGCCGCCTGCGCGAGGGCGAGGCGACCTACGTGCTCCTCGCACCCGAGCAACTGGCAGGCGACGAGGTCGTCGCCGAGCTCGCCACCCTCGACATCGCGCTCCTCGCCGTCGACGAGGCGCACTGCATCGCCTCCTGGGGGCACGACTTCCGTCCCGATTACCTCGGTCTCGGCGAGGTCGCCGAGCGCCTCGGGCGGCCACCGATCCTCGCGCTGACCGCGACGGCATCCACCCCCGTCCGAGAGGAGATCGCGGCCCGCCTCGGACTCGTCGACCCGTCGATCCACATCGGCGACGTCGACCGTCCGTCGATCCGCCTCGGCGTCCGCCGGCACGGCGACGACCGTGAGAAGCGCGCAGCCGTGGTCGACGAGGTCGCCTCGCTTCCCGTCCCGGGGCTCCTCTACACATCGACGCGGCGCTCGGCGGAGCAGTACGCCGACGACCTGACCGAGCGCGGCAAGCGGGCCCGGGCGTACCACGCCGGTCTCCCGTCGAAGGAGCGGGCGGAGGTGCACCGGCAGTTCCTCTGCGACGAGCTCGACGTCGTCGTCGCGACGAGCGCGTTCGGCATGGGCATCGACAAGGAGAACGTGCGCTTCGTCATCCACGCCGACGTCCCCGAGTCGATCGACGCCTACTTCCAGGAGCTCGGCCGCGCCGGCCGCGACGGCGACGAGGCCCACGGCACCCTGCACTACCGCGCGGAGGACCTCGCCCTGCGGCGCTACTTCGCGACGAAGAATCCGGATGCCGCCGAGCTCCGCCGCCTCATGCGGGCGATGTCGACGCGGGCACGCCTGAAGTCCGCTCTCGCGAAAGAATCCGGACTCTCGCCGCGCCGCGTCACGGGACTGCTCACCCTGCTTATCGACACCGGATCGGCGCGCGCGTCGAAGTCCGGGGTGTCGCTCCGGCGGAACCTCGACGAGCGCGCGGCCGTGAAGGCGGCGCTCGAGCGGGTCGACGAGCGCGAGCGGATCGAGCGCTCCCGAATCGAGACGATGCGGGAGTACGCCGAGACGCGGCGCTGCCGGCGGCAGGTGCTGCTCGGCTACTTCGGGCAGGACCTCGACGAGCCATGCGGCAACTGCGACACCTGCGCGGCAGGAGCAGCAGACGCCGTTCGGGCCCCGGCATCCGCTTCGGACGCGGGATTCGAGATCGATGAGAAGGTGTCGCACCGCGACTGGGGCCCGGGCACGGTCGTCTCGATCGACGACGACCGCATGCGGGTGTTCTTCGACAGCGAGGGCTACAAGGTGCTCTCGCTCGAGATCGTCGAGCGAGAGCACCTGCTCAAGGCCGGCTGACGTGCCGAGTGCAGGTCCAGAGGTGGTTTGGGGCCGCCACGGCCGCCGTTTCGCACGCTGAACCTGCATCGGGCACGGCGACCGAGCCCCAGGGCCGAACGCGCCTCAGACCTCGATGCCGACGGCGGTCGAGCAGCGGGCGAGCTCGTCCGCCGACAGCTCGAGGTTGCGCGCCTGGAACGAGTCGGTGATGGATGCCGGGCGGCTCGCCCCGGGGATGGGGATGACGGTCTCGCCGAGCGACAGCTCCCAGGCGAGGACGACCTGCTGGGGGCTCACGCCGTGCGCCTGGCCGATCTCGGCGATCACCGTGAACCGCTCCCCGATCGAGCCGGCGCCGCCGATGCCGCCGAGCGGGCTCCACGGCAGGAAGGCGATGCCGTTCTCGACGCAGTACCGGAGCTCGCCGTAGCTGCCGGGATGCCGCGGGGAGAACTCGTTCTGCACGCTCGTCAGGTTGCCCTCACCGAGGACCTCCTGCGCGATCTGGATCTCCTCGACGCTGGCGTTCGAGATGCCGACGGTGCGGACGAGTCCCTCGTCCTGCAGCGTCTTGAGGTTCTGCATGACCTCGCCGTAGACCATCCAGCGGTCGGGGCGGTGGTACTGGTACAGGTCGATGACGTCGACCTGCAGGTTGGCGAGCGACTTCTGGACGGCGCTGCGGAGGTAGCCGAGAGATCCGTCGCGGCCGAAGTCCTTCTCGGCCGTCCGGGTGATGCCGCCCTTCGTGGCGACGACGATCGACGACCGGTCGCCGTCCCAGCCGGCGAGTGCGTCGGCGACGATCCGCTCGTTGTGGCCCATCTCGTCCCAGCTGGGGGCGTAGATGTCGGCGGTGTCGACGAGCGTCACGCCCGCGTCGAGCGCCGCGCGCACCGTCGCGACGGCGTCGTCGTGCGAGGGCAGACCGTTGCCGTTCATCGACACCGGCATCGCGCCGAGTCCGATGGCCGAGACGGTGAACGGTCCGAGTGTGCGCTGCGACATGAGTCTCCTTCGACGGGGTGGGGTGCGGCATCCACCCTGCCAGTCGACACCGCCCAGCGCGACGACCCTTGACAGATCAGCCCGCGGTCAGCTGCTCCCGCACCTGGCGGCGCAGCACCTTGCCGATCTGCGAGCGCGGCAGATCGTCGAGTTGCACGACCTTGCGGGGCACCTTGTAGGCGGCGAGGTGCGAGCGGGCGAAGTCCTTGAGGGCGGATGCCTCGAACGCCGTCCCCGGCTTCATGACGACAGCCGCGACCACGTCCTCGCCGCCGGTGGCCCGTGGGACGCCCACGATCGCGGCGGACTCGACGTCGGGGTGCAGCGTCAGAACCTGCTCGACTTCGCTCGGGCTGACGTTGAACCCGCCCGTGATGATGAGCTCCTTGACGCGGTCGACGACGGTGACGAAGCCGTCCTCCGAGACGGTGACGATGTCTCCGGTGCGCAGCCATCCGCCGTCGAGGAGGACCGCGGCGGTCTCCTCGGGGCGGCGCCAGTAGCCCTGGAACACCTGCGGCCCGCGGATGAGGAGCTCGCCCGCCTCACCGGCGGGACGGTCGACGTTCGGGTCGTCGGGGTCGACCACCCGGATGTCCGTGCTGGGGAACGGCACGCCGACGGTGCCCGGGCGGCGCGTCGCGCCGATCGGGTTGCCGAGGGCGACCGGCGAGGTCTCGGTCATGCCGTAGCCCTCGACGAGCAGGCCGCCCGTGACCTCCTCCCACCGGGTCACGGTGGGGACCGGGAGGCTCATGGCACCCGAGATCGCGAAGCGGATCGTCGAGAGGTCGACGCCCTTGCGGGTGCTGGCCCGCGACAGCGCGTCGTAGATCGGCGGCACGCCCGGCAGGAACGTCGGCGGCGACTTCTTCAACGCGCCCACGACGAGGTCGACGTCGAACTTGGGGAACAGCACGATCCGTGCCCCGATCGACACCGCGAAGGTGAGGCAGAGGGTCAGCCCGTAGGCGTGGAACATCGGGAGGACGGCGTAGAACGTCTCTTCGCCCTCGGTCAGCCCCGGCACCCACGCGCGCCCCTGCTCCGCGTTCGAGCGGAGGTTCCGGTGCGAGAGGACGGCGGCCTTCGGCATCCCGGTCGTCCCGCTCGTGAGCTGCAGGAGCGCGGTGTCGTCGAGGACGGGCCGCGCGTACTTGCGGGGCAGCCGGCGGGCGTTCGTGAACTGCGACCACCGGATGATCCCCCGCGCGGTCGGCTTCGAGGTCAGCGCCTCGCGTCGCTCGCGGAGGGCGGGGACGGGCAGGCGCAGGGCGGTGCGCGATGCCCAGGGCAGGGCGTCGGTCATGTCGACGGCGACGATCGCGGCGGGCGCGATGTCGCTCGGGAACTCGGCGACCATGTCGGCGATCTTGTCCCAGACGATCGCGACGACGGCCTCGTGCACCTCGAACTGGTGCCGCAGCTCACGGGCCGTGTAGGTCGGGTTGTGCTCGACGACGATCGCGCCGATGCGCAGAGCGGCGTAGAACGCGACGATGTGCTGAGGGCAGTTCGGGAGGACGAGCGCGACGCGGTCGCCGGCGCTGACGCCGAGCTTGCGCAGGGCGTTCGCCGCGCGCGAGACCTGCTCGCCGAGTTCGGCGTAGGTGGTTTCGGCGCCGAAGAACTCGGTCGCGACCTTCGACCCGTAGCGCGCGACCGAGTGGTCGAGCAGGTCGACGAGCGTCTCGTCGACGGGGTCGATGTCTGCGGGGACGCCGGGCGCGTAAGCGGCCAGCCAGGGGCGTTCCTGCAGATCGGATGCCGGCGGTGTCGAAGTCATCGTCGTGTGTCCTCCTCGGTGTCCCGCCAGCGTAGGGCGGTTTTTCGATGCGTCTGCTGTGCGTCCGCTACGCGCGTTCGAATGCGGCGAGCCCCGCGGCGAACACCCGGATGACATCGTCGACGTGGTCGTCGTCTCCGGTCGCGAGCCACCACGCGGCGAGTCCCTCGGCCGCCGCATGCACGACGGCCACGAGCGTCGCCGTCGGCGCGGTCAGCACACCGTCGCGGGACGCGATCCACGCCTCGACGAGCCGCTCGATCTCCCCGCGGACTGCCTCGGTCTCGGCCCGTGCGGCACCGGCGAGCGCCTCGGATGAGCGGGCCATCGCGGTGAGCTCGGCGAGACGTTCGTGTCGCACGCGCTCGCGCCGCAGCTCGGCGACGAAGGTGTGGAGCGCCGCAGCGACGGCATCGCCGAGGGGGAGCGGTGCGAGCGGCTCGGCCCACAGCCGGTGCGTCAGCAGCCCGGACTCCCGCTCGAGCAGGGCGGTCACGAGATCGGCCTTCGACCCGAAGGCGTAGCTCACGACGCGATGGGCGACACCCGCTCGCTGCGCGACGCTGCGGAGCGACAGCGCGGCGACCCCGTCGTGCACCATGACCTCGACCGCGGCGTCGAGCAGCTGGCGTCGGCGATCGTCGACGTCGAGATAGGTCCGGCGAGGTGACGGGTCGTTCACAGTGATCTCCGAGCGTGCGGCGCGTGGTGGCATCCATACTAGTTTTATCCACTCGGACCAATTGAGGAGATCTCATGATCAGCGTGACCCCCGCCCGTGCCACCGACCTCGCTCCCGCCGCCGCGATCCTCGCCGAAGCGTTCGCGCAGGACCCCGTCATGGCGGCCGTCGTGCCGGGCACGCGGCGTCGGCACGAACGGCTCACCGATCTGTTCCACGGCCTGCTCGCCAGTGGGCCGTACGCGACGGGCACGGTCGACCTCGCGCGCGATGCGGACGGCACGATCCTCGGCGTCGCCGCGTGGGAGGGGCCGCACGCCGAGCGGGGGGCGCTCGCACGCCAGGCGTCGGAGCTCCCCCGCTTCGCGCGGGCGCTCGGCTGGCTCGGGATGCCGCGGGCCCTGTCCCTGCTCTCTCGCCTCGCGCGCCACCGGCCGCGCGCCCCGCACTGGTACCTCGCCGAGATCGGAGTGAGCGCCGCGGCGCGCGGCAGGGGCGTGGGCGGGGCGCTGCTGTCGGCGCAGCTCGACACGCTCGACACCACACGTCAGAGCGCGTACCTCGAATCCTCCACTCCCGACAACCGTCGCCTCTACCGACGCCTCGGGTTCGAGGAGCTCAGCCCGATCGAGGGCGTGCCGGGGGCGCGGCCGGTCGCGATGCTGAGGCTGCCCGCCGCGCGATAGCGTGCTGGCATGGACCGATCGGGCGATGACCAGTGGCGTCCGCTCGTGGCCGCGCTCGCGAACGACCGCGTTCGCGAGGCGTTCGCCCGGCTGACACTCGGGGCCACTGCGGACGACGCCCTCGAGGGCCTGTCGCCGTCGCGTCGGCGCCACGTGGTCGAGACGCTGCAGCGCGCCGGGCTGCTCACGGATGACCTGCGGGCGGACGGCGGGGCGTTCGCCCGCGTCCTGGCCGCCGCGCCTTCCGCGCCGAGGCCGACGGGCATCGCGCGCTACCTCTCACCTGACGGACGTCTGATCGGGTATCCGTCGAATCCGGACGAACGCCGCGAACTCCTGATTCTCCTCGCCGCCCGCATCCTCGCCCCCGGCGAGGTCCTGGACGAGCGCGGGATCAACGAGCGGCTCGAAGCCCTCACCGACGACGTCGCCGCCCTCCGGCGGCACCTCGTCGACCACGACCTCGTCGAACGCACGCGGTCGGGTACCGAGTACGCGCTGGTCGTCGACCCGTCCTCGTAGGAGACGCTCTGCCGGCGCCGTCAACCGCTATACGGACGGCCGCCTCCGGGTGTGCACTGGTGCGGTGAACTCGCTCCCGTTCTGGCTGGTCGTCGTCGTCTTCGTCGCAGCCGCCGCCGTCGTCTGGGTCGCCGGCATCCAACTCTCGAAGACCACCGACGTGCTCGACGCGCGCTGGCACATCGGCAGCGCCTTCGGCGGGCTGATCATCCTCGCCGTCGCGACGAACCTGCCCGAGATCGCCATCACGGTCAGCGCCGCCGCGGCGGGCAACCTCGGGGTGGCGGTCGGCAACATCCTCGGTGGCATCGCACTGCAGACCGTCGTCCTCGTCGTACTCGACGCGTTCGGCCGCCGGGGCCGCGGGGTGAAGCCGTTGACCTACCGCGCGGCATCCCTCGTGCTGGTCCTCGAAGGGCTCGTCGTGGTGGCCGTGCTCGCGGCCGTCGTGGCCGGCAGCCAGCTGCCGGAAGGACTCGTCGCCCTGCGCCTCACGCCGGACGTCGTCCTCATCACCGCGCTCTGGATCGCGGGCCTGTTGCTCGTGCAGCGCGCCGGTCGCCACCTGCCCTGGAGCGGCAGCGGAACCGTCGACGATGCGTCGCCGCACACCCCCGGACACCGCCGCTCGAAGCCGCAGCACCCCCACAAGAGCCGGCCGACATGGCTGGTCGTCACGATCTTCCTGGTCGCCGCCGCGGCGACGCTCGGCGCCGGTGTGGTCCTCGAGCGCGCCGGCGACGCCATCGCCGAGGACATCGGGCTCTCGGGCGTCCTGTTCGGCGCCACGTTCCTCGCCCTCGCGACCTCGCTCCCCGAGATCTCCACAGGCCTGCAGGCGATCCGGCAGGGCGACGACAACCTCGCGATGAGCGACATCTTCGGGGGCAACGCGTTCCTTCCGGTGCTCTTCCTCGTCGCGACCGTCATCTCGGGCCAGGCCGTCCTGCCGCGCGCGGGCGCGACGGACATCTACCTCACCGCCCTCGCTGCCCTGCTGACCCTGGTCTACGTGGTCGGGCTCATCTTCCGTCCTTCGCGGCGGATACTGGGGATGGGCGTCGATTCGCTGACGGTCCTCGTGCTCTACGCGGTGGGGGTCGCGGGCCTGTTCGCGGTCGCCTCCGGCTGAGCCCGCCAGGTCAGTCGTACGAGGCGAACACGCGCCGCTCGACGCCGTCGAGGCGCATCGTCCCGCCGTACGGCACGATCCACTGCGGACGCGTGTGCCCGAAGGGCACGCCGACGCAGACGACGGCGTCGGGGTTGTAGCGGGCGACGAGCCCGGTGACCACCTCGCGCTGCGCCTCGCGGCGCGCGCGCCGGGTCTCGGCATCCGGTTCGTCGCCGAATGTGCTGACCGGCGGCCGCGCGACGACGCCCGCGACGGCGCCGAGCACGCCGCGCTCGCCCAGTGCGCGGACCCAGCGCGCGACGAGGCGGGGCGAGGGCAGTTCCTCACTCGTCTCCAGCAGGAGGATGCCACCGCGGAGGTCCTCGAGCTCCGGCATCCGTCCCGCCAGGCCGATCTCGTCGAGCACGTCGAGGCACCCGCCCCAGGTGCGGCCCTCGACGACCTGCGTCGGCCCGGACCACGTCCACGGCTCGGTCGGGACGCGGTCGCCGTACGAGATCAGCGCCCGTGGGTCGAGCCAGTCCACACCGGTGTCCTCGGATTCGCCCGGTTCGGTCAGCTCGAGCTCGCCGCCGTCGAACAGCGCGGCGCGCAGCGACTGCAGATGGATGCCGTCGACCCCCGGCCCCGCGCCGATGTGCACCTGCGTCGACCCGCCGTAGAAGCCGGGCACGCCCGCCTGCCAGAGGGCGTTCAGCAGGTGTGTGTTGTCGCTGTACCCGACGAACGGCTTCGGGTCGGCGAGCGCACCCGCGAGGTCGACGTGCGGCACGACCGTGATCTGGTCGTCCCCGCCGATGCTCGCGAAGACGGCACGGACGTCGGATGCCGCGAGCGCCGCCTCGACGTCGGTGGCGCGGGCGCGCGGGTCGGCCCCCAGCATCCGCGTCGTCGGATACTCGACCGGCTCGAGCCCGAGTTCGTCGCGGATGCGGCGGAGCGCCTGCTCGTGCACCGCGGGGGCGAAGCCGGGCGCCGCGAACGACGGCGAGAGCACGGCGACGCGGTCGCCGGGGCGGAGCTTCGAAAGGGTTCGGAATGAGCGGGGCACGCCCTCATCGTGGCACCCGAGGACCGTCACGCGCTGTTCACCGGTGATTCACCCCGTCGCAGGAACGCCGACGGATCCTGGAACGGATCTGCACGAGAGGACCCCCCTGTGACCACTGTGGAACCCCCCACCACCCGCACGACGCTTCCCCTCGCGGCTCACGCCGTCGGAAAGCGCTCCGCCGTGACCTGCCAGTTCAAGTGCGCGAACGCGTGCCTCGGCCCCGAATGCAACGGGTCGGACAACCCGACGTTCCGCAGCATCGCCGAGCTCGCTCTCTCGCGCCGCATGCTCATCGGCGCCGCGGCCGCGGGCGCCGTCGTGGTCGCGACGGACGCGTTCGGCGTCCTCACCCCCCAGGCCGCATCCGCCGCCACGACGGGCGGGGCGGTCGAGTCCCACTGGGGCTGGAATCACCACAGCCTGCCGTTCCAGCCGATCGCTCCGGTCCCGGCAACCGTCGACGCGCTCACGGTCCCGAAGGGCTACACGTGGTCGCCGATCATCCGCTGGGGCGACCCGCTGTTCTCGGACGCGCCGACGTTCTCGCTCGACGGGCAGAGCCGCGCCGCGCAGGAGCGCCAGTTCGGCTACAACAGCGACTACCTCGACGTCCTCGCCGACCGCTCCGGCAAGACCGGCGTCCTCGTCAACAACCACGAGTACGTCAACCCGAACATCATGTTCCCGCCGTCGACGGATGCCGCCGAGCTCCGCCGTCGCGGTGAGGTGTTCAAGGCGGCCCAGGGCATGTCGGTCGTCGAGATCACGCGTCGTCGCCGCGGCAAGCCGTGGCGCTACGTGGTCGACGGCCGCCGCAACCGGCGCATCACGGTCGAGACCGTGTTCGAACTGACCGGCCCCGCCGCCGGCTCCGACCTGGTGAAGACCGCCGCCGACCCCGAGGGCCGCTGGGTCCACGGCACGCTCGGCAACTGCTCGGGCGGCACGACCCCGTGGGGCACGATCCTCTCGGGCGAGGAGAACTTCAACGGCTACTTCGCGTGGGCCGCCGACACGGCCGGCCAGAAGCGCTACCAGGCGAGCGCCTCGCGGACGACCTCGACCGGCTGGGAGGCCTACGACCCGCGGTTCAACTCGTTCGACCCCGGCTACGTCAACGAACCCAACCGCTTCGGGTACATCGTCGAGATCGACCCGGACGACCCCACCTCGACGCCCAAGAAGCACACCGCGATGGGTCGGTTCAAGCACGAGGGCGCGAACGTCATCGTCGCGGAGGACCGCCGCGTCGTGGCCTACATGGGCGACGACGAGCGCAACGACTACCTCTACAAGTTCGTGTCGAAGAACCGCATCAGCTCGTCGCGCAAGAAGAACATGTCGCTGCTCTCGGAGGGCGACCTGTACGTCGCGCGATTCCGCGGCGACTCCCCCGCGAGCCAGATCGACGGATCCGGGAAGCTTCCCTCCGACGGCGCCTTCGACGGCACGGGCGAGTGGATCGCGCTGACCCGGCACGGCAAGAGCGTCGTCCCCGGCATGACGATCGACGAGGTCCTCGTCTACACGCGCCTCGCCGCCGACAAGATGGGCGCGACGAAGATGGATCGCCCCGAGGACGTGCAGCCGAGCCTCCGCACCGGCAAGATCTACGTGGCCCTGACGAACAACTCCGACCGCGGCAAGACGTCGATGGTGGATGAGGCGAACCCCCGCACCGGCAACCGCTTCGGTCACGTGCTCGAGATCACCGAGCGCCACGGTCAGGCGGGCACGTCGTTCGGCTGGAGCATCCTGCTGCAGTGCGGCAACCCGTCCGACCCGAGCACCTACTTCGCGGGCTACCCGAAGGACAAGGTGTCGCCGATCTCCTGCCCCGACAACCTCGCGTTCGACGAGGACGGCAACCTCTGGATCTCGACCGACGGCGCCCCGAGCACGATCGGGTTCAACGACGGCCTGTTCCGGGTCCCGCTCACCGGACGGGAGCGCGGCCACGTGGAGCAGTTCCTCGCCGTGCCCCGCGAGGCCGAGACGTGCGGCCCCGTGATCCACGCGCGGGAACAGCTGGTGTTCGTCGCGGTGCAGCATCCCGGCGAGAACGGCACCGTCGCAGCTCCCACCTCGCTGTTCCCCGACTACGGCTCGACGCGACGGGGCGACATCCCCAACGCGCCTCGACCGTCGGTCGTGCAGGTGTACCGGAGCTGATCGGAGCCAGCGTCAGCCCGCCGGCGGGCTGACGCGGGAGCGATCGTCCGCCGCCAACGACCCGAGCAGCCCCAACCGCTCCGCCGAGGGTGAGCCGGGCTCGGCGCTGTAGATCAACAGGACACGACCGGGCTCCGCGGTGACGGCGAGCTCCTCGTACACGAGGGTGAGTTCGCCGACCGCGGGATGCCGGAAGCGCTTCTTCCCGGAACCGTGGGCACGGACGTTGTGGGCGGCCCACAGCTTCCGGAACTCGTCGCTGCGGGTCGACAGTTCGCCGACGAGATCCTGGATGCCCTTGTCCTGCGGGTCGCGGCCGGCCTCGGCGCGGATGACGGCGACGCACATGTCCGCGAACAGATCCCAGTCCGGATAGAAGTCCCGCGCGACGGGATCGAGGAACTGGAAGCGTGCGAAGTTCGGGACGCGTCCGCCGTCACCGATGAGAGGCGAGTAGAAGGCTCGGCCGAGATCGTTGAACGCGATCAGGTCCTGACGCTGGTCGCGCACGACGGCCACCGCATCCGTGATCGACGACAGCGCCCACTCGAGGCTCGGACGGACCGGCCCCGACTTCGAGGCGCGACGACGGTGGCGCCCCGAGGCGGGAATCCCGTCGGCGTTGCGTGCGAGGTCGAGAAGGTGCGCGTGCTCGGCGTCGGAGAGGTGCAAGGCGCGGGACAGGGACTCCAGCACCGCACCGGACGCGCCCGCGATCGCTCCCCGTTCGAGCTTGGCGTAGTACTCCACGCTCACGCCGGCGAGGGCAGCGACCTCGCTGCGCCGGAGCCCCTCGACCCTTCGGCCCGGTCCCGCGGGGATCCCCGCCGCATCCGGCGTCACGCGTGCCCGACGCGTCATGAGGAACTCACGGACCTCGGCTCGATTGTCCATGCCCACAGGCTAGATCGGCCGAGCCGGATCAGGGATGCCCTCTCGGTACACCTTCCGGCAGGGACTCCCGCCCGCGCCCGAGCGCGACGACGCTGAAGGACATGACCGCATCCGCTCTCACGCAACGCACCGGCTCCCGGAGGGCGCTGCCGACCCTGCTCCTGCTGCTGACCGTGTTCGGCCCGATCTCGATGGACCTCTACCTCCCGGCCCTCCCCGCGCTGACGGCGGAGCTCGACGCCGTCACCTCCGTGGCTCAGCTCACCGTCACCGCCTGCCTGATCGGGCTCGCCGCCGGCCAGCTGATCGCAGGCCCCCTCTCGGACCGGTTCGGACGCCGCGGCATCCTGCTCGTCGGCATCGCCGCGTACGTCCTGATGTCGGCGGTGTGCGCGCTGAGCCCAACGGTCGAACTGCTGATCGCGGCCCGGTTCGTGCAGGGGCTGGCCGGCGGGGTCGGCATCGTCATCTCGCAGGCCGCGGGCCGCGATGTGTACACGGGCGGCGCGTTGATCCGGTTCTACGGGCGCCTGACGGTCGTCGGCGGCCTCGCCGCGATCATCGGGCCCCTCCTCGGCGGACTCCTCGACGCGGTCACGGACTGGCGCGGCCTGTTCGTCTTCCTCGCCGCGATCGGGGCGGCCATCCTGGTCGTCACGCTGCGGATGTTTCCCGAGACGCTGGCACCCGAGGAGCGGACCGCCGGCGGCTTCGCGCACACCGTCGCCGACTTCCGGACGCTCCTGCGGGACCGGGCATTCGTCGGGGCCGTCCTGAACCAGGGGTTCCTCTACGCCGCCCTGTTCGCCTACCTCGCCGGATCGACCTTCGTCCTGCAGGACGTCTACGGGCTGTCCCCGCTCGGCTACGCGCTCGCTTTCGGGCTGAACTCGGCGGGCTTCATGACCCTGGGACACCTCGCCGGGCGCTCCGCCGAGCGGTGGAGCATTCCCGGCACCCTGACCGCCGGCGTCCTGACGTCAGGTGTCGGCGCGATCGGACTCCTCGTCGCCGGCCTCACCGCCCTTCCCCTGTGGGTCGTCATCGTGTCGCTGTTCCTCTTGGCGGGCGGGGTCGCGATCTCGTCTCCCCCGGCGACGACCCTCGCCCTCGCCGACTATCCGCGGATGGCGGGCACGGCCTCATCCCTCCTCGGGATGGTGAGGTTCGGGTTCGGGGGGGTCGCGGCTCCGCTGGTCGGGGTCGCCGGTGCCCTCAGCATCCTGCCGCTCGGCATCGTCACAACGGTCTCCGTCCTCCTCGCGGGCGCCTCCTTCCTGTTCCTCGCCCGCGGACGCACCGCATCGGCGGTCCGCTCCCCGCAGGTCGGGAGCGCCTCGTGATCGGCGACCCCCGCGGACGGATGCCGCGCCGCAGGGCAGCTGTCGGCTTCGGGCTGCTCGGCGTGGCCCTGCTGGGCGGCTGCGCCGCCGAACCCACTCCGCAGCCCGCGGCGACCCGCCCGGACGCGCCCTCGGCCTCGGCATCCGTTCCGGCGGAGGTCGTGGGGACGCGCATCCGGTTCTCGTCCGACCGCACCACGATCGACGTCACGATCGGCGAGGACAGCCCGGCGGTGCGCGATCTCCTATCCCTCCTCCCGGCCGAGCTGTCGTTCGAGGACCTGAACAGCCGGGAGAAGATCGCCTCCCTGCCCCGCGAACTCGCCTGGCAGGGATCATCGGGCTCCGACCCGGAGGACGGCGACCTCATCTACTACTCACCCTGGGGGAACCTCGGGTTCTACTACGACGCCTCCGGGATCGAGTACTCCGACGACACGCTCCACATCGGCACCTACGACGCCACCGAAGAACAACTGGCGCTCCTCGTGGGCGGACCCGTCACCGTCGAGATCATCGACTGACCACTGAGACAAGGAACAGAAGTCATGCGCGCAACCCTCATGTACTCCGCGGGCGACGTCCGCGTCATCGACGTACCCGAGCCCACCCTCGAAGCGCCCACGGACGCGATCATCCGCGTCACCTACGCGTGCGTCTGCGGCTCCGACCTGCACCCGTATCACGACCTCGAGGACACCCCCGAGGGACGCCGCATGGGGCACGAGGCCGTCGGCGTGGTGGAGCGGATCGGCGAGGACGTGACGACCCTCCGGGTCGGCGACACCGTCATCGTCCCCTTCGCCTGGTCCGACGGCACCTGCACGTTCTGCCGCGACGGGATCACGACCTCCTGCATCCATGGGGGCTTCTTCGACGGCGCCGCATCCGCCACCCAAGCCGAGAAGCTGCGGGTGCCGTACGCCGACGGCACCGCCGTCGCCATCCCGGCCGGCACCGACGAGGCGCTCATGCCGTCGCTGCTGACGCTGTCCGACGTCTACCTCACCGGCTACCACGCGGCTATCCGCGGCGGCGTCGAGGCGGGCAAGACCGTCGCGGTGATCGGCGACGGAGCGGTGGGCCTCTCCGCCGTGCTGGCTGCGCGGCAGCTCGGCGCCGAGACCATCATCCTGATGGGCCGGCACACCGCCCGCACCGACCTCGGCCGCGAGTTCGGGGCGACACACGTCGTCGCCGAGCGCGGCGAGGACGGCGTCGCGAAGGTGCTCGAGATCACCGGCGGCGAGGGCGCCCATGTCGTCCTCGAGGCGGTCGGCCACATGCCGGCATACGAGCAGGCTTACGGCATCGTCCGCCCCGGCGGCGTCATCTCGCGCGTCGGCGTCCCCCAGTACGAGGATGCCGCGGTCGGGTTCACCTCGCTGTTCGGCAAGAACGCGACCCTCACCGGCGGGCCGGCCACCGTCCGCGCCTACCTCGAGGGCGCCATCCCCCAGGTGCTCGACGGCACCATCGAGCCGGGCAAAGTCTTCGACCGCGAGCTCCCCCTCGACGACATCGCCGAGGGCTACCGCCTGATGGATTCGAGGGAGGCGCTGAAGGTCCTCATCCGCCCCTGATCAGCGGGCGACGCCGATCGGGTCGCCGGTGCGGGCGAGGTCGGCCTCCAGCTCGCGGACGATCGGGATGACCTTCTCGCCGAACGCCTCGAGCTCCTCCTGGAAGTGCAGGAAGCCGAGCAGGAACAGGTCCACCCCGCGCTTCTTGTAGGCGATGATGCGCTCGGCGACCTGCTCGGGCGGACCGAACAGCTGGGTGCGGAAGCCGTCGTTGTACTGCACGAGGTCCTCGAACGAGGAGTCGGCCCACATCCCCTTGCGGTCCGCGGTGGATGCCCCGGCCTGCTGCACCGACTTGCGGAAGCCTTCGACGGACGCCGGATCGGCCTGCGCGATGATCTCGCGCAATTGCTCACGTGCTTCCGCCTCAGTGTCGCGGACGATCGCGAACCCGTTCAGACCGAACCGCACGGTGCGCCCGTGCTCAGCGGCGACCCGGGTGACGTCGTCGTACTGCTCGGTGAACCCGTCGAAGTCCTTGCCGTTCGAGAAGTACCAGTCGGCATGAGCGCCGCCATTGAAGCGCGCGGCCGTCGAGTTGCCGCCCTGGAAGATGTCCGGATGCGGGCGGCCGGGCACCGGGTAGGGGCCGGGGCGCAGCGTGAAGTCGTTCACGCGATAGAAGTCGCCGTGGAACTGCACGTTCTCCTCGGTCCAGAGCTTTCGCAGCGCCTCGATGAACTCGGCGGAGCGGCGGTAGCGCTCGTCGTGCTCGAGCCACGGGAGGCCGAGCTTCGTGTACTCGTCCTTGAACCAGCCCGAGACGACGTTGACGGCCGCGCGGCCCTTCGAGAACTGGTCGGCCGTGAGGATGAACTTGGCCAGCACGGCCGGCTCCCACAGGCCCGGGTGGACGGCGGCGATGACCTTCAACTTCTCGGTCGCGAGGAGCAGGGCGAGGCTGATCGACGTCGACTCGTGCTGCTGAGCCGCGCCGTAGCTCGACAGGTAGCGCACCTGGCTCAGGGCGTACTCGAACCCGACGCGCTCGGCCGTCTGAGCGAGCTTCACGTTGTAGTCGTAGTCCCACGACGTCCGCTGCTCGATGTTCGACACCACGAGGCCGCCGCTGACGTTGGGCACCCAGTACGCGAACTTCAGCGGCTCGTGGGTCGAGGCCTGGTCGAACGAGGATGTCTGCTCGGTCATGGTGTTCTCCGTGGGCTGGCGACGCGGGCGGGCGGGCGACGCGATCGGATGGGTTCCCCGGAACCTTCCGCCCGGGCGCCGGGCAGTGTCAATCGATGTGAACGCGTGTGTCGGGGCGTGACGGTGTGTGTCGGCCCGTGACGACGGGATGCCGCGATTCACGTCACAAACGCGCCCCGCGCGGATTCGGCGAGTAGCAAGGGTGCGACGACCACGACCCCCACTGCTGAGAGGCGACGACATGACCCGGCATCACGACCCCGCACGCCACGACGAGCTCTCGCTCGGCACCGACTACGAGACGCTCGCGGCGCGGTTCCGGCCGTTGTTCGCGCAGATCGCCGACGGCGCGGTGGACCGCGAGAACGACCGTCGGCTGCCGCGCGAGGAGATCCGGCTGCTCACCGATGCCGGGTTCGGCGCCGTCCGTGTCCCGCGTGCGTACGGCGGGTCCGGGGCATCCCTCCCCCAGCTGATCGAGCTGCTCACCGAGCTCGCTGCCGCCGACTCCAACATCCCGCAGGCGCTGCGGGGCCACTTCGCCTACGTCGAGGACCGCCTCAACCAGCACGCGACCGTCGACCAGTCGGCCTGGTTCACGCGCTTCGTCTCGGGCGAGATCGCCGGGAACGCCTGGACCGAGATCGGCGAGGTGAAGGTCGGCGACGTCAACACGAAGGTCACCCGTCGCGGCGACGACCTCGTCGTCAACGGCACCAAGTTCTACAGCACCGGGAGCATCTTCGCCGACTGGCTCGACGTGTACGCAGAGCACGACGGCGTCCCCGTGATCGCGATCGTGCGCGCCGATCAACCCGGCGTGACCGTCCACGACGACTGGGACGGCTTCGGGCAGCGCACGACCGGCAGCGGCACGACGATCCTCGAGGACGCCCGCGTCGATCCCGACGACATCACCGTCTTCGCCGATCGCTTCCGCTACCAGACGGCCTTCTACCAGCTCGTCCACCTCGCCACGCAGGCCGGCCTCGTCGCGGGCGCGGCGCGGGAGGTCGCGGCACACGCCCGCGCCCGCACGCGTGTCTTCAGCCACGGCTCCGCCGGAACCTGGGCAGAGGATCCGCTCGTGCAGCAGACCGTCGGGGTGGCGACGGCGCAGGGGTTCGCTGCCCGGGCGGTCGCGGTGCGGGCGGCCGAATCCGCGCAGGACGCCTACGTGGCGCGCTTCGCGAGCGATCCCGAGGCCGAGGAACGCGCCAATCAGCGCGCCGAGATCGAGTCCGCCCAGGGACAGATCGTCCTCACGTCCCTCTCCCTCGAGGCGACGAGCACCGTGCTCAACGCGCTCGGCGCGTCGGCTGTCTCCGAGACGAAGCGCCTCGACCGCTTCTGGCGCAACGCCCGCGCTGTGTCGTCGCACAACCCCGTCATCTTCAAGCAACGCATCGTCGGCGACTGGGCGATCAACGGCACGCCCGTCCCCTATGTGTGGGCGATCGGGCAGCAGCGGACGACCGCCGCCGCGGCGCGGTGAGGGCCACACCGGACACCGAGCTTGCTCATCACAAATTGATAACAGGAATTCCTTGCCACCGTTATCTCGCCGTTATACAGTCATTGCACGGTAGATGTTTTGCTGTGGCAGCTACCGACATGTGATTGCAGGACACTCTTGGTGCAAAGGGACAAGGGCCGGCTGGATGCCTCTCCAGCCGGCCCTTACTGCATCACCCGTCAGGCGGTCTCGCTCCGGCGGCGGCGCATCACGAGCACCGTCCCGAGCGCGAGAAGCGCCGCACCGGCACTGCCTGCGACCCACAGCGGCCCGGCCTGACCACCGGTCGACGCCAGCTCGTCGCCGTCAGCCGCCGCGACCGCACCGCTCGAGACGGTCACCGCGGCCCATCCGACGAGATCGCCGGACTCGTCGACGACGGCGACCCGATGGGCGCCGGGCTCGACGTCGTTCGGCAGCGCGAAGCTCGCGGCACCGGCGGCATCCGCCGTCACCTGTCCGAGCGCCGTCGGCGTCGAGTACAGGAACCCGGAGTACCGCTCGCCGGCCGTCAGCCCCGAGACGACGACGCGGTCGCCGCGGACGGACGCCTGGATGCCGCCCTCTGCCGCAGCCGGCAGGTCGTCACCGTTCGCGACCGGCGCACCAGGGGTGCCGCCGGTCGACGGGAGCGTCGGCTGGGGAGCGGGGGTCGGCTCGGGCGAACCGGTCGGTGCGGGCGCGGGAGTGGGCTCAGCCGTGGGAGCCGGCGTCGGCTCCGGGGCCGGGGTGGGCTCGGGCTGCGGGCCCGGGCTCGGCTGGGGCTGCGGGGTGGGCTCGACGCTTCCGTCGCCGATCACGACCGAGCCGTCCGCCTTCACGGTGACCTTCGCGGCCATAGCCGCCGCGAGGTTCATCCGCTGCCAGCTCTCCTGCTCACCCACGTCGAGGGGGTTGCCGGAGTCCTCGGCGGTCAGCGCGAGCACCTGTCGACGCTGCGCCGGCGTCAGGTCGGGGTGGGACGAGACGAGCAGCTCCTCGGCTCCCGCGGGCACCACGACCTTCTCACCCTTGGGGCCGATGTCGGGGAAGCCGTACCCGAGGTGCTCCTCGTAGTACGCGAGCGCCTTGTCGGTCGGCAGGTACGGGACGTCCTTCTTGATGCAGTTCTCGAGGGTGTCGCCGCAGCCGCGCTCCAGAACGCCGCGCAGTTCGTCGGCGGCTTCGTCGACGAGCGCGCGCATGGCCGGGTCGGCGAGGCGGAGCGCGATGATCTTCTGGCCCATCATGCGGCCGCTGATGACGTCGAGTGGGTAGTGCGCAGCCATCACGACGCGGTTGTTGCCGGCCTCGGCCGTGCGGGCGAGGATCTGCGGCGCGAGCTGGGGCAGCATCTCGGCGAGCGCCGTGCCCTGCCAGTACGCCTGCGACGTGTGGCCCGACGGGAAGGAGCCGCTCGTGGAACCCCACGCGTCGCCGCCTTCCTTGTCGCGGTAGACGAGGTCCTTCGTCTTGTCGAGACGGATGTACGGCCGGTCGTAGTCGAAGTAGTTCTTGGGCGGGTTCGTCGACGAGGTCGAGCCGAGCTTGCCGCCCTCCTTGTTGAGCAGCCAGGTCACCTTGGGCAGTTCGCCGTCGGCGATGGCCTCGGCGTAGATCGCGCCGAGCTTCTTCCCGAACGCGTCGCCCATGCTGACGGACATGTCCTGGTACTGGTCGACGATGGCCCGCTGGACCTGCGCCTTCGAGGCCGTCCGGTTGATCTCGCTCGTCAGCTCGTCGTTGTAGTCCATGACGGCCG
Source organism: Microbacterium sp. MDV22-iso44 (assembly GCF_058629135.1). NCBI lineage: Bacteria > Bacillati > Actinomycetota > Actinomycetes > Micrococcales > Microbacteriaceae > Microbacterium > Microbacterium sp. MDV22-iso44. Next base: position 482,410 of record NZ_JBZVWS010000002.1, read on the forward strand.
CATTGCCGCCTGGGCCGCGGTCGGTGCGGAGGTTCTGGAAGACATCCATCATCCGGACCGACCAGTTGTCGGCGCTGGGAGCGCTCGAATCGCCCGTCGAGGCGGTCGCGTCCGACGAGTAGGTCGCCGTCTTCTGCGCCTCGGTGAATCCGTCCGCCGCGAAGGCGGGGACGGCTGCCAGAGTGCACGCGACGAGGATGCCGAGGCCCCCGATCGCGCCGCGAGTCCGGCTGCCTGCTCGTCTTGTCTGTTTCTTCACGCTCACGGGCGCGCCTCACTTCCATCGGTTGCGGGAGTCGTCGCAGACTATCGATGACACGCGGGTTTGTCAGGACATAGCGACAACACAGTTCATGAGAATGCTCTCCTGAGCGTGCGAACGGCACGTGACGGCGCGGTGAAGCCGAGGCGACCATCGGCGCTCGGCGCGTCTGCCCGCGGCGATACAGTTGACGCCATGACCGATCGACGCCTCGCCATCGCCGCGTGGGAGAGCCTCTTCCGCGCGCAGCACGAGGTCATGGCCGAGATCTCCCGGGACTTCGACGACGATCAGCTGTCCGGTGCCGAGTACGACGTCCTGCTGACGGTGACGCGCTGCGATGAGCACACCGCACGCCTGCGCGACGTGACCGCCAACATGCTCATCAGCCAGCCCAGCGTCTCGCGGCTGGTCGACCGGATGGTGGCACGCGGGCTCGTCTCCAAGCAGCCCGACCCGCAGGACGGCCGCGGCGCGATCCTCCGCGCGACCGACAAGGGCGCGACGATGTTCCGTCGGCTGGCGACGGTCCACGGTCGGACGATCGCCGAACGGATGTCGGTCCTCACCGACGACGAACTCGCACAGCTCGAGAAGCTGACCGCGCGCCTTCGCGGCGTGTGACACATGCGAATCGCCCCGCATCCGAGACGGGATGCGGGGCGATTCGCGTCAGTGCGAGGATGCCGCGGTGATCACTGGTCGATCGGCTGCGGATCGCTCTCGCGGGCGGAGATGGTCGGGGCCGAACCGTCGGCGACCACCTCGACCTTGCGTGGCTTGGCCTTCTCGCTCACCGGGATGGTGACGGTGAGCACACCGTTGCTGTAGGTCGCCGTGATGGCGTCGGTGTCGATGCCCTGGCCGAGGTTCAGCTGGCGCAGGAAGCTCGCGGTCTCACGCTCGCGCGTGATCCACTTCACCCCGTCGGCCGCCCCCACGGTGCGCTCGGCGCGGATGGTGAGCAGCTGGCCGTCCACGTCGATGTCGACCGAGCCCGGGTCGATGCCCGGCAGGTCGGCGTTCAGGACGTAGTGGTCGCCGTCGCGGAACAGGTCCATCGGCATCCGTCGCGGGCCGCGGCGCGTGTCGAAGAGGGTCGACGCCAGGCGGTCGATGTCACGGAACGGGTCGTAGGTTGCCATGATTCTCTCCTTCGGTGATGTGGTCTTAAAGTTGAGCCCCTGCGGCTCAAGTACGTTCAGATTAGCACTCTGACCCACCGAGTGCCAACGGTTCTCGCACGGCGAACGCCCACGTCGGAGACGGCCTTAGGCTGGCGACATGAGCGCCCACGAGACCGCCCCCGAGCCCGCCGACCCGTTCCTCTGGTTGGAGGAGATCGACGGACCCGAGGCCCGCGCCTGGGCAGCCGAACGGACCGCCGAGACCGAGGCGGCCTTCTCGGGCGACACCCGCACCGCGCTCGAGCACCGCCTGACAGGCATCCTTCAGGACCCCGATCGACTCGTCGTCCCGAGCCGCCACGGCGATCTCATGTACGACCTGTGGCGGGATGCCGCGAACCCCCGCGGCCTGTGGCGACGGACATCCCGCGCCGCCTTCGCAGCGGGCGAACCGACCTGGGAGGTGCTGCTCGACGTCGACGCGCTCGGCCGCGAGGAAGGCGTGGCGTGGGCGTTCGCGGGCGCGGCTCACGGACCTGCGGGCAGCGGGCGGGCGCTCGTGCGGCTGAGCCCCGACGGCGGCGACGCCACCGTCGTGCGCGAGTTCGACCTCGACGCACGTCGTTTCGTCGACGACACCCCGTTCGCCCTCGACGCCGAGAAGACGATGATCGCGTGGGTCGACCGCGACACCCTGCTCGTCGCCACCGCACTGCACGGCGGCGGCGTGACCGACTCGGGGTATCCGATCAGCGCCCGCGCCTGGCGACGGGGCGAGTCGCTCGCGGACGCGCCGCCCATCGTGACGGGTGTCGCCTCGGACGTCGGCGTGTTCGCGCACGTCGACCGCACCGGCGGTACGGCGACGCCGATCGTGGTCATCGCGCACGACTTCTTCCACTCCGAATCGTGGGTCTGGGACGGCGGCGAGCCGCGTCTGATCGCCGTGCCGCAGGACGCGAACGTCGATGTTCACGGCGACCTCGTCACCGTGCGGACCACGACCCCGTGGCGCATCGGCGAGACGACGCATCCGTCGGGCACCCTCCTCATCGGTCCACTCGAGACCGTCACGGAGGGCGACGGGTCGGACCTGCGCGTCGCCTTCGCCCCGAGCGACACGGCGGTGCTCGAAACGTGGACGTGGACCCGCACGCGCCTGGTCCTCACGATCCTCGACCGCGTGCAGAGCCGGCTCGTGTCGCTCGATCCCGAGACGCTGACCGGAGTCGACATCGACCTGGGCCTCGGCGACGCCGATCTCTTCAGCGCGAGCGTCGCCACCGTCGACGACGACGAGGACGACGAGCTGTGGGTGGTCGCTCGCGGCTTCCTCACTCCCCCGACGCTCCTGGTGATCGCCCCCGGCGCCGAGCCCCGCGTCGTCGACCGCAGCCGCCCCACCTTCGACGCGTCCGGACTCGTCGCGGAGCAGCACTGGGCGACGTCGGCCGACGGCACGCGCGTGCCCTACTTCGAGGTCGGTCCGCGGGAGCGCTCCGGCACTCTCCCCGTCCTCATGAACGGCTACGGCGGGTTTGAGCACGCGCTCACCCCGGAGTATCCGACGATCGTCGGCCCCGCCTGGCTCGAGGAGGGACGCGTGTACGTCGTCGCGAACATCCGCGGCGGCGGGGAGTTCGGACCCGAGTGGCACCTGGCCGCCCTGCGCGAGAACCGCCACCGCGCATACGAGGACTTCGCCGCCGTCTCGCGCGACCTCGTCGCACGCGGCGTCTCGACCCCCGACCGCATCGCCTGCCACGGCCGCAGCAACGGCGGCCTGCTCGTCGGCAACATGCTGACCCAGTACCCCGACGACTTCGGGGCGATCGTCTGCGGCGTGCCCCTCCTCGACATGAGGCGGTACACGCGACTGTCGGCCGGTGCCAGTTGGATCGCGGAGTACGGCGACCCCGACGACCCGGCCGAGTGGGAGTTCGTGAAGACCTTCTCGCCGTATCACCTCATCGAGCCCGGGCGGCGGTACCCGGCATCCCTCATCTATGCGGCCGCGAGCGACGACCGGGTCGGCCCCGTGCAGGCGCGCAAGATGGCGGCACGGTTGGCAGACGAGACGGATGCCGAGGTGCACTACCTCGAGCCCATCGAGGGCGGTCACTCCGGAGCGATCGACGCGGCCTCGACCGCCGCACTGCACGCGACGATCCACGCGTTCCTCGACCGCACGGTGGCGCGCGCCGACTGAGCGGCGGGGGCCCGCCCTCTACGCTGGGGGCGGGAGGTCCACCGCATGAGCACCATCGGGGCCGTCGAGGATGACCTCGCGGCGACGCTGTCCGCTGTCGCGGAGCGCGTCCGCATCGACGACGCCGCGGCCGAGCGGATCCGCCAGCACGTCCCCGGGCTGCGCGCGGCGCTGGCCCGACGCGGATCGTCTGCCGATCTCGTCGACCTCGTGACGGCGGCGGTCGTCGCCGCGAACGGTCGCTCCCTCGACCTCAAGGTGCACGGCGAGCAGCGCGCCGCGAACCCCGTGCGCACGAGTTCGCGGTTCGCCCTCGGCGCCGCCTGCTACGCCGACAGGTACGCCGGCAACCTCGCCGGGCTCCGTGACGAGATCCCCGCGCTCCGCGACCTCGGCCTGAGCGTGCTGCACGTCCAGTCACCGTTCGCCCGCCGGGAGGACGGCACGATCGACCTCCGTCGCGGCGACCCCGGTCTCGGATCGATCGACCGCCTCTCCGACCTGGCTGCCCACCTTCGTCTGTCCGGCATCTCGCTCGCGGTCGACGTCCCCGCGCGCGACGATCTCGCTGGACTCGTGGACGATCTCCTCTTCCTCGCCGGGCGCGGGGTCGAGGTCTTCCTCCTTCCGGCTCGCGACACGGTGGGCGTCCTCGCCCCCGTGCTGGCGATCGGTGCACCGGGAGTCGATGTGCTCCCGGCATCCCCCGGTTCCGCTCCCCTCTGGCACGCGCTCGCCACGGGCGACGCGACACCCCTGCAGCGCGCGCTCGAGGCACGCGACGGCAGTATCGACGTCGCCGCGGTGCGGGATGCGGACGCGGTGGTGTGGCGAGCGGATGCCGCCGAGCTCACCGCTCGCTACACGGGCGGCTCCTCGTTCGGGCGCGGCCTGGCGACCGCGGACGGCGTGGCCGGAACGACCGCGTCGCTCGCCGGGGTCGAGGCGGGCGACCCGCTCGGCGAAGCCCGCGTGGCCCTCGCGCACGCGTTCGCGCTGAGCGTGCCGGGTCTTCCCGTGCTGTGGCTGGGCGACGAGGTCGGTCAGCTGAACGACCCGACGTTCCGCGACGATCCCGAGCGCCGCGACGACCCGCGCTGGACGCATCGCGGTCAGAAGCCGCGTGACCGCTACGCGCAGAAGACGGATGCCGCCACCTCGGCCGGCCGCATCCACCGCGACCTCACGAAGCTCATCGCCGTCCGCCACACGACGCCGGAGTTCGACGGGACGCGCCTGATCGGTTTCGACGTCCCCGCTCCGTCGGTCGTCGCGTATCAGCGCCCCGGTGACGGGTCGGTCGTGCTGGTGCTCGCGAACATCGCTTCAGAGCCCGCGCACGTTCCGGCGGTGACGCTGTCCGGCTTCGCAGCTGCCGCCCTCGACCTGGTCGAGGGTGTCGAGATCGGAATCGACGAAGGGCTCACGCTGCCCGCCTGCGGATTCCGCTGGCTGCGCGTGAGCCCTGTCGTCTGAGTCCGGCCGAGATCAGTCCTCGACGACCGTGACGGTGACCTCGATGTTGCCGCGCGTGGCGTTCGAGTAGGGGCACACCTGGTGTGCGGCGTCGGCGAGCGCCTGCGCCTGGTCGTGCGGGAGGTTCGGGATGACGACCTCGAGCTGCACAGCGAGACCGAAGCCGCCCTCGCCGTTGGAGCCGATGCTGACGCGCGAGCCGACGCTGGTGTCCTCCAGGGTCACCTTCTGCGCGCGGGCGACGGACTGCAGGGCGCTGTGGAAGCACGCGGCGTAGCCCGCGGCGAAGAACACCTCGGGGTTCGGGGCGCCACCGGCGCCACCCATCTCCTTGGGAACGCGCACGTCGGTGTCGACGAGGCCGTCGACGGTGCGGACGTGTCCGTTGCGGCCGCCTCCGGTTGCGAGTGCTTCTGCGGTGTAGAGAGCTTCCATGATGTCCTTCGGGTCAGGAGGCGATTGCCTCGTCGGTGGTACGCATGACGCGGTTCAGGTCGTGGACCACGTCGAGCAGCATCCGCGCCTTCTCCTCGTCGAGTCCGGTGCAGCGCGCGATCTCCGCGCCGACGACGGACAGCTCCGAGCGGAGCGCACGGCCGTCGTCCGTCAGCGAGACCTCGACGACACGGTCGTCGTGAGGGCTGCGCGAACGGGAGACGATGCCGCGCGCCTCGAGGCGGCGGATGAGCGGCGAGAGGGTCCCGGAATCGAGGAAGAGCTCAGCGCCCAACTCCTTGACCGACCGGGGCTCCTGATCGCCGAGAGCGACGATGACGAGGTACTGCGGGTACGTCAGCTTCCACGGCGCGAGCACGCGCCGATACGCCTGTCCGAAGGCGTGGCTGGCCGAGTACACCCCGAAGCACACCATCTGCTCGATCGCTCTCATGTCTTTATGGTTGCACGCAATTGAGTTGCGCACAACTTAACTGAGGGTGAACGATCCTCGCGATCGTTCGTAGAGTAAGCGGATGCGTCGTGTACTCGTCTTCTCGGGCGGTGCGGATTACGCCGACCCGTGGCATCCGTTCGTCGAAACGAGTGCGATCGTCGCGGAGGTGCTCCGGGAGGAGGGCGACGCCACCGTCGTCGACACGCTTGAAGACCTCGCCGCGCGGATCGACGCTGCGGACCTACTCGTGATCAATGCGGGCGGCGGCACCGCGCCGCATCCGCTCGACTCGCGCCTGGCCGAGATCCTCGCGGGGTACCGCGGTCCGCTTCTCGTCCTGCACGTCGCGGCGACGCTGCTGCCGGAGCACGCGGCGTGGGAGGCACGGCTCGGCGGACGCTGGGTGCGCGACGTGACCTTTCACCCCGAGCGCGGACCGCTGCACGTGCGGCCCGTCTCGGCATCCGTGGCGGATCTGGCCGACCTCGACACGGTGGATGAGGCGTACACGGCGCTGCGGGTCTCTCCCGACGCCGACGTCCTTCTCGTGCACGACGACGCCGACGGAGTCGCGCACGCGCTCGCCTGGACGCACGAGAACGACGGATGCCGCGCCGCCTACAGCGCGCTCGGACACGACGCGGAGGCCTACGCGTCGTCGCTCGCGCCGGAGGTCATCCGGCGACTCACCCGCTGGCTGCTCGCCTGAGAATCGAAGGAGACCCATGACCCCGCAGATCCCCGAGTACATCCCGAACTCCGGCGGCTCGGTCGTGTCGAAGAACGTCCTCGAGCATCGTGCGCCCGTTCGCTGGGCCTTCCGGGAGGACGCCGCGGATGCCGTCGACAACGGCTGGCGCTTCCTCTCGGAGATCGACGACGAGGACTACATCAACGACGCCGCGAACATGGCGGTCGTAAGCTTCAACACCGTCATCCACCTCGAACCGGCGGTGCTCCCGATCCTGCACATGCCCGTCGGCACCGACCTCACGATCGTCCGGCAGGACGGCGGACGCATCGTCATCATCGACAACGAGACAGGTCAGCCGGCCGCCATCCCCGGCATCTGACCGTCAACAGTAAAGGCCCCGCCGAAGCGGGGCCTTTACTGGACTGTCTCAACACAGTGTGCGCCCGAAGGGACTCGAACCCCTAACCTTCTGATCCGTAGTCAGATGCTCTATCCATTGAGCTACGGGCGCATGGCCTGTTTCCGGGCCGAGGAACAGCATACGTCACGTCGGGCCCCAATCCGAAATCGGGCCGCTACTCCAGCTCTCCCGGGTCGATCCCGGCGGGATCGGACTCGAGGATCGGCTCGGGTTCGACGCCGCCGTCGCGGAGCGCCTGCTGCTTCGCGACGCTCCGACGGTGCGCGCGGAGCTTCGGCAGGTCGACCAGGCGCAGCGCCTGCATGCGGGCCACCCGCATCCGCTCGTAGTCGGCGTCCAGGTCGGGACGAGCCGCGGCGATCCTCAGCGAGCGGTCGATGTTCTTCGACACCTCGGCCCAGGCGGCATCGCGCGCATCGGCGATGAGCTTGCGCAGCTCTTCCTGATCTTCGGCGCGGACGCGCAGCTCCTTCGCGACGTGCAGGGACTGCTTGCGGCGGCGGCGCAGGTTGCGGACGTCGCGACTGCGGTAGTCGTGCGTGCCGCTCGAGTCGGAGTAGCGGTTGCGGGCGGCCTTGCGCTCGCGCTCGGTGCGGGCGGCATCCGCTTCGGCCTCTTCAGCGAGGGATATCAGGATGTCGCGGGCATCGCCGACGAAGCGATCGGAATCGAAGTCGTCGCCGTCGACGAGGATGTCGACCAGGATGCGGTTCTTCAACGCCAAACGTGTCGCCGCGGACGCGATGTAGAGCCCCTCGGCGACGACGTCCCGGGTCCTGACCCGCTCATTGTCCGTCAACGCTCACCCCTTGCCTCCAGTCTACCGAGCAGGGGGTGTCGGATGCCGGTCAGCTGAGCGACGGCAGCGCGTGGCCTGCGGGCCCGTCTCCGCGCAGCGGCGGGAACCGCCACGCGAGCGACGCCGGGCCGTTCGGCGCGATGTCGACGTGAAGGGTGTGCGGGGTCTGGATCATCCGCAGCCGTGCGTGCCACGTGCCGTCGGCACCGACGCCGGCGACGGAGCGGAACGGCACCGCGTCGAGTCCCGCGGCGGGCGCGGGCCACTCCCCCGCCTCCCAGTCGCCTCGCCCGATCGGCAGCGTCACGTCGATCCCTTCGCCCAGGAATCGGATGCTCCAGCCGCCGTCGGCCTCGGTCACCTCGACGCGCTCAGCGCCGGGAACCGGCCCGTTGCTCGTGAAGGGTCCGGGAGGGTAGACGGCCGCGTCCACGTCGAACGTTCCCGAGAAGCCCGTGCCGCTGTCATCCGGCAACGGCAGGGCCAGCGACGACAGCCGCTCGGCGAGCGCGGCATCCGCGTCCTTCGAGCCGGCACCGGCCATCGCGGGACGCAGGTGCTCGGTGATGAGGCTGAGGAGGGTCTGCATGTCGATGGTCTCGGCCGTCGTGATGATGACGGCGTCCTCTTCGGGCCAGACGATGATGAACTGCCCGTACGCGCCGTCACCGCGGAAGCCGTTCCGGTTCATCCAGTACTGGAATCCGTAGCCCTGCTGCCAGTCGATCGGGTCGGGGGCTCCGGGACCGCGGTGCGCGGTGTCGTTGTCCATCTGCTTCGAGGTCGCCGCAGCGACCCACTCGGGGTCGAGGATCTGCTCGCCCTGCCAACGCCCCTTGTCGAGCATGAGCTGACCGGTCTTGGCGAGCGACTCGGTGAAGACGTGGATGCCGCTGAAGCCCATCTCGACGTCGCCGATCATCATCCACTGCGCCTCGTCGATGCCGAGGGGCTCGAGCAGCCTCGGGCGCAGGTAGTCGAGGATCGTGCCGCCGGTCGTCTTGGCGACCAACCGCCCGACGCCGTAGATCGTCGGCTGACTGTAGGCGAAGACCGTGCCCGGCTCCCGATCCGGCGCGACGCGGAAGAAGCCGCCGAGCAGATCGCCGCCCGCGTCGCGCGAGGCCATCGCGGCGCGGTCGAGGGCTTCGCTCTCGTGACCGCTCGACATCGAGAGCGCGTGCCGCACGAGATACCGACGGTACTTCTCATCGAGGTCGTCGGGAACGAGTTCGGGGAAATGGTCGACCATCACGTCGTCGAGCCCGAAGCGCCCCTCCGAGATCGCCAGGCCCGCCGCGGCCGAGGTGAACGTCTTCGACAGCGAGTAGACGAGGTGCTTCAGATCGGGCGCGAACGGCGCCCACCACCCCTCCGCGATGACGTGCCCGTGGCGGAGCACCATGAGGCTGTGCATCTCGGTGTCGGTCTGACCGATCGCATCGATCAGACGATCGACACCGGCGGCATCCACTCCCTGCTCTGACGGAGTGGACCGGGGCAGGGATGAGGACATCGACGTCATGCCGTCATCCTACGAAGGGCTTCCCCCTCAGAGGGCCGAGATGCGCCAGGATGCCGCGAACTCGGCACCCGGCTCGAGCACCAGCAGTCCCGCGTCGTAATCGTACGCGGCCGCGTTGAACGCGTCGGGCGCGCAGGTCATCGGCTCGACGGCGACGCCGTTACGGTGCGCGGGGTTCGCGGCGCCGTCGGGCTTGTCGCCGGTGTAGACCTGCACCCACGGGCACTCCGCACCCCACGTGACCTCGACGCCGACGCCCGACGGATCGGTCAGGCGCAGGACGGCGGTTCCGGCGGCATCCGTCTCGAGGTCGGTGAACGCGTGGTCCAACTGCACGTCGCCGAGGGGCCGCGGCGCACGACGGTCGAACCGGTCGGGGTCGTGGTCGGTGACGGGGTGAAGGGCGACGGGGCTGAGCCGGTCGGGCGTGACTTCGAGGACGGATGCCGCGGGCAGCGCGAGCGTCCATTCGTCGAGCGGCGCGGGGCCGGCCTTCAGGTACGGGTGCGGGCCGGTGCCGAACGGGGCCGGCGTCGCGCTGAGGTTGCGGGCGCGCACCGTCTGGGTGAGGCCGTCCGCGGCGAGCGCGTAGGTCGTCTCGACCCGCACCCGCCACGGGTACCCCGACTGCGGCACGATCGTCGTCGCCAGGGTGACGCTGCTCTCGGTGCTCGCGACCTCGGCGAAGTCCACCCACGAGGCCAGACCGTGCAGGGCGTGCGAACGCTCGGGCTCGGTGAGGGCGGCGACGATCTCCTGACCGTCGAACGTGTAGGTGCCGTCGACGATGCGGTTCGGCCACGGGGCGAGGGTCGTGCCGCGGTAATCGGGGCGCACCTCGTCGGCGTCGAACGACACGATGAGGTCGCGGTCGCCGTGGCGGAGCACACGGAGCGAGGCGCCTGTCGAGGCGATGACCGCCTCGTAGGCGCCGGAACGGATCGTGTGCTGGGTGCCGGAGAGGGGCGGGGTGGCGGTGGTCACGGGCGGAGCATCACTTTCAGGGCGGCGCGGTCATCCATCAGGCGATAGCCGTCGGCGGCCTCGCCGAGGCTCAGCTCGCGATCGAAGACGGCCCCGGGATCGACCGTACCGTCCAGCACGCCCGGCAGGAGTTCGTCGATGTAGGCACGGACCGGCGCGACGCCGCCGGTGACGGTGACGTTCTTCTCGAACTGCACGCGCTGCAGCGGCGCCTCGGTGTACTGCGGGGCGCCGACGCGCGACATCGTGCCGCCCGCGCGCACCGCGCCGAGCGCCTGCTCGTAGGCGGGGAGGTGGCCGACGGCGTCGATGACGACGTGCGCGCCGAGCCCGCCCGTGAGCCCGCGGACGGCCGCGACCCCCTCGTCGCCGCGCTCGGCGACGAGGTCGGTCGCGCCGTAACGGCGGCCGAGGTCGGTGCGCGCCTCGTGACGGCCCATGAGGATGATGCGCTCCGCGCCGAGCTGCCGAGCAGACAGGACGGCGAGCAGGCCCACGGCACCGTCGCCGATCACCACCACGTCCTTGCCGGGTTCCACACCACCGGTGACCGCGGCGTGCCAGCCCGTGCCGTACACGTCGCTCAGCGTGAGGAGCCCCGGCATCCGCTCGTCGTCCTCGGCGACGTCAACGCGGTACAGCGTGCCGTCGGCGAAGGGGGCGCGGCGGCGTTCGGCCTGCGCGCCGCCGGCTCCCGTGGGCTTCGTGGTGCCCGCGTTCACGCACGAGGTCTGCAGGCCCGCTCGGCAGAACTCGCACTCGCCGCACGAGAAGACGAACGGCACGATGACGACGTCACCCGGCGAGACGGTGCGGACGTCGGCGCCGACCTCTTCGACCACGCCGATCATCTCGTGCCCCATCGAGCGGCCCGCGTCGTTCGGCTGCATGGAGTGGTACGGGTGCAGGTCGCTGCCGCACACGCACGCCACGACGGTGCGGAGCACGGCGTCGGTGGGCTGTTCGATCCGGGGCTCGGGTGCGTCGACCACGCGGACGTCACCGGGGCCGTACATGTAAGCAGCTCGCATCCTCCGATTCAACTACGGATGCCGCGCCCGCGCGCCGTGCCAGGCTGTGGGCATGAGCGCGGTCCATGATGTGGCGGTCGTCGGCGCGGGTCTCGCGGGGCTCCGCGCCGCCACCCTGCTCGCCCGCGCCGGGCGGGACGTCGTGGTGCTCGAGGCGCAGGACGAGGTGGGCGGCCGACAGCGGACCGACCGCGTCGACGGATTCCTGCTCGACCGCGGGTTCCAGGTGATCAATCCCCGTTACGACGCGCTGGCCCGCGCGGTCGACCCCGCCGACCTCGATCTGCGGCCGTTCCCCGTCGGCGTCCGCGTGGTGCGCGGCGCCCGGTCGGACGTCCTCGCTCACCCCGTGCGCCACCCCGGGATGCTGCCCGCCACGATCGCGGGCGCGCTGTCGGGCCTCGTGACGCCGTCGGACGTCGTGGGCGCCGTGCGGTGGCTGCTGCCGGGGCTCGTGCGACCGGCATCCGTCGCCCACGGCCCGGATCAGACGCTGCACGAGGCGTGGGACCGCGTCGGCCTCACGGGGCCGCTGCGGCGGTCGGTGCTCGAGCCGTTCCTGACCGGAGTGCTCGCCGACGACGGCGCCGCGACCTCGGCGGCCTACGCGACGCTGATCGCGCGGTTGTTCGCGCTCGGGCGGCCGGGCGTTCCGGCGGCGGGCGTCGCCGCGCTGCCGCGGCGGCTCGCCGAGCTCGCGCGCGCGGCCGGCGCGGAGATCCGACTGTCGCACCCGGTCGACGGCGTGACGGTGAACGGCGACCGGGTCGACCTCGGCGGCGCGGAGCCTGTGACGGCGCGCGAGGTGATCGTCGCGGTCGGCGGTGAGCACCTGTCGCGGCTGACGGGCGAGCCGGCGCCGCCGATGCGGGGTCTGCAGACGTGGTGGTTCGGGACGGGGGCGGGGGCACCGGCATCCGCTCTGCTCGCGGTCGACGGCGAGCGCGCGGGTCCGATCGTGAACAGCGTCGTGATGTCACGCACCGCTCCCGGGTACGCGCCCGCGGGGAGGCACCTCGTCGCCGCGAGCTGCCTGTTGCGGGATGCCGCCGACGAGACGAGCGTGCGCGCGCAGCTCGCGCGGATGTGGGGCGGCGAGGCGGCGACGTGGGAGCTGCTGCGGCGCGACGACATCCCGCACGCGCTGCCCGCGTTCGCGCCGCCGATGCGGCATGCATCCCCGGTGAGACTGTCGGAGCGGGTGGTCGTCGCGGGCGATCACCGCGAGACGCCGTCGATCGCAGGAGCCCTCGTGTCAGGCGAGCGCGCGGCAGCGTCGGTGCTCGGTCAGGGCTGATCGCCGGTCGCGACGGGGCGGTCGGGGTGGTTCGACCACTGGCTCCACGACCCGCCGTACAGCGCGGCGTCGATGCCGGCGAGGCTGAGCGCGAACGCCGCCTGCGCGGCCGACACCCCCGAGCCGCAGCTGACGCCGACGGTCGTGTCGCCCGTGACGCCGAGCGCCTCGTAGCGTGCGCGGAGTTCCTCCGGCGAACGGAACCGGCCGTGCTCGTCGACGTTCCCGCCGGTGGGCGCGTTCACGGCGCCCGGGATGTGACCGGCGCGCGGGTCGATCGGTTCGACGTCGCCCCGGTAGCGCTCGGGCGCACGGACGTCGAACAGGATGCCGCTGGTCGGCAGCTCCGCGGCCTCGTCGATGTCGAGGCGGGTGAGGTGCCGCGGGGTGAGCGCGACGTCTCCGCGGGCGGCGTGGACCGTCCCTGACTCGAGCGCAAGCCCGGCGTCGCGCCAGGCCTGCAGGCCGCCGTCGAGGACGCGGACGTCGGGCACACCGGCATCCGTCAACACCCACCAGGCACGCGCCGCGCCGAACGTCTGCCAGTCGTCGTAGACGACGACGGTGTCACCGCGGTCGACGCCCCAGCGCCGCGCGGCCGTCTGCAGGTCGGCGATCTCGGGCAGCGGATGCCGGCCGTCCTCTGGCGCGCCATGGGCGGCGAGTTCGTCGTCGAGACTCACGTACACCGCCGTCGGGATATGACCCGCCTCGTAGTCGTCCCGTCCGTCGGGGCGGTCGAGACGCCACCGGACGTCGAGGACCGTGAGCGCAGCGGCATCCCGGATCATGTCGTCGAGCTCTGCAGGGCTGATCAGTCGCGCACGCGTCATGCCCCGACCCTACGACGCCGGACACGACGATGCCGGAGCCCCGTCGGACGGGGCCCCGGCATGTGCGTGGGAGTGCGGATCTACCGCGCGCAGGCGATCAGTTGCCCAGAACGCCGTCGACGAGGTCGTTCACGCTCGAGGAGACGTCGCCGACCGTGCTGTCGACGTCACCGGTGATGTCCTTGACGAGGTCGCCGGTCTTCGAGGAGACATCGCTCGTGACGTCGCCGACCTCACCCGAGACGTCCGTCTTCGGGGAGACATCGGTCTTCGGGGCGACGTCGGCCTTGGGCGAGACGTCGGTCTTGGGCGAGACGTCGGTCGTGTTGCCCGAGCCCACGTCGTTGCCGTTGCCGACCTCGTTGCCCGAGCCGAGCGGCGCGTCGACCTTGGTGTCGTTGCCCGAGCCGAGCGGAGCGCTCACGTCGTTGCCCGAGCCGATGGGGGCGTCGTTGCCGGAGCCGATGTCACCGACGGACAGGTCGCCCGTAGAGACGTCGCCCAGGAGGGGGCCGTCGAGCAGCGAGCCGATCGAGCTCTCGAGGGCCTTGTTGGCGTTGAGGAAGTCGGTGAACCCCTCGGCCGCCGTGGTTGTGGTGGTGGTGTCCTCGCTCTGCGCGGCGTTCGCCGGGAGGGCGAATCCGGCGGTGAGAGCGACGGCCGCGAGGCCGGTCGAGCCGAGGACGATGGTCCGCTTCAGGTTGGTACGCATGGTGTGTTTTCCTTCCTTCAGTGCGGCTTTCGCACGATCGGTTGTCCGGTCAGGGCCGCAGATCGGATTGGATCGGATGCCGCGGCAGCCGCCGACCGGGCGGTGACCAGCCCACGCGTCCCGCAGGATTCCGGGCGACGAGCGGCATCCTGAAAAGTTGTTATGAGGCGCCCCGCGGCGCCGCCGAGCCGACGCAGGTGAGACCACCGCGATGGGGCGTTCTCCCCATCGCGCCCGAAGGCGTGCCGTCACTACTGTCGATGGCGGAGGTGGTCGCCGTGGGGATGATGTTGCCCAATGAGTTGATCTGGATCATGGACAAGATGGGGCTCGAGTGGCCCGACATCGACGAGGACGAGGTCCACAAGGCAGCCGACCTCGTGCGCGGGTACCGCGACGACATGGAGTCGATCATCCAAGCCGTCGACAGCCGCGTGAACGGCGACCTGGCCACGGCGCTGCAGGGCAACGCCGGCACGGCACAGGTCGAGGGGTGGAATCGAAACCGCTCCGACAACATGCAGAAGCTCCTCGATGTGCTCGGCCCCGCAGCGACGGGGATCGACATCGCGGGTGGCATCGTCCTCGCTATGAAGATCAAGGTCATCGCCGAGGTGACCCTGACCCTCATGCAGCTCGTGCCGTTGCTCGCCGCAGGCCCGCTCGGCGCCGGCGGCGCGGCGCTGCTGCTGCTCGCACGCAAGAAGCTCCTCTCCATGGCGATGGAAGCGACGATCGAGCAGGTGATCAACGAGGTGCTGCCGCTAGCGGTCGAGCCGCTCGCCGAGCAGGTCCCGGTGATCGTCATGGCCCTCATGGACGCCCCCGTCGTCGAGGGTGCCATCGGCGACGTGGACGAGTTCGAAGCCGACCTCGAGGCGCTGGAAGCAGCCGCCGACGAGATGGACGCGCAGGCCGTCGACATCGAGGACCGCACCGATCGGCTCCTCGCCGACCTCGCCAACCTGCAGATCTCGGGAGACTGACATGACCATGAAGAGCCTCATGCGCGAGATCGTCGACGCCGTCGACGGCGCGGGTCGCGAGTTCAAGAAGGGGTTCGGGGGCGCGTTCCGCAAGCGCGGCGGCAAGCACCGCGCGGACGCCGCACGCATCCGGGGCACGGACCGACGCAACAGCGCCGACGCCGGGCAGCACCGGCGCGACGCACCCGTCGCCACCCACGCCGCGGAGTACGACATGCTCACGGATGTCAGTCGCGGAGTCGACCAGCTCGGCCGCACCGGGCGCCACGCTGCGCCCGACTACAACGTCGCCAACGACCTCGGGACCTCGGTCGGCAAAGCGGTGCGAGAGACCCCGCGCGAAGTGCTGGACGACGTGCTCGGCACCCCGAAGAAGATCCCCGGGCAGGTCGTCGAGGAGCTGTACGAGGACGCCATCGGGCAGGACAACCCCGACGCGTACGGCAAGAAGACCCGTGGCGACATGGAGTTCCTTGCTCCCAGCGGCGAGGCGGCAGACCTGCGCGGACTGAATCAGGCCGGCATCGAGGACCGGTTCGGCCTCACGCCCGGCGCGCTGGACGGCGCGACGTGGGAGGTCCGGCCCGTACCCGGAACCACCTTCGTCACCATCGACGTCTCCCGCCCCGAGGAGTGACCGGCCGGTCGAGGGGTCGCAGATGGTCGCGGTGAAGGCGGCGGGACGACCATCTGCGACGCCTCGGCGACGGCTCAGCCGCGCAATGCGTCGGGCGCGACGCCGAGCAGCGCGGCGAGCGCGCGGCGGGTGAGGTCGGTGCGCGCGGGGTCGGCGCGCCAGCGCACGAGACCCTGCGCGCCGAGGCCGTCGATGATCGCGAGCAGGTGCCAGGCGATCGCGTCGGCGTCGATCGCACCGAACTCGCCGCGCTCGCGGCCGCGGTCGATCTCGGCGGCGAGCGCACGCTGCCACGCGTCCATCTCGGCGCGCACCCGCACGGCGAGCTCCTCGTTGCGCGTGCCGAGCGCCCACCCCTGCACCCACACGAGGGTGACGTCGTTCGGTTCCTCACCGAAGACGGTGTCGAGCAGGATGCCGAGGCGCGTCGTCGCGGCATCCGTCACCCGCATCGCGGCGACGACGGCGGCGAGCTCTTCGGAGACGATCGCGCCGAAGGCCTCAGCCACGAGCGCGTCCATCCCGTCGGCGTGGTGCGCGACGAGCCCGGGCGCGACGCCGACCCGGGCGGCGACCGCGCGCAGGGTGACGGCGTCGAGACCGTCCGCGAGCGCGATCTCTCGAGCGGCGAGGGCGATCTCCTCGCGACGCTCGGCGGGGCTCTTGCGGGCCCGCCGGGCAGTTGACGCCTGAGACATCGACTCGGTAGCCTCCCCTTGTTGATCAATTGATCAATAAGTTACCCGAGGATCGAGGAGCCCGCCATGGCCTGGCGCATGCCGAGCGAGACCGCCGCGCACGAGCGCACCTGGATGGCCTTCCCCCGTGAGGGCTTCACCCTCGGCGACACCGATTCCGAGCGCGAAGAGGGCTACGCGACCTGGACGGCCGTCGCCGCCGCGGTGGCGCGCTTCGAGCCGGTGACCATGGTCGTCGATCCGACCGAGACGGCCCGCGCGCGCCGCATGCTGCCGGGCGACGTGACCATCGTCGAGGCCCCCGTCGACGAGTTCTGGATGCGGGACCACGGCCCTACCTTCGTCGTCGACGACGAGCGGCCCGGCGTCCTCGGCGCCGTCGACTGGATCTTCAACGGGTGGGGCGCCCCCGACTGGGCCGAGTGGCAGAAGTCGGCGGCCCACGCCCGACTGATCGCCGGCGAGGTCGGTGCCGAGCTGATCCCCTCCGACATCGTCAACGAGGGTGGCGGCATCCACGTCGACGGCGAGGGCACCGTCCTGCTCACACAGACCGTGCAGCTCGACCCGCGACGCAACCCCACTGCCGACCGCGCGCGCATCGAAGCCGAGATGGCACGCACCCTCGGCGCGACCCACGCCGTGTGGTTGACTCAGGGGCTCACCCGCGACTACGACGACCTCGGCACCAACGGGCACGTCGACATCGTCGCGACGATCCCCTCGCCGGGCCGCATCCTGCTCCACGATCAGCGCGATCCCGCGCACCCCGATCACGCCGTCACCGCAACGCTGCGCCGAGAACTGGAGGCGCAGACGGATGCCGCCGGTCGCCGCTTCGAGATCGTGTCGCTCCCCGCACCCGAGACCCTCACCGACGCGCACGGCCCCGTCGACTGGAGCTACGTCAACCACCTCGTCGTGAACGGCGGCGTCATCGCGTGCGGGTTCGGCGAGGAGCGGGCGGATGCCGAGGCGAGGGAGATCCTCGCGATGGCGTACCCGGGCCGCAGGGTCGTCACGGTCGATGCCCGTGGCCTGTTCGCCCGCGGCGGCGGCATCCACTGCATCACGCAGCAGCAGCCGAAGGTAACCCGATGATCGACGTCGTCGAAGCGACGATCGCCGAGCTCCGCGCGACGCTGGAATCCGGCGAGACGACCGCGGTCGAGCTCGTCGACGCCTACCTCGCCCGCATCGCGGGGTACGACGGGCCTGACACCGAGACGGCGCTGAACGCCGTCGTGGTGCACAACCCCGACGCGCGCGCCGAGGCCGCGGCATCCGATGCCCGTCGGGCCCGCGGCGACACGCTCGGTCCGCTCGACGGCATCCCGTACACGGCGAAGGACAGCTACCTCGTGCGGGGCCTCACTGCTGCGGCAGGCTCCCCCGCGTTCGCGGAGCTCGTCGCCCAGCGCGACGCGTTCACGATCGAACGGCTCCGCGCCGGCGGGGCGATCTGCCTCGGCCTCACGAACATGCCCCCGATGGCGAACGGCGGCATGCAGCGTGGGGTCTACGGCCGTGCCGAGAGCCCCTACAACGCGAATTGGCTCACCGCTCCGTTCGCGAGCGGCTCGTCGAACGGCTCGGGCACCGCGACGGCCGCGAGCTTCGCCGCGTTCGGCCTCGGTGAAGAGACCTGGTCGTCGGGCCGCGGTCCCGCCTCGAACAACGCGCTCTGCGCCTACACCCCGTCCCGCGGGGTCATCTCGGTGCGCGGCAATTGGCCGCTCGTCCCGACGATGGACGTCGTCGTGCCGCACACGCGCACGATGGCCGACCTGCTCGAGGTGCTCGACGTCGTCGTCGCCGACGATCCCGAGACGCGCGGCGACTTCTGGCGCGTTCAGCCCTGGGTCGAGCTCCCCACCGCGTCGACCGTGCGGCCCCCGTCGTACCCGGCGCTCGCGCAGGGCGCCTCGCTCGACGGGGTGCGCCTCGGCATCCCGCGCATGTACATCGGTGAGGACCCGGATGCCGGGACGGGCACGACGATCGGCGGTCCGACCGGTCAGCGCATCGAGACGCGGGAGTCGGTGCTCGAGCTGTGGCGCGCGGCCCGTGCCGACCTCGAGGCTGCGGGAGCGACCGTCGTCGAGGTCGACTTCCCCGTCGTGAGCGACTACGAGGGCGACCGCGTGGGCGCCAGGACGATCGAGGACCGCCTCCCGGCGGGATACCTGGGCCGCGAGATCGTCGACCTGTCGGCGTGGGCGTGGGAGGACTTCCTCGACGCGAACGGCGATCCCGCACTCTCGTCACTCGCAGACGTCGACGGTGCGACGATCTTCCCGCATCCGCCCGGCGCCCTCTCCGACCGCTACGCCGGCTTCGACGACGACATCGGCGAGTACCCCGACTGGGTGCGATCGCACCCGGGCGCGACGCTCGACGACATGCCCGAGCTGGCTGACGGCCTCCGCGCACTCGAAGATGTCCGCCGCACCGACCTGGAGGAGTGGATGGATACCTCCGGCCTCGACGCCGTCGTCTTCCCCGCCGTCGCCGACGTCGGCCCCGCCGACATGGACGTGAATGCCGCCTCGGCCGACCTCGGGTGGCGCAACGGTGTGTGGATCGCCAACGGCAACCTCGCGATCCGACACCTCGGCATCCCCACCGTCACCGTCCCGATGGGCACGATGACCGATATCCGGATGCCGGTGGGCCTCACCTTCGCCGGGCGCGCCTACGACGATTCCACCCTGCTCCGCCTCGGCGTAGCCTTCGAACGTCTGGGTACCCGCCGGACGCCGCCGCCGCGCACACCCGCGCTCCCCCGCACCACCTCGGAGACCCGATGACCCAGCCCGCACGCATGCACGATGTGACCGACGAGACCCGTCAGATCGTCGACCTCGTCCTCGACTATTCGCGGCAGCGGCTCCTCACCGACGACAACCCGCTCGACAAGCCGCTGCCCCCGGCCGAACTCGCCCGCCTCGCCGGTGTGACGATCAGCGAGCAGGGCATCGGCGCGCGCAAGGCGCTGGGCGTCTTCGAGCACGTCCTGGCGCCGGCCTGCATCACGACCGACGACCCGCGGTACCTGTCGTTCATCCCCAGTGCGCCGTCGAAGGCAGCCGCGGCGTTCGACCTCGTCGTCTCGGCGAGCGCGCTCTACGGCGGGTCCTGGCTCGAAGGCGCGGGCGCCGTCCACGCCGAGAACGAGGTGCTCCGCTGGCTCGCGAACGAGTTCGGCTTGCCCGCGACCGCCGGCGGTGTGTTCGTGCAGGGCGGGACGCTCGGCAACCTGTCGGCCCTCGTGGCCGCACGGGAGACCGCCCGGGAACGCGGCATCCGTCCCGACCGCTGGCGCGTGGTCTGCTCGGCCGAGGCGCACTCCTCGATCGCGTCGGCGGCCCGCGTCATGGATGTCGAGGTCGTCCCCGTCGCTCCGGATGCCGGGGGTGTGCTGCGCGGAGATGCGGTGCGCGCGGCGCTCGAGGAGCACGGCGACAGCGTGTTCGCCGTGGTCGCGACCGCCGGGTCGACGAACTTCGGGATCGTCGACGACATCGCGTCGGTCGCCGAGGCGACCCGGGAGTTCGGTGTGTGGCTGCACGTCGACGGCGCCTACGGACTCGCGGCAGCGCTGTCGCCCGAGGCGCGGCACTACTTCGCCGGGCTCGAGCATGCGGACTCGCTCATCGTCGACCCGCACAAGTGGCTGTTCGCACCGTTCGACGCGTGCGCCCTGCTCTACCGCGACCCCGAACTCGGCCGTCGCGCGCACACGCAGCACGCCGAGTACCTCGACACCCTCACCGAGACGAGCGACTGGAGCCCGTCGGACTTCGCCGCGCACCTCACGCGCCGAGCACGCGGCCTGCCGCTGTGGTTCTCGCTCGCGACCTACGGAGCCGAGGTCTATCGCGAGGCGATCACGTCGTCGATCACCCTCGCCGAACGGATCGCCGCCGAGATCGAGTCGCGCGACGAGTTCGAGCTCGTGCGGCATCCGCAGCTGAGCGTCGTCGTCTTCGAGCGGCGCGGGTGGACCAAGGACGACTACACCGCCTGGTCGAACCGTCTGCTCGACGACCAGCACGCCTTCGTCACGCCGTCGAGCCACGCCGGCCGCACCAACGCCCGTTTCGCGATCCTGAACCCCCGCACGACGTTCGAGGACCTCGTCGGCATCCTGAACACGATGCGCTGAGCGGGTCGCCCCGGCTCAGGCGATGACGTTGCGTCGCGTGAGCTCGGGCTCCCGCGGTGGGACGAGCCAGTTGACGGCGGCGATGCCGACCGGCAGAGCCACAGCGAGCACGGCGAGCAGCCACCACGGAATGTCGGCGAGGCTCATCGGCTCATGAGACGTCTGCGACTGCAGCCAGAAGCCGGTGGGCGGCAGGATGCCGGCCGTGGCGCCCGCGAAGGTCCCGAACCCCGCGATCACGAGACCCTGCCAGAGTCCGATGCGGCGCCGGAGGCCGGGCGTGCCGCCGACCGCGGCGAGCGTCGCGTCGTCGGGCCGCCTCTCGAAACGGGCGAGACCGAGGGCGACGGCGCTCGCGCCGAGGACGAGGACGGCGACGGCGGCTAGGAGGGGGACGAGCCAGATGGACGGGTCGGCGGGACCGGTCTCGCGATAGATCCAGACGCTGTACGTCTCAGTGCTCATCGACTCCGAGAGCGCGTTGAGTCGGTCGCTGGTCGCGACGTCGACGTCACCGGGGAACGCGGCGTAGACGCCGGAGACGGCGACGCGCAGCCCCAACTCCCCGGCGGTGGCCGGCGCGATCGCGACGGCGACTCCCTGCTCACGTGCGTCGACGCCGATCGCGGGGACCTGCCGTCGCCACGACGGCTCGTCCAGGTCCTGCCCCGAGGCCGGTACATAAGCATTGTCCGGGGCGCGACCGGACTGCCAGGCCCGCTCCGACCAGGATGCGACCTCAATCGCACCGTCGACGATGAGCCGTTCGTCGGCGACGAGAGCGGCGCCGTCGAGGTACGCCGCCCGATCGGATGCGGACAGACTGATCCCCATCACGATCGGGAGGTCATCCGGGGCGATGATCTGAAGGTTGTTGCTCGGGTCGCCGAAGCGAGTCCAGCCGCCCTGCAGGTCGTTCTGCCCGATGAGGAAAGAGTTCGGCGTGACGGCAACGGCTCGCTCGGCGTCCGCGGGGATGTCGTTCTCGTTCTCCGCCCACACCGCCGTCTGTCGTTGGACCAGGGCGGTCTCGGTCGCACCCGATGTGCGGAGCGCGCTCTCGATCTCGTCGGTTGCGGACGCCACCTCATCCGGGGTGAGCGGCGTTTCGGTCGAGGAGGAGATGTCGGCGTAGGCCGTCCCGAGCGGGGCGGTGTAGGAGTAGGTCCGCTCCGATTGACCCGCCGCCATCATTCCAAGGCCGACGGCGAAGACCCCGACGAAGACCGTCGCACCGATCGCCGCGAAGGCCGGCACGGTCCGCGCGCCGTTGGCCACCGCGTCCCTCGCGGCGAGGCGCGCCGCGATCCCGAGACGCGACAGCAGACGCGAGGCGAGCCAGAGCAGCCACCGGCCCGAGATGAGGATGCCGACCTGCGCGAGCACGGGGCCTGCGATGATCCCGATCGTGGGCAGCCAGCGCAACGGCGAGTCCCAGGCCAGACTGATGTCGGTAGCGACCGCTGCGGCAGCCAGGCCGCAGAGCACTGTGACGGCCGCGCCGATGAGGATGAGGAGCGAACCCCAGAGGGGACGAGACGCGCCCACCCGCTGCGGGCGCCGCGCTCCGCGGAGCGCGCTGATCGTGTCGGACCGGCCCACCGAGCGCGCCGGGACGAAGGCGGACGCGGTGCCGACCAGCATCGCGAAGACGAGGATGCCGACCAGCAGGACCCAGGGAACATGGAACCCCCAGAACTGCGTGGCGGAACCGTTGTCGGCGATCCGCATGACCACGGCGGCGAGTCCGATGCCGGCGAACATGCCGACGAGCCCGCCGACCAGCCCGAGGACCGTGCCTTGGAGCAGGACGACGCTGCGCAGATCACGCGGCTCCGCCCCGACGCTCGCGGCGATCGCAAGCGCACGCTGCTGACGCCGCGCGCTCACCGCGAATGCCGCGCCCGCCAGCATCACGACCATGTATCCCGCCGCGAGGCCGCCCGCAGCGAGCGCACTGGCGAGCGCGAGGAGCCCTTGCGTCTCGCTGGTCTCAGCGGTCCACGGCTCGCTGCCGTCGGGATAGGTGAAGCTCGGCGGATCGAGCACGACCTCGCGCGAGTAGACGCCCAGACCGTCCGTGTTGAGCGCCTGGATCTGCGACCACGAGATCGGGGTCTCGGGGAGATACCACTTCGCTTCGTCGTAACGGTCGGCGTCGGCGAACGCCACCGCACTGTCGGCGTCGGGGCGCGTCGCGTCGTCGAACGTTCCGACGATGGTGAACGACGTCGCCGAGTCGACGAGTTCGAGTCGACCGCCCAGCGACACCCCGACCCGCTCGAGTGTCGCGGGGGTGACCATGACCTCGTCCGCCGTCGTCGGCGCCCTGCCGGAGGTCACCTCGAAGCGCCCGGCGAACCGAGGGTCGCCGATGTCGCCCGCCCATGCGGGCACGGCGGCGAGCCCCGTGACCGTCGTGACGCGTTCGCGCCCTTCCGAGACTTTGACGATCTCCGTGCCGGCGGGCAGCGACGAGGGCGGCTCGACGTCGGTGATCTGTTCCTCCCCGGTCGGCCACCCGCTGCCGTATCCGGACGAGTACGGGTCGGTCGGGACCTGCCAGAACCCGGCATCCGCAGCGCCGAGGGGCGCGACCCACGCCTCCATCCGACCGAGGTCGACCGACACACGCTCGGCGGCCGTCGACATCGAACTGTTCACGAACACTGCCACCCCCGCCATCCCGGCGATCGGCAGGGCGATGAGCGACATGATCAGCAGCGACGACACCCACGCGCGGCGCACCTGGCGCCGCGCGATACGCACGGCGACCCGCATCCGCGCCGTGCGCGAGGGCTTCGGCCGCTCGGCGCGACGCCGCGCCCCGGCATCCGCGCGGGGCCGGTCCCGCAAGGTCGTCATCGCGCGTCCGACAACAGCGCGTCGGCGCCGTGACGCTGGGTCTCGTCGATGATGCGGCCGTCACGGAGGAACACGATGCGGTCGGCCCACGCCGCGTGGCGCGGCTCATGCGTGACGAGGATGCCGGCGGCCCCCTGGTCGACGCGGTGGCGAATCATCTTCATCACCGCTTCACCGGTCACCGAGTCGAGCGCGCCCGTCGGTTCGTCGGCGAGGATCAGCCGGCGCCCGCCGACGACGGCACGGGCGATCGCGACGCGCTGCTGCTGACCTCCTGAGAGGTCGTCGGGGTAGGAGTCGAGCTTGTCCTCGAGTCCGACCGAGGCGAGTGCATCCCGACCCGCACGGCGCGCCACCCGGGCCCGGAAGCCGTCGAGCTCGAGTGGCAGCGTCACGTTCTCGACGGCCGTGAGGGTCGGGATGAGATTGAAGTCCTGGAAGACGAACCCCAGGGAGCGCCGCCGGAGCTGCGCGAGATCGCGACGTGTCGCCGTCGAGAGGTAGGTCCCCTCGACGACGACTTCGCCGCTGGTGGGCTTCTGCAACCCGCCCGCGATCGACAGGAGCGTGGATTTGCCCGAACCGGACGCTCCCATGATCGCGACGAGCTCACCCTTGTCGACCGTCAGATCGACGCCCGACAGTGCTGAGACGCTCGTCTCGCCCTCGCCGTACTGCTGCGTGACCCCCACCAGCTGCAGGACGGCGGCGCTCATCCGACGACCGCCTCGGTGTCGCTCGCCTCGGATTTGGCGGGCCTCCCCCGTTTGGGAGTCTCTGTGGACAGCTCGAGCCCCATCGTGCGGTGCGGATGCCGCGCGAGGCGCTGCTCGGTGTGATCGAGCCATCGGGTCTCGGCCTCTGCCGCGAAGATCATCGAATCCACGACGAGAGACCACGCAAGTTCTTCGGGACCGTCCGGGTTCGAACCGGCGTACTTCGCACGGTTGAGCTCCTGGAGCTGGCGCAGCGACGCGGAACGCTGTCGCTGGATGACGGCGCCGAGGTCGACGCCCGGCAGGGTCGCGGCGACGGCGAGCTTGATGGCCAGCTCGTCGCGCGTCCCCTGCGTGCGCTCGACGGGAGCGTCGAGCCAGGCCTGCACCTCGGCGGATCCGGCATCCGTGATCTGCCAGTAGACGTGACCCTGCTCGTCGACGTCGCCCTTCTCGACGAGCCCGTCGCGCTCGAGCCTGTCGAGCGTGTTGTAGATCTGACCCACGTTGAGGGGCCAGGTCGACCCGGTGCGGCGGTCGAACTCCGCGCGCAGCTGATAGCCGTAGCAGGGACCCTGATCCAGGATCGCCAGCAGGCTCTGTCGTACCGACATCCGGACTCCTCGCTGCATACCGGGTATGTGTTTTCTGAGTATATGCATACCGGGCAACATCCACACAACGCCCACCCGTCTTACGCTGGAGGAATGGCCGACGACCGAGCCGCGAACGACGACCCCCGCCTCACTGCGGCGCGCTATCGCGTCGAAAAGGCGGCGCAGGAGAACGGCGAGGAACCGCCCGCCGAACCGGAGCGTCACTCCGGGACGCCCACCGGCACGGAGCGCGCGATGTACGTCGAGACCGCGATCCAGCAGGCCATCCGGCGTGGCGACTTCGACGACCTCCCTGGCGCCGGCAAGCCCCTCGAAGGCCTGGGCGGCTCGCACGATCCGGACTGGTGGATCAAGCGGAAGATCCGCACCGAGCAGCTCTCCGGCCTCGGCCCGCCCGCTCTGCGACTGCGGATCGAGCACGCCGAGTTCGAAGACCGCGTCGACGCCTTCCACCGCGAGGAGGACGTCCGCGAGTACACCGCCGACTTCTCGCGCCGCGTCGTCGAGGCGCGCAGGCAGCTGCAGGGCGGACCGCCCGTCGTCACCCCGACCCGCGACCCCGACGCCGAGGTCGCGGCCTGGCGGGAACGGCGCGCGGCGCGGGCCGCGGCATCCGCCCCTCCCGAAGCTCCCGCGAAGCCGCGCCGTCGCTGGTGGCGGCGGTAAGGCTCAGCCGATGGCGGCGCGCCACTCGGCCAGGAGCCGCGCGATGGTGCGGGTCTCGTCCCACGGCACCTCGGGCGCCTCGGTGCGCCCGTCGCGGAGCGCACGGATCGTGGCATCCGCCTCGGCCGCCATCGGCTGCACCGTCGGCACCTCGATCTCCTCGCGCGTGCCGTCGGTGCGGATGAGGGTCGCCGCCTCGGTGCTGTCGGTGCGACTCCCCCACACGTTCGGGATCTCGAGCGTCGCATCCCGCCCGACGATGCGCGTCAGCCGAGGCAGGTCGTGCACGATCGCGGTGCGGATGTTCGCCGACGCACCGCCCAGATCGATGGATGCCGCCGCGCTCACATCGACGCCGGTCTCGCCGATCGTGCCCGCCGCCGCCTGCACGGCCAGCCCCGACAGGTCGTGGCCGGCCCAGGCCGCGACACCGACGACGAGCGACAGCGGGTAGCAGCCGACGTCGAGGATCGCGCCGCCCGCCGTCGCGGGGTCGAACAGCCTGCCGGTGTGCGAGCCGGCGGCGAAGCCGAGCGACGACTCGATCTCGACGAGGTCGCCCAGCGCGCCGCCGCCGACGATCTCCCGCAGGCGGTCGGCGAAGGGACCGAAGCGGTACTTGAAGGCCTCGACGAGCGGGAGTCCCGCCTCGCGCGCGGCGCGGACCGCGGCATCCGTCTCGGCCGGCGAGACGCCGAGCGGCTTCTCGCAGAGGACGGCCTTGCCCGCGGCGAGGGCGCGGTGGACGAGCTCGGTGTGCGTCGTGTGGACCGTGCCGATGTACACCGCGTCGATGTCGTCGCGGTCGAGGATCTCGTCGTACGTGCCGACGACGGCTGCGCCGTGGGCCGCGGCGAACTCCTCCGCACGCGACACGTCGCGCGCGCCGACCGCGTGGAGGCGTCCGAGCTCCGAGTCCGGGAGCGCGTGGGCGAAGTCGCCGCTGATCGCTCCGGCACCGAGGATGGCCCAACGTGCGTGTGTCATCCGGCCACGCTATCGCCCGCGCCGCGGCCCGGATGCAGGTTCAGCAGCGCATCGGATGCCGGATGGGGCCCGATCGCACCGTTCTCCCTGCACTCGGCATGCGCAGCGCCGCCGGCGTCAGGCGTCGAGCGCCTGCTGGATGTCGGCGAGCAGGTCGTCGATGTCCTCGATGCCGACCGACAGCCGGACGACCTCGACCGGCACGGCCGCCTCGGTGCCGCGCACCGAGGCGTGCGTCATCGCGTCGGGGTAGTTCACGAGCGACTCGACGCCGCCGAGCGACTCGGCCAGCGTGAACAACCGCAGCGACTCGGCGAAGCGCCGCGCCGCCTCGCCCGATTCGAGGGCGAGCGACACGATGCCGCCGAAGCCGGACATCTGCCGCGCCGCGAGCTCGTGCCCCGGGTGCGACCCGAGTCCCGGGTAGTAGACCCGGGCGACGCGGTCGTGTCCGTCGAGGAAGGATGCCACGGCCATGCCGTTCTCACTGTGCCGCTGCATGCGCACCGCGAGCGTCTTGATCCCGCGCGTGGTGAGCCACGCGTCGAGCGGGCCCGACACGGCGCCGACGGCGAACTGGATGAAGCCGACCTTCTCGGCCAGCTCATCGTCGTTCATGACGAGCGCACCGCCGACGACGTCGGAGTGCCCGCCGAGGTACTTGGTGGTCGAGTGCACGACGACATCGGCGCCGTGCGAGAGGGGGCGCTGCAGTGCGGGCGTCGCGAAGGTGTTGTCGACGACGACCAGCGCATCGACGGAGTGTCCGACCTCGGCGAGGCCGGCGATGTCGGTGATGCGCAGCAGCGGGTTGGACGGCGTCTCGACCCAGAGGATGCGGGGCGCCTTCTCGGCGACGGCGGCGCGGACGGCGTCGAGGTCGCTCATGTCGACGACGCGAAGGGTC
Source organism: Microbacterium sp. MDV22-iso44 (assembly GCF_058629135.1). Classification (NCBI taxonomy): domain Bacteria; kingdom Bacillati; phylum Actinomycetota; class Actinomycetes; order Micrococcales; family Microbacteriaceae; genus Microbacterium; species Microbacterium sp. MDV22-iso44. Next base: position 509,919 of record NZ_JBZVWS010000002.1, read on the forward strand.
ACGCCCCAGTCGCCGAGCACGCGGGAGATGAGGCGGAAGGTCCCGCCGTACACGTCGTTGCCGAGGAGTACCTCGTCGCCCGGACGCAGCACCGCGCGGAGCAGCGCGTCCTCGGCCGCGAGGCCCGATGCGAACGACAGCGCGTGCGCGCCGCCCTCGATCGCGGCGAGCTGCGTCTGCAGCGCGGTGCGGGTCGGGTTGCCGCTGCGGCCGTACTCGTACCCGCCGCGGAGCCCGCCTATGCCGTCCTGGGCGTAGGTGGTCGAGAAGTGGACGGGAGGGATGACGGCGCCGGTCGCCTCGTCGGGCTCCTGACCGGCGTGGACGGCGAGGCTCGCGAAGCCGCGAGCGGAGGACTGTGCACTCATGCGAGGCTCCCGGTGGTCTCGGAATCGGTGGTGACGGAGAAGCCGTGGGCGGTCATCCAGTCGTCGTCGTAGATCTTGCTGAGGTAGCCGCGGCCGTGGTCGGGCAGGAGCACGACCAGGACGGCGTCTGCGGGCAGGTCGCGGGCGACGCGGAGGGCCGCCACCACCGCCATGCCCGACGAACCGCCGACCATGAGCCCTTCTTCGCGGGCCAGCCGACGCGTCATCGCGAACGCCTCGGCATCGCTCACCCGCTCGTAGCCGTCGACGACGGTCGGGTCGAAGGTCGCGGGCATGAAGTCCTCGCCGACGCCTTCGACGAGATAGCCGTGGATGTCGCCGCCGGAGTAGATCGATCCCTCCGGATCGGCGCCCACGACGGTGACACGTCCCGACGACGCCTCTTTGAGGAACCGCCCGGTGCCGCTGATCGTCCCGCCCGTGCCGACACCCGCGACGAAGTGGGTGACGGTTCCGTCGGTATCGCGCCAGATCTCGGGCCCGGTCGTCTCGTAGTGTCCGCGCGGTCCGTTGAGGTTGGCGAACTGGTTCGGCTTGAACGCGCCGGGGATGGATGCCGCGAGCCGATCCGACACGCTGTAGTAAGAGTCGGGGTGCTCGGGCGGCACGCTCGTCGCGGTCATGACGACCTCGGCGCCGTAGGCCTTGAGGACCGCAACCTTCTCACCCGCGAACTTGTCGGGGACGACGAAGATCATCCGGTACCCGCGCTGCTGGGCGATGAGGGCGAGGCCGACCCCGGTGTTGCCACTGGTCGGCTCGACGATCGTGGCGCCGGGCTTGAGGTGGCCGTCGCGCTCCGCCGCGTCGATGATGTTCCGCGCGATGCGGTCCTTGGCGGAGCTGCCCGGATTGAAGTACTCGACCTTGGCGAGGACCGTGGCTTCGATGCCTTCGGTGACCTTGTTCAAGCGGACGAGCGGGGTGTTGCCGACCAGATCGGCGATGGAGGTGGCGTAACGCACGTGTTCTTCCTGACGGGATGCCGCACTCGCAGAGGTGCGGTCGCTGTGTGGGGTCGCGGATGTCGCCGGGGAACCGGCGGTCAGAGACGACAACAGCGAAGGGTCAGCACCCGACCAGAGTAGCGGACGCCCGGCATCCGCGGCGGGCGTCATCTGACGCAACAGAACGAAAGCTTCGGACACACGACCCTCGTCCCGCCCGCGCGAACGTAGGTTCGTTGTATGACGTCTCCCGCTCACGCCGCATCGAACGACCGGGCCGCCTCCGGATTCACGGAGTCGCTCTCGCCCGAGGAGTTCAAAGCCGTCTTCCGCGGGCATCCCGGCGGCGTCGCCGTCATCACGGCTGATGCGGGGAACGGACCGGTCGCGCTCACGGCGACCTCGGTGTCGTCCGTCAGCGCAGACCCGCCGCTGCTGATCTTCTCGGTGTCGGCGCAGTCGTCGGCCGCTCCCGTCCTGGCCGCCGCCGAGACCATCGTCGTCCACCTGCTGGACGCCGACGACCTGCGGGTCGCCGAGGTGGGGGCGACGAGTGGGATCGACCGCTTCGCGGAGCTGCCCTGGTCACGCCTGGTCACCGGTGAGCCCGTGTATCACGGGGTTCGCGCGTGGGTCCGGTGCGCCGTCATCGACCGGATGGATGCCGGGGGCTCGACCGTCATCGCCGCGCACGCCGTGCAGGCGAACATCACCCGCGACTCCGAGGCACCGCTCGTCTATCACAACCGGACCTGGCACCGGTTGGGTCCTGACACCGCTCTCTGAGGGAGCGGCTCGCGCGGGATCAGGAACGTCGCGCGAGGTCGTCCAGTGCGGCAGCGATCCGGCGGATCGTCTCGGCGGTGGTCTTCGCTTCGCCTTCATCCAGGCTGTCGATGACCGACACCACGGCCGCATGGTGCGCACCGTAGACCTCGTCGACGAGGTCGTTGGCCGACTCCGACGGCATCAGGTAGTGGGCACGTCGGTCCGTGGGGTGCTGCTCGCGCGTCACATACCCTTTGCCCACTAGGCGCTCGATCACGTTCGTGACGGTCGCACTGGAGGTACCGAGCATGACGATCAGGTCCTTGGGACTGATCTCCCGCTCTTCCCGTCGCGCCTGGACGAGGTAGCGAAGAGCGGCGAGGTCGATCCCGCCGAGTCCGGAGATCCGCTGCGAGCGGTCCGCTTGGACCTGCTCGGCATGGCGGAGCTCGAGGATGGCGCTACTGAGTAGGCGTCCGGCCTCGGTGTGGGGCTGCGATGCATACAGGTGCGTGTGCTCATGTCGAACGATGGACTGAGGCATGTCAACTCCTCGGCTCGTGACGGGTGTCGAACATCATCCGATCGCCGCCCGAGCCTCAGCCGCATCCGGATACTTCCCGACGAACCCTCCGGCGTGATCTCGGGTGATCCAGCCTGCGGGGCTCTGCTCGACGGTTCCGAGGAACCGCCCGTCGGTGTTGCCGACCCAGAAGCCCGCCTCGACCTCGTGCCACGTCGCGATCTTCTCGCTGACGTCCACGGAGCCGTACGAGTCGAGCACCTCCATCGACTTCACCACCTTACATGTCTGAATCTGTGACAGTTATTGTCCTTCTCGAAATCAATGATAGACATGAGTTGTGAAATACACTAGATCTATTGTTTAGCTAGTAATTCAGGAACGGACAGATGACACCCTCACCCGCACACCCCATCCCGGCGCCCTTCGCCTCGATCGGTGTCGCTCTCATCCCCGAGCAGCGCACGGGCTGGTGGGTTCCCCTCATCACCTCTCTTTCACGCCCGCGAGCGCACCGCACGACGGCGCAGCCCGCACACCACTGACCACAGCACCCCGAACCAACCAGGAGAACGTCATGGGAAGCCTCTACTACGGGAACGTCGAATCCCCCATCGTCATGCCCGACCGCATCCTCGCCCACCTCGCCGCGATCGCGACGACCAAGCTGCGCCGGAGCGAGAGCTTCGTCGTCTCCTGGAAGGGAACCGGCGACAACGGCGAGGGCCGCACGACCCTGTGGTTCCAGCCGGCGATCCCGCTGCGCTTCGTCTACGACCAGTCGGCTGCTGTCGCGCTGAACCCCGCCACCCTGCGGGAGATGGCCGACCAGGCCACGTCGAACGGGGGCCTCGTCCTCGACGCAGATCTGGACATCCCCGAGATCGGTGCCGCACGCACCGAGGCGCGTCGGCCGGTGGTCGCCGCGTGAGCCACCCCGATCTCAGCGACGAGGCCGACGCCTACGAGGACGCCCTCGCCGCCGATTTCACCGAGCGCTTCGGGACCCCTCCGCTGTTGGTCTGACCGTTCTCCGAGCACACGAACTCGTGCCGCCCCTCCGCCGTTCCCCCCCCACGGCGTCGACGGGGCGGCATGTTTCGTTACGGGAGGCGACGCGGGGACCCTCGCGTCAGGCGCTGGGGTCGCCCTCGCCCGCATCGGCAGGCTCCGGAACCAGGTGCAGACCCGCCGGCGAGTTCGCCGCGTACATGAGGGCCTCCGACCACGCGCGGTTGATGCGCGACTGTCGGCTTCCGTAGTACTTGAAGACCAGGGATGCGTGCGGGTGAAGCCACACGGAGGTCCGTCCCTCGCCGATGCTTTTGTCGTCGCGCCACGTGAAGTGGAAGGACTCGCCACGACGGAGTTTGTTGCCGATCACCTGCTGCAGGTGCGCCAGCGTGCGGTCCTCGAAGTCCACCTTGATGGAGTCCTCATAGATGAACTTGCCCACGGCAGCCCCCTCGTCGTGTCATCTCGGTATCGAAACGACGTCTCCCCATTATGGTGTCCCCATGGGCCTGATCTACTACGGCGGCTCGGCGATGCCCATCCGCATCGAGGACCGCGCACTCGCTCACCTCAAGGTGGTGGTCGCGACCAAGCTCCGCCGTTCGGAGAGCTTCACCGTGTCGTGGCAGCATCCGGACGATTCCCCGCGAGGGCGGACGACGATCTGGTTGCATCCCGCGATCCCGCTCAGGTTCGTCTTCGACCACGCGGAACCGCCGACGCTGAACCGCGAATGGATCGAGGAGCTCGCGGCATCCGCCAATTCCTCGGGCGGGATTCAGCTGCCGGCGCGGATGTTCGATGAGGACAGCGGGCCCGACGTCACGGAGTGAGGTGCCCCCCGGCGGCGGCCTCGGGCTCGGACTCGTCCGGGATCGGGATGAGAGCGATGGGGACGCCGGGCGAGATGAGCAGGTGAGCCGGACGAGGAGCGCCCTCGCCGTCGTTCACCACGATCCATCCGTGGCCCGCGTCGAGCGCCGCAGCCACCTGTGCCGAGAAGGTCTCGAAGGACTCCTCGCCGATGCTGTACAGGGTCCCCCCGTAGTGCACGTCGATGCGCTTCACCATGCCACGCTCTCCTGTTCCGCCTCTGCGGGTTCCGGGACGATGTAGAGACCGGACGGGGAGTTCGCGACGGAGGCGAGCGCGTCCACCCATGCGAGGTTCAGCGGCGCGCGCTGACCTCTGTAGAACTTGAAGACGAGCGTGCACCGCGGGTGCAGCCAGATGCTGGTGCGGCCGTCGCCGATCGCGGCGTCGTCCTTCCACGTGAAGCGGAAGGACTCGCCGCGACGGAGCTTCGACATGATGACCACCTGGAGGTGGGCAAGCGCACGGTCGTCGAAGTCGACCTTCAGCGTGCCATCGTAGATGAACTTCCCCACCGGGGGGTCACCGGGGCGAACGGTTCTCGGCGCTGATCATCCACGCGAACTGCTCGAGGCTCTCGAGGATGCTGTGGAGGATGTCGGCGCTCGTCGGGTCCTCGTCGTCGACGTCGTCGTGGACGTCGCGGCAGGTGCCGATGACGGCCTCGAGACGCTCGGTGACGAGGTCGATGACGTCGGAGGTCAGGACCTCGCCGTGCGGGAACTCGGGAAGCGTCGTGGTCTCGGCCACCGTGTCGCTCCGGCCGTCGGGAACGGCGTGCAGGGCGCGCATGCGCTCCGCGATCGTGTCGCTGAACTCCCGCGCGGCGTCGATGATCTCGTCGAGCTGGAGGTGCGTGTCGCGGAAGTTCTTCCCGACGACGTTCCAGTGCGCCTGCTTGCCCTGGATCGACAGCTCGAGGAGGTCGACGAGAACGGCCTGCAGGTTGTCGCTGAGCTTCTGGGAGGCGGTGAACCCGCGCTCGGCGTTCTGCTCTTCGGTCAGCTGTGCGCCCGACTTGCCGGGGCGGCGCTTGTTGCGGGTGGCGGGCTTCGTCTGAGTGGTCGTCATGGGACGGCTCCCCTTCTGTCGCGGAACGTGGATGCCTCCCACGCTAGGACGAAGGCGATCCCGAGGTCATCGGGTTGCGCGGCCCGGGAGGCGGTGATATCCCCGGAGCTCACGCTCCCGGCTCACTCCTCGATGCGAGCGAGAGCAGCGGCCATCTCGTCGTCGGACAGTGACAGACCCGCGTCCGTGAGCCGCTGTGCGAGGACGTTCCGCGGATCGACGCTGTCGTGCCCCTGCAGATCGGCTCGGGTCTGGGCGATGATGCCGTCGAGCTTCTGCCCGGCATCCGCGGGGTTCACCGACATGGCGGGCTCTGCCTGTACGGCGTCGCCGGCGCGGCCGGCATCCTGTGCATCACTCATGGCGTCAGTGTGCTCGTCTTCGCGGGCGCGGTCATCCCCTTGACCGGGCGCGACGACCCGGATAGGTCTCAGGAATGCGGTGAGCGCTCCGGATGGATCGTGGGCCCGCGCCACTTCGGGGAGAACCCCTCGACCTCGAAATCGTCGTACGCCGCCGCGACGGCTTCGGTGGGAGGGTCCCGTGGTTCGGGCACCGGGATCAGCGCGATAGGGACACCCGGCGTGATGAAGAGGTAGGCGGGGCTCGCGCTTCCGACGCCGTCATTGACGGCCAGCCAGTGCTGGCCGTCGCGGGCGCCCTCTTGGATCTCGCGATGGACGTCGTCGAGCGTCCGGTTCGCGACGCTGTACCACTGCCCGCCGTACGAGATGTCGATGCGTCCCATCGGTTCTCCTCGGCTGCGATCGGTCTCGACATCCACCATCTGTCGTGGCGTCGCGCGTGTCACGTCCTTGACATGTTCGGGTGCCGCCGTTTAGAGCGCCGCCAGGGGCGGGCGGTGCGCGATCGGCTTCGGCTTGGCGCGGCGCGGAGCGCAGGCCGCGACGTGTCGGGCTGCACCGATCAGAAGCTGGTCCATGTCCGCGAACCACGCGCTCCCCGAGCCGCCGTGGACCCAGGTCACGTCGAACCCGGCGGGGTCCGCCGCCTCGACGTAGGCGATGACGCTGGCGGCGTCGGAGCTGTCGACGCGGGAGTCGCAGAGGCGCCACGCCGTCGGCGACAGCGGCTGCAGGATCAGCTGATGGACGGGATCGGCACTCATGGCGCACCTCCGAGGTGTGGTGTCCGCGATCGTCGCTGATCGCCGGGGGTGAGGTCTTCACTCGCCCCTCACCCTCACTCGCGCTCGTCGGACGGGTGAGGGGCTTGACACCGAGAGGACCCCAAGTTAGCTGGAGCGGGTAGCAGAACGACGCCTCGCGAGTCAATGCCCCCCTTCCGGAACCGGCACCCCGATTACCGTGATCACCGCAAGGTAAGTAGGCGGATGGTCGAGACGAGAGGTGTTCGGGTCACCGATCCTTTCCCACGCTTATGAGGGGCCCCGGCGATCGGGCTTATCGCCGGGGCCCGACCTTTGCAAGGCCCCCGGCTCGATGGCATCCGCGGCCTACGTTGACACGAACGAGAGGAGCACCCATGACCGAGCACGAGGCCGCCCCCGAGTCCGATTCCTCGCTCCCCGGCGGGAATCTGCCGGACGAGGACCCCATCGAGGCCGTATCCAAGGCTGCCCGCAACGACGAGCCGGTTCCCATCGAACAGATCGAGCCCGGGGTGGACCCCGACTCGGCCGATTCCAGTCGATCGCTCAACCGCACGGGCGACTGAGTTCGCCAGCCCGACGCGTCAGCCCAGCTCGACGCGTTGCGCGTACTCGTTGGCGCGGGTGGCGACGTCGTTGATGTATCGCGTCAGCGGGTTGTAGGTGAAGACGGCGTCCCGCCAGGCCCTCTCGGTGCCGAGCGGCCCGGACCGGCACAGATACCGGGCAGCGGCGAGGGCGGCGTCGTCGATGTTGTTGGGGTCGCGGACGCCGTCCGCGTCGCCGTCCGCGCCCCAGCGCCGCCACGTCTCGGGGATGAACTGCAGCGGGCCGACGGCACGGTCCCACTGGTCGTCGCCGTCGAGAGCGCCGCCGTCGGTGTCCTCGATCGCAGCGACGCCGTCACCAGTGAGCCGCGGCCCGAGGATGCGAGGCGCGACGAGGCCGCGCTTGGTCAGCGTCGCCCCGCCGTAAGAACCGTGCCGGGACTCCACCCAGCCGATCCCCGCGAGGGTGTTCCAGGCGATGTCGCATGATGGCTGCTCGTGCGCGACGGTCAGGTCGGCCGCCGCGTAGGCGATGACCGCACGACGCGGGATGCCGGTGGCCGCCGCCACCTCGTCGGCCCACGCTCCGTCGACGAGATCGACGGCGGCAGCCCGTGAGGGGTTCGCCCCGGCCACAGCGACAGCAGGCGGGGGTGCCACCGCCCAGCGGGACGACACGGGCGGCAGGGGCGGCTCAGCGGGCTCGGCGGCCTGCGGGGGCGTGGAGGGCAGGCAAGCGGCGAGGAGCACCACGACCGCCGCAGGGGCGACGCCCAGCCCGACGGCGAGCGCTGCGGAACGTCGTCGCGCGCGCGCAGCCGGAGCCTTGCGACGTGCCGCCATCTGCGTCCTCCCCCGGTCGACTGCCCGCACCACGCTAACCCGCGCCGGTGGAGATCCGCTGGGGCCGAAGCCGCACCCGACCCGGTGAGGGATGCCGAGGAGCGAGGCGTCGCGTCAGCGACGGGATGCCGGGACGGCCGCCGCGCGCGCGATCCGGAACACGACCACGGCCGCCGCGACCCACGGCCCCACGACCAGGACGGGGTCGAGCCAGGCATGCTTCACGTCGACGCGGCCTCGTCCGAACCTCGACGCGATCGGATGCCGTCCGCGTTCGCCGAACACCCCCGACTGTGTCACCGGATCGTCGGGACGCCGCGAGAACAGCGACCTCACGTGCGCGCCGGCCGACTCCACGCGGTCTCCCAGGATCAGCAGCATCCAGTGCGGAGTCTGCCCCTCGCTGTAGCGCGTATAGGCGACCCGCCGGATGAGGCCCGAGAGCCCGTGGAGGGGCTGCGCGGTGCCGAACACGGGCGTGAGGCGTTCGTGCTCGAGCGATCGCTCGCGACCGGCGCCGTGCGGCTGTTGCTCGGGGACGCGCCAGTGCGCACCGGTGTCGATCCCGGGTTGCTCGCGGGGGAACGCGGGACGATCCGCCGGGTCGAGATCTGCACCCCACCCCGGGATGTGGCGACGCAGGTCGTCGGGATCGGGGGTCTGGCCGGGCTTGTCTGCGGTGTACGGCATGATTCCTCCTCGGATGCGGGTCAGGCGCCGAACGTGATGACGGGCTTGACGATGCCGTCGAGCTTGGATGAGAACACGTGGTACCCCTCGGCGATGTCGTCGAGGTCGAAGCGGTGGGTGATCAACTCGCGAGGAGCGATGCGTCCCGCTCGGATGTGTTCGAGCAACCGCGGCCACTGACGCTTGACCGGCGCCTGGTTGGCACGGATGGTGAGCCCCTTGTTCATGGCGTCGCCGACCTTGACGGCGCTGAACAGCGGGCCGTACGCACCCATCACCGAGATGGTGCCGCCCTTGCGGACGGCGTCGATCGCCCAGTTGAGGGCGACGGGAGAACCGCCCTGCAGTTTCAGCTTGGCGGCGGTCACGTGCTGGACGACGTGCCCGTCGGCCTCGGCGCCCACGGCATCGATGACCGAGTCGGCGCCGAGTCCGTCGGTCATCTTCTTGAGGGTCAGGACGATGTCATCGACCTGACCGAAGTGCACGGTCTCGGCGAACGCGAAGGCGCGCGCCTTCTCGAGGCGGTAGTCGAGGTGGTCGACGACGATGACGCGTCCGGCTCCCATCAGCCAGCACGAGCGAGCGGCGGCGAGGCCGACGGGTCCCGCACCCAGCACCACGACGGTGTCGCCCTCGACGATGTCGGCGAGCTGCGAACCGAAGTAGCCGGTCGAGAAGGCGTCGGTCAGCAGGAGCGCATCCTCGGAGGCGATGTCATCGGGGATCACCTGGGGGCCGACGTCGGCGAAGGGCACCCGGACGAGCTCGGCCTGACCGCCGTCGAATCCGCCGGTCGAGTGCGAGTAGCCGTAGATGCCACCGATCGCCGTGGCGTTCGCGTTGACGTTGTGGCAGTTCGAATACAGCCCGCGCGCACAGAAGAAGCACGAGCCGCAGTAGATGTTGAAAGGAACCATGACCCGGTCGCCCGGCTTCAGGTTCTGTACCGACGACCCGACCTCCTCCACCCGGCCGATGAACTCGTGCCCGAAGGTGTGCCCGATCCGCGTGTCGGGCATCATGCCGTGGTACAGGTGCAGGTCGGAACCACAGATCGACGCCAGTTCGACGCGCACGATGGCGTCGTTCGGGTGCGCGATCACGGGATCGGGCTTGCGGTCGACGCGGATCTTGTACGGTCCGCGATAGGTCATCGCCTTCATCGGTCCTCCTCAGGTTCCGGGCGAGCCTGGTCGCCGGGAACGCGAGGAGGGAGGGGGTTGCGCCGCCCGCGCCGACGTGTCAGCCCGCGGCGGGCCCGCCGAGCTCGAAGCGATACCCCATGCCCGCCTCGGTGAGGATGTGACGTGGATGCGCCGGATCCTCCTCGAGCTTGCGGCGCAGCTGCGACACGTACAGGCGCAGGTACCCGGTGTCGCTCACGTGCTCGCTCCCCCAGATCGAGGTCAGGATCGTCTGGCGGGTGACGAGCTTGCCGGGGTTGCGCAGCAGGATCTCGAGCAGCTGCCATTCGGTCGGCGTGAGCCGCACGCGCTCGGTCTGACCACCGGTGGTCTTCATGACGCTCCGCGCCGCCAGGTCGACGGAGATCGATCCGAACTCCGTCACCGGATCGGGCTCCTGCTGCGGGGCGCGACGGGTCAGGGCGCGGATGCGCGCCAGGAGCTCGTCGATCGAGAACGGCTTCGTGACGTAGTCGTCCGCACCGGCGTCGAGCGCGTCGACCTTGTCGGCCGCGCCCGTGCGTCCCGACACGACGAGGATGGGCGCATCGGACCAGCCGCGGATCGCGTGGATCACCTCGATTCCGTCGAGCTGCGGCATCCCGAGGTCGAGCAGGAAGATGTCGGGGTGGTGATCGACGGCCGCCGAGATGGCCTGCGCGCCGTCGGCGGCGGTGAACACCTCGTATCCGCGCGCCGACAGGGTGATGCGGAGCGCTCGGACGATCTGCGGATCGTCATCGGCGATGAGGATCTTCATGCGGATGCCTCCTCGTCGGCGACCGGCAGCGACACGACCATCGTCAGCCCGCCGCCGGGGGTGTCCTCGGGGGTGAGAGCACCGCCCATGCCTTCGACGAATCCCTTCGACAGCGCGAGGCCGAGACCGAGACCGGTGCTGTTGTCGGTGTCGCCGAGCCGCTGGAACGGCACGAACACGTCGTCGCGGCGTTCGGCGGGGATCCCCGGTCCGTGGTCGATGATCCGGATCTCGGCAACCGCACCGAAACTGCTCGTCGCGACGCGCACCTTGCGCCCCTCGGGCGAGTGGCGCAGCGCGTTCGCGAGCAGGTTGACCACCACGCGCTGCAGCAGGACGGGGTCGGCTCGGAGCTCCACATCCGGCTCGAGGTGGATGTCGACGGATGCCGGTCCGGCACCGAGCTCTTCGAGGGCGGGGAGGATGACGTCCGCCGGGTCGATCGTGAGGAGCGAGACCGCGAGGGCCCCGGCCTGCAGCCGGCTGACGTCGAGGAGGTCGGTGACGAGCGCGGCCAGCATGCCGAGCGACTCGTCGGCCGTCTGCAGCAGCTCGTTCCGATCGCCCTCGCTGTAGGTGCCGTTGCGGAGCCCGCCCACGGCCGCCGTCGCCGCGGCGAGCGGGCGGCGGAGGTCGTGACTGAGGGCCGACAGGAGTGCGCTGCGGACCCGATCGGATGCCTCGAGGGGAGCGAGCCCGCTCGCGACCTCGGCGAGGTCCTGCTGCTGCAGGGCGGCATCCATCTGGGCGACGATGGCCGACAGGAGGCGGCGCTCCGACGCCCGCAGGTCGTGACCGTGGAGCTCGAGGACGGCGCGCTCCCCCACCGGCACGGCGGTGAACCGGCCGCCGCGGAGGGGCTCGCCGCTCGCCGCCAGGATGGTCTCGTCACCGGACGTCCCCCCGCTCGAGGTCGTGCCCGCAACGAGACGCACGCCCGCGAGACGGAACGCCTCGCGGGTCCGTTCGACGAGGGCCTCGACGGCGCCCGCACCGCGGAGCACGCTTCCTGCCACGGTCTGGAGGAGCTCGGACTCCGCCGCCGCCCGTCGGGCCGCACGCGTCTGGCGGGCGGCGCGGTCGACGACGACGCTGACGAGGATCGCGATGACGACGTAGAGGGAGAGGGCCAACAGATGCTGCGGCTCGTGCACATGAACGGTGAACAGCGGCTCGACGAAGAAGAAGTCCAGCGTGATCCCGCTGAGCAGCGCCGCCCAGAGGGCCGGCCAGATGCCGCCGACGAGCGCGACGACGACGACCAGCAGCTGGTAGCTCAGCACGTCGCTCGTGATCGACTCGTCCGTGCGGGTGACGAACAGCAGCCACGTGAGGAGCGGCCCCCCGAGGAAGGCGACCGCGAACCCCGCGAGCCGGCGCTTCATCGAGAGCGCACCGCCCAGCCGCGGCAGCGCGAACCTGCCGCCCGCGGCGGAGTGGGTGACGATGTGGACGTCGATGTCGCCGGATTCGCGGATGACGGTGGCGCCGATGCCGGGGCCGGCGAAGACCGCGGCGAGCCTGCTGCGACGACTCACGCCGAGGACGAGCTGCGTCGCGTTCACCGACCGGGCGAACTCGACGAGCGCCGTCGGCACGTCGTCGCCGACGACCTGGTGGAACGTGCCGCCGAGCTTCTCGACGAGCGTCCGCTGCTCCGCGAGCGCTCCGGGATCTCCGCCGCGCAATCCGTCGTTGCTCGTGACGTGGACGGCGAGGAGCTGACCGCCGGCCGAACGGGCGGCGATACGGGCCCCGCGCCGCAGCAGGGTCTCACCCTCGGGCCCACCCGTCAGGGTGACGACGACCCGCTCGCGCGCCTCCCACCTGCTGTCGATGCCGTGCTCGGCGCGGTAGGACGTGAGGGCCTGATCGACCTCGTCCGCCAGCCACAGGAGGGCGAGTTCGCGCAGCGCCGTGAGGTTGCCGAGCCGGAAATAGTTCGACAGGGCGGCATCCACCCGTTCGGCCGGGTACACGAGCCCGCCGGCGAGACGGTCCCGGAGGGCCTGCGGTGCCAGGTCGATGACCTCGACCTGGTCCGCCGTGCGCAGGACCTCATCGGGGACCGTCTCGCGCTGGGGCGCCCCGGTGATCTGGTGGACGACGTCGTTGAGGGACTCGATGTGCTGGATGTTGACGGTCGAGATGACGGAGATCCCGGCATCCAGCAGCTGCCGCACATCCTGCCAGCGCTTCTCGTTCGCCGAACCCGGCGCGTTGGTGTGGGCGAGTTCATCGACGAGGGCGACATCCGGATGCCGCGCGATCACGGCGTCGAGGTCCATCTCGGTGAGCGTGACACCCCGATGGGTGATCTCTCGGCGCGGCACTTCCTCGAGTCCGTCGGTCATACGCAGGGTCGCGGCCCGGCCGTGGGTCTCTACGACCGCGATGACGACGTCCGAGCCCTCGCCTGCCAGGCGCCGGCCCTCCTCGAGCATCGCGTACGTCTTGCCCACGCCGGGAGCCGCGCCCAGCAGGACGCGCAACCGTCCGCGTCCCGCCACTGTCAGCCTCCTAGCCGGTCGAGCGCCAGATTGAGTTCCACCACGTTGACGGTCGACCCGCCGAGGTACCCGAGGTCGGGACCCTGGGTGTGCTCGGCGACGAGCGTGCGCACCTCGTCGACCGGGAGGTTCCGGGCCCGGGCGACGCGGTCGACCTGGATCGAAGCGTACGCGGGGCTGATGTGCGGGTCGAGTCCGGAGCCGGAGGCGGTCACCGCATCGGCGGGCACCTCCGACTCGGCGACGCCCTCACGCTCGGCGATCGCGGTCTTCCGCTCGGTGATCGACGAGATGAGGTCGGTGTTCTCGGGGCCGAGGTTCGAGCCCGACGAGGCGCCGCCGTCGTAGCCGTCGCCCGCAGCGGACGGGCGGGATTGGAAGTACTCGGGGAGTGCGGCACCGTCGGCATCCGTGAAGGACTGGCCGATGAGGGACGAACCGACGACCTCACCCGACGCGTCCCGGACGAGGGAGCCGTTCGCCTGGGCGGGCAGGGCGACCTGTCCGACCAGGGTGATGAGGGCGGTGTACCCGAGGCCGAGGACGAGGGTGAGGACCACCATCGCGCGGATCGAGACGAGGACGGTGCGCCCGGTGGCGCGGGACGAGCTGTTCATGACGGGGATGTCCTTCGGATCAGAAGCCGGGGATGAGGCGGACGAGCAGGTCGATCAGCCAGATCCCGATGAAGGGGGCGACGACACCGCCCAGGCCGTAGACGGCGAGGTTGCGGCCGAGGATCGATGAGGCACCGCCCGGCCGGTACCGCACACCGCGGAGGGCCAGCGGGATGAGGGCGATGATGACGAGCGCATTGAACACGATGGCCGACAGGACAGCGGATGCCGGCGAGTGCAGCCCCATGATGTTCAGGGCCCCCAGCTGCGGGAACACGCCCATGAACATCGCCGGGATGATGGCGAAGTACTTGGCGATGTCGTTCGCGATCGAGAACGTCGTGAGCGCGCCGCGCGTGATGAGCAGCTGCTTGCCGATGCGGACGATGTCGATGAGCTTCGTCGGGTCGGAATCGAGGTCGACCATGTTGCCGGCCTCCTTCGCGGCCGATGTTCCCGAGTTCATCGCGACACCCACGTCGGCCTGCGCGAGGGCGGGCGCGTCGTTGGTGCCGTCACCGGTCATCGCGACGAGGTTGCCGCCCTCCTGCTCCTTGCGGATGTAGGCGAGCTTGTCCTCGGGGGTCGCCTCGGCGAGGAAGTCGTCGACGCCGGCTTCCTTGGCGATGACGGCCGCCGTCAGCGGGTTGTCGCCCGTGATCATGACCGTCCGGATGCCCATCGAGCGGAGCTCGGCGAAGCGTTCGCTGAGGCCGTCCTTCACGACGTCCTTCAGGTGGACGACGCCGAGCACGCGACCGGTGCCGGTGGCATCCTTCGTCGCGACGACTAGCGGAGTGCCGCCGGACTGCGAGATCTCCTCGGTGCGCGCCGTGAGGCCGGTCCGCACATCAGCAGACAACGGCGAGCCGTCCTGCTCGAGCCACCCGATGATCGCCGAACCGGCGCCCTTGCGGATGGACGAGCCATCGGGCAGGTCGAGACCGCTCATGCGGGTCTGCGCCGTGAAGGGCACGATGACGCCCTGGGATTCACCCGTCACGTCGACGCCGCGGCGGACCGCGAGGTCGACGATCGAGCTGCCCTCGGGGGTGGGGTCGGCCAGCGACGACAGCGCGGCGGCGCGGGTGAGCTCGGCCTGCGCCATCCCATCGAGCGGGACGAACTCGGATGCCTGGCGGTTGCCGTACGTGATCGTGCCGGTCTTGTCGAGCAGCAGCGTCGTCACGTCGCCGGCTGCCTCGACGGCACGACCCGACATCGCGAGGACGTTCCGCTGCACGAGGCGGTCCATGCCGGCGATGCCGATGGCCGACAGGAGCGCGCCGATCGTCGTCGGGATGAGGCAGACGAGGAGGGCGACGAGGACGGGGATGCTGACCGGTGCCGCCGCGTACGAGGCGACGGGGTTCAGGATGAGGGCCACCACCACGAAGATGATCGACAGGCTCGCGAGCAGGATGTTGAGCGCGATCTCGTTCGGGGTCTTCTGCCGGGCGGCGCCCTCGACGAGGGCGATCATCCGGTCGACGAAGGTCTCGCCGGGCTTGGACGTGATCCGTACGACGATCCGGTCCGACAGCACGCGGGTACCGCCCGTGACCGCGCTGCGATCACCACCGGACTCGCGGATGACGGGGGCCGATTCGCCCGTGATGGCCGACTCGTCGACCGAGGCGATGCCGTGGACCACGTCGCCGTCGCCGGGGATCAGGTCGCCGGCCGCGACGACGACGACATCGCCGAGTGTGAGGTCGGCCGACGAGACGTCATCGATCGTGACGCGCTCAGCGGCGACATCCGACTGCGCGTCGTAGCCGGCCACGCGGTGCGCCACCGTGCTCGTGCGGGTCTTTCGGAGCGTCTCGGCCTGCGCCTTGCCACGGCCTTCGGCGACCGATTCGGCGACGTTCGCGAAGAGCACCGTCAGCCACAGCCACACCGCGATGACCGCCGTGAACGGGACGGGGACGGGGGTGCCTCCGGAATCCGACGGCCCGCCCGTGAACGGCTCGGCGATGGCGAGGGCGGTGGTCAGCGCGGCGCCGAGCCACACGATGAACATGACGGGGTTGCGCCACTGGGCACGCGGGTCGAGCTTGCGGAACGCGCCGGGGAGGGCGGCCGCGATCGCGGCGCCGTCGATGCCGCGCCGGGTCGCCGACGCGGACGCGGCGGCAGGAGCGGAGGAAGCCGGGGCTTCGGAGCGGAGAGGTGTGGACATGGGTCAGATCAGTCCTTCTGCCAGGGGACCCAGCGCGAGTACGGGGAAGTAGGTGAGAGCGGTCACGATGAGGATCACGCCGACGAGGAGACCGACGAACAGCGGTCGGTGCGTCGGGAGCGTGCCCGCCGTCGCGGGGATCCTGTCCTGCGCGGCGAACGAGCCCGCGAGGGCGAGGACCAGCACGATCGGGACGAAGCGCCCGAGCAGCATCGCGACGGCGAGCGCCGTGTTGAGCCACGGTGTGTTGGCCGTGATACCCGCGAACGCGGAACCGTTGTTGTTGGCGGCCGAGGTGAACGCGTAGAGCACTTCGCTGAAGCCGTGGATGCCGGGGTTCCAGATCGACGTCGTCGTGACGTCGTCGCGGACAGCCGGGATGGCGAAGCTGAGCGCCGTGCCGACGAGTACGAGGATCGGGGTCACCAGGATGTAGATGCTCGCGAGCTTGATCTCGCGGGGACCGATCTTCTTGCCCAGGTACTCGGGCGTCCGCCCGACGAGCAGGCCCGCAATGAACACCGCGATGACCGCCATCACGAGGATGCCGTAGAGGCCCGATCCGACGCCGCCGGGGGCGAGCTCGCCGAGCATCATGTTGAGCATCGGCATCATCCCGCCGAGCGCGGTGAACGAGTCGTGCATCGAGTCGACCGCACCGGTAGAGGTGAGCGTGCTCGTCGACCCGAAGATCGTCGAGCCGACGATGCCGAAGCGCATCTCCTTGCCCTCCATCGCCGCACCGGCGAGAGCGGGGGCGGTGCCGCGACCGGCGAGCTCGAACGCCGTCAGGGCGAGCGTCGAGGCGAGGAACAGGACGCCCATGGCGCCGAGGATCGCATAGCCCTGTCGCTTGTCGCCGAGCATCGTGCCGAAGGTGCGCGGCAGCGAGAACGGGATGATCAGCATGAGGACGACCTCGAACAGGTTCGTCCAGCCGGTCGGGTTCTCGAAGGGGTGCGCGGAGTTGGCGTTGAAGAATCCGCCGCCGTTGGTGCCCAGGAGCTTGATCGCCTCCTGGGAGGCGACGGGGCCTCCGGGGATGTTCTGCGCCCCACCGACGACGGTCGCGACGTCGCTGAATCCGGTGACGTTCTGGATGACGCCGCCGGCCAGCAGCACGATCGCCGCGATGACCGCGAGCGGCAGCAGGAGGCGGAACGTCCCGCGGGTCAGGTCGACCCAGAAGTTGCCGATCGTGCCGCTGCGGCGGAAGGCGAGGCCGCGGACGAGGGCGACGGCGACGGCGAGGCCGACGGCCCCCGAGACGAAGTTCTGCACGGCGAGGCCGGCGAACTGCACCGTGTAGCCGAGGGTCAGCTCGGGAGAGTACGACTGCCAGTTGGTGTTCGTCACGAACGAGACGGCCGTGTTGAACGACAGGTGCTCACTGGGCGCGGGGAGACCGAGGGACCAGGGCAGCCACTGCTGGGTGCGCTGCAGCGCGTAGACGATGAGGACGCCGACGGCCGAGAAGGCGAGGACGCTGCGGGCGTACGCCTGCCAGGTCTGGGCGGATGCCGGGTCGACGCCGATCAGCCGGTACAGACCGCGTTCGGCCCGGGCATCCTTCGGCGACGAGTAGACCCAGGCCATGTAGTCGCCGAGGGGCCGGTAGGCGACCCCGAGGATGAGGGCGAGAGTGGCGAGGGTGAGGACAGCGGGAAGCCACTCCATCAGAACTTCTCCGGCTTCACGAGTGCGACGAACAGGTAGACGACGACGGCGACGCCGAGGACGGCGGCGATCAGATCGAAGACGATCACAGTCGGTCCACCGCCTTCGCGAACAGACCGATGATCACGAACAGGGCGAGGACGCCCAGGACGTAGACGATGTCGAGCACGAGTGAGGCTCCGATTTCGAGGGATGCGGGCCCTGATCGGGCCGGCACGCCGGTGGGGCGCATCCCTGATGGAACACCTCCGCGCGGGCGCCGCCGGGCCTCCTCACGGAATCCATACGCCCGGCGGCGGCGTCCTCACGGGATCCTCACGGGGGCCCTCGTTCCCCCTGCCGGCGGGCTCAGTGCAGGTCGGCGTCGGCGGCGCCGCGGCGCCAGGCCGTGAACGGCACGGTGAGCCCGGCGCGACTCGGCGCGCAGACGAACGGCCCCGCCGCGGCATCCAGGTCCGCCGCGAACGGGATGACCCGCACGAGCCGCAGCGGCTCGCCGTCGGCGGCCGCCCGGACGGTCAGCGCGGTGCCCTGTCGACTGATGCGCACGGTGATCCGCCTTGACCGCCAGTGCGGGACGGGGGC
The DNA here is from genome assembly GCF_058629135.1 of Microbacterium sp. MDV22-iso44. Classification (NCBI taxonomy): domain Bacteria; kingdom Bacillati; phylum Actinomycetota; class Actinomycetes; order Micrococcales; family Microbacteriaceae; genus Microbacterium; species Microbacterium sp. MDV22-iso44. Next base: position 528,238 of record NZ_JBZVWS010000002.1, read on the forward strand.
GAGGGACCAGTCCGACATGCCGTCCGTGACGACGGCGCCGAGGTTCAGCTCCCCGTCTGCGAACTCGATGCCGGCTTTGACCCACCGCGTCTCGTCGACGCGGACGAAGAGCCCCGCCTGGTCGAACTGCGCCTCGAACGGGATGTCGAACTCGACCTCCATCGCGGCGTCGTCGGGCAGCGGAGCGAGGAGCGCGTGCTCGGTGTCGTGCACGAACCCGTAGGAGGTGAGCCGCCAGGCGTCGCTGCCCTCCTCGGCGGTGACCAGCAGCATCCCCTCACGTTCTTCCGTGGCTCGCGGAGGCGTGGTCCAGGTGCCCTCGGACCAGTCGATGGATGCCACGGCTCGGACGGGTTCGCTCATGCCGCCAGGCTAGCGGCCGTCGTCAGCCCAGGCGGATGCCGGCGGATCAGCGCGTCCGCGCCGGGCCTTTCCGGGGCTCCAGCACTCGGACGAGCCACGCCGGTCGAGCGTAGACGCCCGGAATCCAGCGGGTGACACGGTGCACGGCGAGGCACCCGGCGATGGTCACCGCTGTCATCACGGGGGCAAGGAGGTCCGTCAGGGCGCCCGCTCCGTCGGCGAAGGCGAGGTTGACGACGGCATACACGACCAGCAGGACGTACCAGTGCAGCAGGTAGATCGGCAGCGTGTTCCTCCCCAGCACGGACATCCACGCGAAGACACGCAGTCCCGACATCGCTCGCGCGGCGAGGCACCCCGCCGCCACGGCCAAGACTCCCAGGGCGAGCCTGACCCCCACGACCTCCAGGAGAGCGAACTTCGCCACAAAGGCGGCAGCGGCGGCGAATGCGGCGACAGCGACCGCCGCCCACCAGATGCTCACGGACGCGATCATCGGCCGAAGCCGCGTCGATGTCTGCACCGCGAGCAGGAAGAAGATGAGGTTGTAGAGGGTCTTGTCTATCTCGATGGATCCGGTGGTCAGGAGCCCCATCCCGAACACGACACTCACCGCCACGGCGATGCCGAGCGCGGCCGCTGCCGGGATGCGGACGGCGAACCACGCGACGGCGAAGTGGACGATCAGTGCCCAGATGAACCAGGTCGCCGGCGTCGGAATGACCGGGATCAGCAGGAGCGAGAACACCACCGGCCTGTCCGTGGCACCGGTCAGCGGCAGGACCAGCACGGCGACGACCGCGATGATCGACCAGAGGACGTAGACCCAGGCGAGGTGCGAGATCCGGGTACGCAAGAGGTCAACGAGAGGCAAGCGGATGGCTCTGCCGGCGAACAGGCCGGCGGTGAAGAAGAAGAGCGGCAGGCGGAACGTGTCGAGCAATCCGACGAATTGACCCCAGTGGCCGGAGACCCCGCTTCCCGCGTGGTTGAACACCGTGTGCAGGAACACGACCATGATGATCGCGATCGCCTTCGCGGCGTCCACCCAGTCGACCCGACCCTGAGGCGCGTCGACTGAGCGTGATCCGTCCACCGAAAGTCCCCGTGTCGTGCGCATCGCTCGGCTCCCCAGCCCGGTCCGCCGATCCCATTCGGCTGTGACGACTGGCGTCACTCTACCGATCACGGCGCTCGCGCGCTCGTCCGATCCGATGAGCGCACAGGCGCGGGACTGCGCGGCCGCCGTCAGCCCAGGCGGATGCCGGCGGACTCGAGCGCACGCACCGCGGTGTCGAGCACGGCGGCGCTGTGGTCGAGGCGGCGATCGCGCTCGGCGAGGTCCGCCTCGGCGATCATGCGGACGAACGCCCGGAACTCGGCCGTCATTCGGTGCGGGTCGTGGTCGAGCGCGATCCGCTCGTGAGTTCCGTCGCGCAGATGCAGCTCGACGACGGGGATCTCGTTCGGCGGGCCGTCGAACACCATCGCGCCCTCCGTTCCCTGGATCTTCGTCCGGGAAGGCCCGGGCGAGTCCTTCGCGCACACGCAGACCGCTGTGGCGTCGCCGTAGCCGTAGCCGAGGACGGCGACACCCGACGTGTCGACACCCCGCTCCATCCGCGGCGTGTACGACACCGTCTCGGGGGCGCCCAGCAGACCGACGACGAGATGCAGGGCGTACACGCCGAGGTCCATCAGGGCCCCGCCGCCCGCGGCCGGGTCGAACGCGGGCGGGACCTCGCCGGAGCGGAAGGCGTCGTAGCGGGACGAGTACTGCGAGTACTCGCACTGCACGAGCCGCAGCTCGCCGAGGCGGTGGAGGTTGTCCCGCATCCACGCGACGTTCGCGAGGTACTGGTTGCTGATGGCCTCGACGAGGATCAGGCCTCGATCTTCCGCGAGGACGCGCAGCTCGGCGAGTTCGGCCGTGCGCAGCACGAACGGCTTCTCGCAGACGACGTGCTTTCCGGCGAGAAGGGCGCGGCGGGCGACATCCGCGTGCAGCACGTTCGGCACGGCGACCCACACGGTGTCGACGCGTGGGTCCGCGAGACAGGCGTCGAGATCGGTGTAGACGAACGGGATGCCGTGGGCCGCCGCCAGGGCGTCGGCCTTGTCACGGCTGGCCGCCCGTCCGACGATGGCCGCGATGGTGAGCCCGGGGACCTCGTGGGCGTGCGGGAGGAACTCGGCGACGATCTTGCCCGCGCCGACAACGGCGAGCTTCACCTCAGAGGGCCAGCCCGATCGCGAGCAGGATCACGCCGACGAGCGGAGCGGCGAGCTGGATGAGCGCCGCGCGCGCCTTCGAGCGGTCCGAGAGCAGCAGCACGAGCCCTGCCGCGACCATCGACCCGGCTCCGACGAACACGAGCGTCGCACCGATCGCCGTGGAGCCCGTGGCGACGAAGACGATGCCGAGGAAGACCGCGATCGCGAGGAAGAGGTTGTAGAAGCCCTGGTTGTAGGCGAAGGGCTTGGTGATCTCGACGGTCGCGTCGGTCGTCCCGAAAGTGCGCCGCGCGGCGGCCCCGGTCCACGCGATGGACTCGAGATAGAAGATGTAGACGTGGATGAGGGCGCCGAGCGCCGCGAACACCAAACCGGCGATGATCATGCCGCCATCATCCCAGACTGCGCGACGCGCGCCAGAGGGGATCGGCGGCGACCGGGTCGGTGATGCCGACGGGCGCTCCGGTCTCGTCGCGCGTGAAGGCGAGGAGGACGGGGATGCCCGCCCGGTCGGTGACGATCCTCCCCGCGTAGGCGGGCGCCGGCAGGATCAGCCGTGCGTCATCGATCCGGATGCCGGTAGGCACGGCCGCGGCGGGCACCGCCCACACGCCGTCGGCCCCGTCGGAGCGCGTGGCGCAGAAGAGGAGCACGGGGGTGCCGTCGAGCTCAGCGAGCTGCAGCACCTCGAGGTGCGGGAACGCCGGCGCCGGATCGGTGAGGGGCGGCTGCACCGTCCACGTGTCGAGATCAGGCGACCAGGCGTGCCCGACGACGCCCCCGCCGGTGGTCGACCCGCCCGCGCCGCGGGCGGTGATCAGCATGTGCCAGCCGTCGCCGGCGGGATCGCGGAACACCCACGGATCGCGCCACGCCTCGTCGGGCCACGAGGTGTCGCCGAGCTTCTCGTAGTACTCCCCCGCGGCGCGGAGGACGAACCCGTCGCGCTTGTCCCACGTGTGCAGGTCGACCGAGGTCGCCATGCCGATCGCCTCGACGTTGCGAGGCGACGATCCGTCGACGAAGGATGCCCCCGTGTAGAACATGCGCCACAGCCCGTCGTCGCCGTGGACGACGCATCCGGTCCAGGTCGCCGTCTCGTCGAACGCGCCGGCGATCCCCGGGCCGAGCACCTCGCCGTGATCGGCCCAGTCGGTCAGATCCGTTGAGGTCGCATGCCCGATCCGCGCATTCCGGTGGCGGAGGTCCGGGTCGCCGAGCGAGGTCGGCGCGTGCAGGTAGTACAGGTGGAACGTCTCGCCGTCGTCAGCGACCCAGAAGTCCCACACCCAGTGCCCGTCGAGAGCGAACGCCACGTCAGCCCTTCAGCGACCCCTGCATCAGGGCGGAGACGAAGTGACGCTGGAAGATCAGGAAGATGATCAGCGTCGGGGTGAGGATGAGCAGCGACCCGGCGCACAAGAGCGGGATGTCGGTGCCGTACTGCCCCTGGAATGCTCCCAGCGCACCGGCCATCGTGCGCTTCTCGGGATCGTTGACGAGCACGATCGCGAGCAGGAACTGGTTCCAGGTCCACAGGAACAGCAGGATCGCCAGCGACGACAGCGCGGGAACCGACAGCGGGATGTGGATGCGCCAGAAGAGCTGCCACGTCGTCGCGCCGTCCATGCGGGCGGCCTCCGAGAGGTCGGCCGGCATCGTGATGAAGTGCGCCCGCATCCACATGACGGCGAACGGCATGAACAGACCGATGAGCGGCAGGATGATCGCCCACCGGGTGTTCAGCAGGCCCATCTCGCGGATCTGGAAGTACAGCGGCGTGATGATGCCCTCGAACGGGAGCGTCAGGCCGAGGATGAACGCGACGAACACGATGCGCCCGCCGGCGGGACGGAGGTGGCCGAGCGCGAACCCGGCGAGGGTCGCGAACAGCACGGCCGCCGGGACGACGGCGATCTCGATGAGGAAGCTCGATCCGAGCAGCGCCGCCATGTTCGCGGACTGGAACGCCGTGACGAAGTTGTCCCACCGGGGCTCGGGCGGCCATTCGAGTCCGCTGGGGTACGTGCCCGGCGCGTGGAGCGCGGTCACGAAGAGGCTGATGAACGGCATGATCGTGACGAGCATCAGGATGATCAGCAAGACGCGGCCGAGCCACTTCTCGCGTGCGCGGACGATCACGATTCTTTCCCTCGGAGGATGCGCTGCAGCGGCAGGACGATGAGGAGGACGAGGGCCATGAGGACGATGGCGAACGCCGACGCCGTTCCGACCTCGCGCTGGTAGAACGCGAGATAGAAGATCTGGAGGCCCGGGACGAGAGTGCTGTCGCCGGGGCCACCCTGCGTGGCGATGTAGATGATGTCGAAGCTCGCGAGCGCGGCGATGACGGTGACCGTGACGCACACCGCGACCTCCTGGCGGACGCCCGGGAGCGTGATGCTGAAGAACTCGCGGACGGGGCCGGCGCCGTCGATGCGGGCGGCCTCGTACAGCGCGGGGTCGATCTTGGTCATGCCCGCGAGGATGAGCACGAGGCAGAGCCCGACCTGCACCCACGCGCCGATCACGCCGACGGCGGGAAGAGCGGTCGAGAAATCACCGAGCCACGCGCGGGTCACCCCGCCGAGGCCGAACAGACCGAGGAGCTGGTTGACCAGCCCGTTGGTCGACAGCTGCCAGCTCCACATGATGCCGGCGGCGACGAGCGGGATCACCTGCGGCAGGAAGAGGACGGTCCGCGAGATGGCGGCCAGTCGGCTCGCGGCGATCGCGCGGATCATGTTCGCGGCGACGAGGGCGATGCCGACGGGGATGATGCTGAAGTAGATGATCAGCTCGAACGCGTTGCCGATCGCGCCCGTCAACTTCGGGTTGCTGAAGACCTCGACGTAGTTGGCGAAGCCGACCCACGTCGCCGGACCGATGCCGTTCCACTCGTAGAACGAGTACTGCGCCGACAGGGCGATGGGACGCAGCACGAAGAAGACGTAGAAGCCCGCGGCGGGGAGTACCAGCAGGTACGCCGCGAGGCTGGCGCGGAACTTCCGCCGGCGTCGGCGCTGTGCCGCCGCCGAGTCGAGCGCTGCTGCGCCGGTGGAGACCACCGGCGCAGCAGCGGGAGGAGCAGAGACCATCACTCAGTTCCCGATTTGGCTTTCGTAGTCGGACTGCACCGACGACAGCAGGCCCTCGGGGGTCTGCTCGCCGGCGACGAGCTTCTGCAGGTTGGGCGTCCAGCTCTGGGCGTAGATCGCGCCGGTCGCGTTGGCGATGAAGTCCATGGCGCCGTTCGCCTCGGACAGCTGAGCACCGGCGGCGAGCGTCGCAGCCGTGGTCGAGCCCTCCTTGACGGGAGGCATGAACGCGTCCGCCGGACCCATCGGGTGCGAACCGCCGACCTCGACGCCGATCGTGCGGGCCTTCTCGTTGGTTGCCGTCCAATTGAGGAAGAACGCCGCGCAGTCGGCGTGCTTCGCCGTGGCGGCGACGCCGAAGGTCAGCGGCGCCGACATGGCGCCGATCTGGCCACCCTCTTCACGCGGGGGCATCAGGAAGAAGCCTGCTTCACCGGGCATCTGGGTGTCGAGGTTGCCCGACTCCCAGTCGCCGTCGAACATGAACAGCGACTGGCCGCCGATGAAGCGGCTCATCATCTGCGAGTAGTCGAGCGAGTTGATGTCGTCGGCGAAGTAGCCCGCGTCGATCCACTTCTTGAGGTGCTTCGTCGCCTCGAGGTTCTCGGGGGTGTCGATGGAAGCGCCGGGCTGCTGGAAGATCCAGTCGTTGATCTTGGCCGGGTCGCCATAGGACGCCATGAGCGCCTGCAGCGGGAAGGCCAGACCACCGGTCGCGCCGCCGTTGAACTGTGTGATCGGCGTGATGCCGGCATCCTTCGCCGCCTTCAAATCTGCGTCGAACTCGTCGAGGGTCTTCGGAGCCTCGGTCATGCCGATCTTCTCGGCGAGGCTCTTGTTGTAGAAGACGCCGGTCATCGAGTAGTTGAGGCCGAGCGCGTAGAGCGGGCCGCTGCCGCGACGACCGTTCTCGTCGACCCGCAACTGCTGGAGCTGCGACTCGGGCCACTTGGTCCATCCGAACGCCTCGGCGTACGGGTCGAGGTCGAGGAGGAGCCCGTCGGTGGCGAGCTCGGACATCTGCGGCAGGCGCATGAGGTCCGGCGGCGAGTCCTGCAGGACGCGCGGTGCGTTCTGCGTGATGACGGCGAACTGGTCCTCACGGATGTCGAAGGTCACGTTCGGGTACTGCTTCGTGAACTCGTCGGTGAGGTCCTTCGGCAGCGGGAAGCCGGTCTCGAAGTAGCCGCTGAGGACGACGTCCTCGTCACCGCACGTGGGGCCGTTCGCCCCGAAGTCGGCGGTCGAGGATGCCTGCGGTGCCGCGGTCCCTCCGGGAGGGGCGCACGCGGTGACGGCCACGGCGAGCGAGGTGAGGACACCGGCGAGGATGAGCGGGCGGAGGGGGCGCTGTGTGAGTCGAGACATCACTGTCTCCTTTCAGAGAACCACGGTGTTCGGGAGGAAAAGCGTCGACGTGAGTCGGTGCTAAATCGCGTTAGCAAGGTCATGATGCGCCACCGATCCCCGACGTGTCAATGGGCAGGAGCCGTGTCGTGACCGAGACGTGTCCGCGAGATACGCCGGCGGGATCCGCTTGCGACCCCGCGCCGCGGCGCCTCCCCCACCGCCGTTAGGATCGCGGGAGACAGGAGGACTCCGTGACGAGGAATCGGGTGACACTCGCCGACGTCGCCCGCGCAGCGGGCATGTCGCGTACGACGGCGTCACTCGTCCTGTCGGGCCGAGGCGATGAGATGCGGATCGCCGAGGCGTCGCAGGAACGCGTGCGCCTCGTGGCCGCCGAACTCGGCTACCGGCCGAACATGATCTCTGCGGGGCTGCGCAGCGGCACGAGCCGGACGCTCGGGTTCATCTCGGACTCGGTCGCGACGTCTCAGCTGGCCGGCGACATGATCAAGGGCGCCCTCGAGGGTGCCCGTCGCCACGGGCACATGCTGTTCATCGGCGAGTACGAGGGCGACGACACCGAACGCGAACGCCTGATCGACGCGATGCTCGACCGTCAGGTCGACGGCGTCATCCTCGCCTCGATGTTCACCCGGGAGCGTCCGGTCCCCGCTGCCCTCGCCGGACGGAACGTCGTCCTGCTCAACACGTTGCCCGAGGGTCCGGCGAAGAACGCGCACGCGATCCTCCCGGATGAGCTGGATGCCGGGCGTCGCGCCGCGCGGCTGCTGCTCGAGCGCGGACACCGGGACATCCACCTCATCGGAGCGGGGCCGACGCCGGCGGATGTGCCCCGCAGCACCATCGCCGGGCGGGAACGCCTCGAGGGGATCCTCGACGAACTGACGGGCGCGGGACTCTCCCCCGCCTCCGGCCGCAAGCTGAGCATCTGGCTGCCCGCCGACGGCTGGAAGGCGACCGCGGACCTCATCGCGTCCGGCGTGCGCTCTGGCGCCATCATCGCCTTCAACGACCGCATCGCATTCGGCGCGTACCAGGCCGTGTCCGAGGCGGGGTTGACCGTGCCCGGCGACTTCTCGATCGTCTCGTTCGACGACCACCAGCTCGCGAGCTGGGTGCACCCCGGCCTGACGACCTTCGCGATCCCGCACTTCGACCTCGGGCTGCGCGCCGTCGAGATGCTGCTCACCACGCCCGCGGAGTCCCCAGCGTCGGTCGAGCGCCTCCCGATGCCGCTCCGCAGCCGCGGCTCGGTGCGCGCGGTCGCCGACGCGCACTGAACGAGAACCGGTGCGAGGCATCCGCTACTCTCTGAGCTAACGCGATTTAGCACGTGGCTCACCCGCCGCGTGGAGAGGATCAGCATGGAGCAACGGAGCCCCAGCGCACACGGCATCCCGCACCCCCCGTTCGATCCCGACGTCCGCCGGGCGCTCGAGGAGGGCGACGACGTCGTCGTCGGTCTCGCCGCGAGCGAGATCACCGCGCTCCGCGCCGGAGCCGTCCCGCCGACGCGCGAGGCCTACACGCTCGGCGGACGCTTCGCGGACCGCGCGGCCCGGACGGTCGCCGGCGACGGCACCGAGGTGCGTCTGACCGTCCTCACCCCTCGCGACCAGCCGGGGCCCTTCCCCGTGGTGTTCCACATCCACGGCGGCGGGATGGTCGTCGGCGGTGCGCACGACGTCCTCCCCGACCTGGGACCGACGGCGCTCGACCTCGGCTGTGCGATCGTCTCGGTCGAGTACCGGCTCGCGCCCGAGAACCCTTACCCCGCCCCGCTCGACGACGTCTACGCCGGCTGGGAGTGGGTCGCGCGGGAGGGGTCCGCGTGGGGACTCGACCCCGCCCGCGTCATCGTGCACGGGGTGAGCGCGGGCGGCGGACTGGCTGCCGGTGCGGTGCTGCGCGCGCGCGACCACGGCGGCCCGGCCGCCCTCGGCCAGATGCTCGTGTATCCGATGCTCGACCACCGCAACGACTCGGCATCCGCTCGTCAGATGGAGGGTCTCGGCGCATGGGACCGCCGCGCCAACGCGACCGGCTGGGCGGCATATCTCGGCGCGCTCGACGCCGACGCGGTGCCCGCCTACGCCTCCCCCGCCCTCGCCGCCGACCTGGGCGGCCTGCCCGCGACCTTCATCGAGGTCGGGTCGGCCGAGACCTTCCGCGACGAGGACGTCGACTACGCGCGCCGCATCTGGGCCGCCGGCGGTGACGCCGAACTCCACGTCTGGCCGGGCGGCGCCCACGCCTTCGACGCGCTCGCCCCCGACGCCGCGCTCTCCCGCGACGCGCGCGACGCGCGGGTGCGGTGGCTGCGGCGCGTGCTCGGGCGCTGACCCCCGGCATCCGTCGCACGCGAACGGCCCGCCACCGGTGGGTGCCACCGAGGACGGGCCGTTCGAGGATAGCGGTCAGGCGCCGGGGACGAGGACCCGGTCGATCGTGTGGATGACGCCGTTCGACGCCTGGATGTTGATGGCGCGGAGGACGAGCTTGGGGTTCTTCAGCTCGGGCGTCTCGTCGCGCAGGACGATGCCGCGCGGCTCGATCGTGCCGCTGTTCGCCATCTCGATCGAGCGCGAGAAGAGGACCTTGAGGGGCGAGAGCTTCTTGCCCGCGACCACGTGGTACAGCAGGATGTCGCTGATCTCGTCGGTCGTGAACGTCGAGGTGATCGCCGTGAGCGCCGCCTTCTCGGAGGTCGGCGCCGTGCCCGTCAGGTCGGTCACGAGACGCTCGAACGCACGGTCGTTCGGAGCGAACACGGTGAAGGTGGCGTTCGGGTCGTCGAGGGTCTTGTCGAGACCGGTCGCGACGAGCGCCTGGACGAGGATGTCGTAGTCCGATCCGTTCGCGTCGGGGGTGCCGCCGCCGGAAGCGGCGACCGCGACGTCGACGATGGTCCCCTTCGGCGCGGTCGCCTGATGGGCCGAGGCAGGGGATGCGGTCAGGGCGAGCGCGCCCGCGACCACCGTGGCGAGGGCGATTCCGAGCTTCTTGTTCATCATGTTGCTCCTTCGATGAGAAGAGTCACGCCCGGCGGACATGTCGGGCGCTACTAGGTGTTCCGCCGGACAGGCCGCCTCGGATGCAGCACGAGAGAAGTTTTTTCAGCCGGCGCTCACCCGAACAGCGGCGCCACCGGGACGTCGAGGTTCGCGCCGCCCCGGTAGCGCGCCGCGATGTGGTTCTCGGGCAGGCGCGGTCCGCGCCCGAACAGACGCTCGCGCAGGGTCGGACCGCCCTCGAGGAGGCGACCGCGCTTGCGCAGCTCGGGCACGACGAGCTCGGCGAAATCGCGGGCGGTGTCGAAGGAGTGGTACTGCCGCAGATTGATGCCGTCGATGCCGTCCTCGTCGAGCCACCGTTCGATCTCATCGGCGACGACGGTGGGATTCCCCGCAACGAAGAAGCGGCCCTCACGACCCGTGGCGATCCCGTCGAGGAGTTCCCCGATCGTCGCGTCGGGGCCGGTCGGCGGCGCCGCATCCGCTGCGACTCCCGCCTGCGCGAGGGCGTCGCGGACGAGGGTCTCGCGGGGGAAGGCCGTCGGGTCGAAGGGGAACCCGGCGTGGGCGAGGATGCCGTCGACGCTCGTGTTCTCGCGGTACGTCCGCCACTTGTCGGCCGCTTCGTCCTCGGTGCGACCGACGACGACGCCCGCCTGCACGATGAAGCGGAGGTCGTCTGCGCCGCGCCCCTGGCGGGCGGCCGCCGCCCGCATCTGCTCGACGTTGCGGATGAAGTCCGCCGTCGAGCGCCCTCCCGTGAAGACGAGCTCCGCGTGGCGTCCGGCGAACTCGATGCCGGCGGGCGATCCGGTCGCCTGGTAGAGGACGGGCGTGCGCTGCGGCGAGGGCTGGCTCAGGTGGGGACCCGCGACGCGGAAGTTCTCCCCCACGTGATCGACGTAGCGGACCTTGGACGGGTCCGTGTAGGTCCGGGTCGCGGCATCCGCGATGACCGCATCGTCGTCCCACGAGCCCTCCCACAGCTTGTAGACGACGTCGAGGAACTCGTCCGCGATCGCGTAGCGGCGATCATGCGGGATCTCATCGGCCAGCCCGAAGTTCCGGGCCGCGTTCGGCAGGTACGAGGTGACGATGTTCCACCCCACCCGTCCCCGGGTGAGGTGATCGAGAGTCGACATGCGGCGGGCGAACGAGAACGGCGGCTCGTAGCTGGTCGAGAACGTGACGCCGAAGCCCAGGCGCTCGGTCACGGCCGCCATGGCGGGGATGACGAGCAGCGGATCGTTCGAGGGGATCTGCAGCCCCTCGCGGATAGCGGTCTCGGGGCCGCCCCGGAACACGTCGTACGCACCGACGACGTCAGCGAGGAAGACCCCGTCGAATCCGCCGTGCTCGAGGATCTGCGCGAGCTCGATCCAGTACGAGATGTCGTTGATCCGGTGCCGGTTGTTCCCCGGCAACGACCACAGCCCGTGGGTGATGTGACTGACCGTGTTCATCTCGAACAGGTTCAGGATGAGCTTCTTGCGCTCCGCCATGCGGGTCCTTTCTGGAGGTTTCGGGCGTCGCTGCGGATCAGGCTTCGCCGGTGCTCCACCACCCGGGCACGGGGGTGTCGTTGAGCAGCAGGTCGCCGAGTGCGCGCGCCTTGAAGGCGAGGGGATTGTGGGATGCCAGGGTTCGGGCGTTACGCCAGTGTCGGTCCAGGGCGAGGTCGGTGTCGACCGCACTGGCCCCACCGACCTCGAAGAGCAGAGTGGCCGCCTCGAGCACGGCGGGGAGGACGACGAGCTGCGCGCGGGCCGTCGCCGCCTCGACGGGGGCGATCACGTCGCGCAGCGCATCACCCGAGACACCGGCGGACTGGGCGGCGACCGACGCGTCGAGTCCCGCGACCGCGGCCGTGAGCGCGGCATCCGCCGTGAACGACAGCGCCGACAGCCGACCGACGGTCTCCTGCACGAGTGGGTCCTCACGGGCCGTCGCGGCCGAGGCATGACTGTAGGTCCGCGTGCGCTTCTGCACGAACGCGACCGCGTCGTCGACGATCGCGCGCCCGATCCCCGCGGCGGCGGCCAGGAGGACGAGCTGGACGAAGGCCCCGCCGTGCGACGGGCCGCCGACGACGCGGCGGGCGACGGCATCCTCGTCGACGACGACCGAGCGGAAGACGGTCGTCCCGCTCCCGGTGAGGCGCTGACCGAAGCCGCGCCAGTCGTCGACGACGTCGACCCCGGCCGCCGCGGTCGGCACGAGTGCCGCGACGAGAGCCCCGTCGTCGTCCTGCGCGGCGACGGAGACGAGATCGGCGAACAGCGTCCCGGTGCTGTAGTACTTCGTGCCGTCGAGGCGGAGCCCGTCGGGCGACCCCGTCAACGTCGTCGACAGCGCGCCGACCTTCGCCGACGATCGCTCGTGGGTCGCGTTGCCGATGATGGCGCCGCCTGCCACCAGGGCGAGCCTGCGGGAGCGCTCCTCGGAATCGGGCGACAGGATCGTCCGATCGACGAAGGAGAAATGCGAACGGAGCAGCTGCGCGAGATTCGGATCACGACGGCCGAGCTCGGCGAGGAGGGCGAACAGCACCGATGGCGGCTCACCGCCGCCGCCGAACTCCTCGGGCACCGTCACCCGGGTGAACCCGGCGCGCCGCAGAAGAGCGACCTCGTCGTGCGGCAGTCTCCGCGCGAGTTCGCGGGCGACGGCATCCCGCCCCACCTCGTCGAAGACGGGGGCGAAGCGTTCCACCGCATCGGCGACCCGAGTCATGCGAGCGCGACCTCCGCAGGACGGGGCGCCTGCGCTCCCGGCGCCTGCCACGCCGGCAGCGTGCCGGTGAGGGTGACCTGACCGAGCGCACGCGTGCGCTGGATGACCGGATTGTGCGAGGCGATCGTGCGGACATTGCGCCAATGACGGTCGAGCGCTCGCCCCGTGCCGACCGCCGATGCGCCGCCCACCTCGAACAAGCGCGTCGTCGCGTCGAGGACCAGACGAGGCACGAGCTCCTGGAGTCGGAAGACCTCGAACTGGATCTCGCGCATCTCCGTCGCGCTCGCTCCCCGATCGGATGCTGCGCCCAGGTCAGCGGCGACCGATAGCACGAGCCGACGGGTCGTCGCCGCGACGACGTCGAGCTCCCCCACCACGAGCTGCACGAGCGGGTCCTCGCGCGGAAGCGTCTCGCCCGCGAACCCGAAGGTCCGCCGCCGCGGGGTCACGAACTCGACGGTGTCGTCGAGGGCGCGCTGGGCGATGCCGGCGATGACGGCGAGGAGGGTGAGCTGGAGGATCGCCCCCAGGTGGTGTCCGCGCGCCTCAGCGCCTTCGGCGGGCGCCACGAGGATGCCGTCCTCCGCCACCGGCGCGCGATCGAACACCGTCGTCCCGCTTCCCGTGAGCAGCTGCCCGAACCCGTCCCAGTCGTCGGTCGACCGGACCCCCGGGTGGTGGGCCGACACCGTGACCGCGACCCGCTCGTCCCCGTCGAGGGCCGCGAGGTGGATCCAGTCCGCGTAGATGCTGCCGGTCGTGTAGTACTTCGTCCCCGACAGCAGCGGCTCGCCGCTCGTGCGGTCGATCCGCGTCTCGAGGTGCGCCGTGTCGTGCCGTTCGGACTGCGCGTTGCCCACGAAATCCCCCGCGAGGATCCGCTCGAACCACGGCTGCGCCAGCTCGATCGGCTGCAGCCGGAGCGACTCGACGAACGCGAGGTGACCGCGCCAGACGTGGCCGAGGCTGGCATCCGCGGCGGACAGCCGGATGAGGCGGGCGAACTGCTCCTCCAGCGAGATCGGGGAACCCCCGGATGCCGCAGGCACCCGCCACGTGCCGAAGCCGATCTCGCGCAGCTCGGCGAGCTCCGCGGTCAGCAGGCGCCGCTCGCGCTCGCGCTGCGGCGCGTCGACTGCGACGCGGGCGAGGAGGTCCTCGAACCGCCCGGTCACCGGTGCATCACCTTCCGCGCCACGGCGTTGCCGAGGAACTGGGCGAGCTGGACGAGCACGATGAGGGCGAGGACGACGATGCCGACCGAGATCCAGTCGAAGCGCTGGTATCCGTAGTTCATGGCGAGCGACCCGAGTCCGCCGCCGCCGAGCACTCCCGCGACCGCCGTCGCGTCGACGAGCGCGACCAGGATGTAGGTCAGCCCCAGGGTGAGCGGGCCGAGGGCCTCGGGGACGACGATGGTGAAGAGCACCCGGGCGGGACTCGCGCCCATCGCAGCCCCCGCCTCGATCGACCCGGGGCTCACCGCGACGAGGTTCGATTCCGAGACGCGGGCGATGGCGACGCACGCGACGATGATGAGTGGGATCGTCTGCGGCAGGGGGCCGAGCCCGGTGCCGAAGAGGGACCTCGTGAGCGGGATGAGGGCGATCGCCACGATCAGGAACGGGATCGGACGGACCACGTTGATGACGAGGTTCAGCACCGCGAAGATCGCCCGGTTCTGCAGGAGGTTGCCGGGGCGGCTCGCGTAGAGCAGCAGCCCGAGCAGTACGCCGATGACGGCGGCTCCCGCGAAGGCGACGACCACCATGAGCCCGGTCTCGCCGACGGCGACCCAGAAGCGGGGGAAGAAGGCGTTCGGGTCGAAGTCACGCATGAACGGCCTCCTTCGCGATCACCCGGGCGTCCGGTTCCGGCAGCTCGGAGACGGTGGTCGTCTCGCGGAGACCCTCGATGGCGGCATCCACGGCGGCATCCGTTCCGAGGAGCTCCACCGTCAAGCTGCCGAACAACCGCCCCTGCAGCTCGTCGACGCCCCCGAAGACGACGTTGACGTCGACGTCGTGCGCGCGGGAGACCTGCGAGAGGAACGGGTGGTTGGTGTCACGGTCCTCGACGTGCAGCTGGACGAGGCGTCCGCGATGGACGGCGCGGATCTTCGCGAGCGCCTCGGCGGACGGGATGTGGTGCAGCACCGACGACACGAATCGTCGTGTGGTCGGATGCCGCGGCGAGGAGAAGACGTCGTAGATGCTGCCGTGCTCGACGACCGCGCCGTCCTCCATGACCGCGACCTTGTGAGCGAGCTCGCGGACCACGTCGATCTCGTGGGTGACGAGCAGGATGGTGACGCCGTACTCCTCATTCACCCGCCGGAGGAGGGCCAGGACCTCACCCGTCGTCTGCGGGTCGAGTGCGCTCGTCGCCTCATCCGAGATGAGGACGTCGGGCCGGGTGGCCAGCGCGCGAGCGATGCCCACGCGTTGCTTCTGGCCGCCCGACAGCTGCGACGGGTACGCGAGCGCCTTGTCGGTGAGCCCGACGAACCGCAGCAGCTCCTCGACGCGGTCGAGGGTCTCGGCCTCGGACAGGCCCGCCAGCCGCAGCGGGTAGGCGATGTTCTTGTAGACGTTCCGCGACTCGAGCAGATTGAACTGCTGGAACACCATGCCGATGCGCTGCCGCGCGGCGTACAGGGCACGGCCCTGGAGGGCTGAGATCTCGCGACCGTCGACGACGACCCTTCCGCTCGTCGGCCGCTCGAGCGCATTGACCGTGCGCAGCAGGGTCGATTTGCCGGCGCCCGAGAAGCCGACGATCCCGAAGATCTCGCCCTTCTCGACCGTCAGGCTGACGTCGCGGAGGGCGTCGACCGTGCGTCCCTTCGACGTGAAGGATTTGGAGACGTTCTCGAAGGCGATGGCGGTGCTCATGGGTTCCTCATCTCAGCCGGGTGCGGTCGCGAGCGGCAGCCGTCAGTTCTTCGCGGCCTGCTTCTCGAGGTCGGCGAGCTTGGTCCGGAGCTGCTCGACCGGGACGTCGACGAGCACCACGGAGCCCTGGTTCTCCTTCTCGTTGGCCGCCGCGACGCGCTTGTCGGCGTAGACGTCCTTGAGGATCTTCCACGCGGGGTTGTCCTTGTTGTCCTCACGGGTGGCGATGACGTTGACGTACGGCAGGTTCTGCTCGGAGAGCGCCTTGTCGAGGAAGAGCGCATCGTCGGAGCCGATGTTCTGGCTCGGGTCGAAGTACGACGTGCCCACGACGACCGCAGCCAGGCTCGGGTCGGTGAACTGCTGAGCGATCGACGTCGCGGGGATCTCGGTGAACTGGAGCTTCTTCGGGTTCGCCGTGATGTCCTCGACGGCGGGGAAGTCGCCCTTGTCGGCCGAGAGGGTGATGAGGCCGGCGGCCTCGAGGATGTTGAGCGCGCGACCTCCGTTGGAGGGGTCGTCGGGGATGGCGATCTTCGCGCCGTCCCCGATGTCGTCGAGGGATTTCGCGGTCGCGGAGAAGATCCCCCACTGCGTGATGAGCGTCGAGAAGACGGGGGTGAGGTCTGAACCGTTCTCGGTGTTGAAGGCGCTGAGGTACAGGATGTGCTGGAAGGCGTTGGCGTCGACCGTGCCGGCGGCGAGCTCGGTGTTGGGCAGGACCCAGTCCTGGACGTTGACCCACTCGATGTTCAGGCCCTTCTCGGCGGCGACCTCCTTGACCGCATCTTGGAACGGGCTGTCCTCCGACACGGCGATCTTGACGCTGATCGGCTCAGCTGGGCTTGCACCGCCGGCCGCGGCGGCATCGGCGGGCCGGAGCGCCGGGAGCGCAAGGGCGACTCCGCCGACGATCGCGCCGACCGCGACGACGGCGATCGCGATCGCGATGCCGATCCGGGTGCGCTTCTTGTCTCCCGCGACGGCGGCGCGGAGGTCGCTCTGCGGGGTCTGGTTCTGGTCTGACATGGGATGGTCTCCTCGTGGTGCGCCGGGCGTGGATGTTCGCTGTGACTGCGACATTCCTAGCCCGCCGCGACCTCGAGGACGACTTGCGAGACGCTCCGTGACCGGTCGTTACCGTCCTTGACGTTCGCGCGCATCGCGGATCGACATCTGCCCGCAGATCGTGCTAATCGCGCGTGCGCGCACCATCGCTGCTACAGCGAGAGGTCGACCTCGAGCCGGTCGAGGAGGATCTCGAGGGCGGTGTCGAACTCCTCTTTGCTGTGGTCCTCGCTCAGCAGCGGCCGCAGGCGCAGCACCTCGGGGGCATCATCCAGGGAGGCGACCTGCGCCTCGCCGGTGGAAACCGGCCCGGTCTCCCCCTGGCCGGCGAGCGTCCCTCCGACGTCGGCACCGCGCACGGCTGCCTCCAGCAGCAGCTGACCGATGAGGAAGCTGCTGAACCCCCGGTACGCCCCGACGGCCTGCTCGTCCGTGAAGCCGTGCTGGAGCAGCACCCGGAGGAAGATGTCCACCGCCTCGATGCTCCGCAGCGGCGGCCTGAGCCAGGGCGCGGCGGGATGCCGGGTCGCGATCAGCGGGAATGCGCGGGGGTGAGCGACGGCGATGTCCCGCACCGCGTGCGCGACGTTCTGGAGGAAGGTCTGCCAATGCCCCGCGGCCTCGCGCTCCATGACCACGACGAGTTCGGCCGTCAGTTCGTCGACGACGCCTTCGAGAAGATCCTCTTTGCCGTGCACATGACGGTAGAGCGACATCGCCTCGACGCCCAGCTCCGCCCCCAGAGCGCGCATCGACAGGCCCGCCGGACCCTTGAGGTCGACGAGGCTCAGCGCTGCATCGATGATGGCGGCGCGACTCAACCTCGCACCGGATGACCGCTCGGACTGATTGCTCATGGGAGCCTCCTTCCTGATCCTCTCTCTTCTCGCACTCGTTTGTCTGCTTACGCCGTAAGCTTGGTGAAATGGGACGCTTGGCCTTCGGCAGCGAGACGGTCACATTCGATGACCGTCTCCTCGGTCATCTCGAGGTCGTGATGGTGGCTAAGCTCCGACGCCGCGAGCCGTTCATCCTCACGTGGACCGTCGACCCCAGCCTGGGCAGCGGGCGAGTCTCGCGCTGGGTCGGGGTGTCGACGAGCTGGGACATCCGCTACCACTCGCGCGCCATCGGGCCGATCAACCCGGCCTGGATCGACGCGCTGATGTCGACGGCGAACTCGCCCGGCGGGCTGCGGGTCGTCCCCGAGCCCGATCAGGACGAAGCGGTCGCCGGCTGACACCGACGCCGCCTCCGATCAGCGACCTGCGCTGAGGTGGAGTCCGTCGAGGAGAAGATCGAGCCCTGCCCGGAACTGGTCACGATCATCGTGACCGGCGAATTCGTCCACGATGTGGTGGATGAACGGGTACTCCTCGGGATCGAGGGCCCGCCACTGGTGGACGGCTCCGGCGAGGTACTCGTCGCGGCCCACGTCGCCGGACGCGACCTCCGGAGGGAGCTGCTGCCCCATGTCGGCGGCGGTGCCGATGACGAACCCCACGATCGCCGATGTCGCATGGAAGCAGTCCCGCGGCGAGAGCCCCAGGCGCATGATCTGCTCGCCCAGCTTCTCGTACAGCTGTAGCGAATGGACCTGTCGCGCCGTGTTGCGCATGGCATACGCCCCGAGCCAGGGGCGATCGACGATGACATCGAACATCGCGACGGCGATCGTCCTCACGTTCTCGATCGGATCGCCGCTCCCCTCGCGACCCACGTCTGATACGGCGGCCAGGACGCCCCCGAGCACGGAATCGGCGGCCAGGTCGAGGAGCTCTTCCCGTCCCGAGACGTACCAGTAGATGCTCGCGGGCCCGCCGCCGAGCCGGGTCGCCAGCGCCCGCGTCGTCAGCCCCTGCGATCCCGACTCGTCGAGGATCTCGATCGCGCCGGCGATGACGGCGTCGATGGAATGCGACGTTCGAGAGCGCTCGCGCGGAGCGCGGGCGCGTCGGCGGGGTGGTTGCGCCTGCTCGGTCATGACAGCCATCACATCACACGGGAAACCGAGTGTTGTGATCTATCGAACATCGTTCTATCGTATCGAACGGCGCTCGATAGTCGAACGCTGTTCGATGGAAAGAGCTCTCATGACGGTGACCACCACCTCCCCCCGCGTCTACACCTCGCTCAGAGCCGCGTGGGTTCCGCTCGCTGCGCTCTGTCTCGCCTTCTTCGTGGAGATGGTCGACAACACCCTGCTGTCCATCGCCCTCCCGACCATCGGCCGAGACCTCGGCGGGGACACGACGGGATTGCAGTGGATCACCGGGGCGTACTCGCTGACGTTCGGCGGGCTGCTGCTCACCGCCGGCTCCATCGCCGATCGCTTCGGCCGGCGGCGGGTCCTGCAGATCGGCCTCGCGACATTCGGCGTGGTCAGCCTGGCCGTCCTCCTCGTGAACAGCATCGGCGGGCTCATCGCGGTCCGCGCCGCGCTCGGCGTCGCCGCCGCCGCGATGGCCCCGATCACGAACTCGCTCGTGTTCCGCCTCTTCGACGACGCCGCCCTGCGGATGCGGGCGATCACCCTCATGATGGTCGTCGGCATGTCGGGCTTCGTCGTGGGCCCCCTGCTCGGCGGCACCATCCTCACGCACCTGCCCTGGCAGTGGCTGTTGCTGATCAACGCTCCGATCGCCCTCCTCGCCGGAGTCGGAGTGCGCCTGGGCGTCCCCGCCGACGACCCGCGCGGACTGACGCGAGACCGCCTCGATCTGACCGGGGCGGCGTTGAGCGTGATGGCCGTCGGGCTCTCCTGCTACGCACTGACGAGCGGAGTCCAGTTCGGATGGTTCGCTCCGGTCACACTGCTCGTCGGGATCGGCGCCGCGGCATCCATCGTTCTCTTCATCGTGAACGAACGCCGATCCTCGGCCCCGATGATCGACCTCTCCCTCTTCTCCGTGGGCACGATCCGCGGTGCGGCGCTCGCGCAGATCGGCACCTCCGTGGCCATGGCGAGCGTGATGTTCGCGCTCATTCTGCACTTCCAGTACGCCTGGGGATGGAGCCCGATGGCCGCGGGGCTCGCCAATCTGCCCCTCATCCTGACCATGATCCTCGCCGCCCCGCTCACCGAGGCGCTGATCCGCCGATTCGGACACCGCATCGCCTGCGTCATCGGTGCCGTGCTGCTGACAGCCGGCCTGGGAGCCATGGCCTGGGCCGTCGAGCAGGATTACCTCGCCATCGCGGTCGCCATGGTCGTCATGACGGCGGGCCTGCGCACCGTCATGAGCATCTGCGCGGTCGCCCTCATCGGGGCCGTGCCCGAGGACCGCACATCGATGGGCGCCGCACTCAACGACACCGCACAGGAGGTCGGGTCGAGCATCGGAACGGCCTTCGTGGGCACGGTGATCGCGGTACTGGTGGCCGCGACGCTTCCCGACGGCACCTGGAGCCCGGCCCTGACGTCCACGTACTTCCACGGCGAGCAGATCGCCTTCATCGCGGTCGCCATCGCCGTCGGTGCGATCTCCCTCATCGGGGCGCTCACCCTGAGCAGTGCGAGGACGACAGACGAGCACGAGCGCGTCGACGCCCCGTGAGACGGACGTGCAGAAACAGAAAAGCCCCGGTATACCGGGGCTTTTCACTGCGGAGACGGAGGGATTTGAACCCTCGGTCCCCGTAAGGGGACTCCACCTTAGCAGGGTGGTGCACTAGGCCTGACTATGCGACGTCTCCAGGCATCCGACCGCGAACGGCGCGAATGCACCCCGCAAGCATAACGGTTCCGCGGACCGGTACCGAACCGGCCGTCAGCGCTGCGCGACCGTGCAGGTCACTTCGTTCGCCGACTGCCCCGTGATCTCGCCGGGCAGCTCGACGGTGCCGTCGTCGGCGCCCGGGGTGGCCTCCCCGGTTGCACCCGGAGTCGGCGTGTCGGTCGCGCCGGGCGTGCCGGTTGCGCCCGGCGTGCCGCCGTCGCCCTCAGCCTCGCCGACGACCTCGACGCCGTTGCCGCCGCTGGCCGAACCGGTCACCCTGATGGGCTTGTTCTCGGACAGCGCCGTGAACAGCACGTCCGCGGCCGACGAGACCGGCAGGACGCGCGCGCCCCCGGGCGCGTACACCGTGGGGTACTGGACGAAGACGATGTCCTTGTACGGGACGTCGGCGACGGCCATGGCGATCTGCACCATGCGCTGCGGGTTGGTGAGCGATTCACTCAGGACGAGCTGCTTCTCGTTCACCTGACGGATCGCGGTGTTCGCGAGGTTCAGGAGTGCCGGGTAGTTCGAGAGGACCGCACCCGACTGCAGCTTGCGGACCAGCGAGCTCATGAACTGCTGCTGGTTGGAGATGCGACCGAGGTCCGATCCGTCGCCGATGCCGTGACGGATGCGGAGGAACTGCAGCGCCTGCGCGCCGACGAGAGTCTGCTCGCCCTTCTTGAGGTTCAGTCCCGTGTGCTTGTCCTTGATGTCGTCGCTGAGGCACACGTCGACGCCGCCGATGGCATCGGACATGTTGATGACACCCGTCCAGCGGATCGCCGCCGCGAACTGGATGTCGACGCCCGTCAGCTCCTCGACGGTGGCGACCGAGCACCCCAGTCCGCCGTAGCTGTAGGAGACGTTGATCATCTGTGCGCTCATCGCCGGGTACGAGCCGCCCTCGGGGTTCTGGCACGAGGGGATGGGCACGATCATGTCGCGGGGGAACGAGACGACCGTCACGCGGCGGGGCGCATCGCTGATGTGCACGAGCATCGTGACGTCGTTGCGCTCACCGCCGTCGTCGTGCTTGCAGCGCGGGAACAGTTTCAGATCCTGACCCTCGCACGAGTCGGTGCCGACGACGAGCATGTTGACGCCGCCCTCGATCTCACCGATGTGCGGCGGCAGCTCCGAACCCTCGTCGCCGATCGAGACGCCGTTGTCGCTGAGGCTGCGCGCGGCGTCCCACACGTAGAACCCGCCGATCGCCGTCGTACTCACGAGGACGACGGCGACGACGGCAGCCAGGATCGTGAAGACCTGACGGAGCGGATGCGGGGAGGTCAGCTCACCGTGACGAGCCACGGGTTGGCGGCGGAACTTCGTCGCCTTCGCATCGTGCCTAGCGCTCACGGATCACCTTTCGGACAGTGCGGAGGGTGTGGGATTCGAACCCACGGGACATTGCTGCCCACCGGTTTTCAAGACCGGATCCTTCGGCCGCTCGGACAACCCTCCCGACCCCGCCGAACGGCGGCGGTCGAACAGGCCGAGTCTAGCCGACCCCAGAACCCGTCCATTCTCGCGGGAACGCCTGGGGGACGCCTGAACGGCCAGGTCAGAGGGCCTTCAGCACGGCCGTGACGCCGCCCTCGGTAACGGATGCCGTGAGCTCCGACGCCTCGGACAGCACCTCTTCGGGGCCTTGGCCCATCGCGATCGCGCGTCCGCCATGGGCCCGCGCCCACCGGAACATGCCGATGTCGTTGCGCCCGTCGCCGATGACGACGACGTTCTGGGGCTCGATGCCCAGCCAGCCGCGGACGAGCTCGAGACCGGTCGCCTTGTCGACGCCCTGCGGGGCGATGTCGAGCCAGGCCGACCAGCCGACGGCATACGAGACCTTGTTGAGGCCGATGCGCGCGACCAACTCGACGAAGTCCTCATCGGTGTCCTGCTCCGACACGACGACGACACGCGAGACGGGGTCGGCCGAGAGCTCCTCGAAGCTCACCCGGTCGGCGTTCGCGAGGTTCCAGTCATCCATGTGGTGCGTGAACAGGCGGCGACCGCTGGGAAGCTCGACCATGTAGCGCGCCGTCGGCAGGTGGTCGCGCAGAAGCGTGAGCACCTCGGTGGCGTCGAACTGCTCGGTGTGGAACCGGTCGTACACGGGTGAGTCGGTGGACCCCGTGCGCTTCAGGATCACCGCACCGTTGGAGCAGACGACGTACTCGGGCGTGATCGCCAGGCGCTCGATGATCCTGCCCGTGCTCTCCCACGACCTCCCCGTCGCGAGCATGACTTCGTGCCCGGCGCGCTGCGCATCGGCGATCGCGTCGACGACGCCGGGGCTGTAGGTCTCGTCCTCGAGCAGGATCGTGCCGTCGACGTCGAGGGCGATGAGCAACCGCTCGCGCGGGGGCTCGGCGGCATCCGTCGCGATCTCCTCGACGACCTCGGCCGCCTCGTCTGCAGACAGGGTCACGCGATCGGCTCCGCCACCTCGAGGCCGCCCAGGTACGGGCGGAGGACCTCGGGGATGACGACCGAGCCGTCTTCGCGCTGGTGCGTCTCGAGCAGCGCGACGATCCAGCGGGTCGTGGCGAGCGTGCCGTTCAGCGTCGCGACGGGAGCGGTGCGACCGCCCTCCGGACGGTGACGGATGTCGAGGCGACGGGCCTGATACGTCGTGCAGTTCGACGTCGACGTGAGCTCGCGGTACGCGCCCTGGGTCGGGACCCACGCCTCCACGTCGTACTTGCGGGCGGCGGACGAGCCCAGATCGCCGGCGGCGACGTCGATGACCCGGTACGAGAGGCCGAGGTCCTGCAGCATCCGCTCCTGCATCTCGACGAGGCGCAGGTGCTCCGCCTCGGCATCCTCGGGCGTCGTGTAGACGAACATCTCGAGCTTGTTGAACTGGTGCAGCCGGATGATGCCGCGGGTGTCCTTGCCGTACGACCCGGCCTCGCGCCGGTAGCAGGTCGACCAGCCCGCGTAGCGCTTCGCGCCGCGCTCGAGGTCGAGGATCTCGTCCATGTGGTACCCGGCGAGGGGCACCTCGCTCGTGCCGACGAGGTAGAGGTCGTCGTCGTCGAGTCGATAGACCTCGTCGGCGTGCTGACCGAGGAACCCGGTGCCGCGCATGACCTCGGCGCGGACCAGGGTCGGCGGGATGACCGGGATGAAGCCGGCGTCGAGGGCCCGCTGCATCCCGAGGTTCATGATGGCGAGCTCGAGGCGCGCGCCGACGCCGGTGAGGAAGGCGAAGCGCGCACCCGACACCTTCGCACCGCGCTCGGTGTCGATCGCGCCGAGCATCTCGCCGAGGGCGAGGTGGTCGCGCGGCTCGAAGTCGAAGGAGACCGGCTCGCCGTGCGTGCGGAGGGTGACGAAGTCGTCCTCACCACCGGCCGGGACGCCGTCGATGACGATGTTCTCGATGCGCGCGAGCGCGGCGGATGCGGCATCCTCTGCCACGGTCACGGCCTGCTGCGCGGCCTTCACCCGCTCGCTGAGGTCCTTAGCCTCGGCGACCAGTGCGGCCTTCTCGTCCTTCGGCGCCTTCGCGACACGCTTGCCGTGCGCGTTCTGCTCGGCGCGGAGCTCCTCGAAGGTGGTGATCGCCGTGCGGCGCTCCTTGTCGGCCGCGAGGGCGTCGTCGACGGTGTCAGGCGACTCGCCGCGGGCTTCCTGCGAGCGCTTCACGAGGTCAGGGGCGTCACGGAGAAGGGCGAGATCGATCACTCGACGAGTCTAGTCGCGGCCCCTGCGGGCCCAGCCCTGGTGCGGGGAACGCGCGAGCGCAAGGGGGCCCTGTCAGACGGATGCGGGGCCCTATCCTGTACGCATGGCGACCGACCCCGGCACGACGCACCGCTCCGACGACGCGCACGATCCGGCGACCGCGGCCGAACCCGACGGCGTGATCCGCGAGCCCGACGACGTCGCACCCGACACGCAGGACGGCGACACCGGAGAGGCGCGTCGCGTAGACCGGAGCGGGTCGACCGAGCCGATGCCCGATGTCGACGGCCGCCCGAGCCCCAAGGCGGCGCTGGTCTACAACCCGATCAAGGTCGACGGTGATCAGCTCCGTGAGCAGGTGGCGCAGGCGGCGAAGGATGCCGGCTGGTCCGAGCCCCTCTTCTACGAGACCACGGTCGACGACCTCGGCGACGACGTCGCACGTCAGGCTCTCTCGGAAGGAGTCGACGCGGTCCTGGTCGCCGGAGGCGACGGCACCGTCCGCGCCGTCAGCGAGGCCATGACCGGCTCGAGCGTGCCCCTCACGATCGTCCCGAGCGGCACCGGCAACCTCCTCGCCCGCAACCTGCGACTCCCTCTCACCGACCCGTCGGCCATGATCGCCGCGACCTTCGACGGCGACACCCTCGCGATCGACGTGGGTCTCGCTCAGCTGCGGCGGCCCGAGGGCGAGACCACCGAGCACGCGTTCGTCGTGATGGGCGGCATGGGGCTCGACGCCGCCATGATCGCGAACACGAACAGCGACCTCAAGAAGAAGGTCGGCTGGGTGGCCTACGTCGACGGCGCGGCCCGCTCCATCGCGCAGGCCAAGCCGTTCCCCGTCGTCTACCAGGTGCCGGGTCACCGCATCCACCGCGCGGACGTGCAGAGCGTCCTGTTCGCCAACTGCGGCTCGCTTCAGGCGGGGCTCGAGCTCATCCCCGAGGCATCCATCACCGACGGCGAGCTCGACGTCGCCATCCTGCAGCCGCGAACGGCCCTGGGGTGGCTGCTGGTCTGGCGACGCCTCGCGTGGGACAACAGCGTGCTGCGGAAGTTCCGCGCCGGACGCAAGATCCTCGCCGTCCGGACGGCCGACAACTCCGTCCGGTACTCGCGCGGCAAGGGCATCGACCTCGCCGCCGAAGAAGCGCACCCCGTGCAGCTCGACGGCGACGAATTCGGCGAGGCGACGCGGATCGCGGTGCGCGTCGTGGCCGGCGGGCTCACCCTCGCCATCCCCCGCGGGCACTCGGTCGACGCCGTCTGAGCCAGCCGGCCCCCTGAGCGATCCGGCGCCGGATTGCAAGGGGCGGCATCGCCCGGCGCCGACGGCCAGGATGAGGGGATGCCGTCCCCTTCGATCGTCTGGTTCCGCGACGACCTCCGCCTCGCCGATCACCCGGCCCTCCGTGCCGCCCTCGACAGGGGCGAGCCGGTGATCGGGCTCTACGTGCTCGATGAGGAGAGCGACGGCATCCGTCCGCTCGGCGGCGCGGCACGCTGGTGGCTGCACCATTCGCTCGCCTCCCTCGCCGAGCGTCTCGCCGAGCGCGGCTCCCGTCTCATCCTCCGCCGTGGCCCGGCTCACCGGGTCGTCCGCGCGGCGGTGGAGGATGCCGGTGCGGGGGCGGTCTTCTGGAACCGCCGCTACGGCGGACCCGAGCGCGAGATCGACGCGGCGCTCAAGTCGGACCTGCGGGAGGGTGACGTGGAGGTCGCGTCGTTCGCGGCATCCCTCCTCTTCGAGCCGTGGACCATCACCACCGGAGCGGGGAAGCACTTCTCGGTCTACAGCCCGTTCTGGCGCGCGTGCCTCGCGCAGCCGGCGCCCCGCGCTCCGCTGCCGGAGCCGCGCGAGGTGCCGGGACCGTCGCGGTATCCCGCCTCGGACGACCTGGACGACTGGGACCTGTTGCCGACCGAGCCCGACTGGGCGCAGGGCCTTCGCGACACGTGGGAGCCGGGCGAACCCGCGGCGCAGGCGCGGCTGAGGGAGTTCCTCGACGAGGACCTGGGCCACTATGACGACGCGAGGGACCGTCCCTCGGCGGGAGCGACCTCGCTGCTGTCGCCGCGGCTGCGCTGGGGCGAGCTGAGCCCGCACACGGTGTGGCACGCCGCCGTCGAGACCCCGGGCGCCTCGGGCTTCCTCTCCGAGATCGGGTGGCGCGAGTTCGCCTGGCACACGCTGTACCACTTCCCCGATCTCGCGACGAAGAACCTGCGGCCGGAGTTCGACGCCTTCCCCTGGCCGCGTCTCAAGCCGACCGCCCTCCGTGCCTGGCAGAAGGGGCAGACGGGGTACGCGATGGTGGATGCCGGCATGCGGGAGCTCTGGGAGACCGGCTACATGCACAACCGCGTGCGGATGATCACGGCATCCTTCCTCATCAAGAACCTGATGATCGACTGGCGCCGCGGCGAGGAGTGGTTCTGGGACTGCCTCGTCGACGCCGACGGGGCGAGCAACACGTTCAACTGGCAGTGGGTCGCCGGCTCCGGCGCGGACGCCGCACCGTACTTCCGCGTCTTCAACCCCGAGCTGCAGGCCGACAAGTTCGACAAGAGCCGCGAGTACATCGGGCGGTGGGCGCCCGAGTACACGGATGCCGCCGGTCAGCCCCCGATGCCGATGGTCGATCTGAAGGCGACCCGGCAGAACGCGCTCGCCGCCTACGAGAAGGTCAAGCAGGCCTCGCGACAGGAGTGATCCCCCGTACACGCGACCGCGCCGCGGATCGGAGCCCGAAGGCCCGACCCGCGGCGCGGATGCGTGGGTGTCAGTGAATGACGGGTGTCAGCGAGCGATCACTCGGAGACGGGGATGGACTGCGCCTTGAGGGCGTCGACCGTCTTGGTCTGCGCGGACTGCAGCGCCTCGAGCAGCGTGCCCTGACCGCTGGCGGCCTTCTGGAAGCCGTCGGAGACGTCGGCGTAGGTCTGCGTCATGGTCGGGCCCCACACGAAGTCGGGGTTGACCTCGGCGGCAGCCTCGGCGAAGACGTCGTAGATCTTCTGTCCGCCGTAGAACTCCACGCCCTCCTGCAGCGAGGGGAGCTTGAGTCCCTCGGTGGTGGCGGGATAGATGTTCGCCGACTTGTTGAGGGCCGAGAGTGCCTCATCCGACGTGTTCAGCCACAGCGCGAACTTCGCGGCCTCGTAGGGGTGCTTGCTGCCCTTGAAGACGGCGACCGAGGATCCACCCCAGTTACCGGCGGCCTTGTCGCCCGCGTTCCACTGCGGCGACGGAGCGACCGACCACTTGCCCGACGTGTCGGGAGCACCCGAAGAGATCGAGTTGGCACCCCAGACGGCGGAGTTCCAGCTCCAGACCTTGCCGGAGTTGTAGGCGTTGTTCCACTCCTCGGTCCACGCCGGGTAGGTGGAGACGAGGTCTTCCTTGATGAGGTCCTGCCAGTAGTCGGCGACCGTCTTGGACTCGTCGCCGGTCAGGTTGACCTTCCAGGCGTCGCCGTCGTTGGAGAACCAGTCGCCACCGGTCTGCCAGACGAGACCGGCGAACTGGTTGATGTCAGCGGTCGAGAAGTTGGTGATGTAGCCCCCGGCCTTGCGGACCTCCTTGGCGGCTTCCTTGTACTCGGCCCACGTGGTGGGGACCTTGATGCCGTTCTTCTCGAACAGGTCCGAGCGGTAGAACAGCGCCATGGGGCCCGAGTCCTGCGGGATGCCGTAGACGCCGTCGGTGCCGAGGGTGACCTGGTTCCAGGTCCACGGGATGAACTTGTCCTTCGCGGCGACGACGTCCTTGCACGCGGACAGGTCCTCGAGACCGTCCTGCACACGGAAGCTCGACAGCGCGTCGTACTCGATCTGGCCGAGGTCGGGGGCGTTGCCCGCTTCGAGCTGGCTGAAGAAGCTCGAGTAGGTGCCGGAGTTGCCGTTGGGGCCCGTCTGGACCTTGACCTGGATGTCGGGGTTCTCCGCGTTCCAGATCTTGGCGACGTCCTCGATGCCGGGGATCCAGGACGTGAAGTCCAGGGTCACCTTGCCCTCGGAGGGAGCGCAGGCAGCCGGGTCCGCGGCATTGCCGCTGCCGCTGCCGCCGGTGCCGCCGGCGCAGCCGGCGAGAGTGAAGGCGGTGAGCAGTGCGACGCCGGCGACGACTGCCTTCTTGGTGTGACGCATGGGATTTCCAATCTGATCATTGATCGGGTGACAGGTACTGGTACTGCAGGGATGCCGCGGGGTCCGCCCGCGGCAGGAGCTCACTTCACGGAACCGTTGCCGAGTCCGTTGCGCCAGAAGCGCTGAAGCAAGAGGAAGGCGATGATGAGCGGCACGATCGACAGGAACGCGCCGACCAGGACGTAGGTGCGCAGCTCGGGGATCTGGTTGAGCTGCGTGTTCCACGTGTAGAGGCCGTAGGTGACCGGGAACAGGTCCTGGCTGCGGAGCATGATCAGCGGCAGGAAGAAGTTGTTCCAGATGGACACGAACTGGAAGAGGAAGATCGTCACGAGGGCCGGAGCCATGAGCCGCGACGACACGGTGAAGAACGTGCGGACCTCGCCCGAACCGTCGAGGCGGGCGGCTTCGATGAGCTCATCCGGCACCGACGACGACGCGTAGATGCGTGCGAGGTAGACGCCGAACGGGCTCACGATGCTCGGGAGCAGCACCGACCAGAACGTGTTCGTCAGGTTCACCTGGCTGAACAGCAGGAACAGGGGCAGGGCGAGCGCCGTCGCCGGGACGAGGACGCCGCCGAGGACGATGTTGAAGAACGCCTCACGGCCGCGGAAGCGGTACTTGCCGAGGGCGTATCCCGCCATCCCCGCGAACACGGTGGCCAGCAGCGCGCCGAGACCTGCGTAGGCGAGGCTGTTGAGCAGCCAGCGGAAGTAGATGCCGTTGTTGTACGAGACGAGGTCGCCGATGTTGGCGAACAGGTTCCAGTCGGCGAACCACAGCGCGTTCGTCGTCAGCAGCTGGCCGCGGTCCTTCGTGGAGGCGATGAACAGCCACCAGATCGGCACGAGGAAGTACAGCGTGAAGACGCCCATGATGAGGAGCGCCGCCGTGCGCGACATGATCGACTCGCGCGGTCCCCGCGTGGAGGGCAGGTCGGTCGCCGTGGCGCCCCGGGTACGGGTGAGGAGGCTCATTGCTCGGCCTTCCGCTGGGTGAGCTTCAAGAACGCGAACGACAGGACGCAGGTGGCGAGGGCCAGCACGACCGAGAAGGCCGCCGCGAGGTACGGGTTCGGTACCGCGCTGGTCGCGTAGATCGTCATGTTCGGCGTGAACGAGGAGTTGACGGCCGTGCTGAACGAACGGAAGACCTGCGGCTCGGCGAGCAGCTGGAGCGTTCCGATGATCGAGAAGACCGCGGTGAGGATGATGGCCGGGGCGACCATGGGGATCTTGATAGACCAGGCGATGCGGATCTGTCCGGCACCGTCGAGGCGCGCGGCCTCGTAGACCTCGGCGGGGATCGCGAGGAGGGCCGAGTAGATGATGAGCATGTTGTAGCCGACGAACACCCAGGTCACGACGTTCGCGATCGACCAGAGGATCATCTCGGGCGAGAGGAAGTCGACGGCGTTCGTGAGGCCGGTGAACGGCGACAGGTTCGGCGAGTAGAGGAAGCCCCACATGATCGCCGCGATGACACCGGGGACGGCGTAGGGCGCGAAGAAGGCGAGACGGAAGAACCGCTTGCCCTTGAGGGCGGGCGAGTCCAGAAGCAGGGCGAACAGCAGGGCCAGGCCGAGCATGACCGGCACCTGCACGACGCCGAACAGCAGCACGCGTCCGACCGACTCCCAGAAGGGCGCGTTCTGGAAGACCTGGATGTACTGCGTCAGCCCGCCGAACACCTCGGTCGGCTCGCCGTAGAGCCCGTCACGCTGGACGACGAGCAGCGACTGCCAGATGGCGTAGCCGATCGGCACCAGGTAGAAGAGCAGGAAAAGGATGCCGAACGGTCCGGTGAAGACCGCGATCGCCCCCTTGTGCGGGGTCTTGGCCCGCGGGATCCGCTTCGCGCGCGGCGGCTTCGCCTGCGAACGCGTCACGAGGACTTCCGTGGCGGTCATGCGGCCGCCTCCTCTCTGATGATGCGCACCGCGCCGGCGGGCACGATGGCGCGACCGGCGACGGGTGTGCCGGTCACGAGGTCCACACCGTCGGATTCGACGTGGACGTCGGTCTCGCCGTGATTGATCACGAAGAGATAGGACGCGAGCTCGCCGCGTCGGCGGACGATCTCGAGATCGCGCGTACGGGGCTCGACGACGGCGGCAGGAGCGACTCCGGCCTCGTCGGCGAGGCGCGCGACGAGGTCACGGTAGTCGGCTTCGCTGGGAAGAGTCGCGAGGTACCAGGCCGCACCCTCGCCCGAGGCGTTGCGGGTGAGCGCCGGCATCCCGGCGGCGGGACCATCGGTGAAGGATGCCTGGACCTCGGCGGTGGTGGTGCGGGACCGCTCGGACCACAGCCGCGCGGTCGACCCGTCACTCAGGGTCAGCGACGCCTCCGGCGCGACGGGGGCGAACTCCTCGATGTGGAGGCCGATCGCCTCGCGGAGGGGTCCGGCGTAGCCGCCGGTGTAGACGCGGTCGTTCTCGTCGACGATCGCCGTCGAGAAGGTGATGAGTGCGGTGCCGCCGTCGGCGATCCACGAGGTGAGGACCGCGGCATCCGCTTCGGTCATGAGGTGAAGGCCCGGGACGACGACGAAGCGGTAGTCCGACAGGTCGGCGCCCGGGGCCACCACGTCGACGGTGAGCCCGTTCGCGTGGAGGGCGCGGTGCGCCGCGTGGACCTGGTCGAGGTAGCCGAACGCCTGGCTCGGGCGGGTCTCGCTCTGGGTCGCCCACCAGGACTCCCACGAGAAGAGGAAGGCGACGTCGGAGACGACGCGGGAGCCGGCGACCTCGCCGAGGCGCTCGACGATGCCGCCGAGCTCGACGACCTCGCGCCAGACGGCGGAGTCGGTGCCGGCGTGGGGAAGCATCGCGGAGTGGAACTTCTCGCTGCCCTGCACCGAGGCACGCCACTGGAAGAAGCAGACCCCGTCGGCGCCGCGTGCGACGTGCGTGAGCGAGTTGCGGATCATCTCGCCCGGAGCCTTGGGCTTGTTGAGCGGCTGCCAGTTGACGGCGCCGGTCGAGTGCTCCATGAGGAGCCACGGCGACCCCTGCGCGAGACCGCGGGAGAGATCGGCGGCGAAGGCGAGCTCGGACCGGGGGTCGCCGAGGCGATGGTCGAGGTAGTGGTCGTTCGCGATGATGTCCATCTCGGCCGCCCACGACCAGTAGTCGAGGTTCTCGATGTGCGCGGTGACCATGAAGTTCGTCGTGATCGCGACATCGCTGTGCGCACGGATGGCGTCGGCTTCGGCGCGGTAGTGAGCCAGGAGGGCGTCGCTGCTGAAGCGGTGGTAGTCGAGGACCTGGCCGGGGTTGCGGCTGGAGAGCGTCGCCTTCGGGGTGAGGATCTCGTCCCACTCGTAGTAGGTCTGGCTCCAGAACGCGGTCCCCCACGCGCGGTTGACCTCGGCGACCGTGCCGTAGCGCGCCTGCAACCACTCGCGGAAGGCCGCGGCGCTCTCGTCGCAGTGGCAGAGCGCGTTGTGGCAGCCGAGCTCGTTCGACACGTGCCAGAGCGCGACGGCCGGGTGCGAGCCGTAGCGCGCTGCGACGGCGTCGACGAGGGCGAGGGCGGCCTCGCGGTAGACGGGCGAGCTCGGGCACCACGCCTGGCGTCCACCGGGGTACCGGCGCGTCCCGTCCTCGACGACGGGCAGGATCTCGGGGTGGGCGGTCGTCAGCCACGCGGGGGTGGAAGCGGTGCCGGTACCGAGGTTGATCCGGATGCCGGCGGCGTGGAGGCGCCCGATGATGTCGTCGAGACGGGCGAAGTCGTGCTCGCCGGCGCGCGGCTCGATGTGCGCCCAGCCGAAGATGTTGATGGCGACCAAGTCGACACCGGCTTCGCGCATCAGCGCGATGTCCTCGTCCCAGACGTCCGGCGTCCACTGTTCGGGGTTGTAGTCACAACCGAACGCGATGCCGTCGTGCGCGAAGGGGCGGGCGGGGGCCGACATGTTCTCCTCAGATCCTGTGAACGTGCACAGGTCTGCGCGGTGTTCCTCCGCGTTGAGGCTCTGTGAACGTGTACAGAGTAGGCAGACGCGATTCGGATGTCAACACGACCCCGCAGGGCGCCTGGGTTCCCGGGAATCCCGCCGATCAGGGGCATCCGTACCCTCGACGCGCAGCACGGCGGTGCGTGTGAGCCGTGTGTGCGTGCACATACGATGAACGCGTGAGCAGCGACCGCACGGATGTCATCGGCCGACGTCGGCGTGCGACCGTGAAGGACGTCGCCAACGAGGCGGGTGTCTCCCGAGGGACGGTCAGCCGGGTTCTCAACGGGCAGCCGTACGTCTCCGACGAAGCGCGCGAGGCCATCGAAGCCGCGATCGCGAAGGTCGGATTCGTCCCCAACCGGGCCGCGCGCAGCCTCGTCATGCAGAGCTCGCAGGCCATCGGACTGATCGTCCACGAGCCGCATTCGCTCTTCGTCGAAGACCCCAACATCGGCTCGATCCTGCTCGGCGCGAACGCGGCGCTGTCGGAGGCCGACTACCAGCTGTCGTTCATGATCGCCGACACCACCCGCGACATCGAGCGACTCGCGCGCTATCTGAGCGGCGGACTGATCGACGGCGTCATCATCGTCTCGGCGCGCGTCGGCGACCCGATCACACGGGCGATCGCCGACCTGGGCCTGCCCGCCGCATTCGTCGGCCACCCGCGCGACATCGGCGACGCGGCCTACGTGGCCATCGACAACCGGGGCGCGGCACGCGAGATCACGCGCCGGCTGATGGACACCGGTCGCTCGCGGATCGGGATGATCGCGTCGGCCCTCGACCGCGACTCGGGTTCCGACCGCCTGGCGGGTTTCGTCGACGCCCTCGGCAGCCGCTTCGACCCGCAGCTCGTGGAGCCGGTGCCGCTGTACTCGTACTCGGACGGACAGGCGGGCATGCGTGCGCTGCTCGAACGTGCACCCGACATCGACGGCGTCTTCGCCTCGAGCGACGCCGTCGCCGCGGGCGCGATGGACGTCCTGCAGGCCGCCGGTCGCGTCATCCCCGACGACGTCGGCATCGTCGGGTTCGACGACAGCTCGTGGGCGTTGCGCTGCGATCCCCCGCTGTCCACCGTGCATCAGCCGGCTGACGAGCTCGGACGCGCCGCGGCGGAATCCGTCCTCCGTCAGCTCCGCGGCGAGGACCCCGGCAACGGCGGGCGTGTCCTCGACTGCCCCGTGGTCTGGCGCGACTCAGCCTGACCGGCGTGCACGTATGCGCATGAGGCGCGCATCGCGTTGACATCGCCGAGGTGACGGTGCGACTCTCTGTGTGCACGTTCACAGCATTCTCATCGGTGATTCCGTGAACGTGCACAGTCACAGCCGGGCAGAGACGCCCGGCATCCCACAAGGAAGTAGGAGTCCGTGCATTCTCACGTTCCGCGGCGGCGCCTGGCCGCCGTCACCGCAGTGGCCGCGGTCGCGGCATCCCTCTGCATCGCCGTTCCCGCTTCGGCGGCGACGCCGGTGGCGACCGCCGTCGCGGCAGCCAGCGATGCTCCCGCCTCCGCCGGTTCGACCGTCTCGCTCGACCTCGCCGGCACGTGGAAGTTCGCGAAGGGGGACGACCCGTCCTACGCGTCGCCGGAGTTCGACGACGCGGCCTGGCAGGACATCACCGTCCCCGGCGACGGCACGCCCTTCGACGACTACGACGGCTTCGCCTGGTACCGGCTCGACTTCACCCTCCCCGCGGATGCCTCGGGCACGAACCTCGTCGCCTCGCTGGGGTTCCTCGACGACGTCGACGAGGCGTTCCTCAACGGACAGCGCATCGGCGGCTCGGGCACGATGCCGCCGGCTGCCAGCAGCCAGTGGTTCGAGAAGCGTCTCTACCCCGTTCCGGCCGACGCGCCGAACTTCGGCGGCGAGAACACCCTCGCGGTGCGCCTGTACGACATGAACGGCGGCGGCGGCTGGTACGAAGGACCCGTCGGGATCTACTCGAAGGATGCCGTCCGCGCGAACGTCTACGGCATCACCGGGCCCCGCGCCGCGGCCGCGCAGTCGGCCGCCGTGGCGGACGTCCTCGAGGCGCAGAAGACCGCTCTCGCGGCCGGCGATGTCGACGCGTACCTGAAGACGCTCGACAAGAGCTACTTCCACGACGGCCGGTCGAAGGACCGGCGCGCCCGCGAGCTGCGCGACTGGATGAAGGAGTCGGGCTCCCTCACCCTCACCGACAGCGAGGTCGAGGTCGTCATCGGCGAGGACGGCGCCCTCGTCGTCGACACCAACCGGACGATCACGGGCACGCGTGACGGCGAGCCGTACACCTTCCAGCCGGCATCCCAGCAGTTCCTCCATATCGACGGGACCACGCTCCGCGAGACCGGCAACGATTCCCGGTTCTTCCGCGAGACGGTGGATTCCGACCTCGAGGGTCAGCCGCGCGAGTTCGCGACCTACCTGCCCCCGTCCTACCTGAGCGAGCCGAACCGCGAATACCCGGTCGTCTACCTGCTGCACGGCATCAACGGCGGCAGCCGCGAGTGGGAGCCGCGCGACATCGACGACGTCCTCGACGGACTGTGGAAGCAGGGTCTCGCCGAATCGATCGTCATCATGCCCGACGGCGAATCGCTCTGGTACTCCGACCAGCCGAACGGCGGCACGCCGTGGCGCAGCATGTTCCTCACCGAGATGGTGCCCCTGGTCGACAAGGAGTACCGCACCCTCGAAGGCCGCGATTTCCGCGCCCTCACCGGCGTCTCGATGGGTGGCTTCGGCGCCTGGTCGCTCGGCCTCTCGAACCCGGGGATGTTCTCCTCCATCGCGTCGCACATCGGCTCGCTGAGCTACTCCGGCTCGGCTCTGCCCACGCCGCTGAAGCAGGCCGGCGACATGACCACGAAGCAGCTGAAGAAGTTCGACTTCTACTTCGACGCGTGCGAGTTCGACGAGTACCGCTTCGACGACGCCGCGCGCTCGATGAACACGATCCTCACCGACAAGGGCGTGCCCCACACGTGGGCCGTCTACCCCGAGGGACGTCACAACGACGCCTGCTGGATGCCGCACCTGAAGGACTCGTTCGGCATGCACTCGACGCACTTCCGCGAGGCGGGCCTGCGCGAGGACTATGTGAAGCCCGTGATCAGCGCCCCGGCATCCACCACCGTCCGCTTCGGATCGGCGTTCGACGCCCTCGCCGGCGTGACCGCGCGCGACGAGGTCGACGGCGACCTGACGGCTTCGCTGAAGGTCCGCGGCACGGTCGACACGAAGAAGCTCGGCACGAACACCCTCCGGTACACGGTGAAGGATGCCGCCGGCAACCGCGCCCGCGTCGACCGAACCGTCACCGTGGCACCCGTCACCCTGACGGTCGGCACCCCGACCATCAGCGGCACCACGACCGTGGGCTCCACCCTCACCGCGAAGCCGGGCGCCTGGACGAAGGGCACGGCCTTCTCGTACCAGTGGATGCGGGACGGTGCGCCGATCAGGGGCGCCGTCACCGCGACGCACCGCCTGACGGCATCCGACCTGCGGGCTCGCATCTCGGTGCGGGTCACGGGAACGCTGACCGGCTACACGACGGCCGCGAAGACGTCGGCCGCGACCGTCAAGGTCACCGCGGGCACTCTGCGGGCGGCGACCCCGACGATCACCGGCGCCGCGAAGGTCGGCGCGACGCTGACGGCGCGCACCGGCACCTGGACCGAGGGGACGCGCCTGTCGTTCCAGTGGCTGAACGATGGCACGGTGATCCGCGGGGCGACCGCGGCGACCTACCGAGTGACCTCCGCCGACCGCGGCGACGCGATCTCGGTGCGGGTGACCGGCAGCCTCGACGGATACGAATCGTCGAGCCGCACGTCGAAGACGGTGCGGATCGCCCGCTGAGTCCGCCGCGGCGCGGAATGCGCCGCCCCCGGCCGGGGTTGCAGTTCTCGATATGAGCACTGCGACCCCGGCCCTTTCCGTTCTCGACCTCGTCCCCGTCCGTACGGGACAGACCAGCAGCCAGGCGATCACCGCCTCGATCGCGCTGGCGCAGCGCGCCGACGACCTCGGCTATCAGCGCTACTGGTTCGCGGAGCACCACAACATGCCGGCCGTCGCCTCGACGACGCCGCCCGTGCTCATCGCCGCGACCGCTGCCCGCACGCGCCGCATCCGGGTCGGGTCGGGTGGCGTCATGCTCCCCAACCACTCCCCCCTCGTCGTCGCCGAGCAGTTCGCGGCGCTCGAAGCCCTCGCACCGGGACGCATCGACCTCGGCATCGGACGGGCGCCCGGCTCCGACCCGGTGATCACGCAGCTGCTGCGCCAGTCGGGCACCACGAGCGACGTCGAGCGCTTCCCGAACCACGTCACCGACATCCGCTCGCTCGTCTCGTCCGAGGGTGCGACGCTGCGGTTCACCTCGGGTGGGACCTACGACGTGCACGCGACGCCCGCCTCGACGAGCGCGCCCGAGGTGTGGCTGCTCGGATCGAGCGACTACTCCGCGCAGCTGGCGGCCGGGATGGGCCTGCCGTACGTCTTCGCCAACCACTTCTCGGGCGATGGGCTCGAGCGCGCGCTCGACCTGTACCGCGGTCAGTTCCAGCCGTCCGAGACGCTGTCGGCGCCCCGGACCTTCGTCACGGCCAACGCCGTCGTCGCCGACACCGACGAGCAGGCCCGCGCCGCGGCCCTGCCGCAGGCCCGCATGATGGCGCGCCTGCGCGGCGGCAAGCCGCTCACGGCGCTCGAGACCGTCGAGCAGGCCGCTTCGGCCGAGGCATCCGACGGCCTGGCCGCACCCGTCTTCGACGCGATGATGTCGCGCTGGTTCGTCGGAACCGGCCAGGACGTGCGTGCGCGCCTCGCCGAGTTCGCCGCCCGCCACGGCGTCGACGAGGTCATGGTGTCGCCCGTCGCCGGTGCGACCGACGCCGAGCCGATGGACGCCGCGCCGTCCCGCATCCGGACCCTGGAGCTCCTCGCCGCTTGAGCCTCTCGCCGCGGGCGGGGCGGGGTCAGGCCCCGGGCTCGCCCGAGACGAGGCCGCGCAGCCAGTCGCGGGCCTCGACGAACACCTCGTCGGAGTACCGCTCGGGGTAGCGGACGATCGCGCGGTCGGCGCGGGGGTACGAACCGAGGTACAGCACGCGGGGCGAGAAGCGCCGGAGCCCGAGGAGGGCATCGGCCATGCGCTCGTCCTCGATGTGCCCGTCGGCGTCGATGACGAATCGGTAGCGGCCGAGCTCGTCCCCGATGGGGCGCGACGCGAGCAGCGACAGGTTGATCCCCCGCGTCGCGAACTGCTCGAGAAGCTCGAGCAGGGCACCCGGGTGGTCCTCCGGCAACTCGACGATGAGCGACGTCTTGTCGGCACCGGTCGGCGCGGGCGGCGGCGCGGTGCGGCTCACGAGCACGAACCGCGTGACGGCGTGGGCGTTGTCGCCGATCTTGTCGGCCAGCAGCTCGAGGTCGTGGAGCTTCAGGATGCCGGGAGGGGCGATCGCGGCATCTGCGGTGATCGTGCCCTCGACGACGCCGACGGCCGCTGCGACGTTGCTGGCAGCCGGGATGTGCGAGTGCTCGGGAAGGGTCGCCGTCAGCCACGTAAGGCACTGCGCGTAGGCGACCGGGTGGGCGGCGATGACCGACACGTCCTCGAGCCGGACGCCGGGCTTCGCGACCAGCACGAACTCGACGGGGACGAGGTACTCCCCCACGATCCGCAGGCCCGGAACCGTCGCAAGGGCGTCCTGCGTCGTCGAGACGCCGCCGTCGACCGAGTTCTCGATGGCGATCATCGCGGCATCCGATCGCCCGTCGATGACATCGGCGAGTGCTTCGCCGACGTTGCGGACGGGACGCCAGTTCTGGTCGCGGGCTTCGGGGACCTGCGCGAGGGCGGCCTCGGTGAAGGTTCCGGCGGGGCCGAGGAAGCTGTACGTGCGACGGGTGGGGGCGGCCGGGGGCTCGGATGTCACGCGGACAGCCTAGTGGGCACCCCCATGGGCACGACCGCCCGCGGCTGACCCTGACGACGACGGGTGCCGCTGACCAGCACGCCCGCGACGAGCAGGGCTCCGCCCACCACCTCCCCGACGCTCGGCGCCTCGCCCAGAAGCAGCGCGGCGGCGGCCATCGCGACGACGGGGGCGAGCAGGATCCACGGCACGACGGCCGCCGACGGATTGCGTCCGAGCAGCCCGTTGAAGACGGCGTAGGCGAACAGGGTGCAGAGACCTGCCGTGTAGAGGGTGGAGATCACGGCCTGCGGGCCGATGGCGGCGAGCCCCGCGCCGATCGCGGCGGGCCCGTCGATGACGAACGACAGGGCGAGCGCGGGGACCGGCACGACGAGCGACGACCACACCGTCAGCGACAGCGTGCCGCCGCGGCCGACACCGGTGACGACGCCGGCGCGTCGCGAGATGACGTTGCCGACGGCCCACGACAGCGCAGCGGCGAGCGCGAGGCAGACGGCGAGGACGGGGGCGTCGCCCCCGCGGAAGAGAGCCACGATCGCGAGGCCGACGACGCCGAGACCCACGCCGACGACCTGCATGGCAGAGGGGCGCTCACGCAGCGCGATCGCGGCGATCACGATCGTGAAGACGGCCTGCGCCTGCAGGAGGAGTGCAGCGAGCCCGGGGCTCAGCCCGAGCGCGAGGGACGTGTAGAGCAGGGCGAACTGGCCGAGGCTCATGAACAGGCCGACCCCGACGATCACGCGCCACCCCGTCTGCGGCCTCGGCACCACGAGGACGGCGAGCGCGACGACGGCGAACCGGATCGCGGCGAACAGCAGGGGCGGGATGCCGCTCATCCCCCAGTCGATGACGACGAAGTTGAGCCCCCACAGCGAGGCGACGAGGGCGGCGAGGAGCATGTCACGGCGGGTCACGGGACCAGTCGACCGCACGGCATCCATGAAGGACAAGCGATCATTCCGCGCCCAGAATCGGTAGCATCGCTTCATGATCGATCTGGAGGCCGTCGTCTCGCTGCGCGCCGTTGCGACGGAGGGCAGTGTCGCCGCCGCGGCCGCGGCGCTCGGCTTCACCCCGTCGGCGGTCTCGCAGCAGATCAAGCGGCTCGAACGCGACACCGGTGTTCCGCTGCTCGAGCGCGTCGGCCGCGGTGTCGTCCTCACCGAGTCCGCGACGCGTCTCGTCGTCTCGGCGACGCCGATCCTCGCCGACCTCGAGCGGGTGCGCGCCGACCTCCACGGCGCCGGTGAACCCGACCGGGTCGCCGGCGAGATCCGTATCGGGGCCTTCTCGACGGTCGTGCGCGGCGTCATGGTGCCTCTGCTGGCGGACCTCGGCCGGCGGCATCCCGACCTCCGCCTCCCCTTGCGCGAGAGCGAGCCCTGGGAGACGGTCGCCCTCGTCGCGTCGGGCCAGCGGGACCTCGGCATCGTGCACCGCTGGGGGAATGTGGCTCTCGCGATCCCCGACCACCTCGTCGAGGTTCCGCTGTTCACCGACGTCGCCGACGTGATCCTCCACCGCGACCACCCGCTCGCGGCCCGTGCCGAACTGCGGCCCGAGGAGATCGGCGGCGAACCGTGGGTCGCGACGTTCGAGTCGACCATCTGCCGTCAGTGGCTGCGCCGCCTGTTCGACGGCGTGGGTGGAGCGCCGAGGATCGTGCACGAGTCGATGGAGTTCGAGAACCACCTCGAGATCGCCCGCGCGGGCATCGCCGTCGCACTCGTCCCGCGACTGGGGCGCCCGCCGCTCGGGCCGGACCTCGTCGCGATCCCCACCGTCTCGCCCGAGTCGATCCGCGAGGTGTCGGCGATCCACCGGCGGACGATGGCGGACTCGCCGGCCCTCCGGACGGTGCT
Source organism: Microbacterium sp. MDV22-iso44 (assembly GCF_058629135.1). NCBI lineage: Bacteria > Bacillati > Actinomycetota > Actinomycetes > Micrococcales > Microbacteriaceae > Microbacterium > Microbacterium sp. MDV22-iso44. Next base: position 568,371 of record NZ_JBZVWS010000002.1, read on the forward strand.
CGACGAACTGGCCGAGCACGCAGCGGGTATGACGACCGACTCGGGACGCCTGCCAGCCTGAACAGCCGGTGCGGATCCGCGACACGCAGGCGCCGTCGCCGCGTTCCCTGGCAGACTGGGCGGATGAGCCGCGCAGGACAGCCCGCCGAATCCTCTGATCTCATCGATGTGGACGCGCTGATCAACGCGTACTACGACCTGAAGCCCGACCCCGCCGTCGCCGCCCAACGGGTCGCGTTCGGCACGAGCGGCCACCGCGGCTCCTCACTGTCGCGCAGCTTCAACGAGGTCCACATCCTCGCCACGACGCAGGCCATCGTCGACTACCGAGCCGCGCAGGGCATCTCGGGTCCTCTCTTCCTCGGTCGCGACACGCACGGACTCTCGCTGCCCGCGGAGCACACCGCGATCGAGGTCCTCGTCGCGAACGGCGTCGACGTGCGCGTCGACAGCCGCGACTCCTGGGTGCCGACGCCGGCCCTCAGCCACGCGATCCTCACCTACAACCGGGGACGGGACGAGGCGGATGCCGGTCGTGCCGACGGCATCGTCGTCACCCCCTCGCACAACCCGCCGCGCGACGGCGGGTTCAAGTACAACCCGCCGCACGGCGGCCCGGCCGACACCGACGCGACCGGCTGGATCGCCGACCGCGCGAACGAGCTCATCGAGGCGGGCCTTGAGGGCGTCAAGCGGGTCCGCCACGCGGACATCGACGACTCGACCCTCGGCGAGTACGACTTCCGCGAGGGCTACGTCGCCGACCTCGGCTCGATCATCGACGTCGAGGCGATCGCCCGCGCGGGCGTCCGGATCGGCGCCGACCCGCTCGGCGGCGCCTCGGTCGAGTACTGGGCCCTCATCGGCGAGCGCTACGACCTCGACCTGACGGTCGTGAACCCCGAGGTCGACCCGACGTGGAAGTTCATGACGCTCGACTGGGACGAGAAGATCCGAATGGACCCGTCCTCGCCCTCGGCGATGGCCTCCCTCGTCGCCCGCCGCGACGAGTTCGACATCCTGACGGGCAACGACGCCGACGCCGACCGCCACGGCATCGTCACGCCCGACGCCGGCCTCATGAACCCGAACCACTTCCTCGCCGTCGCGATCGACTACCTGTACGCGCACCGCGAGGGATGGCCGCAGGATGCCGCGATCGGCAAGACCCTCGTCTCCTCGATGATCATCGACCGCGTCGCCGCGTCCCTTGGTCGGACCCTTCTCGAAGTCCCCGTCGGGTTCAAGTGGTTCGTCCCGGGGCTCCTCGACGGCTCCGTCGCCTTCGGCGGCGAAGAGTCGGCCGGCGCCTCGTTCCTCCGCAAAGACGGCACGGTCTGGACGACCGACAAGGACGGCATCCTGCTGTGCCTGCTCGCCGCCGAGATCCTCGCAGTCACGGGCAAGACCCCCTCGCAGCGCTACGCCGAGCTCGAGGCCGAGTTCGGGGCATCCGCTTATCAGCGCGTCGACGCCCCCGCCTCTCCCGAGCAGAAGGCCGCGCTGTCGAAGCTGTCGGGCGACGCCGTGTCGGCGAGCGAACTCGCCGGCGACCCGGTGACCGCGAAGCTGTCGCACGCCCCGGGCAACGGTGCCGCGATCGGCGGCCTCAAGGTGCAGACCGAGTTCGCCTGGTTCGCCGCGCGCCCCTCGGGCACCGAGGACGTGTACAAGCTCTACGCCGAGAGCCTGAAGGGCCCCGAGCACCTCGCGCAGGTGCAGGAGGAGGCTCGGAAGGTCGTCGCCGCAGCGCTGGGTTCGTGAGGCCCGCGGCGCTGGGTTCCTGACGTCCGGCCGGTCGGTCCCGCGCCAGTAGGCTCGGGATCATGAGTTGGCTCGTCACCGGAGGCGCCGGGTACATCGGCGCGCACATCGTCCGCGCTCTCGCCGAGGCGGGTCTCGACCCGGTCGTCCTCGACGACCTCTCGAGCGGGGACGCCTCGTTCGTCCCCGAGGGAGTGCCCTTCGTCCAGGGCACGATCCTCGACCGCGAGCTCGTCGCGAACACCCTGCGCGAGCACGGCGCCGAGGGCGTCATCCACGTCGCCGGCTTCAAGTACGCGGGTGTCTCGGTGCAGCGCCCCCTCCACACCTACGAGCAGAACGTCGAGGGCACGCGCGTCGTCCTCGCGGCGATGGCGGATGCCGGTGTCTCGAACATCGTGTTCTCCTCCAGCGCCGCCGTGTACGGCACCCCCGACGTGGCGCTCGTGACCGAGGATCTGCCCAAGCGTCCCGCCTCGCCCTACGGGGAGTCGAAGCTCATCGGCGAGTGGCTCCTCGCCGCGCAGGGCGTCGCCACGGCGGCATCCGATTCGCCCCTGCGCCACACGGCGCTGCGGTACTTCAACGTCGTCGGCTCGGGAGACCCGTCCGTGTACGACATGAGCCCGCACAACCTGTTCCCGATCGTGTTCGAGATGCTCATCGAGGGGAAGACGCCGCGCATCAACGGCGACGACTACGACACCCCCGACGGCACGAACGTCCGCGACTACGTCCACGTGTCGGACATCGCCGCAGCACACGTCGTCGCCGCTCAGCGCCTGAGCGCCGGCGAGCCGGTCGAGCCCGCCTACAACCTGGGGTCGCAGAACGGTCTGTCGGTCCGCGAGATCATGGATGCCGTCGCCCGCGTCACCGGCATCGACTTCACACCCGAGATCGCCCCCCGCCGCGCCGGCGATCCCGACCGCATCGTCGCCACCGGCGAGCTCGCCGCCCGCGACCTGGACTGGCAGATGCGCTACACCCTCGACGAGATGGTGCAGAGCGGCTGGGAAGCCCGCCGCAACGCCGGCTGACCGCTCGCACGCTCGTTCCTGACCCCTCTCGCACGTTGTGCGCACTCGCGCACGCGTTCTGCGCGAGAGCGCACGATCGTGCCGAGAGCGTCGCCTCCTGCCACGCCCGCGCGGGCGCTTTCGGCACAGAGGAACGCTCTCGTGCGCAATCGTTGCGGGCCCCGCCTCCTCACCCCCTTCCCGCCGCTCTCGGGCCGTCGGCGAGAGCGCGACTTCGTGCCGAGATCGCCTCCGGTTGGCTCGCCCGTGCCGGCGCCGTTGGCAGAACGGGGCGCTTTCGCTGCGAGGGCGGGGCGGGGCGGGAGCCGTCAGCCCGATGCGCGGGCGATGAGCGTCGTCGGGACGACGGTCCGCGTCGCGGGCGCGCCGTCCAGCGTCGCCGCCAGTGCGGCGACGGCGGCCTCGCCGAGTGCCGTGAAGTCCTGCCGGACTGTGGTCAGCGGCGGGCGGTAGTCGGCGGCATCCGCCACATCGTCGAACCCGATGACGGCGACGTCGTCGCGACCGGCCTCCGCGAGCGCGCGCAGCACTCCGAGCGCCATCTGGTCGTTCGCGGCGAAGACGGCGTCCACGGCAGGATCCGCCGCGAGCGCCCGGCCCGCCGCGTGACCGGATGCGGCGCCCCAGTCCCCCCGCAGCGGTTCGGGCACGCGCGCACCGTCGTGCGCCGCGCGCCAGCCGCGCTCGCGTTCGTCCGCCGCGAAGGAGCCCGCGGGGCCGGCGACGTGCGCGATCGTCCGGCGCCCGGCATCCCGCAACCGTCGGGTGGCCGCCTCGGCGCCTCCCGCGTGATCGGACTGGACCGTCGCGAACCCTCCGCCGGGCGAGTCGACCGCGACGAGGGCGAGACCCTCGGGCCGCGTGACGCCCTCGGCGATCGCCGTCGCCTCGTTGAGCACGATCGCACCGTCGACGCCGAGGTCGTGCAGGCGGTCGAACGCGGCGGCGATATCGGCGGGCCCGGTGAGGGTGACGAGGGTGACCGCGAGTTCGCGACGGGCGGCGGCGGATGCCACGGCCTCGAGCATCCGCGAGTTGCCGACGGTCGCGAGGGTCGCCACGATCACGCCGATCGTGCCCGAGCGCCCGGTGCGCAGGGTCCGCGCGGCGCGGTGGGGTCGATAGCCGAGGTCCGCCATCGCGGCCTCGACGCGGGTGCGGGTCTCGGGGTCGACGCGCGGGCTGCCGTTGACGACGCGTGAGACGGTCTGCCCCGAGACGCCGGCAGCCGCGGCCACGTCGGCCATCGAGACGCGTCGCTGCACGGCATCCCCTCCCGCCCCGGATCTCGCTCCCGCGAATGCGTCTTGAACTCCGGAGGCTCGCGTCATGTTGACGATAACATAGCCGGTCGGCTACCGTGTTGACGTGAACACACCGGAGAACGGCACGCCGACGCACGCCCCTGCCGAGACGAGTGACCTCGGCGCCGGCGTCGTCAAGCGCAGCACCCGCCTGGCCGACGGCCGCGAGCTGATCTACTTCGACGATCCCGGGACGGCCCTCGGCGCCGACCGCGCCGTCGACACCCGCGACCTGGGTGGGCGGCCCGAGACCGCCACGATGCGGCAGGACATCCTCACCGGCGACTGGGTCTCGGTCGCCGCGAACCGGCAGAACCGCGCGTTCCTGCCGCCCGCCGAGCTCGACCCGCTCGCGCCGCAGACCGACACGAACCCTTCCGAGATCCCCTCGGTGTACGACGTCGCCGTCTTCGAGAACAAGTCGCCGTCGTTCGGCCCCGCCCTCGCCGAGGCCACGGACGACGTGCCGGCGGCGATCGACCCGCCGCGCGGCCTCGACGACCTCACGCACCTCGGCCTCGGCCGAACCCGTACGAGCGTCGGCCGCACCGAGGTCGTCTGCTTCTCGCCCGAGCGCACCGGCTCGTTCGGCACCCAGTCCGTGACGCGTGCTCGCACCGTCATCGAGGCGTGGGCCGACCGCACCGCGGCCCTCTCGGCCCTCCCCGGCATCGAGCAGGTCTTCCCGTTCGAGAACCGCGGCGAGGCCATCGGCGTGACCCTGCAGCACCCGCACGGGCAGATCTACGCCTACCCGTACGTCACGCCCCGGACGACCCGCCTGCTCGACTCGATCGATCGGACCGCCCCCGATCTGTTCCAGCGCATCCTCGAGTTCGAGCAGGCCGGGCCCCGCGTCCTCCTCCGCGGCGAGCACTGGACCGCGTTCGTGCCGTTCGCCGCCCGCTGGCCGCTCGAGATCCACATGCTCCCGCACCGCCACGTCGCCGACTTCGCCGGCCTGACCGGCGAAGAGAAGGACGAACTCGCCCCGCTGTACCTGCGCCTGCTGCGCGGAGTCGACGCGCTCTACGAGTCCGAGACGCCGTACATCGCCGCCTGGCACCAGGCGCCCGTCCACGTCGGCCGTGACACCGTGCGCCTCAGCCTGCAGCTGACGAGCCCGCGTCGCTCCGCCGACAAGCTCAAGTTCCTCGCCGGATCCGAAGCCGCCATGGGCGCCTGGATCGGCGACGTCCCCCCGGAGGACGCCGCCGCGCGCCTCCGCACCGCCATCGAAGGAGTCACGCTGTGACCGCTGCCGACGAGGCCCAGGGCCTCTTCTCCACTCTCACCGGCTCGGCGCCCGTCGGCCTCTGGTCGGCGCCCGGTCGCGTCAACCTGATCGGCGAGCACACCGACTACAACGACGGCTTCGTCTTCCCGTTCGCGACCCCGCACCGCACGCACGTCGCGCTCGGCCGCCGCACGGACGGCCGCATCCGCGTCGTGTCGACCTTCGACGAGACGCCGGTCGAGGTCGACCTCGCCGATCTCGACGCGCTCTTCCCCGCGCGCCGCGACGAGGTCGTCGAGTGGGCCCGCTATCCGCTCGGAGTCGCGTGGGCGCTGCTGCAGGCGACCGGGACGGATGCGGCATCCGTCACCGGTGTCGACCTCGCGTTCGCCTCGGACGTCCCCGTCGGCGCCGGACTCTCGTCGTCCGCGGCCATCGAGGGTGCGACGGGTTCGGCCCTGAACGACGTGTGGGAGCTCGGCCTCGACCGCATCGCCCTCGCGCAGGCGGGACGCCGCGCCGAGAACGAAGCCGTCGGCGCGCCGACCGGGATCATGGACCAGATGGCGTCGATGCTCGGGGAGACGGATGCCGGAACCTTCCTCGACTGCCGGAGCCTCGACGCCCAGGTGGTCGAACTCGGCTTCGACGCCGCCGGACTCGAGCTCATGGTGATCGACACCCGCGTCGCCCACGCCCACTCGACGGGCGGCTACGGCGAGCGCCGCGCGGCGTGCGAGCGCGGCGCCGAGGCGATGAACGTGCCGGCGCTCCGCGACGTGCGGGTCGACCAGCTGCCCCGCGTCGAGGAGCTCGTCGACGAGAAGACCTACCGCCGCGTGCGCCACGTCGTCACCGAGAACCAGCGCGTGCTCGACACCGTCCGCACCCTGCGCGAGCAGGGACCGCGCGCGATCGGCGACCTGCTCTACGCCTCGCACGCCTCGATGCGCGACGACTTCGAGATCTCGGTGCCCGAGCTCGACCTCGCCGTCGAGACCGCGCGCGAGAACGGTGCCGTCGGCGCCCGCATGACCGGCGGCGGATTCGGCGGCTCGGCGATCGCCCTCATCGACCGTGATGCCGTGCCCGCGGTGCGCGAGGCGATGCTGGCGGCCTTCGCCGCCGCGGGCCACATCGAGCCGCACGTCTTCACGGTCCGGCCCTCCGAGGGCGCACGCCACGACGGCTGAACACCCCCGGGTCGTTACGGCTGGGTAAAGCCGGGCGATCCACCCGTGCGCAGGCGGCGGGCGGAGGGCAGGATGGGGGAATGCCCTTCCAGACCTCCCCCGCCGCCGGCGCGCCCCTCCTGCAGGTCCGCGACCTCGCCGTCGAGTTCCAGACCATCGACGGTTCCGTGCGGGCGGTCGAGGGCGTCGACCTCGACCTCGCCGCCGGTGAGACCGTCGCGATCGTCGGCGAGTCCGGCTCGGGCAAGTCGACGACGGCGATGGCCGTGATCGGGCTGCTCGCCGGCAACGGCCGCATCGCGGAGGGCAGCATCCGCCTCGACGGCCAGGAGCTCGTCGGCGCTTCCGAGTCGACGATGCGCGGCGTCCGCGGCGCCCAGATCGGGCTCGTCCCGCAGGACCCGATGTCGAACCTCAACCCGACGTCGAGGATCGGCACGCAGGTCGCCGAGACGCTGCTCGCCCACGGTCTGGCCACCAAGAAGGACGTCGACCGCAAGGTCGTCGAGACCCTCGCCGCCGCGGGCCTCCCGAACGCCGAGGACCGCGCGAAGCAGTACCCGCACGAGTTCTCGGGCGGCATGCGCCAGCGCGCACTCATCGCGATCGGCCTCGCCTGCAACCCGCGCCTGCTCATCGCCGACGAGCCCACGAGCGCGCTCGATGTGACGGTTCAGAAGACGATCCTCGACCAACTCGGGCGTATGACCACCGAGCTCGGCACCTCGGTCCTCCTCATCACGCACGACCTGGGGCTCGCCGCAGAGCGCGCCGCGCGCGTCGTCGTCATGCACCGCGGACGCATCGTCGAGCAGGGTCCGGCCAGGCAGATCCTCGAGGACCCGCAGCATCCCTACACGCAGTCCCTCGTGCAGGCGGCGCCCTCGGTCGCCGTCGCGCGGTTGCGCCCCGAGGCCTTCAGCGCGCCGACTCCGGATGCCGCGCCCAAGCCGGTCGACAACATCGTCGAGGTCGAGGGGCTCACCAAGCTCTACAACGTCCGCGGTCAGAAGGAGGACTTCGCCGCGGTCAAGGACGTGTCGTTCTCGATCCCGCGCGGCGAGACCGTCGCGATCGTCGGCGAGTCCGGCTCGGGCAAGACGACGACGGCGCGGATGCTGCTGAAGGTCGTGGACCCCACGGAGGGTGTCATCCGCTACGACGGCACGGACGTGGCATCCCTCAAGGGACGTCAGCTGCGCGAGTTCCGCCAGAAGGTGCAGCCGATCTTCCAGGACCCGTACTCGTCGCTGAACCCCATGTTCACGATCGAGCGCATCGTCCAGGAGCCGCTCGACTTCTACCACCGGGGGTCGGCGAAGGACCGTGCGGCCCGGGTGCGGAAGCTCCTCGATGACGTCGCCCTGCCCGAGTCGGCGCTGCGTCGGTACCCGTCGGAGCTCTCGGGCGGTCAGCGTCAGCGCGTCGCGATCGCGCGCGCCCTCGCGCTCTCGCCCGAGCTCATCGTCTGCGACGAGCCGGTGTCGGCGCTCGACGTGCTCGTGCAGGACCAGATCCTGACCCTGCTCCGCGACCTGCAGACCGAGTACGGCCTCAGCTACCTCTTCATCTCGCACGACCTCGCCGTCGTGCGGCTGATCAGCGACTACGTCTGCGTCATGAAGGACGGTGCGCTCGTCGAGGCTGCCTCGAGCGAAGAGATCTTCACCAACCCGCGCGACCCGTACACGCGCAACCTGCTCTCCTCGATCCCCGGCAACGAGCTCGACATCGCCGTCTGACCCGGGCGCCGGGGCCCGTCCACGTTCCGTATTCAGTCCCCGCACCACCGCGCGCCAGCCGCAGGCCCGGAATCGCTCAGTGGGCGCCCCGGCGGCTCGTCGTAGGGACTGAATACGGCACACCGTCCCACCCGCCCCGCTCACGGAACGGCGGCGTTGCCCAACCAGCCCGCGCCGTATCCCGCGACCAGCGCGACGACCACGACGACGAGCAGCACGATCACGACGAGGAGCACCCGCCGGCTCATGGTCAGCGCCCGCGGGTCCGCGGGTCCATGGCCTCGCGCAGCGCCTCGCCGAACAGCGTGAAGCCGAGCGCGGTGATGGCGATGCAGATGCCGGGCAGGAACGCGAGCCACGGCGCGATGGCGAGTTCGGCCTGCGCGTAGGTGAGCATGCGTCCCCACTCCGCTGTCTCGGGGCGCCCGCCGCCGAGGCCGAGGAACGACAACGCCGCCGCGTCGATGACGGCCGTCGCGAGCGACAGCGTGCCCTGAACGATGACCGGCCCGACCGCGTTCGGGAGGACGTGAGTCATGGTGATGCGTCCGCGGCCGAGGCCGAGGGTCTGCGCCGAGAGGACGTAGTCGGCCGAGCGCTGCTGCAGCATCGAGGCGCGCAGCAGGCGCGCGAAGATCGGCACCTGCGCGACACCGATGGCGATCATGACCGAGTTCTGGTTCTGGCCGAGGATCGCGGCGATCGAGACCGCCAGCAGCAGGCTCGGCACCGACAGCAGGATGTCGACGAGGCGCATGATGACGTTGTCGACCCAGCCGCCGAACGTGCCGGCGACGAGGCCCAGCAGCATGCCGCCGATGAGGCCGTAGGCCGTCGACACGACGCCGATGAGGAGGGATGCCTGGGCTCCCCAGATGAGCTTCGACACCACGTCGCCGCCGAAGCGGTCGAGGCCGAGCGGGAACGCGGCGATCTCACCGGGCCCGGGGATGTACGTCGGGGTGATGTCCCGAGCACCGGGGAGGTCCGTCTCGGGGTACGGCGCGAGCACGGGAGCGAGGAGGGCGACCACGACGAACAGCAGAACGATCGCCAGGCCCACCCACGCGGTGGGGCTTCGTCGCAGGCGGCGGAAGACGTCGTGCCAGAAACCGCCGCGCGGGGCGCCGCCGGTGCCCGCGGTGAGCACGGCGACGGTGGAGTCATCAGCGGCGCTGCCGCCGGCTGCGGGGGGAAGGACGGTGCTCATGAGACCCTCACTCTCGGGTCGATCAGGCTGTACGAGACGTCGACGAGCAGGTTGATGAGCGCGTAGACGATCGCGATGAAGATGATGAAGCCCTGCAGGACGGCGAAGTCGCGGTTGAAGATGGCGCTGGAGAGGAACGATCCGATCCCGGGGAACGCGAAGACGGTCTCGGTGAGGATCGCCCCCGACAGCAGCAGGCCCGCCTGCAGACCGATCGTCGTGATGACCGGGAGCATGGCGTTCCGCAGAATGAACCGGTTGCGCAGCAGCGACCCCGGCACGCCCTTCGCTTTTCCGGTGCGGACGTAGTCGGCGTTCTGCACTTCGAGGACGGATGCCCGGGTGATGCGCACGATGATCGCGAGAGGGATCGTGCCGAGCGCGATGGCCGGCAGGATCAGGTGCAGGATCGCGTCCCACGCGGCGTCGAATTCGCCGGTGATCAGCCCGTCGAGCACGTAGAAGTTCGTGTAGTGGGTGGCTTCGATGCGGGGGTCCTGGCGGCCGTCGGACGGGAGCCAGCCGAGCTGGACCGCGAACACGTACTTGAGGATGAAGGCCAGGAAGAACACCGGGACGACGATCCCCAGAAGGCTGAAGACGACGGCGGTGCTGTCGGCGGCCTTGCCGTGACGCCGCGCGGCCCAGTAGCCGAGGGGCACACCGACGCCGACGGCGATGATGAGCGCCGCGACCGAGAGTTCGATCGTCGCCGGGAACCGGCGGAGGAACTCATCGAGCACCGGCTGGCTGGTGCGCAGCGAGGTGCCGAAGTCGCCCGAGAGCAGTCGCCCGATCCAGGTGAAGTACTGCTCGATCAGAGGACGGTTGAAGCCGTAGAGCTCGTTGATCCGAGCGACGGCTTCGGGGGTGGCCTTCTCGCCCAGGAGTGCCTGGGCGGGACCGCCGGGAAGTGTTCGGACCCACCAGAAGAGCAGGATGCTCAGACCGAGGAGGGTGGGGATCAGCAGCAGGAGCCTTTTGCCGATGGTTCGCAGCACGGGTGTCGCTTTCGTGGAGGTCGGTGCGGGGCGGGAGGTCATCCCGCCCCGCACCGGTCAGACGGCCGGAGCCGCCTCGATCGGCTTACTTCGTGAGGACGATCTGGTTGAACACCTCGTCGTTCACGGGGCTCGCCGGGTAGCTCTCGACGCGCGGGTCGAAGGCCAGCGTGGGAGCCGGGTGGGCCAGCGGGACGCCGGGGATGAACTTCGCGACCTCTTCGTTGATCTCCGAGTAGAGCTTCGTCTGCTCGTCGAGGTCCGCGATGCCGCGGGCATCGGTGAGGTCCTTGAAGAGCTGGGGGTTGTCGAAGCCCCACTCCGCCGACTTCTGACCGAAGAAGACGCCCAGGAAGTTGTCGGTGTCGTTGTAGTCACCGGTCCAGCCGAGCAGGTGGATGCCGTGATCCGTGCCGCCCGTGATGAGGTCGAGGTACTCGCCCCACTCGTTCGACTTCGGCGTGGCCTCGACTCCGACGGCCTTCAGCTGCGACGACAGGACCGTGAAGATCTGCTCGGGGTCCGGCATGTAGGGACGCGAGACGTTGACCGGGTAGTTGAAGGTGAGCTTCAGCGGGTTGGCCTCGGTGTAGCCGGCTTCGGCGAGGAGCGCCTTGGCCTTCTCGGGGTCGTAGTCGTACGTCGTGACGTCGGCGTTCCAGCCGTTCACACTCGGCGGCATGAACTGCGTCGCCTTCTCGGTGCCCTCGGGGAGGACCTGCGAGATGAGCGCGTCCTTGTCGACGGCGTACGAGAGGGCCTCGCGGACCTTGGGGTCCTGCAGTTCCTTGACCGCCTGGTTGAAGGCGAGGTACAGGATCGTGAAGGGCGGGCGCGAGACCATCGTGAAGCCGGCGTCATCGAGCGCGCCGGTGTCGGCGGGACCGACGAGGTCGTAGCCGTCGATCGAGCCGGACTCGAGAGCCTGACGGCGTGCGGTCGGGTCGTCGATCGTGCGGAAGATGATCTTGTCGATCTGGCCCTTGTCGCCCCAGTAGTCGGCGTAGGAGCTCAGGGTGACCTGCTCGCCGCGCGACCACTCGTCGAACTTGTAGGGGCCGGTGCCGACCGGGTGTCCGGTGGCGTACTCGCTCAGGGTCGGAGCCTCGGCGGTACCGCCGACCTCGTCGGCCTTGAAGTCCGCGAGCGCCTTCGGCGACTGCATCCCGAACGCGGGAAGCGACAGCGCGGCGACGAACCCGGCGAAGGGCTTCTTGAGCTTCACGGTGACCGAGGAGTCACCATCGGGGGCGCACGAGTCGTACACGGCCGAGTCGGGGCTCGAGGCGTAGCCCTTGAAGAGCTTGTTGTAGTAGTAGCCGAGCGCCTCGCTGGCGGCCAGGCCCTCCCAGTTGTACCAACGGTCGAAGTTGTAGCAGACGGCCTCGGCGTTGAACGGGGTGCCGTCCTGGAACGTGACGTCCTTCTTGAGCTCGAACGTGTAGCTCAGCGCGTCGTCCGACGTCTCCCACGACTCGGCGAGGAGCGGGGCGGGGTCGGCCGTGCCGGGCTTGGTGCCCACGAGGCCCTCGAAGATCTGGCGCGAGACGCGGAACGTCTCGCCGTCCTGGGCGAAGGCGGGGTCGAGGCTCGCGGGATCCGACGACGCCGCGAAGACGAACGTGCCGTCGACGTCCGCGGGTCCTTCCGCGTTGTCGTCGCCGCCGCGCTGGCTGGCGCACGCGCTGAGCGCGAGCGCACCGATGGCGAGCGTCGCGGCGGCCGCGAACACCCGCTTCCGGGAAATGGGGAGCATTGCTGTGCACCTTCCGATGGGGCTCGTCGGCGGCGCGCGAGGAGGCGGCGCTGCCGAAGGGATGCGGCTGACGCTACCGTCCACACTGCCGGTAAGCGGTTACAGCTGTATCTCGATCGTGTTTCTTCCTGCGGGCTACCGTAGTCGGATGGCCCGTTCCCGCGCCCCCCTCGACCCGCCTGTCGCCAGACTGTCCGACGGGAGGCAGGCGCGCATCATCCCCGGCCGGTTCGCGGGCGGCTGGGAGCTCGTCGTCGAGACCACCCCGCAGTCGCACGTCGATCTCGACGATCCGTCGCACCTCCACTTCGAGTACGTCGCCCGCATGGGCGCCGTGATCGACCAGATCGGGATGCCGGGGGAACCCCTCACCGCGGTGCACCTGGGCGCGGGCGCCATGACCCTCCCCCGGTACGTCGAGCACACCCGACCGGGGTCGCGGCAGCAGGTCATCGAACTCGAGCAGGCGCTCGTCGACCTCGTGCGCGAGCACCTGCCGCTGCCGCGCACGGGCCAGCTGCGCGTGCGGATCGGCGACGCGCGCGACGTCGCGGGACGCCTCCCCCCGGGCATCGTCGGCAAGGCGGACCTCGTCGTCTCGGACGTGTTCGCGGGGGCGCAGACGCCCGCCCACATCACGAGCGTCGAGTACTACCGGATCCTCGCCGGGCTGCTCGCGCCGACCGGCATCCTGCTCGTCAACATCGCCGACGGCAGCGGCCTCGCCTTCGCCCGCCGTCAGGTCGCGACCGTGCGCTCGGTCCTCGAGCACGTCGTGATCCTCGCCGAGGTGGGAACGCTCAAGAGTGGCCGGTTCGGGAACATCGTCATCGCGGCGTCGCCCTCCGAGCTGCCGATGGAGTGGCTGCCGCGTCTGATGGCGGCCGGTCCCCACCCCGCGAAGGTCGCCCACGGCGCCGAGCTCGAGGCGTTCGCGCGCGATGCGCGGATCATGACGGATGCCGATTCGACCCCGTCGCCGGCGCCCGCGGCATCCGTCTTCGATCGCTGAGCGCACGACGCGCGGCGCGCCCTCAGCCCATTCCGGGCCAGGCGCGGCGACACTGGAGACACACGTCGTGGGGTCGGAAGGAACAGCTGTGGGCTTCATCAAGGGATACGACCCGGAGACTCTCCGAGAGATCGTCGACCTCGACGAATGCCAGACCCGGCTCACCGAGCTCGGCGACCAGCGGAGTCTGGCCGCCATGCTCGAGAAGGTCTGGCTGCTGAAGGTGCTGGGCCGCCTCGACGAGGCGCTCGTCGTCTCGGAGGAGTCGGTGCGCCTCGCCCGGATGGCGGGCACCCGCAAGGACCTGCTGCGCGCCCGGATGCTGCACGCCACCGTCCAGCAGTTCCGCGGCGCATACGCCGCGGCGATCCACGAGTTGAACACGTGCGTCGAGGAGGCCGAGGGGCAGGGGTGGTCGGCGGTCGCCGCTTTCGGCTGCCAGCACCGCGGCAAGGTCCATTTCGACGCGCACGACGACGCCGCGGCGCGCGCCGACTTCAAGAAGGCGCTGTTCCTGCGGCAGGAGGCGGGTGCTCCCGAGGATCAGCTCGAGTCGACGCTGCTCGCCATCGACGCCGTCGACCGACGTCGCAACAGCACGACGGTCGCCGGCTGAGGCCATCGGCCCGAGTGTCGTACCTGCGTCCTATCGTGCTGGCATGAGCGACCTCATCGACGTGCGCCGCGAGGCGGAGTCACTGCTGCGGCAGCTGCTCGACGACTCGTGGAGCTTCGCGTACGACAACGCCAAACGCCGCGCCGGCGCGTGCGACTATCTGCGCAAGCGCATCACGCTCTCGCGCTATCTCGCCGCCCGGTACGACGCCGAGACGAACCGGCAGACGATCCTGCACGAGATCGCGCACGCGATCGCGGGCTCGGCCGCGGGGCACGGCGCGGAGTGGAAGCGCGTCGCGCGGTCGCTCGGCTACACGGGCGGCGTCACCCACCGCGGCGAGACGGCCACGGAGCTCGCGCCCTGGGTCGGCGTGTGTCCCGCCGGACACGTCGCGTACCGTCACCGCAAGGCGACACGGGCGACCTCGTGCGCGCGGTGCGCGCCGACGTTCGATGAGCGCCACCTGATCACCTGGCGACGGCGCGAGATCACCGCCGCGACCCGGCGCGAGGCCCTCACTCCGCGTTGATCGCCTCGTAGGCGCGCCACACGCCGTCGCGGAGGACGGGGACCGTCTCATCGGCGTCATGGACCGCGGCGGCGAGCACCTCGTCGCGACGACCGGCGTCGAGGAGCTCCTGTCCCGAGCCGCTCGCCGTGAGGAGGTGGCGGACCGCGGATCGCAGACCCCGGAACGCCTCGGATGCCGCTGCGGCCTCCGGCGAGGAGTGGTCGAGGCCGATCGCCTCGAGCGCCGCGAAGACCGCCCCGGCACCGAGCTGATCCTCGACGGAGAAGCGCAGGACCGCGGCATCCCCCGGCCCGTTCAGCTCGCCGGCGGCGATGATGCTCACGCTCGTGCGGGCCGCGCGGCGGTTCTGCTCGGCGAGCACCGCCTGCGCGACGGCGGTGGCATTGCGCAGGCTCCCGAGGAACACGACGGCGCCCGTCGCCGCGGCAGCCGAGGCGACGGCCGCGCCGTTGCGCGACACGGCGTGGGCGGCCTCGTCGTGGGCCACCGTCTCGCCGCCCGCGACCCGCGCCGACACCGTCGACGAGAACCTCAGCACGTCGACGACGACGACGACGTCCGCGGGCGCGAGACGGGTCAGCCCGTCCCGCCCCCAGTCGAAACGCAGCTGGTAGCGGGACTGATCGAACGGGCTCGCGGTCATCCCTCCAGCGTACGAGCGTCGACGATCGGCTTCAGCGAGATGACGAGACCGAGGACGTTCCGGGCCGTCCGCTGGAGTTCGCCGCGGGTGATCCCGCCTTCACGGGCGAGGGAGTCGAGGATCGTCGTGTCGGCCTGCGCTTGAGGCGCGGCATCCCGTTTCACACCGCCCGGCATGAGGACGTCGACCTGCGCACGGACGCGGTAGGCGTTGTCCTCGAGGGCGGGGAAGTCCGGGTCGACAGCATTCTCGATCCACCAGTCGGTGATGACGACCCCCTCGTAGCCCCACTCGTCCCGGAGGACGACGGTGGCGAGGTCGTGGTGGTAGTGCGCCCACACGCCGTTGATCTGGTTGTAGGACGTCATGATCGTGCGGGGAGCGGCCTCGCGGACGCAGATCTCGAACCCGCGCAGATAGATCTCGCGGAGCGCCCGCTCGGAGACGCGCGAGTCGTTGCGGGTGCGGTTGGTCTCCTGGTTGTTCGCGGCGAAGTGCTTGGGGCACGCCGAGAGTCCCGTGCTCTGCACCCCGCGCACGACCGCCGCGGCGATCCGTCCGGTGACGACCGGGTCCTCGCTGAAGTACTCGAAGTTGCGGCCGCACAGCGGGTCGCGGTGGATGTTCATGCCCGGGCTCAGCAGGACGTCGGAGCCCTTCCGGAGCATCTCCTGCCCGTGCAGTGCGGCGAGCTCCTCGATGAGGGCCGTGTTCCACGTCGACGCGAGCGCCGTTCCCGAGGGGAGCAGCGACGCGTACGCCGACAGACGGATGCCGCTCGGCCCGTCGGTCGTCGTGACGGGCGACACGCCCTTCGCGCGCAGCGACGCCGAGACCCCGCCGAGCACGCCCGCATTGCCGGGAGCACCCAGCGGGCTGTCCATCGTGACGTCGCCGCGGGCGAGGAACGAG
Organism: Microbacterium sp. MDV22-iso44; assembly: GCF_058629135.1. NCBI lineage: Bacteria > Bacillati > Actinomycetota > Actinomycetes > Micrococcales > Microbacteriaceae > Microbacterium > Microbacterium sp. MDV22-iso44. The sequence goes on from NZ_JBZVWS010000002.1 coordinate 584,336, forward strand.
AGCTCCTCGTCGGTGAGCTGTGCGACGAAGTCGTCGAGGGATGCCGCGCCGCGTGCGACGTCGGCGAGGTCGATGCCCCGGTCCCCGGTCGGCGCGAGCTCGGCCGGCAGCGATCCGAGCACCCGCTCGGCGCGCGCGACGGTGCGCGTGGGGACGGGCTCGCGCGAGGCGACGGCGGAACCGTCGTCGCCGCGACGCTGGACGAGCCGATCGAACGCGTGGGCGGGCGCGGCGACCTCGGTGGCGTGCCGCACGACCTGCGTCTCGGGCACCTCGAACGCGGCGACCTCCGCCGCACGGCGCACGTCGGTCCCGACGAAGACGGGATACGCACCGGCCTCGAGGACCCACGCGCTCCGGTGCCCTGTCGCCCCGCCGTCGTCGTACGACGCGAGGTCGTCGAGGTGCACGTCGAGGCGCACCGTCTCGCTCTCGCCGGGGGCGAGCAGACGCGTCTTGGCGAAGGCCGCGAGGTGACGTGCCGGCTTGCCGAGGGCACCGTCGGGCGCCCCGGTGTAGACCTGCACGACCTCCTTGCCGGCTCGGTCGCCGGTGTTGGTGACGACGACCTCGAGGCGGAGGGCCGCGGCATCCGTCGTCGCCTCGGTCGTCAGCTCGAACGTCGTGTAGGACAGCCCGTGCCCGAAGGGGAACAGCACCCGGTCGGGGGCGAAGGTCTCGAAGTACCGGTAGCCGACGAAGACGTCCTCGGCGTAGACGTTGACGTCGAGATGGCCGAAGTTGGGTGCGCTCGGATAGTCCTCGTAGCTCCGTGCGATCGTGTCGGTGAGCTTGCCGCTCGGCGCCTGCTCGCCCGCGAGCACACCGGCGACGGCGCGAGCGCCCTCCATGCCGCCCTGCCACGCGAACAGGACCGCGCCGATCCGGTCGCCGTAGTCCGCGACCCACGACAGGTCCATGACGTTGCCCGCGTCGACGACGACGACGGTCCGCGAGAAGTGCGCCGTGACGGTGTCGAGGAGCGTCCTCTCGTCGGCGGTGAGGTAGTAACTGCCGGGCTCGAGGATGCTGTCGCGCGCTTCGCCGGCGGCGCGACCGATCGCGACGACGGCCGTGTCCGCCCGGGATGCCGCGGCTGCGACATCCGCCGCGTCGATCGCCATCTCGGGGAAGTGGTGCGGCCACTCGCCCCACGTGGCGGCGAAGGCGGGGCGATTCGCGGCGGACCACGTCGAGTACCGCGTCGCGAGCTCGTCGTCGACGCGGACACCGGCGTCGCGGAGACCGGCCAGCAGGTTCCAGATGTAGGGGACCTTCACGTCGCCGCCCGAGCCGTAGCCGACGGCGAACCAGTCGATCTGAACACGGCCGAACACGGCGACCGGGCGCTTCCCCAGCGGAAGCGTGCCGTCGTTCGTCAGGAGGACGACGCCTTCGGCGGCGGCGACCCGGGCCTTCTCGGCGAGGGCCGGATCGAGCGTCGGATCGGTGTCGAGCAGCATCGAGGAGATCTGCGCGACCGACTCGACGGGGGCCAGGGTGTGCGAGCGGTCGCCGGATTCGATGGCGGGTTCGAGAGGCATAGCGGTCTTTCCGAGGGGTCGACGATGACGCCGAGAGAGTGGGAGCGCTCCCAACGTATCGACTGCCGCGGAGGAATGCGAGAGTGGTCCGATGCGGATCCTCTTGAAGCTCGAACTCGACTGCACCGCGGATGCCGCCTGGCGAGCCCTCCACTCGCCTCGTGCGGTCACCGAGCTCTACGGCCCGCTGCTCGCGATGGCGCCGATGGCCGGCGAGCTCCCGACCTCGTTCGAGCCGGGGACCGACGTGCCGGTCGAGATCCGCGCCCTCGGGATCATCCCCGCCGGCCAGCAGCTCATCCACGCGAGCGACCGGTACACCGAGGACACGAACGGTCCGGTGCGGATCTTCCGCGACAGCGGCATCCCGCTGACCGGTGCACTCGCCGCCCTCGATGTCTGGGACCACCAGATGGCGGTGAGCCCGCTGCCGGGTGATCCCGCGCGGACGCTCTGGCGCGACCGCCTCACGATCGGCGGAGCCGCGGCCCTGCCGCTGTGGCCCGTCCTGTGGGCGGCGTGGCAGTACCGCGGCATGCGCCTGCGCGCACTCGCACCGACGTGGTCGTACGAGCCGCCCGCCGCCGAGGGCCACTGACGACGGATACCGCCCCTTCGCCCTCCATCGAGGGCGTGAAGGGGCGGCAGGGCGTTACTCCGACAGGGCCTCGACGGGCGCCGATCGCGTGGCGATCCGCGTCGGTGCGACCGCCGCACCGAGGGTGAGCACCGCGGTCGCGACGATCACGATCACCACCGGGAGCAGCGGGATCGCGGGGGCGACGAACGTCGGCGACATCCACAGCGGCGGCATCGCAACGGAGCCGAGGAGGGACTGCGCCGCGACCCAGCCGTAAAGGACGCCGAGGGTCAATCCGAACAACAACGCGGTGACGGTGACGTGCGCTGCCTCGATGAGGACCATCCGACGGATCTGTGCGGCAGTGAGGCCGAGAGCGCGCAGGAGACCCAACTCCCGCTTTCGCTGGACGATGCCGATCGTGAGGAGGTTCACGAGGCCGACGGCGGCGATCACGGCGCTCACGGCGACGAGACACATCATGACCGTCGAGAAGCTGTCCATCATCTGATTGAATGCGGGGTCGGGCTCGCCGCCGCTCGATGCGGTCACAAGGGACTTGGCCGACTCGGCGGCCACCGCGAACATCACGACGAGCGCGACCCCCATGACCACGCCGATCGCCATGCGGCTCGAGCGCTCCGGGTAGCGGACCGCGTTCTCTGCGGCCAGGCGTGCGGTCACGGACTTTCCGAACAGCCGCCCGGTGGCTTTCAGGAGCGGCGGCATGATCGAGACCGCACTGATCGAGACGGCGGTGAAGGAGAAGAGACCGCCAAAGAACGCGACGAGCACGCCGGCGGGGCTCACGAGGCCGAGGAGGAGTCCACCGCCCAGCAGCACGGCACCGATCACACCGAGGACCACGGCGCCCGCCCGCCGGCCGCGCTTACCGGCGATCTCCTCGCGGGATCGCTCTACCGAGCCGCCGAGGGCCTCGAGCGGCGTGACCGCGAGAACCCGACGCGACCCCGACCATGCCGCGATCCAGGTCGTGAGCGCCACCGCGACCGCCGGCAGGAGGAGGGCGGCCTGGACCGGAGACCAGTCCGTGGCCACCCCGAGTGCGCGATCGAGCAGCGGCACCGCCGCGACCATGGCGAGCGTCGTCGCCACCAGCCCGAGGACCGCGCCGATCGCGCCGACGACGAGCCCCTGCGTCGCGACTTCGCTGCGCTGCGACCGCGCGGTCGCGCCGATCAGACGCATGAGAGCGATCATGCGGGTGCGCCCCGCGATGATCGTCGAGAACGTATTCGCGGTGACGATCGCGGCGACGTAGACCGCGACGGCGAGCAGGATGCCGCTCAGCAGCATCAGGACGATCGTCAAGGTGTCGGACGAGCCGTACATCGGGTTCGCGGCGAGCACCACGGAGAGGTACCCCGTCGCCGACAAAAGCGCGACGCCGAAGGCCGTCGAGATGGCCGAGACGAGGATCGTCGCGCCCATGCCGCGCTCGCGCAGCCACGCGAATCGCGACGTCCGTGCGGGTTCGGGGACGATCGTGTGCACGGCGGACGGGGCGAGGGCGGTCACGCGGACACCTCGGTGCTGAGCATGTGAGCGGAGATCTGCTCGGCGCTCTGACGGGGCTTGTCGGCGACGATGCGCCCGTCGCCGAGGAACAGCACGCGGTCGGCGTACGACGCGGCCACGGGGTCGTGGGTGACCATGGCGATCGACTGACCGTGCTCGCGACTGGCGGCGGCGAGGAGGGACAGCACCTCGCGACCCGACCGCGAGTCGAGGTTGCCCGTGGGCTCGTCGGCGAAGACGAGGTCGGGCGCCGTCGCGAGGGCGCGGGCGATCGCGACGCGCTGCTGCTGGCCGCCCGACAGTTGGTGCGGACGGTGGCGCAGACGGGGCCCGAGGCCGAGGGTCGCGACGAGGCCGTCGATGCGCGTCCTCTCCTGAGACGTGGGACGCCGGCCGTCGAGGTCGAAGGGAAGCAGGATGTTGCCTATCGCGTCGAGGGTCGGGACGAGGTTGAAGGACTGGAAGACGAACCCGACCCGTCGGCGACGGAGGATGGTCAGCTCCACGTCCGAGAGACCGGTGATCTCGGTGTCGCCGATCCAGACCGAGCCGGAGGCCGGCGCATCGAGGCCGGCCATGATGTGCATGAGCGTCGACTTGCCCGAGCCCGACGGGCCCATGATGGCGGTGAACTCGCCACGACGGATGCCGACGGTGACGTCGTCGAGCGCGCGGACGGCGTTCTCACCGCCGCCGTAGGTCTTCGTGAGGTTCTGGACGCGGGCGGCGAGGCCCATCTCGGTGGTCGTGATCTGCATGTCTCCGACGCTACGGAGTACCCCCGGGGCGCCGCGTCGGCCGCTCGTCGCGACCGTCTACATCGGAAGGATGACGGTGCGCGCGCCGATCAGGCGAGGCCGTGCTCGAAGGCGAAGACCACCAGCTGCACGCGGTCGCGGAGCGACAGCTTCGCGAGGATGCGCGAGACGTGGGTCTTCACGGTCGCCTCCGAGAGGAACTCCCGCGCGGCGATCTCGGCGTTCGAGAGCCCCCGGGCGGCGAGCGCGAAGATCTCGCGCTCGCGGTCGGTGAGCTCGCCGAACGTCGCCGGGACGGCGCGGACGGGTTCGTTCAGCTGGGCGAAGAGCTCCCGGGTCGCGGCCGCCGCGATGACCGACGAGCCCGCGTGCACCGTGCGGATGGCGGCGAGCAGGAACTCGGGATCGGCGTCCTTCAGGAGGAACCCGCTCGCTCCGCGCTGGATGGCGCGGGCCGCGGCCTCGTCGAGGTCGAACGTCGTCAGCATGACCACCTTGGGCGGATCGGCATCGGCGAGCAGGGCCTCGGTCGCGGCGAGCCCGTCCATCACCGGCATCCGGATGTCCATGAGGACGACGTCGGGGCGGGTCTGGCGGACGACCTCGATCGCCTGCGCGCCGTCGGAGGCCTCCCCCACGACCTCGAGGTCGGGTTGCGAGGCGACGACCATGCGGATACCGGCGCGGAACAGGGACTGATCGTCGACGAGGACGACGCGGATGACGCTCACCGAGCGCTCCTCTCGAGGGGGTCGGGGTTCTCGGACGCGGCTCCGGTCGGCAGGGACGCCTCGACGGTGAAGACGCCGTCTGCGGCCGCGGCATCCAATCGACCACCGATCAGCTGCGCGCGCTCGCGCATGCCGATCAGGCCGTGGCCGCCGGTGCGGCGTTCCGCTCCGTCGGGGACGGGAGCGACGTCGTTGCGGACGCGCAGCTCGACCCGGTCGGGGTGCCACGCCAGCGAGACGTCCACACCGGTGGGGGTGCCGTGGCGGAGGGCGTTCGTGAGCGCCTCCTGCAGGATGCGGTAGACCGACAGCTGCACGGATGCCGCGACCTCGCCGCGCGGCGCGGGGTCGACGTCCACGCGCAGCTCGACGCCTGCCGCTCGCACCTGGGCGTAGAGCTGCTCGAGGTCGGCGAGCGTCGGCTGCGGACCCTCCGCCTGGGAATGGCGGAGCTGCGTGAGGAGCAGGCGCACGTCCGAGAGGGCTGAGCGCGCCGTCGAGGAGATCGTGCCGAGCGCCGCGGCCTGGGCCTCGGGATCGGATGCCGCGGCGTACCGCGCGCCGTCCGACTGCGCGATGATGACCGCGAGCGAGTGGGCGACGATGTCGTGCATGTCGCGGGCGATGCGCGTGCGCTCCTGCTCGGCGACCGTCTGCTCCTCGGCGCGTGACTGCGCGGCACGGTTGGCGCGGGCGCGCATCGCAGTGCGGACGAGCGCACCGGCCGTCCACGAGAGCCCCAGTGCGAACAGTGCCGCGAGCAGGACGAAGATCAGCGTCGGGACGTCGGAGAGCGCTCCGCTCCCGACGAACGCCCACCGGAAGAGGTAGACCGTGATGGTGCCGGAGCCGACGATGACCGAGGTGAAACCGAGCCAGAAAACAAGCCTCGTGCCGTACGCGGCCGTCGCGTAGAGCACGGCGAAGATGGCGATGTCGGCGAACCCGGGGCCCCGACCGAAACTCATCTGCACGACGGCGCCGACCCACGCGACGCCGAGCGCGAGGCCGGGCGAGTACCGGCGAAGACCGAGCGCCGCCGCCAGGAGGAACACGACGGGGATCGCGCTCCACGCACCGAGGTTTCCGGCGTCGGATCCGGCGGCCGCACCGAGCTCGAACGGCAGCGCCATCAGCGCGAACAGCACCGCGATGGCCGCGTCGACAGCAGCCTGGTAGGGGCGGAGCGGACGGAACACCCTTGAACGCTACGCGGTCGGGGTGGGACGGGGCATCCGACTCGGGATGTATCCGGCCCTACCGGGCGGGCAGGTAGACCCGGAGTCCGTCGCCGACGGCGCGTACCCGCAGACGGAAGCCGTCCTCTCCGACCTCTTCGAGCTCGCCGTCGTGCACCCAGATGTCGGGGGCGCTGCCGGCGCGGACCTCGATCTCGAAGTCCTCGTCGAGGATCCGTTCGATGTCGGATGCCGGGGGCATCACCCGGAGTGCACGGAGGACCGCGACGGTCTTCTCGCCGAACGCGAGCGAGGCGATGGCGCGGGCGCGCGTGCCGCGGGCGTGGTGCACGCGGACGTCGATGACCGGCTCGTCGAGCGTGGCGCGCTGCATCGTGGCGATGCGGTCGGGGTCGTTGGGGCCGACGCCGGCGAACACCGACCAGACCGAGGCGCGTCGGCCGCCTCGCACGACGTCGACCGCGTGGGCGCCGTGCATCTCGCGCCAGGCGGCGACGGCACCGCCCCACCATTTGCCGAGGCTGGTGCGGCGTTCGCGCTCGGCCAGGAACTCGGGGTACGCCCCGAGTGAGACGGCGTTCAGCACCGTGATCGGTTCCCCGTCGTCCACCGAGGCCTCGGCGACGGCGACGGGTCGGACGTTCGCCGCGGCATACGCGTCGAGCCCGGCGTCGACGTCGGGGATGCCGACCGACCGCGCGAAGTGGTTGAAGGTGCCGTTCGGGAGGACGAGGAGGGTCAGGTCGTGGCGGCGCGCGAGGTGCGCCGCTCGAGAGACCGAACCGTCACCGCCGAGGATCGCCAGCACGCTCGGCGGGTTCTCGCCGACCATCGCGTCGGCCACGACGTCGTCGAGGGTCTCGCTCTCGCCGAGTTCGCGCACGGTCGCACCCGGCATCCGCCTGCGGACGTCGGGGACGCGGTCGGGACGGCCGAGCGAGGCGCCGGAGCGGCTGTTCGCGACGACGAGGACCTCGCCGCCGATGGGGGTGTCGGTCATGCCTTCCACGGTATGCAGGGCGGGGCGGGACCGCCTCCCCTTGACACATACCTCGGGCTGACACGCCCCTCGGGTGCGGCGCTCAGGCGGGCGAGATCGGGCGGTGCTCGAAGAAGGTCTGCAGGACGACGGTCGTACGGGTGTTCACCGAGGCTGCGGCGCGGATGTCGCGGATCAACCGCTCGAGGTCGCGCGGCGTCGCGACGCGCACGAACAGCATGTAGGCCGCGTCGCCCGCGATCGAGTGGCACGCCTCGATCTCGTCGAGGTGCGCGATGAGCTCGGGAGCGTTGTCGGGCTGAGCGGGATCGAGCGGCGTGATCTCGACGAAGGCGGCGAGCGGCTTGCCGGCCACCTCGGGGTCGATGACCGCTCGGTAGCCGGAGATCAGGCCGCGTGCCTCGAGCCGGCGGACGCGGGCCTGCGTCGCCGACACCGACAGCCCCGCGACGGCGGAGAGTTCTGCGAGCGTCGCGCGGGCGTTGCCCGACAGCGCGGCGATGATCGCGGAATCGGCGGGGTCTGTCTCGTCTGCGGGCACGCCTCGACGGTACCGCAGCGGTACCGCAGCCGCCTTGCACACGCGATCCTTACGGCCTTAGGCTGGAAACACAGGAATTCTTCCCGCCATTGCGCGAGGAAGCCGTGAGGAACCGATAGGAGGTCCACCATGAGCACCGTCACCACCGCGTCGACGATCATCGGAATGCCCGAGGTCGTCGAGGACGCCCGCCGGGCCGAGACCTCCGCCGCCTGGGCGCTGCTGCGGGATGCCGCGACCGCCCTCCAGGGTCTGCAGATCACCGACGGGTCGGTGCCCGACGCCGCCGACCACGACGCCGCCCGCGCGCACGTCGAGGCGATCACGGCCGGCATCCGCGCCCTCTCCCCCGCCTTCCCGCACGATGCCGCCTATCTCGAGGCGAGCGTCGCGGACTTCGACCGCTGGGTCTCGGAGGGCTTCGGCGTCCCGGACTTCCTCGATTCGCTCATGGCGTTCCAGCCGCAGGAGAACCGCATCGACGGCCTCCGACACCTCGTCGTGTTCCCGATGTACACCCAGAACGGCACCCGCGACCGCAAGGTCGAGGCCGTCCTCGTCGAGACGATCTGGCCGGAGTTCATCGCCGAACTCGAGCAGACCTACACGAACCGTCTGTTCGTCTCCTTCCGCCTGCTGGACTTCACGCCCGGGTACGACACGAACTCGGCCGTCCTCTTCCCCGAGACGGTCGCCATGCGCGAAGTCCCGACCTTCACGTGGGGCGCGATCTTCCAGGACCGCGAGGCCGCACGGTACCGGCGCGTCGTGCGCGCGGCATCCGAGATCACCCGTCTCGACCTGCCCGAGGCCGCCGCTCGCCTGCTCGACGACCAGCGTCTGGCCGAGAAGACGTTCGTCATGTGGGACCTCATCCACGACCGCACCCACATGCGCGGTGACCTGCCGTTCGATCCGTTCATGATCAAGCAGCGGATGCCGTTCTTCCTGTACTCGCTCGAAGAGCTCCGCTGCGACCTGACCGCCTTCCGCGAGTGCGTGGCGATCGAGAAGGACCTGTCGGCGAAGGCACAGTTGACGGATGCCGAGGGCGAGATGCTCGAGCACGCCGGCCTCGTGCAGTACGCCGTGCTGTTCGACCGCATCTTCCGCTTCGCGATCACCGGCACCCGGGTCCGCAACTACGACGGCCTGGGCGGGCAGCTGCTGTTCGCCTGGCTGCACCAGCGCGGCGTCCTGCACTGGACCGACACGTCGCTCGCGTTCGAGTGGGACCGCGTCGCCGACGCCGTCATCGCCCTGAGTGACGCGATCGACCGGCTCTACTGGGAGTCGATCGACCGCCCCAAGGTCGCGCACTGGCTCGCCGCCTACGACCTGGTCCGTCAGACCGTCACGCCCCACCCCGCGTCGCAGTGGGCCCGCGGACTGTCCGACGAGATCCTCGCCGGCCCGCCGAAGGGGTACACCGACGCGGTCCTCGACGACGAGTTCCCGCTGTCGATGTTCTTCGAGGCGCTCGAGAAGAAGATGCGCCCCGTCATCGCCGGCGTCGCCGGCATCCGCGCCACCGACGCCTGACGTCGGAACGCCACTTCGGCGCCTGGGCTCTCTGGGGGGCTCGGGCGCCGAAGCCGTTTCCGGCGCCGTCAGTCGCCCGCGACGCCTCCCGCCGCTTCGCGCGACGACGACGGGATGCCGGGCGCCGGGGGCGCGGCATCCGCCTCGGCCGTCTCGGGTGCCTCGCGGTACTCGGCCGACAGCGTCCGGTACGACCGGGTGAGGAACGCGGCGAGCGAGGCGGCGACCATGATGAGTCCGCCGACGAGGAAGATGAGCGCGATGCCCCGCATCTCGCCCTCGCCGAGAAGCCAGGACCACGCCCGCTCACCCTCGTCGGTGCGGAAGTACGGGATGATCCAGAACTCCGCGATCGGGGCGATCGCGAACGAGGTGATCGGGCCGGTCGAGACCTCCAGCGCGGTCGCCGCGCCGAAGACCCGGCCCTGGCGCTCGAAGGGGACGACCTTCTGGATGACCGTCTGTTCGGCGGACTCGATCACGGGCACGAGGGTCATGTAGGCCCAGATGCCGACCGCATAGAGCCACCACCATTCGCGCAGCGTGAAGACCGCACCGAGCAGACCCATCACCGCCACGGCGAGCAGGAGTGTGCGGATGGGGTTCTTGCCGAGCCCCTTCGCGGCGACGATGCCACCGCCGATGAGGAAGCCGGTCGCCGTGACCGCGAGGACGACACCCCAGATCTTCACATCGAAGAGCTCGAGCCCGTAGGGATCCATCAGCGCCATGTAGAGGCCGCCGATGAGGTTGTTGAACGTCGAGAAGAGGATCAGTGCGAAGAGTCCCGGAACGGCGCGGATCGCGGCGGCCGCGCCGCGGATGTCGAGGATCTTCGACCCGGGATCGGGAGTCGGTGCGTCCTCGGGGATGCGCACGAACAGCAGGTGGATGAGCGGCACCGCGGTGAAGGCGATCGCGACGGCGAGTGTCCACCCCATGCCCACCAGTCCGATCGCGAGGCCCGACAGCGCGCTCGTCACGATGAAGGCGATGCCCTGCACGGTCCCCACGAGGCCGTTGGCATTCGCGTGGCGCTCGGTCGGGACGAGCAGGGTCACCGTCGTCGACAGGGCGATGTTGCGCAGATTCTCGACGACGGCGCCGGCCAGGATGATGCCCGAGAACAGCCAGAACCACGGTCCGCGGAGGTCGAGGATCGCCGACTCGGGCTGCGACACGTAGATCGCGCCGGCCGCGAGGAACGCGACGAGGGTGAACACCCCCGAGAAGACCATGACGGCGTGCTTGCGGAAGCGGTCGACGAGCGTGCCGAAGACCATGCCGAAGATCGCCAGCAGCAGCATGTAGGCGCCGCCGATGATGCCCGTGGCGAGCACCGACTCGGTCTCGAGGTACACCCAGAAGGTGAGTGCGAACCACAGGAAGCTCGTCGTGACGTTCGCGACGGCCGTGTTCACCAGGACGTGCAGGAACGTGCGCATCCCGCCCGGAGGGACGGTGCGCGGCGACGGCGTCGCTTCACTCATGCGGTGAGGGTATCGCCGGGGTCGGACACGGGGAAGAGCACCTCCGCGCGACCTAGGCTTGAGAGGTGACGACGCTCCACGACCCGATGATCCGCTCCTTCGCCAGCGACAACTACTCGGGGGTCCACCCCGAGGTTCTCGCGGCCATCGCCGCCGCCAACGACGGCCATCAGATCGCCTACGGCGAGGACGTGTACACCGCGCGTCTGCAGGAGGTCTTCGCGCACCACTTCGGCGAGGGGTCGCAGGCGTTCCCCGTCTTCAACGGCACCGGCGCGAACGTGACGGGACTGCAGTCGATGCTCCCCCGCTGGGGCGCTGTGGTCGCGGCATCCACCGCCCACATCAACGTCGACGAGGGCGGCGCTCCCGAGAAGGTCGCCGGCATCAAGATCCTGAACGTCCCGACCGACGACGGCAAGCTCACCCCCGAGCTCGTCGACATGGAGGCCTGGGGCTGGGGCGACGAGCACCGCGCGCAGCCGCTCGTCGTCTCGATCACGCAGTCCACCGAGCTCGGCACCCTCTACACGCCCGACGAGATCCGCGCCCTCGCCGACCACGCCCACTCGCGCGGCATGCGTCTGCACCTCGACGGCGCACGACTGTCGAACGCCGCTGCGGCGCTCGACCTGCCGATCCGCGCCTTCACGAAGGATGCCGGTGTCGACCTCGTCAGCGCCGGCGGTACGAAGAACGGCGCGCTCGCAGCCGAAGCGATCGTCGTGCTCGACCCGGCGGCATCCCAGGGCCTCCCCTACCTGCGCAAGCTCAACATGCAGCTCTCGTCGAAGATGCGCTTCGTCTCGGCCCAGCTGATCGCGCTGTACGAAGGCGACCTGTACCTGCGGAACGCCCGCCACGCCAATGCCATGGCGGCGCGACTGCGCGCGGCCGTCGAGGCGGGGCTGGCCGAGGGATCGATCGACGGCGTGCGCTTCAGCCAGCCGACGCAGGCGAACGGCGTCTTCGCGATCCTTCCCGACGGCGTCGCCGAGAAGCTCCGTGAGTCGTTCCGCTTCTACGACTGGGATGCCTCGAAGAACGAGGTCCGCTGGATGTGCTCGTTCGACACGACGGAGTCCGACGTCGACGCCTTCGTCGCGGCGCTGTCGCGCCTGACCCGCGGCTGAGGTCGCGGCAAGCGCGGGTCAGCGCAGGGCGCCGACCGAGGCGAGGGCCTGCCGCACGAGCGTCGAGCGGCCGCCCTCCATCTCGGCCGCGAGCGCGTCGGACGAGGCCTCCTCGGGCGACATCCAGGTGACCTCGAGCGCGTCCTGACGCGGCTCGCACGTTCCGGTCACGGGCACGACGAAAGCGAGCGAGACGGCGTGCTGCCGGTCGTCGTGGAAGGCGCTGACACCGGGGATCGGGAAGTACTCCGCGACGGTGAACGGCGCGGGCTGAGGCGGCAGCATCGGGAACGCCATCGGTCCGAGGTCGTTCTCGAGGTGGCGGAACAGCGCGTCGCGCACGGTCTCGCCGTAGCGGACGCGGCCCGACACGATGGTGCGGGAGATCTCGCCCATCGGCGTCGCCCGCAGCAGGATGCCGACCTCGGTCACCGCGCCCATCCCGTCCAGACGCACCGGGACGGCCTCGACGTAGAGCATCGGCAGCCGGCGGCGTGCCTCGGCGAGCTCGACGTCGCTCAGCCACGCGGGGTTGCCCGCGGAACCCGGACGGCCCATCGACGACCCGAGCCCGCGGAGCGGATCGCTCCCGCTTCCCTCGTCGTCACGCTCGTTCGGGTCGGGGTCGGGAGTGCGGACGGCCATGCCTCCATGTATACCCGAGCGGATGCCGCGGCGCCCCGTGTCGGACGTGTCACCCGTGTCGGGGGCCTGGGGCAGGATGGACGCATGGTGGCCGCCTCCCCGCTCGATCCCGACGCCGTCCTGTGGTCCGCGCCTGCCGAGGAGCGCGGCGATCGGCCGCTGCTGGTGCTTCTGCACGGCTACGGGTCGAACGAGGCGGACCTCTTCGGCCTCACGCCGCACCTGCCCGGGGAGTTCGTGGTCGCCGCCGTGCGCGCGCCGCTCGCCCCCCGCTTCCCGATGCCCGGGTACTCGTGGTTCACGATCGACGGCGTCGAGAGCCGCGACCACGACGAGGTCGTCGGCTCGACCCGTGCCGTCTGGGACTGGGTCGACGGTGTGCGGGGGGATGCGGCATCCGTCGGTCTTCTCGGCTTCTCGCAGGGCGGCGTCATCGCGCTGCAGATGATGCGGATGCGACCGCAGGGTGCGGCATTCGCCGTGAACCTCGCCGGCTACGCGTTCCCCGAACCCGCGGACGGAGATGCCGAGCTGGCCGAGGTGCGCCCGCCGGTGTTCTGGGGACGCGGCGCGCGCGACGAGGTCATCCCGCCGCGTTTCGTCGACCACACCGCGCAGTGGCTGCCGGGGCATGTCGACCTCAGCGGACGCGTCTACCCCGACCTCGCGCACAGCGTGTCAGCAGAGGAGCTCGGCGACGTGCGGGTGTTCCTCGAAAAGCAGCTGGCCGCACCGAAGAGCTGAGTCGGCCTCTGGCATCCGCTCACCGACGTGGCTACGATGATCGACGTCCTGTCCCGAGTGTGAGGAAGAGCCGTTGAAGGTTATCGACGCGATCGCGCTGTGATCCCGCGCTGACCCGTCGACCCTCCCCGAGGACGATTCGACAGTCCGCCCGGTGATCGATTCACCGACCGGCGCGGACCGTCATCCTTCGACCGCAGCACATCGTGCTGCCCGGCCGCACCGAGCGCTACGGACCGGTCCGTCGACGCAGACGTCCGCGCACCCCTCACAGGGAGGCGCCTCATGCCCACCACACTCACCTCCGCGGTCACCCTCGACCGTGTCACCTTCGCCTGGCCCGACGGCACCGCCCTGCTCAGCGAGGTCACTGGAGCCTTCGGCGGCGGCCGCACCGGCCTCGTCGGCCGGAACGGATCCGGCAAGTCCACGCTGCTGAAACTGATCGCCGGGACCCTCGCACCGGCATCAGGCTCGATCACCACAGCGGGGCGGGTCGACCTGTTGCCGCAACAGCTGACGCTCGACACCGGACGCCGCGTCGCGGACCTGCTCGGGATCGGCGAGGTCCTGGGCGCCGTGCGGGCGATCGAGCGCGGCGATGTCGACGAGCGCCACTTCGACACGGTCGGCGACGACTGGGACGTCGAGGCGCGGGCGACCGCGGCCCTCGCCGAGGTCGGGCTGCCGGAAGGCGCCCTCGACCGAGCGGTCGGCGAGCTCTCAGGCGGCGAGGCGGTCCTGGCGGCCCTCGTCGGCGTCCGGCTCCGCGGGGCCGAGATCGCCCTGCTCGACGAGCCGACGAACAACCTCGACCGCGACGCGCGAGCCCGCGTGCACGAGCTCGTTCGGACCTGGCGCGGCACGCTCATCGTGGTGAGCCACGACACGGCGCTGCTCGAGGAGCTCGACGACACCGCCGAGCTCTACGGCTCGGAGCTGTCGGTGTTCGGCGGACCGTACTCGGCCTGGAAGGCGTGGCTCGACACCGAGCAGTCCGCCGCCGCCCAGGCCGAGACGACGGCCCGGCAGGTACTGAAGCGGGAGAAGCGAGACAGGCAGCAGATCGAATCGGCGATCGCCACGCGCGATGCGCACGGCAAGAAGCTCGCCGCGCGGAAGGCGGCACCGAAGATCGTGCTAGGCACCATGAAACGCTCGGCGCAGGTGACGGCGGGCAAGCTCCGCGTCGAGGCGAACGAGAAGGTGGATGCCGCGCGTGCCGCGGCCGACACCGCCGGGCGCCGTGTGCGCGACGACGACACGGTCCGGATCGACCTGCCCGATCCGGATGTCGGCACGGGCCGCCGCATCGCGACGATCGGCGACGGCGAGCGCTCCTGGATCATCCAAGGACCGGAGCGGGTGGCGCTCATCGGACCGAACGGCGCGGGCAAGACGACGCTGCTCGAACGGCTCGTCGCGTCGGCCGGGGCGGCGCCTCACGTGCCGCGTGCAGGTTCGGCCGACGGCGGTGGGCCGAAACCGGGGTCGGATGCCGCATCCGCCCTGCACTCGGCACCGTCGGGCGCCCGCGCAGAGGCGCACACCGACCGGATCGGCTACCTGTCGCAGCGGGTGGACGGGCTCGAGGAGGATGCCGCGGTGCTGGCGAACATCCGCGCCGCGGCACCCGGGGTCGGTGACGTCGAGCTGAGGAACCGCCTCGCTCGGTTCCTCATCCGCGGCGATACGGTGCACCGGCCCGTCTCGGCGCTCTCGGGCGGCGAGCGGTTCCGGGTGGCTCTGGCCCGTCTGCTGCTCGCCGACCCGCCGCCGCACCTCCTGGTGCTCGACGAGCCGACGAACAACCTCGACCTCGACACGGTCGACCAGCTCGTCGAGGCTCTGTCGGCCTACCGGGGAGCGGTCCTCGTCGTCAGCCACGACGGCGCGTTCCTCAGCAGGGTCGGCGCCGACCTCACCCTGGAACTCCGGGAGGGTCGGATGACGGAGGTCTGACGACCGGGCCGGGGCGCAAGCCCCGGCCCGGTGTCGGTGGTCCGCGCGATGATGGAACCATGGCGGACGTCCTCGAGCGGTTCAGCCCTGCGACGCAGGACTGGTTCCGCAGCGCCTTCCACGCACCCACGGCTGCGCAGGCGGGCGCCTGGCAGGCGATCTCCGCCGGCAAGCACGCGCTCGTGGTCGCCCCGACCGGCTCGGGCAAGACGCTGTCGGCGTTCCTCTGGGCGCTCGACCGCATCTTCCGCGACCGTGTGGCCGAGAAGCCCGCGGCCAACGACGAGAAGTCCGCCCGAGGCAGGAAGAAGCGCGCGGATGCCGCGCCTCCCCGCACGCGCGTCCTCTACGTCTCGCCGCTCAAGGCGCTCGGCGTCGACGTCGAACGCAACCTCCGCTCCCCGCTGGTGGGCATCGGGCAGTCGGCCCGGCGTCTCGGCATGCCCGCGCCCGACGTGACCGTGGGTGTCCGCTCCGGCGACACGCCTTCCGGGGACCGTCGGCGCCTGCTCGCCGACCCGCCGGACATCCTCATCACGACGCCCGAGTCGCTGTATCTGATGCTGACCTCGCAGGCGGCCGAGACGCTCCGCGGCATCCACACCGTCATCGTCGACGAAGTCCATGCCGTCGCGGCGACCAAGCGCGGCGCCCACCTCGCCGTGAGCCTCGAACGCCTCGACGCCCTGCTCGAGACCCCGGCGCAGCGCATCGGCCTCTCGGCGACGGTCCGCCCGATCGATGAGGTGGCCCGGTTCCTCGGCGGAGCGGCTCCGGTCGACATCGTGGCACCCAAGGCGACGAAGGCGTTCGATCTGTCCGTCGTCGTGCCGATCGACGACCTCACGAACCCGCCGCCCCCACCCGGTGCACCCGAGGAGGAGGAGCCGGTCGCCGTCGATCCGGACGACGACGGGGATGGGGACGGGGGCAACTGGTACACGCCGCCGCAGTCGTCGGAGATGACCGGGTCGGTCTGGCCGCACGTCGAAGAGGCGATCGTCGACCGCATCCTCGCCCACCGGTCCACCATCGTCTTCTCGAACTCGCGTCGCCTCGCGGAGCGTCTGACGGGACGGCTCAACGAGATCTACGCCGAGAGGGTCGGCATCGACGTGCCGGATCCGACCGTGCCAGCCACCATGATGGCGCAGGCGGGCGCGTCAGCCGGGGTCGAAGCGATCCTCGCGAAGGCGCACCACGGCTCGGTGTCGAAGGAGCAGCGCGCGCAGGTCGAGGACGAGCTGAAGTCCGGGGCGCTCCGCTGCGTCGTCGCGACGAGCAGCCTCGAGCTCGGCATCGACATGGGCGCCGTCGACCTCGTGATCCAGGTCGAGGCGCCGCCCTCGGCGGCATCCGGTCTGCAGCGCGTCGGTCGCGCCGGCCACCAGGTCGGCGAGGTCAGCCGCGCCGCGCTCTTCCCCAAGCACCGCGGCGACGTGCTGCACACGGCCGTCGTGACCGAGCGGATGCTCGCGGGGCAGATCGAGGCGATCTCGGTGCCGCAGAATCCACTCGACATCCTCGCCCAGCACACGATCGCCGCCTCCGCCGTGGCCGTGCTCGACGTCGAGGGCTGGTTCGAGACCGTCAAACGCTCGGCCCCGTTCCGCTCCCTCCCCCGCTCGGCCTATGAAGCGACACTCGACCTGCTCGCCGGCCGCTACCCGTCCGATGCCTTCGCCGAACTGCGTCCCCGCGTCGTCTGGGATCGGGATGCCGGGACCATCACCGGCCGGCCGGGTGCGCAGCGCATCGCGGTCACCAGCGGCGGCACGATCCCCGACCGGGGACTGTTCGGCGTCTTCATCTCGGGCGAGGCGCGCAACGCCCGTGTCGGCGAGCTCGACGAGGAGATGGTCTACGAGTCCCGCGTGGGTGACGTGTTCACCCTCGGCACGACGAGTTGGCGCATCGTCGAGATCACCCACGACCGGGTGAACGTCCTCCCCGCCTACGGTCAGCCGGGCAAGCTCCCGTTCTGGCACGGCGACGGTCTCGGCCGTCCCGCGGAGCTCGGCGAGGCCCTCGGCAAGTTCTCGCGCGAACTCTCGACGGCGAAGCCCGAGAAGGCGGTCGCGCGGCTGCGGGAATCCGGCCTCGACGACAACGCGATCGGCAACTTGCTCGCCTACATCGGCGAGCAGCGCGAGGCGACGGGCAGCCTTCCGACCGACAAGACCCTGACCGTCGAACGCTCCCGCGACGAGGTCGGCGACTGGCGCGTCATCCTGCATTCCCCGTACGGCATGCATGTGCACGCACCGTGGGCACTGGCCGTCAACGCGCGGATCCGCGAGCGTCTCGGCGTCGAGGGTGCCGCGGTCGCGAGCGACGACGGGATCATCGCCCGCGTGCCCGACACGGATGCCGAGCCGCCCGGAGCCGAGCTGTTCGTCTTCGACGCGGACGAGCTCGAACAGCTCGTCACCTCGGAGGTCGGCGGGTCCGCACTGTTCGCCTCGCGGTTCCGCGAATGCGCGGCTCGGGCACTCCTGCTCCCCCGCCTCAACCCGAACAAGCGATCGCCCCTGTGGCAACAGCGCCAGCGTTCCGCGCAACTGCTCGAGGTCGCCAAGGAGCACCCGACCTTCCCGATCATCCTCGAGACCCTCCGCGAGGTCCTGCAGGACGTCTACGACCTCCCGGCCCTGCTGCGGATCGCGCGGAGCATCGCGGACCGCCGCATCCGTCTCGTTGAAACGACGACGAGCTCGCCGTCGCCGTACGCGCGCGACCTGCTCTTCGGATATGTCGGCGCGTTCATGTACGAGGGCGACTCGCCCCTCGCCGAGCGCCGAGCGGCAGCGCTGTCGGTCGATCCTGCCCTGCTGAGCGAGCTGCTCGGCAAGATCGAGATGCGCGAGCTGCTCGACCCCGGCGTCATCGAGCAGTACGAGCGCGAACTCCAGCGACTCGATCCGACGAGGCGCGTACGCGGCGTCGAGGGCGTCGCCGACCTGCTGCGGCTGCTCGGGCCGCTCTCGGTCGCCGAGGTGGCAGAACGGCTCGAGGGTGCGGCGACGGACCCGGACGCGCCTGCTCTGGCAGCGACCGAAGCCGATTCCGCGGCTCTGCTCGACGAACTCGTCGACACCCGCCGCGCCATCCGCGTCACCTTCGGCGGCGCCCCCCGCGTCGCCGGCATCGAGGATGCGGGCCGCCTGCGCGACGCCCTCGGCGCGGCGCTGCCTGTCGGCATCCCGACGGCCTTCCTCGAACCCGTCGCCGATCCGCTCGCCGACCTCGTCGCGCGGTACGCCCGCACGCACGGACCGTTCCGGACCTCCGACGTCGCGACGCGCCTCGGCGTGGGCGGCGCCGTCGCCCGTCAGACACTGCAGCGGCTCGAAGCGCAGGGCCGGCTCGCGAGCGGGTTCTTCCTGCCCGCGGACTCCGCACACCCGGACGACCTCGAGTGGTGCGACAGCGAGGTGCTGCGCCGCATCCGGATGCGTTCGCTCGCCGCGATCCGCGGGAGCGTCGAACCCGTCGAGCCCGAGGCGCTGGGGCGTTTCCTGCCCGTCTGGCAGCACCTGACGCGTCCGCTCGAGGGGGTCGACGGGGTGCTCGCCGTGGTCGAGCAGCTCGCCGGTGTCCCGCTCCCCGCAAGCGCGTGGGAATCGCTCATCCTGCCGTCGCGCGTGCGGAACTACTCCCCCGCCCTGCTCGACGAACTGACAGCGACCGGCGAGGTGCTCTGGTCGGGTCACGGTTCTCTGCCCGGACGCGACGGCTGGATCGCGCTGCACCCCGCGGATGCCGCGACGCTCACGCTGCAGATCCCCGAAGACGAGGTCACGCCGTTCGAGCAGTCGCTTCTCGACGCGCTCGGCGCCGGCGGCGCTTACTTCGCCGGTCAGCTGGTCGGCATGGTCGAGGCGCCGAACGAGCAGTCCGTCATCGACGCGCTCTGGAACCTGACCTGGTCGGGGCGCGTCACGAACGACACGTTCGCGCCCGTCCGAGGGCTCCTCGCCGGCGGATCGCAAGCGCACCGGGTGACGCGGCGTACACCCCGCACCCGCATGTTCCGCGGGGCGCCGATCGCCGCCGCCGCGCGGCCCGCACCGCAGCGCCCGGCCATGGTCGGCGGCCGCTGGTCGCTGCTGCCCGTCCCCGATGACGATGCGACCCTGCGGGCGACCGCGACGGCGGGCATGCTCCTCGAGCGCTACGGCGTCGTCACCCGCGGCTCGGTCCAGGCCGAGGGGGTCCCGGGCGGCTTCGCGCAGGTGTACCGGATCCTGGCGGGATTCGAGGATGCCGGGCACTGCCGGCGCGGCTACTTCGTCGAGAAGCTGGGGGCCGCCCAGTTCGCGACCTCGGCGACCGTCGACCGGCTCCGCGAGTTCGCGTCGGTGCCGGAGCCCGCACCGCTCACCGCGCGGACGCTCGCCGCCACCGATCCCGCCAACCCCTACGGCGCGGCGCTGAACTGGCCGTCGATCGAGGGAGTGAACCACCGCCCCGGCCGCAAAGCCGGCGGACTGGTCGTGCTGGTCGACGGCACCCTCGTGCTCTACCTCGAGCGCGGCGGGCGCACCGCGCTCGCCTT
Organism: Microbacterium sp. MDV22-iso44; assembly: GCF_058629135.1. Classification (NCBI taxonomy): domain Bacteria; kingdom Bacillati; phylum Actinomycetota; class Actinomycetes; order Micrococcales; family Microbacteriaceae; genus Microbacterium; species Microbacterium sp. MDV22-iso44. Next base: position 604,302 of record NZ_JBZVWS010000002.1, read on the forward strand.
CACCGACGACGAGGACGTCCTGGTCGCCGCCGCGCGCAGCCTCGTCGAGACCTCACGCGCCCGTGGCCTCGACACCCTCACGATCGAGCAGGTGAGCGGTGCGTTCGTCTACACGACCGCCGCCGGCCGCGCCCTCCGCGACGCCGGTTTCGTCGAGTCGCCCAAGGGCCTCACCCTGCGGCGCGGCTCACGGGAGCCTCAGCGTGCCTGAGGGCGACACCGTCTTCCGAGCCGCGCGGAAGCTGCACGAGGCGCTCGCGGGCCACGAGGTCACGCGATTCGAGGTGCGTGTGCCGCGGAGCGCCACGGTCGACCTGCGCGGTGAGACGGTGCGCGAGGTCGTGCCGCGCGGCAAGCACCTGCTCATGCGCATCGGGGCGCAGACCCTGCACTCCCACCTCAAGATGGAGGGCCGCTGGCACGTCTACAGGCCGGGCCAGAAGTGGCGCGCCCCCGCCTTCCAGGCCCGCGCGATCGTCGGCACGAGACCCGCGGACGCCGTCGGCTTCGAGCTCGCGATGGTCGAGGTCCTGCCGACCGCCGAGGAGGACCGCGTGGTCGGGCACCTCGGGCCCGATCCGCTCTCCGCCGACTGGGACGCGGCGCAGGCGGTGGCGAACGTCGCAGCCGACGAGCGTGCGATCCACGTGGCGCTCCTCGACCAGCGGAACGTCGCCGGGTTCGGCAACGAGTACGCGAACGAGCTGCTGTTCGTGCGCGGCATCCGTCCCACCGCACTCGCGAAGGAGGTCGACGTCGCGGGTCTCATCGACACGGGTGTGCGGATGATCCGCGCGAACCGGGATCGACAGGGGCGCACGTTCACGGGCGACAACCGCCCGGGGAAGCAGACGTGGGTCTACGGACGCGGCGGCAAGCCGTGCCGACGCTGCGGCACGCTCATCGAGGGATCGGAGCTCGGGGCGCGTGCGACGAGCGAGCGGATCGTGTTCTGGTGCCCCGTCTGCCAGCCGTGACCGGCCGACCGGTCATTCGTCCGGCGTGAGTCCCTCGACGCGGTAACGGCGTTCGATCCCCGCCGTCGCGCGACCCCATTCGCTGTCCGCGGCGCGTCGCTGGTGCTCCCGGAACGTGGACGCATCGGTCCAGAGCTCCTCGACCGACCACGCACGACCGCCGCCGAGCGGTGTGATCTCGAACAGCAGGCAGCCGTCCTCGGCCCGCGTGCGCTCGATGTGCGCGTCGAGGTGGCGCCGCACGGCATCCGCTTCGTCCTTCGTCGCGCAGATCATCCTGCCCGACAGGCGTACTCCTCCGATGTCGACCATCAGTGACCGATGTACCGGCCGGGCCGGTGGTTCAGAGCGAGGACGAGGTTCAGCACGACGGCCCCCGCCGCGCTGAGCAGAACGAACTGCCAGGGGACGACCAGGAGGGCGAGCAGGATGACGAGGACATCGAAGACCATCATGGTCCACCCCACGCGGATTCCGGTCGCATCCTGGATCACGAGGGCGACGACGTTGATCCCACCGAGGCTCGCGCCGTGCCGGAAGACGATCAGCAGGCCGATCCCGGCGAGGAGGTTGCCGGCGATGGTCCCGAAGACCGGGTCGATCCTCTCGATGAGGAACAGGTGCTCGATGAGGACGGAGAATCCGGAGACCGCCCCGATGCACACCAGGGTGCGGAGGGCGAAGTTCCACCCGCGCTTCCAGACCGCCAGGACGCCGAAGGGCAGGTTGACGACGGCGAACAGTGCCGCGAACGGCCAGTCGAGCGCATAGTTCAGCAGCAGGGACAGGCCCGCGGTGCCGCCGGTGACGGCCATGCTCATGTGCAGCAGGAACAATCCCAGGGAAACGGTGAACGTTCCGGTCGCGAGTCCGACGATGTCGTCGAGCCAGGTGTGCGGAGCGGCCTTCTCCTCGAAGACGAGCGACGGGCCCGTCTCGGGGGCGGCGGGGTCGGCCATCTCTTCGTGCGCTGTCACCGAATCAGGTTACCCAGCCGCGGTCAACCCCGTGATTTCGGGTGCCATTCGGGAATGAAATGCCCTGTGGGACGTTGTATCCGTCAAGGAGGACCCGTGGGCAAGAACTACATCGACATCGAGAACGACCGAGGCGAGACGCTGCGCTACCGCAAGCACGCCAACGGACGTGGCTTGATCGCGAACGGAGCCAAGGTGCACCCGAGTGCGATCGTCGAAGCAGGAAGCTACGTCGAACCCGGGGCGCAGATCGCCGCAGGCGCCCGCATCGGACGCGGAGTGTGGATCGAACCGGAGGCCGTCATCGGCCCGAACGCAGAGATCGCACCCCACGCGCACATCGGACCCGGAGCAGCCATCGGTGCCGGCGCGAAGATCGGCGTCCGCTGCTTCGTCGGCGCCGGAGCGCGGGTCGCACCGGAGTCCCTCATCGGCGACGACGAGAGCATCCCCGAAGGCGAGCGCGTCGCGACCGACCGTCGCGGCCTCCGCTTGGCGGCCTGACCGCCCCCTCACACGTCTGCAAGGCCCGATCCCTCTCCAGGGGTCGGGCCTTCGTCTGTGGCTGGGGTTAGCCTCGGCGCATGACCACCCCGCGCCGCTCGACCCGCGCCGTCGTCGCGGGGTTCGTCGGTGCGCTCCTGCTGGCGGGGATCTGGGTCGCGGCATCCGCTCTGCGCGGGTCGACGGGTGAGGGGATGCCGGCGGGAGCCGACGTGATCACGGTGCAGCGCGTGGTCGACGGCGACACCCTCGTGACTGCGGACGGTACTCGAGTCCGTCTGATCGGCATCGACGCTCCCGAGGCGCATCCCGAACCGGAATGCGGAGCGGATGCCGCGACCGCCCGGCTGCGCGAGCTCGCGCCCGAGGGCGCCCGCCTCCGGGCCGTCGCCGACCGGGAGGACCTCGACCGGTACGACCGCGAACTCCGCTACCTGTGGACCGCGGACGGGACGTTCGTCAACGAGGCGCTCGTGGCGGAGGGCCACGCTGCGACGCTCCGCATCGCACCGAACACCCGGTACGCGGAGCGGTTGGCCGCTGCCGAATCCGCCGCTCGGGCCCAGGGCGCCGGACGGTGGGGCACCTGCTGAGCCGCGGCATCCCCGTGGCATCCCGAAGCGTCCCGAGGCGCGCGGCTACGCTGGCAGGCATGGCGACACGCGGCGGACCCCAGCGCAAGGGCGGCCGTCCGACGCCGGGGAAGGGCCGCGCGGGGGGCGCCAAACCGACTCCGAAGCCCACGCCGAAGCGGAAGCCGGCCCCCGCACCGGTCGCGCCGGCACCCCCACCGCCGTCGGGCCCGTTCCGCCTCGGCGCGATCCCGGGGGCGACGCCGGGCAAGTGGATCGACATCTGGAAGACCCGGATGCCGCGCAACCCGCTCGAGCTCGTCCCTCTCGCGGTCGCGGATCAACGCGCGGCGTTCGCGCGGGGCGACGTGGATGCGGCGATCGTCCGGCTGCCGATCGACCGCGACGGTCTGAACGTCATCCCGCTCTACGAGGAGACGACGGTCGTGGTGTGCGCTGCCGACTCCGCTCTGACGGCGGCGGACGAGCTGACCGCGGAAGACCTTCTCGGCGAGGTCCGGATCGTGCCGGGCGACGACGTCCTGTCCTTCGATGTCGCGGGGACCTCGGAGCCGCGATTCGCGGCGCCGGCCACGACGGGCGAGGCGGTCGAGATCGTGGCCACCGGCGTCGGGATCGTCCTCGTGCCCATGTCGCTCGCCCGACTGCACCACCGCAAGGACGTGACGTTCCGGCCACTCGCGGAGGCCCCGGCATCCGCCGTCGCACTCGCCTGGCCAGCCGAGGGGGCGACCGAGCTGGTCGACACGTTCGTGGGGATCGTCCGGGGGCGCACCTCGAACTCCTCGCGCTGACGCACGGCGTTCGGCCCCGGACCGGGCATTTAGACTCGAGGAATGGCTCCGCTCGTCTATCTGTGCGTTCGCCCGCAGGTGGATGCCGCGGACGGCGAGTACGCGTCGTTCCACCAGGCGATGGGTGTCGGTGAGAGCGGGCTGGAGCGCTGGAACCTGGTCGACGACGACCTGCCCGCCGACGCGTTCGAACGCTGGCGCGGCTTCGTGGTCGGCGGCAGCCCGTTCAACACGACGGATGCCGACGACGCCAAGTCCGCGGAGCAGGTGCGGATCGAGGCGGGGCTGCAGGCCGTGGCCCGGACTGCCGTGGCGGGGCGGACGACCGCGCTGTTCACGTGCTTCGGGATCGGTGTCGCCTCACGCGCCCTCGGCGGCGAGGTGACGCGGGAGTACCCGGAGGGGACGGGGCCCACCGGCATCCGTCTCACTGATGCGGGTCGGCAGGATCTCCTGTTCGGCGGGCTGGAGGCCGAGTTCACCGCCCTGACGGCGCACAAGGAGGCCATCGAGCGGCTGCCCGAGGGCGCCGTGCTCCTCGCGACGAACGACGAGTGCCCCGTGCAGGCGTTCCGGATCGGCGACCGGCTGTACGCGACGCAGTTCCACCCCGAGCCGACCGGCGTCGCGTTCACCGAGCGGATGACGATCTACCGCAACCACGGCTACTTCGACGCGGACGAGTACGACACCGTCGCCGCGGTCGTGCTCGCGGCCGATCTCGACGAGCCGCAGCGGCTGCTGCGCCGATTCGCCGAGATCTTCTGACCGCTCAGCTGCGCGCGAGCGAGAGTTCCCCGCGACGTCCGCGTGCCCAGAGCACGAGAGGGACGATCACGACGATCGCGGCGGCGATCCACGCCGTGATCGCGATCGGGGTGGACTGAGGTTCGGTCGCGAACCGGCCGATGCCGATCCACAGCAGTCCCCACGCCGAAGCGAGCGCCGGTGCGAGGCGTCCGCCGGTGCGGATCGCGCTCGCGGCGGCGATCAGGACGACCACGATGATGACGGCGATCCCCCACGCGGTGGCGGCGTCGCCCCACGACGTCGGCGCGACCTCAGCGGTCAGCCAGGCGGTCGTGTTCGCGACGGTGGCGAGCGTGACCCAGCCCAGGTGCAGTCCGACGGTGACGTCGGTGAAGAACGTCTCGGCGAACGTGCGCGGCGGATTGAGCACCAGGATGCGGATGGTCCAGCCCAGCGCGACGAGCAGGGCGACGATCGTCAGGACGGTGACGAGGAGCGTCGTGTACTGGGCGGCCAGCAGCCAGAGCCCGTTGAGGACGGCCGTGAGGGCGATCGGGTAGCCGACCTTGCGCTGGCGGTCACTGCCGCGCTGCGACGGGAGTGCCTGCCAGATCGTGTACGCGATCATGAACAGGTAGATGACGCTCCAGATCGAGAAGGCCTGGGCCGCGGGAGCGAGCACCGTGGAGGTCGCCGAGAGCGCGCCGTTCTGCAGGTCCTGAACCGGAGTCCCGCCGAGGACGCCGGCCCCGAACAGGGCGGCGATCAGCATGAACGTCACCGCCGAGATCACGACGATCTGGCGGGTGAGGTCCGACGAACGGGATGCGGTGGAGCTCATCATGCCGTCACGGTACGTCCCCGTGGCGCGCGGCGGCGACCTCTTGACAGGCTTCGAGCGGGGCTTGAGGGGGGTGAAGGTCGGGTGCGTCGGGTGTCGATTCGCGAGTGAGAGGTTCCTCATTTGGGATCTGTTCGCGGCGCCTGAGTTCCGCAGTTTTCAGGGTCTCGATGTCGGAGGCTGGTGCGATAGTTCAGGTATGACAGAAGCGATGGAAACCCCTGGTGGGGATGCGTATCTCGCCGCCATTGCGGGCATCGTTGCGGACGTCGAGGACGTGGAGCGGCGGATGGCCGCGGTGCAGATCGCGCAGCTCCGTACGCTCGCTGCTGCGGGCCGACTGGCGGAGGAACAGGGCGCGCCCCCGAACGCGAAAGTGACCCTGCACGACATGGTGCTGCGGTCGACCGCCGCAGAGATCGGCGGAGCGATGCGGACCACCGACCGCACCATGCAGCGGCGGATCGGGGAGGCTCGGGTTACGATCGAAGGATTCCCGGCGGCCGTGGCCGCGTGGGAAGCCGGGCGGATCGTGCGCGGGCATGTGAAGGCGATCGTCGAGACCGGGCTGAACCTACCCGCAGAGATATGGGCTGAGTTCGAAGCCATTGCGATCGAGCGATGCGAAGGCGAGACCCCGAACCGAGTGCGGGGTGAGCTGGAGATCCTGGCGCACCGGATGCATCCGCGATCGTTCGCCGAGCGGCATGAGGAAGCTGCGGCGCGGCGGTGCGTCAGGTTGATCCCGGGCCGGGACGGGATGTCGGATTTAATCGCGACCCTGCCGACCGTGATTGCGGAGGGGATCCACGACCGGCTCACACAGCAGGCGCGGGCGATCGTCGACACCCGCGAGGAGCGCTCGGCGCCCTTAGATGTGATCGCGACCGACGGGAGATCGACCGATCAGGTCCGCGCCGACGTGCTCGCCGACCTGCTCCTCGCCGGCACGCCGTCGCTTGATGACACGCGCGACACGACCGCCGGGCCACTGGGCGCGATCCGCGCGCGCGTGCAGGTACTGATTCCCGCAGCGACTCTGATCGGTGCCGATGATGGACCGTGCGATCTGACCGGCCGCTCCCCCATTGACCCTGCGACCGCCCGCCTTCTCGCCGGTGCGACGCACACGTGGGAGCGCCTGTTCCACGACCCCACCACCGGAGTCACCGTCTCCACCGACTCGTACCGTGTCCCATCCGGGATGCGACGGTTCCTGCAAGCCCGCGACCAGCACTGCCGGTTCCCCGGCTGCCGCGTCGCCGCCATCCGGTGCGAAGTCGACCACACCCACGACCACGCCCTCGGCGGCAAAACCGAACTCTCCAACCTCGCCCACCTATGCCAACGACACCATTCGATGAAGCAGTTCACCGCATGGCGGGTCCGACAACTGAGGGGTGGAGTCCTGGAATGGACCTCACCCCTCGGCAGGATCTACCGCGAAGACGCACCCACCCCGGCCGTCGCCTTCACCCCTGCCACCACACACCCCGGAGACCCGGCACCCTTCTGACCCGACACAGGCCTGAACCGGGGCCGATCCTGCGCGCGCTGCGCCACGCAGAACACCGCGCCACAGCCACAGCCGATGAGCGACCCCCGGCATCCCACTTCCCCTGTCGCGGACGGCGAGCGCGCACGGCGCGTCGCGACAGGGGAACGCGGACTACGCCCCGACGACGACCGCGGACTCCGGGGCCACGACAAGCCGCTCGCCGGCCGACGTCGGCTCGACGGACGCGATCCAGACGTCGCCGCCGGCGACCTCCCACGGCTCGGACGACAGGTTCACGAGAACCCGCGCCGCGCCGCGGTGCAGCACGTACCGGGGACCCGTCGAGGTGGTCTGCACCTCGGCATCCCGCCCACCGGGACCCGGGTGCGTCAGCTCGGGCCGCGAGCGCCGCAGATCGGCCAACTGCCGGTAGAGATCCAGCAGCCGCGCGTGATCGCCCTGCGACACCTCGGACCAGTCCAGCTTCGACCGCTCGAACGTCGCGGGGTCGTTGGGGTGCGGCACGATGCTCTCGTCCCAGCCCATCTTCACGAACTCCGCGATCCGGCCCTTCGCCGTCGCCTCGGCGAGTTCCGGCTCGGGGTGCGAGGTGAAGAACTGCCACGGCGTCGACGCACCCCACTCCTCGCCCATGAACAGCATCGGCGTCCCGGGCGCGGTCAGCGTCAGCACGGCGGCGACCGCGAGCCGATCGGCCGACAGCGTCGCCGTCAACCGGTCTCCCGCCGCGCGGTTGCCGATCTGATCGTGATCCTGCGCGTAGGTCACCAGTCGCCAGGATGCCGCGTCGTCGGGCACGGGCTTGCCGTGATCCCGCTCGCGGAACGACGAGTAGGTGCCGTTGTGGAAGAAGCCCTCCGTCCACACCTTCGGCAGCGCCTCGGGGTCGGCGAAGTCCTCGTAGTAGCCGACCGCCTCGCCGGTCAGTGCGACGTGCACGGCGTGATGCCAGTCATCCGACCACTGCGCCGTCAGGCCGTACCCGCCGGCCTCGCGCGGCAGGAACATCACCGGATCGTTCAGGTCGCTCTCGGCGATGAGCGTGAGCGGCCGCCCGACGTGCGCGCTCAGCGCGTCGGTCCGCTCCGCGATCTCCTGCAGGATGTGCACCGGCTGCTCCCCGGACTCGTGCAGCGCGTGCACGGCGTCCAGCCGCAGACCGTCGACGTGGAAGTCCCGCATCCACATCAGCGCGTTGTCGACGATGAACGACCGCACGGCCGCCTCGTCGAGGTTGAGGCTGTCGCCCCATGTATTCCGCGACCCGTCGCGCAGGTACGGACCGTACTCGGGCAGGTAGTTCCCGCTCGGCCCCAGGTGGTTGTAGACGACGTCCTGGATCACCGCGAGGCCCGCCGCGTGCGCGGCATCCACGAAGCGCTGATACGCGGCCGGACCGCCGTACGTCTCCTGCACGGCGTACCAGAGCACGCCGTCGTAGCCCCAGTTGTGGGTGCCGTTGAAGGCGTTCACGGGCAGCAGCTCGATGTGCGTCACGCCGATGTCGATCAGGTGGTCGAACCGGGCGATCGCGGCATCCAACGTCCCTTCGGGCGTGAACGTCCCGAGGTGCAGCTCGTAGATCAGCCCGCCGGCGAGCTGCCGGCCGGTCCACGCCTCATCCGTCCACGGGAAGGATGCCGGGTCCACCCACGCCGACGCGTCGTGGACGCCTCGCGGCTGCCGCCGCGACCGCGGGTCGGGACGGAGGTCGTCGCCGTCACCGAGGACGAAGCCGTACTCGTCGCCGTCCGCCAGCGCGACGTCGGTGCGCCACCAGCCGTCACCGGCGGCGGTCAGCGCGACGTCATCCGCACCGGGACGGCGCAGCCGCACCCGCTCGGCCCGCGGAGCCCAGACCTCGATCACGATGCGTCCCCTTCGATGACGTCCGCCGGCGCGAGCAGCGCGACGGGGTAGGTGTCCAGCAGGTCGGCGAGCCGCAGACGACCGCCCTCGAACCGGCGCCCGGTCAGCACGTCGACCGTCGGGCCGACGTGCGTCAGCACCTCGGTGTCGCCCCAGCCGCCGCGAGCGGCGAGCCCGGCCGGCAACCGCGTCGCCACCGCCACGACGCCGCCGCGGTCGAAGGCGACCGCGTGGTCCGCGGCCTCCCCCGCGACCGTCATCGGCGTGTACCGCGTGAACAGCTCCGGATGGTCGCGCTTCAACCGCAAGGCGCGCGACACCACGAGCAGCTTCGCCGCGCCCGACGCGTCGACCGGCGGCATCCACCCCTCGTCGAGACGTGCGAGCAGGCGCCGGCGTTCCGCGAAGTCGACCTCGCGACGGTTGTCGGGGTCGACGAGCGAGTGGTCCCACAGCTCGGTGCCCTGGTAGACGTCCGGGACGCCCGGGCCCGCCAGCTGCAGCAGCTTCAGCGAGAGCGAGTTCGACCGGCCGAGCGGCGTGATCTCGTCGACGAAGCCCTCGACGATCGCACGCGCGTCACCGAAAGCGGCGTCGACGAGGTCGTGCATCTTCTCTTCGAAAGCCTCATCCGGGTCCGACCAGGTCGTGCTGTTCCCCGCTTCGCGCGACGCCTTCTCGGCGTACGCGTGCAGACGCTCTCGCGATGCGGGCCACGCGCCGACGATCGCCTGCCAGAGCAGGTTGTCGAACGGGCCGTCACCGGTCGAGGCGACCTGGCGCAGCTCGCCGAGGACCTCGGCCCACCGCTCCGGCATCTCGGCCAGCACGGACAGGCGCGTCCGGACGTCCTCGCTGCGCTTCGTGTCGTGCGTCGACAGCGACGTCATCGCCGCCGGCCACGAAGCCTGACGACGAGCGGATGCCGCATGGAACCCGTCGACGTCGACTGCGAACTCGGTCGGGTCGCCGCCCACCTCGGTGAGCGTGCCGAGCCGGGTCCAGCGGTAGAACGTCGTGTCCTCGACGCCCTTCGCCATGACGGGACCGGTCGACTGCATGAACCGCCTCGTGAACTCGCTGTCGGGGCCGGCCGTCAGGCGCGCCGCGATCGTCTCGAACGCGTCGCCCAGCTCGGGACGGCGCGACGAGGCCAGCGCGACCGCCTCATCGACCTCTTCGACGCCGGCGGGAAGGTAGGCGCGGTACACCGGGAACGCCGCGAGCAGCTCGGCGAGCGCGTCGAGCCACTGCTCGTCGGACGCGCCGTTCCGCTCACCGGCGGGGATGAGCGCCGCGAGCCGCAGCACCTCGGCGTGCAAGCCGTCGGTCGCCCATGCGAGCTTGGCCTCGTGCATCATGTCGGCGTAGTCGGCTGCCGCACCGTCTCGCAGCTGCGTGTCGAGCAAGGTGAGGCCCTGCTCGCCGGACGGGTCGACGAGCACGCGGTCGAGGACCGCCATCGCGTCGTATCCGGTCGTGCCCTCGGTCGCCCACCACGACGGCAGGTCCTCGCCGTGCTCGAGGATCTTCTCCACCAGCACGTACGCACCATCCGTGGCATCCGCCAACAGGTCGAGGTACCCGCCCGGGTCGGCGAGGCCGTCCGGGTGGTCGACCCGCAGACCGTCGGCGAGACCCTCGTCGATCCACCGCACGATCTCGACGTGGCTCGCATCGAACACGGCCGGGTCCTCGACGCGGACGCCCGCGAGCGTCGTCACGGCGAAGAAGCGACGGTAGTTGAGTTCCGCGTCACCGCGGCGCCAGAACAGCAGCTCGTAGTGCTGCGCCGCGAGGACGTCGCGGAGGTCACCCTCGCCGGTGCCGTCCGCGAGCGGGAACTCGTGGTCGAAGTACCGGACGACGCCCGCCTCGGCATCGATCGTGATCTCGCCCGCCTCGACGGCGGCATCGAGCTCCGACCCGAGCACGGGCAGCCGCAGCCGTCCGCCGAGCGCCCAGTTCACGTCGAAGGCCGCCGCGTGGGGCGACGCCTGCCCCTGGCGCAGGACGTCCCACCACCACGGGTCCTGCCGCGGGTCCGAGACGCCCTGGTGGTTCGGCACGATGTCGATCAGGATGCCGAGGCCCGCCGCGCGCGCCGCGGCGGCGAACCGCGACAGCCCCTCGGGGCCGCCGCGCTCGGGGTCGACGACCGTCGGGTCCACGACGTCGTACCCGTGGTCCGATCCGCTCGTCGCGGCCAGGATCGGCGACAGGTAGGCCCAGTCCACTCCCAGATCACGCAGGTAGTCGGTCAGCTCGGCTGCGGCATCCAGATCGAATCCGGCCCGGATCTGCAGCCGATAGGTGGACAGCGGAGCCTTCTGGTCGACGGTCATGAGTGCGGAAGCTCGCTCTGCTGCGACTGCGCGGGGACGTCGATCGCCCCGGTCATCGCGGAAAGGGACGCGGCCACCGATGAATCGACTTCGACCGTCTCCTGCTCGTGGTCGCGCAGGACGACGAGCGCCCGACCTCCGACCGTGACCGTGCCGCCGGGGTCGACGATCGGGATCTCGTCCACGCCGCCGGCGGTGTCGACGATGACCTCCCAGCGCGGGCTGGCGGTCGCCGTGGGGATGGTGAAGTCGATCGCCTCGTCGCTCGCGTTGAAGAACACGAAGAAGTGGCGGTCGTGGATCTCCTCGCCGCGGCGGTCGCGCTCGCGGATGCCGTCACCGTTGAGGAAGACGCCCACGGCGCGGCCGAAGCCAGAATCCCAATCCTCGGGCTGCATCGCCGAACCGTCCGGACGGATCCACGCGATGTCGGGGAGCGGTGCTCCCTCCTCGCGCCGCACCGGACGCCCGTCGAAGAACCGCCGCCGCCGGAACGTCGGGTGGTCGCGGCGCAGTCGCGCGAGCACCGAGGTGAACTCGATGAGGGGCTGGTCGATCGCCGTCCAGTCGATCCAGGTGAGCTCGTTGTCCTGCGCGTAGCCGTTGTTGTTGCCGTGCTGCGAGCGACCGAGCTCGTCGCCATGGGAGATCATCGGCACGCCCTGGCTCAGCAGCATCGTCGCGAGGAAGTTCCGCTGCTGACGTGCGCGCACCCGCAGGATGTCGGGGTCGTCCGTGGGGCCTTCGACACCGTGGTTGTACGAGCGGTTGTGCGATTCGCCGTCGTTGTTGTCCTCGCCGTTGGCCTCGTTGTGCTTCTCGTTGTACGAGACGAGGTCGCGCAGGGTGAACCCGTCGTGCGCGGTGACGAAGTTGATGGATGCCACCGGCCACCGCCCGTCCTGCTCGTACAGGTCGGCCGAGCCCGTGAGGCGCAGCGCGAACTCGCCGAGCGTCGACGGCTCGCCGCGCCAGAAGTCGCGGACGGTGTCACGGTACTTGCCGTTCCACTCGGTCCACTGGGGCGGGAAGTTGCCGACCTGGTACCCGCCGGGGCCGATATCCCACGGCTCGGCGATCAGCTTCACCTGGCTGACGATCGGGTCCTGCTGCACGAGCTCGAAGAAGGCCGACAGGCGGTCGACGTCGTAGAACTCGCGGGCGAGGGTCGAAGCGAGGTCGAAGCGGAAGCCGTCGACGTGCATCTCGAGCACCCAGTAGCGCAGCGAGTCCATGATGAGCTGCAGCGTGTGCGGGTTGCCGACGTTGAGGCTGTTGCCCGTGCCGGTGTAGTCCGTGTAGTACCGCTTGTCGTCGTCCTCGAGCCGGTAGTAGGCGAGGTTGTCGATGCCGCGCATCGAGAGCGTCGGGCCCATGTGGTTGCCCTCGGCGGTGTGGTTGTAGACGACGTCGAGGATGACCTCGATGCCCGCGGCGTGGAGCGCGCGCACCATCGCCTTGAACTCCTGCACCTGCTGGCCGACGCCACCGGCCGCGGAGTACGTGTTCTGCGGCGCGAAGAAGGCGATCGTGTTGTAGCCCCAGTAGTTGGAGAGTTCCTTCTCCTGGAGGGTCGAGTCGTTCACGAACTGGTGCACCGGCATGAGCTCGAGCGCCGTGACGCCGATCTTCTTGAGGTGTTCGATGACCACCGGGTGCGCGATCGCGCTGTAGGTTCCGCGGATGTCCTCGGGGATGTCGGGGTGCGTCATCGTGAGGCCCTTCACGTGGGCTTCGTAGATGACGCTCTCGGCGTACGGCGTCTTCGGCTGGCGGTCGCCCTGCCAGTCGAAGTAGGGGTTCACGACGACGCCCTTCATCATGGCGCCGGCCGAATCGTCGTCGTTCGTCGAATCGGGGTCGCCGAAGGTGTAGCTGAAGACGGACTGGTCCCACTCGATCTGGCCGTCGACGGCCTTCGCGTAGGGGTCGAGGAGCAGCTTGTTCGGGTTGAAGCGCTGCCCGTTCTCGGGGTCGTACGGGCCGTGCACGCGGTAGCCGTAGCGCTGACCGGGCTGCACCGACGGCAGGTAGGCGTGCCAGACGAATGCGTCGACGTCGATGAGTTCGACGCGCGTCTCCTCGCCGCTCTCGTCGAACAGGCAGAGCTCGACCTTCTCGGCGCACTCGCTGAACAGGGCGAAGTTCGTCCCATTACCGTCGAAGGTCGCTCCCAGAGGGTAAGCGGAACCGGGCCAAACCTGCATGCGGACTCCTGTGATAGGTGGAATGCCACAGTACCCAGGCAGTATTTCCGACCCCGGGCCCTTGACAGGTCAGCGCAGGGACAGCATGTCGTCGAGATAGTCCGCGAGGGGTCTCGGCGGACCCGTGTGGCTCCACGCGACGTGCGGCACGCCGCCCTGCAGCGACAGGATGCCGGAGCCCTCGCCGCGGTCGACGGCGGCGGCATCCATCTCGGTCCACCCCAGGTGGAGCACCTCGCCCTCGGCGAACCCGCCCCGGAACGCGGCCGCGGCCCGCTCCGACCGCGCGCGCTGCGCCTCGGCGGTGTACCCGCGGATCGCGTCGTGCCGCGCGCGCAGCACCTCGCCGGTCGCGAAGACGCGGTCCTCGCCGATCAGGAGCGCCCCGATGTGCCAGGCATCCGTCACCGGGACGATCCGCGGGGCCCGTCCGATGCCCAGGATGCGGCGGTTCGTCGTCCACTCCCCCAGCCGCTCCCGCGGCGACCCTTCGAGGCGCTCGCGCGCCGCCTGCAGCAGACCGCCGGTCGTGTGCGCCGCCACCGTCAGACGAGGTGCGTCGGTGCGGAGGATCCGGCGCCGCGGATCTGCTGGTGGAGGCGCGTCATGCGGGCGTCCAGCTCGGCGGCGGCGTCCGCGGCATCCTTCAACTGCCCCAGCAGGTGATCGGGCACCTGGCGTTCGTACTTGTAGTAGATCTTGTGCTCGAGGCTCGCCCAGAAGTCCATGGCGATCGTCCGGAACTGCACCTCGACGGGCACGTCGACGCGTCCCGTCGAGAGGTAGACGGGCACCTCGAGGATCGCGTGCAGGCTCTTGTAGCCGTTCCCCTTCGGGGTCGCGATGTAGTCCTCGACCTCGCGGACGGTGATGTCGTCCTGCGCGGTCAGCAGGTCGAACAGGCGATACACGTCGTTCACGAAACTGCAGGTGATGCGGATGCCGGCGACGTCGGTGATGTGTGCGCGCACGGACTCGAAATCAGGGTCGATGCCGCGGCGCTGGATCTTCTCGACGATGCTGTCGGGCGACTTCACGCGGCTCGAGACGTGCTCGATCGGGTTGTAGTCGTGCATCTCGTGGAACTCCTCGCGGAGGATCGAGATCTTCGTCTCGATCTCCTGCAGGCCGAACCGGTACTCCATGAGGAAGCGCTGGAACTCATCGCGCATGCTCCGAAGAGAGGAGGCGGACACCGTGATCTGCTGCTCATCGAGCGGAGTGGACATGAGGCGACGCTATCGGGAACCACTCCGAGCGCGCTGGGAAGGATGCCTCAGTCCGCTCGGGGCGGCGCCGTGGTCGCCCGGGGGACGAGCGCCGTCGGCAGGCGCAGGTGCGTCGCTGCGGGGATGCCGCCGCCCATGAACTCCAGCAGCATCGTCACGGCCTCGGCGCCCAGGCGCTGCATCGGCTGGCGGACGGTCGACAGCGCGGGCACCGACTGCGAGGCATCCGGGACGTCGTCGAACCCGATCACCGAGAGGTCGTCGGGCACGGACAGGCCGTGCTCGTGCGCGACGCGGATGACGGTCAGCGCCGAGATGTCGTTGGCGGCGAACACCGCCGTGGGACGGTCGGCCCGGCGCAGCAGCCGGGTGGCCGCTTCGCGCGCGATGTCCTCCACGTAGCGCCCGACACCGACGAGGTCGGGGTCGAACGGGATGCGGGCGTCTTCGAGCGCCCGCCGGTAGCCGCCCTCGCGCAGCATCGAGGACCGGAGGTCGGGGCGACCCGCGACGAAGCCGATGCGGCGGTGTCCGAGCGAGATGAGGTAGGCGACGGCGTGACGGGCGCCGGCGAAGCTGTCGGACTCGACGGTGGGGAGGTCGGCCGGCCCCGTGTGCGGGTCGATCGCGACGACGGGGACCTCCGCCGTGACGTTCACGACCGTGGGGGTGACCATGATCACCCCGTCGACGAGCGTGCCGCTCAACCGGCTCAGCGAGCGCCGCTCCCAGCCTTCGCTCGACACGGCCCGCGATCCGCTGTAGGCGAGGAGATCCAGTCGCGAGTCGCGCAGAGCCGCGCCGACTCCTTTGAGCACCTCGGCGGAGAACGGCTCGAAGTCCGCGACGAGGACGCCGACGACACCGGTCTGCCGTGCGCGCATGCTGCTCGCGACGAGGCTCGATTCGTAGCCGAGCTGCTCGACGGCAGTGAGCACGCGCTGCACAGTCGCGGGGGCGACGCCGTACCGTCCGTTCACCGCCTTGGAGACCGTCGCGACCGAGACACCGGCCGCGGCGGCGACGTCGTGGATCGTGGCGCGGCTTCGCATGCGTCGAAGCGTAGCCCCATGGAAAACATTTTCGAAAACGTTTGACGTGGGCGGCAACAATTCCGACACTGGGGACCGAACCCCCGGCACGCACCGCCGGGACCACCCGCACCTCGAGGACCGAGAGTGCACTCAATGAGGAGATTGGTGATCACATGAGGACCAGAAGGATCATGGCGGGGCTCGCGGCGGTAGCCGCGGCGACTCTCGCGCTCAGCGCCTGTTCGGGCGACAACGGCGGCGGCAGCGGCGACGGCACCGTCGAGATGACGCTGTGGCAGAACTCGACCACCGGCCCCGGTCAGCAGTTCTGGAAGGACGCGATCGCGGCCTTCGAAAAGGAGAACACCGGCGTCACGATCAAGATGCAGTCCGTCCAGAACGAGGACATGGACGGCAAGCTCCAGACGGCGCTCAATGCGGGCGACCCGCCCGACATCTTCCTCCAGCGCGGCGGCGGCAAGATGACCGCGATGGTGAACGCCGGCCAGCTGATGGACCTGACGGACCGCATCTCCGACGATGTCCGCGGCGAGATCTCCGAAGGCTCCTTCGCGGCCGAGACCTATCAGGACAAGGTCTGGGCGATGCCGCTCTCGGTGCTCCCGGGCGGCTTCTTCTACAGCCAGGACGCCTTCGAGAAGGCGGGCATCTCCGACACCCCCACGACGATCGACGATCTCAAGAGCGACGTCGAGTCGCTGAAGGGCACGGGCATCGCGCCCATCGCCCTCGGCGCGAAGGACGCGTGGCCCGCTGCGCACTGGTACTACTTCTTCGCCATCCGCGAGTGCAGCCCGAAGGTGATCGAGGAGACGGGCGACTCGAAGGACTTCAGCGACGACTGCTGGACCCGCGCCGCCGAGGACCTCACCGACTTCGCCGCGATCAAGCCGTTCAACGAGGGGTTCCTCACCACCGCCGCCCAGCAGGGCGCCGGCAGCTCGGCCGGCCTCGTCGCGAACCGCAAGGCCGCGATGGAGCTCATGGGCGCATGGGACCCGGGTGTGATCGCCTCGCTGACGCCGGACGAGAAGCCCCTCCCCGACCTGGCCTGGTTCCCCTTCCCCGAGATCTCGGGCGGCGACGGTGAGCCCGGATCGATGATGGGTGGCGTCGACGGTTACTCGTGCTCCGCGCAGGCCCCGAAGGAGTGCGCCGACTTCCTCAACTTCATCGCCGGCTCGGAGCAGCAGACGAAGTACTACGAGGCGTTCCAGTCGCCGCCGGTCAACTCGGTGGCGCAGAAGTCGGTGAAGGAGCCCTACCTGCAGCAGATCCTCGAGGCGTACAACAGCGCCCCGTTCGTCTCGCAGTGGCTCGACACCGTCCTCGGCCAGAACGTGGGCAACGCGCTGAACGTCGCCGTCGTCGACATGCTCGCCGGTGGCAGTGACCCGCAGAAGTTCATCGCCGCCGTCAACGCCGCGGGCGCGCAGGGCTGACCATGACCGTTCGCGAGATGTCCGTCTCGGACGCCACCGGTCTCGCGGCGCACGCCGGGGGTGGCGACACGCCGCCCCCGGCTCGGCCGCGGTCCCGCCGCCGGCGGGGCCTCGGCTGGTCGGGGCGACTGGAGGTCCTCCTCCTCGCCGGACCCGCCGTGATCTTCTTCGTCGGGTTCGTCATCCTGCCGGTCCTGATGGCCGCCTATTACGGCTTCTTCCGCTGGTCGGGCTTCGGGCCCGCCACCGACTTCGTCGGGCTGAAGAACTACATCACGATCTTCAGCGACCCCAACTTCCAGAGCGCACTGCTGCACAACGCCTTCATCGTCGTCATGTCGCTGGTGCTGCAGGGACCCATCGCGATCCTCTTGGCGCTCCTGCTCAACCGCAAGATGCGGGGACAATCCGTCATCCGCGTCCTCATCTTCGTGCCGTACGTCATCGCCGAGGTGGTCGTCGGCACCGGGTTCAGCCTGCTGCTGTCGACCAACGGCGCCGCCAACGGGATGCTGGACAAGCTCGGCCTGGGCGGCCTGACCCAGGACTGGCTGGCCGACCCGTCGATCGCGATCTGGACGCTCATGGCGATCCTCACGTGGAAGTACGTCGGCTTCGCCGTCATCCTCTTCCTCGCAGGACTCCAGGGCATCCCCGAAGAGCTGTACGAGGCGGCCGCCATCGACGGCGCGTCCTACTGGCAGATCCAGCGGCAGATCGCCCTGCCGCTTCTCGCACCGACCCTGCGCATCTGGGCGTTCCTCTCGATCATCGGCGCCCTGCAGCTGTTCGACCTCGTCTACATCATCTGGGGCCAGTACGTCTCGTCGGTCGCCGGCACCAACACGATGGCGATCTACATGGTCGTCACCGGCCGCAACGCCGGGAACTTCGGCTACGGCAACGCGGTCGCCGTCGTCATCTTCGTCATCTCGCTCATCGTCGCGCTGTTCTACCAGCGCTTCGTGCTCCGCCGTGACACGGCGGGCGCCATCACAGAGAGGGGCGTGCAGTGAGCGCCACCATGACCCTCGTCACGGCACCGCCGGCCGAGCCGCGCCTGCGCCGCGCGCCCAAGCCGAAGCTGCCGTGGGGTTCGCCCGTCGTCTACTTCGTCGCCCTCGCGGTCATCGCGCTCATGCTCGGCCCGGTGATCTACATCATCATCGGCGGGTTCCGCTCGAACTCCGCGATCACGGTCGACCCGGCCGGGTTCCCCGACCCGTGGAACATCGACAACTACGTCGGCGTCATCACGAGCGGCCAGTTCTGGGGCCAGGTCGGCAACTCGACCTTCGTGGCCCTCGCCACCACGATCGGCGCGGTCGCCCTCGGCATCGCCGCCAGCTACGTGATCGCCCGGTACAGCTTCAAGGGACGCGGGTTCCTCTACGCCCTGTTCGCCTCGGGCCTCATGTTCCCCATCACCGTCGCGATCACGCCGCTGTACATCGTGATCCGCTCGCTCGGGCTCATGAACACCCTGCCGGGCATCATCCTCCCGCAGATCGCGTTCGCCCTGCCGACGACGATCATCATCCTCGTCCCGTTCCTGCGGGCGATCCCCGACGAGATCCAGGAAGCCGCGTCGATCGACGGCTGCAGCCGCCTCGGGTTCTTCTGGCGCATGGTGCTGCCGCTCGCCGTGCCGGGTGTGATCACCGTCGGCATCCTCGCCTTCATCGGCAGCTGGAACGCGTACCTCCTGCCCCTGTTCATCCTCAACAACGAGTCGCAGTTCACCCTCCCGCTGGGCGTGCAGGCGTTCTCGTCGCAGTACTCCGTCGACACGGCGCGCGTGCTCGCGTTCACCTCGCTGTCGATGCTCCCCGCACTGCTGTTCTTCAGCCTGTTCGAGCGGCGCATCGTCGGCGGTCTCACCGGAGCCGTGAAGGGCTGACATGACCGTTCCCCACCCGCAGGCCTCGGCCCGCGTGCACGATCTGCTCGCGCAGATGACCCTCGAAGAGAAGGCCGCGCAGCTCGTCGGCTACTGGGTCGACCAGGGCGGCGAGGTCGTCGCTCCCCTGGCCGACGAGATGGTGACGACGACGAAGTACGCGGATGCCACGGCTCATGGCCTCGGCCATCTCACCCGTGTCTACGGCACGCGTCCGGTCGACCCGGTCGAGCGGGCGGCCTGGCTCTGGGAGGAGCAGCGGCGTCTGCGCGCCGAGACCCGGCTCGGGATCCCCGCGATCGTCCACGAGGAGTGCCTGACCGGACTCGCCGCGTGGAAGGCGGCGACGTATCCGACGCCGCTCGCGTGGGGCGCGTCGTTCGATCCGGAACTGGTCGCCGAGATGGGCGCCGCGATCGGCGACTCGATGCGCGAACTGGGCATCCATCAGGGGCTCGCGCCCGTGCTCGACGTCATCCGCGACCCTCGCTGGGGACGCGTCGACGAGTGCATCGGCGAAGACCCGTACCTCGTCGGGACCGTGGGGACGGCCTATGTGCGAGGCGTCCAGTCGGCGGGGGTCGATGCGACCCTCAAGCACTTCGTCGGGTACTCCGCATCACAGGCGGCGCGCAACCACGCCCCCGTGCACGCCGGCCCCCGCGAGGTCGCCGACGTCCTGCTGCCGCCGTTCGAGATGGCGATCCGCGACGGCGGCGCGGCATCCGTCATGAACTCGTACGCCGAGATCGACGGCGAACCCGTCGCGGCGAGCGCGCACTACCTCGACGAGGTGCTGCGCGGCCGGCTCGGATTCTCGGGCCCGGTCGTGTCGGACTACTTCTCGGTCGCCTTCCTGCAGACCACCCACGGGGTCGCCGGCGACCTCGGCGAAGCGGCCGAGCTCGCCCTCCGCGCCGGCATCGACGTCGAACTGCCGACGGGTGACGCGTTCGCCGCGCCGATGCTCGAGCGCATCCGCTCGGGTGAGATGGATGCCGCACTGCTGGATGCCGCCGTGCTCCGCGTCCTCGCACAGAAGGAGCGCCTCGGCCTGCTCGACGAGACGTTCGAGACGCCGCCGGCCGCGGTCGACCTCGACGGCGCCCGCCACCGCGACCTGGCGCGCAGGCTCGCGGCCGAGTCGGTCGTGCTCGTGAGCAACGACGGGACGCTGCCCGCGGCATCCGCTCGTCGCATCGCCCTCATCGGACCGAACGCCGACTCGGCGGAGGCGCTCATGGGGTGCTACTCGTTCGTCAACCACGTGCTCGCGCACCACCCGGGGACGCCGCACGGTATCGACCTGCCGACCGTCCGCGACGCCTTCGTCGCCGAGTTCCCGGACGCCGAGATCGCCTACGCCCGCGGCTGCGGTGTAGAGGACGACGATGACTCGGCGATCGGCGATGCCGTGGACGCGGCGGCGGCGGCCGAGCTCGCCGTCGTGGTCGTCGGCGACCGCGCCGGTCTGTTCGGACGCGGCACCGTCGGCGAGGGCAACGACGTCGCCGACCTCGAACTGCCCGGCCTGCAGCGGCAGCTCGTCGAACGCGTCGTCGCGACGGGCACTCCCGTCGTCCTCGTGATCCTCTCGGGCCGTCCGTACGCGATCGGGTGGGCGCTCGACGGCGAACGCCGCGTCGCCGCCGCTTTGCAGTCGTTCTTCCCCGGCGAAGAGGGCGCGGACCCGATCGCCGGCATCGTCTCGGGACGACTCTCGCCCTCGGGCAGGCTCCCCGTGACCCTGCCGCGGTCGGCCGGCGCGCAGCCCTACAGCTACCTGCACCCGCGGCTCGGCGGACCGATCGACGTGACGAGCGCCGACCCGACCCCGGTGCGCCCGTTCGGGCACGGGCTGACCTACACGACGTTCGCCCACGAGCACCTGCAGGCGTCCGCGTCGGTCGCGGCGGGCGACACCCTCGAGGTCTCGGTCGTCGTCCGCAACACCGGCGAGCGCGCCGGTGCCGATGTCGTCCAGCTCTACGCGCACGACCCGGTCGCGAGCCTCACGCGCCCCGTCGCACAACTGATGGCCTACCACCGGGTCGACCTCGGCCCGGGTGAGAGCGCGCGCGTCGTGTTCTCGCTGCCGACGGCGCGCTTCGCGTTCACGGGGCGCGACGGCCGGCGTGTCGTCGAGCCGGGACGGATCGACCTCTGGGTCGGCTCGTCGTGCGAGGACCGTGAGAGCGTCACCGCCATCGAGGTGACCGGCGAGCACGTCGTCACGCACGACGACGCCCGGATCGTCCCGGTGCGCGTCGTGGCGGACGCCGAGCTCGTCAGTCCCGGACGGTGAGGGTCGTGCTCACGTCGAGGGCGTCGGCCGACGGTCCCGCCGCGAGGCGGTAGTCCCCCGATTGCACCCGCAGCGCCTCGCCGTCCCAGACGGCGAGGCGCTCGACCGTGAAGCGCACCTCCGCCGTCCGCGCCTCGCCCGGCTCGACCCGCACGCGGGTGTACCCGAGCAGCAACCGGCGCGGCGCCGCGATCGGCAGCTCCGGGGCGAGGGCGTAGAGCTGCACGAGCTCCTCCACCGCGCGCTCCGACCGGTTCGCGACCCGGACGCTCGCCGTGACGACCTGCTCGTCGTCGCGGGGATCGAGGGCGGGATGCCGCCGGGTGGGCGCGGGCGCCGTCACCGTTCCGGCATCCACCTCGACGGCCTCGTAGGCGACGACGCCATAGCCGAGCCCGTGTCCGAACGCGAAGGAGTACGGGTCGGGCTGGTGCCGGTAGGTCGCCTGCTGGCGTCGGGTGTCGTAGTCGAAGAGGTCGCCCGCCTGGTCCGGGTGTGCCGGCCACGACTGCGCGAGGCGCCCGGCGGGCTCGCGGTCGCCGCTCAGGACGTCGAGCAGACCGTGGCCGAGCTCCTGCCCCGCGTGGCTCGACCAGACGACGGTCGGCGCATCGGCGGCATCCGCGAGGACGTACGGGAAGCTCGAGACGATCGTCAGCACAGAGCGCGGGTTGGCGGAGCGCGCGGCCCGCCAGAGGTCCGTCGCCGCGGTCGGCAGCAGCAGGTGGAGACGGTCGGCGGTCTCGCGACCCGACAGGTGGGGGTCGTTGCCGACGGCGACGAGGACGACGTCGGCCGCCGCGGCCGCGCGCGCCACCTCGTCCAGACCGCGCGTCACCGTCTCGACCTCGAAGCGCGCGGCGTCGTCGAGGGTGACGCCCTCGGCCACGAGCAGACCCACGTCGCGGACGACGCGCACCCACCGGCCCGAGCCGAGGTGCAGCAGCGACCACGAGCCGTCCTCGTGCACGTGCCGGCGGAAGCTCTCCTGCACGACCCAGCCGCCGACGCGCTCGGCATCGGCCCGCATCGGCCAGACGCCGCCCGTCAGCAGGCGCCCGCTCGCGTGGGAACGGAGGGTCAGGATGCCGTCGCCCCAGTCCGTGACGTCGAACAGGCTCGCGTCGGTCCGAGCGTCGAGGATCGCGTCGACGGTACCGTCCGCCGCTGCGGCGACGTAACCGGACGGAGCACGGAGGACGACGGTGTCGGCGCCGGTCACGACCTCCACCGCCGCCGTCGAGTAGCGGTCGCGCACGCCCTGGGCGATGCCGACCGCGTAGGGCGGCGTGCCGGAGTACCAGTCGGTGAGGACGACATCCGCCATCGGTCCGGCGACGGCAACCGACGCGGGCTCGGCGAACGGCAGAACCCCGGCGTCGTTCCGCAGCAGCACGACCTGACGGGCGACCGCCTCGCGGGCGAGCTCGCGCGCGGCGGGCGTGTCGATCTCGTCCGGGCCGATCGCGGCGTACGGGTCGTCGTCGCCGTCGAATTCACCGGTGCGGATGCGCATCTCGAGCAGTCGCAGGACCGCGGCATCCACGTCGTCGTCCGTCAGCAGACCCTGCGCGAGCGCGCCGCGGACTGCCTCGAGGCTCGGCGTCGGGTCGGGACCGTCGTCGGTGAAGGAGTCCATGCCGCTGCGCACCAGCGCGGCCGCGCCGTGCACTTTGTCGGGCTGCGCGCGCTGGATCGAGACGAGGAAGCTCGGTGCCCCGGCATCCGACACGACGGCGATGGACTCGTCGCTCCAGCTGCGGGCCTCGGCCATCAGCTCGGGCTGCGTGTGCGCCGGCACGCCGTTCACGCGGTTGTAGGCGAGCATCACGCTGCCGGCGACTTTCTGCTCGATCGCCGGGCGGAAGGCCGGCAGCTCCTCTTCGTGGAGTGTGCGCGGCGACATCTCGGACGACGTCGCGGACCGGTCGGTCTCGTTGCTGTAAGCGAGGAAGTGCTTGAGCGAGGGCACCGTCTTCCAGACCCGCGGGTGGTCGCCGCGGAGCCCGCGGCTGTAGGCCGCACCGAGCTGGCCCGTGTAGTGCGGGTCCTCGGAGTACCCCTCCTCGTTGCGCCCCCAGGCCGGATGCCGGAGGGTGTTGACGACCGGCGCCCACACGTTGAGGTCGACGTCCGCCCCCGACGCGCGCTTGGCGCGGACCTCGGTCGCGACGAGGTCGCCCACGCGCCTCACCAGCTCGGGATCCCACGTCGCCGCGAGGCCGACGGGCTGCGGGAAGACCGTGGCCACACCCACCCACGCGAGCCCGTGAAGGGCCTCGCACCCGGTGTGGAACGGGCGGATGCCGAGGCGCTCCACCGCCGGCATGGCCTGGTGGAGCATCTCGACGCGCTCCTGCGGGGTCAGCCGCTCGAGCAGGTCGCGGGAGCGCTCGGCCAGCGGCACATCGATCCGGCGGAAGGCGTCGACCGTCATCCGGCGACCTCCAGCGAGACCGCCCCTGCACCGACGACCGACGCCGTCCGGTCGCCGACCTGCAGGCTCCACGGTGCACGCGCGTCCGACGACTCGGCGGTGATCCGCCCGCCCTCGCGACGCACCCGGAACACCGTCGCGGCAGCCCCGTCGTGCCCCGGGACGACCGTCTCGCCGTCGTACCCGTCGGGCAGCTCGAAGCAGCGCAGCGTCACGCCGTCGGCCCAGTCGTAGTCCGGCCGGTCCTCGCGCGCTCCCCACGGCAGCACCGTGCCCGGTCGCACCCGCAGCGGGACGGACTCGTAGCCGTGACGCTCGGTCTGCCACGTGCGGCCGTCCACCGCGTCACCGGTCAGGAGCGAGGTCCACCGTCCCTCGGGCAGGTAGTACTCGACGCTCCCGTCCTCGGTGAAGACGGGGGCGACCATGAGGGAGTCGCCCAGCATGTACTGGACGTCGGCGTCGTGCGTCGACCGGTCGCCCGGGAACTCGAGCACGAGCGGGCGCATCATCGGGATGCCGGCGGTGTGCGCCTCCTCCGCGATCCGGGCGAGGTACGGCATGAGGCGCAGCTTCAGCGTCGTGAACCGGCGCGTCACCTCGACCGCCTCGTCGTCGAACGCCCACGGCACCCGCACCGAGCCCGAACCGTGCAGGCGGGAGTGCGAGGAGAGCAGTCCGAACGCGAGCCAGCGCTTGAAGACACCGGCATCCGGTGTTCCCTCGAAGCCGCCGATGTCGTGACTCCAGTATCCGAACCCGCTCATCGCGAGCGACAGGCCGCCGCGCAGGGTCTCGGCCATCGACAGGAGCGTCGAGTCGTTGTCGCCACCCCAGTGCACGGGGAACTGCTGGCCGCCCGCCGTCGCCGAGCGGGCGTACAGGACCGCCTCGCCGACGCCGCGCTCCTCCTCGAGCACCCGGAAGACGATCTCGTTGTAGAGCTGCGGGTAGTAGTTGTGCATCCGCTGCGGGTCGGAGCCGTCGTGCCAGACGACGCCGTCGACCGGGATCCGCTCGCCGAAGTCGGTCTTGAAGCTGTCGGCGCCCTGCCGCACGAGACGGCGCAGGTGCTCGGCGTACCACTCGGCCGCCTCGGGGTTGGTGAAGTCCACGATCGCCATCCCGGCCTGCCACATGTCCCACTGCCAGACGTCGCCCTCCGTCGTCTTCAGCAGGAACCCGCGCTCCGCGGCCTCGGCGAAGATGGCGGAACGCTGCGCGATGTAGGGATTGATCCACAGCGAGACCCTGAGGCCGCGCTCGCGCAGCCTCGCGAGCTGGCCGTCGGGGTCGGGGAACATGCGCGGATCCCACGTGAAGTCGGTCCACTGGAACTCCCGCATCCAGAAGCAGTCGAAGTGGAACACCGACAGCGGCAGGTCGCGCGCGGCCATCCCGTCGACGAACTCGGTCACACTGGCCTCGTCGTACGCGGCGGTGAAGGACGTCGTCAGCCACAGCCCGAACGACCACGCCGGCACGCGGGCAGGACGCCCCGTGAGCGCCGTGTAGCGCCGCAGCACGTCCTTGGGCTCGGGCCCGGCGATCACGTAGTAGTCGAGCGTCTCGCCCGGCACCGAGAACTGCACGCGCGAATTGATCTCGGACCCGACCTCGAACGACACCGCGTCGGGGCTGTCGACGAAGACGCCGTACCCGCGACTCGTCAGGTAGAACGGCACCGACTTGTACGCCTGCTCGCTCGACGTGCCGCCGTCCGCATTCCACGTGTCGATCGACTGGCCGTTCTTCGTGAAGGCGCCGAAGCGTTCGCCGAACCCGTAGACGCGCTCGCCCGGCTCGATCGAGAGCTGCTGGTGCACCCACGTGCCATCCGGACCCGTCATGTGGCCGATCGAGCGCGGCAGCGCGGTCGTCAGCACGCGGTCACCCTGCTCGAACGCGACGCGCCACGCCCCCTCGCGCGACACACGGACGCGGAGGTCACCGGCATCCAGCACGCCCTCGGCGTCGTCGACCGTCACGGTCGGCGTGTAGCCCTCCTCCCCCGTCACGGCGAAGTCGGGACCGCGGTGACGCCCGCCGGCGTGCCGCTGCACCCGCACCTTGATGACCCCGGGGGCCGGCGCAGAGAACGTCGTCGTGATCATCGGCCGGTTGAGCGTGTCGCCCCGGTGGCGGATGGCGGCGGTCGGCGCGAAGACGGTGAGGCTGCCGGCCTCGGCGTCGGCACGCATGTCGTCCACGGCGCTCGCGTACAGTCCGGTCACTCCCGGCCTCATGAGCCAGTAGCCGTCGGTGAACTTCATGTCCTTCGCCTTTCTGTCACGACTCGCGCGTCCCCCCTCGGAACCGTCACGTGGTCGTCGATCTCGTCATTTGTCAGCAGGTCGGTCCAGGCTCCGGAGAGCGGGATCGTCACGTCGTCGTCGCCGCGGTTCAGCAGGAAGAGCGCGTCGCCGCGCCGCACGACCTCGACCTCCGCGGGCGGCACGCCGATGGCACCGGCGACGCCCGCGGCATCCAGCGCGTCACCGAGGACCGCGTCGAGCAGGTCGTCCGCGAGGACGGCGCCGACGTACCAGGCCGTCCCGTTCCGCGTCACGACCGGGCGCCCCGCGAGGTCGCCCGACGCGAACCTCGCCACGACCTCGGCGCCGTCGGTGCGGAGCTTCTCGCCGAGGGTGTGGGCGACGGATGCCGCCCACCGCCCGTCAGCCGACGCGACGGCGACGCCGTCGTCGGGGAGCCCGACCCACTCCTCGCCGCTGACCCCGAGGATGTCGCGGAGCAGCACGGGCGAGCGACCCGTGAGGATGTGCCCGCGCTCGTCGGCGACGCCGCTGAACGGCCCGACCACGACCTGCGCACCGCGCGAGGCGGCGTCGGTCAGGCGCGCGGCGTCGTCCGGTCGCAGGACGTACCCGTGCGGCAGGAGCACGACGTCGTAGGCGCTGAGGTCGGCGCCGAAGGGCACGACGTCGACGGGGATGCCGCGCCGCCACAGCGGGCGGTACCAGCGACGCATCTGCTCGAGACCGTCGAAGCGGGCCGTCGGGCGCGCGGGTTCGTCCGACGCCCACCACGACGGCCAGTCGAAGAGCACCGCGGTGCGCGCGGCGACGCGGCCGCCCACGACGGGCCGGAGTCTCTGCAGCTCGCGCCCCTGGCGGCAGACGCCCTCGAAGACCTCGGTGTCGGCACCGGCGTGGGGCAGCATCGCGGAGTGGAAGCGTTCGGCGCCGGCCGTGGACTGCCGCCATTGGAAGAAGCAGATTCCGTCGGCACCGCGCGCGACGGCCTGCAGCGTGTCGAGGCGCGCCCGCGCGGGCGTCTTCGGGAGGTTGTGCGGACGCCACTGGACGGCGCTGATCGCCTGCTCCATCAGCACCCACGGCCGGCCGTCGCCGAGTCCGCGCATGAGGTCCTGCACGAAGGCCATGTCGAGCGGGCTGTCGGGGTCGGCGGGGTCCGGGTACTGATCGTCGCTCACGACGTCGACGTCGTCCGCCCACGACCAGTAGTCCACGTGCGCGAAGGCGCCCATGAAATTCGTCGTGATGGGCTGGGTGGCGCCGGCGCCCCGGATGGTGTCGCGGAGCTCGCGGTAGCAGTCGCGCAGCTCGTCGGAGGTGAACCGGCGGAAGTCCAGCGACTGCGTCGGATTGATGAGGTACGGCGCGCGCCGGGGCGGCAGGATCTCGGCGACGTCCGAGTACCGCTGCGCCCAGAACGCGGTGCCCCACGCCCGGTTGATCTCGTCTATGGATCCGTACCGGCGCAGCAGCCAGTCCCGGAAGGCGCGCGCCGCCTCGTCGCCGTGATCGATCTGGCCGTACTCGTTGCCGACGTGCCACATCCGGACGGCGGGATGCCGCGCGTACCGCGCCGCGAGGTCCGCCGTGATCGCGCGCGCCGCCTCGCGGTAGACGCGCGAGGACGGTGAGAACTGGTTGCGCGATCCGGCGACGAGGCGCACGCCGTCGCGGTCGACCGGCAGGGTCTCGGGATGCCGGACCCCGAGCCACGGCGGCGGTGAGGCCACCGGGGTCGCGAGGTCGACGGCGATACCGCCGGCGTGGAGCAGGTTCAGGACCTCGTCGAGCCACGCGAACTCGCGCGCCCCGGGGGTCGGCTCGAGCTCCGCCCAGCTGAAGACGCCGACGGTGACGAGGTTCACCCCCGCGCGCTGCATGAGGGCGATGTCCTGGCGCCAGACCTCGGGCGACCACTGCTCGGGGTTGTAGTCCCCACCGAAGAGGATGCCGCGCTCGGCCGACAGCGTCGCGAAGGCCGAGGAGGAGGCAGAGGTCATGACCGGACGGGCCTTTCAGCGAATGTGGACGACAGTGTCGAAGCGCTTCAACGATCTCAACCTATACTAGCGATCACGACCGTGTCCATCGGTCGGCAGGGCAGCGTTCGAGGCGTCAGACGAGCCGATACGCTCGATCCATCCGCGCGTCGAAGCCGATGCCGTCGGAGAAGGAGGGTCCATGACCACGATCGCCGACGTGGCCCAGGCCGCGGGAGTCTCGATCTCGACGGTCTCATACGTGATGAGCGGCAAACGCACCATCTCGCAGGAGACGCGGGAACGCGTCGAGCAGGCGATGGCCGACCTCTCCTACAGCCCGCAGGCGAGCGCGCGCTCCCTCGCCTCGCGGTCGACGAGCATTCTGGGGTTGCAAGCCCCCATCCGCGCCGGCGTCGACGTCCACGTCGTCATGCAGATCGTCGCGGGAGCCCTCAAAGAGGCGCGCCTGCACCACCACGACATCCTGCTGCTCACGAGCGACGACGCTGCCGGTGTCGAACGCGCGGCGCGGGCGGGGATGGTCGACGGGGTGCTGATCCTCGACGTCGAGACGAGCGACCCCCGCGTGGGCTCGCTCGCCGACCTCAGCATCCCGAGCGTCCTCATCGGCCTCCCCGACACGGCCGACCAGCTGATCTGCGTCGACTTCGACTTCGAAGCCGCCGGACGCCTCGCCGCCGAGCGTCTCGCCGAGCGCGGCCACCGCACCGTCACCCTCCTCGGCGCCCCGCCTCAGGTGCAGGCACGACACACCTCGTACTCGGACCGCCTCACCCGCGGGTTCCTCTCCCGCAGCCGCGAGGTGGGACTCACCGCGACCGTGCTCCCCTGCCCCGCGGGTCCCGGCGCGACCGAGGTCGTCGATGCGCTGCTCGCCGGATCCCCCGAGACCACCGCGCTCTTCGTCCACAACGAGGCAGCCCTTCCCTTCATCGCCGCCCGCCTCTTGGCCTCGGCCTCCGCGGCGCCCATCGAGATCGTCGCCCTGAGCCCGGCCGAGCTCGCCCTCCATGTTCCGGGCGTGTCGGACGTCATCGACCTTCCCGCCGAAGAGCTCGGCGCGGCGGGTGCCCGCACGCTGCTCGCCGCGATCCGCGGTGAACGGTCGCCCGGGCCGGAACTCCTCGCCCCGCGCTTCGCCCACTCGCCGGCGGAACCCGCGACGGTCTGATCATGAAGATCGACCCCGAGAACCGCGCCGTCCAGGGCCTGTCGTCGTTCCTCGAGTTCGTCGCCCTCAACATCCTGTTCCTGCTCTGCTGCGCACCCCTCGTCACGATCGGCGCGGCCACGAGCGCCCTGCTGGAGGTGACCCGACGCTACGCCGACGAGGAGGGCGGCCGTCCGCTGCGCGACTTCCTGCCCGCGCTGGCGCGGAACTTCCTGCCCGCGACCGGGCTCAGCCTCATCCTGTTGACGGCGAGCGTCGCGCTCGCCTTCAGCGGCGTGTTCTGGCTGTCGGCACCCGAGCCGCTCCTCACGGGCCTCGCCGCCCTGGCGTTCGCCGGAGCGGCCTACGCCGTCGCCGCGTTCGTCCACGCGATGGGTCTCGTCGCCGCGTACCGCGCCCCCTTCCGCCAGACGCTCAAGAACGCCGTGCTCCTCCCGGCAGCGGAGCCGCTGCGGACCCTCGCGCTCCTCGTGATCCCCGTGACCGTCGTATGCCTCGTCATCGTCTTCCCTCCCACGATGTTCCTCGTGGCCACGATCGGATTCTCCGTCGGCGCCTACGGCTGCGCGTTCCTCTTCCGGAGCATCTACCGCCGCCGCTCCGGAACCGCCGCCTGAGTCGCAAGGGAAAGGCCCCGCCGGATCACCGACGGGGCCTTTCCTGCGTGCGGGGCGGTCAGCCGCCGAACTCCGCCGAGACCGCC
The DNA here is from genome assembly GCF_058629135.1 of Microbacterium sp. MDV22-iso44. NCBI lineage: Bacteria > Bacillati > Actinomycetota > Actinomycetes > Micrococcales > Microbacteriaceae > Microbacterium > Microbacterium sp. MDV22-iso44. Next base: position 634,202 of record NZ_JBZVWS010000002.1, read on the forward strand.
TTGCGGGCGGCATCCTGCGATTCGGCGTTGGCCATGTCGACCTCGAGGACCTTGTCGTAGCCGAGGCCCTTCGCGGTCTCCTGCATCGAGGACAGCAGCGAGTCGAACTGCGCATCGCTCTCGGCGAAGACCATCTGCCACGAGGTCTGGACGATCGTCGCCTTGACCTGGTTGCGGAGCGTCTCGATCTCGGAGGAGTCGGTCGGCGCGGTGAAGCTGGCGCCGGCGCCGACCATGAGCTGGTCGTTGTCCCGCAGGTAGTCCATCGTCGTCGGAGCGCCCATCTTGGCCGTCCAGTCGTCGGTGAGCGAATTGCTCGTCTCGGCCTGGTAGCTCGGCCACATCTTGTAGCTGTACGGGAAGCCGGTGTTCGGGTCGGTGTCGATCGGCAGCACGGCGCTGATGTTCAGCTGCGATGCGCCGTCGATGTAGCTGCCGCCACCCCACTCGGCCGGGACCTCGGCGTCACCCTCGAAGAAGATCTTGTGACCGAGCTCGGTGAGCGCGGGCTCCTTGTCGGCGTTCAGCTCCCAGGTCAGCCCCTCGGGACCGGCAGCCCCCTGGGTCTGGCTGTTGTTGGCCAGGGCGCCTTCGGGCGAGAAGAGCCAGTCGACGAATGCCGCGATGCGCTCGGGGTCCTCGGCCTTCGAGCCGATCGCGAACACCTGCTTGCCGCCGTACGCCTCGGCGCCGTACGAGAAGATGTCCATGTCGTCCATCGGCGCCATCATGAAGCCGCGGCCCGCATCGACGTTCTTGTCGGTGTTGTAGGCGGCCTGTCCGAGCCACGGCCAGAACGAGAAGAGCACCTGGCCGTTCTGGTACTTGTTCCAGAGGGTGTCGTAGTTCTGCGTGGTCGAGTCGGGGTCGAGGATGCCGAGCTCGTTCGCCTCGTGGAAGAAGCGCAGCGCGCGCACGTACTGCCCGTCCTCGTCGAGGATGCCCTGGAACTCGGACCCGTCGCCCTTGGCGAGGGCGAAGCCGACCTCGTCGAAGCCGTAGTAGGTGGTCGGCTGCTTGGCGTTGTTCAGCATGTTGCCGTCCCAGTCCTTGAACAGCGAGACCGCGTAGGTCTTCTGCCCGTTGGGAGCGGTGGGCTCGGCATCCTGCATCTTCTTCAGCACCGGGAGGAGGTCTTCGAGCGTGCTGATCTCGGGGTAGCCGGCCTGCTTGTAGAGGTCCCAGCGCAGGTAGGGACCGAACGTCGGGTCGAGGCCCTCGGAGGGCTCGGTGGGCTTCAGCGAGGAGACCTGCGACGGGAAGGCGTACGTGCCGTCGGCGCCCTCGTTGATCTTGTCGACGGCGGCGTCGAACCGACCGACGTTCTTCATGGCCGGGTAGAAGCTCGCCGAGTCGAGGAGCAGACCGCCCTCGCGGAGCTCCTCGAGCCGCTGGCCCTTGTCGGTGATGATGAGGTCGCCGAGGTCTCCCGCCGTGACGCGGGTGTTGAAGAGGGTGTCGCCGCCGCCCGCGACGTTGGGGGCGATGATGTTCAGCTTCATGTTGAACTTCTTCTCGACGAGGTCGCCGAACCACCCCTCCTGCATCCCCATGTAGTTGGCGAGGCCGTCGAAGACGTCGATCGTGATGGGCTCGTCCCACGAGGTCGGGAACGCGGTGATCTCCTCGCGTTTCTCGGTGGGCGCGGGGCCGGTGCAGGCGCTCAGCAGCCCGACCGTCGCCAGAGCGGCGACGGCGCCGATGGCCTTGCGTGATAGCTTCATTGCTTTCCTCTCGGTGGTGTGACCGTGATGGTCGGGTTCAGCCCTTGACCGCGCCGAGCATGATGCCCTTGACGAAGAAGCGCTGGAACAGCGGGTAGACGAAGATGATGGGCAGGATGACGATGACCGAGATCGTCATCCGGATCGAGGTCGGCGTCTGACTCGTGGCCGCGTCGACGATCGAGCTGATGTTGCCGCCGTTCTGCATGGCCTGAGCCAGGCTGTTGGCCTGGTTGATGAACATGTAGAGCAGGTACTGCAGCGTGTAGAGGCTCTGGTCGGTGATGTAGATCAAGGTGTCCTGGAAGCTGTTCCACTGCGCCACGGCCGAGAAGATGGCCACGGTCGCGAGGATCGGCGTCATGTTCGGCAGGTACACCCGGAAGAAGACCTGCAAGATGTTCGCGCCGTCCATCTCGGCGGCTTCCTGCAGTTCGGTGGGCATCGCCTCGACGTAGGTCTTCACGAGGATGATGAAGAACGGCTGCACGACGAACGGCAGCACGTAGACCCAGAAGTTGTTGGTCAGCCCGAGGTTCCGGATGACGATGAACACCGGGATGAGGCCCGCGCTGAAGTACATCGTGATGATGACGAAGCGGTACCAGAACCGGCGTCCCCACATGCGACTCTGCGTGAACATGAAGCCGAGGAAGGCCGAGGCGAGCACCGCGGCGACCGTACCGAGGACGGTGCGGCCGACGGAGACGATCGCGGCCTGCGTGAGTCCGCCGAGCTGGAAGACCTGCTCGTAGTTGGAGAGGTGGATGCCGGTGGGCAGCCACCGGACCTGGCCGAGTGCGGCGAGGTCGTTCGAGCTGACCGAGTTGATGATCAGGTAGTAGAACGGGTAGGCGCAGACGAACGCGAGCGCCAGGAACACCGAGTAGTTGACGATCGCGAAGACGACGCGGCCGGAGAGATCGGCGTCGCGCCGGACGACGCGGCGGCGGGTGGGAGTCGTGGTGACCATGATCGGGGGCTCCTGACTCAGACGATGGATTCGCCGCGCACGCGCTTGGCGATGCCGTTGACGGTGAACAGGAGGATCACGGAGATGAGGCTCTTCAACATGCCGATCGCCGTCGCCATCGACAGGTTGTTGCCCGTCATTCCGATGTTGTAGACGTACAGGTCGAGGACCTGGATGTACTCCTTGTTGAAGGCGTTCTGGAAGACGAAGTACTGCTCCATGCCGTTGTTGAGCAGGTTCGCGATCGACAGCAGCAGCAGGACGAGGTAGGTCGGCATGAGCTGCGGCACCGTGATGTACCACATCTTCTGGAATCGCCCTGCGCCGTCGATCTCCGCCGACTCGTACAGCGACTGATCGATTCCGGCGATCGCGGCGAGGTAGATGATCGCTCCCCAGCCGAGGCCCTTCCAGACCGACCAGAGGGTCATCGTCAGCCAGACGTTCTGGTCGGTGTCGAGGAACTTCACCGGCGTGGTGATCAATCCGGCATCCGACAGGACGCCGTTGACGAGTCCCGAGCTCGAGAAGAGCGAGAAGGCGATCATGTAGACGAGAACCCACGAGATGAAGTTGGGGAGGGTCGTCAGCGTCTGGACGGCGTTGCGGAACCAGGGGGCGCGGATCTCGTTGAGGAAGATCGCGAACGCGAGCGGCAGAACCGAGGTCGCGATGCCGAGGAAGCTGATCGCGAGCGTGTTGGCGAGCACCTGGCCGACCTGCGCGACCTGGGTCGGCGAGCTCACGAGCAGCTGGAACCACTGCAGCCCGACGAAGTCGCTGCCGGCGAGGCCGAGGGCGGGACGGTAGTCGAAGAGCGCGTAGATCCAGCCGTAGAGCGGGAAGTACGAGAAGAGGAAGACCAGCACCAGGAACGGGACGATGCACAGGAACATCCGGAAGGAGCGACCGTTCTTCGACACCCGCCGCGCGGGGCGGGACGGCGTCTTCTCTTCGATCGTCGTGGCAGCGACCTCGGTGACGATCGCCTGCTGCGTCATCGGTCGCGCCGCTCTGGGCGCTCGGACATGTGCCGGGTCATCTCACTCCTTCGTGATCGAAGCGCTTCCGCGAATGGCCGTCGAACCGCTTCGATATGAAGATAACGCTCGACGGCGGACCCGTCAAACATCACGTTCCGGTCACGCGACGACGCCGCCCCGGCCGGAAGGCGGGGCGGCGTCGTCAGGGCGCAGCGCGGTGATCAGCCGGCGATGCGCGTCCAGTCCGCGGCAGCGGTGAGCGGGACGAGGGTCGGCCGCTCCACCGTCGTGCCGACCTCGAGCCGTCGCCCCTCTGCGGAGGAGCGGAGGAGACTCTCCATGACGTCGAGCACGTGCAGCGCGAGCGCTCCGCCGGCTCGACCCGCCCCGCCGGAGGCGACGGCGTCGATCAACCCGATGCCCCGACCGGAGCCCTCGTAGCCGGCCGACGCCGGGACCGACCGCCAGCCGTCCTCACCGAGCGCCGCGAGGCGGACCTCGCCGTCGAACATGTTCGGATCGGGCACCGACAGCGACCCCCGCTCACCGTGCACCTCGATCGGCGGGGCGGCCGTCCGGACGGCGTCGAAGCTCGTGACGACGGTCGACACCGCCCCGCCCGCGTGCTCGAGCAGCCCGCTCAGGTGCGTGTCGACCTCGACCTCGATCCGCTCGCCGGCGTGCGGGCCCGTGGCGATCGTGCGCTCCGCACGAGCCCGGCGAGCGGCCCCGGTGACGGCGACGACCGGCCCCAGCAGGTGGACGAGGCTCGTCAGGTAGTACGGCCCCATGTCGAACAGCGGTCCCCCGCCGGGTGCGTAGTAGAACCCGGGAGCGGGATGCCACAGCTCGTGACCCGGCGATACCCACGTCGCGCTCGCCGCGACCGGCCGCCCGATCGCCCCGTCGTCGACGAGGCGGCGCGCGGTCTGGATGCCGGTGCCGAGCACCGTGTCGGGCGCAGCCGAGACGTGCACGCCGGCCGCGGCGGCGGCATCCATCACCGCACGTCCCTCGGCGACCGTCAGCGCCAGCGGCTTCTCGCCGTGGACCGACTTGCCGGCGGCGATCGCGGCGTGCGCGACCTCCGCGTGCGCGGCGGGGACGGTGAGGTTGAGGACCGTCTGCACCTCGGGGTCGACCATCATCTCGTCGACCGTCAGCGCCCGCGCGCCCGGGATGCCCGCGGCGACCTCCGCCGTACGGTCCGGCCGCAGGTCGGCCACCGCGGCGATCCGGATCGAGGGACTCTGTGCGAAAAGGTCCAGGTACTGAGTCGAAATGACGCCGAGACCGACGATCCCTACGGCGTGCGGGCTGCCCACAGCAGTCCCCTTTTGACGATGGTGCGGACGTTCGGATCGGCGAGGATCTTGGGCGTGTGGCCCGGCGTCGCGACGAAGACGCGACCCCTGCCCCACAGTCGGGTCCAGACGGCGGGACTCACGATCGGCCGGTGCCAGGGGTGGTACTCCTGCGTCGGATGCGTCGTCGTCGCGAGGACGTCGATCAGGTCGTCGTGGAGCACCCAGTACTGCTCGGTGTGCAGCGTGAAGTCGTCGATGCCGGCCGTGATCTCGTGGCCGCGACCCAGCTCGGTGATCCCTACCGTGTAATCGAGGTAGTTGTCGCGCTCGTCGCCCGGGCGGTCGTCGGGGTGACGCCCCGGATGGGTCGCGAACTGGCCTCCGACGAGCTGCAGGTAGTCGGAGCTGTTGCGATACGAATCCGCGATGCCGCCGTGCCAGCCGGCCAACCCCGTCCCCGCCTCGACGGCCGACCGCAGCCCCCGGAGCGCGTCGTCCGAGATGGACGACATCGTCACCGCCTGCACGACGAGGTCGACCCCCGCCATCCGTTCGGCGTCGGCGTAGACCTCGTTCGTCTCCTCGATCGCGACCTCGAAGCCGTTCTGCTCGAGGAACGGGACGAACATGTCCGTCGCGGCGATCGGGTGGTGCCCGTCCCACCCGCCACGGACGATGAGCGCGCGACGGGTCACCGGGCCTCCTCCGCCCGCCGTGCGGCCACGGTGTCGTAGCGCTCGCGGACCTCCGGACGGGGGTCGGATGCCGCCTCCCGGTCCATCTCGACGGCCCACTCCGGCCAGGCACCGGTCAGCACCGCCGCCGCCTGCCGCGCGGCGCCCTGCGCCACGTACTCACCCGGCGCGGGGACCGCCACCGGGACGTCGAACACCTGCGCGGCGACCGCGGCGACCGCCGCGTTCCGCGCCGCGCCGCCGACGAGCAGCACGCGCTCGGCGGTGACTCCCAGACCCCGGATCGCATCGAGACCTGTCGCGAGACCCGCGAGCATGCCCTCGATCGCGGCGCGGGCGAGGTTCTCCCGCGTCGTGTTGACCAGCGAGAGCCCGTCGATCGACGCGCGCGCGGTCGGCAGGTTGGGCGTGCGCTCCCCCTCGAACCACGGCACGAGCACGACGCCGCCGGCGCCGGGTTCGGCCGCCGCGGCGAGCTCGGTGAGACCCTCGTGGTCCACCCCCAGCAGACGCGCGGTCGCATCGAGCACCCGCGCGGCGTTGAGGGTCGCAACGAGCGGCAGGAATCGTCCCGTGGCGTCCGCGAAGCCCGCGGCCGTGCCGGTCGGATCGATCGTCCTCGTGTCGCTGACGGCGAAGACCGTGCCCGACGTGCCGATCGACACGACGACGTCGCCCGCCGTCGCGCCGACCCCGAGGGCGGCCCCCGCATTGTCGCCCGCACCGGGACCGACGCGGCGACCGCCGGCATCCGTCACCCACTCGAGAGGACCGAGCACACGCGGCAGGATCGCGTCGTGGCCGAGCGCCGCGGCCAGCAGCTCGCGATCGTACCCACCCGACGCGGGGTCCCAGTAGCCGGTACCGGACGCGTCGGAGCGGTCGGTGACGAGCTCGTCGAGCGCCGGGTTCCCCGGGCCGTAGCCGCGCAGGCGCCACGTCAGCCAGTCGTGCGGCAGCGCGACCGCGGCCACCCGGGCGGCGTTGTCGGGCTCCGCGTCGCGCAGCCATCGCAGCTTGGTGATCGTGAAGGACGCGACCGGCACGAGCCCCGTGCGCTGGGCGAGCTCGTCGGCGCCGAACTCGATCGTAAGATCGGATGCCGCCGGCCCCGAGCGCGTGTCGTTCCACAGCAGCGCGTCGCGCACCACCGCGCCCGATGCGTCGAGCGCGACCATGCCGTGCTGCTGGCCCCCGATCGACCATGCCGCGATGTCGTCGAGGCCCCCGGCATCCGCGATCGCGCTCTGCAGCGCCGACCACCACGCCTCGGGATCGACGGAAGTGCCGTCGGGGTGCGACGCACGACCGGAGCGGACGATCGCTCCGGTCGTGACGTCGACGATGACGACCTTGCAGGATTGCGTCGACGAGTCGACGCCCATCACGAGGGTCACGTCAGCGCGCGCCCAGCAGGTGCTCGGTCGCCAGCTGCTGCAGGCGGACGAAGCCGGCGCCCTTGCCGCCGAGGTAGACGCTCGGGTCGAAGTCCTCGTAGGCCGAGCGGTCGGCGAGGAAGTCGTCGTAGCTCTCGCCCGGGTTCAGCGTCGGGGTCGACAGGTCGTCGACCTTCGCGGCGGCGAGCGCCTCCTGAACCTCGGGGTCGGCGCGGAACGCCTGCGCGCGCTCCTTGAGGAGCAGGTAAGTGCGCATGTTGGCGGCGGCCGACTCCCAGACGCCGGTCTCGTCCTCGGTGCGGCTCGGCTTGTAGTCGAAGTGACGTGGGCCGTCGTAGGCCGGGATGCCGCCGGGGCCGCCGTTCTCGAGCAGGTCGACGAGCGAGAACGCGTTGTGCAGGTCGCCGTGGCCGAACACGAGGTCCTGGTCGTACTTGATGCCGCGCTGGCCGTTGAGGTCGATGTGGAAGAGCTTGCCGTGGTACAGCGCCTGGGCGATGCCGGCGGTGAAGTTGAGCCCCGCCATCTGCTCGTGGCCGACCTCGGGGTTCACGCCGAACAGCTCGGAACGCTCGAGCGAGTCGATGAACGCGATCGCGTGACCGAGCGTGGGCAGCAGGATGTCGCCGCGCGGCTCGTTCGGCTTCGGCTCGATCGCGAAGCGGATGTCGTAGCCCTTGTCGGTGACGTAGTCGCCGAGGAGGTTGACGGCCTCGCGGTAGCGCTCGAGCGCCTGACGGACGTCCTTGGCGGAGTCGTACTCCGCGCCCTCGCGGCCGCCCCACATGACGAACGTCTTGGCGCCGAGCTCGGCACCGAGGTCGAGCTGCCGGAAGACCTTGCGCAGCGCGAACCGGCGCACGTCACGGTCGTTCGCGGTGAAGCCGCCGTCTTTGAAGACCGGGGCGCTGAAGAGGTTGGTCGTAACCATCGGGACGATCATGCCGGTCGAGTCGAGGGCGCCCTTGAGGCGGTCGATCTCACGCTGGCGCTCGGCGTCGCTCGATCCGAAGGCGAACAGGTCGTCGTCGTGGAAGGTGAGACCGTACGCGCCGAGCTCGGCGAGCTTCTCGACCGCGTGGACGACGTCGAGCGGGTGACGGGTCGGGCCGCCGAACGGGTCGGTGCCGTTGTAGCCGACGGTCCACAGGCCGAAGCTGAACTTGTCTGCGGGGGTGGGGGTGACCATGACGCTCCTTCGCGAGCCGGACAAAATGTTGTTGTCAGCAACGTATACCAGGCGCGCCGCCGCGACAAACCCCTTCCGGTGGCTATCGTGGGGTCCGTGACCGATCAGGGGCGAACCGTCGAATCCGTGCGGCGCGCGAACCTGGGCAGCATCCTCCGCATCGTGCACCGCGAGGGCCCGCAGTCGCGCGCCGCCCTCACCGAGTCGACCGGGCTCAACCGGTCGACCGTCGCCGATCTCGTCGGCTCGCTCGTGTCCTTCGGCCTCGTCGCCGAGCGCGCTCCCGACCCGTCGCGCCGGGTCGGCCGACCCTCCCCCGTCGTCGCGGTGGACCCCGCCGTCGTCGCGATCGCCGTCAACCCCGAGGTCGATGCGCTCGAGATCGCCGCCGTCGGCCTCGACCGCGACATCCGCGCCGTCGTCGTCCTGCCGCAGGACCACCTCCTCACCCCGCAGGCGACCGCCGACCTCGTCGCGGAGCAGGTCGCGACCTGGCGCCGCGGCGAGCTCGCGGGCTCCCGCATCCTGGGCGTCGGCCTCGCCGTCCCGGGGCTCGTCCGCATCGAGGACGGGCTCGTCCGCGACGCGCCCCACCTGGGCTGGGTCGACGTGCCGCTCCGGGACCTCGTCGCGGCGGCCACCGGGATCCCGGTCGTCGTCGGCAACGATGCGACCCTCGGCACCATCGCCGAGCATCTGTTCGGCGCCGCGCGCGGCATCGACCACGCGTTCTACCTCAACGGCGGTGCGAGCGGCATCGGCGGCGGGATCATCGTGAACGGGATGCCGGTGGTCGGCGCCGGCGGCTACGCCGGCGAGATCGGACAGAACCGCCCCGGCATCGCGACCCTCGCCGACCGCCGCGCCCGCGACGGGGTGCTCGAGGACGAGGTCAGCCGCGCACGCCTCCTGTCGGTCGTGGGCCTCGGCCGCGGCGACGACCGCGACCTCGGCGAGGCCCTCGCGGCGCGGATCGACACCCCGTCGGTCGCGGGAGAGGTCGATCGGCAGCGCCGCATCCTCGCCACCGCGCTGGCGAACGCGGTCAACGTCCTGAACCCCTCGGCGATCGTGCTGGGCGGGTTCCTCGCGGTGCTCGCGGACCTCGACGTCGATGCGCTCCTGCACGCCGTCCGCGCTCAGGCGATGCCGGCCTGCGGCGAGGATCTGCAGATCCTGCCGGCCGCCCTGGCCGAGCACCGCCTGCTCATCGGCGCCGCCGAGGCCGTCTTCGAAGGCGTGCTGGCGAACCCGCAGCCGGTCTCCTGACCCGCCGGTTCTCGCCGCGCGTGACGAGCACAGGACGAGAGGCCGCGGAGGCGTCACCGCCCCACCCGGATCGGGCACTCGACCTGCACTCGGCACATCACCGGCCTGCCGGGCGGAGCCCGTTCGATACTCAGTCCCGAGTGGTGCTGCGGGCTCCGGACTCCCGGAACGACGGCGCAGGGTCGCCCGCAGCTTGCGTCTCGGACTGAATACGGAACGTCGTCCGGGTCTCGTCCCAGGGGGCGGGCGCCGTCAGCCGCCGAGCCGCCAGGTGACGAACGGGATGCCGGTGACGCCGTCGCGCGTGCGGTCGGTCGCCCGCCAGCCGCGCGCGGCGTAGAAGGCCTTCGCCCGTGCGTTGCCGTCCCACACCTCGAGCTCGGCCGGGCGACCGCCGCGGATCTCGTCGAATCGCTCGTGGAGGGCCGACCCGACCCCGCGACCGAACAGCTCCGGCAGGACGTACAGGCTCACCAGTTCGAGGGTCTCCCCGAGCCGCACGTGCAGGAACCCCGTCAGCCCTTCGTCCTCGGCGACGACGGCGACCCGCCCGCCCTCAGCGACGAGTCGGCGCCACATCGGCTCGCGATCGCGCGCCGCGTCCGCCGGATCGAGGTGCTGGCCGTAGTACGCGGCGCGCGAGGCGACATGGATCGCGGCGATCGCCGCGGCATCCTCGACGGTCGCCGCCCGAAGCATCGTCAGCGCGGGCCGGGCTTGACCGACAGGTCGGTGATGACGGCGTCGCGGGGCAGGTCGAGGGCGGTGAGGACGGCGGTGACGACGGATGCCGGCTGGATCCAGGCATCCGCGTCGTAATCCCTGCCCTCCTGCGCGTGGACCTGCGCCTGCATCGGCGTAGCCGTCCGACCGGGGTAGACGGTGGTGACGCGCACGCCGTGCTCCGCCTCTTCGCCGCGGAGCGCGTCGGCGAGCGCCTTGAGCCCGTGCTTGGACGCGGCGTATGCCGCCCACTGCGGGTGGGCCGCGAGCCCGGCGCCGGAGTTCACGAACAGCACCTGCCCGCGCGCCGCGCGCACGCGCGGCAGCAGCAGTCGCGTGAGTTCGGCGGGGGCGACGAGGTTGACGGCGAGCTGGTCCTGCCACGACTGCACCGTGAGGTCGGCGACGTGCCCGAGGTCGACGGCGCCCGCCGCGTGCACGATCGCGTCGATCCCCTCGGGAAGATCGGATGCCGCGACCGCCGCCGCGAGCGATGCGGGCCGCGCGAGGTCGGCGACGATCGCGCCGGCGCCCGGGTGCCGGGACTGCAGGTCGGTGGCCCGGGACGCGTCGCGCGCGACGAGGATGAGGCGGTCACCTCGCTCGGTCAGACGCTCGGCGAGGAGCTGTCCGATGCCCGATCCGGCACCGGTGAGGACGATGGTGTGCGGCATCCCCTCATCCTGTCATCGCCGCCCGCGTCAGTCGTCGAGCAGCGCGCGACGGGCCATCCCAGCCAGGATGCCGCCCGCCCGCTCACCGCTCGGCGCGGCCGAGTGCGGGGTCGAGTTCAACAGCCCGAACGCGGCGAGCAGCCTGGTCTCGCGCTCGGCGTCGTCGAGGTCCGGCCGGAGCGCGGCGAACGGGCGATCCCACTCCTGGACGTACTCGCGCTGCAGCCGCCGCACCCGCTGGTTGACGTCCACCGGCAGGTTCGCGAGCTCGCGATCCTGGACCCGGATGACGTCCGCGTCGCTCGTGGCGAAGTCGAGGTGGAAGGCGATGAGCGCCTCGAAGACCTCGCGCGCCGCACCTCCCGAGGCCGTCAGCGCGCGACCGCCCTCGAGCAGTCGTTCACTCGCTTCGAGCAGCAGGTCGCACAGCAGCGCCTCCTTGCTCGCGAAGTGGCGGTAGAGGGCCGGTCCGCTCATCCCGACGGCGTCGCCGAGGTCGCCGGTCGACACCGCCGCGAACCCGCGCTCGGCGAACAGCCGCGCGGCCGAGGTCATGAGCTCCGCGCGGCGGTTCGCCTTCTGCGTGGCCCGCCAGGTGGTCATCGCGACAGCGCCCGGCGCGCCTGCCGCAGCACCGGCTCGTCGATCATCCGTCCGCGGAACCGGAACACCCCGCGCTGCCGCGTCGCCTCGTCGAGCACCGCCTCGGCCCACTCGAGCTCGTCGGGCGTCGCCGCGTAGGCACGCCGGATGACCTCGACCTGGGACGGGTGGATGCAGGCGGTCGCCGCGAACCCCGATGCCGCGGCATCCCGCGCCTCGTCCTCGAGCCCCGCCGTGTCGGCGATGTCGAGGTGGACCGCGTCGATGGCATCGATCCCGGCAGCGGCCGCTGCGATCAGCACGCGCGAACGGGCGTACCGCGCGACGTCGCGGTACCGGCCGTCGCCCGTGCGGCTGGAGCGCCCGCCGATCCCCGCGACGAGGTCTTCAGCCCCCCACATGAGTCCGTCGACGAGCGGATGCCGCGCGAGCGCGCCCGCGTTCTCGACCCCGCGCGGCGTCTCGCACAGGGCGATGACGCGGTACCCGTCGAGCGCGTCGACCTCGGCGGTCTCCTCGGCCTTCGCGAGCATCAGCCGCCGGAACGGGGTGCCGCGCAGCGCGTCGAGGTCGTGCGCCAGCTCGGGGGTCGGGGAAGGGTTCACGCGCACGATCACGCGCGCGGCGTCGACGTCCGCCGCCACGAGCGCCTCACGGGCGCCGGCTTTATCGGCCGGCGCGACGGCGTCCTCGAGGTCGAGGATCACGGCATCGGCCGCGGCGAGCGCCTTCGCGTACCGCTCCGGCCGGTCGGCGGGACAGAACAGCAGCGCAGGACCGAGGCTCATGCGGGCGTTCCCGGCGACATCCGCATCAGGGTCGATCGACGCGCGGTCGCGACGACCTGGTCGTGCTGGTTGCGCATCGTGTGCACGAACTCGACGACGCCCTGGCCCGGCCGTGAGCGCGACTCCCGCTTCGAGGCGACGACGGTCTCGGCGTAGAGCGTGTCGCCGTGGCGGACGGGCGCCGGGAAGTTCACCTCCGAGAACCCGAGGTTCGCGACGATCGTCCCCTGCGTGAGCTGCGCGACCGACAGCCCGACGAGGGTCGAGAGGGTGAACATGCTGTTGACCAGCCGGTCGCCGAACTCGGTCTGCTCCGACCACGCGGCATCCAGGTGCAGCGACTGCGTGTTCATGGTGAGGGTCGTGAACAGCACGTTGTCGGCCTCGGTCACGGTGCGGCCGGGGCTGTGGACGTAGACGGCGCCCTCCTCGAGCTCGTCGAAGTACAGTCCGCGCTGCACGATGCGCCGCGGGGTCTCCTCGCTCATGCGTCCTCCTCCGGGGCCGGGGTCACGACGGCCAGGGTCTGCCCGCGGCCGACGCTGTCGCCGGTCGCGACGCGCAACGCCACGGTGCCCGCGACCTCCGCCCTCACCACATGTTCCATCTTCATCGCTTCGACGACCACCACCGCGTCGCCGGCGGCGACCTCGGCCCCGTCGGCGACCGAGGTCATCACGACCACCCCGGGCATGGGCGAGACGAGTTCGGGCACGGCCGAGGCATCCGCGTCGCGGCGATGGTCGAGCCGCACGCGCCGCACCTCGTGCGCGCGTCCGCCCGCCGAGAGCCAGACGACGTCGCCGTCGACCGCCGCGACGAGCGAGACGCTCCGATCCCCGATGCGCACGACGACCCGGTCGCCGAGGGGACGGACGGATGCCGCGACCGCCGCGCCGTCGACGATCACCCCGTCGCCGACCAGCTCCACGATCCGCTCCTCACCGCCGGACGCGAGCCGGTACCGTCGCGGTGCGGGCGAGCCCAGGCGCCAGCCGTCCGCGCGCCGCCACGGACCGCCGACGCGCGGGACCGCGGCATCCATCAACAGCGCCGCCTCGGTGAGGACGTCGGCGGGATCGTCCGCGGCGAGGAGCCCGTCGAGCTCCCGCGCGATGAGTCCCGTGTCGAGGTCGCCGGCGGCGACGGCGGGCAGCTCGAGCAGCGCCCGGAGGAACGGCACGTTCGTCTCGAAGCCGAGCACGGCCGTGTCTCCGAGCGCCGCGACGAGACGGCGCCGCGCCTCGTCACGGGTGGCGCCCGTCGCGATGACCTTCGCGAGCATGGGGTCGTAGTCGACCGAGACGTCGAGTCCGTCGGCGAGGGCGCTGTCGACCCGGATGCCGGGGCCCGCCGGGTGTCGCACGGCCACCACGTGCCCGCCGGTCGGCAGGAAGCCGGCGGCCGGATCCTCGGCGTAGACGCGCGCCTCGATGCTGTGGCCTGTGAGTGTCACGTCGTCCTGCCCGAAGCCGAGCGGCTCCCCCGCCGCGATCCGCAACTGCGCGGCGACGAGGTCGACACCGGTGATTTCCTCGGTGACGGGGTGCTCCACCTGCAGGCGGGTGTTCATCTCCATGAAGAAGAACTCGTCGGGGCGGTCGGCGGCGACGATGAACTCGACCGTCCCCGCGCCCCGGTAGTCGACACTCCGCGCCGTCTCGCACGCCGCCTGCCCGATGCGGGCCCGAGTCGTCTCGTCGAGAAGCGGCGACGGCGCCTCCTCGATCACCTTCTGGTGGCGGCGCTGCAGCGAGCACTCCCGCTCCCCCAGGTGCACGACGGTCCCGTGGGCGTCGGCGAGGACCTGCACCTCGATGTGCCGCGGGGTGTCGACGTAGCGCTCGAGGAACAGCGTGTCGTCGCCGAAGCTCGCGCCCGCCTCGCGTCGCGCCGCGGCGAGCGCCGCGGGCAGGCCCCCGGCATCCGTCACGACGTGCATGCCCTTGCCGCCACCGCCCGCGGAAGGCTTGATCAGCAGCGGATAACCCACCTCGGGAGCGGCCGCGATCAGCTCGTCGTCGGTCATGCCGGCGCGAGCGACACCGGGAACGGTCGGCACGCCGCGGGCGTCGACGGCGTGCTTCGCGGCGATCTTGTCGCCCATCGTGCGGATGGCGTCGGCGCTCGGCCCGATGAAGACGATCCCCGCCTGCTCGCACGCCGCGGCGAACGCGGTGTTCTCGGAGAGGAACCCGTACCCGGGGTGGATCGCCTCCGCCCCCGTGGCGCGGGCCGCGGCGATCACCGCGTCGATGTCGAGGTAGCTCAGCGCGGCGGGCGCGGGACCGAGGCGCACGGACTCGTCGGCCAGTGCGACGTGGCGGGCACCGGCATCCGCGTCGCTGTAGACGGCGACCGAGCGGATGCCGAGCTCCCGCAGCGTGCGGATGACGCGGCACGCGATCTCGCCACGGTTCGCGATGAGGACTGTCGAGAACATGCGCATCACATCCGGAAGACGCCGTAGCCCGGCGCGTCGAAGGGGGCTCGGAGGCAGACGTCGAGGGCGAGACCGAGCGCGTCGCGGGTCTCGGCCGGGGCCAGGATGCCGTCGTCCCACAGGCGGGCCGTCGAGTAGTACGGGCTCCCCTGCTCCTCGTACTGCGCACGGATCGGCGCCTGGAACGCCGCCTCGTCCTCCGCCGACCACTCCTCGCCGCGCGCCTCGATCTGCTCGCGGCGGACGGTCGAGAGGACGGATGCCGCCTGCGGCCCGCCCATGACCGACACCCGCGCACCGGGCCAGAGCCACAGGAACCGCGGCGAGTAGGCGCGGCCGCACATCGAATAGGTGCCGGCGCCGAACGAGCCGCCGACGACGACGGTGAGCTTCGGCACCGACGCGCACGCGACGGCGTTCACCATCTTCGCGCCGTGCTTGGCGATGCCGGCCGACTCGTACTCGCGGCCGACCATGAACCCGGTGATGTTCTGCAGGAACACGAGCGGGATGCCGCGCTGGTCGCACAGCTCGATGAAGTGGGCTCCCTTCAGCGCCGACTCCCCGAAGAGGACACCGTTGTTCGCGAGGATGCCGACGCGGTGTCCGTGCAGGCGGGCGAAGCCGGTGACGAGGGTTTCGCCGTACTCGCGCTTGAACTCGTGCCACGTACCGCCGTCGATGAGGCGGTGGACGATCTCGTGGGCGTCGTACGGCGTGGTGAGTTCGACCGGCACGACGTCGACGAGGGTGGCCGGATCGGCGGCGGGGGGGACCACGGGCTCGGGCTGCTCGCGCAGCGGTGCCGGGGCGGGGAGCGTCGCGACGATGTCGCGGACGATCTCCAGCGCGTGCTCATCGTTCTCGGCGAGGTGGTCGGTGACGCCCGAGACCTTCGTGTGGAGGTCGCCGCCGCCGAGGTCCTCTGCCGAGACGATCTCTCCCGTCGCCGCCTTCACGAGGGGCGGACCGCCGAGGAAGATCGTGCCCTGGTTCCGGACGATGACCGTCTCGTCGCTCATCGCCGGGACGTAGGCGCCGCCGGCGGTGGACGACCCGAGGACCGCCGCGATCTGCGGGATGCCGTCCCGCGACATCCGCGCCTGGTTGTAGAAGATGCGCCCGAAGTGGTCGCGGTCGGGG
This sequence comes from Microbacterium sp. MDV22-iso44, assembly GCF_058629135.1. NCBI lineage: Bacteria > Bacillati > Actinomycetota > Actinomycetes > Micrococcales > Microbacteriaceae > Microbacterium > Microbacterium sp. MDV22-iso44. Next base: position 650,113 of record NZ_JBZVWS010000002.1, read on the forward strand.
AACACCTCGTCCTGCATGGGCAGGAACGCGCCACCGGAGTCGACGAGGTAGACGCACGGCAGGCGGTTCTCGGCGGCGATCTCCTGTGCTCGCAGGTGCTTCTTGACGGTGATCGGGTAGTACGTGCCGCCCTTCACCGTCGCGTCGTTCGCGACGACAATGATGTGCCGGCCGTGGATCAGTCCGACGCCGGCGACGACGCCTCCGGAGGGGCATTCGTCGTCGTACAGGTCGAGACCGGCGAGCGCACCGACCTCCAGGAAGGGGCTGCCGACGTCGAGCAGGGTGTCGATGCGGTCGCGGGCGAGCAGCTTGCCGCGGGCGGTGTGCCGCTCGCGCGCCCGCTCGGGGCCGCCGCGGGCGGCCTCGGCGCGACGCCGCTCGAGCTCGGCGACCAGGTCGGGATACGTCGTGGGGGCTGTCATCGTCGACGGCACCTCCGGGAGAGTGCTTCAGTTATCGATTGATAACTCAGTCGAACGATAACACCGCGGCCCCGGCACGGGAAGGCCCGGTCAGCTCTCCATCACCGCCCGGAGCGTCTCGAGGTCGGCCTCGATCGCCGCGGCATCCTCAGCGAACTCCGCATCCGTGACGCCGTCACGGCGGAACAGCGTGAAGACCACCTCGCTGCCGGCATCGTTGCGCAGCACCCGCAGCGGGTTGTGCACGACCGTGCCGTCCGGAAGACGGACGTCATGATCGAGCACGCCCGCCTCGACCGGCCCGACGAACGCGACCTCGATGTCCCCCAGGGGCGAGTCCGCGAGCCAGTGGCCGCCATCGTTCCGGATGCCGGAGCTCAGCCCCGCCGCCCACCGCGGCAGGTTCGCGGGGTCTCCGGCGAAGGCGATCACCTCGCGCGGTGGGCGCTCGATCGTGCGGGAGAGGTGATGGGCGGGCCAGGTCATGACCGGGACGCTACCCCGCCTCGGCGACACCCGCCTCGGAAGCGACGAGGATGGAGGGATGGCGACGTTCGACGATCCGGTCCTCGAGGCGATGGCGACGCGGCGGTCGCTCGCGAAAGTGGGGCCGGGTGCTCCGACCGACGACGAGCTGCGCGAGCTGCTCGCCGCCGTCACCCCCGTCGCGGACCACAAGGCCCTCCGCCCCTGGCGCCTGCTCGCGCTGCGCGGCGATGACCGCGCCCGCCTCGGCGACGCGCTCGACGCCGCCGCCGGCACCACCCGTGAGCCCGGGGAGCGGAACATGAAGCCGTTCCGCGCCGACCTGCTGATCGCGGTCGTCGCGAGCCCGAAGGCGCACCCGGCCGTGCCCGTCTGGGAGCAGCACGCCACCGCCGCGGGCGCCGCGCACCTGCTCGAGCTCGCGCTCTGGCGGGCCGGATGGGGCGTCATGTGGCGAACGGGCCTCGCGGTCAACTCCCCCGAGGTGCGCGCGCTCCACGGTCTCGCCGACCACGAACTGTTGATGGGCTGGCTCTACGTCGGGAGTGTCGACGCCGACCTCCGCGCCAGAATCGACGAAGCGCCGAGGAAGCGGCTCGATCCCGAACCGTTCCTCGGCGCTCTTCCCGCTGACGCGGGTGCCGTCTGAGGCTCAGCCCCGGCGGAACTCCGCCGTCATCGGGCAGTCGAACGGGTCGCGGGCGGCGAGGCCCACGCGGTTCAGGTAGTCGATGACGATCGCGTACGACCGGCCGAGGCTCGTCTCCGTGTACGGAACCCCGAGGGTCGCGCAGTGCTCGCGCACGATCTCGCGAGCCTTCGACAGGTGCGGGCGGGGCATGTTCGGGAACAGGTGGTGCTCCACCTGGTAGTTCAGACCGCCCATGAGCCAGGTGGCCCACCAGCCGCCGCGGATGTTGCGGGAGGTGCGCACCTGCTTGCTGAAGAAGTCGAGCTTCGCGTCGGGGGCGATGACCGGCATCCCCTTGTGGTTCGGGGCGAACGACGCGCCCATGTACACGCCGAAGACGGCGAGCTGCACACCGACGAAGGCGAACGCCATGCCGAGGGGCAGGAGCAGGAACACCGGGACGAGGACGACGGCCAGTCGCAGGACGATCATGGCGATCTCCAGCCAGCGCGCCTTCACGTCCTTCTCGGTGAAGAGGAACTTCAGGCCGAGGAAGTGCAGGTTGAGGCCCTCGAGGGTGAGGAGGGGGAAGAACAGCCAGCCCTGACGCTTCGTGATCGCGCGGCGCAGGCCGCGAGCCGATGCGGCATCCGTCTCGATGAACGAGAGCGTGTCGATCTCGATGTCGGGGTCCTTGCCGACGCGGTTCGGGTTCGCGTGGTGACGCGTGTGCTTGCCGGTCCACCAGGCGTAGCTGATGCCGACGACACCGGCCGCGAGGATGCGCGCGAGGCGATCGTTGGCGGGACCGGAGCTCAGGATCTGCCGGTGCGCCGCCTCGTGGGCGAGGAAGGCCACCTGAGTGAAGATGATGCCGAGGGCCCCGGCGATGAGCAGCTGGAACCAGCTGTCACCGAGCAGGATGAATCCGGTCACTGCTCCGCCGAAGGCGAGCGTCAGCGCGATGCCGACCATGACGTAGAAGGCGTGGGTCCGGTGCAGCAACCCCGTTTCGCGGACGATGCGCGAGACGTCGGTGAACGCTTTCGCCATCGGGGGGAACTCCGCTGTTCCGGCGTATGTCTGGCGGACGGGACCGAGACGCGACTCGGTGACGGTTGAAGCGATGAAAGCACCTGCTCGAGATCGGGTGTCCGCCGGGGCGGAGGGAGAAACGATCAGCGGATGCCGACCACGTGAGGGCCACGCTACGGGGAGGCGCATCGCCGCAACGGCATGCATCGGTGATCCCCACGCGACTGCCAGGGGCTGCACAGGCTGGAGCGTCCCGCATCCCGCCGGACCGGAGGTGTCAGCCGACCCGCTGCTCCGCGATGGCCGACGAGGTGGACCGGCCGTTGACGTCGAGATAGAGCTGCCGCTCGGTGACCGACACGGTGAGTGTGCTGCGCCGCTCCAGAGCGGAAGCGGCATCGTCCACGAAGTCGCGATCGAAGCTGTAGACCGGGATGTCGGCCGCGCGGTGGATCGTCTTGCCCGCCCACGCCTGCGCCAGACGGTTCGGCTCGCGGTGGGTGTACACCGCGACCCGGTCGGCCGCCTTACTGGCCGAGTGCAGACGCGCGGCATCCGGAGCACCGACATCGATCCAGGCCGTCATCCGACCCGTCGCATCGCGGATCAGGACCGCCGGCTCGGCGGTCGCCGAGATGCCCTCGCTGAAGGCGATCCCGTCTTCATACTCGAGGGCGTACGCGAGCACGCGGAGGAGGACGTTCGCCGCCGTCTCGGACGGATGCCGCGCGATGCGCAGCGACAGTTCGTCGTAGACGCCGCGATCGACGTCGGCGAGGTGCACGGTGAACGTGTGCATCGTGGATCCGATGGCCATCCGTCGAGCCTAGGCGGGATGCCCTTCGCAGGTCGCACGGGTGATAATGGTCGCGTCCCATCCGGCGTTCCTCCAGGAGACTGCTCATGCCGTTCCACAGCAAGGAGATGCTCGAGCGTTGGCTCGGGGAGTTCGCCGCGCTGGGGTATCCGATCAGCGACCGGGTCAAGGTCATCCCGCAGGACGGGACCGACGGGCTCGACACGGGCCTGATCGCGCTCAACCTCCTCGACTCGATGACGCTCACCTACATCCAGCCCGAGCCTCTCGGTTCGATCCACTGGGGCATCACCTTCGAGGCGCGCGAGCTGGACCTCAAGCTCAACGCCAGTCGCACACTGGAGCTCTCGGGCGAGCTCGCGATGGTGTCGATGCTGTGCACCTTCCTGCAGACCAAGTCGCTGGCCGAGGTCGAGGCCGAGGCGGGATCCATCGCCCCCGAGACTCTCGGGCTCTGATGGACGACGGCCTGAGCGCAGAGCTGCGCGCGCTGCAGGCTCGAGCGTACGGGCCCGGCGGCGGCCTGGACGACGATCCCCCCGCGCGACGCCGGCTCGCCGAGCTCGAGACGCGCGCCCGCGACGAGAGACACCGCCCGCCCGTGGTCGACGGAGTTCCAGAAGCGCCCCGACAGCAGACACCCCGACAGCAGACACCCCGACCGTCGGCGCCTCCCGCGCCGACGGTTCCGGCCGCCGTCGCCGCCGACCTCCGCGCCGCACGAGCAACTACCGGCACCGATGCGGGTCGGCGACGCGTGCTGGCGGGCCTCGCGTGGGCGGGATCCCTCGCGGCGGTCGCCACCCTCTCGGTCGGCATCACCGCGGCGGCGAGCGCCCCCGCCCTGACCGCGGGGGCCACGAGCCCTGCCGACGTCGAGGTCACCCACGTCACGTCGCTCCCCCTCGACGCGGAACGGGCCTGGCCCGAGGTCCTGAGCGCTCCACCCGAGGACGGCCGCATCTACCGCGCACTCGCGGGCATGACACCGATCGTCGCCCACTACGACACCGGCGACGGCGTCAAGGCGCGGTGCCTGCAGATCCTGCCGGACGAAGCCTGGAGCGCCTCCCCCGAGGACGGGTGGTCGGGAGCCTGGTACACGAGCTGCGCAGCGGAGCCCTTCGCGCCGGCATCGAGCCTCGTGGTGTCGAGCACCACGCCGGCCGCCCTGCGCGAGAAGTTCGCCATCGGCACCCGTCTGCAGTTCGTGCTGGCCGACGACGCCGTCGAGGTCTACTCGGCGGAGGCCCCCGCCGGAGAAGCCGCGGGCTGATCGACCGCGACCGGTGTCAGACGCGGCACCCAGCACCGCACCCGCTCCCGGTACCGCAGGAACTCGTCGCCGAACCGCGCCTCGAGGTCGCGTTCTTCGTGCGGTCGGATCGCGGCGTTCCACACGACGGAGCCGCAGGCGGCGTAGAGAACCACCAGCCACGACGAGAGCATCATCCCGACCGCGACGCCCTGTGCGATGCCCGCGACCGCCATCGGGTTGCGGACGAAACGGTAGGGGCCGCGGATCACGAGGCGCCGCGCCGTCGCGATCGGCAGCGGCGTGCCCTCACCCTGCGTCGACATCACGGCGCCGGACCACAACCCGACGGCACTCGCAACGGTGAAGAGGGCGACACCGGCGCCACGCGCCCCGGCAGGTACCGGCACGTGCAGCATCCATCTCGTCTCGACCCAGACGATGACCGCGGGAACGACTCCGAGCGCCAGGCCCCAGAACACGACGATCTGAAGAGCCGTCGCTCCGACATGGCTACGCACCGTCGCTCCCGGCGACGCAGGGCGGATCCGGAAGGGCCCCACCATGAGCCAGTGCGTGGGAAGGGACCCGTGCACGATGACGGTGGCGGCGAGAACGGATGCCGCGGCCGCCGCGATCATGAGGACGGCACCCCATCCCGCCTCCGTCGTCGCCACCGCGAAGAGCGCGAGGAAGACGGTGACGAGCAGCGTCCAGCCCGTGGCGATGACGGCTGCTGCGCGGATCCCCGTCGCCGCGAGCGCCGAGGCGATCACGAAGAGAGGGATGTCGAGGCTCGCCATCACGAAGGGATCGATGCTCCCCAGCGTGGCTTCACGGACGACGGGGACCGTGAAGACGGCGACCCACCAGAGCGCGCCGCCCGCCGCTTGGACCGCGAAGTAGGCGCGCGCGAGGGCGGGTGTCAGGCGGCCTGGTACGTGAGGCAGTCGGCCGACTCCGCTCCGGGTCCCACGCGCACCGTCGCGGCGGTGCACTCGAGCGACGAGTTGAAGACGCACTCGGCGCGCTGGCAGGCGCCGACGTGACTGACGACCTTGTCGAGGCCGCCCTTCGTGCCGAGGGGGATGAACGTGGCGCACTCGGCGTCACCGGGCGTCCCACCGATGGTCACCGCGGCGGCGTGGCAGTGCGAGTGGTCGTTGTACGAGCAGCCGAGGGCATTGCACTCGGACACGCGGGGCAGGTCGTCGAGAGTGGTGCTCATGAGAGCCTCCTTCAGTGGTCGTGACTCGAGAGTACGCGCCGACCCCCGCGGTTCGGACAGCCTAAGTTCAGCCTTTTCTCCCCGGTCAGGCGAGGAAAATCGGGTTAGGTGAGCCTGACCTACACACGGCGCCGCGAGCCTTCCACTCGGCGACCCTGATACCACACACTCCACTGTTTTCGCATTCCGCCCCGCACGGAGTGGGGGCGGTGGTAGATTTCGCAGAACCTCGCCTTAGGCGGGAAACCCCGGGTCGGACCCGAATCTGGACCCGGGTGCAGGGGTGAACGGTGCGACGGCGAAACATCGTCAGCGGGTGTCTGCTCGTTCCGTTCAGGGGAAGGGGAACGCGATGGCACTGGCTGCGATGTCCGCCGGTCTTCCGCCCTCCCTTCTGCTGTGGCCGCAACTCGCTCTGACCCACGTCGAAGAGGAACTGAGCTCGAAGAACCGCCCGGCCCGTCTCGTGGTGGTCGGCCCCGCGGGTTCCGACAAGAGCCCCCTCCTCGACGAGATCTCCCGACGGGTCTCTCACGTCGAGGACACCCTCTTCGTCGACGACGCGCACCTTTTGACCGATGACCAGGTCCGCGTCCTCGACCGGCACCTCGACGACCCGAGCGCGGGACTCGTCGTCAGCTGCCGCCCGTGGCCGTGGACACCGGCGCTGACGGCACTGATCCGACGCATCGAGCAGTCCCGACCGGCCCTGGCTGTGGGCCAGGTCGACACCGAAGACGTCGCCCGCGCCGTCGAGCAGGCCGGTCGTTCGATCGACCCGGGGTGCATCGGAGCGATCGTCCGGATGGCGGCATCCGTGACCTGGCTCGTCAAGCAGGCACTCGCCGCGCACGGTGACGGCTACTGCCGCGACCCTTCGCACGAGCGCGTCATCCGTGCCGTCGGAGAGGTGATCGCGCTGCGCCTCGACACGCTCGAGCCACCCGTCGCCGCCGTCGTCCGCCGCGCGAGCCTCGGCGGCGACGAAGATCTGCCGGCAGCGACAGACGACGCAGTGGCGGCCGCGCTCGCCGTCGGGCATGCCGAAGGACTCCTGCTTCGCGGAGGTCGCCCCGTGCCGATCGTCCGGACGACCGTCACCCGGACGACGCCTGTCGCCCAGCTGATCGACCTGCTCGACACGTCGTCGATCCCGTCGCTGGATGCCGAGGTGGCATCGTCGCTCGGCGGCCACGTCGACGCGCGTCTGGCCCGGGTCCTCCAGGCTCACGCGGACCAGGCCGCGACCTACGACTTCGCCCGGGCCACGGAACTCTACGACGCGGCGCTCGCCGCCGGGGCGGATCCGAACCGCATCGCGCTCAGGAAGGCGCGCATGGCGTGGGACCGAGGCGACATCGACGAGGCCGCCTCCCTCGTCGACGCCGTCGCCCTGTCGGCGGAGGGCGACGATCACAGCGAAGCGCTCCGCATCCTCGGCTCGGCGTGGAGTGCGCGCGGATTCCTCCGCGCGAGCGCCATGACCTACCGCGCGCAGCCCGGTCACGACTTCCTCCTCTACGCGCAGGGCGCCCTCGCCTCGTTCGGCACGGGAGACCGCGCGCCTCTGCTCGACGCGGTCGAGCGACTGAACGCGGGTACCGGAGGAGTCCCGACGACGCTGAGGGTGGCCCACGCCAAGCTGATGAGGGGCCTGGCGGCTTCGCTCACTTGGCCTGCGGGCGGCGCGTTCGACGAACTCGTCCGCGCCAGCGAGACCTACGGGGACTCCGGTGAGAACGGTCCGGTCCCCGAACTGCCGGCGGTCATCGCCGCGATCGGCGCCATCAACCTCGGCGAACTGCAGACCGCCGCGAACATCCTCGGCGATGCGCTCATGGACGACCACGGCGGCCCGTGGGCGCGCTCGCGGCTGCTGCTCTGGGCCGCGTGGGTCGCCGTGCACCGGCAGCATCCCGAGGAGTCGGCCGCCCGGTTGGCGGATGTGGATGCCTCGTTCCTCCCCTTGAGCAGTCGCGAGATCCTCGTCCGCGACGCCGTCATGCTCGCCCACGTGCGACGGTACGGTTCGCTCGACGAGCTGCGTGCCCTGTGGATGCGGGTGCGGGACGATGTCCGTCACGTCGAACCGGACCTCTTCCTCCTCCACCCCCTGCGCGAGTTCATCGAGACCGCTCCGGTGTTCGACGACTCCGAGCGGGTGGCCCCCGCACTCGAGACGCTGAACGGGATCCTCCACGGCCTCGGTGACCCGCTGATGTGGTCGGTTCCGCTGACGTGGTCCTCTTTCCAGCGAGCGATGCTCGCGCGGGACCCGCACGGGCAGGCGCAGACGGTGCGGACGCTCTCCGCCGTCGCGCGCGGGTCGCGACTTGCGGGGGCCCTGTCGGCCGCCGCCACCGAGTGGTCGCGGAACCGGGTCGACGAGGGCGCCGCGGAACGCATCGAAGAGGTCGCGTCGCGCATGGCTGAGATGGGCCTCGGGTGGGAGGGCGCGCGCCTGGCCATCACCCTGTCGGAGCGCTCGCGCGATCGCCGGACGGGGATCCGACTCGCTGCGTTCGCTCGGACGCTCCACCCGAGCGCGGCGCCAGGGAGCGCGACCAACGATGTGGCTCTCGGCGACAGCGGCCTGCTGAGCGCGCGCGAGCGCGAGGTGGCGGGCCTCGTCCTTCGCGGCATGACCTACGCCGAGATCGGCGAGGCCATCTTCATCTCGCCGCGCACTGCCGAGCACCACATCGCACGCATCCGGCGCCGGATCGGCGCCACCTCGCGTACCGACCTGATCGCCAAACTCCAAGCGATCGTCGGCGCCGAGGACGGCGGCACGGACAACGCTGAAAGCCGCTGACGAACGCCCCTGAAAGGGCGGACCCCCTCGGGCCAGTTCAGTGGGGACTGCGGCGGGAGGGGGTCCGCGAAGCCATCCGGGATGCCAGAGACGGACACGTTTGGGGACAATGCGCGTCAAGACCGCTTGGGGAACGGCCCGGCAACCGTAGGGGGATGGCGCTTCAATGCTAGAGGAAAGCTCTCTTCCCGAATAGACATTCGCGAGATCTTGAGGTGAGCGGCCTCACCTCAAGCGGCGGGACACCCGATATCCGACGAGGCGACGTCGACCCGCTTCAGCAGCGGAGTGTGGAGGAGCTCGGGTGTCGCCGTGTCGAGCGGGACGTCCGGTCCGGCGACGAATCGGAACGTCAGGACGTGGGATCCCCCCGGCGCGAGGTCGACCCGACGGGTGACGAGGACACGGCCGTCCTCGCCGGCATCGACGGATGCGGCGGCTGCACCGTCGAGCGATACCCCACCCGCGTACCATCCCGGCGGCGTGACGACCGTGACCGTCGGGGCGATGTCGCCGGCCGCAGCACCGTAGAACCCGCCCCCGGTGACGCTGACGGGCAACGTCTCGGCATCCCGTTTCGTCAGCGTGCTGCCGAGGGACACCTCCACCTCCACCTCGCGGAGACCGTCGGCGCGACACACCCCCGAGCGCGTCGCGAGTCCCACCGTCAGGTACGGGGTGAGCTTGCCGCCCGTCGCGTCGTTGAAGTAGGCGGCGAAGGCGTTCGGGCCGGCGGCATCCTGCCTCGCGAGCGGGCCGGCCAGCGCGGTTCGGGCGAGGACCTTCTGCTCGTCGGGGTGACGACTCCAGACCGAGATCCGCCCCTCCTCGACCGCTCCCACGAGGCCGGGGATCATCGCGGCGGGACGGGCCCGTTCGGTGAGGGCCGTGAACACGGCGGCCGCGGCATCCGAGAACAGACGCCCCTGGGCATCCTGGTCGAGCGTCCGGTAGGGCTCGACGAGCAGTCTGTCGATGACGTTCTTCTGGTTGAGAACGCCGGCAGACGTCTCGACCGGACCGATGGCGCCGAGGATCGCGGAGAGGACGACGGGGTCCATCGAGACGACGAGGTCCGGTGCCGTCTCGCCCGACTTCTGCCACCACGCCGACGCGAGCTGAGCCGTCACCCGGAAGTCCGCGGTCATCGACGCGTTCTGCACGTAGCGGCCGATCCCGTCACCCAGGGATCGCACCTCCGCGGCGGACACCGCCGTCAGCGGGGATGCCGCCGGCGAGAACTGCGACGAATCGCGCTGCGCGCCGAGCGTGAGGATGCCGTCGTGGGCCCGGAGCTCGAGAAATGTCCCCGTGATGCCGCCCCCGGTACGCAGTTCCGCGGTGTTCTGCAGGACGACCAGGATGCGCCGGTCGCCCTCGGCACCGAGGATCGTCGGCACCAGGTCGGCCGCCTGCGCCGCACCGTCCGTCAGCGGCCGGATGTCATCGACGGCGTCGACGACACGGCCGACACCGTTCGCCAGCTGCGGGACAAGGGCGTTCCGGTCGATGTCGGCGAGATCCTCCGCGACGTCGTCGCGCGCCGCCGCTGCGCGGGTGAGGGCCGGAGCTGCGTGTCGCAGGACGCGGACCGCTCCCGCGGCGTCGGCGCCCTCGAGGCCGCGTGCCGTGTCGAGGACGGCGGGAGCGACGTCATCCGCCACGTCGACGACCGCGGTGGCCGCGCGTCGCGCCGCGGAGAGGTTCGGTCCGATTCCGGGGAGTGCCTCCGCCGCATACCAGACCGGGTCGTCCGGGATCTCGTGCGAGATACCGTCGACGAGTCGGTCGGCGGCGGCCTTCGCGCCGTCGATGTCACCCGAGCCGACGGCCTTCACCGCGATGGCCGCGTCATCCCCCGCAACATCGAGCGCCTCCTTGAGATCCCATGCCGAGCGACCGACGTGCACGGCCGCGGCAGCGGTGCCGATGAGGAGGAGGGCGCCGGCGACCAGGATCAGTCGACGGCGCCGTCTCACGACTCGACCCGGCGGCGACGACGCGCGACGAGGAGGACACCGGCGACCACGGCAGCGGCTCCACCCACGGCCGCGGCGACGGGCCACTGTCCGCCCGTCTGCGCCAGCCCGCGGGAGACGCTTCCCGACGCGACGCCGACCGGCGTCGCACAGTCGTCGGAGTAGCCCGGGTAGGCGAGCGGAACATCGATACGCTCGCCCCCGACCCGCAGCTGAGCCGTCACGTCGCCCGTGGTCCACGCGGCGGCATCGTTGCGGGGCTCCCACTGGTCGCCGGAACGGACCCAGCCGGGCAGAGCCTCGACGGTGCCGTCGCCAGAGACCTCGACGCCGGGCCACAGGATACTGCCGGTGCCTTCACCCGCGGCATCCACCCGCAGCGGGACGGCGATCTCCTGCCCGTCACCCCGGATCACGAGCTCTGCGGTCGGTGTCGAGGTCGCCGCCGTCGCGACGATGGCCCGGACAGTCGAGGCGACCGTCGACGACGCGGCCAGAGCGGTCGACACCGTCACCGGTCCGGTCGAGAGGCTGCGCGCACTCGCCGTCGCGGCGACGCGCACGATCGAGTAGTCGATCGTGGGCGCCTCATCGACGCACAGCGCCTGCACGACCGATCCGTCGAGCCCACCGTCCGGCGGACTGCTCGGGACGTACGATCCGTCCGCGGCGAACGCCGGCGTCGAGCCGGCCCCTGCGATGACGGCGACCACGATCGTGGCACGCCAGATGTTCCCCCACATAACAGCCTCCCCAAAGGCATTCGAGCCCGCGCCTCAGGTGGGCGCGCTCGATGTACAGCCGTCACGTTATCTCCGATCCGGTCGACAGACCTCCCGTGTTTGCCTCCACGAACCCCTAATCCGATCCCCTAGTTGTCCCCCGTTTGGGGGACAACAGATTAGGTTTGTCCCCCTATTGGTGGACGGGCGACTCGGCTGTAGCGTTCCGATATCGCCGCCGTAGAGGCTTTGGGGAGTTGACACGGCACAAGGCGGCAGCAGAGGAAGTGGGGGCGAGCTTGGGGGCCGTAACCATGTCTGCCTGGGCTCTTCGTACGCCTTCGTTCGCGCAACGAACACGTACGAAGGGCCCACATTCCACGCGTCGTGAGGGGCGACGCGTGGTCGGTCGCTGAGCGACCAGGGGGAGAGAGTGCGGTGACCGAGGGGTTCGGCTCACCGCGCAGACGCCGACGGGGACCGGCGTCAATAACGGGGACAGCGGATCGGATCCGCATTGGGGGCACAGGTCTGGGACCTGGTCGATGTTGGGGGGGGACGGAACGTTCATGGGGACAGAACGGAATACGGGGGCGCGCCGACTGCGTCGCGCACTCGACGCAGGACAGCACTGCGCGACACGCGTGTCGGCGCGGCGCACGCGGCGGGCCGCCTGATGGCCGTGCGCGCGGTGACGTCGCCGATACGCACCCTTCGCCTGCGCGGCCCGCTCGCCGCCCCGCAGGTCGTTCCGAGGCCCTCGCTGATGGGGCCACCGACTGTCCGCATCGCGGGCACCGACGTCCACCTCACCGATGCGCAGGGCGCGTGCGACGTGATCGCCGACACCATCCACGATCGACGGCTCTCGCCGCTCGCGGTCGTCCCGGCGACACTCGACCACCCGCACCACGAGGCGTCGGATGCCAGCGGCATCCGACATCTGACTCTCATCGACGACGGACACGTCGCCGCACGAGCGAAGCGCGCGACCGGAGCGGAGTGGCCGCGGCTGGACGGAGGCGACCTGATCGGTGACGTCCTGACCCGCGCGAGTGCCGAGCGGTGGCGCGTAGCGGTCGTGGGGGGTTCTCCGGACGTGCGCGAGACGCTCCACCGACGGGTGATGGCCGAATGGCCCGGTGTCGCACTCATCGGCCACTGGACGCCGACCCGGGAGCAGGTCTCGTCACCGGGCGCGTCCGCGGAGATCGCGGAGCAGCTCCGGCACACCGACACGGACCTCGTGATCGTCTGCGTCGGCAGGGCCACGCAGGAGGAGTGGATCGACACCTACGGGCATGCCACGGGTGCGCGTGTGCTCCTGGCTGCCGACACGGTGATGGATTTTCTGACAGGTCGAGCCGCGCACGCCCCCCGGTGGGTCGGGCGAGCCGGACTCGAGAAGATGTGGCGGCTCATGCTCGAGCCGAAGCGATCAGCGACGCGGAACCTCATCGAGGAACCGCAGGCCTCTCTGGCCGACCGCCGATCCTCGGCTCACCACGATGCATGAACCGTCACCCGCACGCGGGCACGGCCGGACCTCCCCCCGTCCGTCCGTGCCCGCCTGATGGATCGATGACGATACGTCCGACTCGGGCGTGAGCCGGCACCCCGGTCGCGATCACGCGACGCCGGGGCTCGACTCCTCAGCGGAGGATGCCGCCGGTCAGCGACCGATCTCCGCCGCCGTCACGACCGCACGCTGAGCCTGGACCAGGGTCGCGATGATGCGGCCCTGCTCGGCATCCGTGAGCGCGTGATGGACGGGGAGGACGAGCGTGCCGTCGGTCAGCCGAGCCGTTCCGGGCAGGCCCTCCGGAGGAGTCAGCGATCGGTACGGCGCCTGACGGTGCGCGGCCCGGGTGCCGCGTCGAGCGGACACCCCCGCCTCACGGAGCGCCTCGATCACCCGGTCGCGGTCGAGCGGGTACTCTCCTCCGACCTCGACCCAGAGGTCATGCGCGTTGCCTTCGCCCCACGCAGGATCGGCGACGAGGCGAAGTCCGGCGACGCCCGCGAGCTCCCGCCGGTAACGGTCGGCGATCTCGCGCCGCCGGCGGAGGATCTCGGGCAGCCTGGCGAGCTGTACGAGACCCACGGCGGCCTGCAGATCGGTCATCCGACAGTCCCAGCCCACCTCCGCATACTCCTCGGCCCGCGGCAGCAGCAGAGCGTCGCCCCCGGACGCCGCGTCGGCGGCGTGTTCGCGGAGGCGCTTCGCCCGCGCGGCCCACCGGGCGTGCGTGGTCGTGAGCATGCCGCCCTCGCCGGTGGTGAGGATGGATCGGTCGCTGAACGACCACGCCGTGACCTCTGCCGTGGCGCCGACCGGCTGCGCGCGGTACGTCGAGCCCGCAGCGCACGCGGCGTCCTCGATCACGACGATCCCGAGGGGGTCCGTCACGGAGCGGATGTCGTCCAGGTCGACGGGTACGCCCGCATGGTCGACGACGATGACCGCCGTCGTCGTCGGGGTGAGCACGCGGTCGACCGTCGCCCCCGTGACAGTGCCGGTGTACGGGTGGACATCGGCGAACACGGGGGTCGCTCCGACGTGCCGGACGGCGTTCACCGTGGCGATGAACGCCAGCGACGGGACGACCACGTCATCGCCGGGCCGCACGCCGGCCACGACCAGCGCCAGCTGCAGCGCGGCGCTCCCGCTCGAGACGGCCGCAGCGTAGGGCGCCCGCATGACGCGGGCGAACTCCTCCTCGAACCGGGCGACCGCCCGTCCCTCCGCGATCCACCCTGCGGCAACGACGCGGGCCACCGCCTCGGCCTCCTGCGGGCCGAGGCAGGGGACCAGAACCTCGATCCTGGACTCAGCCACGGTCGGCCGCATCCCGCACCGGACTCATTCCCCGAGCCCGGTCGGCGAGCGGGATGCCGGCCGCCGGTGAGGTCGTCACGCGGCGACTCCGGCCGAGCGGCGCGCATGCCGCAGAGGCTGCGGGACGCCGTACGCTGCGAGGCTGCCGGCGGCCGCGTCGAGGATCGACAGCACCCGCAGCCCCGCCGCGCCGCTCGTGCGCGGCGTTCGCTTCTCGCGGATGGCGTCGGCGAACTCCGAGACCACCGTCCCGAGGGCCTCGCGCTCCTCGACGGCCTGTGCGCGGATGCCTCCGATGCGGAAGCTGGTCGCGGCACGGCGATCCTGCGCGGTGGCTCGAGAGATCGACGAGACATCGACACCCGGGTCGTAGACGCTGAGGCGCTGCTGCGGGTCGAGGTCGTCCCACACGAGGGTGTGGCGCGTTCCGCCGATCACCATGCGACGCGTGCGGGTGGGGCTCAGCCAGTTGACGTGGACGTGCGCCATCGCTCCCCCGTCGAGCGGCATCGTGAGATGGCCGATGCACGATTTGCCGGTGTTCATCGGGTCGGAGCCGTGCGCCGCCACCGATGTCGCCTGCAGGCCGTCCGGCAGGATGAAATCCATGATCGACAGTTCGTGAGGCGCGAGATCCCAGAACACGTCGACGTCGGGCTGCGTGAGGCCGAAGTTGATGCGGACGCTGTCGACGAACAGGATGTCGCCGAGCTCACCGCCGGCGATCAGCTCACGCATCTTCATCACCGCCGGCGTGTAGCACTGCGTGTGGTCGACCATGAGGACGAGACCTCGCTCGGATGCCCGGCGCACCATCTCGGTGCCGCGTTTCTGCGTGTCTGCCAGGGGCTTCTCGACCATGACGTGCTTGCCGGCGTCGAGAGCCGCCATGGCGATGGCATGGTGCGTGGCGGCCGGCGTCGCGATGGCGATCGCGTCGATGAGCGGGTCGGCGAGCACCGACGCGATCTCCGCCGTGACCGGCGCCCCTCCCACCGCATCGGCCACCCGGCGGGCGCGGTCGATGTCGACGTCGCAGATGGCCGCGAGGTTCCACTCCCGACTCGCGCGCAGATTGCGCGCCAGCTGCGGCCCCCAGTACCCCGCGCCGATGACGGCGATGTTCAGTCTTCTGCTCACGTGTGTCCCCCCACATTTCCCCATGTCGTACACGCTCCCCAAGAGCGTCCCGCGGCGACTCACGCCGCCGCCCGGACGGCGCCGTCGCCGGTGCCGTCTCGATGTCGTATCGCAGCGCGCCGTCGGGCACTCACTGCGGAGTCGTGCGCCGGCGCGCGCATCGCATCAGGTCCGGGCGCCGACAGCGGCTTTTCGGAGCCGTCCGCCGATCGGATGGGAACGAGGGCGCGCGCGATAGCGCGGCCGATCGGCGCGTCTATGCGCGTACGGCTCGTCGCCGATGCGACGACTGTCCCCACTGTCCCCATGCTCTTCCCCAGTCGCGCACACCCCGAGCGAGAGATGTGTGCGTTAGACCGGTGCCGGCGACGATCCCATTCGTCGCCGGTGTGCACGCCTCCCCAGGCGGGCACGACCGGTGTCCCCGTCGATATGAAACCAGACCCGGGCCGTGGGCACAACACGATCCGTCACACGGATGCCGAAGACCCCGTCGACACGCGACGCGGAAGGACCTCGGCGACTCAGCCCCACCCGCCGAGGTAGGCGGCGACGTCGGGCTCGCCGACCAGGAGCCGGACCCCGTCGACGCGCTCCGACGCGCGGGGGAACAGGTCATCCCGGCCCCACCTCTCCTCCCGGGCGGCGGCACGCGACGAGCGGATGCGGAGGAGCACAGCGCCGTCGTCGGCGCGAACGGTGACGACGCCCAGCCCGTCTCGGGCGATGCTGTCGACGAGGTCGCAGAGATTCCGATCGACGCGCACGGGCCGGACGATCTCGACGTGCACACGCACGCGGTCCAGGCGCCCTCGGGCCTCGGCGAGGGCGGCGGCATCCACCCACTCCGACCCCGGGACGGCCGCGAGGACCGAGTCGACGCTCACGAACGCGGCGCCCTCGGACGCTCCGGGCGGTGCCGTCACTGCGACGTCGACGCGGTCGGTCGGCCGACCGTGCGGCCGCGAGCCGGGCACGGGGATGAGATCGGCGAGGAGGACGGCCTCGGCGTTACGGCGGGCGCGGTCGTGCTCGTCTCGGGCCCCGGCATCCGGGCCGTCGTGCCAGGCGACTGCCTGCGGGACATGGGCCAGGAGCGCACCCTTCAGCCAGGCCCGGTAGGTCCACTCCCAGTCCTCACCGCCGTAGGAGCGGAAGGATTCGTCGAAGCCGCCGGTCGCGTCGAAGATGATGCGGCTGCACGCGAGGACGGCGCCGATCGTGTGCCGATAGCTGCGGTCGTCCGCCTCGAGCAGGTTGCGCGAACGCCGATAGGCGTCGGTCAGCCACGCCGGTTCGGGCAGCTCGCGCCCAGCGACGACGGGACGGATGTCGGCGACGACGGCGGCACCGGTGAGATCGGCGTGGCGCCGCCTGCCGACGACGACCACGTCTGGGGCGAGCCCCGGCATCCGTGTCAGCTCCCGGATGAAACCGGGTTCGGGGACCGTGTCGGCGTCGAGGAAGACGAGGACGTCACCGGTCGCGTGGGATGCCCCCAGGTTCCGGGCGGCCGCAAGGCGGAAGCCCTCGTCGGCCTGGCGCACCAGCCGGACGCCCTCGGGCACCCGGGGCGGCTCGGTGGAGCCGTCGTCGGCGACGATCACCTCGAGACGGTCGCGGGGGTGGTCCTGGCCGCCGAGAGCGGCGAGGCAGCGTGCGAGCTGCTCGGGCTGCTCGTAGTGCGCCACGACGACCGAGACGGTGGGCGCGGCATCCGGTCGACGTCCGTCCAGAAGGTCCCAGCGGTTGCCGGGCAGGGCGATCCCCCGCGGCGTCACGCGCTCGCCCACCAGGCGAGGTAGGACGTCGCGACGTCGTCGAGCGTCGGGGCGAGCGACGCCTCGGCGGCCAGTCGGGTGGAGGCCGGATCGAGCCACGCGTCGACGAGCCGCGGCGCGAGCGCATCGGCGGTGTAGCGCGCGATGGTCCCGGGACGCAGCTCGTCCATCTCGGCGGCGTAGCGGGAGTCGACGACGAGCGGGCGGCGACCGGCCTCGACCCAGTCGAGCATCGATCGGGACGCCGACACGTGTTCATGCGCGGCGAGGGGGATGCCGGGGGCGACCAGTTCGCGGCCGAACGCGGCGTCGTCCAGGAACCCGGTCACCTCGAATGCGACGCCGAGGCGGGCCGCTTCGTCGCGGAGTCGGAGGACGTCGTCCTCGTGGCCGCGCGAGGGGGCCCCGATCGCGCGGACGGCGACCTCGCCCACGTCCTCGCCGCGGGACCTCAGCGTCTCGGCGGCGCGTGCGGCGGCGACCACCGCGGGTCGGTGCCCCTTGCCGGGGTAGACGAAACCGGCGATGAGGACGCGGAGGTCGCGGTCGGCGCCGACCGACGAAACGCGCGCGACATCGGTTCGCGTGCCCAGGGCGACGGCGTGGGCCGGAGCCGTGCCGGGAAGGAACTCCGCCATGAGCAGCTGCTCGTGGCGACTGTTGACGGCGACCCGCTCGGCGGCGGTGATCATGCGGGCGTACGCGGTGCGGCGACGCTCGAACATGGTGCCGTCGGAGGGCTGCGGCACATCGTGCAGCGTCAGCGTGAGACGGCTGAGCCGCGCCCAGCGCTCGACGACGTCGGCGGCGTCCTCGGGCGTGGCGCCGAAGAGCCGATCCGTCGCGTGGAGGTGGACGCGCGCGCCGGCACCCACCTCGGCGAGCACCCGATCGCCGGCCGCGACGTCGGCGACCTGGACCCCCCTCGCACCGGTGTCGCGGGCGAGGACCGCGTCGGCGACATCCCGGCCGTACCGGGTGACGCCGTGCCCTTCGGGACCGAGGACGAGCAGGAGCGGAGGAGCGGAGATCACCTCGCATGGTTATCCGGCGGTGAGCACGGGGTCAAGCCCCCCTCGCCTCGGACGATTCGTTGCGTACGGTCGGGGCGTCAAGACGCACCCACTCCTCTGGTCGGCGCGACGGCGTCAGAAGGAGATCTGTGGACACGACCATGCGCATCGGCACGACGACGGATGCGGAGTCCGCCGCCCCGATCACGATCGTGTCGATCCCGGCGGGGCATCCGTACGTGCATCGTGCGACGGCCGATCCCCGCGTCACCGTGCTCGCCGATCCCGTCGCTCCGGGGACGGATCCCGCCGTCTGGTGGCCGCCGGCGGCTCTCGACCCGGCGTGGATCCGCGCGTACGCGGACGAGGCGTCGCTCCTCCACATCCACTTCGGCACGGAGTCGTTCCCACCCGGGCACCTCACCGCGTGCCTGGACGCCGCCCACGCCGTCGGCTGGCCGGTCGTCTTCACGCTCCACGACCTCGAGCACCCCCAGCTCGGCGACAGCTCCGCTTACCTCGCCCAGCTCGACGAGCTGATGGCCGGTGCGGACGCGGTCACGACCCTGACGGTGGGCGCCGCCCGCACGGTGCGCGAGCGCTGGGGGCGTCGTGCCACCGTCATCCCGCACCCGTCCGTGCTCCCCCGATCGGCCGCGATCGAACCGGCCCTCGGCTCGGGACGCGTCGTCGGCGTGCACCTGAAGGACCTGCGTCCGGGTGTCGACGGGCCGGGCACCGTCCGAGTCCTGGGCGCAGCGCTCCGGGCACTGCGCGATGCGGGCCACGAGGTCCGCGGCGAGGTGCGCCTGCACCACCGGGTGCGCGACGCGGATGCCGCCGCCGAGGTCCGCGAGCTGTGCGCGGCATCCGATGCCCTCGACCTCGTCGAGCACGAGCGCCTCGCGGACGATGAGCTCTTCGCCGCGCTCGCGCGGCTCGACGCGTGCGTCCTGCCGTACCGGCACGGAACGCACTCGGGGTGGCTCGAGCTGTGCTGGGATCTGGGCGTCCCGGTCGCGGCCCCGCGGGTGGGGTTCTTCGCCGAGCAGCACGACGACGGTACGGTCGCCTCGTTCTCACGGACGGACCCCGACGAGCTCGCCACCGCGCTCGGGACGCTGTGGAGTGCGCCCGCGTCGCGCCCCGCGAGTCCCGCGCGCGACGCGCTCGTCGAGCAGCGACGCGGGGTGCGGTCCGTGATGGATGCCGCGATCGCCGAGCGTCACGCCGAGCTCTACCGACGCCTGCTCGACGGCACGCACCCGCTCGAAGGCCGTACCGCGTGAGCGCCCGCCCGCTCCGCATCGTCGTGATCGCCCCGCTGCGGTTCCCGATCCGTCGCCCGCACGCCGGCGGCCTCGAATCCGCCGTCTGGGCCGAGGTCGACGCTCTCCGTCGTCGCGGCCACGAGGTGACCTTCATCGCGCCGGAGGGGTCGGACTTCCTGCCCGACGCGCGCGAGTTCCGCCTGCCGCCGGTGGTGTGGCCCGAGGGCGCTCGACCGACCGATACGACCTGGCCCTCGAGCTACCGCCGCGTGAGCCTGCCGGCCCTCGGCCTCGCCCTCGACGCGGTCGCGGCGCACCCGGAGCGCTACGACGTCGTCTCGAACCACTGCCTCGACCCCCTTCCGCTGCAACGGGCCGCGCAGCTCGGGATCCCGATGGTGACGACCCTCCACACGCCCGTCGACCTCGACGCCGTCGAGGCGCACGTCGCCGCGGCGGGCGACGGGTCGCAGTTCCTCTCGGTCAGCACGCACACGAAGGTGCAGTGGGACGCCGCCGGTGTCCCCTCGACGCTGTTGCCGAACGGCGTCGACCCCCGAGCGTGGGCGCTCGGACCCGGCGGGGACGATCTCGTCTGGTTCGGGCGGATCGTGCCCGAGAAGGCCCCGCACGTGGCCGTCGAGGTGGCCCGCCGTCTCGGGCGGCGCCTCGTGATCGCGGGCCGGATCGGCGACGAGGAGTACGCCCGCGATGTCGTGTTCCCCCGGCTGGGCGGCTGTATCGACTATGCGGGCGAGCTCGCCCCTGAGCCGCTGGCGGACCTCGTAGGCCGCAGCGGACTCGCCCTCGCGACGCCGGCGTGGGCCGAACCGTTCGGGCTCGTCGGCCCCGAGGCGCTCATGTGCGGGACGCCCGTCGTCGGGTTCGCCGTCGGCGGCGTGCCCGAGATCGCCGCGGCGACGATGGGCATGCAGCTGGTCGCCGCCGACGACGTCGACGCGATGACGGAACGCGCCGCGGCGATGCTCCCAAGCGGGAAGGATGCCGCGTTCCGCGCCGTAGTCCGCGAGACCGCCGAGCGCCGCTTCTCGCTCGACATCCGCATCGACGCGCTCGAGGCGAGCTTCGCGCGACTGCTCGAGACGGAGAGCGCCGCGTGATCCCCCGCCTCGGCTGGTACGTCCATCACCACGGACGCGGGCATGTCACGCGCCTGCTCGCGATCGCCCCCCACCTGGCGGCCGAGGTCGACTGCGTCAGCAGCCTCCCCGCTCCCCGCGCTCTGCCCTCCGGCTGGACCTGGACGGTGCTCGACCGCGACGACGACGGCGGCGAGCCGGTCGACCCGACCGTCGGCGGGATGCTGCACTGGGCTCCGATCGGGCACGTCGGCCACCGCGGCCGGCTCGCGACCATCGCGGCCGCCGCGGCGGAGCGCCGATGGGACGGCATGGTCGTGGACACCTCTGTGGAAGTGACGCTCCTCGCCCGCCTGCTCGGCCTTCGCACCGTCGTCGTGACGCAGCCGGGTCACCGCGTCGACCGGCCGCACATGCTCGGATTCGCGGCCGCCGACACCGTCCTCGCGCCGTGGGCCCGCGGCATCCTGTCGCCACCGCACCTCGAGGCGCTCGGCGAGAAGGTCGTGCACACCGGCGGGATCAGCCGCTTCGCCGCGCGCGGGGCCGGCGGAACCCGCACCGACGAGGTCGTCCTGTTGGCCGGGTCGGGCGGGTCGGCCGTGGGACCGGCGGCGATCCGGGATGCCGAGAAGGCGACCGGCCGGCGGTGGCGGGTGCTCGGCGAGGGCGGCGCCTGGGCGGAGGACCCGTGGGAGGCCCTCGTCTCGGCGGCGGTCGTCGTCTCGTGGGCCGGTCAGAACGCGGTCGCCGACCTCGCTGCGGCGCACGCGCCGGCGATCGTCGTGCCCCAGGAGCGACCGTTCGAGGAGCAGCGCGAGACAGGTCGAGCGCTGCGCCGAGCGGGCCTGGCACAGGTCGCCGACGAGTGGCCGACGATCGCGCAGTGGCCGGAGCTGATCGACCGGGCCTCGACGGCGCGCCCGGAGTGGGAGCGCTGGGAGGTCGCCGGCGCACCCCAGCGCGCCGCAGCCGCGATCAGCGACACGGTGCGAGGCCGGCGATGAGCGTCGCGGTGGTGAGCCTGTGCTCCGCGGGACGCGTCGACCACCTGCGCGCACAGCTGCGGGCGCTCGAAGGGGCGCCCGGCGCCCGCCGTGTCGTCGTCTGGATCGGCGACGACGCACCGCCCGAGCTGGACGCCGACGTGATCGTCCGCATGCCGCCCGGCCCGGACGGACTGCGGCTGGCCGCGGGCCGGAACGCGGGGGCGCTCGCCGCCGGCGACGCCGACCTGCTCGTCTTCCTCGACGCGGACTGCATCCCCGGTCCCGACCTGCTGCGCCGATACCGGGATACCGCCGCGCGCCACGCGGGCGCTGTGCTGTGCGGACCGGTGACCTACCTCGCCGAGGGGGTCGCGGCATCCGACCCCGCCGACCTCGTCGCCCTCACCTCTCCCCATGCGGCACGGCCGATGCCCGCGGACGACGCGGAACGCGCGGCGGGACCCGAGGAGTACGCGCTGTTCTGGTCGCTGTCGTTCGCGCTGACGCCCCGCACATGGGAGCGCATCGGCGGGTTCGACGAGGACTACGAGGGGTACGGCGGCGAGGACACCGACTTCGCGTTCCGGATGCGATCGCGCGGCATCCCGCTCGTCTGGACGGGCGGCGCGCACGCGTACCACCAGTACCACCCGACGACCTCGCCGCCGTGGCAGCACGTCGACGACATCCTCCGCAACGGCGCCCTGTTCCACCGCCGGTGGGGCGAGTGGCCGATGACCGGCTGGCTCGAGGCGTTCGAGCGGGGCGGGGCGGTGGTGAGGGATGCCGCAGGCTGGCGCCGCACGGATGCCGGAGCCTCGGCCCCTAGGGCGACGGTCGACAGGTGATGGGGCTCAGACTGGGTCAGTGGCGCGGCACGTAGGTCTCCGCCACTACGCCCGAATCGAAGGCGAGACGATCGACCAGCTCCAGGTCGAGGGGCTCCGCCACGCCCTCGAAGAGGCGCGGACCGTGACCGGCGATCCGAGGGTGGACGACGAAGGTGTATTCGTCGATGAGACCCCACCCGGCGAGGGTCGTCGCGAGCGTCGCACCCGCCGTGTACAGCCCCTTCCCGGGTATCGCTTTGAGACGCTCGACCTCGGTGCGCAGGTCGCCCGCCAGGAGCTCGGCGTTCCAGTCGACGGACGGCAGCGTCGACGACACCGCCCGCGCGATCTGCTGCGCGGCGTGCGCGTGGGTCTGGGCGTCGGGATTCCCGGCGCGGTGGTCGATGCAACCGTCCAGGGTCACGTTCGTCGAGAAGCGAAGGGGGCGCACGGCGCGAGACTACGCCCGGCCGACGGCCCTGCCTATGGGGTGCGCGTCATCGGCACGTGGGGGATCCGGTCCTCCACAAACGACGGGCCGCTCACCACGAAACCGAACCGGCCGTACCACTCGGCCAGGTGCTCCTGCGCGTCGAGGACGAAGGGGCGGGACGCATCCTGCGCGAGGGCATGGTCGATCGCTCGCCGCATGAGGTCGGCACCGACGCCGCGTCCGCGGGCAGCTGCGCTCGTGACGACGCGGCCGATCCGCCACCGGCGCGCCTCGTCGAGCAGGCGCAGCGTTCCGAGGACCTCGCCGTTCTCCTCGGCCCAGGCGATCATCGCGCCGGGTTCGATGTCGCGGCCGTCGAGCTCGGGGTAGGCGGCCTGCTGCTCGACGACGAACACGCTCACCCGCAACCAGAGGATGCGGTAGAGGGTGGTCGCCGGGATCTCGGCGAGCGGGGACAGCTGGATGCCGACGGTCACCGCTCCACGCTACGCGAACGTCTCTCGCGGCGGCCTCAGTCGCAGTCGCTGCGCGCGCCGTCGGAGTACCAGATGCCGGAATCCTCGGGCGATGCGACGGTGCGCTCCACGCCGAGCGCCGAGACGGCCACCCGGGGCGGCCTCGGCATGAAACCGGAGCACTGTTCGTAGCCGGCGGCATCCTCAGCGTTCGCCTCGAGGATGACCGTGAAGGACTGCTGATCCCCGGCGGGCACGGGCATGCCCTCGATCGCGAAGACCGCCGCGTCGTCGATGTCGGCGAGCCTCATCTGGCCGTTCGGATTCACCATCGTCGGCCGGATGAGGGAGACGAAGTCCTTCTGCATCCCCGGGAGCGCGACGGCCCGGGCATCGACCTCGCTCCAGCCGTCGTTGACGACGAAGAACCGGACCCCGCAAGTCATCCCCGGCTCGACCCCCACGACGGGCGAGTAGAACGTCTCGTCCCCCGCGAAACCGCCGTCGCTCAGGAACTCGTCCGACGCCCCCGGCGGGTCGAGCGTCACCTCGGCACCCTCGCAGGCGACCGGACGGGCGTCGTAGACGATCCGCACCGCGCCGAGCGCCGTCCATGCGGCGATCTGCCACCCGGCGACCACCACGGCGATCGCCCCGACCGCGATCGCGGCGATCAGCAGGGCCCGACGACGCGGTTCCCGTCGCTTCTTCTCCGGCACCGGCTCGAGTCGCTCCGCGACCATCGTCTCCCCCACGGCTCGATCATGGCAGTCGGCCGGCGCCGCCACCGTTAATGCCGTTCTCAGGATCGGTCAACGTCCGCCCGATGCCGCATCCGTATCCCTGAGGGATGCCGCACATCACCAGACCCCGCCGAGTCCGCACCGCCCTCCTCTCCGGCGGCCTCGCCCTCGCGCTCGCCGTCGGCGGCGCGACGGCGTGGGCCGCAGACCGCTTCCTCATCGAACACGTCGAGATCTCAGACGTCTCGGCCTACGAGGCCGAGAACTCGACCGCGACCCCGACCACCGGGTCAGCGTCCACCGCCGGGACCGTCGACGGCGACACCTACTCCGACGGCGAGACGAGCGTCACCGTCTCGCAGGTCGTGACCGGCTCGGGCGATGACACCCTGACGTACTACGTCGCCGACGTCGTCCTCGCGGATGCCACCCGCCTGCGGTCCGCCTTCGCGAAGGACCAGTTCGGCGAGAACATCACCGAGACCACGAGCGGCATCGCCGAGGACAACGACGCCGTGTTCGCGATCAACGGCGACTACTACGGGTTCCGCGACACGGGGATCGTCATCCGCAACGGCGTCGTCTACCGCGACTCCCCCGCCCGGACCGGGCTCGCCTTCTACGCCGACGGCACCGTCCGGGTGTACGACGAGACCACGACGAGCGCCGACGAGCTCCTGGCCGACGGCGTCTGGAACACCCTCAGTTTCGGTCCTGCGATCGTCGAGGACGGCGCGACCGTGGACGGCATCGAGGACGTCGAGGTCGACACCAACGTCGGCAACCACTCCATCCAGGGCGAACAGCCGCGCACCGCCGTCGGCGTCATCGACGACAACCACCTCGTCTTCGTCGTCGTCGACGGCCGCGCCGACGGATACAGCCGCGGCGCCACCCTGACCGAGCTCGCCGACATCATGACCGGACTGGGCGCCGAGACCGCATACAACCTCGACGGGGGCGGCTCGTCGACGATGTACTTCGACGGCGACGTCGTGAACCAGCCCTCCAACGGCGGCGAACGCGGCACCAGCGACATCCTCTACATCGGGGAGTGAGCCGGTGGTCGTCCTCATCCCCGCATACGAGCCCGGCGATGCCCTGCTCGACCTCCTCCGCGATCTCGCGTCCGCCGCACCCGGCACCCCGGTCATCCTCGTCGATGACGGCAGCGGGCCGGCGTACGACGCCGTCTTCGCCGAGGCGGCGTCCCTCGGCGCGACCGTGCTCGGCCACGTCCGCAACCGCGGCAAGGGAGCGGCCCTGCGCACGGGCCTGGGCCATGCCGCGCAGGCCTTCCCCGGCGACGCGGTCGTCACCGCCGACGCGGACGGCCAGCACACCGCGCGCGACATCGTCCGCGTCGGTCAGGCGACCGTCGCTGCCGAAGCCGGCGGCGAGCCCGCGATGGTCCTCGGATGCCGCGAGGTCGATCGCCCCGGCAACCCCCTCCGCAGCCGGATCGGCAATCGGGCCGCGCGCGCCGCGTTCCGGGCGTCGGCCGGCTGGAGCCTCTCCGACACGCAGACGGGGCTGCGCGGCATCCCCGCCGTCATGCTCCCGTGGCTGCGCGCGCAGCGGGGAGACCGTTTCGAGTACGAGCAGAACATCCTCCTGCGCTGTCGTCGGGACGGCTGGCGGACCCTCGAGGTCCCCATCGAGACCGTCTATCTCGCCGGCAACGCGTCGAGTCACTTCCGCCCGATCATCGACACCCTGCGGGTCGGGATGCCGCTGGTGCTGTTCGCCGCATCGTCGTTGGCCTCGTTCGCCCTCGACGCCGTCCTCCTGCTGGTCTTCCACGCCGTGACCGGCGCACTCGTGCCCTCGATCATCGCGGCCCGCGTCGTGAGCGCGAGCGTGAACTTCGCCGTCAACCGGCGGGTGGTGTTCCGAGGCGAGGCGCGGGGACCGCTGCTGCGACAAGCCGGTCGTTATGCCGCGCTCGCAGCCGTGCTCCTCGCCACGAACGTCGCGTGGATGAGCGGCCTCACCGCGCTCGGGCTCGGACTCGTGCCCGCCAAGGTCGCGACCGAGGCCGCCCTGTTCGCCCTCGGCTACCTGATCCAGCGCCGCGTCGTCTTCTCCCGCACTCCGGCGCCCGCACCGCTCGAATCGGCGGTGAATGCGCCTCTTATGAACGGTGAAGGTGCGGCGACTCGGATGGAGATCGTCACCACACGTCCTCGGAGGAACCCATGACCATCCCCTCGATCCTGCTCATCGCGATCGACATCGCCGCCGCCCTCGTCCTCAGCCTCGGGCTCTACTACCGACGCCACCGGCGCCGCGACCTCGTGGTCGCGTTCCTGGGCGTCAACGTCGGCGTCATGGCCGTCGCGAGCGTGCTGGGGACGGCGGAAGTCGCGCTCGGCCTCGGCCTCGGACTGTTCGGCGTGCTGTCGATCATCCGACTGCGGTCGTCCGAGATCTCGCAGCGCGAAGTGGCGTACTACTTCGCCGCGCTCGCGATGGGTCTCATGGCGGGGCTGCCGACCACCGACATCCGTCCCGTCACGGCGCTCATCGCCCTGATCCTCGCGGTCCTGTGGGCAGCCGACCACCCGCGCATCCTCTCGCGCAGCCGGCACCAGATCGTCCGCCTCGACCGCGCCGAGTCCGATGAGACCACCCTCCGGACGATGATCGCGGAGCGCGTCGGCGGCGAGGTCACCTCGCTGACCGTGCAGGAACTCGACTTCGTGAACGACACCACGCTCGTCGACGTCCGCTTCCGGGCGACCGCCGACATCCGCCTCACCGCGGGAGTCGCACGATGACCGCGGCGGCCGACGCGCTCACCCGTTTCGGGGCGGTCGAGCTCGACGAGATGGTCGCCGAGGCGGCCCTGCTCGCCCGGGTGGACCGCAAGTACGTGATCCCGCAGCCGGCCCTGGAGGACCTCCTCGCCCGCGTCGACGATCGCACCCGGATCCTCGAGATCGGCGGAGCGCGCCGCTTCGCCTACGAGTCGGTCTACTTCGACACCCCCGATCTGCTGAGCTTCCGCATGGCGGCCCGTCCCCGGCGCCGGCGGTTCAAGCTGCGGACCCGCACCTACATCGACACGGACGCCGCGTTCCTCGAGATCAAGACACGCGGCGCGCGGGGAACAACCGTCAAGGAGCGGTCGGAGTACGACATCGCCCACCGAGCGGTCCTGACTCCCGACGCACAGGACGACGTCGCCGCGGCATTCGAGGCGATCGGCGTCGACACCCGTCGCGTGGACGAGCTCGGCGCCACCCTGACCACGCGGTACGCCCGTGCGACGCTCCTCGCCCCCGACGGGTCGTCCCGCGCCACGATCGACACCGATCTCCGGTGGGATCGCCCCGACGGAAGCGGATTCACGCTCCCCGGCCTCGCGATCCTCGAGACGAAGTCGCCCTCGTCGGCATCCGCGGTCGATCGCCTGCTGTGGCGCGCCGGACACCGTCCGGTCTCCGTCAGCAAGTACGCCACGGGGCTCGCCGCGCTCAGCCCCGACCTCCCCCGCAACCGCTGGGGTCGACTCCTCCGCGGCCCTTTCGCCGCCTCATCCCCCACCATCACCTTCCACACCGAGGAGCTGCCATGCGCCGCCGCCTGATCCTTCCCACCATTCCGCTCGCTCTCGCCGGCCTGTTGCTGACCGGGTGCGCCGTCACCGGTCTGACGACGACGGGGAGCGACACCTCGTCGTCGAGCGGCGACGCGACCTCGACGGCCGCCCAGGTGACGGTCGACTCCGATCTCGAGGCGACCGCTGTGCTCGCCGCGGACGACGAGGCGACCGTCGTCGACGACGACGACTGGACGGCCGACGACGCGGTCGAGGTCACTCTCTCGGGCTCGACCGCCGAGGCCTCCGGCGACGGCGTCGAGGTCTCGGGCAGCACGGTCACGATCGGCGCAGCCGGCGTGTACCGCCTGAGCGGAGACCTCGACGGGTCGGTCGTCGTCGCCGCCCCCGACGACGCGCAGGTCGTGCTCATCCTCGACGGTGTCGACATCGCGAACACCGCGGGGTCGGCCATCTCCGTCACGACTGCCGACGACGTCGTCATCTTCCTCGCCGAGGGGACACAGAACACGGTGTCGGATGCCTCGTCGTACGACGACGCCGCTGCAGCCAACGCCGCGATCTACGCCGACGCGGACCTCACCCTCACCGGCTCGGGATCGCTCGACGTGACGGGGAACGGCAACGACGGCATCGCGAGCACGGACGACCTCGCGATCACGTCGGGCACGATCACGGTGGATGCCGCCGACGACGCGCTCCGCGGAAAGGACGCGCTCGTGATCTCGGGGGGCACGCTCGATCTCACGGCCGGCGGCGACGCACTCAAGAGCGACGACGACGAGGACGCCACCCGCGGGTACGTCTGGATCTCGGACGGCACGGTCTCCGCGACCAGCGGCGACGACGGGATCTCGGCGGCGACCGATGCGGTCGTCACCGGCGGGACGGTCACGCTCCGGGCGCAGGGTGCGGCGGATGCCGGCTCCAAGGGGATCAGTGCCGGCGTCGTGGTCGCGATCGGCGGCGGGACCGTCGACGTCACCGCGACCGATGACGGGCTGCACTCCGACGGGTCGATCGGCATCACCGGCGGCACCGTGACCGTCGCCGCGGGGGACGACGGCGCGCACGCCGAGAACACCCTGGACATCGCCGCCGGCAGCCTCACGATCGCCGAGTCCACCGAAGGACTCGAGGCCACCGACATCCTCATCCGTGGCGGCGAGACCGCGGTGACGTCATCCGACGACGGCCTCAACGGCAGCGGCGACGCGGGCTCGGGCTCGACGGCCGGCGGCGGGGGCGGCGGCGGTATGTCCGACTCGGGCGAGACGATCACGATCTCGGGCGGCACCCTGACGGTGGATGCCGGTGGTGACGGCATCGACTCGAACGGATCGGTCACCGTGACCGGGGGCGACATCGTCGTCTGGGGTCCGACCATGCAGGGCAACGGCGCGCTCGACAGCAACGGCGGCTTCTCTGTCAGCGGGGGCACCCTGCTCGCCGTGGGCAGTGCCGGCATGGCCGAGACGCCCGACGCCGACGCGGCGCAGGCGTGGATCGCCGCGACGATCAGCGGGTCTGCGGGAGATGAGATCGAGATCACAGATGCCGACGGCACCGTCATCGCCTCGGCGACGGCCGCGAAGCAGTTCGAGACGGTCGTGTTCTCGTCCTCCGAGGTCGCCGCCGCCGGCACCTACACCGTGACGGTGGCGGGAGAGTCGGTCGAGGTGACCGCCGGCGAAGCCATCGCCGGGGGCATGGGCGGCGGCGGCATGGGCGGACCCGGTGAGATGGGTCAGCCCGGCGACCGGAGCGGCGCCCCGTCCGACGGCGGCGAGAACTCCTGACGCCCTCGACCGTGCGGCGTCCCCGTGGACGCCGCACGGTCGCATTCCCTCTCCGAACCAGGAAAGCTGACACCATGAACCCTTCCCGTCCCGCGCCCCTCACCCGCGTAGACGGTTCCCCCGTCCGCGTGCTCGTCGTCGACGACGAAGCGAACCTGAGCGATCTGCTGCGGATGGCGCTGCAGAACGAGGGGTGGGACGCACGCACAGCGGCAAACGGGCAGGAAGCCTTGAACCTGGTGCGGGAGTTCGCCCCCGACCTCGTCGTGCTCGACATCATGATGCCGGGGATCGACGGTATGGAGGTCCTCCGGCGCCTCCGGGGTGCAGGCAACGACGTTCCCGTGCTGTTCCTGACCGCGAAGGACGCCGTCGAGGATCGCATCGCCGGCATCAGCGCCGGCGGTGACGACTACCTCACCAAGCCGTTCAACCTCGAGGAGGTCGTCGTACGGCTGCGCGGGATGGCCCGTCGACACGTCGCGGCGGCCGCAGCGGCCGAGACGCGACTGCGCGTGGGCGATCTCACGCTGGATGAGGAGACGTACGAGGTCGTGCGGGGCGGCAGCCCGATCAAGCTGACCGCGAAGGAGTTCGACCTGCTGCGCTACCTCATGCAGAACCAGCGCCGCGTGCTGACCCGCTCGCAGATCCTCGACCAGGTGTGGAGCTACGACTTCGGCGGGACATCGAGCGTCGTCGAGATCTACATCTCGTACCTCCGCAAGAAGATCGACAGTCTCGGCGAACCCCTCATCCACACGGTGCGCGGCGTCGGCTACACGATCAAGTCCGCAGAATGACCGCCCGCCGTTGGACGCTGCGCCGGACGCTCGTCGTCGGCCTCGGCGCCCTCGTCGCGATCGCCCTGCTCGTGACGGGCCTCGCGACGTCGCTGGCCCTCCGCACCTTCGTGTACGAGCGCCTCGATGCGCAGGTCGTCGAGTCGTTGCAGATGGCCCGTCTCGGCAGCGGCATGCAGACCGCGCCCAATCCGACGGGCGGCGACCGGGGCGACGGTCCTGCGCCGCGGGTCGGTTCGCTGTTCGTCCTGTTCGACGGCGACGGCACGGTCGTCTCGAGCTACACCGGCGACGACGGAGAGGAACGGTCCCTCGACGCCGGGCAGCTCGCCGCGGTGACGCAGGCGGATCTGTCGGCGCGGACGCCCGTCACCGTGGACGTCGGCGGCGGGCTCGGCGAGTTCCGCCTCGCCGCACGCGAGCAGAACGGTCAGAAGGTCGTCGCCGGGATGTCCGTCGAAGAGGTGACGGCCACGACCTCGGCCCTCACCGTCATCCTCGTGAGCGTCGCCGGCACCGCCCTCGCCCTCGTCCTGCTGGGGCTGTCGTTCTTCGTGCGGCGGTCGCTCCGCCCGCTCGAGCGCGTCGCCGTCGTCGCCGACCGCGTCGCCGCGCGCCCCCTCTCCACCGGGGAGGTGGAGATCCCCGAGCGGGTGGACGCCTCCGACACCGATCCCACGACCGAGGTCGGCCGCGTCGGACATTCGCTCAACGTCCTCCTCGCGCACATCGAGTCGGCGTTGTCATCCCGACAGCACAGCGAGGACCAGCTGCGGCGCTTCATCGCCGACGCGAGCCACGAGCTCCGCACGCCCCTCGCGTCCATCCGCGGGTACGCGCAGCTCTCCCTCGGTGAGAACGCCCCGATGACGCCCACGCAGGAGCGCGCCTTCGACCGGATCGCGTCGGAGTCCACGCGCATGGCCGACCTCGTCGAGGACCTGCTGCTCCTCGCGCGCCTCGACGCGGGCCAGCAGCTGCGGCGTGAGCCCGTCGACCTGACGATGCTCGCGATCGACGCCGTGAGCGACGCGCATGCGTCCGACCCCTCGCGCACGTGGCTGCTCGACCTGCAGGAGGACGACGCGGTCGACGTGCTCGGCGACGAGAACCGCCTGCGACAGGTGGTCGCCAACCTGATGCGGAATGCGCGCACCCACACACCCACGGCGACCACCGTCACCCTCACGCTCCGGCGAGAGGGCGACGTCGCCGTCGTCGAGGTCGTCGACGACGGCCCCGGCATCGTCCCCGAGATCCGCGACCGGCTCTTCGAGCGTTTCGCCCGCGGTGATGTGTCACGCAACCGGGATGCCGGGAGCACCGGCCTCGGGCTCTCGATCGCGCAGGCGATCGTGGTCGCCCACGACGGTGCGATCGATGTTCGGAGCGAGCCCGGCCGCACCGCGTTCACCGTGCGCCTGCCCGCGAACTGATTCGCACGCCCTACCGTCCGCACGAATCCCCGTCCACCCCTTCCGCGATCGAGTACCGGCACGTCACAGTGATCGTGTGCGATTCGACGACGACCTCGGCGCCTGGGTGGCGCGACAGCGCTGGTACGCGGGCAAGAGTCACGACCCGCGGTTCCGCATCCTCGACGCGGAACCGGCGCCCGGTGGTGCCACGCGTTACCTGCTCATGGACGACGCCGGCGCCCTGCCGACGCTCTACAACGTCCCCCTCGCCGACGCGACCGACGCCCAGGCCGAAGAGGTCGTCACCACGACCGAGGACGGACGTCCCCTGGTCGATGCGACGCGGCATCCCGGGTTCACGGTCGGCCTCCTGGCCGAGATGGGCGTCGACACGAGCCGTGTCACCGGGTCGCGCGTGCTGACCGGCGAGCAGTCGAACACCTCGATCGTCTACGACGTCGACGGATCGCCGACGATCATCCTCAAGCTCTTCCGGACGCTTCACCACGGCGAGAACCCCGACGTGACCGTCCAGCGCGTCCTCAGCGACGCGGGGTCCCCGTACGTGCCGACGTTCTACGGCAGTGCGGATGCCGAGTGGCCCGACGTCGGCCGCAAGTCCGGCACCGCGCAGGGCACGCTCGGGTTCGCGCAGGAGTTCCTGCCCGGTGTCCGCGACGGCTGGGCGATCGCGCTCGATGCCGCCCGCGAAGGACGCGACTTCACCGACGCGGCGCGCGACCTCGGGGTCGCGGTCGCGGGCGTGCACGGGGCCCTCGGCGACGCCCTCGAATCAGCCGATGCCACACCCGACCAGGCCGAGGCCGTGGGGCGCGCGTGGCGCCGCCGACTGGCGATCGCCTCGGCGGAGGTCCCCGCCGTCGCTGACCGGCTCGCCGCGATCGACGCCGTGTACGCGGAGGCCCTCGAGCGCCCGTGGCCGCGGCTGCAGCGGATCCATGGCGACCTGCACCTCGGTCAGGTGCTCGCCGTGCCGAACGGCGGCTGGCGCATCGTCGACTTCGAGGGCGAGCCGCTCCGGCCGATGGCCGAGCGCGCGATCCCCGACCTGCCGCCGCGCGACGTGGCCGGCATGCTGCGCTCGTTCGACTACGCGGGCGCCGTGGGAGCGGGACCGGATGCCGCGGCCTGGGCGGCGGCATGCCGGGCGGCTTTCTTCGACGCCTACGCGACGGCTCCCGGTGCGATCGACCTGGATCCTGCCCTGCTGCGAGCCCTCGTCCTCGACAAGGCGGTCTACGAGTCGATCTACGAGGCGCGGAACCGTCCGGACTGGCTGCCGGTGCCGCTCGCCGGCATCGACGCCGCCCTCGCCTGACCGGCGAGCGCGGCGTCTGCGCGGTCAGTTCGAGGCGCCCCGACCCGTCGCCTGCTGCAGGCGGTCGATGTGCTCGGACGCCTCGGCCTTCGTGATGTTCGCGGGGATCTCCTCGCCGGCCTCGCGCGCGAGGGTGTCGAGGTAGCTGCGCTGCGCGCCCGTCATCGGCTCATCGCCGGTGACCCACTGCTCCGGGTCCTTCACCGCCGTGTCGCCGCTCGGGCCGCCCAGCATCTCGGGCGCATCGGTGTCGGGTGCGGAATCGTTCTCGGGGACGTTGCTCTGATCGGTCATGCCAGGACCGTACGCGCGGCACCCGACATCGCGCGGGGGCTTGCGTTCGCCCCGATCAGTCCTCCTCGGCCTGCGGCTGCAGGACGAGGAATCGCGCACCGTAGGCCGGCAGCGACACCGAGAAGCTCTGCAGGTCGTCGACGCGGCCGACGACCTCGCCCTGAGCGGCGTCGAGGACGTCGCTCTGCGGAGTGAGGTGCTCGGAGCGCACCGTGCCCTCGATCGGCTCGGCCGAGAAGTTCAGGACGGTGACCTGGAGCGGCGCGTCGACCTCCGGCATCCCCTCGTCGAGGCGGTGGACGAGCACGAGCATGCCGGCATGGGCGACCTCGGGGATGTCGACCGCCGACGCCGTCGCGATCCCGTACTCGCGGCGGAGGTCGAGGATCGCCGACAGCCTCGAGGCGAACGACTCGGGGTCGTCGAGCTGGGCGGGGAGCGGGCCGTACAGGGCGCGGCCGCGCGGCATGCCCGAGATCGAACGCGTGGCGGCGGGATCGACGTCGAGCAGGTCGTGCGCGCCGCGCTCGATCCAGCGCGTGTCGCCGACGCGGATGAGGTCGGCCACCTCGTCGCCGGGGAGCGTCAGCATGCCGACGAGGTCCCACCCCGAGAGGGCGAACACCCCCGGCTGCCAGGCGTTGTAGGCGCACAGCAGCAGGTGCGCGTCGCGGATCGTCGGGATCTCGGCGTCGGTGATGTCGTCGAGGGTCGGGATGCCGCGGGTCGCCGCGATGAGCGAGGTCGTCGTGCAGGCGATGCCGTTCTGCGTGAAGACGCGG
The DNA here is from genome assembly GCF_058629135.1 of Microbacterium sp. MDV22-iso44. Classification (NCBI taxonomy): domain Bacteria; kingdom Bacillati; phylum Actinomycetota; class Actinomycetes; order Micrococcales; family Microbacteriaceae; genus Microbacterium; species Microbacterium sp. MDV22-iso44. The sequence continues at coordinate 684,121 of NZ_JBZVWS010000002.1, forward strand.
TTGTAGTCACCGGCATCCACCAGCTTCTCGGTCAGCTCCGCGCGGACGACCTCGGCGAGCTCAGCACCCGTGATGGTGTCACCGCGGAAGCCGTACTCCTCGTCGGCGTGCCGGGTCGCCCAGTGGACGAGCTCGTAGGTGAGCTCGTCGTGGTTCTGCAGACCGTGCACGAGCTGTACCGGCGCGACCCCGAGCGCGAGCGACGACGTGAGCGCGAGACGCAGGAACTCGGTCTGTCCAGTGGCGAGGGCGTGGTGGTAGCCGGGGCGCCCGATGAAGTCGTACGACAGGTCGGCGCCGACGGCACCGGTGTCGCGGATGTCCTCCATCGTGAGGTTCAGCTCCTGGAACGTGAACCCGCCGACCTTGCGCACCATCCCGGCGATGATGTGGTTGGCCGCGTGCGAGAGCGGATGCCCCTCCGACCACGCCGGCAGGCCCTCGGCGCTCTTCTCCACCCCGAGGAAGCCGTTCGCGTCGAGGCGCAGCGCGCTCGTGCCGAGCTCGCCGAGCGAGTGCAGCGCGTCGCCGATGACGAGGCGCATGCCCGCGAACGTCGGGTCGAGCCAGTTGATCGAGGGCTGGCCCTGCTTGAAGTAGTGCAGGTACACCCAGCGGCGGGTCACGCCGTCGGGGCCGATCGACGGCGCCGTCGCGCTCCAGTTCGTCTCCTTCACGCCCGGCGTGTAGAAGATGACGCGCTGCAGGGCGCCGATGATGTAGCCGTGCTCAGCGAGGGTGTGCTCGGTCGCCGGGTCGAGGTTGACACTGTCGTAGCCCTCGGGGACGTCGGGCAGCAGGTGCCAGTCCTCGGGCGGGATCGCCACCATGTGGTAGATCCCGGGGTAGTCCTTGAAGCCCATCTCGGCGAGGCGGAAGTCCGCTCCCTTGCCGGTGTGGCCGGGCACGATGTCGTCGATGATGCTGCCGCCGTGTGAATCGGCGACGTCGCACAGGGCGCGGAACTCGTCCTCCGTGCCGAAGGTCGCATCGATCGCGGTGCTGATGCGGTCGAAGTGACCGTCGACGCTGGGGGTCTCGCCCCACCCTTCGATGCCGCCGGCCCGCTTGACGGGGCCGGTGTGGACGGCGGTGATGCCGATGCGCTCGAACACCGACCACAGCTCCTCGTCGCCGAGGGCCGAGAGGAAGGACTGCCCCGGCCGCGTGATGAGCGAGATCGGGTACGCGGTGAACCACACGTCGCTGGTCGCGATGGCGCGACGGGCATCGGGACGCGCGTACGCGTTCCGCCACATCGTCGGCTGGCCCGACAGCTGACGGGCCAGGACGTCGGCATCCTTCAACATCGACTGCCGCACCAGCCACTCGACGTACGACGGGTTCGTGCCGTTCGCGGTGCGCGGGTCGGTGCGGATGCGGCGCACGCTGCTGCCGCGCAGATTGTCGCGCGGGCGCAGACGCCGCGGACGTGCCGGGTAGCGCTGCTCGTCGTAGCTGATCTCGGGCATCTCGAGGTCCCCGTCCTCGGCTGCGGCGAGCGCAGCGAGGTCGATGGGTCCGGTGTAGAGATCTTCGGGTCGATCGTCGTCACGCGCCATGGAGTCCACGCTACGAACTCCGCACGCCCGGCAGGAAGGGGTGGTGCCCAGATTCTCTAAGCGTTATGGGATGCCGCATTGCCACGCCATCGGATGCGCGTCAACCCGCGGCCCCGGGATGGATTCACGTGCATAGGCTGGAGACATCCCTACGGCCACATCGCCGCACGGGCGCGTATCGAAAGGACCATCACCCATGACCACGACCGCCCACGCCGCCGTCCTCCACGACCAGGACGCTCCGTTCACCTTCGAGGACGTCACCCTCGACGACATCCGCCCGAGCGAGATGCTCGTCAAGGTCGCCGCGACCGGCCTCTGCCACACCGACCTCGCGGTCCAGCACGGCGACATCCCCGCTCCCTTCCCCTACGTCCTCGGCCACGAGGGCGCCGGGATCGTCGAGCAGGTCGGCGACGCCGTCACCGGTTACGCCGTCGGCGACAAGGTGGCCGTCTCCTTCGCCTCGTGCGGCCACTGCGCCAAGTGCGTGAGCGGCCAGGAGGCCTACTGCCGCAACTTCATGGCCCTCAACTTCGCCGGTGCGCGCGAGGACGGGTCGTCGACGATCACCGCAGCCGACGGCTCGGCCGTCCACGGCTCGTTCTTCGGACAGTCGTCCTTCGCGAGCCACCTCATCGTCGAGGCTCGCAACGCCGTCAAGCTGCCCGAGGACGCCGACGTCGAGATCGCCGGCCCCCTCGGCTGCGGCGTCCAGACCGGTGCGGGCACAGTCCTGAACTCGCTCGACGTCCCCGCCGGCGCCTCGATCGTCGTCAGCGGGACGGGTGCCGTGGGCCTCTCGGCCATCATGGGCGCGAAGGTCGCCGGCGCGACGACGATCATCGCGGTCGACATCCTGCCCGAGCGTCTCGCCTTCGCAGAGAAGCTCGGCGCGACCCACACGGTCAACAGCGAGGACGAGGACGCGGTCGCCCGCATCCACGAGATCACCGGCGGCATCGGCGCGGACTACGCCGTCGACACGACCGCGGTACCGGCCGTCGTCGAGATGCTCGCCGCCGCGACCGCCTTCGGCGCGAAGATCGCCCTCGTCGGCGTTCCGAAGCCGGGTGTCACGATCCCGCTCGGCTCGATCTCGGGTGCGGGCAAGAGCTACATCGGCGCCATCGAGGGCGACGCCGTTCCGCAGACCTTCATCCCCGAGATGCTCGCCCTCCACGCCGCGGGCCGCTTCCCGTTCGACGAGCTCATCACCAAGTACGCGTTCGCCGACATCGAGCAGGCGATCGCCGACACGCAGTCCGGTAAGGCCGTCAAGGCCGTCCTCGTGATGCCCTGACACCCGTGTGCCTGCGTCGAGACGTCGCAGATGGTCGTTCTCCTCACCGAAAGGCGACCATCTGAGACGTCTCGACGCCGTTATGGGGGGGGTTACAAGCGGGGGTCGATCGGGTCGGACTCCAGGGCGAGGACGCCGAACACCGCCTCGTGCACGCGCCAGAGCGGCTCTCCGGCGGTGAAGCGGTGGAGCGACTCGATCCCCAGCGCGTACTCGCGGGCGGCGAGCGAGCGCTTGTGCCCGACGTTGCGGTCGCGCAGGCGCGAGAGATTCGCGGGGTCGGTGTAGTCGGGCCCGTAGATGATCCGCAGGTATTCACGGCCGCGCACCTTGATGCCCGGCTGCACGAGACCCTTCTCGGTGCGCGTGAGGTTGGCGAACGGCTTCACGACCATGCCCTCCCCGCCCGCGCCGGTCAGCTCCTCCCACCACGCGACCGCCGCGGTGACGGATGCCTCGTCCCCGAGATCGATCCGTCGTCGCCGCGTCGACGCCACGAGGTCGGGCGCGGCTTCGACGAGCCGGTCGGCCACCCCGAGGTGCCACCCGTGGTCGCGTGTCTCGAACGTGGCATCCCCTGCGGCCAGCACCTGGAACGGCGCGACGCGCGCGGTGGACTCGTCACCGACGTACCGGCGGTAGGCCGCACGGAATCCGCGCGCACCCTCGCCGCGTGCCCGGTTCCGCGAGGCGAGGGCGCTGACATCGATCCCGGATGCCGCGGCCCGGGCCAGCACGGCACCGGCGGCATCCGTCGCGGTCTCCGCCGCCGCGGCCACCGAGGCGTAGAGGTCGCGGATGAGGTCGCCGGCCTTGAGCGACCAAGGCAGGATCTCGGCGTCGAGGAGGATCCACGACGAGCCCAGCTCGTCCCAGAGGCCGGCGCGCTCGATCGCCGCGCCGAGACGCGCGAGCATGTCGGCCTCGATGTCGGGCGAGAAGAACGGGCGACCGGTCCGGGTGTGGATCGCGCCGCGCCATCCCTCGGGCGCCGAGAACCGCGCGGGATCGCGCGCAACGAGCACGAGGGCGCGCGAGCCCATGTGCTTCTCCTCGGCGATGAGATCGGTGACGCCGTTCGCCCGGTACGTCGCGAAGGCCTCGTCGGGGTGCTCGAGGTAGCCGTCGCGTGCCGACGTGTTCGGCGGCGACATCGTCGGCGGCAGGTGGATGAGCCAGCGCGGATCGGTCGCCCACCGGCTGATCGTCTCGAGACCTCCGGCGGACTGCTCCTCCTGGATGCCGACGCGGCCATGCAGGCTCGTCTGGACGATGAGCCTGCCCTGCACGTCGGCGAGGTCGAGCACACCGGGGGCGCGCACGGGGGCGGCGGGCGCGAGCGGACGGATCGGCTCGTACCAGACCTGCTCGGCCGGCACCGAGACGACCTCGCGCTCGGGGTAGCGCATCGCCGAGAGCGCCCCGCCGAAGACGCACCCGGTGTCGAGGCACGCGGTGTTGTTGACCCACTCCACCGTCGGCACCGGCGTGTGCCCGTAGAGGACGACGGCCTTACCGCGGTAATCCTGCGCCCAGGGGTGGCGCACGGGCAGCCCGTACTCGTCGGTCTCGCCGGTCGTCTCGCCGTACAGGGCGAACGCGCGCACCCGCCCGGACGCGCGCCCGTGGTACTGCTCCTTGAGGCCGGCGTGCGCGACGACGAGCCGCCCCTCGTCGAGGATCAGGTGCGACACGAGGCCGTAGCAGAACGCCTCCACCTGCTCACGGAACTCCGCGCTCTCGCCGGCCAGCTGCGCGAGCGTCTCCTCGAGACCGTGCGAGACGGTGACCTTCGCGCCGCGGAGCGCGCGCACGAGCTTGGCTTCGTGGTTTCCCGGCACGGCGAGCGCGCTCCCCGAGGCGACCATCCCCATCGCGAGGCGCAGCACGCCGACGACGTCGGGCCCGCGGTCGACGAGGTCGCCGACGAAGACGACGCGACGCCGCTCGGGATGCCGCGCGTCGACCGCCCGGCCCTGCTCGTCGCGCACGAGCTCGTAGCCGAGGCGCCCGAGCAGCGTCTCGAGCTCGCTGCGGCATCCGTGCACGTCGCCGATGACGTCGAACGGGCCGCGCTCGTCCGTGCGGTCGGTGAGAAGGCGCGTGCGTTCGATGGTGGCGTCCGCGACCTCAGCGGGGGTGCGGAGCACGTGCACCTTGCGGAAGCCCTCGCGCCCGAGGTGGCGGAGCCCACGGCGCAGCTGGTCGTTCTGCCGCTTCACGACGCCCGCGGGGATGTGGCGATCGGTGCGTGCCGCGTTGCGTTCGACCGAGACCGCCTCGGGCACGTCGAAGACGATCGCGACCGGCAGCACGTCGTGCGCCTTCGCGAGTTCGACGAGCTTGCGCCTCGCCTCGGGCTGCACGCTCGTCGCATCGACGACGGTGAGCAGGCCCGCGTCGAGACGCTTGCCGGCGACGTACTGCAGCGCGTCGAAGGCGGCGGCGGTCACCGACTGGTCGGACTCGTCGTTGCCGACCAGTCCGCGGAAGGCGTCGCTCGAGAGCGTCTCGTAAGCGCCGAAGTGCTCCCGCGCGAACGTCGACTTGCCCGATCCGGATGCCCCGACAAGGACGACGAGCGACAGGGCGGGGATGTCGAGGACCGTCATGCCGCGACCTCCTTCCGGAACAGGGCGAGCTGCGTGGGGGCGCCGTGGTCGGCATCCGCCTCACCGACGGGACGGTACGAAACGGTGTAGCCGTGACGGGCGGCGACCCCCTCGGTCCAGTCGCGGAACTCGTCGCGCGTCCACTCGAAGCGGTGGTCGTCGTGACGGAACGCGCCCGCGGGCAGGTCTGGGTAGAGGACGTTGTAGTCCGCGTTGGGCGTCGTGACGACGACCGCGTCGGGTGCGGCCGAGGCGAAGACGGCGTCCTCGAGCGCGCCGAGCCGCGACGGGTCGACGTGTTCGACGACCTCCATGAGCACCATCGCGTCGAAACCGCGCAGCCGCTCGTCGCGGTAGACGACCGAGCCGTGGAGCAGCTCGATGCGCTCTCGCTCGGCATCGGATGCCTCGGCGAGCCGCAGCATCCGTGCGGCCTGGTCGAGTGAGCGGGCAGAGACGTCGACGCCGACGATCTTGGTGAAGGAGCGGTCCTTCGCGAGGCGGGCGAGGAGCGCTCCGGGGCCGCAGCCCATGTCGACGACGCGGTGCGCGCCGACGTCCGCGAGCGCGGCGAGGACAGCGTCGGCGCGGTGCTGGCGGAGCGGTGTCGGGCGGTCCTCGCCCTCGGCGGGATCGGCGAGCAGCGCGCGCTGGTGCACGAGGTAGCGCCGCGTGATGAGGTCGCGCTCAGGATGGCCTGCGAGCCATCCCTCGCCGGCGCGCTCGAGCTTGCCGATCTCGTCGTCGCCGACCCAGTAGTGCTTCGCGTCGTCGAGGACGGGCAGCAGGACGTAGAGCTGGCGAAGCGCCTCGGCCAGTCGGACCTCGCCGGTCAGGACGACCGAGCTGTACCGCGAGTCGCCCCACTCGGGGTGGTCGCCGTCGAGCGCGATGCGGGTCTGTTCGACGGACCATCCGCACGGCTCGAACAGCCGACGCACGAGGTCGTCGTCGCCGCGGGCGGAGACCACGGGGATCTCGATCCGCAGCGGCAGAGCGGATGCCGCCAGCTCGGGGTACGAGTCGCTGCGACCGGTCATCGCGGTGCGGAACACCGTCCCGAGCGCAACGGCGAGCATGCTCGAGGCGACGTACGGGCGGTCGTTGACGTAATGGCCGAGAGCCCCGGCATCCCCCCGGAACCGCTTGTTTCGCACGAGCGCGATCGGATCGACCTCGAGCATGACCGCTACCGTGGTGCGCTCGGGGGTCGCCTCGGGATAGAAGACGTGGATGTCGCCGACCGGGGCCGAGAAGGTCTGCACCTTGGCGGGGTGCTTGTGCACCAGGAAGCCGAGCGCGGTCGCATCCTGACCGTCCGTCGGCGCATAGGTCACCGTCGCGAGCATCGTCGCCTCCCCCGTCGTGGCATCCGACTCACTCTAGGGCGGCGTGCCGGGTCTCGACCCGACGCGATATGCGCTGACCGTGCGCGGATGGATGCCGTTCGCGTCGGCTCGCCCTGGTCCCGGCCGGGAGCACGCCGCTAGGGTCGGGGCTATGACCGCCGTCACCGCGTCCGAGGCCCGTCCCGTCGCACGCCGTCGCTACCGACCGACCCGGTGGACCGTGCTCGTCGCCGGCGTGGTGGTCGTCCCGCTCGCGCTGATGCTCGTCTTCAACAGCTGGGGCCCACTGACGGAGGAGTCCGCCGTGCGCATGGCCTTCGCCCAGGTCGCGGGCCAGACCGTCGCGATCCTCAGCGCGCTCGCCTTCGTCGTCCTGACGATCCGCCGCGGCGTCGATTGGGCCGCCACTGCGGGTGCCCTTCTCGTCGCGGCGCTCGTCATCTCCTGGTCGGCCGCCGCGATCGATCGCGCGGCAGGCGACCTGGTCGATCGGATCGCCACCGTCCAGAGCGTGTCGCTGCTGGAAGGCTGACGTCCGCCGAGAGAAACAGAAAACCCCCGCATCAGCAGGGGTTTTCATGGCGGTGACGGTGGGATTTGAACCCACGGTAGGGGGTTACCCTACACAACTTTTCGAGAGTTGCACCTTCGGCCGCTCGGACACGTCACCGTCGTCCAGCTTACGACACGAGAGCGGATGCCGCGAACCGAGCCTCATCCTGCATCGCCGAAGCGTCGCGGATGGTCGTTCTCCGCCCGGAACGGCGACCATCTGCGACGTCTCGACGCACCGGCGGACGGGTAGCGTCGCGGTGTGATCACCACCGGAGTCGACCTCGCGGCGCAGCCGGCGCGGACGGCGGTCGCCGTCATCGACTGGCGCGATGGGGGCGCCGAACTCACGACGCTCCGCCTCGACAACACGGATGACGACATCGTCGGGTTCGCCGCCGGGTCGACGCACGTCGGCGTCGACTGCGCGTTCGGCTGGCCCGACGACTTCGTCGCCTACATCGCGGCGAACGCGCGGGGCGAGGCACCCGCCCCGGACCTCCGCGGCATCGAGGGACGTCGCCTGCTCGCCTACCGCGAGACCGACCGAGCCACCCACCGGATCACGGGGCGCCTCCCCCTCAGCGTCTCGACCGATCGCCTGGGACTCACCGCGATGCGGTGCGCCGACCTGCTCGCCGCATTTGCCGACGCCGGTGACGTCGTCGACCGGTCCGGCGCGACGGGACGACTCGTCGAGGTCTACCCCGCGGCATCCCTCCGCATCTGGGGTGTCGCGGTGTCCGGATACAAGACGGATGCCGCGGCCCGCCAGACGGCGACGGCCAACCTCCTCGCCGCAGCGCCGTGGCTCGCCGTCACCCCCCGCCAGCGCGCACTGATGGAATCCTCCGACGACGCGTTCGACGCCGTCGTCGCCGCACTCATCGCCCGCGCACACGCGCTGGGCGCAACGCACCCCGTCCCGCCCGCCGCGCACGACCGCGCCCGCCGGGAAGGATGGATCGCCCTCCCCTCCACTCCTCTCGATGGCCTCGACCCGACGCGACCTGCCGCTTCCCCGACCGAATGACGACCGTTCCCGTCGGCTCGAGCCCCCGCTGACCTCCTCCCCGGGCGTAACGTGAGCCTGTGAGCGCTCCGACGACATCCCCCCGGTTCGGGCTGATCGTCGCAATCGCAGCGCTCGCGTCGGCTGTCGCGTTCCTCGACGGCACGGTTGTGAACGTCGCTCTCCCCGCCATCCGGGACGAGCTGGGCGGCGGCTTGTCCACGCAGCAGTGGGCGGTGGATGCCTACCTCCTCACCCTGAGCTCGCTCATCCTCTTCGCGGGGTCGGTGAGCGACGCGTTCGGTCGCGTGCTCGTCCTCCGCATCGGCCTCATCGGCTTCGGGATCGCGTCGATCGGTGTGGGCCTCGCTCCCGACCCGGTCGTCCTCATCATCGCCCGCGCGCTGCAGGGCGCGGCGGGTGCGTTCCTCGTACCGAGTTCGCTCGCCCTCATCACGTCGCTGTTGAACGGCCAGGCGCAGGCGCGGGCGATCGGCCAGTGGACGGCGTGGACAACGGGCGCGAACCTCGCGGGACCCCTCATCGGCGGCCTGTTCGTCGACCTGCTGTCGTGGCGCTTCGCCTTCCTCGTCAACATCCTCCCGATCGCCGTGACCTTCGTCCTGCTGACGCGCCTCGGCGACGTCGACCGACGGCGCGACGACGCGCACATCGACCTCGTCAGCGCGGCCCTCTGCACACTCGGCCTCGGCGGCATCGTCTTCGCGCTCATCGAACAGCCGAACCTGGGGTGGGGGCATCCGGCGATCTGGATGCCGCTGACCGCCGGCATCCTGCTGTTCGCGGCGTTCCTGCTGCGTCAGCGCACCGTGCGCTCGCCCATCCTGCCGCTCGGGATCTTCCGCGTCCGGAACTTCTGGACCGGCAACCTGGCGACCTTCTTCATCTACGCGGCCCTCTCGCTCAACGGCTTCGTCGTCGGGGTCTACCTGCAGCAGGGCGCGGGGCTCAGTGCAACGCTCGCCGGACTGTCGAGCCTGCCGACGACGCTCGCCCTGATCGCGCTCAGCTCGGTCGTGGGCGGATGGGTGAACCGGTTCGGTCCGCGCCTGTTCATGACCGTCGGCCCTCTCGTGATGGCGGTGGGTGCGCTGATGCTCCTCGCCGTGCAGAAGGACTTCGATTACTGGACGCAGGTCCTGCCCGGCCTGATCGTCTTCGGCCTGGGGCTCGGCGTCACGGTGTCGCCGCTGACCTCGACGATCCTGGGCGCGATCGGCGGCGAGCGCTCCGGCATCGCCTCGGCAACGAACAACGCCGTCTCACGCATCGCCGGACTCGTCGTCATCGCGCTGCTCGCCGTCATCATCGGCGGATCGCTGGATCTCGACGGCTTCCACCGCGCCGCGGTGATCACCGCGATCCTCATGGTGGCGGGCGCGCTCGTCTCGTTCCTCGGGATCCGCCGGCCCGCGGCGGCGGACGCGCAGGCCATCTGATTTGCACGGCTGGATCCGGGCCGCCGGCATCCGTCGACTGCCACACTGACGGTATGAGCGTCATCGAGAACTCGAAACTGACCGTCGTCGGCGCGGGCGCCGTCGGATCGAGCGTCGCCTACGCCGCGCTCATCCGCGGATCGGCCCGACACGTCGCCCTTTACGACATCGCCGCCGAGAAGGTCGAGGCGGAGGTCCTCGACCTCGCCCACGGCGCGCAGTTCACCGGGTCGAGCGACATCTCCGGCGGGTCCGACGTCTCGGTCGCCGCGGGTTCCCACGTCGTCGTCATCACCGCCGGGGCGAAGCAGAACCCCGGGCAGACCCGCACCGAGCTCGCCGGGGTGAACGCCGGCATCCTGAAGCGGATGCTGCCCGAGCTGCTCGAGGTCGCCCCGAACGCCGTGTACGTCATCGTCACGAACCCGTGCGACGTGCTCACCGTCATCGGCCAGGAGGTCACGGCGCTGCCGCCCGAGCGGATCTTCGCGTCGGGCACCGTGCTCGACACGTCGCGCCTGCGGTGGAAGCTCGCGCAGCGCGCAGGGGTGTCGACCTCGAGCGTCCACGCGTACATCGTCGGCGAGCACGGCGACACCGAGTTCCCGCACTGGTCGCGCGCGACGATCGGCACCGTCCCGATCCTGGACTGGCAGCCACTGAACGGCCAGCCGCCCTTCACAGTCGAGGAGCTCGACCGCATCGCCGTCGATGTGCGGGACGCCGCCTACACGGTCATCCGCGGCAAGGGAGCGACGAACTACGCGATCGGCCTGTCGAGCGCACGCATCGTCGAGGCGATCCTCGGCGACCAGCACGCCGTCATGCCCGTGTCGACCGTCCTGAGCGACTTCCAGGGCGTCGACGGTGTCGCACTCTCGGTTCCCTCCGTCGTCAGCAGCGCGGGAGCCCGCCCGATCCTCGAGACCTCGTTCTCGGACGACGAGCTGGCGCTCTTCCACCGCTCCGCCGACGCTCTGAAGGCGGTCGCCGCCTCGCTGCGCTGAGGTGCCCGCCGGCGATGTCGGATGCCGCGATTAGCCTGAGGACATGGCTTCACGACGACCCGCACCGACCGCGGCCTTCCGCTGCACCGAGTGCGGCTGGACGACCGCGAAATGGGTCGGCCGCTGTGGCGAGTGCCAGCAGTGGGGCACCGTCGTCGAAGCCGCCACGCAGACGGGGATCACGGCATCCGTCACTCCGATCGCCCCGAGGCGGAGCGCGCGTCGCATCACCGAGATCGACACGCGTGAGACGCCGCGCCGCTCGAGCGGCGTCGGGGAGTTCGACCGCGTCCTGGGCGGCGGCATCGTCCCCGGCGCGGCGATCCTGCTCTCCGGCGAGCCGGGGGTCGGCAAATCGACCCTCCTGCTCGAGGTCGCCGCGCAGAGCGCGCGCGCCGGGCGGCGCGTCCTCTACGTCAGCGCCGAGGAGTCCCTCGGCCAGGTGCGCCTGCGCGCCGAACGCACCGGCGCGCTGCACGACGAGCTCTACCTCGCCAGCGAGACCGACCTGGCCACGACGCTCGGGCACATCGACGACGTGCGACCAGACCTGCTGATCGTCGACTCGGTGCAGACCGTCTCGTCAGGGCTCATCGACGGGGCGGCAGGGCAGCCGAGTCAGGTGCGGGAGGTGGCATCCACCCTCATCCGCGTCGCGAAAGAGCGCGACCTGCCGGTCGTGATCGTCGGACACGTCACGAAGGACGGTCAGGTCGCGGGGCCGCGCATCCTCGAACACCTCGTCGACGTCGTCTGCCACTTCGAAGGCGACCGGCAGACGTCGCTGCGCTTCGTGCGGGCGCTCAAGAACCGTTTCGGCGCCACCGACGAGGTCGGCTGCTTCGACATGGCCGGCGACGGCATCGCCGAGGTCCCCGATCCCAGCGCACTCTTCCTCAGCACGCGTCCCAGCGAGCCCGGCACGTGCGTGACCGTGGCCCTCGAGGGTCGTCGTGCGCTGCCCGTCGAGGTGCAGGCCCTGACTCTCCACACGTCGGCTCCGAACCCGCGCCGGATCGTGAGCGGTGTCGACGGCGCCCGTGTCGCGATGGTGCTCGCCGTGCTCGAGAAGCGCGCCGGCATCAAGCTGTCGGACCAGGACGTCTACGTCTCCACGGTCGGCGGGGTGCGTCTCACCGAACCGGCCGCGGACCTGGCCATCGCCCTCGCCATCGCGAGCGCCGCAGCCGAGCGGCCGAACCCCGCGAAGCTCGCGGCGATCGGCGAACTGAGCCTGTCGGGCGAGATCCGCCGCGTCACCCAGCACGACCAGCGACGGTCCGAGGCGGCACGACTGGGGTACAAAGCGGTCATCGACGCGAGCGCCGGCACGCTCCGGGACGCCCTCAATCAGCGAGCACGGCACCACGCACCGACGCGGGACGACCGGCCCGACTTCTGAGGCGGGTCGGGCTTCTGAGCCAGGTCGGGCTTCCGAGGCGGATCAGGCGTCGAGCGCCGCGATCAGGTCGGCCGGCGACGCCTGCATCGCGTGCGGACCGGCGATGTCGAAGAACACGGTCGTGATCTCGTCACCGTATGTGCCGAGGAACGCCCGCAGCCACGCCGGAGACTGCAGCCCGACACCGGGCGGCAGCGATGCGGGCTTGTTCGCGGCATCGCTGAACAGGAGGAGCGCGACGTCGCCGGTGGCCGGATCGCGGTACGTCCAGACCTCACCCGAATCACGGGGGTCGTCGCGGGCGCCGGGGCGCAGCAGCGGCACGACCGTCGGTCCGTGTCGAAGGGCGAACGCGAGGGCAGCCATGTCCTGCGTCTGGAGCGCGTCCGCGAGTGCGGTGTTGCGGAACTCGAGCGGCTTCTTCTCGCGCTTCTTCCCGGCCATCCCCTCAGCCTAAGCGGGATGCCGCGCGTCGCCGATCCGCGCATCGTGGACACCGGCGAGCATAAAAAGAAGGGGGCCCTCTCGAACTCCCCATTGGGGACTGGAGAAGTCGAGAGGGCCCATCGCTCGCCGGCGACCCGGGGGATCCGACGTCCCGCCTGGGGGGGGTAGCGGGACTCCGCTGCTGGGGACCAGTGGAGGAGAGCCGCCGTGAGCTGAACCCCAGGGTACGCACACTCGAGCGCCGCGGGACAGCCCATGTCTCATGAGAAATTTCTCAGAAAAAGCTGTGCCGGATCCCCTGCTCAGCGGAGGGTGAACGAGGCCGGCTCGGCGGAGCCGATCCCCCCGATCGTCACGGCCAGGTTGTACCAGCCGGGCAGGGCCTTCTGCCGGTCGCCGTCGCAGGTGTCGACGGCCGATCGTGTGCGGTCCCAGACGATGGGAGCCGAGCTCTTCACGGTCTTGCCCGCGTCGAGCTGCACGATCTGATCACTCGGCTCGGTCTGGCAGTCCGTCGATCGCCACCAGGTATCGGTGCCGCTGGTGATCTCGAACGTCTGAGCGGCCGTCCCCACGTTGATGAGACAGGGCTGGTCCGTGTCGTTGACGAGCGTGATCGAGAGCTTCGGCAGCTCACCCGTGCCGTAGGACGTCTTGTCGGTGGTGGCGGTGACCGTCACATCGCCGGTCGTGCAGGCGGGCACGTCACTCGCACTCCCGCCGTCGTCGTCACCGGGCGCACCGGTGTCGCCGTCCGCCGACGAGGTGACGCGCGGGCTCGGCGTGCCCGACGGCACGGGGGTGATACCCGTCGCCGTCGGCAGCGGCGCGTCGGACGACGCGGTCGGGCCGGCGGATGCCGCCCCTGCGCCGGAGGGCCGCGATGCGGCATCCGTCATCGCCCGCCAGGGCTGACCCACGACGAGCGCGACGATGCCGCCGACGATGAGCACGGCGAGCAGCAGCACGGCGAGCCGACGTCGTCGGTACACGGCCGGCGACGGCCGACGACGAGGGGTCTGGCTGCTCACGCGTCCCAGGGTAAGCGCGGCCTCGGCGGTGGACCGTCCGGCGCGCCTACAACTGCTTGAGCATGCGGGTGTTGCCCAGGGTGTTGGGCTTCACGTGCGCGAGGTCGAGGAACTCGGCGACGCCCTCGTCGGCGCTGCGGAGCAGCTGCGAATAGACATCGGGGTCGACGACCTGTTCGCCGATCTCCGCGAACCCGCGGCGTGAGAAGAAGGGCACCTCGAAGGTGAGGCAGAACAGCCGGCTGAGACCGAGCGCCCGCGCGTTCTCCTCGAGCAGGTCGACGACGGCCCCGCCGACCCCGCGGTGCAGCCAGTCGTCGGCCACGATGAGCGTGCGGATCTCGCCGAGGTCCTCCCACATCACGTGGAGGGCGCCGCATCCCACGAGACGGTCGCCTGCCTCGGCGACGACGAACTCCTGGACGGTCTCGTAGAGGGTGACGCGCTCCTTGCCGAGCAGGATGCGCCGCTGAACCCACGGCTCGAGGAGCTCTTGGATGCGGGGGACGTCGGATGTCCGCGCGGGGCGGACGGCGAAGGTGGAGTCCGGTCCCGTCATGCGTCCCACTGTATTCGCGTGCGACCGGTCGCACGCGCGGATCGACCGGTCGCGTGCCCCTACGCTTGACCCAGGAAGGTGACCCCGTGAGTGTGCTCCGTGACTATGCCGCGGCCGTGTCGCAACCGACGCTGTCGCTCGCGTCGACAGCGCCACGCTACGACGAGGTCGTCGACGGCGACGGCGCACTGCGTCCCGCCTGGCAGGGGCTCGCCTCGCTCGCCCTGGGCCTCACCCGCGAAGAGCTCGAACGCGTCGACGGAGAGATCTCGCGGTTCCTCGCCGACGACGGCGTCTCGTACGCACGTGCGGGAGACGACCTGCGACCGTGGCAACTCGACCCGATGCCCTTCGTCCTGGATGCCGCGGGCTGGGCACGCCTCGACGTCGGCCTCGCGCAGCGCGCCGAGCTGCTGAACGCCCTCCTCGCCGACCTCTACGGACCGCAGGTCGTGCTGCACGAGCGGATCGTGCCGGCCGCGGTCATCCTCGGTCACGCCGGGTTCCTCCGCGCGATGGCGCGCGCCGGCGACGAGAACCCGCCGCCCGACCTGCTGCTCTCGGCGACCGACCTCGGTCGCGACGCCGCCGGCGACTGGCACGTGCTCGCCGACCGCGTGCAGGCGCCGTCGGGCCTCGGGTACGCCGCCGAGAACCGGCGCGTCATCTCGCAGGTGCTGCCCGACCTGCTCGACGAGGGCACCCTGCACCGCATGGACCCTTACTTCGCCGCCCTCCGTGCCGCGCTCATCGCTGCGGCCCCCGAGGGGGCGAGCAGTCCCCGGATCGTCGTCCTCTCCCCCGGCCCGCTGTCCGAGACCGCGTTCGATCAGGCCTTCCTCGCCAACGCGCTCGGCTTCCCTCTCGTACAGGGCAGCGACCTCGTCGTCCGTGACGGCGCAGTGTGGATGAAGCCCGCCGGCTGGCCGCAGCGCGCCCCGCGCGAGCGCGTCGACGTCATCCTCCGACGGGTGGATGCCGAGTGGTGCGATCCGCTCGAACTCCGCTCGGGATCGCGGCTCGGCGTCGCGGGCCTCGCCGAGGCGGTGCGCCGCGGGCACGTGCGCGTCGTCAACGGACTCGGCGCCGGGGTGCTCGAGAACCCCGCGCTCCTCCCCTACCTGCCCGCCGTCTGCGAACGGCTCCTCGGCGAGCAGCTGCGTCTGCCGTCCGTCCCCGCCTGGTGGCTCGGCGACCCCGACGCCCGTGCCGACGCCCTCCCGCGCCTGATCGCCGGCGACCCGACGCTCGAACTGCGCCACATCGACGACCCCCGTGGCCGCCTCGACGCGGCCGATCCCGAGCTGCGCGCCCGCCTGGTGCGCGAGCCGCACCGGTTCGCCGCGGTCGAGCAGCTGGCCCTGTCGCAGGTCCCGGTGTGGGATGCCCGGGGCGCGGCATCCGCTCTGCCCGTCACCCTGCGGGGTTTCGCGATCCGCTTCGGGTCGACGTACCGTCCGCTCGTGGGCGGCCTGGCGACGGTGCGGACCGCACCCGAGTCGGCCCCCGTCACGAAGGACGTGTGGGTGTTGAAGTCGGACGAGGCGGAAGCCGACCAGGGGATCGTCGACGTGGCATCCCTGCCGACGACCAGAAGCGACCCGACCCTCGCGCCGCGCGCACTGTCGGACCTGTTCTGGACGGGCCGCTACGCCGAGCGCGCCGAGGACCTCCTGCGTCTCGTGATCTCGACTCAGGCGGCGCTCGACCAGCCCGGCGCCCACCGGGCTGGCCAGGCGGGCGAGAGCGTGCGGGTGCTGCTCGCAGCGATACACACCCTCGCCGGCACGCGGGCGAGCGAACCAGAGGCGGAGTTCCGGTCGCTGTTGCTGGATGCCGCGCGTCCCGGATCGGCGGCGCACTCGATCGCGCGCCTCCGCGACGCCATGGAGGGGGTGCGCGATCAGCTCTCGGGCGACACGTGGCGCGTCTTCTCGAACATCGAACGTGCGGTGCGCGCGCTCCGGACCGCGCCGCATCCGCACCGGACGGCGGAATCCGCGGGACGGATGCTCGCCTCGATGCTGTCTCTCTACGGCGTGACGGCCAACATGATCCGCGACCCCGGCTGGCACATGATGGAGGCCGGTCGCTACCTGGAGCGCGGCCTGCAACTGACGACCCTGCTGTCGTCGGCGTTGTCGGCCAGTCGCAGTCCGCGAACCGACCGCGAAGTGCTCGAATCGCTGCTGCTGACGGCCGAGAGCGTCGTGACGCACCGCCGCCGCTACCGCGGTGCGATGCGAGCGGCCGATGTCGCCGAGCTGCTGCTGCTCGACCGCGGCAACCCTCGTTCGCTCGCGTTCTCGCTGCAGACCCTGCGCGGCCACCTGGCGGCCATGCCCGCCTCGACCGGCTCGTCGCGTGCGGAGCGTCTGCTCGACCAGCTCGAGACCGAGCTCGCCGAGATCGAGGTGCTCGAGATGACGGCGGTCGTCGGGGGACGCCGCGAGCGGCTCGTCGACGGGCTCGAGGGCGTCCGCGCTCAGCTGGAGCAGCTCTCGGACGCGATCGGCGACCTGCACTTCGAGGCCGGCCCGCCGGCGGTGTCGATGACCGAGCTGTCGCTCGTCGAGCTGATGGGTGCGCGCGCATGACCCGGTACCGCGTGCGGCATCGCACGGCGTACACCTACAGCGACGCCGTGCAGGACAGCATCGGCCAGTTCCACCTGCGCCCGCGCGACCTGCCGTGGCAGCGGATCGCCGGTTCCGAGGTGACGGTCGACCCCCTCCCGGGCGACATCTCACCCCGCACCGACTGGTTCGGCAACTCGTCGACGTACTTCCACGTGACCGATCCGCACGAGGCGCTGACAATCGAGGCGTCGAGCGAGGTGACGGTCGCGGTGCCCGAGTACGACGCCGAGGCGCTCGCGCAGTCATGGGAGCTCGCGCGGCCGCTGCGGCATCCCGAACTCGACGGCGCCGTCGAGGCCACCGAGTATGCGCTCGAGTCCGCCCGGGTCGCGCACCACGAGGCAGCCCTCGCCTACGGGGCCGAGTCGCTGACACCGGGGAGGCCGATCGGTGAAGCCGCGACCGACCTGATGCAGCGGATCTTCCGCGACTTCGACTACGACAAGACCGCGACGACCGTGACGAGCACCGTGGGCGATGCGATGACGAAGCGGGCGGGCGTCTGCCAGGACTTCGCTCACGTCGCCCTCGCCTGCCTGCGCGGTCACGGCATCGCGGCGCGATACGTCTCGGGGTACCTCGCGACGCAGCCGCCGCCCGGCAGGGAGCGCGTCTTCGGGGCGGATGCCTCGCACGCGTGGCTCGCGGTGTGGCTGCCCGGCACCGACCAGTGGCTCGCGATCGACCCGACGAACAATCAGTGGGCGAACGATCGGTACGTCACCGTCGCGTGGGGCCGCGACTACGGCGACGTCTCACCGGTGACGGGCATCATCTTCACCGAGGCGAAGACCTCGACCCTGCGCGTGCAGGTCGACGTCGCACCGCTCGGCTAGCGCGCCGCGCGTTCGTCGATGCACCGGGCACCGCCGACGCCGGGCTCAGTTGCGGGGGTCGCCCAGCGGCAGCACGCGCGAGCCGAAGTCGAGGATCGTGTAGCGACCACAGCGGACGGGCGTCGCGTCGAACGTCGAGACACCGGCGAAGGGGACGGTCGCGGGATCCTGGATCAGGAACGTCACCGGTCCGCGACGTTCGGCGCGGTTGACGAGCCAGTCGTAGGGGCGCATCGTGTTGTCGACCTGCACCAGGCGCGACGGGTCGGTGAGGGCGAGTTTCGGCGCGCGCACGGTCCAGAACTGCCCCGCACCGGTGCGGCCGGATGCCTCGACCCAGCGGGTGACGCACGCGAGATCGGCGTCCGGGCGGCTCGCGGCGGCGACGGTCACGGGAACCGCGGCGATGGCGGCGACGGCGAGCGCGCCGGCAAGACTCGCGCTCAGGGCGCGAGGGACCGACCGGACGGGTGGCGCCACCGCGAGCACCACCACCGGCAGGAACACCCACGGCTGCAGATAGCGATCGGCGTCGGTGCCGGCCACGACGACGAGGGCGGTCGCCGCGAGCGGCGCGACGACCGCGAGGACGCAGACGGCCGCGACGACGCCGTCACGCCGACGCCACGACCGCACCGCGACGACGACGCTCGCCGCGAACAGGGCGAGCACCACGGCGAGCCAGAGGAGTCCGTTCACGGAGACCACCGTGTCGCCGAGCACACCGGCGAGACGGGCGAGCGCGTCACCCGCCTGGTCGGGGCGCAGGTAGTTACCGCCGGCGGCGACGATGTTCGCGGCGAAGAACCCCCGCAGCAGGTACCCGACCGCCGCCGCGCCCGCGACCGCGAGCAGCGTCACGAAGGCGAGACGCGGGACGATCCTGCGCCCGACAAGCAGGATGCCGACGGTCACCGCGACCGGTCCGACGCACCACACGACGAAGAGGGGATTCGTGAGGGTCGAGATCGCGACGACGCCCACCATGACGGGCACGACACGAACGGCCGGCGCGCCGTCCAGCAGCCGCCGGAACAGACCCACGGTGACAAGAGTGCCGACGACCGTCGCGGAGTAGTAGGTCGTCGTCGCCGTCAGCAGCGCGAGGTGGAACCCCGGCATCCCGTCGGGCCCTTCGAGGAGGACCAGCGCGACGAACGCCGCGAACGCGAGAATGCTCCCCGTCACGGGCCGCGAGCCCGGCCGGGAGCGCCCGGCGACCAGGCGGATCCCGCCGTACACGGCGAGGAGGTTGACCACGGCGTTGAGCGTGAGCGTCCCCGTCGTGCCGAGCCCCAGGAACGACAGCGCCGCGTAGACCGTGGTCTCGGGCAGGAAGAGCACCGGCGACAGCGCCCAGTCCTGCGGATCCCCGCGGCGCAGTGAATCCGCCATGAGCGCGACGACGACCGAATCCCCATCGCGGTACAGCAGCCACGAACTCGTCGAGGCGACGACGGCCACGGCGATGAGCGCGAGAGCCAGCGCCGCACCCCATCCGGCCGCCTCGGCGGCACGCCGCTGCATCATCCCGGGCCGCATCATCACCGCTCAGCACACCAGATTCGCCCCGGCGGCACCAGTCGGAGCGTGACGGATGCACGGCGGCCGGTACAGATGTGACAAGACGCGGCCCCGAACGCCACATCGCCCCCAGCGGCCGGACATCCGTCACCGTGCGGGCCGCGACCTCAGCCCAAGAACCCTCGCAGCAGCGCCTCCGACCCGGCGAGGTGCTCGAGCACGGCGGCCTCGGCCGCGTCCGCCCGCCCCGCCAGGATCGCCGCGACGATCCGCTCGTGCTGCGCGTCGGAATGCTCGATGTTGCGCGGCAGCAGCGGGAACGTGTCGAGCCAGGCGTTGATGCGCGCCCGGTTCTCGACGACCAGCGGCAGCAGCGACGGGATGCCGCTGGCCTCCGCGATGGCCAGGTGCAGCAGCGAGTCGAGCCGGCGGTACTCCCCCTCTGCGGCTCCGACGGTCGCGCGGTGATGCTGCTCGAGCGCGGAGCGGGCGGCATCCGTCAACTCCTGCGATGCAGCGGCCCGGGCGGCGCCCGCCTCGAGCACGCGGCGCAGGCCCAGGATGTCTTCGAGTTCGGCCGCGTCGACCGGGCCCGCGGGCACGGGGAGGGGATCGGCCACGAACGTGCCGCCGTATCGCCCCCGCCGCCGCACCACGTAACCGGCGTCGGCGAGCTCGCCGATCGCCTGCCGCACGGTGTCACGGCTCACGCCGTAGCGCTCGGCGAGCTCGCGCTCCGAGGGGAGGGACTCCCCCGGCGCGACCACGCCGAGCCGCACGGTCTGCACGAGCCGTGCGACGGTGTCCTCGAGCGCGTTGCCGCCGCGCACCGGTCGGTAGACGGTGCTGCCGAGATCCGGCGACGACGCGGCCGGGATCACAGCGGCGTCACGTAGGCGTTGGTGATGCCGCCGTCGACGACGAACGCGTTCGCGGTGATGAACGAGGCGTCGTCCGAGGCGAGAAAGGCGACGGCGGCGGCGAGTTCTTCGGGCTCGGCGAAGCGGCCCATCGGCACGTGCACGAGCCGTCGCTGCGCACGCTCGGGGTCCTTCGCGAACAGCTCCTGCAGCAGCGGCGTGTTCACCGGTCCGGGGCAGAGCGCGTTGACGCGGATGCCCTGCCGGGCGAACTGCACGCCGAGCTCGCGGGTCATCGCGAGGACGCCGCCCTTGGAGGCGGTGTACGAGATCTGCGAGGTGGCCGAGCCCAGCAGTGCGACGAACGATGCCGTGTTGATGATGGAGCCCTTGCCCGCCGGCACCATATGGCGCAGCGCGGCGCGCGAGCAGAGGTAGACGCTCTTGAGGTTGACGTCCTGCACCTTGTCCCACGCGGGCAGCTCGGTGGTCTCGATCGAGTCGTCATCGGCGGGAGAGATGCCGGCGTTGTTGAAGGCGATGTCGACCGAGCCGAGGTCGGCGGCGACCCCGTCGAAGAGCGCGTCGACGGATGCCTGGTCTGCGACGTTCACCTGGCGGAAGACGCCGTCCACCTCGTCGGCGGCCTTCTGGCCGGTCACGGGGTCGAGGTCGGCGATGACGACGCGGGCCCCCTCGGCGGCGAACCGGCGGGCGGTCGCGAGGCCGATGCCGCTGGCACCGCCGGTGATGATGGCGACGCGGTCGCGCAGGCGCTGGGTGAGGTCCATTCGGGGAAGTCCTTCCGGGTCAGGAGGTGGCGTAGAAGACGTTCTTGGTCTGGGTGAAGTGCTCGGCCGCGTCGGGTCCGAGCTCGCGGCCGAGGCCCGAGGCCTTCATGCCGCCGAAGGGGGTCGTGTAGCGGACCGACGAGTGCGAGTTCACGGACAGCACGCCGCTCTGCACGCCGCGGGACACGCGGATGCCGCGGCCAAGGTCGCGTGTCCAGACCGATCCGGCGAGCCCGTAGACGGTGTCGTTCGCGAGGGCGATCGCGTCGGCCTCGTCGTCGAACGGCAGCACCGCGACGACGGGTCCGAAGACCTCCTCGGTCGCGATGCGATCGCCGCGGTCGGCGAGCACGACGGTCGGAGCGAACCAGAACCCGTCACCCTCGGGGGCGGCGCCGCGGAAGGCGACGTCGGCACCGTCGACGTACCCGGCGACGCGATCGCGCTGTGCGGCGGAGATGAGCGGGCCCATCTCGGTCGACTCGTCGTTCGGGTCGCCGACGCGCCATGCGGCGACGCCGGGCTCGACGAGCTCGAGGAACCGGTCGAACACCGAGCGCTCGACGAGCAGGCGGCTGCGGGCGCAGCAGTCCTGCCCGGCGTTGTCGAAGACCGAGCCGGGGACGGCCGCGGCGGCCGCCTCGAGGTCGGCGTCGGCGAACACGATGTTAGCGCTCTTGCCGCCGAGCTCGAGCGTCACGGGCTTGAGCTGGCGCGCGCAGCCCGCGGCGACCTCGGTGCCGACGCGGGTCGACCCGGTGAACACGACTTTGCGGACGTCGGGATGCGTCACGAGCCGCTCGCCGACGACAGGGCCGGCACCGGGGATGACGGTGAAGACGCCGTCCGGCAGCCCCGCCTCGAGTGCCAGGTCGCCGAGACGCATCGCGGTCAGCGGGGTCATCTCGGCGGGCTTCAGCACGACGGCGTTCCCGGCCGCGAGCGCGGGGGCGAATCCCCACGCCGCGATCGTCATGGGGAAGTTCCACGGCACGATGATCCCGACGACCCCGTACGGCTCGTGGTAGGTCACGTCGAGCCCGCCGGCGACGGGGATCTGGCTTCCGATCAGGCGTTCCGGCGCACCGGCGTAGTAGTTGAGCACCTGCGCGACGTGCGAGGCCTCCCACCGGGCGGACGAGATCGGATGCCCCGCCTCGAGCACCTCGAGCTGGGCGAGTTCCTCGACGTGGTCCTCGACCACGCGCGCGAAGTTCCGGAGCGCATCGGCGCGGGCGACGGGGGCCAGCTCGGCCCACGCGCGCTGCGCGCGGACGGCGCGGGCGACCGCGGCATCCGTCTCCTCCACCGAGGCGAGCGCGACGTCGCGGACGGCGGCGCCGGTCGCGGGGTTGAGGACGGTGAAGGCGCTCATGCGGAGACTCCCCGGTGCGAGGCGGCGTAGGCGTCGGCGGCGGCGACCAGGCCGAGGAAGAGGCGCCGATCGGCGGAGTTCTCCTCGGGGTGCCACTGCACCGCGACGAGGTAGTCGTCGCCCGGTGTCTCGAACGCCTGCACGAGCCCGTCGTCGGTACGGGCGGTGACGACGAGCCCCTCGGCGAGGCGGTCGACGCCCTGGTGGTGGTAGCTGTGGACGCCGTAGGGACCGGCGCCGATGAGGCCCGCGAGCTTCGTGTCGGCATCCACCTCGACGGTGTTCTCGGCGAAGACCCCGCCGCCGATCTTGTAGCGCTCGGTCCCGACGGCTTCGGGAAGGTGCTGATGCAGCGTGCCGCCGTAGGCGACGTTGATGAGTTGCAGTCCGCGGCAGATGCCGAAGACCGGGATGCCGCGCTCCCGCGCGCCGGCGAGCAGGGCGAGCTCCCACTCGTCGCGGTCCGCGCGGGCAGGGTCGGTGAGCGGATGCCGGGGCGCACCGTACAGCTCGGGCTGCACGTCGAGTCCGCCGGTCAGGATGAGTCCGTCGAGTCCGTCGAGCACGACCGCCGCCGCGGCCTGGGCCGACGGCTGCGGCGGAAGCAGCACGGCGACGCCGCCCGAGGCGGTCACGGCGTCGAAGTACTGCTGCGGCAGGAAGCTCGCACGGACGTCCCACACCCCCTGCACCGCGCGCTCGAGGTAGGTGGTGAGTCCGATGACGGGGAGGCGACCGCCCGCGGGATCAGAGACGTTCGAAGCCACGGATGCGCTCCCAGTCGGTCACGGCGGCGTCGTAGGCGAGGACCTCGACTCGCGCCTGGTGCAGGTAGTGGGCCACGACCTCGTCGCCGAACGCGGCGCGGGCGATCTCGGAGGCCTCGAACAGGTCCGCCGCCTCCCGCAGCGTCGTCGGCAGGTGATCGACGTCGGAGTCGTAGGCGTTGCCGGTGAGCGGTGCGGGCAGCTCGAGCTCGTGCTCGATGCCGTGCAGACCGCCCGCGATGATCGCCGAGATGGCGAGGTAGGGGTTGACGTCGCCGCCCGGCACGCGGTTCTCGACTCGCAGCGACGGCCCCTTCCCGACGACCCGGAGCGCGCACGTGCGGTTGTCGACGCCCCACGCGATGCCCGTGGGGGCGAAGGAGCCCTTCGCGAAGCGCTTGTACGAGTTGATCGTCGGCGCGTAGAGCAGCGTGAACTCCTTCAGCGTCGCGAGGATGCCGGCGATCCAGTGCTCCATGAGCGGGCTGAACCCGTGCTCGCCGTCGCCCGCCATGACCGCTTCGCCGTCCTCGCCGCGGACCGACAGGTGGATGTGGCAGCTGTTGCCCTCGCGCTGATCGAACTTCGCCATGAAGGTCAGCGATTTGCCGTGGGCGTCGGCGATCTCCTTCGCCCCGTTCTTGTAGATCGTGTGCTGGTCGGCGGTCTCGAGCACCTCGGCGAAGCGGAACGCGATCTCCTGCTGCCCGTCGTGGCACTCGCCCTTCACGCCCTCGCAGTAGAGACCGGCACCCTCCATGCCACGGCGGATGTCGCGCAGCAGCGGCTCGAGACGGGTCGTGGCGAGCAGGTTGTAGTCGACGTTGTAGTCGGTGGATGCCTGAAGTCCGACGTAACGCTTGGCCCAGGCATCCCGGAACGAGTCGTCGAAGACGATGAACTCGAGTTCCGTACCCGAGTAGGCGACGAGACCGCGGTCGGCGAGCCGCTGACGCTGCGCGTTCAGGATGCCGCGGGGCGACTGGATGACCGCACCGCCGCGCACGTAGTCCAGATCCGCCATGACGAGCGCGGTCGCCGGCTGCCAGGGGATGCGGCGGAGCGTCGCCATGTCGGGGCGGAGCACGAGGTCGCCGTAGCCCTTGTCCCAGCCCGACATCTCGTAGCCGTCGATCGTGTTGACGTCGACGTCGACCGAGAGGAGGTAGTCGCAGACCTCGGCGCCGTGCCCGGCGACCTCGTCGAGCCAGAAGCGGCCCGCGACGCGCTTGCCGACGAGGCGTCCCTGCGCGTCGGGGAAGGCGACGATCACCGTGTCGATCTCGTCGGCAGCGATCGCATCGGCGAGTTCGTCCACCGTCAGGTTTCCGGGCATCCGTGGTCCTTCCGTCGTGCACTGTGCGGGATCGTCGTGGGGCTGTAACGAGAACGCTACATCCCAAAGGTAGACATGGCATACCAATAGACGCCACACTCTTCCGCAAGGCGTGAGCCAGCGCGCCGACCCGACGGCGCGCCTCGCGCCGACCCGCAGCCAGGAGGTCTCATGACGAATCCGAGCACCACTCCCCCCGCGACCGGCGGCGTGCGCTACGCCCGAGCCGAAGAGGGCTACTTCGAGAAACGCACCCTGAAGCGCTCCGCTGGAGTCTGGGGGCTCTGGGGCCTCGCCGTCGCCGCCGTCATCTCGGGGGACTTCTCGGGGTGGAACTTCGGCATCGGCTTCGCCGGTTTCGGCGGCATGCTGATCGCCTTCGCCGTGCTCGTGCTCATGTATTACGGACTCACCTTCTCGATCGGCGAGATGGCCGCCGCGATGCCGCACACCGGCGGCGCCTACTCGTTCTCGCGTTCCGCGATGGGGCCGTGGGGAGGGCTCGCGACCGGTCTCGCGGAGACGATCGAGTACGTCGCGACGACCGCGGTGGTCGTGTACTTCTCCGGCTCCTACGCCGACAAGGCGCTGAATCTGCTCACGGGGGTGAGCCTGCCGCCGTGGCTGTGGTGGGTCATCCTGTACGCGCTGTTCATCGGCCTCAATGCCGCCGGCGCGGCCGTCTCGTTCGGCTTCGCAATCGTCGTCTCGGTCATCTCGATCGGCATCATCGTCGTCTTCGGCGTGATGGCCCTCGCGTCGAACACGTTCGACTGGAACTCGCTCTGGAACATCACCCCCGATCCTGCGGCATTCGGTTCCTCGGAGTTCCTGCCGCACGGCATCGGTGCGGTGCTGCTCGCGCTGCCGTTCGCGATGTGGTTCTTCCTCGGTATCGAGGAGCTCCCGCTGGCTGCCGAAGAGTCGCACAACCCCGCCCGCGACATCCCCCGCGCCGGCCTCTGGGCCCGTGGCACGCTGATCGTGACGGGCCTCATCGTCCTGTTCCTCAACACAGGCGTCCTCGGCGCCGAGGCCACGGCGCCGTCTACGGAGCCCCTGCTCGAAGGGTTCCAGGCGTTCCTGCCCGATCAGGCCGCCGCGATCCTGTCATTGTTGGCCCTCATCGGCCTGTTCGCCTCGCTGATGGGCATCATGTTCGCCTACGGACGCAACATGTACTCCCTCTCGCGGGCCGGGTACTACCCGCGCTGGCTGTCACTGACCGGCAAGCGTCAGACCCCGTGGGTCGCGCTCACGTTCGGTGCCGTGCTCGGCTTCATCGCCCTCGTGATCCTGCAGGCCGCGGGCGGCGACGCGAGCCCGGCCGGCGCGATCGTGCTGAACATCGCGGTGTGGGGCGCCGTGGTCGCGTACTTCCTGCAGATGGTGTCGTTCATCATCCTGCGGAAGAAGTTCCCGAACGCCGCGCGGCCCTACAAGAGCCCGTGGGGGTTGTTCGGCGCTTATTCAGCGGGCATCATCGCCGCGATCGTGTTCATCGGGCTGCTGTTCAACGAGGCGTTCCTCCTGGCGATCGTCGCGATCATCATCGTCTACGTCGTGATCTTCATCGGCTTCGCCGTCTACGGCCGCAAGCGCCTCATCCTCTCGCCAGAGGAGGAGTACGCGCTCTCGGGCGGCCTGCACGGAGACCCGCAGCGCGAGGGCTACGACGCCATGGAGAAGGACGTCTTCGGAGACACGCGCTCCTGATCGACCCGGACGGGCCGGGTGCTGCTGAGGGCGCACCCGGCCCGTTCGCACGTGCGGCCCTGTTCGCGGATGCAACGGATCGTGCGCGACACGCCGGTGACGGCGACGCGGATGCCGGGTGTCGCCCGGCATCCCGTTGCATCCGCTGACGGGCTCAGCGGCCCCTGCACCCGCGGAGGTAATCGACCGTCCGGGTCACGTTCTCGTCGAGGCTCCGCATCGAGTCGACGGTGATCCGTTCGTCGTCCCATCCGTCGAAGCCCGGCGTGCGCGCCCGGACCTCCTCCCAGGTGGGTTCCGGGAACCCCTTCAGCTCGCGCCGTCTGTTCTCCAGGCGGCGTCGGTGCTCCTCCGGGTCCGCGCAGACCACCTCGACGAACGCGACCTCGACCCGTTGCTCGTCCGCGAGTGAGCGCCACTGCCGGCGAGCGAGTCCGGCGTCGTTGACCGCGTCGAGGATGACGTCACCGCCGATGCGGAGCTGCTCGCGCGCGAGGTCCTCGGCGACGACGTACGCCGCGAGCCCGGTAGGCTGATCCCGGTCGACGCCCGCGCGCCACAGCGCGGCCTCGATGGGATCGACAGGCAGGACGGTACACCGCAGCTCGACGGCCACCCGCGCCGCGAGGGCGCTCTTCCCCGTTGCCGGGAGCCCTGCCATGACGATGAGCATGGCCCCATCCTGCAGCACGCGCCCGCTGCCGCCGGCGTCCGCGGATGCAACGGATCCTGTGCGACACGCCGGTGACGGCGACGCGGATGCCGGGTGTCGCCCGGCATCCGTCGCATCGGTGGACGCGGCCACCCCTGGACCCCGCCGACCCCGGGGCTAGGGTGTGGGCATGAGCCATGCCGGAGCGGGGATGCCCCTGCGCGACTATCGCATCCACCGCTACGTGAACGCGTTCTGCCCGACGTGCCACGAGGAGGACCCCGACCGGCCGCTCAGCGAGGTGCGACGATTGTCGGGGTGGCTCGCCGACCGCGACGGCACGATCTGGCTCGAACGCGGATGCCCCGACCACGGGCTCGTGCGCACGCTGTACGACGAGTCCGCCGAGATCCTCACCTACCTCGAGCAGTGGACCGCGCCGACGAAGGTGCACGGACCCGACACGATGGGCAACTTCAAGCCCGTGCCCTCGGCCTACGAGGACGGGCTGCCGCAGATGCAGACGCAGCACACCTGCATCCTGCTCGAGGACCTGCTCGACCACTGCAATCTGAAGTGCCCGACCTGCTTCGCGGAGTCGAGCCCTGCCGCCTCTGCGATCGCCCCGCTCGCCGAGGTGCTCGCCTCGGTCGACGCGCGCCTCGCGAAGGAGAACGACCGCATCGACGTGCTGATGCTCTCGGGCGGCGAACCGACGCTCTACCCCTGGCTCGAGCAGCTGCTCGAGCACCTCGTCGCCCGTCCGATCGTGCGCATCCTCCTCAACTCCAACGGCCTCCGCATCGCGCAGGACGACGCCTTCGTCGAGGTGCTCAAGAAGCACCGCGAGCGGGTCGAGGTCTACCTGCAGTACGACGGCGAGTCGGCACAGGCATCCGCCTTCCACCGCGGCGCCGACATCCGCCGGTTCAAGGAACGCGCGATCGAGCGGTTGTCGGATGCCGGCGTGTTCACCACGCTGACGATGACGGCGACCCTCGGGGTCAACGACGGCGAGATCGGCGCGGTCATCCGCCGCGCGATGGCGACGCCCTTCGTCGGCGGCGTGACGATCCAGCCCGTGTTCGGCTCGGGACGCTCGTCGGGCATCGACCCGAACGACCGCCTCACCCACACCGGTGTGCTGAACCGGCTCGGCCCGCAGACGGACGGCGAGGTCACGTGGCGCGACCTGACCGCCCTGCCGTGCAGCCACCCGCACTGCTGCTCGGTCGGCTATCTGCTGAAGGACGACGCCGGCGAGTGGAAGTCGCTCGTCGGCCTCATCGGGCACGAGCGACTGAAGGACTTCCTCGACTTGCAACCCGACATCCTCGCCAACCGCATCGCCGACAGCAACGTGAACAAGGCGATCCGCGAGGTCGTCAAGGGGTCTCTGCTCGACCTGCTGAGCGAGCAGTCGTCGTTGTCGCATCCGTCGATGAGCTCGATCTGGCGCGACATCTGTCAGAACTGCGACCTCGGCATCGGGACGCTCGCGACCCTCGCCGCGTCGAAACTTCCGGGCCAGCATGCCCGGCTGCGCAAGATGATGGGCGAGCGGGTCCTGCGCGTGACGGTGAAGCCGTTCATGGACATCAACACGATGATCGAGGAGCGCCTCACCCAGTGCTGCGTGCACGTCGCGACGGTGAACGAGACGACGGACGCGCACCAGTGCGCCCCGTTCTGCGCCGTGCAGGCGTGGGCGCCGCTCGGCCGCACCCGCCTGTCGACCGCGACGGGTGGTCGACGCCAGATCCCGGTGAGCGCGTCGTGAGCGCCGCGGGATTCGGTCACCTCAATCAGCGCGACGAGAGCGTCGCCGATCCGGTCGCCCCGTTCGACCCGCTCCGGCTGTGCGTCTTCGCGACGATCGCCGCCATCGCCGCCGTCGCCGGTCCGCTCGCGGTCGCCGTCTTCGCCGGTGTCGCGATCGCGGGGTACGCTCGCGCACGTCGGGCGGGGCTGCTCCAGTCGCGCTGCAGACTCGGCGACACCCGCCTCGTCCTGGTCTACCTGTGCGTGCTCGAGGTGCTCGCCCTGGCGGCGATTCCGCTGTGGATCCTGCTCTGGATGCGGCTGCTGGGCTGACCTGTGTTCCCCCTGCTGAGCGACCTCGCGCCCTGGCTGCCGCCGATCGACACGCACGCCGTGTTCGTGGGTCTCGGGCTGCTCGCCGCGGGAGTCGTCTTCCTCGTCGAGAAGCGTCGCCGCGGCGTCACCGACCCGCGGATCGCCTATCTCGTGCTTGGAGCGCTCATGGGCGCGGCCGTGCTCTCGCGGCTCGGCACCTGGGCCCAGCACCTGGATCCGTCGAAGAACCTGTCGCTCATCGATCAGCTCGCCTACGGCAACGCGTCGATGCTGTCGGCGCTCGTGGGCGCGTGGCTCGGCGTCCACGTCGCGAAGCGGATCGCGCGGTACCCGGATCGTTCCGGCGATCTCTTCGCCCCCGCCGTCGCACTCGCCATGGCGATCGGGCGGATCGGATGCCTCCTGACCGAGCAACCCGGAACCCCGACCGGCGGCGGGTGGGGCATCGTCCTCGACCCGGCCGCGGCCGCGCGGGTCGGGGCGCCCGCGGGTGTGCCCCTGCACCCGAGCTTCGTCTACGAGATCCTCTTCCATGCGGCCGCGTTCGCGGTGCTCTGGTTCTGGCTGCGACACCGGCCCATCGCGCCGGGCGAGACCCTGACGCTGTACATCGCGGCGTACGCCGTGTTCCGCTTCGCGGTCGAGTTCGTCCGCGGCAACGACGTCGCCTGGATGGGGCTCACCCGGCCGCAGCTGTTCCTCGCCGTGACGATCCCCCTGCTGCTCGCCCGCCTCGCCTGGATGGCCGCGCGCGGGCGGTTGCGCCTGAGTGAAACCCCGCCGATCGGAAGGATGGCCGCCGATGTCCCCCGAACCTGATCGTCCCGAGGACGCCGACCCGACTCCTCCCCCGCAGGGCGGTCCGCAGGGCGGTCCGCCGGCCGTGCCGCCGGTTCCGCCGGTCGCGCCGCCCGGCGACCCCGCCGGACAGCCGCCCGCCGGTCCGCCGCACCCGACCCCGCCGCAGGCCGGGCCG
>NZ_JBZVWS010000003.1:0-526347 GCF_058629135.1 Microbacterium sp. MDV22-iso44
TCGGTGACGGGCTTGACGACTTTGTCGGTGACGGGCTTGACGACTTTGTCGGTGATCGGCTTGACGACCTTGTCGGTGACGGGCTTCACCACCTTGTCGGCGACAGGCGTGACCACCTTCTCAGTGGCAGGCTTCACAATCTTGTCGGTGACCGGGGTCAGTACAGCGTCGGACACCGGTGAGACCGTCTGTCCGACGACCTTGGTCACCCCGCCGAGCAATCCATCGTCTTCGCGATCGGCGGCGCGGGCGTGCGATGCATCCAGGACGGCCGTGAAGGTCATCCAGAGCAAGGCGATGCCGAATCCGATCGCAGCGAGGAGACCGAGTCGGACGAACGCGCGTTGCGTTGCGAGCACAGGTCACCTCCACGATGTCTCATCGGAACGCGTGCCGTGATGGCCGCGTTCTGCGGGGTGCCTGGACCACACACGGTACCGAGTTCCTATGAATTTGACAAGAGCTCTTCGACGCGCTCTTTGAGGGGCTGAGAGGCGTCAGGAACGGGCCGACTTTCTCATTTGACAAATCCCGGATTCTGCACATGGGTGGGGATAACCCCGAACCTTCAACCCGCACTTGAAGTCGGTTGTCTATCCACAGAGTGTGGGAAACGAAAGGCCAGGTCAGAGGCTATTCGAAGCGAGCGGGTTCAACAGATTCCACGTCCTGTCCACAGGGTCTGTGCACAGGACCTGCGGCGTTTCGCGCACGTTGTCCACACAGTTATCCACAGGCCGGTTTGCGTGTGTCGGAACCCCTCCATAACGTGTGCGAGGGCCTTCCAGCGGGCCCGGAAGAGGGGCTTGGATGTCGATTGCGGATCTGTCCGACGACCGGATCGGCGGAGCCCGAGGCCCTGAGCGGGTCCCTCCTCACGACATGCTCGCCGAGCAGAGCACCCTGGGCGGCATGCTCCTTTCGGGCGACGCGGTCGCCGACGTCATTGAGGCGCTCCGCGGCACGGACTTCTACGTGCCGAAGCACGAGCTGATCTTCGAAGCCGTCCTCTCGCTGTACTCCCACGGTGAGCCGACCGACGTCGTCGCCGTTACGGACGAGCTGATCAAGACCGGCGATCTGCAGCGCGCCGGCGGTGCCGACTACCTGCACTCCCTCACGTCGATCGTCCCCACCGCGGCGAATGCGGCGTACTACGCATCGATCGTCCGTGAGCGTGCGCTGCTCCGCCGCCTCGTCGAAGCCGGCACCCGCATCGTCCAGATGGGCTACAACGGGCAGGGCGAGGCGCTCGACCTCGTCAACAACGCCCAGGCCGAGATCTACTCCGTCACCGGTGCGGAGCAGTCCGAGGACTACGTCCCGCTGCAGGTCGCCGTGGATGCCGCCGTCGAGGAGATCGAGGCGGCACGTGGCCGCGACGGTCAGATGACCGGCATCCCGACCGGCTTCGCCGCCCTCGACCAGCTCACCAACGGCCTGCACGGCGGTCAGATGGTCGTCGTCGCCGCTCGCCCCGCGATGGGTAAGTCGACGCTCGCGCTCGACTTCGCCCGCGCGGCCGCCATCAAGCACAACCGCCCGACCGTCTTCTTCTCGCTCGAGATGGGGCGCAGCGAGATCGCGATGCGACTCATGAGCGCCGAGGGTGCGGTGCCGCTGCAGAGCATGCGAAAGGGCATGCTCGACAGCCGCGACTGGACGACGATCGCCTCGACCCGCGGGCGCATCAACGACGCGCCGCTGTACATCGACGACAGCCCGAACATGACGCTCGTCGAGATCCGCGCGAAGTGCCGCAAGCTCAAGCAGCGCGTCGGGCTCGAGATGGTCGTCATCGACTACCTCCAGCTCATGACGAGCGGCAAGCGCGTCGAGTCGCGTCAGCAGGAGGTCTCGGAGTTCTCCCGTGCGCTGAAGCTGCTGGCGAAGGAGCTGCAGGTCCCCGTCATCGCCCTGTCGCAGCTGAACCGTGGTGCCGAGCAGCGCGCCGACAAGAAGCCTGCCATCAGCGACCTGCGTGAATCGGGCTCGATCGAGCAGGATGCCGACATCGTCATCCTGCTGCACCGCGAGGCCGCCTACGAGAAGGACAGCCCCCGCGCCGGCGAAGCCGACCTCATCGTCGCCAAGCACCGTAACGGGCCGACCGACACGGTCGTCGTCGCGTTCCAGGGCCACTTCTCGCGCTTCACCGACATGGCCGTCGGGATGGACTGAGCTGTCGGATCCGGATGATCTTTGCGCAAACCGCGATATCGACCGGGCCACTCTGCGATTATGAAAAGTACGGCTGGATTGATCGAACCTCGACTGCCGCTGACGAGGGATGCTATCTACGCCAGACGTCGCGGTAGTCGGCGTGGTCCTGATGCGCGGATGCGAGTTGCATCAAGACACGTTCGAGAGTCGTCAACGCTGGATCTGACGCGACCAGAAGTCGTTGATGATGCTGCGCTTAGCGGCGCACTCGGCGATCACTCGTTGATAGTCCGCTGCGACGATCATCCGCTCTGGGTCGAAGGCGAACTGGGTCGCCCACAGGCAGAACTTGGTGTCGGTAGTTGGCGAGACGGATGCAACGTGGTCGGCGATGCGTTCGTCCTCCTCGATACGGGCGAGCAAGAACTCTGCGAGATCCGCTGCGTCGTCGGTCATGGCCGTGTCCTTCGCTCGAGTAACTGGCCAGGATGCCACATCCCGTGCTCAACGAACAGTGGCCACCTGAGCCGCAACGGTCCCGTCGAAGAGCGCTGACACGCCTCGATCCATGAGCTCTTTCGCTGCGCCAAGCAGGACTTCGCGAGCGCCAATGCGTTCGACGAACTGCCCAACGGCCGCCCGTGCACCGGCAGACTCCGCGAGGGCGACTGCCCCCAACCCCACTCCCGCGCATGTGAGCGCGACTTTTCCCGTAGTTGACATGGATCTCCGATCTCTGACCTGACTCATCGTCGGGTTCCCATCCCGATGGACTGCAAAGTTAGTGCGCTAAGCTGGATTGTGCAACCGCTAATTCTCGCGAGCCGCGCTATGCTTGTGGTCATGACGGTGTCGGAGTCGGCATTCGGGCAAATTGTCCGTGACCTGAGGCGCGAGAAGGGCCTCACCCAGGGAGCCCTCGGTGCCGCGGCGGGGTACCAAGGAGGGGCGGGCGTCACTGTATCCCGAATAGAGAATGGTCTTCTGGAGCCGAGTGCGGAGAGGCTCGAAGGAATTGCTACGGCCCTCGGCCTGACGAGCCGCGATCTTCTACACCTCGCAGCCGTACGCGCAACCACCGAGCGCGAGCAGTCACCGAGTGGGGTCGAGAGCTTCGACCATCGAATCGCCGCTATCCAAGAGGTGAATGAACGCCGGAAGAGCCTTGCAACGGCTTATCGTGCGTATACCGAGGCTGGAGCTGCCGCCGATTCAAGCTTCCTCGCTCCATTTCGTGCGATCGCCGCGCGGATGGAGGGGATCGAGGTCGAGGATGCGCCGCACGTTGAGGCTGAGGGCGGCGGAGATCAGAACGCAAGCGCCGAAGCTGCCTATCAACTTCGACTCACGACTTACGGGGTCAAGGAGGCGCTGGCAAGGTCCTCAAGGATCGGATCAGCCGGTGGTGCGAGCTTCGACAGTTTCGCGGAAGCAGTCGCGCTCTCCACTGTGGCAGCGGGAGCCGCCGCAGCTAACGCCAGCATGACGTCGGCCATGAGTGGTCTAGGCGCGGCGCTCAACGTCGCGTCTTCCGTGCGTGGCGCGCGGTCCACTGGGTGGCTCGCAGTCGCGGGAGGCGTCGTTGCGGGTGCCCTCGTCGCCGCCCTGACCGCCTCCGGAGCGAAGCGCACGAGGAAGCAGCGGCAGGTTCTTGAGGAGGAGCTCATCAAGGTCGAGGAACAGATCGCGGACACCCAGCCCGGTCTCGATGCGCTCCTCGAAGTCCTCCCGGCCGCTACGAAGACGCTGAATTACATCGCTGTTCACGCTGGACATGCACTTCATCGATGGGATGTCGTCGGCGCCTCTGGTCACGTCGACTGGCGGAGTCTTGGCGGCCTCGATCGTGCGCGGTACGAGGCGTTCACCGAGATCGCCGCTGCGCAGGTTGCTGTCCAGACCATCAGCGTCCGCGACCTCGTCGAGAGTCGCGGGCAGGAGTTGGATCGCACGAAGTCGCTCGTCGATGAGGTTCTGACCCAGTCGTGGGACAGGGTCACTCAACAGGTCTAGATGGGGTTCGCCCTGCCTGTCGGAGCGCGGACGTACACTCCGAGAGCCAACACCCACAGGAAGCCGTCCGCTCTGTAGCGGCCCGATATGATTCGGGCATCATGGCAGATGGTGCGTCGACGCAAAAGGAGCGGTTCAGTCGTGCCTGGATCATCGCAGCCGCAGCGTCTGCCAACTACACGTATGAGATCGTCGCTGACGACGCGCGCGGCGTCGACATGACCGTCCACAGCGACGTGCACACACTGGACTTTCAACTCAAGGCGACGAGCAAACCTGAGATCCAAGACGGCCACCTGATCCACGATCTCGATGTTCGAACCTACAACCTCCTTCGGTCGCAGAAGCGCTCCGGGTACGGAGTCCTTGCTCTCGTCGTGGTGGGGTCGGATACGTCAACTTGGCACCTCATGGACCACAACGGCACCGCCCTCACTCGGTCCGCGTACTACCTGCCGCTCATGGGCATGCCAACGACAACAAACTCGGCGACCGTTCGCCTCAAAGTCCCCATTAGCAACCTCCTGACCGCGGACGCTTTGCGGACGCTCATGGATGCCCAGGCAGCAAGGTGGGCGGCGTGATGGAGTCGCAGGAGTATGCATCCGAATCCGTCGCACCGGCCGATGTTGGGCAGTGGCTGAGAGCTCACGGGTGGCGTCGAGTCGCACAACTTGGCGACATCGCTCAACGCTGGCAGGGCGAAGAGGCTCAGGTAGTCGTGCCGATGCTTGAGTCATCGCCGGACTTCGGACTTCGATGGTCGGAGATGCTTGGTCTCCTGTCGAAGACATTGGACACGGACGAGGCCGGCATTCTGCTTGCCATTGCAAAGTCCGGCTCGGATGTGGCCGAGTTCCGAGCCACCGGTCAGATCGATGACTCCCTTCCTCTGGGCGACGCCGCCACGTTTATCGACTCAGTCCGCCGCTGGATGCAGGCATCTGCCAACTCCGTTCTACAGCCACGCAGCTACTTTGGGCACAGTGTCCCTGACGCTGCGCGAGATCACGCCCGCAAGGTGCGCATGGGGCAGACTCGTCGGGGCAGCTACGTCGTACCAGTGATCAGCCGCCTTCCGATTCTCTCGCCTGAGGATGACGACGACGCGGTCCTGTTCGATGAAGTGTCGTATCAACCGTTTGCGCGTAGCGCGATGCTTCGTCTTGCAGAAGGGCTCGGCACTCTGCGCGACCTTACGCACGGTGCCAGCGCACCAAGCCGGAGCAAGATCACTGAGGCCGTTGGTGCGGGCGTATCCTCCGAGCTCTGCGAAGCAGTCGCCAATACGCTTGAGACCGAGAGCATCGCTAGCCTTGACGTTTCCTTCAGCTGGGCCGAGAGACTGCCCGTTGCTCAAGCGCCGGGATTGGTAACACTGGAGGAGGGTGCGGTCGCGGTGATCCGCGACGTCGAGAACTTCCTCAAGGGCGAGCCGGTTGTGGGCCGCCAAACTGTCACGGGATACGTCAAGCGACTCGATCGGGGCGAAGAGGACCAAATTGGCCGAGTCACGCTGAGGATTCTCGACAACGACAAGGCGCGCAACGTCACGATCGAGCTCAATGATGACGACTACCACGTCGCGGGCGAGGCGAACACGGAGCGGAGGATGGTGTCAGCGACCGGTGTTCTGAACCGCACGCCTGGACGCGCTCTACGGTTCACGGAAGTCGATCAGTTTCGGTTCCTAGACGACCTCCCCCTGTTCGTTGATGATTCCGTGTAGGGCCGTGAGCTGTCACTCGCAGCCGAGCGCGTTGGATACGGTGTGCCGGCGCCGAGATATGGTCCCTCAAATTAGCTGACGGGGTCGCCGATGTGCGCGAGCGTTCGCAGCACGTCGGGCTTGGTCTTTCGGTAGAGAAGCGTCCGCTCGCCCGGGAGACCGCCCGCTCGCTCAATGACGCCGATGCGAATCAAGCGTGAGATCAGGACGTGGATGATGTTGCAGCTAATGCCCTGCGCGTACGACTCCCATGTGGCGGGGGAGCGCGTACTGCTGGGCATCTCCCAAGGCTGACGATTAGGCCACCTCGGCATGGCCTAATCGGTATGGAATTCTGTGATGAATGTTACGTTGAGAGGTCGCCAACCGTGGCATCTCGGCTCTGACGACCGTGGACAGTCCGCGGCATGGGCCAGGATGGGGAACGGGGACGCTGTGTCGCGCCCTCATCGTTGCTAAGCCAGGAGTGCCCACCTGTGGTGAACCACGTCAACTTCATCTGGAACATCGCCGAGTCTCTGCGCGGCCCGTTCAAGCCCTCCGAGTACGGCTCTGTCGTTCTCCCGTTCACGGTGCTCCGCCGTCTCGACGCGGTCCTCGCTGACACGAAGGCTGAGGTGCTGAAGGTCGCGCCGACGGTCGAGTCGGCGCCGGAGATGCTGCAGCAGATGAAGTTGACGGATGCCGCGGGCCACCAGTTCTACAACACGTCGCCGTTCGACTTCGCCAAGCTCGTCGCCGACCCGCAGGACCTGCGCGCGAACCTGTCCTCGTACCTGGCGGGGTTCTCGTCGAACGTGCGGGACATCTTCGAGCGGTTCGAGTTTGACAAGACGCTGAACAAGCTTGCCGAGAAGAACAAGCTGTTCGCGGTGACGGAGAAGTTCGCGCAGGCCGACTTCCACCCCCGCGCGGTCAGCAACATTCAGATGGGCCTGGTCTTCGAAGAGCTCATCCGGTGGGCGAACGAGCGCTCAAATGAGACTGCGGGCGACCACTACACGCCGCGTGAGGTGATCGCGCTGATGGTGCAGCTGCTGTTCGCGCTTGACGACGACGCCTTATCGAAGTCGGGTGTGGTGCGGTCGATCTACGACCCGACCGCTGGCACCGGCGGGATGCTCTCGGTCGCGGACGAGTACCTGCGCAAGATGAACCCGGGCATCCAGCTCAGCCTGTACGGGCAGGACTACAACGACCAGTCGTACGCGATCTGCAAGGCCGACATGGTCATCAAGGGGCAGGATGTCGACAACATCGCCCTCGGCGACACCCTCACCGAAGACGCCTTCGACGACAAGAAGTTCGACTACGGCCTGTCCAACCCGCCCTTCGGTGTCGACTGGAAAGACCAGCGTAGCTACGTCGACGACGAGCACACCAAGCTCGGCTTCAACGGCCGCTTCGGACCCGGCACACCGGCCGTCAGTGACGGCGCCATGCTGTTCCTGCTGCACCTCGTGTCGAAGATGCGCAAGCCCGAAGACGGCGGCTCCCGCATGGCGATCGTCCTCAACGGGTCGCCTCTGTTCTCCGGCGGCGCCGGCGGCGGCGAGTCGAACATCCGCAAGTGGCTCCTCGACAACGACCTCGTCGAAGCGATTATTGGACTGCCGAAGGATATGTTCTACAACACCGGCATCTCCACCTACATCTGGGTCCTCACCAACCGCAAAGACGAGGCACGCAAGGGCCGCGTGCAGCTCATCGACGGCCGCGAGATGTTCACCAAGCTGCGCAAGGGCCTCGGCTCCAAGCGCAACGAACTCTCCCCGAAGAACATCGAGACCATCGTCGGCCTTTACGCCGGGTTCGAGGACGGCGAGCACTCGAAGACCTTCCGCAACGAGGACTTCCTCTACCGCACCATCACCGTCGAACGCCCCCTCAAACTGAACTGGCATGCCACCCCCGAACGCATCGACGCCGTGTTCGAAGCCAAGGCGGTCCAGAAGCTGAACGAAACGGATGCCGCAGCCCTCCGCGCGACCCTCGACCGGCTCGGCGCCGACACGGTGTGGAAGAGCCGTGCCGAGTTCCAGAAGGCGCTAAAGGATGCCGCGAAGGCCGAAGGCCTCGCCCTCCCCGCACCGCTCCTCAGGACGGTGACGGCGGAGCTCGGCGAGCAGGACGACACCGCCGACACCTGTACCGACGCGAAGGGCAACCCGGAGCCCGATGCATCACTCCGCGACACCGAGAACGTGCCGTGGGACGAGGATGTCGACGCCTACGTCGCCCGCGAAGTCCTGCCGTACGCGGCCGACGCGTGGGTCGACCACGCGAAGACCAAAGAAGGCGCGGAGATCCCTTTCACGCGCCACTTCTACCAGTACATCCCACCGCGCCCGCTCGAAGAGATCGACCGCGACCTCGAAGCCGTGATGGATGAGTTGCGCGCAATGCTCGTCGAGGTCGAACGGTGACTCGCTCCCGGAGAGACTCCGGCATCGGCTGGATTGGGGACATCCCGGAGGACTGGATGGTCGAGCCGTTTCGACGGCACTTCCGCGAATCGAAAGAGGTGAACGGGGCGACGCCTATCGGTCCGATGGTATCGATATCGGGGTATCGCGGTGTCGAGGAAAGGGTCTACGAGTCCGCCTCTCTTGTTCGTGATGACGACCAACTGGAGAACTATCGAGTGGTTCGCCCTGGCCAACTCGCCGTAAACACGATGTGGCTCAATTACGCCGGCCTCGGCGTGTCCGATCTGCTAGGGCATATGAGCCCGGCCTATCGGGCTTATTGGATCTCGGACCGCCTTGACCGACGCTACGCGCACCACCTCCTGCGGTCGTCCATCTACGTTCAGGGCTACACGGCTCTTCTCACGGGTATCCGACCCAACTCCCTGCAGATGAGTAGGGCGGACTTGATGTCGTTCCCAGTCCTCGTGCCTCCACTGGCTGAGCAGCGGGCGATTGCGGACTATCTGGATCGGGAAACGGCGCAGATCGACGCGTTCATCGCGAAGAACGAGGAACTCATCACCCTCCTCACCGAACGCCAAACGGCCAGTATCGTCCAAGCAGTTACCTCTGGGCTAGACCGCTCAAGCAATACTTGGAAAAGTAAAGTCGACTGGCTTAGCGGAGCAGCCGTGCCTTCGCACTGGGAAACCTGGAAGCTTGGTCTACTCGCGAAGCTGCAGAGCGGTGACTTCATTAGCGCAGACGAGATAGAACCAGAAGGCGCCTTCCCGGTGTACGGAGGCGGAGGCCTGCGGGGGTACGCCGCAACGTGCAACGTGCGAGGTGAGCATGTAGTGATCGGCCGTCAGGGCGCCTTGTGTGGTCAAGCTCGGCTGATCAACGGCGACTTCTACGCCACAGAGCATGCTGTCGTTGTGTATCCCCGTCGCGGCGTTGACCTCACCTGGCTACTGGCGATCCTGAACGCCATGAACCTCGGACAATACTCAGTCAGTGCGGCACAACCCGGCCTGTCGGTGGATGTCATCGCCTCGAAGCGTCTCCCGGTGCCGCCGCGGTCTGAGCAGCTAGAGATCGGTGAGTATCTACGACGAGTCGTGATGCGAACGGAGTCGGCGCTGTCGGTTGCCCGAAAGGCTATCGAGCTGGCGCGCGAGCGTCGTGCTGCCCTGATCTCCGCGGCCGTAACGGGCAAGATCGACGTAAGGGTGGCTGAATGATGAGCATGGCTGGGGCGCATCTCGAGTCGGTGTTGGAGAACGAGATCGCTGAGCACCTCGCCGCGAACGGCTGGCTCTACTCGCCGACCGACGTCGGGTACGACCGTGAGCTCGCTCTGTTCCCCGAGGACGTGCTGAAGTGGCTGGAAGACTCGCAGTCGGCGGAGTTCGCGAAGGTCGTTCGCCCTGGCGACACCGAGGCGCAGCGCGAGGCGGCGGGGCGCAGCATCCTGAATCGCCTGTCGAAGGCGCTCGACAACGATCCGTTGAAGAACGGCGGGACGATCCGGATGCTGCACGAGGGTTTCTCGATGGTGCCGGACCACGGCGGTGCGGTTAAGTTCACGCTGGCGCAGTTCCGGCCGGCGACGACGAACAACCCGGACACGCTGGCGGCGTACGCGAAGATGCGGATGCGGGTGATGCGTCAGGTGCATTACTCGGTGAAGCATCCGAACAACGCGTTGGATCTGGTTCTGTTCGTCAACGGCATCCCGGTTGCGACGATCGAGTTGAAGACGGACTTCACGCAGTCGATCGGCAACGCGGTGGCGCAGTATCAGTTCGATCGAAACCCGGCGGGTGAGCCGTTGTTCGCGTTTGCGAAGCGGTCGCTGGTGCATTTCGTGGTGTCGAACTCCGAGGTGCGGATGACGACGAAGCTCGCCGGCGCGAGCACCCGGTTCCTGCCGTTCAACAAGGGCGCCGACGAGGGCGCGGGCAATCCGCTGAACCCGCACGGGTCGGCAACCGCATACTTCTGGGAGGAGATCCTGCAGCGCGACACGTGGCTGCAGCTGCTGGGGTCGTTCGTGCACCTGCAGGTCGAGGTCGACGTCGACCCCGACACGGGCAAGAAGACCCGCTCCGAGAAGGTGCTGTTCCCCCGGTACCACCAGTGGCGGGCGGTGACCCGCCTCGTGGAGGCGGCGCGGGTGGAGGGGCCGGGCAACCGGTACTTGGTGCAGCATTCGGCGGGGTCGGGCAAGACGAACTCGATCTCGTGGCTCGCGCACCGTCTGTCGCAGCTGCACGACGACGCGAACGAGCGGGTGTTCGACACGGTGGTGGTGGTGACCGACCGGACGGTGCTCGACAAGCAGCTGCAGGACGCGATCGCGCAGTTTGAGAAGCAGGCCGGGGTGGTGCAGTCCATCACCCGGGATGCGGGTGAGTCGAAGTCGAAGCAGCTCGCGACGGCGCTGACTGGTGGCAAGAACATCGTGATCGTGACGATCCAGTCGTTCGAGGCACTGATCACCGCGATCCAGACCCTGCCCGAACTGCGGGAACGTCGGTTCGCGGTGATCGCGGACGAGGCACACTCCTCACAGACCGGGTCGACCGCGGGCGCGTTGACGAAGGTGCTCTCGCCGTCGGAGCAGGCTGCGGTCGCGGAGGGGGCGCCGATTGATTCGGATGCGTACCTGCAGTGGGCGATGGAGGCCACGGCATCCGCGCCGAACATCTCGTACTTCGCGTTCACCGCGACGCCGAAGGCGAAGACGCTCGAGTTGTTCGGGCGGGTCCCTGAGGGTGGGGATCTTCCGGAGCCGTTCGATCTGTATTCGATGCAGCAGGCGATCGAGGAGGGGTTCATCCTCGACGTGCTGCAGAACTACACGCCGTACAAGGTGGCGTGGAAGCTGCAGCATCCCGATGGGGACTACGACGGTGCGGGGGAGGTCGACGAGTCGACCGCGGTGAAGGCACTGGTGCAGTACGTCCGGTTGCATCCGACGAACATCAGCCAAAAGGCGAAGATCGTCGTCGACCACTTCCGCACATACGCGCAGCCGTTGCTGGACGGCAAGGCGAAAGCGATGGTCGTCACCGGCTCGCGGGTTGAGGCCGTCCGCTGGAAGAAGTACCTCGACAAGTACATCGCCGATGCCGGCGTGCAGGACGTGCGGTCGCTGGTCGCGTTCTCGGGCACGGTCGAGGACCCGGACGATGTCGGTGAGGGGCTGACCGAGCGCACCCAGAACCCTGGAGTGCCGTCTGATCTCGCGGAGGCTTTCAAGCCGGCGACGTTCAACGTGATGATCGTGGCGGAGAAGTTCCAGACTGGGTTCGACCAGCCCCGCCTGGTCGCGATGTACGTCGACAAGAAGCTCGGCGGGGTGCAGGCCGTGCAGACCCTGTCCCGCCTGAACCGGACGTACCCCGGCAAGGACAAGACGTTCGTCCTCGACTTCGTCAACGAGCCCGAGGAGGTGCTGGATGCGTTCCTGCCGTACTACCGGAAGGCGACGCTGACGGCGACGACCGACCCGAACCTGATCTACGACCTTGTGGTCAAGCTGGACTCGGCGGGGATCTACGACATGTCGGAGGTCGAGCAGGCGTTCGACGCCGCCCTCGCGGGTGGAGTGAACGTGAACTCGAAGGTGTCGGCGGCGACTGCGCTGGCGGTGGACCGGTTCCAGAAACGATGGGTCGCCGCGGTCCTGGATGACGACAAGACCGAGCAGGACGAGCTGCGGCTCTTCAAGGCCGACGTGGGCAACTTCGTGAAGTTCTACGACTTCATCTCTCAGGCCCGCAACCTCGAAGACACCGACCTCCCGCGCCGGCATTACTTCTTCCGCCGCATCCTGCCGCAGCTGTCGACCGCGACAATCCTCGAACCGGTCGACATCTCGGACGTGACACTCGTCGGCTACAAGATCAGCGCCGGTGAGTCCGTGAAGCTCAACCTCGAGCAGGGACCGGGCCTCGACCCGATCACCGCGATCGGCTCGGGTGCGATCCACGAGAAGCACCGGTCCGCGCTCGAGGAAATCATCCACAAGCTCAACGAGCGCCTCGGCGACAAGTACGGCGTCGGCGTCATCGACCTCCAGATGAATCACATCGTCGGCCAGCTCGCGCTGGATGTGGATCTCGCGAACCAGGCCGCGGTGAACAGTCCGCAGCAGTTTGCCGAGTCCCCGGCTCTGCCGAAGGCGTTCGCGAAAGCGCTGCTCGGCGTGCGGGACGAGACACCCGCGTTCATCGACGACCTCTTCAACGACAGCGGACTGTTCGCAGAGCTCGGGAAGGCGCTGCCGGCGATGCTGTACGAGTATCTGAAGGACCAGGGGGCTGTACGTGGCTGACCTCAAGCTCTTCCGTGTGACCGCCGGCGTTGCGGCCGAGCTGCACAGTACGACGGTGGCGCTGGAACGTTCTTTGCAGCAGTTGATCGAGCGGAACATGGAGGAGATGTTCGCGACGCGGTTCCTCGCGAGCGAGTTCTCCACCGGCAGCAGGCACGGCGGACGGATCGATTCTCTGGGCATCAATGAGAACAACTCCCCTGTGATCTTCGAGTACAAGCGGGCCACCAATGAGAACGTCATCAACCAAGGCCTCTTTTACTTGAACTGGCTCCTCGATCACAAAGCCGAGTTCACCCTGCTCGTCATGGAGAAGCTCGGACGCGACGTCGCCGACGCGATCGACTGGCGGGCACCCCGCCTCGTGTGCGTGGCGAGCGGGTACACCCGATACGACGAACACGCTGTCGAGCAGATCAACAGATCGATCGACCTCGTCACATACCGCGACTTCGGCGGCGAGCTCTTCGCGCTCGAACTCGTCCACGCATCGCGAGTCGAGCCGCAGTCCGCGAACGATGCCCCCGACGCATCACGCGGGCACGGGCGCACGGTCACGGAACTGCTGAGCCAGGCATCTCCGGAACCCACGGCGTTGTACGAGCAGCTAGATGCTTACCTCGCCGCGCTCGGCGATGACGTGTCGAAGAAGGCGACGAAGCAGTACTTCGCCTATCGGCGCCTGAAGAACTTCGCGTGCGTCGAGGTGCACCCGCAGTCCCGAAACCTGCTGGTGTATCTGAAGGTCAACCCTGACGAAGTTGACCTGGAGGAGGGGTTCTCAAGGGACGTCCGGAACATCGGACATTTCGGCACAGGCGACCTCGAGCTCCGAATCTCGAACCAGCGCCACCTCGATCGAGCGCAGGACTTTCTGCAGGCGAGCTACGAGAACAGCTGATTCATGGAGCCAAGGGTGGTGAGCGTCGACGTTGACGCCAGGTCGAGGACGGCATCGTGAACATTCCAGATATTGACTTCGCACGAATTCGTTCGATGGGTCCCGGGGGGCAGCGGGATGGTTTCGAGCAGTTCGTGTGCCGGCTAGCAGGCCAAGAGCCACCGGCCGAAGATGCCAGGTTCGTCTCGTTGAATGGAGCTGGAG
This sequence comes from Microbacterium sp. MDV22-iso44, assembly GCF_058629135.1. NCBI lineage: Bacteria > Bacillati > Actinomycetota > Actinomycetes > Micrococcales > Microbacteriaceae > Microbacterium > Microbacterium sp. MDV22-iso44. The sequence continues at coordinate 13,767 of NZ_JBZVWS010000003.1, forward strand.
GCGACGGTGGTGTCGAGTGCTATTGGACGCTGGGTGATGGAAGCGAGCACGGCTGGCAGGCGAAGTACTGGACAGATCACGGTGATGTAAGCAAGCGTCAGCTTGACAAGTCGGTTGATGCTGCGCTCGCTCAGCATCCATCGCTCACCAAGTACACAATCGCCATTCCGACTGACCCCACCGGTCCCACCGGCGGCCAAGGCAAGTCTCTCCTTGAAAAGATCACCGATAGGGACGGTTGGCTCGACGGGTGGAGGGCTAAAGCCAGCGCCCGAAACATGAGCGTGGAGTTCGAGCTTGAGTGGTCAACGAACCTCATTAGCCGCCTCGAACGGCTGGACTCGACGGGACTTCAGCGCCGCTACTGGTTTGATGCGGACATTTTGGCGGACCAGTGGTGGGCGGACCGACTCGCCAGCTCTGTTACCGCGGCAAGACCCCGATACATCCCCGAATTGAACGTCGAGGTTCCCGCGCATTTGGCAATCAGCGCGCTCTGTTCCGACGACGACTGGTGGGCGATCGTCGAAGGCCACGTTTCAAGGATCGATGAAGCGTCCCGCGCTGTCGGTACAGCCAAGAATCTCGCCCTGGCAGCCAACATGGACGCGGCTCTCGACGCAGCAGGCCCGGTGAACGACACCCTAGCCGCCTGGCAGGGTCGGCGACGCACGCAAGATCTCGAGGCTCTTGCAGGTGCGCTTGACGCGTCTGTCGCCGCGGTTCGGGAGCAGGAGTCCATTGAGGTCGCCGCAATGGATGCCCGATATCCTGAGACTCGTTGGGACTCCAAACGCTGGCGTCAGTACCAAGCCGAGTATGGAGTTTCCTTTCCCGCCGCCGCGGTTGACGCGTTGCGCGATCTGGATGCCGCGCTGAGCGCCACCACCGAAGCTCTTGTTGGCCCGCTTGGAAGACTCGCGAGCTGCCAAGCCGCGCTCATGACTGGAGCCGCAGGGGTCGGCAAGACATTCGTTGCGATCGATGCGGTAGCGCGCCGCCTGAATCAGGCCCGGCCAAGCCTCGTCTTGCATGGGCGTTGGTTCAATGATCACGACCCCCTCCTTCAGCTCCGCGACCTCCTGCACATGCCCCGCGACCTCACCGGGGATGAAGCCCTTGGCCTCCTCGACGAAGCCGCCATCATTGCGGGGGCCACGACGCTCGTCGTCATCGACGCGCTGAACGATACGCGTCCACGGTCGACCTGGCGAGACAACCTCGATCGCCTCGTATCTGCTGCGGAAAGGTACCCGGGTATTCGCATTCTGGTGACAGCGCGGACACACTACGTCTCCCAGGTCCTCCCGACAGGCATGACGCTGGAGAGGTTCGAGCACACAGGATTCGAAGGCGTCGAGTTTGAGGCGATCACTGAGTACGCCGACTTCTACGGGCTCGAACCTCCTGCCTCGCCCCCCATTCACGGCGAGTTCGACAATCCGCTGTACTTGCGCCTAGTGTGCGAAGCCCTCCTGCGGGAAGGTCGACTTGGGCTCGAACACGCCGCCATGGGTCTCGGCGAGCTGACTGCCATGATCCTCAACAACGCAAACGAAGTTGTCAGTGACCGCATTGATGCGCCGCGTGCGGACCGAGTGGTGCACTCGGCGATGCACGCGCTGGCCTCCGCGATCGTTGACGGCGGACCTGACCCATGGCTGACACGCAGTCAGGCACAGGCTGTGGTCGCTCCAATTTGGCCCGACCGTTCCGCGGAGAAGTCGCTACTTGACGCGTTGATTGCACAGGGCCTCCTCGAAGAGGACGTAGTTCCCGACGGCACGACCTACGGCCGCGACATTATTGCGATCACTTTCGAGCGCATCGGCCAGCATCTCATCGTCAGCGACGCGCTTTCACAGGTGCAAGACGCGGCTGGCATTGAGGCCGAGCTCAAGAGTCGACTGGGCAGGATCGTCGGGTTGGGTTCCACAATCGACCTCGGCTTGTTGGAAGCTACCTCGGTCGTGATCTCTGAGCGGTTTGGGATCGAACTAGCCGAGTTCCGGTCGGTGATCGATGATGACGACGCCATTGCGGCAGCCGTTGTGGCCGGCACCGCATGGCGTAACGACACCTCCATCGACACCGCAACACGCGACATCGTGCTGGACGCACTCCGCAGCTCCCGGACCGTCTCCGACACACTCGCGCTACTCTTCCGGCTCGCCGTCCGCCCCCAACATCCGCTCAACGCAGACTTCCTCCACGAGGTTCTCACCAGCAAGCGCATGGCGGTACGCGATGCTGTACTTGCGCGTTGGTTCCACGGTACGCATGAGACCGGCGGCTCCGTCGATCGCCTGATCCGGTGGGCGCGAGAGAAGCCCCTCGAACGGGTTGGCGACGAAACGGCAAGACTCTGGGTTACAGCACTTCTCTGGTGCACGTCCGCAACGGATCGTCGAGTACGCGACACCGCGTCGATCGCAGCGGTTCGCCTTCTGACAAGGCACACCGATCAAGTGGCCGGGTCCCTTGAACGGTTCACCGCTGTGGATGACGAATGGATTGTTGAGCGCGCGTGCGCCGTCGCCTACGCCGCTCTGCTTGCAAACGGCGCTTACGAAGACTGGACTGCGGCCGCTGAGGTTGCTTCACAGAGAATTTTCGCGGCTGGCCAGGTCACGCGGAATGCCAGTGTTCGGGATGTGGCGCGTAGCCTGCTCGAGGCTGCCAACCATCGGGGTTCGCTACCCGCGGGGCTCACACCGGAGCAGTTTCGGCCACCCTATGCAAGTAGCTGGCCGCTTGAGTGGCCGACTGAACAAGAGGTTGCAGCGCTCGACCGGAACGACTACCCGAAGCTTGTTCACTCCACCACGGGTGACGACTTCTTCACGTACCAGTTGAGCCCCGTGCTCAGGGACCGACCCGGTATCGACCTCGATGCGGCTGCTCGATGGGTGGTCCTTGAGGCGATCCGAATCGGATACGAACCAGGGCTGCACCGCTCGTTCGACATCTACGTCATCAATGAGTTCGGCGATGGTCGTTCAACGCCTGCATGGATCGAGCGCATCGGCAAGAAGTACCAATGGATCGCGCTCAATCACCTCGCGGGAGTCGTCGCTGACCACATTCCGGCAACGCGCGAGTCCTGGGACCCACCGGAGACACCCGTTCCGGGTCCGCAGACGCGTCTCACTACGCAGATGGACCCCACGGTCGTGGAGTTCGACGTGAACCCGGACAGACCGCGACCGTGGGTCCCCGAGTACGAATGGCGACCGGCCATGGAGGCAGCGGAGGCGGACTGGATCGCCAAGGGGACGGACTTCCCTCGCATCGCAGTCGATGCACCGATCCTGGATGGACGGCCGCATCTGGTGCTCTCCGGCGCCTACACCTGGCTCCATGAGGATGAGTCGTCATCCCGTCAACGTCGCATCTCGACCAGCGTCTACTCGCACCTCGTCTCTACTGATGATCTGGCTACAGTCATCGACGAACTCCAGCAACGCGACCTGGTCGGTAGCCCCGTTGCTGAGAGCACCTACGTGTACGACGGGTACGTCGGCGACTTCCCCTACGGCCATCATCACGAGCCGTGGCTCCACCTCGTTCGTCATGAATGGACCGAGCCCCTGAGTGTCGTTTCGCGACGCGCCACGTGGGACTTTCTCGGCGAGCATGAATATGCCCCCGACGACCTGAAGACGATCTCGCTCGACGTCCCCGCACCCGAACTATTTGGATCGGCGCCCGGAGGGCTACGTTGGAACGGCCACAACGGCTGGGTTGATGAAGCCGGACTCCAAGTCGCAACCGTTCGCCACGTCGGAAGGGGCCAGAACGAACTCTTGATGGACACTGACTGGCTCGCACGGTGGTTGACAGCGGAGCGAATGTCGCTCGTCCTCGTCGAGAACAGTGGCAAGGAGGTATACGGCGGGATAGGCGACAGCTCGAACTACCCCGGTCGACACACTCGATCACAGGTCCACAGCTGGACTCCTGGTGAGGACTTGCGGACTGCAAAGCCGGGATGGAATCACACCGAAGCTCGCACCGCATAACCGGTAAGCGCGCGACCACGGCGCGCGCCGTGAGGGTGTTTGGGCGACGTAGCGGGTACCGGGCGACCTAGCTTCTAGCTTAGAGCTTCACTTTCCTTCACCTCCTCACTGTCTATCCCTTTGTCTAACCGGGCCGCTTCGTGGAACCTATGGATAGACAAACGGATTGCTAAGGAGCATTCATGCCCGTCAACTGGATTCCTCTTCTGGTGCCAGAAGCCGACTACCTGGAGCTCGCCGCCATCGTGGCGAGCCGCACCCGAGAGCGCGGTGAGGAACTCGCCTTCCCGCCAGTCGTCGCTGCCCTATCGAGTGAGGAGAGCGCGAACACCAGCACTGCACTGAGCTATGCCAAGGCGGGCGTTGCTGAACTCGTCGCATGGAGCATCGAGGACCTCCGCCGCTTGGCGCGGAGCGAAGCGGTGACTGCGCAGCGCTGGGCACGTGCAATGGATGCCTGCACGGAACGCGTGGGGGAATACCTCTCGACCCAAGAGGTCGCCGCGATGACGGGCATGACCATCAACGAGTGGCGCGATGCACCTCGCAAGATCACGCGGCACTTAGCAACTCACTACCCCGACAACCCTGGATGGCCGCTAGCTGTCCGAAGCGGCCGGCGGCTCGGGCACTCGTATGATCAGGCCTATTGGGCCATCAGCGAGGAGCAGGCCAAACGGTGGCGTGAGGTTCGCGCGGAGGCGAGCTGATGGACGTGCACGAGTACATCGATGAGCCGGACACGAACTCGGGGGCTGGCCGGTACGCGTCGCTGGACGCGGCGTTCGCGGATCAGCGCACTCCGATGGAGAATCGTGATTTCATCCGACGATTGCTCTCGAGGTTCAACGTCGAGGGCTACTACGACCGGGGACGCTACATAAAAGCCGTCCGTCGGGACAGCAAGTTTGCGATCCAGGTTCATCACGGTTGGACGAACGGCTTCACCAGCGAAGACGAGATCGTCGATGCCGTGGGCGATGTGGATCGCTGGCCTAGTGGGCGCAGCAAGAAGTTGTGGGGCGTCGCGCATCCAGAGCACCGCATCCGCTCTGGCGGTGTCAGCCGCGCGAGTCGCCAGGAGCGAAAGCCGTCCCCCTGCCCAACTTGCGGGCTCCAATTGCCCGCGACCGGGCACTGTCCCTACTGCGCGTAGATCGTCGGAGATCACCTGGACAGATTTCGGTCGTCCCACCGTCGGCCGTCGGTGGGAATCCGAAATCTATTGCGGTCAGACCTGCCCGGATTTCACGCAAACTAGGGCGAAACATCTGCTGCTCTGCGCAACGTGTATCGGGATCCGACAGCCCCGCGCGAGCAGGCAGACGAAAGCGGAGAACGAAGAAAAGGGAATACGGGCGCGGTCGACGCGCTTATGGTTGACCAAACACAACTTGTTCTGCCGGCCACTGCTGGCCCCCCGTCGCGCATGACCCGTCGCGCGGCATCCTTATCGGCCTTCACCCCTCCGAGGAACCGTGACCACTGCTGCCGTGTCGAGCCCGACCACCCGAAGCACCCCGGTGATGACCCACCGCCAGATCCTGTTCGTCATCTTCGGGCTCATGGCGGGTATGTTCCTGTCTGCGCTCGACCAGACCGTCGTCGGCACCGCGATCCGCACGATCGGCGACGACCTCAACGGCCTCAGCCAGCAGGCCTGGGTGACGACTGCGTACCTGATCGTGTCGACGATCTCGACGCCCATCTACGGCAAGCTCTCCGACATCTTCGGACGCCGGCCCCTCTTCATCATCGCCATCGCGATCTTCATCGTCGGCTCGGTCGCCGCGAGCTTCTCGACCTCGATGATCGAGCTCTCCGCCTTCCGCGCGATCCAGGGTCTCGGCGCCGGTGGTCTCATGTCGATGCCGCTGGCGATCATGGGCGACATCCTCGCCCCCCGCGAGCGAGCCAAGTATCAGGGCTACTTCCTGGCCGTCTTCGGCATCTCCTCGGTGATCGGTCCCCTCGTCGGCGGCCTGTTCGCCGGCTCGGGTGAGATTCTCTTCATCGCCGGCTGGCGCTGGGTCTTCCTGATCAACGTGCCGATCGGCCTCGTCGCGTTGGCGGTCGTCCTGCGGTTCCTGCACATCCCGCGGCACCCGCACGGGGCGGTGCGCATCGACTGGTTCGGTGCGGCCGCGGTCATCATCGCGCTCGTTCCGCTGCTGCTCATCGCGGAGCAGGGCCGCGAATGGGGCTGGACCTCGCCCATCGCCATCGCCTGCTACGTCGTCGGTGTGATCGGCATCGTCGCCTTCATCCTGATCGAGCGCGGCATGAAGGATGACGCGCTCATCCCGCTGAAGCTCTTCCGGTCGTCGACGTTCTCGATGGCGACGATCATCGGCGTCTTCGTCGGCTTCGCGATGTTCGGCGCGATGCTCACGCTGCCGCTCTACCTGCAGCTCGTGCTCGGCTCGACGCCCACCGAGAGCGGCATCCAGCTGCTGCCGATGATCCTGGGACTCATGATCTCGTCGATCGTCAGCGGTCAGATCATCGCCCGCACGGGCCACTACCGGATCTTCCCGACCATCGGCACCGCCTTCATGGTGCTGGGCTTCCTCACGCTGACCTTCGTCCGGTACGACTCCTCGTACTGGCACCTCGCCGGCGCGATGCTCCTCATCGGTCTCGGCCTCGGCCAGCTCATGCAGACCCTCACGATCGCCTCGCAGAACTCCGTCGGTCCGCGGGACATCGGCGTCGCAACCTCGGGGTCGACCTTCTTCCGTCAAATCGGTGGCACGCTCGGCACGGCCGTGCTGCTGTCGCTGCTGTTCACGCTCGTGCCACTGAACCTGCAGACCAACTTCAAGGATCAGCAGTCACTCTCCGACGCCCTCGACGCCGCCCTCGACCCGACGGTCGCGAGCGCACCGGCCAACGCCGGCATCATGTCGAAGGTTTATGACCCCTTCGTGGGCCAGCTCTCGGACGGCGCCCTCGACGGCGCGCAGAAGGGCGTCGACGAGGCGAAGGCCGCGGCTGCCGACGCGGTCGCTCAGCAGGTCGCATCCGGGGCGATCCCCGCCGCCGCCCAACAGGAGGCCACCGCCCAAGCCGAACAGCAGGCCATCGCGCAGGCGGGGGCGAAGATCACCGAGCAGCTGCCCGTCGCGAAGGTGGCGGCCGACGGCACGGTGACGCTGGACTTCACGGATGCCGCTGCCCGCCGCGCCTTCGTCGACCAGGCGGTCCCGCAGATCATCGACGGGATGTCGAACTCGTCCGGCTCGTCCTTCGACGACAGCACGATGGACGACACCTCGTTCCTCAACGGTGCCGACCCGCGCCTGACGAAGCCGCTTCTGGTGTCGTTCAACCAGTCGACGGTGAGCGTGTACTGGGTGGCCATGGGCGTCGCCCTGATCGCGTTCGTCCTGACGCTGTTCTTCCGCACTCCGCCGCTGCGTCAGAAGTCGGCGCTGCAGGAGTCAGCCGACGCCGAGCGTCAGCCCGAGCCGATCGCGCTCGGCTGACGCCGGCGGGATGCCGCGAGCCCCACTCGAGTTCCTAGAGTGGGGGGATGAGCTCGCGAGGCGACCGCACCCCGTCGCCGGCCGTGCAGATCGTGATCGTGGTCCTCGCGGTGGGCGTCGGGGTTCCGGTCGGGATCGGCGCGTGGATCGGCGGCATCCTTCTCGCCGAGAACCTCGGGGTGCAGATCTCGCCGGAGCAGGTCTTCGCGTGGATCATCGCCGCTGTCGTCGGCGTCGTCCTCTGGCCCCTCTCGCTCCGCGCTGCACGGCGAGGGTTCTCGAAGACGACCGGCGCGGGTCCGGTGATTGCGGCGGCGGCGCGGGGCGAGCGAGCCCTCCGTGCGCTCGTCGTCATGGTGGGTGCCGTCGCGCTCGTGGCCCTCTGTGGACCGCGCGAGACGGCGAGCACGCTCGCCGCCGCGTGGGAGGCCCTCGCGATCGGTCGGCGCGAGAGCGGTCTCGTCATCCAGCTGCTCAGCCTCATCCTGGTGGCCATCCTCGCGACGCCGGTCGTCGTCTACACGCACCGCGCGGCGAAGAAGCTGCCTGCGGGTGACCCGCGCCGCCTCGTACTGCAGGAGCGCGAAGCGTGGACCCTGGCCGCTGCCACCGCGTGGACGACCTCGCTCATGCTCGGCCTCATCCTCGCCATCGCCATCCTGCTCTGGCTCTGACACGCAGACCCCCGAAGGAGACATCATGCGCAACCTCGTCTACTACGTCGCCGTGAGCATCGACGGCTGCATCGCCGACGAGAACGGCGGGTACGACGCCTTCCTCATCGACGGCGACCACAACGCCGTCATCTTCGGCGAGTACGCCGACGCCCTGCCCGGGCACGTGCAACGGGCGGTCGGCATCCACCCCACGAACACGACGTTCGACACCGTGATCATGGGCTGGAACACCCTGATTCCCGCATTGGATGCCGGGATCACGAGCCCGTACCCGCACCTCCGGCAAGTGGTCGCCAGCCGTCGGGAGCGCGAGGTCGATCCGTCGGTCACCCTGACGAACGATCCAGTGGCGACCGTCCGGTCCCTCAAGCAGGAGGACGGCGCCGACATCTGGCTCTGCGGTGGGGGTGAGCTCGCCGGAGCCCTGCTGCCCGAAATCGACCGCCTCGTGCTGAAGCGCCACCCGGTGGCTCTGGGCTCCGGCATCCGCTTGTTCGGTGAGGCCGCCCCCGCGGAGTACCCCTTCACGCGGACGCGCGTGCGCGAGTTCGCCTCGGGTGTCGCGATCGAGGAGTACGCGCGCCGCGCGGGCTGACGAGGGTCAGGCGGGATGCCGCCGGAGCAGCTTCTCGGCCACCATCATCGCTCCGCCGAGCACGGCCGGAATGCCGCCGCCCGGGTGCACCGCGGCGCCGACCCGCCACAACCACGGCCGCCGGAGGTCGTGGTGCGCGGGCTGGTGGAACGGACCGCTCATCCAGAGCGGCCGCGCCGCTCCGTACAGGGCGCCGTGGCGCTCGCCGAAGGTACCGAAGTAGGCGGGGTCGAGGACCGCGGCATCCGTCATCGAATCGGTGAGCAGCTCGTCGAGGCCCATCGTGCGGGAGATCCGTTCGACCTCGCGCCGCACGAACGGGCGCTCGAGGCTGTACCCCGACCCGTCGGCCGGCGCGGTCAGCAGCACGGCGAGCGTGCTCCGATCGTTCGGGTAGACCTGACCGGCGCGGTAGAGGTTGACGAACGCCATCGTGTCGGCGGGCTCATCGCCCGCGGCGAGGCTGCGGTGCAGGGCGTCGGGCTTCGTGGGGAGGATGACGCTGTGCGCGGCGATCCGCTCGGGCAGCGGCTCGCGGAGCGCGCCGTAGATCGCCACCGCGGAGCACGACAGGGCGCCCGGGGTGCGCCGCCGCCCGCCGAGCAGGTCATTCACCCGGTCCGCGTCGAGCGCGCTCACGACGATGTCGGCCGCGAACGAGCCGCCCGCCGTCGTCACCCGTCCACGCTCGATGCGGGTCACGATCTCGCCGGTGCGGATGTCGACGCCCGCGGCATCCGCCATGCGCTCCAGGGCGAGCGGGATCTCGTACACGCCGCCGCGGGGAACCCACACACCGGATGCCGCCATGACGGCCGGCATGCTCGCGTAGAGCGCGGGCGTGCGCTCGGGCGGGACGCCGGCGTTGAGCGTGTGGATGGCGATGATCTCGCGGAGGCCGTTGGGCATCCACGTGAGGCTGTCGAGGTACGAGCGGGTGCTCAGCCGCGGTCCGTAGACCGCGAGCAGCCGGCGCAGCGCCGGGAGCGACCGTCGGTCGAGCGGATCGGCGACGAGGAGCGCGGTCACGTCGTCGGCGAGGGGCGCGTGCTCGTCGCTGAACCGCTTCCACGCCGGGTACCAGGGGTGCTCCGGCGGCACGGGGAGGGTGACCTCCTCGCCGTCGTAGTAATAGCGGCCGACCTCGGGGAGCCGCTCCAGCTCGATCGCGCGGGGGTCCGTGCCGAGGCGTGCGCACAGCTCGTGCCACACGCCGGGGAACGTCACGAGCGACGGACCCGAGTCGATGCGCTCGCCGTCGACCTCGAGCCGGCGGCTCTTGCCGCCGACCGTCGCCGCCCGCTCCAGCAGGGTGACGTCGTGTCCGGCACGGGCGAGCAGAGCGGATGCCGCCAGCCCCCCGAGACCTGCCCCGATGACGACGATGCGGCTCATCCGTACACCTCGAAGAACATCTTCGTCAGCTGCAGCCCGCTCGCGACCGAGCCGGCGACGTAGGGGAAGGCGATCGACACCGGGTACAGGCGACGCCCGGTCGCGGGGGTGGGGCGCAGCAGCATCCACACGACGAGGACGCCCGCGATCGCGAGGTTGAGAGCTGCGACCGGGATGCTGACGGGGGCGAACAGGACGGTGGACGCCAGCCACCAGAATCCGCTCCACACCGCCGTGCCGCGAGGCCCGAGAAGCACGGCAGTCGTCCGGATGCCGGCCTCGCGATCCTCGTCGATGTCCTGCACCGCGTCGTAGGCGTGCTTCGCGACGCTCCATGCGAGGAGGCCGATGACGGCGGGCCACAGCGGCGGCTCGCCGAGCGCGACCGGGACGATCAGCAGGGGCAGGCCGTAGGCGGCGTTGCTGAGGGAATCGAGGAACGGCCGCTGCTTGAACCGCAGCGGGGGCGCCGAGTAGAAGACGAAGACCAGCGTGTAGAGGAGGATCAGCCCGACGGCCGCGGGCGGGTAGGCGATGAGGAACCAGACGAGGAACGGCACATTCGTGATCGCGACGGCCCAGACGATCAGCCGCACCTCGCGCGGCTCGATCCGAGCGCCCTCGATCGAGCCCTTCCGCGGGTTCAGCGCGTCGGTCTCCTGGTCGAAGATGTCGTTCACGCCGTAGATCAGCAGATTGAACGGCAGGGTCAACCAGATGAGGAGCGGGATCGCCGCGGCATCCAGCAATTGCCCCGTGAGCCACATGCCGAGAACACCGGTGCCGATCGTGTTGATCCAGAGGACCGGGCGCGAGATGTGGACCAGACGGCCGAGCGTCGACCAGGCCGAGGCGCGGCGAGTCGGGGCGGGCTGATGGTCGATGGCGGGACTCCTCGGGTGGCGACGGCGCGGACGACCGTGTCCCGCGATTGTATGCGGCGGGGGTGCCGCACCGGCGGCTCTTGCGCCGGGGTTGCTCGCCTGTCGCGACGTGCGAAGGCGCGCGGCGTGTTGTGACAGGGGAGCGGGGGTCAGGGGCGCGGCGCTCGCTGCCCTGTCGCGATGTGCGGAGGCACGCGGCGTGTTGTGACAGGGGAGCGCGGGATGCCGCGTGGAGCGGGGGTCAGGCTGCGGGGGCTCCCGTGCCCGTGAGCCAGGGCTTCAGGATGTCGCGGGCCGTCGTCCAGGTCTGACGTCCGTAGCGCTCGTTGTCCACGTGGCGCAGTTCGCCCTCGCCGCTGAACATGCTCACGAAGTACTGCATCCCCTGCCAGGCGGGGAACGTCTCGTCGGGGTCGCGCGAGAGGCGTCGTCCCACCGCGGCCATCGCCGAGAGCGTCCTCGTCGTGCCCGCCCACTGCAGTTTGAACGTCTCGCCACTGAACTCGGAGGCGAGCTCCGCCACCTGGCGGGCGGTGATCCGGTCGCCGGCGACCTCGACGACGCGAGGGGCGTCCGCATCGAGGGCGACCAGGGCGACGGTCCGAGCGGTGTCGTCCTTCGTGGTGACGTCGAGCACCTGGTCGGCCGACGACCAGAACAGCACGCGTTTGCGATCGCGGAGGATCATCGGTGCCTGACCGGCGAGCAGTTCGGTGAACATGCCGTTCAGCACCGACGTCGCCTGGATCGGCGCCGCGTCGAGGTCCGCGGCGAACTCGCGGCGCAGCTCGAGGTTGCGGTTGGTCCCCGGGGTGAGGCGCCGGTAGTCGGCGGAGTAGTCCGACGGGAGGAAGCGGGGCACCCCGGCCGCGACCGCTGCGGCGAGGAGTGCGCGCTGCGCGTCGACGATGACCGGCCGGATGCCGCTGAGCGCCGAGACGACGACGTCGACATCGGATGCCGCGGCCACGAGCGCGTCGTGGTCCGCGTAGTCGGCGGTCATGATCTCGACCCGTGCGTCGTCGCCGAATAGCTCTGCCGCGGCCGAGCTGCCCGGACGGGTCAGCACCCGGAGTCGGACGTCGTGCGAGAGGAGCTCGCGGGAGATGCGGCTGCCGATGTCGCCGGTTGCGCCGGCGACGAGAACGGTGGTGGTCACGAGGGGGTCCTGTCTGTGGGGGTGGAGGTTCCACGGCGCGAGCGCTCGGGCGCGGCGACGGGGTGTTCGAAGTCCGGGTCGGTGCGCGCCGCGTCGGCGGCGACGGCGACACGGGCGAGGAGGGTCCGGAGCGTCGCGCGCTCATCGGGGTCGAGCGTGCCGAGCAGGCGGTCCTCCGCCTGGCGGAGCTGTGCACGCGCGGTGTCGAGGGTGGCGCGGCCCGCGTCGGTCGGATGGACGTGGCGCACGCGTCGATCGGTCGGCGCCGGCCTGCGCGAGACGAGGCCCTCCGCTTCGAGCGCGTCGAGCAGGTACGTCATCTGCGTCTTGTCGATCCCGAGGCGCTGGGCCAGCTGCAGCTGCGACGAGGGTTCCTCGGTCGTGATCGCGACCAGCACCTGATACCCGCGCGGACCCTGCGGCATCGCGCTCACCGCTTCGGTCCCCAGGCGCGTGAACGTCTGGAAGGTGAGGGGCAGGGCCCAGCCCAGCTCGGTCTCGATGCCGCCGGCATCCCAGTCGATCTCGGATGATTCTGTCTCGATCACGTCGCAACCGTACATGTGCAAGATCGTCTTCTGCAAATACGATCTTGCGATCGACTGAATCAGAGGCGACGGGAGATGATGTCGAAGACGTGCCAGTGCTTCGGCCCCCGACCCGACGGGCCGTCCCTCTCGCGTTCGCTGAGTTCGACGATCTGCCATTGCGCAAGAAGGTCCGCAACCTCGCTCGCCGAGTGTGTGAGCACGTCGTCGTGCGCAGCCCAATCGTTGCGATGTCCGAAGAGCTGACCCGCGAAGACGCCACCCGGGCAAAGCGCCGCAGTGATCAGCGTCCAGATGTGGGCGAATTCGGTCGCGCGAGCGAACGGAAGCGAATAGCTTGCGAGGACGAGATCGGCATCCGGCAACTCGGCGAGATGCTCGAACGACGCATCCCGCGTATCGAGACGCGGTGATGCGTCCGCACGTGCCGCGATGCGCTCCCGCAGTCCGGGTGTCGCGTCGACGGACACGACCTTCCAGCCCCGATCAAGGAGGAATCGCGAGTCGACGCCGTCCCCGGCACCGAGGTCGATCGCCGTCCCTACGCGGGTCACGTGTTCGAGAGCCGCGATGAGGTGCGGTCGTGGCGCCCGGCCCGCCGCAGCGGAGTAGTACTGCTGCCAGTCGCTCGCCTCCGCCATCAGGCCATTCTCGCGCGGTGCGCGGCTCTCGGGCGCAGCATCCGCTCGCCTGTCACGAAGTGCGCGGGCGCGCGGCGTGTTGTGACAGGAGAAGCGGGCGCGACCGCGCGGCACCCCCTCGTCTGTCGCGAAGTGCGCGGGCGGGCGGCGTGTTGTGACAGGGGAACGGGATGCCCCCGGGGGCGCCCCTAGGCGACGTCGAGCGCGATGCGGGCGCGGCGCGCGACGTCGAGGATGCGCCCGACGTTCTCGACCGCGACGCCCGGTTCGTCCGCCCCGAGGTGCTCGAGGGTCGCGAGCTGCGAGGCCAGGAGCGCCGGCGGCATGAAGTGCTGACGCGACCGCATCCGACGGTCCAGCTCCTCGGGCGAGACGACCAACTCGACGAAGCGCACGTCGGGCGCAGCGGCGCGGATCCGGTCGCGGTAGCGCCGCGCGAGGGCGGAGCATGCGACGACGAGGCCCGGCGCCTCGGCGAGGGTCTGTCCGACGATGTCGAGCCAGGGCGCGCGATTGTCATCGTCGAGCGGGTGACCCGCTTCCATCTTCTCGACGTTGGCAGCGGGGTGCAGATCGTCCGCATCGACGAAGTCCACGCCGAGGTCGACAGCGAGCGCCGCGCCGACGGCGGTCTTGCCCGATCCGCTCGGACCCATGACGACGACGCGCGGTGCAGTGCTCACGATTCCACCTTCGCAGAGTTCATAGCGACGACGACCTTGCTGCTCTCGGCGGAGCGCCGTGCGGTCTCGAACGCGTCGACGGCCGCGTCGGGGCGGAACTCGTGGGTGATGACGGCCTCGATCTCGGGGCGACGCCGCAGGACCTCGATCGCCTCGTCGATCTCGTCGAGGAAGCGGAAGGCGCCCGTGAGCGTCGCCTCCTTGGAGATGAGCGGGGCGATGTTCACGCCGACCGGCTGGTTCGGCAGCATCCCGATCTGCACGATGGTGCCTCGACGGCGCACGGCGGCGATCGCGGACGACACCGCGGGTGCGGCACCGGAGCACTCGAGGACGACGTCATACGTGTCGGACGGGATCTCATCCTGGCCGACGCGCCAGACGCCGTCGGCCCCGAGCGCCCGTGCGCGCTCCAGCGGCTCGGGCAGCAGGTCGATGATCTCGACGCTCGCCGCTCCCGCCTCCTGCGCGGCGACGACGGCGAGGAGCCCGATCGGACCGGCGCCGCACACGAGCACGCGCGCACCGGCGAGGGAGCCGGCGCGGCCGGCGCCGTGCAGGGCGACGGCGAGCGGCTCGGCCAGGACGGCGCGGCGCACGGGCAGGTCGGCGGGCAGGGTCCGGATCATGCCGGCATCCACCACCAGGTACTCGCTCATCGCGCCCTGCGTGTGCGGGGTCGTCGCGGCGCTGCCGAGGTAGCTGCCGCCGGGACGCAGGTGCGGCTCGACGGGAATGGGCCCCTCGGGACCGAAGCGGGCAGGATGCACCGTCACCGCCGTGCCGGGTGCGAAGCGGCCGTCGGGGTCGAGGTCGACCCAGCCCGACAGCTCGTGCCCGGGAACGAGCGGCTCCGTCACCACGAACGCGCCGTTCGCGCCCTCGGAGTAGTAATGCAGGTCGGATCCGCAGATGCCCACGTATCCCACCCGCACGCGGACCTGCCCCGCGTCGGGCTCGGGGACGGGACGATCCGCCACCGTGAGGTCGAGCTTGCCGCCGATGACGACTGCGTCCATGTGTGTCTCTCCTCGGATCAGACGACCGCGGTCATGCCGCCGTCGACGAACAGGTTCTGGCCGTTCACGAAGTCGCTCGCCGCCGAGGCCAGGAACACGAGCGGTCCGCGCAGCTCCGCGACGTCACCCCAGCGGCCGGCCGGGGTGCGCTGGGCGACCCAGTCCGAGAAGTCCGCGTCCGCGACGAGCGCCGCGTTCATCTCGGTGGCGAAGTACCCCGGCGACAGCGTGTTGACCTGGATGCCGTGGCGCGCCAGATCCGCGGCCATCCCGCGACTGAGCTGAGCGATACCGCCTTTGCTCGCGGCGTACGGCGCGATGGTCTGACGCCCGAGCAGCGACTGGACGGAGGCGATGTTGATGATCTTGCCCGAGCCGCGCGCGATCATGCCGGGCGCGACGAAGCGCGACACGTAGAACGCGCTCGACAGGTTGCTCGAGATGACGGCATCCCAGTCCGCGACGGGGAACTCCGCGAAGGGCGCCCGTCGCTGGATACCGGCGTTGTTGACGAGGATGTCGGGTGTCCCGACCCGCTCGACGAGCTCACCGATCGCCGTCTCGACAGCCGCGGCATCCGTCACGTCGAACAGGGTCGTTTCAGGACGGACGCCGGTGCGCTCGGCGATCGCGTCGGCGCTGCGGCCGGCCGCCTCGGCGTCGCGGCCATGCACGATGACGCGGGCGCCCGCCTCGGCGAGACCGACGGCCAGGCTCTGGCCGAGCCCTCGCGACGATCCCGTCACGAGGGCCAGGCGGCCGGTGAGGTCGAAGACGTCAGACAAGGGACACCGCGCCGAAGATGCCGAGCACGATGAGGAAACCGACGACCGATTCGATGGCCTGCTGCACGGTCCACGTCTTGAGCGTCGTCTTGACGTCCATGCCCATGAGGCGACCGACGAGCCAGAAGCCCGAGTCGTTGACGTGACCGGCGAAGACCGAGCCGGCGGCGGTGGCGAGCACGATGCAGGCGACCTGCAGCGGGTTGAAGCCGCCGGAGACCACGGCCGGGGCGACGAGGCCCGCGGCGGTGACGAGGGCAACCGTGGCCGAACCCTGCGCCACGCGGAGGAGGACGGCGATGATGTAGGCGGCGAAGATGACCGGCACACCGATCGAGGCGAGAGAGTCCGAGAGCGCGTCGCCGATGCCCGAGGCGCGAAGGACTCCGCCGAACATGCCGCCGGCGCCGGTGATGAGGACGACCGAGCAGATCGGCCCCAGCGAGGACTCGACGATCTTGTCCAGAGCGCTGCCGCCGACCCCGCGGCGGGTGCCGAGGACGAACAGGGCGACGAGCACCGCGATGAGCAGGGCGACCTGGCTCGTTCCGATGAGGCCGAGCGCCTGCACCCAGACGGCGGTGCCGTCGACGGCTCCGGACGAGACGAGCGCGGCGGAGCCGGTGTTGAGGAGGATCAGGACCAGCGGGATGGCGATGACGCCGATGACGGTGCCGGCCGTCGGCGGGTTCGTGGGCTCGACGTCCTCGCCGAACAGGCGCGGGATGGCGAGCGGGATGCGGCGGTCGATGAAGCGCGCCCAGAGGTAACCACTGAGGTACCAGGTGGGGATCGCGACGACGAGGCCGATGAGAAGGACGAGGCCGAGGTTGGCGCCGTAAGTCTCGCTGGCCGTGATGGGGCCGGGGTGCGGCGGCACGAAGACGTGCATGACCGAGAAGGCGGCGGCGGCCGAGATGCCGTAGAGCAGCATGTGCTTGCCGCCGATGCGCCGGGCCACCGCGAAGATGATCGGCAGCATGACGACGAGGCCGGCGTCGAAGAACATCGGGAAGCCCATGAGGAGCGACGCGACGCTGAGGGCGATCGCGGCGCGCTTCTCGCCGAAGACCGAGACCATCTTCTCGGCGAGCACGCGGGCGCCACCCGAGCTCTCGATGAGGGCGCCGAGCATCGCTCCGAAACCGACGAGGAGCGCGACCGTGCCCACCGTGGAACTGAAGCTGTCGATCAGCACCTTGCCGATGCTGCCGACGGGGATGCCGGTGGCCAGCGCCGTGAGCAGCGAGACCAGCACCAGCACGATGAACGCGTGCAGGCGCACCTTGATGATGAGCAGGAGGATCAGGGCGACCGCTCCGGCCGCGATCAGGAGGAGCGGTAGCGCTCCGAGTGTTTGCGTCCACTCATCCATGGGTGTGTTCTCCAGTGAATCGTCCCGGTGCCGGGGCCATTCCCGGCAGCGAGCCCACGGTGCCACATAAGTAGTACCTTTCGCAAGCGAATGATCGTACTTTTCGCGGTAGCGTGAGCATCGCTACGAAGGACACCGATGCCCACGCCTGCCACCACCGCATCCCACGCCCACATCGTCGAGACCCTCGGCCGGAGGATCGTCGGCGGTGAGCTGCCGCCCGGAACCGGGCTGACCCTCGCCGGTCTCGAGGAGTCATTCACCGCATCGCGGACGGTCGTGCGCGAAGCGGTCCGGGTCCTCGAAGCGCACGGGCTGCTCACCTCGCGTCGCCGCGTCGGGCTCGTCGTCCGTCCGCAGGCGGAGTGGGACATCCTCAACGCGGACATCATCGAGTGGTCGCTCGACAGCCCGCGTCGGCGCGACGTGCTGATCGAGCTGACCGACCTGCGCGTCGCCGTCGAACCCGTCGCCGCCCGGCTGGCGGCGGAACGGGCGGGGGGTGCCGAGCGCGACGAGCTTGTGCGGTGGGCGACGCTGCTCAGCGACCTCGGAAGTCAGGGGCTCGGTGACTCGGACGAGTATCTCGATGCCGACATCGCCTACCATCGGCTCCTCCTCAAGGCCTCTGGCAACGCCCTGTTCGAGAAGCTCGGTGACCCCATCGCCGAGATCCTGCGCGGCCGATCGGTGCGAGGTCTGACGCCCGGGATGCCGCGCGTCGGCACCCTCGAGGCCCACCTCGCGACGGCCCAGGCGATCCGCGACGGCCGCGGTGCCGACGCGGAGGCGTCGGCCCGAGAGCACCTGACCCTCGTCTCCGGCGAGGTCGAGGAAGTCTGACTCAAGGCGCTTGACGCGCATACCCTAGGGGGGTACCGTATCCAGCATGAACGGATACGACGCGAACAAGGACGATCTGCAGAAGCGGCTGCGCCGCGTCGAAGGCCAGGTCCGCGGCATCGCGCGCATGGTCGACGAGGACAAGTACTGCATCGACATCCTCACGCAGGTGTCCGCCGCGACGAAGGCACTCGAGACCGTCGCGCTCTCGCTGCTGTCCGACCACCTCAGCCACTGCGTCGCCGAGGCGAGTGCCGAAGGCGGCCAGGTCGCCGCCGACAAGATCCGCGAGGCGAACGACGCGATCGCGCGTCTCGTCCGCTCCTGAAACCCGGAGGAAGAACACCATGACCGACCGCATCCAGCTCGGACTCACCGACGTCTCCGCGTCCGCCGCAGCCCCGGCATCCGCTGTCAACGAAGAACTCCTCGTCACCGGGATGACCTGCGCGCACTGCGTCGCGAGCGTCCGCGAAGAGCTCTCCGAGATCGACGGCGTCGAGGCCGTGTCCGTCGACCTCGTCGCCGGCGGCACCTCGCACGTCACCGTGCACAGCGCGACCCCCCTCGACGACGACGCCCTGACCGCCGCCATCGAGGAGGCCGGATACACCCGGGTGTCGGCGTGAGCACCACCGACGTCGAGCTCGACATCTCGGGGATGACCTGCGCCTCGTGCGCCACCCGCATCGAGCGGAAACTCAACAAGCTCCCCGGCGTCGAGGCATCCGTCAACTACGCCACCGAGAAGGCGCGCGTCCGTGCCGAGGGTGTCGAGACGGCGCAGCTCATCGCGACCGTCGAGGCCGCGGGGTACGCCGCGACCGTACCCACGCCCGAGCCGGAAGCGGCCGAGCCCGAGGACGAGACGAAGCCGCTCCGCCAGCGGCTGCTGATCAGCGCCGCGCTGTCGCTGCCCGTTGCGCTGATGTCGATGATCCCGCCGCTGCAGTTCGAGAACTGGCAGTGGCTCGCGCTGACCCTCGCCGCTCCCGTCGCGGTGTGGGGCGCGTGGCCGTTCCACCGGGCCGCCGCCGTCAATCTGCGCCACGGCGCGGCGACGATGGACACCCTCATCAGCCTCGGAGTGATCGCCTCGTTCGGCTGGTCGCTCTACGCGCTCTTCTTCGGCGGCGCCGGCATGCCCGGCATGACCATGACCTTCACGCTGGTGGGTGCGCCGCGGGCGGGCGGGCACGAGATCTACCTCGAGGTCGCCGCGCTCGTGACGGTCTTCATCCTCGCGGGCCGCTACATCGAGGCCCGCGCGAAGCGGGCGTCGTCCGAGGCGCTCCGCGCGCTCCTCGAACTCGGGGCGACGGATGCCGCGAAACTGCAGAACGGTGTCGAGACGCGCGTTCCCGTTTCACAGCTCGTCGTCGGCGACACGGTCGTCGTGCGACCCGGCGAGAAGATCCCATCGGACGGACTCGTCACCGCAGGGCTCAGCAGCATCGACGCGAGCATGCTCACGGGTGAGTCGATGCCCGTCGAGGTCGCCGAAGGATCCCGCGTCGTCGGCGCGACGATCAACGTCGGCGGGCGCCTCGAGGTGCAGATCACCCGCGTCGGCGCCGACACTGAACTGGCGCGGATGCGGCGGCTCATGGAAGAGGCCCAGACCGGCAAGGCCCAAGTGCAGCGCCTCGCCGACCGGGTCTCCGCGGTCTTCGTGCCCGTCGTGATCGGGCTCGCGCTCGCCGCCCTCCTCGGCTGGACGATCGCCGGTGCGCCGTGGGAGCTCGCCTTCACCGCCGCCGTCGCGACGCTCATCATCGCGTGCCCGTGTGCGCTCGGACTCGCGACCCCGACCGCCCTGCTGGTGGGGACCGGACGTGGCTCGCAGCTCGGCATCCTGATCCGCGGACCTCAGGTGCTCGAGCAGACCCGCACCGTCGACACGATCGTGCTCGACAAGACCGGCACCGTCACGACCGGACGCATGAGCGTCACCGAAGTGCTGCCTGCGGGCGTGTCCCGCGATGAGCTTCTTGCGGTCGCTGCGGCAGTGGAGTCGGGGTCGGAGCACCCGGTCGCCCGCGCGATCGTCGCGGCATCGCCGGCCGGACGTGTCGAGTCGTTCCAGTCGCACGCGGGGTTCGGCGTGCAGGGTGTCGTCGACAGCGCGGCCGTCGTCGCCGGCCGGCCGTCGTGGCTGGCCGAGCAGTGGGCCGTCGCCGTGCCCGCGGATCTGCCCGAGGGGACGGTCGTCGCGGTCGCCCGTGACGGCGCATACCTCGGTGCGATCGTCGTGGCCGACACGGTGAAGGACTCGAGCGCCGCGGCGATCGCCCGGTTCCGCGAGCTGGGGCTCGAGCCGATCCTGTTGACCGGCGACACGGCCTCCTCGGCAGCGCGGGTAGCCGCCGACGTCGGGATCTCCCGCGTCGAAGCCGGCGTGACTCCGGCGGGCAAGCTCGACGCGATCCGTCGCCTGCAGGGTGAGGGCCGGGTCGTCGCGATGGTCGGTGACGGCGTCAACGACGCCGCGGCGCTCGCCGCTGCCGACCTCGGCATCGCGATGGGCGGCGGAACGGATGCGGCGATCGCGGCATCCGACATCACCGTCGTCTCGGGCGACCTCACCGTCGTCGCCGATGCGGTGCGCCTCGCGCGGCGGACCCTGGGCGTCATCAAGGGCAACCTGTTCTGGGCGTTCGCGTACAACGTCGCCGCGATCCCGCTCGCGATGGCGGCGCTGCTGAACCCGCTCGTCGCCGCGGCCGCCATGGCGCTGTCATCCGTGTTCGTGGTGACGAACAGCCTGCGTCTGCGCGGGTTCCAGGGGGTCGGGCGGGGCTGAGCGTGTGCTCGGCGCGCGGGCGTCGCGCCCGTTCGCGGATGCAATAGTTCGAGCGCGACACGCCGGGCCGCGGCATCCCTCACCGGGGTGTCGCCCCGGATCTCTTGCATTCGTTGACAGGGTGGCGGGCGGGAAGCGTCGAGGGAAATGTTCACCGATGCAGTGGATGCCGAGCGACACGCCGCACTCCGGCATCCATCACCCGCGTGTCGCTTCGGATCTCTTGCATCGGCGGACGCCGAAGCGCGTGGAGGTGCAAGCGATGATGGAGCTGATGCTCGCGAACAGCCACGTCCTCCTCACCCCGATCACTCCTGACATCGCCCGCCGGATCATCGATCGCACCGAGCAACCGGGTGACGACTGGCATCCCGACTACCCGTTCGTCGACGAACTCGACCCGTTGGCCGCGCTGGCGGCCTCGGAACTGTCGGAGACTCCGTTCACGATGTACGCGATCCGACGCCCTGATGACCGCGCCGCCGTCGGCGGATTCGGGTTCTTCGGGCCGCCCGATGCGAGCGGCGCGGTCGAATTCGGCTACGGCCTGATACCCGCGGCACGAGGGTATGGGCTCGCATCGGCCGCGGTCATGCTCGCCCTGCATCACGCCGGGCAGTGGGGTGCGCTCCGCGCGAAGGCCGACACCGAACGCACGAACGCGGCATCCCGCCGGGTGCTCGAGAAAGCAGGGCTTCACGAGGTCGGCCGACGTGGGGACCTCGTGTTCTTCGAACGCGCCCTCGGCACCGTGACACGATCGGACCATGACTGACGCCGTGTACGCCGAGCTCGATCGACTGCTGGCCGCACGCGATCGCGACGACATGGCGCCGACACTGGCGGCTCTGAAAGTCATTTACGACGAGCATCCGACGGACGCGGGGGTGCTCTACGAGTACGCCGGTGCGCACGACACGGCCGGTCAGGAAGAGGCGGCTGCCGAGCTCTACGAACAGGCTCTCGCCGCTGGCCTCGAGGGAGATGTCCGACGCCGTTGCCTCCTGCAGTACGGCAGCACGCTGCGCAACCTCGGTCGTTTCGACGAGTCCCTCGCACTTTTCGCCGGAGCGCGGACGGAGTTCCCGGATGCCGCATCCCTCGCCGTCTTCGAGGCGATCACGCTGCACGCGGCGGGGCACGTGCACGCCGCGCTCGGATCGCTCCTCGATGTGATCGCCAGCTACGTCGACTCTCCCGAGCTCGAGCGCTACAAGCCGGCGATCCGCGGCAACGCCGCCTATCTGCGCGACCTGGACGCGGGAGAATCCGCCGGCTAGACCCCGGCCTCGCCGTGGCGCGCGTTCCGCAGCGGCGAGAACACGATCACCAACGCAGCGACGGCGAAGACCGCGGCCGCGACGCCGAGGCTGGCCGCATACCCGAGCCAGGTGGCGAGCACCCCGGCGCCGAGGGCACCGAAGAAGAAGACGATGCGGTTCGTCGTGCGGATCGTCGCGTTCATGCGGCCCTGGATCGCATCGGGCGCGATCGCCTGACGATACGAGATGTCGTTCGCATCCTCGACGCCCATCGCCAGGCCGAAGAGGAACTGCGCGATCGACACGATCACGAGGAGCACCGTCATGGTCGTCGCGCTGCTGAGAGGGACGACCGCCAGGAGCAGCCACGGCACGACCGTCAGGCTGCGGCCGACGAGGATCGCCCGCCCGGCTCCGATCCGCTCGCCGACGGCGGGCGCGATGATCGCGCCGAGGAAGCCGCCGACCCCGCCGACAGCCACCGCGATGCCGTAGGCCCAGGCAGGCATCCCCAGTTCTCGGAGCGCGAAGACGGCGAACACGGTCGCCACGATGCTGTTGCCGAGGAACCAGACGTGCACCGACAGCGCCAGCGGGCGAAGCGTTTTGTGCCGGTACGTGAAGCGCATGCCTTCGACGATGTCGTGACCGATGTGACGACCCGCCCTGCGGGGAGCGGGCGCGGACTCGGTGACCCGGATGCGGGACTGGAGAACGGCCGACACCGCATGGATGACGGCCTCGAACACGAAGATGAGAGGCGCGCCGAGGAGGGTGAGGAGTGCGCCCCCGGCAGCAGGGCCCGCCGTCCCCGCGACGGTCTCGCTCTGGCCGAGTCTCGCGTTCGCCGACACGAGGGACGACCGGGGGACGATCTGCGGCACGAACGGCTGCTCCGCCGACTGGGCGAACAGGGTCAGGACTCCGAGCGTGAGCATGATCGCCGCGAGCGACCAGAAGTCGAGGTGGCCGAGCAGCAGCAGGACCGGGATCAGCGCGAAGACGACCGCGCGGCCGATGCTCGTCAGCACCAGCGTGCGCTGCCGGTTCCAACGATCCATCAGCGCTCCGATGATGAACCCGAGAAAGAGGTACGGCGCGACGCCCAGCGCGTTCAGGATGCCGATCTGCGCCGGCGTCGCCGCGACCACCGTGACGATGAGCACTTGGAACGCGACGTTCGCGATGGCCGACCCGAACCCGCGGATGGTCGTCGCCGTCCAGAAGAGCCGGAATGCCGGGATGCGCAGGACCTCGGTTCGGCCTTCGCCGGACGATCCCGGCGGGCCCGCGTTGCGCATGGTGCGACCCTATCCGCGCGGGTGGGTGGGTGATGCGCGGTCAGCGGAAGTAAGCATCCGGGAGCAGTTCGCCGACCGGCCGCATCACGGGACCGTCGGCAGTGGGGATGGCGACCAGGATGTCCGGGTGCTGGTCGAGCAGGACCTGACGGCACCGGCCGCATGGTGGGATCAGGCTGCGCCCACCGTCGCCGGCCGCAGCGATGGCGAGGAGTCGCGGTGCCCCAGCGGTCGCCGCGACGCCGAGAGCGACCAACTCTGCGCAGGGCCCGCCGGTGAAGTGGAAGACGTTCACGGCCTCGTGGACGCGACCGTCGATGTCGATCACGGCGGCGGCGACGGTGTGGTTCGCGTTCTCCCCCAGCGTGCGGGCACGGGCCTCAGCCGCGGCGATGACCTGTTGGTCAGGTTCAGAGGGTCGCATGGAGGGCAACTGTAGTGTGCGCTGGGTCTTGTCATCGCTGGTGCGCAGGTTCGGACGACGCACACCTTGTCGACCTAGGCGGCGGCGTCCGCTCAATGCACGGCGCTGGCGGGTCGGAGGGTCGTGCCCATCTGCACGCGCCGCCCGTAGCGGTCGAGTCCGAGGCGTGCCTCGACCTCGACGAGGGAGCGGTGGAACGCGGTCGAGGGCTCCTCCTCGGCGAAGCCCACCGTCGCGTAGAACGGTGCGTTCCACGGCACGTCCGCAAACGTCCGGAGCGTGATCCGCGAATGCCCGCGTTCACCGGCGTGACGCTTCGCGGCCTCCGTCAGGGCCCGGCCCAGGCCCCGCCGCGCGAACGCCGGACTGACGGACAGCTGCTCCAGGTGGCACGCGTCGTCGATCTCCAGAACGTGCACGAAGCCCACGACGTCCTCGTCGACCTCCGCGACGAGAACGAACCCCAGGTCCGTGATGCGCTCCGGACTCGGGGGCGCCGGCGACCATGCATCGGGTTCGAGCCGGTCGATCAGGAGACGGTCCGCGTCGTTCTCGATCCGTTCGATCGAGGTCGCGTCCGCCGTGGTTGCGAACCTGATGCGTGGCGACACCTGACCAACGTACAAGTAGGCGGCATCCGGGGTCATGGTCGGAAGCCCGCGAAGCCAGCCTGTCGAGGTGATCTTCCGGCCCCGCCGGTGACGGATGCAATAGTGCAGGGGCGGCACGCCGGTGATGGATGCCGGGGCGCGGCGTGTCGCGCGGCATCCATTGCATCCGTGCACAGCCGCACGCTCAGCACGCCGGCCAGGAGCCCGCGTTCGACACGGATAGAGTCCCGGAGTGTCCACAAACCCGTTCGGCGAAGTTCCTGTCCTGCCGGTGGCGATTCCGCTCGGCGTCGCACTGTTCGTCCTGCTGATCGCCGTGCTGGCGCGGCGGAAGAAGCTCACATGGGCTCGCGCCGTGACAGCTCTCGTCGTCGCGGTCTACGCCGCCGGGATCTTCGCCAACACGATCTTCCCGATCTACCTGATCCCGGTTGACAGCGGTGAGCCGTGGACCCCGAAGCTCGCGCTGGTGCCCTTCTACGACTACGAGGTCGACGACGCGCTCATGAACATCGCGGTCTTCGCACCGTTGGGAGTTCTGATTCCGCTCCTCGTGCGCCGCGCGTCCTGGGCGAAAGTTGTGCTCATCGCCGTCTCGATCAGCCTGGGGATCGAGTTCCTGCAGCTCGCGGCGCAAGCCTTCTTCGCCGGCGGTCACATCGCCGACGTCAACGACCTGATGTGGAACACCGTCGGAGGTGTCGTCGGGTACGGGGTCTACCTGGTCGCTCTGCGGATCCCCGGATTGTCCGCGCTCGTTCGCCTGTTCCGGTGGCACGAAAGTCCGGTTTCGGATTCAGCGTTGGGCGCACCCGGTGTCGGCGGACCCACGCCCTCGAGATCACCTGCGAAAACGGACGCCTCTTAGTCACCGCGGCTGCGAAAACGTGAAGGCCCCACCGGCTGGCCGGCGGGGCCTTCACACATTCAGTCCACCTGGCTTACTTGAACGCGTCCTTGACGTTCTCGCCGGCCTTCTTGAGGTTCGCTTCGCGCTGGTCGGCTTCGCCCTCGCGGCGAAGGTCCTCGTCATTGCGGTGCTCGCCCAGGGCTTCCTTCGCCTTGCCGGCGATGTCCTGCGCAGCGTTCTTGATCTTGTCGTCGAGACCCATGGCACACTCCTCAGTTCGTGGGAATCCCAGGATCCGACTCGCGACGATTCCACTCAACCGCTTGATTTCGGCGCCGATTGGTGAGAGTCACAACTCGCGCCGCCGACTCGCCGTCGCCTCGTAGGCGTGCAGCCACACGAGGTCGAACTCCTCGCGGGTGATCCGGCCTCGCACGAGGTCCTGCTCCGCGTGGTCGAGCTCGTCGGCCTGCTGTTGGATGCGGTGGGCCACATCCAACGCCGACGGCGAGAACATCGCCTGCTTCGCGGTGGACGCGCGACCGATGAGGCGGCAGTGCTCCCACTGGATCGGGAGGTCGTGGGTGGTGCAGTCGACGAGCGCCAGACGGCGCGCGTCCTGCGAGTCGACGCGCAGCGTCACGCGGAAGACGAGGACGGTGGCGTCCATGCCGATGCCGCGGCGACGGGCATCCTGCGTGTGCGGGTGGGCGAGGTCGCCGGTCATCACGCACGGCGTCCCTTCGAGCTCGGCCAGGCGCGTCAGCGACACACCCGCCACGGTCACATCGCGCACCTCCGCGACCGTGTGCTCGGGCCATGCCCGCCGTTCGATCGGATCGGGGATGCTGCGTCGCAGCGAGGGGAGGACCGTGGTCAACGTCATGAGCACAGTCCTAAGCGCTCGCCGAGGCCCGCGGAACAGGTCCGAACGGAACCCATACGGCCGGCCCGCGCGTCGCATCCGGCACCTAGGGTGAGGGGATGTTCACCGTCACCGAGTCCGTCACCATCGACCGCCCGGTGACCGAGGTGTTCGACTTCTTCACCGAGGGCCGCGCCCGCTGGGACGAATCCGTCATCTCCGAGGAGCTCACCTCACCGCCGCCCGTCGGCGTCGGGTCGACTCTCCACACGCGGATGCGGGCGGTCGGCCGCGAGGTCGACTTCGACTGGCGCGTCACGGCCTACGACCCCGGTGCGCGGATGGCGGTGACCAGCACGAGCGGGATCATGGCCACGTCCTCCGACCTGCAGTTCGCCGACGCGAACGGCGCGACCGTCGTCGCCGTGCGCATCGACGCCGAGCCGACCGGGATCATGCGCCTCGCGGAGCCGATGATCGCCGACTCGATCCGCTCGACGCTGTCGACGTCACTCACGCGCGCGAAGCGGATGCTCGAAAGCTCCTGACCCGGCGTCATCCTCTCGGCTGACACGGATGCCTCTCCAGGCCGACGCCCCGCGCGCGACGACTGCGTAGACAGAAAGCATGAAGCGCACACTCGCCGCCCTGTCCCTCGTCCTCGCCGCCGCCGGGCTCACGACCGCCTGCGCGCCGGGGAGTAGTGACGTCGAAGACCACGTTGTGACGGCAGTCAGCGGAGGCCCGTCCGTCCCGGTCGCAGACCTGGTCGACGACGCGGACGCGAAGCGGTTCACGATCGTGTGCCCGTACGAGCTGCCCGCGGATGTCGCGACCCGCCTCGGCGTCTCGGCGAAGGACCTCCCCGATCTGTCGAAACGCGACGACGCGCAGGCGCTCGTCGCCGTGACGGCGAACGGCGTCGATGCGGCCGAGTTCCGACGCGAACGCGTCGACCTCTGCTCCTCGGAGGGGCCGTGGCCGGTGTACGAGAAAACGGACACGGCCACCGTCGCCGTCACGCGGAACGAGGACGACGTCTACATCGTCACCCGAGCGAGCTGACGGCCTGTCACTTCACGAGCGGACGCACCGTCGTGAAGCCGCCGTCGACAGGGATCACCTGACCGGTGATGCGACCGGCATCCGTCGACAGCAGCCAGTCCATGACGGCCGCGACATCGTCGGCAGTCTGCACACCACCGAGCGGGTACTGCTTCTCGGCGCCGTCGCGCTGCATCGGCACGCTCAGCATGCCGGCGGTCATCGGGGTGTCGGTCATGCCCGGGGCGACCGCGTTGACCCGGATGCCGCGCGCGGCATACGTGGCAGCGGCGCTGCGCACGAGCGCCTCGACGCCTCCCTTCGCGGCGGCGATCGCCTCGTGGTTGGCGACGCCGATGCGGGCGACGACCGAACTCGCGAACACAGCGGCACCCGGCTTCTTACCCGTCGCCTCGAGCCAGGCCTGCAGGATCCAGATGCTGCTCTCGAGGTTCACGCGCAGGATGTCGCGCGCGGCGTCGGCCTTCGTCCGATGCAGCGGGGTGATGAGCGTGCTGCCGACCGCGTGCGCGAGCCACGCCGGTGCGTCACCCAACTCGGACCGGCAGCCCTCGAGCGCCGCGGCGGCACCCTCGGGCGTCGTCACGTCGGCTTCGATGTGCGCGTCCGCATCGACGGAGGCGAGGGATGCGGCATCCCGCCCCACGGCGGCGACGCGCAGACCGCGCGCCCGCAGCCGTGCGACGAGGGCGCTTCCGACGCCACCACGGGCGCCGGTCACGAGGGCGATGTCGGTCGAGGTCATGATGCTCTCCTTGCTCAGGTGTGCGGAACCGCGATGTCGCCGCGCCGGATCGCGTCGGCGCGCTCACGGATGCCGGCGATCTCGTCGTCGTCGAGGCGCGACACGTTCTTCACCTGCAGCGACATGCGGTGATTGGCGGCGAGGGGCTCCTCGTGCCGGATGAGGTAGTCCCAGTAAAGGGTGGTGAAGGGGCACGCGTCGTCGCCTACCCGCTTGGCAGGGTCGAACGGGCACGTCTTGCAGTAGGGGCTCATGCGGTCGATGTACTTGCCGGTAGCGGCATACGGTTTGCTGCCCATCAACCCGCCGTCGGCGTACTGGCTCATCCCGAGCGTGTTCGGCAGTTCCGCCCACTCGACCGCGTCCACGTAGACGGCGAGGTACCAGGCGTGGACCTCCTTCGGATCGACGCCGAGCAACATCGCGTAGAGCCCCGTCACCATCAGCCGCTGGATGTGGTGCGCGTACCCGTTCTCGAGCGTCGTGCCGATCGCGTCCTGCAGGCACGCCATCGCCGTGTCGCCAGTCCAGTAGAAGTCGGGGAGCGGTTCGAACGCCTCGAACGCGTTCCGCTCGAGATACCCGGGCATCTGCGTCCAATAGATGCCGCGGACGTACTCGCGCCACCCGAGGATCTGTCGGATGAAGCCCTCGACGGCAGGCAACGGCGCCTTCTTGTCGCGGTAGGCCGCCTCCGCCGCGGCGACGACCTCGCGCGGGTTCAGCATCTTCAGGTTCAACGACGACGACAGGTGCGCGTGCCAGAGCCACGGCTCGCCCGGCCACATCGCATCCTGCGTCTCGCCGAACCCGGGCAGGCGTTCCTCGATGAACAGGTCGAGGGCCTCGAGCGCCTGCGCGCGGGTGACCGACCACGCGAACGAGTCGAGCGAGC
Organism: Microbacterium sp. MDV22-iso44; assembly: GCF_058629135.1. Taxonomy (NCBI): domain Bacteria; kingdom Bacillati; phylum Actinomycetota; class Actinomycetes; order Micrococcales; family Microbacteriaceae; genus Microbacterium; species Microbacterium sp. MDV22-iso44. The sequence goes on from NZ_JBZVWS010000003.1 coordinate 42,702, forward strand.
CGGGGTGGTCGGCGAACCTCGCCTCGACGAGGGCGATGACCTCGCGGGTGGTCTCGTCGGGGTCGAACCGAGCGCGCGGGGGAACCAGCCCGGGTCCCTGCTTCGGGAACGCCTTGCGGTTGTCGGCGTCGTAGTTCCACGAACCGCCGACGGGCTGACCGCGGGTCGTCATCAACACGTCGTGCTTCTTGCGCATCTCGCGGTAGAAGTACTCCATCCGCAGCGAGGTCCGTCCCTCGGAGTGTGCGGCGAACTCGGCGACGGTGCTGAAGAAGTGGCGGTCCTCACGGATGTCCAACGGGATTCCGCTGTGCTCGGCCACTTCGCGCAGCGCTTCGCGCACCCGCCACTCGCCGGGCTCCGTCACGACGAGCCCCTCGGGCTTCAGCTTGGTCACATCGGCCGCGAGCTGGTCGGCCAGCGAGTGCTTCGTCGACCGACCGTCGAGCTTCGCGTAGTGCAGGGGACGCTCGGCATCCGTCAGCTCTGCGGCGAAGTGCCGCATCGACGCGAGGAAGACGGCGGTGCGCTGCTTCGTGCTCCAGACGTGCTCGGATTCGCCGGCGACCTCAGCCATCCAGACGGCATCCTGATCGGCGTCGAAGTCGTCGAACGCGCTCGAGTCGTGATCGAGCTGATCGCCCAGCACGATGACGAGGTGTCGCAGCATGGCGCCAGCGTAGGAAGAGGGTCGGACGGTTCCCAGCGCTTGTGTGCGCGACGGGGCTGCGCTAGCGAAGGGGTGTTCTGCCAGGGACTCCCTCGTCCGGGTCGCGGGGCTTAGCGTCGAGGGCAGGAGGTTGACACATGCACACCAGGACACTTGGACAGGACCTGCAGGTCTCGGCGATCGGGCTCGGAGCGATGGGGATGTCGCAGAGCTACGGACCCAACCCCGGCGACCGCAGCGAGATGATCGCGGTACTCCGTTCGGCGCTCGACGCGGGCGTCACATTCTTCGACACGGCCGAGGTCTACGGCCCGTACGTCAACGAGGAGCTCGTCGGCGAGGCCCTCGAACCGGTGCGCGACCAGGTCGTCATCGCGACGAAGTTCGGGTGGGACATCCAGAACGGCCAGTCGGTCGGACTCGACAGCCGTCCGGAGCAGATCCGTCGCGTCGCCGACGCCTCGTTGCGCAGGCTCCGAACCGACACGCTCGACCTCTTCTACCAGCACCGGGTCGACCCGGACGTGCCCATCGCCGACGTCGCGGGGACGGTCGGCGAGCTCGTCGCCGAGGGGAAGGTGCGTCACTTCGGGCTGTCCGAGGCTTCCGCCGCGACGATCCGTGCCGCGCACGCCGTGTTCCCGGTGACCGCTGTCCAGAGCGAATACTCGTTGTGGACCCGCGACCCCGAGGTCGAGGTCCTGCCGACCCTGGCCGAACTCGGGATCGGCTTCGTGCCGTTCAGCCCGCTGGGCAAGGGATTCCTCACGGGAACGGTGAGCACCGACACCGCGTTCGACGACGGCGACATCCGGCGCCGGGTACCGCGTTTCGAGGCGGAGAACCTGGCCGCGAACCAGGCGCTGGTCGATCACGTGAAGGTCCTCGCCGAGGCGAAGGATGCCGCGCCCGGCCAGATCGCGCTGGCGTGGCTGCTCGCGCAGCATCCGTCGATCGTCCCCATCCCCGGCACGCGGCGCACGTCGCGCATCGGCGAGAACGCCGCCGCGACCGAGGTGGCGCTGTCGGCGGATGAGCTCGCCGACCTCGACGGCCTCGCGCAGCGGGTCGGCGTCGCCGGCGACCGCTATAACGCGACCCTCATGGAGTACGTGAACCGCTGAGCGACGGCGGCCTGCGGCGCGCGGTACCGGCGCGGGCTGGCATCCTGGGTGCATGCCCGCGACCGAGGATGCCCCCGACGTCGACGTCGAGCACGTCGGACGCGGCACCCACCGCACACGGGTGACGCGCGTCGAGACCACGGCCGGCGACGGCGGACGGCCCTTCGTCCTCGTGGCCGGTGTCGGCGTTGCGGCGACGTACTTCGAGTTCCTCGCGCCCTCGCTCGCCGAGCACGGCGACGTCTTCGCGCTCGACCTGCCCGGCTTCGCAGGGATGCCGCGGCCCGGCGACCAGCCCACGGCCGAGTTCTTCGCAGACCGGGTCGAAGAGGTCCTCGACCACTACGGCCTCGATGATCCTGTCGTCATCGGTCATTCGATGGGCACGCAGGTCGTCACCGAGGTGCTGATCCGGCGGCCGCAGGTGCGTCACGCCGTCCTGGTGAGCCCCGTCGTCAACGACCAGGAGTCGTCACTCCCGATCGTCGCGCTCCGCTTCGCCCAGTCCGCGACGCGCGAGACGTTCCACCTCGCGATGACGGCGCTGTCGGCCTACGTCCTCTGCGGCTTCGTCTACTTCATGCAAGTGCTGCCGCACATGCTCCGATACCGGTTGGTCGAGCGGATGCCGCGGGTCGAGGCATCCGTCCTGTTCATCCGCGGCGAGTACGACGCGACGTCGCCGCGCCGGTTCCATTCGCGGCTGGTCGCGGCCGCGCAGAACGCGCGCCGCTGGGAGATCCGCGGTGCGGCGCACTCGATCATCAACGCGCACGCCGTCGGGGCGGCCGAGCTCATCGTGACGCACGCGAACGACACGCTGCCGCCGAAGGGACGGATGCCGGCCGAGGAGGCCGCCGTCCCGCCGCCGCCGCACGCGGGCATCGGCGTGGTCTGGAGCGCGATGCGCGAACGCGCCGCCGAATGGTGGTCGGCCGCGCGCCGCGACGAGGCCGGCGTCGAACGCGCGAAGGAACGGCACGCCCGCATCCTCTGGCGCGTGTACTCCCGCGCCCGTCAGGACCCACGCCGCGAGGTGCGCTGAGGCGCGAACACCCCTCACCCCGCAGCGGAGCCCCACACGTCGAGCGCGCGCTCGCGCGCCGAAGCCACGGCGGCGGCGACCGCCCCGGTAACCACGACGTCGCCGCCGAGCGTCGAGGCGACGAGCTCCGGCGCGGGCAGGTCGAGGTCGGTCGGGAGCGACCGCCGCGCAGCGGCGACCACCTCGTCCACGCCGTCGGCGATCGCACCCGAGACGACGACGCGTTCGGGGTCGAACATGCTGCCCAGGACGCTGACGATGCGGGCGAGGGTGAGGCCGACCCGCTCGACGATCTGCAGCGCATCGGCATCGCCGCGGGCGGCCATCGTGAGGACGGTCCGGGCGTCGAGGCTGTCGGGGGAGCCGGCGCGGAAGCCCGCGGTCGCCTCGCCCGACCGGGCGAGCTCGGCGGCCCACGCGGACACGCGTGCTCCGAGACCCTCGGCGCCGCGCACGCCCTCGACGTGATCGAACGCGACCATCTCGCCGACGCCGCCGTGGTGGCCGCGCAACAGATGCCCGTCGACGACGACACCGGCACCCAGGCGTGATCCGGCGAGCAGGGTGATGTAGTCCTGGCATCCCACCGCGGCGCCGACCGAACCCTCTGCGACCGCCGCCAGCGACGCGTCGTTCTCGATCCGGGCGATGGGTGCCCAGGTGAGGACGTCGACCAGGTCCGGGTTCATCCGCTCCCAGAAGCCGGTCGGATGCCGCGGCGACCGCCCCGTGCGGTCGACGGGCGCGGGCACACCGGCGCACACCGCGAGCACGTCGGAGCGGGAGCGGCCGGCGGCGCTCAATGCGCGGTCGACCGTGTCGCTGACGACGCGCGCCCGGGCGGGGGCGTCTTCATGATCGAGGACGAGGCGCGCGTCGGCGTCCGCCATCGGCTTGCCGCGCAGGTCCGCGATCCAGACCGACACGTGTTCGTGGCCCGCGTCCACGCCGACGACGACGGCGGCATCATCGCGCAGCGCGAAGCGGCGGGCGGGTCGGCCCTTGCGATAATCCCCGGCGAGACGGGCATTCGGTAGCTCGGTCACGAGCCCCCGAGCCACGAGTGCCGCGGTCGCTTCGATGGTCGTCGACCGCGTCAAGCCCGTGGACTCCATCGCGTCGGTCGCGGTGAACTCGAGCGTCTCCCACGCGAACGCGAGCACGGCGTCCTGACTCGCCGGGCGAGCTGAGGTGGAGGCGAGTGTCGACATCGGGGCCTTGACCTTTCGGGATCTGCCCTGCAATATTGCCTGCATCGGATTGATTTGGCGACTAAATATAGTCGTCGAGCCATCCGAGAGGGATCTTTCGTCCGCAACGACGCGATCGGATACACATGTCATCGACCCATTCCCCCTGGCGCCGAGCCGCGGCAGCACTCGCCGTCACAACGCTCGGCGTGGCTCTCCTGGCCGGTTGCTCGGCCGACGGCCGCGAAACCCTGCGCTTCACCTTCAGCAAGCGCGAGGCGCTGCCCTTCATGCAGGACGTCGTCTCGGAATACAACGCCTCGCAGGACGCGGTGACCGTAGAGATGGACACGTCGGGTGTCGACGTCGTCTCGGCGAGCTTCGTCCGCGGCAACCCGCCCGACATCATGCTCGCCAACTACAACTACGAGGTCGCCCGGTTCGTCCAGCGCTGCGCGCTCAGTGACCTCGGGGGGACGGATGCCGCCGGCACGGTCCGCGAGGACCTGCAACCGCTCATGGAGCAGTACGGCGCTTGCGAGGGTCGCACCAGCGCCCTGCCGTACTCGGTGATGGCCTCGTCTGTCATCTACAACACGAAGATCTTCGAGGACAACGACCTCGAGGTCCCGACCACGTGGGACGAGCTCATCGCCGTCTGCGATGCGCTCGAGCAGGCCGGCATCACGCCGATCTACGGCACGTTCAAGGACGACTGGACCGTCGCGCAGGGCTGGTACGACTACGCGATCGGCGGGTCGGTCGACGTGATCGACTTCTTCGACCAGCTCGCCGCCGAAGGCGCCGAAGTCGACGGCTCATCGGATGTCTCGTTCGAGAAGGACTTCACCGAACCGATGGAGCGCGTGCTGCAGCTCGCGACGGAATACACGAACGACGATGCCGACAGCCGGGCCTACGGCGACGGCAACCTCGACTTCGGAAACGGCGAGGCTGCCATGTATCTGCAGGGCCCCTGGGCCTTCAGCGAGATCGCCAAGACCGCGCCCGACGCACCCCTCGGGACCTTTCCGCTCCCCATGACGGACGATCCCGACGACCGTGCGATCCGCGTGAACATGGACCTCGCGGCCATGATCCCCGAGGCATCCACCAAGAAGGATGCCGCGCGGGACTTCCTCGAGTACCTCTACCAGCCCGAGATCATCGAGGCCTACAACGAGTCGCAACTGGGCTTCGCGCCCACGACTGATGCCCCTCCGCCCCAGGATCCGCGCATCGAGGGCATGCAGTCCTTCTACGACGAGGGACGGATCTACCAGGGTCCGTCGGTCCTCGTCCCGAAGACCATCCCGGTCTTCGCTTACGCCCAGGCCATGCTCTTCGGCCAGGACCCCGCACGCACGTTCGCCACCATGGACAACGACTGGTCGCGACTCGCGTTCCGCCAGCCCGTCCTCACCGACGAGGCCGAGGAGGCAACGCGATGACCACCACCACCGGGTCGACGACGACCCTCCTCACCCAGGGCGACCGTACCGCGAGGCGCAGCTCGAAGCGCGTCGAGCCGATCTACTACCTGTTCCTGCTGCCGACGGTGCTGCTGTTCACCCTGGCGATCACGGTCCCGGGGCTCATCGGCATCTTCTTCAGCCTCACCGACTCGATCGGGCTGGGGGAGTGGAACTTCATCGGGTTCACGAACTACATCGCGCTCTTCAGCGACCCTGCGATCCTGCAGAGCTACCTGTTCACGGCAGGTTTCGCCGTCGCGACGGTCGTCGTCGTGAACATCGCGGCGTTCCTGCTGGCGGTCGGGCTGACCTCCCGCATCCGTTTCAAGACCGGCCTGCGCACGATCTTCGTGATCCCGATGGTCATCTCGGGCATCATCATCGCCTACGTCTTCAACTTCCTCTTCTCGAACTCGCTGCCGTCGGCCGGCTCGACCCTCGGTATTCCGTGGCTGCAGGAGAGCCTGCTCGCCAACCCCGATCTGGCCTGGGTGGCCATCGTCATCGTCACGGCCTGGCAGGCCGTCCCCGGGACGCTCCTCATCTATATCGCAGGACTCCTGTCGGTGCCGGGCGACGTGTACGAGGCGGCCGACCTCGATGGCGCCTCGAAGCGCCAGCAGCTCTTGCGGATCACGATCCCGCTCGTCGCGGGCTACGTCGTCATCAACGTGATCCTCGGGTTCAAGGGCTTCCTCAACGCCTACGACATCATCGTCGGCCTCACCGGCGGCGGGCCCGGAACGGCTACCCGCAGCGTCGCGATGACGATCATCGCGGGCTTCAACGGCGGCGACTACGCCTACCAGATGGCCAACGCGACGATCTTCTTCATCGTCGCCGTCCTGATCTCCCTCCTCCAACTCTCGCTCACGCGCGGAAGGAACCGAGTCTGATGTCCACCACGCAGCCCGCGCTCGCGTTCGAGCAAGCCGACGCCGTCACCGCGACCGACCGACCCGCAGCACCCCCGCGACGCCGCAAGAGGGTGACCGAGCGCCTGAACTGGTCGACCACCGTCATCCTCTTCCTCTGCTCCATCACGGTTCTCCTGCCGCTGTACGTCACCATCTCGATGTCGCTGAAGACGACGGGGCAGGCCGTCGACGGCAATGCGTTCTCGCTGCCGGCCCCGATCAGCTTCGACGGCTTCGTCCAGGCGTGGAACCTCACGCAGTTCCCCGTCGGGGCGGCCATCTCGTTCTTCGTGACGGCTGGCACGGTGATCGCGACGATCATCCTGGCCGCCTTCGCGTCGTACGCGATCGTCCGCAACTGGGAGCGGAAGCTCTTCCGGTACTCGTTCTTCTACCTGCTCGCGGCGATGTTCATCCCGTTCCCCGTCGTGGCGCTGCCGCAGATCCAGCTCACCGGGCGGCTGGGGCTCGACAACCCGTTCGGGGTCATCCTGCTGGCGACGATGTTCCAGTTGAGCTTCAGCGTTCTGTTGTTCACCGCGTTCCTCCGGTCGATTCCGATCGAGCTCGAAGAGAGCGCACGCATCGATGGTGCGTCGACGTGGCAGACGTTCTGGAAGCTCATCTTCCCGCTGCTCGCACCCATGAGCGCGACGGTCGGCATCTTCGCCTTCCTGTACGCGTGGAACGACTTCATGCTCCCGTCGCTCATCATCTCCGACCCGTCGATGCAGACCCTGCCCGTGCGTCAGAACCTGTTCCAGACGCAGTTCAGCAACAACTACAACGTCGCCTTCGCGTCGTACCTCATGGCCATGGCCCCCGCGATCCTCGCGTACCTCTTCACCCAGCGATGGGTGATGGAGGGCGTGACGCAGGGCGCCGTCAAGGGCTGACCGAACCCCACCGAAAGGACCCCCGTGACCACTGACGTGCGTACCGCCACCGAGACCTCCGAAGAGACCGTGACCCCGGAATGGTGGCGGCAGGCCGTCGTCTACCAGGTGTACCCGCGCAGCTTCGCCGATGCCGACGGTGACGGCATCGGCGACCTGGGCGGCATCCGTTCTCGAGTGGCGTACCTGAAGGAACTGGGGGTGGATGCCGTCTGGCTGAGCCCGTTCTATCCGTCCGAGCTCGCGGACGGCGGGTACGACGTCGCCGACTACCGAAACGTCGACCCCCGGCTCGGCACGCTCGAGGACGCGGATGCGATGATCGCCGCCCTACACGAAGCCGGGATCAAGGTCGTCGTCGACATCGTCCCCAACCACACCTCCGACCAGCACGCGTGGTTCCGAGAGGCGCTCGCCGCCGGGCGTGGGTCGGCGGCCCGTGCGCGGTACATCTTCCGAGAGGGCCGGGGCGAGAACGGTGAGGAGCCGCCGGCCGACTGGCAGTCCGTCTTCGGCGGCCCGGCGTGGGAGCCGGTCGGCGACGGCCAGTGGTACTTCCACAACTTCGCCGTCGAGCAGCCCGACCTGGACTGGTCGAACCCTGAGGTCCGCGCCGACTTCGTCCGGACGCTGCGGTTCTGGTCGGACCGGGGCGTGGACGGATTCCGCATCGACGTCGCCCACATGCTGACGAAGGATCTTCCCGACGCGTTGCCCACGCAGGCTGAACTCGACGCGATGCCGCACGACGGGCAGCATCCGATGATCGACCGCGACGACGTGCATGAGGTCTACGCCGAGTGGCGCCAGGTGTTCAACTCCTACGATCCGCCGCGCACCGCGGTCGCGGAAGCGTGGGTCGCCCCCGACCGCATCCCGCTGTACGCGAGCGCCGACAGCCTCGGGCAGGCGTTCAACTTCGACCTCCTCGAAGCTGACTTCGAGGCGAGCCAGTTCCGCCGCATCGTCGCCGATAACCTCGCGCTCGCCGCCTCGTCCGGGTCGTCGACCACGTGGGTGCTGTCGAACCACGACGTCGTGCGGCATGCGACGCGCTACGGGCTGCCTCATCCGGATCGGGATGCCTCGGGTCGCCCCTCGCGCAAGCACGGCAATGAGTGGCTGCTCGCGGGTGGCGCGGCGGCGACCGTCGATACCGAGGCGGGGCTGCGTCGGGCGCGCGCGGCGAGCCTGTTCGTCCTCGGTCTGCCGGGATCGGCGTACATCTACCAGGGCGAGGAGCTCGGCCTTCGGGAGGTCGGGGACATCCCCGACGCGGACCGGCAGGACCCGACATTCTTCCGCAGCCCCGGCGAGGACATCGGGCGCGACGGATGCCGCGTGCCGCTGCCCTGGACCGAGTCCGGGTCGTCGTTCGGCTTCGGCTCGGGGCGCGCGCACCTGCCGCAGCCCGCCTGGTTCGGCGAGATGTCGGTCGAGGCCCAGGAGGGCGACCCCGCGTCGACGCTGAACCTGTACCGCCGCACGCTGCACCTGCGCGACGAGCTGCAGACCGCGGAGGAGCTGACATGGCTCGAGACGGGTCGTGCCGACGTGCTCGCGTTCGCTCGGCCGAACGGCTGGACCGTCGTGACCAACTTCGGCGGCGAGCCGGTGGACCTGCCGGCGGGTGAGGTGCTGCTCGCGAGCGGAGATCTGGACGGCGGGCGGCTGCCCGGGGCTACGACGGTCTGGCTGCGTGCCGCGGGCTGACGCCGCACGTCGCCGAGGCACCCTCCGGCGAGGTTCCGTTCTCCGGATGGAGGGGGGCTTCGCGGCGGCGGTAGGGCTCCTGTGCCTCGATCCTCCGGAGAACGATCCGCTGTCGTTCCCCCTCCGGTAGGACGCGCACGCGAGCAGCCGTGCCGGAGTGAAGGACGATAAGCGGAGATTGGCACGCAGGAGGGGGACGGATGCCCGAGGGCGACAGCGTGTACCGGTTGCAGGAGCGGCTGGCCGCGGCATCCGTCGGGCACGTCGTCATTGCAGGCGAGCTGCGTTCCGGCGCGGCGGCGGGCACAGCGCTCGCCGGAGCGCGGATCATCTCGTACGACACGCACGGCAAGCACCTGCTGACCCGCTTCGACACCGGGCGGACGCTGCACACGCACCTGCGGATGCAGGGCAGCTGGACGGTGACGCGGCCGGGGCGCCGCATCCCTTCCCGAGAGGATCACCGGGTTCGCGTCCGGATGCGGCTCGATGACGGGTCGACGCTGTGGGGCATCGACCTGCCCGTCGTCGAACTCGTCGCGACTGCTGATGAGGGTGCGCTGCTCGGGTACCTCGGTCCCGATCCGCTGCGCGACGACTGGGATGCCGCCGAAGCCGTCCGCCGCCTTTCGGTACGGCCCGAGCGGCCCCTCGTCGCCGCGCTCCTCGACCAGCGCAACATGGCAGGACTCGGCAACCTGTGGGTCAACGAGACCGCGTTCCTCTCGGGGGTTCATCCGTTCGCGCCGATCGCGTCGGCCGACCTCGGGCCGCTCGTCGAGCGGGCAGCCCGGATGCTGCGGATCTCGGCCACCGTGCCGGGCATGTACCAGGTGACGACCGGCTCGACGCGGAAGGGCGAATCGCACTGGGTCGTCGGTCGCGCCGGGCGCCCGTGCCTACGGTGCGGCACCCGGATTCTCGTGCGCGACGAGGTCGCGAACGACCCCGAGCGTCGCCGCACGTGGTGGTGCCCGCGCTGTCAGCCTGATGCGTGACGGTGCGGCATCCGCAACCCCTTCGTCCGCGCCGGTCGGGCGACGTAGCGTCGCGGCATGGCTTCCACCCCTGCACCCAAGACGTGCGCCTCGTGCGGACGCGAGATCCAGTGGCGCAAGAAGTGGGAGAAGAACTGGGCCGACGTGAAGTACTGCTCCGACGCGTGCCGGAAACGCGGCGTCCGTCCTGTCGACGAGAAGCTCACGGCGTCGATCCGCGAGCTGCTCGATGCGCGCGCGGCGTCGGCGACGATCTGCCCGTCCGAGGCGGCGCGCGCCGTCGGCGGCGAGGACTGGCGTGACCTCATGGAACCTGCCCGCCGCGCCGCGCGTCGCTTGGTCGCGATCGGCGAGGTCGAGATCACCCAGCGCGGACAGGTCGTCGACCCGTCGACCGCGAAGGGACCCATCCGCATCCGGAAGGCACACTGACGTGCAGACCTTCGTCCCGTTCGACGACCTCGCCCGCGGCATGGCGGCGCTCGACACGAAGCGGCTCGGCAAGCAGCGCGTCGAGACGCTGCAGGTGATGCGCGCGCTCACGATTCCGGACTACGGCTGGCGACACCATCCGGCCGTAAAGATGTGGCGCGGGCACCGAGCCGCGCTCATGGTCTACCAGGACCTCACGGTCGATGAATGGATGCGGCGCGGCTTCGCCGACACGACCCGCGCCTCGACCCTGGCGACCCTCGACGAGATCCCAGAGGACGGCGCCGAGTACCGGTCCGGAACGGTGCGGATGCCGTCGTGGTTCGGCCGCGAGGACGTCCACCGCTCGCACCGCTCGAACCTGTTGCGCAAAGATCTCGAGTACTACCGCGCGCAGGGCTTCGACGACCCCGACGACCTGCCCTACGTGTGGCCGAGGGCCGAGAGCGGCTGACTGGATCAGTACTCGATGCTGGGCGAACTACCCTCGGACAGGCCGAAGCACGGGGAGAACGACGCCACATTCACACTGTCATCGGTCCGAGGATCGACGATGTACCCCGAGTTGTACGGGCCGAGCAACTGCACCGCTGGGCCGACGGAATCGGTGACGTCGCGCGGGCGGAGTTCGTCATCGTCCGCATATGCCTCGAGGACCTCTCGGATCACGCTCTCCGGCGAGGTCGACTCCGTCAGCGTGACGACGGTCAGTCCCGTCCACTGATACTCGCGGTCAGGACCGCAGCGCATGAGAACGCCTGTTGCCCGCTGATCAACCGACGCCACCATCGACTCGGGCAGCTTCGCGACGATCGAATCCTCAACGCCCTGAGCCACGCGCTTCGCCTCGGCGATCGTCAGCCCCGGCTGCGTCTTCTCGACCGCCCTGTCCTGGTCGGCTGCCTGTGCGCACCCGACGAGCATCAGCACGGCCGCCGTTGCGGCGGCCATTCCCGTCACCCTGTTCGTCATCGGTGCCTCGATCCGTCGAGTCTGACACCCGCCCCCCGGCCGGATGCTCGAACCCTAGCCGGTGTTCGGCCGTCGCCAACCGGTTCAGACACGGGCTCTGCACTGATCGATCAGGCGGATCCCGCCCACTCCCGCACCTGTGCGAGGAGGTCCGCTTTGCGCCCCGCATCCGCGAAGGACGCCTCGATCGAGTTCGCGGCGAGCTGCGCCAGCTCGGCCGTGTCGAAGCCGAGCGAGGCGACGGCGGCGTAGTTGTCGCCGATGTATCCGCCGAAGTACGAGGGATCGTCGGAGTTGATCGTCACGACGACGCCGGCATCGACGAGCTCGCGCAGGGGGTGGGCGCTGAGCTCGGGCACGGCCCGCAGGCGCACGTTCGAGAGCGGGCACACCGTCAGCGCGACGCGGTGCTCGGCGAGATGCGCGAGCAGCTCGGGGTCGTCGATCGAACGGATGCCGTGGTCCACCCGCTCGACCTCGAGCAGACGTAGCGCCTCCCAGACGTACGCGGCCGGTGCCTCCTCGCCGGCGTGGGCGACGCGACGCAGTCCCAGCTCTGCAGCCCGGCCGAAGACGCCCTCGAACAGCGACGGCGGGTAGCCGACCTCCGCGGAGTCCAGGCCGATGCCGAGCAGCTGCTGCGCACGCGGCGCGATCTCTTCGAGAAGGGCTTCGGCCGACGCAACCGGGTGGTCGCGGACGATGCAGACGATCAGCCCGCCGGTGATGCCGAACCGCTCCCGCCCGATGTCGAGCCCGGCGCGGAGCCCGTCGATGACGACGTCGACCGGCACGCCGTTGGCGGCGTGGACCTGCGGGTCGAAGAACATCTCGACGTGACGGACACCGTCGGCCGCGGCCCGCTCGAGATAGGCGGTCGCGAGGTCGGTAAAGTCCTGCTCGGTTCGCAGCACCGCCATGCACGCGTAGTAAAGGTCGAGGAACGACTGCAGATCCTCGAAGTCGTAGCGGCGCCGCAGATCGTCGACGTCCGCGAACGGCAGGGTCACGCCGGTGCGCTCGGCGAGAGCGAACGCAAGTTCCGGCTCGAGCGTGCCCTCGATGTGCAGGTGCAGCTCGGCCTTCGGGAGGGTGCGCAGATCAGGGCTCGTCACGGGGAGCCATCGTACGCACCCGCGTGAGGTGAAGACGGTCCGTCCCCGGCCCCGGATAAGACGGAAGGGTGCGGAGGCGGCGAGTCGGCCGTCTTCCGCACCCTTCCAGGTACTCAGCTCTGAGAGCTGATCAGCGCTTGGCGCCCTTTCGGCCGACGAGCGCGCCGTAGATCAGCAGCACGATGAGCGAGCCGCCGATGGCGAGCAGCCACGTCGACAGCGAGAAGAACTCGTTGAGGTTGACGTTGAAGATCAGACCGCCGAGCCAACCGCCGAGCAGCGCGCCGACGATGCCGAGCAGCAGCGTGACGAACCAGCCGCCCCCCTGCTTGCCCGGCAGGATCAGCTTCGCGATCGCGCCCGCGAGCAGGCCGAGGATGAGGAAACCGAAAAAGCCCATGATGACTCCTTAGTAGTGAATCGGATACCGCTGGAACGGATGCCGTCAGCTCAGTCGCTTGCGCACGTCGTGCGCTACGTCCTTGACGGCGGCGGTGATCTTCTTCGCTTTCCGTTCGCGGTCCTTCTTGGCCTTGCGCTCATCGCGCAGCCGCACGAGCTGGTGCGGCACCGATTCGGACTTCTTCACGGTCACCGACCGGCTGCCGATGACGTAGGCCGCGAACGCGATCGCGCCGAGGACCAGGATCTTGTTGCGCATGGTCAGGCGACGCGCGACTCGGTCTGCTCGTCCTCATCGTCGGCGATGTGGACGTCGTGGATCTCGACGTTGACCTCGACGACGTCGAGTCCCGTGAGCCGCTCGATGGCGCCGGCAACCGAGGTGCGGACCTCGTCGGCGACGCGTCCGATCGGCGCCGGGTACTCGACGACGACCTTCAGGTCGGCGGCGGCCTGCGTTTCGCCGACCTCGACCTTGACGCCCTGCGTCAGGTCGGTCGCGTTCACGGCCTCGCGGATCGCGCCGAGCGCGCGGGCTCCGCCGCCGCCGAGCGCGTACACGCCGCTGACCTCGCGAGCGGCGATGCCGGCCACCTTGGCCACGACGCCGTCGGCGATCGTGATCCGACCGGCGACCGTCTGGTCGTCCTGGTGACGGGTGGATGCCGCACGGTCGACGCGCGTGGCGGGGGTGGTCGTCGTCTTCTCAGCCATGGAAGTGTCCCTACTGTGTGCTCTGTGCCGCGCCGTGCCGAAGCGGCCGCGCGGGAGGGCGTCCCAATCCGCCCTCACAGATGAGAGGGCCGGAACGCAAGGAACGTCACAAAAAAGTCGCCGGGGATACCCTCGATGTATGACGACCCTGGCGTGCTGCGGAATCGAGCACACCGTGTCGTCGTTCGTCGGCTGTCCGCCGTCCGCGTCCTGAGGCACCCCTCCCACCACGTCTCAGCGACCCCCCGATCCCCCGCGGAAGGCGATCCGTCATGTCCTCTTCATCCCACACGGCACCGCACGAGATCTGGCGCGGGATCCGCCAGACCGTCCGCACCGACACCTTCGGCGGCATCCTGCTGCTGGCCGCCACGGTCGCGGCCCTCGTCCTCGCCAACTCGCCCCTCGCGGACTGGTACGTGGGCGTCCGCGAGACCTCGTTCGGCCCCGAAGCCCTCCACCTCGACCTCACTGTCGCGCATTGGGCAGCGGACGGCCTGCTCGCGATCTTCTTCTTCGTCGTCGGCCTCGAGCTGAAGGAGGAGATCGTGGCCGGGCGTCTGCGGTCGCCGCGTGTCGCCGCCGTCCCCGTCATCGGCGCGCTCGGCGGCGTCATCGTCCCGGCGCTCATCTTCACCGCCTTCACCGCGGCTGTCCCCGGCGACGCCGTGCGCGGCTGGGCGATCCCCACTGCGACCGACATCGCCTTCGCGATCGCGGTCTTCGCCGTCGTCGCGAAGGGCTTGCCTCCCGCGCTGCGCGTGTTCCTGCTCACCCTCGCCGTCGTCGACGACCTCTTCGCGATCACCATCATCGCCACCGTCTACACCGACGACCTGCAGCCGATCTGGCTCGCGGCCGCAGTCGTCCCGCTGGTGCTGTTCGCCCTGGCGGTGCGGCGCGGCATCCGTCACTGGTGGGTGCTGATGCCGCTCGCGATCGTCACGTGGGGCTTCGTGCACGCATCGGGCGTGCACGCGACCATCGCCGGTGTGGTCCTCGCCTTCATGGTCCCCGCGACGGTGACGCCGCGGGCCCGCGTGCGGGTGGGGACGGATGCCGACGGTTCCCCGATCCACGATGCGTTGACGGCGCACTTCGCCGACCGCTTCGGGCCGATCTCGACCCTGGTCGCGCTGCCGATCTTCGCCTTCTTCTCGGCGGGCGTCACGGTCGGCGGTTGGGAGGGGCTGACGGCGGCCTTCGCCGATCCGGTGACCCTCGGCATCCTGGTCGGCCTCGTCCTCGGCAAGCCGATCGGCATCCTGCTCGCGGTGTTCCTGCTGACGCGCATCCCCGCGGTCCGGCGGACGTTCGAGCTGCGGTGGGGTGACATGGTGGGCGTCGGCCTGCTCGCCGGCATCGGGTTCACCGTCGCGCTGCTCGTGGGCGAACTCTCGTACGGGGTCGGATCGCTCGAAGACGAGCACGCGAAGATCGGCATCCTCGCCGGGTCGGTCGTCGCCGCGATCCTCGGCGGAGTCGTGCTCGCCTGGCGGGCCCGACGGGTGCGTCAGACTGGAACCACACCCCCGTCCTGAGGAGCCCCGTGAGCCGCACGCAGCCGACGCCCGCGATGTACCAGCGCAACGCCCTCGCGCCGAGCCTGCTTGCCGCGGCGGTGCTGTTCGTCGCGCCGGCGCTGCTCGAGAGCGACTGGTTCCTCACGGTGCGCTTCGTCGCGACGATCTTCGCGATCATCATCGGGTGGTTCGCGTTCCAGGCGAAGCACTGGTGGTGGGTGCCGGTGATGCTCGCCATCGCGGTGGTCTGGAACCCGATCTTCCCGTTCGAGTTCTCGGGTCCGATCTGGAGCGCCGCTCAGGTCGCTGCCGCGTTCGTCTTCCTCGGCGCCGGGGCGACGATCAAGACACCGCGCGAGGTCTGAGTCAGCGGAGGTCGAGCGTGACACCCGGGTGACCGGCGAACACCTCGAGCACGCGGTCGAAGTACGTCGCCCCCGTACCGGCGAGCAGGTCGTCGAGTTGCCGTTGCAGGTCGTCCGCGCGGAAGGTCCCCGGCTGCGCGAGCTTTCCGCGGAGCCACCGCTCGGTCTCGGCGACACCGAGCGCGTCGCGGCTGTGCGCGGCATCCCGCCAGACGATCCGGACGGCGTCATCCTCCGCCAGCGCCCCGTACCCGCCGTAGAGCAGGTCGTCGAGCGCGTCGAGACTGGCGCCGAGCTGCCAGTCCTCTCCGGTCATGAAGAGGCGGTTCAGTTCGACGTAGAGATCCGGGATGCCGCCGATGCGGCCACCCTCGATGACGTACTCGGCCACGCGGCTCAGGGGACCTTGTGCCCTGCCGCGGTGATGAGGCCGTACCACTCGGGTCGGGTGAGGGGGATGTCCGACCCGGCGGCGGCATCCGCGACGCGCTGGGGATTCGTGGTGCCGAGCACGACCTGCATGTGCGCGGGATGCCGGGTGATCCAGGCGGTCGCGATCGCGGTCGGCGTCACGTCGTAGTTCGCGGCCAGGCGGTCCATCAGCTCGTTCAGCTCGGGGTACTCGGGCGCGCCGAAGATGACGCCGTCGAAGAAGTTCTTCTGGAACGGCGACCAGGCCTGCAGCGTGATGCCGTTGATGCGCGAGTAGTCGACGAGACCGCCTCCGTCACGGGTGATGGAGTCGTCCTCGCCCGCCATGTTCGACGCGAGGCCCTGCGCGACGATCGTCGAGTGCGTGATCGACAACTGCACCTGGTTGGCGACGATCGGCTGGGTCACCGCCGTCTTGAGCAGGTCGATCTGCCGCGGCGTGTGGTTCGAGACGCCGAAGGCGCGCACCTTGCCAGTCGACTCGAGGTGGTCGAACGCGCGCGCGACCTCCTCGGGCTCGACGAGCGCGTCGGGACGGTGGAGGAGCAGCACGTCGAGTCGGTCGGTGCCGAGGGCCTGCAGGGACTCCTCGGCAGACGTCACGATGTGCTCGTACGAGTGGTCGAAGTGCCAGTCGTCGGCGACGATGCCGGTCTTGGTCTGCAGCGTGATCTCGTCGCGCTCCGCCGGGCTGAGGCCCAGCGCCTCGGCGAAGCGGCGCTCACAGCCGTGGCGGCTGCTGCCGTACAGGTCGGCGTGGTCGAAGAAGTCGACGCCGGCGGCGCGGCACGCGTCGTAGAGCGCGCGGATGGCCTCGTCGGACATCTCCTCGATGCGCATCATCCCGGCGACGACGTTGGGGACCTGGCGATCGGTGGGACCGAAGGGAACGCGGCGCATCATGCTCCGTTTCTGCGCCCGGCGGGCGCGGTCGAGGGGTCGGTGTGGCCGACGGCGGCGCGCGCGTCGAGCAGGGTGCGCGCCAGGACGGTCGAGCCGGCGACGGCGGCGGGCATCGCGAGGACGGCGCCGAGCGGCACGAGGAAGCAGAGCTGGGTCGCGACGCCGAATCCGAGCACCCGCGCGCGATTGTCCCTGCGCAGGGCCCGGCGGGCCGCGGCATCCAGGCCTCGTGCGACCAGCGCGCGCGAGGTGAGCTCGTCGGCGAGCAGCCAGCCCGTGAGGAAGGCGGCGACGACGGCGCCGAGCGCGGTGCCGACGAGCGGGATGAGGCCGATGAGGCCGGCGATGATCGCCGCGACCAGGCCGCGGAGGATGAGGCCGATGCTGTCGCCGACCGAGCGCCAGAACCCGTAGTCCGACTCGGGCGGAGCGTCCCCGAGGTGACCCTCGACGGAGCGCCAGATGCGCTCGTAGAAAGGATCGCCGACCAGCAGGGTCAGCGCGGTGAACGAGACGACCGCGAGGACGATCGCTCCGCCGAGGATCGCCGCGCCGATGCCGAATCGCACGAGGCCCGCGAAGAACTCGGACCACGTGTCGGCGAATCCGGTCAGGGCGGTGACGATGTCGCCGAGGAACACCGCGAGCGTGATGATCCCGCCGAGCAGCAGCGCGCCGACGATCGCCGCGGGGATCAGTCCGAGCGCCATCGCACCGGGCAGGCGCCCCCAGAACGCGAAGCCGCGGCCGAGGTCGCCGACGCCGCGGAAGAACGAGGCGAGCGGATGCCGCGGGGCGGCGGGTGTGGTCATGTCCCCATCCTGCCGTGTCGCCGCGACGCGCGGTCTCGACACGGAGCGCTGTTTATCGATATACATAGATTGAATAACGATAGATGGAGGACGCATGATCGCACTCGCGAAAGCAGGGGCCGGCTTCGTCTTCACCGTGATCGTCGTTCTGCAGGTGTGGGTCGTGCCGGGCATCCTCGACGTCGTCGTGGGCTGGGTGCCGGAGCTCGCCGGGCTTCGGGATGCCGGTGTGGTGCTCACCGGCATCCTGTCGCTCTGCGCGCTGGCCGCCCTCGTCTGTCTCTGGCGGCTGCTCACCCGCGCCGACCACGGGCGGCTCTTCGAGGACGGCGCCATCCGCGGGGTCGACGCTCTGATCGGATGCGTCGCCGCGGCGATGATCGTGGTCGTCGTCGGCTGCGGGGTCGCCTTCGGCGCGGGGGCGGGGAGCCGCGCTGTGCTGCTGATGACCGGCCTCGCGATGGTCGCCGGGCTCGGCGTCGCGCTCATTCTTGGGGGGCTGCGCGAGGTGCTCAGGCAGGCGGTTCTGTTGCAGGATCAGGTCGCGGCCGGCGCGCACGCATGAGAGAACCCGCCGTGGAAGGGGTTGCATCGCAGGCGCATGTTGGTTGAAGTGGTGCGATGACAAACGACACCTCGGCTCCACCTGCTCAGGAAAAGCCCGGTCTGAAGCGTGCTGTCGGCACCTGGCTGCTCTTCGCCTTCATCGTGGGCGACACCCTCGGCGCGGGCATCTACACACTCGTCGGAACGATGTCGAAGGACGTCGGCGGCGTCATCTGGCTGCCCCTGCTCATCGCACTCGTCGTCGCCCTCCTGACGGCGGGCACCTACGCGGAGCTCATCACGAAGTACCCCCACGCGGGCGGTGCGGCGCGCTACGTCGACAAGGCGTTCGGTCGCCCGTTCCTGTCGTTCCTCATCGGCTTCCTCATGATGGCGTCCGGCATCACGACCGCGGCGGCCCTCGCGAACGCGTTCGCGGGCGACTACTTCGCGGCGCTGTTCAACCTCCCGCCGATCCCCGTCGCCCTCGGTTTCATCGTCGTGCTGACGCTGATCAACCTGCGCGGCGTGAAGGAGTCCCTCGCCGCGAACATGGTCGCGTCGATGATCGAGGTCACCGGCCTCATCATCATCATCGTCATCGCCGGGATCGTCTTCGGCAGCGGTGGAGGCGAGCCCTCGCGCATCTTCGAGTTCGCGCCCGATGTGGCTCCGCTGCAGGGTGCGTTCGCGGCATCCATCGTCGCGTTCTTCTCGTTCCTCGGGTTCGAGGCCGCGGCCAACATGGCTGAAGAGGTCAAGAACCCGACCCGGTCCTACCCGCGGGCTCTGTTCGGTGCGATCCTCACGGCTGCCGTCGTGTACCTGCTCATCGCCGTGGGCGCTGTCATCGTGGTCGACCCGAACGTCCTCGGGGCGTCGTCGGCTCCTCTGCTCGAGGTCGTGAAGGCGAGCGGCGCGGCCCTGCCGCCGTGGCTGTTCAGCGTCATCGCGCTCATCGCGATCGCGAACGGCGCGCTGCTGTTCATGGTCATGGCGAGCCGCGTCGGGTACGGCCTTGCCGAGTCGGGCCTGCTACCCCACGCGTTCGGCAAGGTCCTTCCGAAGCGTCAGACGCCGTGGGTCTCGATCATCGTGGTCGCCGGTGTCACGATGCTGCTCAGCGTGATCGGCGACATCGGGACGCTCGCGAACACGACGGTGCTGCTGCTTCTGCTGGTCTTCATCTCGGCGAACGTCAGTGTCCTGGTGCTGAAGAAGGACAAGGTCGAGCACTCGCACTTCTCCGTCCCGCGCATCGTGCCGATCCTCGCGATCATCGCGTCGATCGTGCTGCTCACCCAGCAGGAGGGTCCGGTCTGGCTCGGCACCGCGGTGTACGTCGTGGTCGGCGCCGTGCTGTTCTTCTTCGCGCGCGCCGGACGCCGTCGCGGCGACCGCAAGATCGCCGAGCGGACGGGTGCCATCCCCACGGTGGGCGGTCGGTGACTGAAAGGGTCAGCACGCGCTGTATAGTCAGCGTGTGCTGACCCTTTCGTCTCGTCTCGACGTCATGAATCGCCTGGGGCGCGCGATGGCCGACCCGTCGCGGTCCCGCATCCTGCTGTCACTCCTGGAGCGACCCGGCTACCCCGCTGACCTCGCCCGCGACCTCGAGCTGACGCGGACCAACGTCTCGAACCACCTCGCGTGCCTGCGTGGCTGCGGACTCGTCGTGGCGACGCCCGAGGGCCGGCGCACGAGATATGAGATCGCCGACCCGCATCTGACCGCCGGGCTCGCACAGCTGCTCGACGCTGTCGTGGCGGTCGACGCCGGCGAAGAGTGCGCGATCGACGGATGCCGGTGCTGCGGGTGACGGCTCTCGCTGAGGCGCCCCGGAGAGAGCTGCTGCGCCGCCGCATCCGCTGGATCGTCGCCGCAACGATCGCGTACAACCTCATCGAGGCCGTGGTCGCGGTGACGGCCGGGACGATCGCCTCGTCCGCCGCGCTGATCGGTTTCGGGCTCGACTCGACCATCGAGGTGCTGTCGGCGGCGGCGGTGGCGTGGCAGTTCACGCGGCGCGACCCGGAGCGCTGGGAACGGGGGACTCTGCGGGTTATCGCGGTCGCTTTCTTCGCTCTCGCGACTTACGTCACCGTGTCGTCGGTGACGGCGCTGGTCCTTCGCAGCGAACCCGAGACCTCTCCGATCGGGATCGTGCTCACGGCGGTGAGTGTGATCGTCATGCCGTTCCTCTCGCTCGCCGAGCGTCGTGCCGGCAGGGAACTGGGCTCGGCGACGGCGGTGGCCGATTCTCGACAGACCCTCATCTGCACCTATCTCTCGGCTGCGGTCCTCGTCGGGCTCCTGGTCAACGCCGCATTCGGCTGGTGGTGGGCGGATGCCGTCGCCGGCCTGATCATCGCGGTGTTCGCGGTGCGCGAGGGCGTCGAGGCGTGGCGCGGTGACGCGTGCGCGACGTCGGTGGGGATGCTGCTGGAGGACGAGCACAACCACTGATCCGGTCTCGTCAGCTCGACGGTCGGACGCCTGCGGGCACTCGCACGGTTGCGCGCAGTCCCCCCGTCGACCGCGCCGCGAGTGTCAGCTCGCCCCCGTGAGCTCCGACGATCGCGCTGACGATCGCCAATCCGAGCCCGTTCCGCTCCTGATCGGACCGGCGGATGCGGGCTGTGCCGCGCTGGAACGGTTCGGCGAGCGTGGCGACCGCGGCCGGGTCGAGTCTCGCGCCGCCGTTCTCGACGATCAGGACCGCGGCACCGTTATCGCAGTGAGTCGAGACCGTCACGGGTTCAGCCGCATCGCCGTGGATCAGAGCGTTCTGCAGGAGGTTCAGCACAACCTGTCCGAGCAGGCCGGCTGATCCGGACACGATCGTCTCATCGCCGTGGACGACCAACTCGACGCCGCGGGCCTCGGCGAGAGGCAGCAGGGTTTCGACGGCGTCCTCCGCGAGCAGAGACATGTCGACGGATGCCTGGGGGAACCCGCCCCGGTCCGCACGCCCGAGGAGCAGCAGCCCCTCGACCAGTTCGACGCCGCGCTCGTTGACTGCGGTGAGGCGGTCGAGGAGATCATCGACGTCACGATCGGGGTCCGACCGGGCGACGTCGAGCAGAGTCCGCATGATCGCGAGTGGAGTGCGCAGCTCGTGGGACGCGTTGGTCGCGAACCGTCGTTGCTCTTCGACCTGCGATTCGATGCGCTGCAGCATCCCGTCGAAGGAGTCCGCGAGCTCGCGGAACTCGTCTCGCCGACCCGTCATCCGGACACGTGTCGACAGGTCCCCGGCGTCGGCTCGTCGCGTCGCCTGCGTCAGCAGGCGCAGCGGCGCGAGCATCCGCCCAGCGAGGAACCAACCGCCGACGGCACCGGTGACCAGCAAGGCGATCATCGCCGCTCCGGCAGGTGGTGCGAACGCGCGAAGCAGGTCGCGCTGACTCGGGGCGAAACCGGTGCCGGTGAACAACGGCTCGTCGGGAACGTAGCGAAGCAGGAACAGCCACACGATGGTGAGGATGAGCGCGCCCGCGACGAGGGCGAGCACGACGTAGCTCAGGGTGAGCTTGATGCGGGCGCTGAGTCCAGGCGGCCGCGTCACGCGGACGCCTCGATGCGATACCCGACGCCCGGCTCGGTCACGATCAGCCACGGCTCGCCCAGTCGTTTGCGGAGCGCCGACACGGTGATGCGCACGGCGTTGGTGAAGGGGTCGGCGTTCGCGTCCCAGGCCTGCTCGAGCAGGGACTCCGCGCTCACGACCCCGCCCTCGGCCGCGACGAGAACGTCGAGGACGGCGAACTGCTTGCGTGTGAGCGCGACGTAACGACCGTCCCGGTACACCTCGCGGCGGAACGGGTCGACCCGGAGTCCGCCGTACTCCCGAACAGGGGGCCGAACCGACGCGCGGCGCCGGTCGAGGGCGCGCAGACGGAGGACGAGCTCACGAAGCTCGAACGGTTTGGTGAGGTAGTCGTCGGCTCCGAGCTCGAACCCGGACTCCTTGTCGTCGAGGCGGTCCGCGGCCGTCAGCATCAGGATCGGCATCCCGCTGCCGGAGTCGACGATCGAGCGGGCGACCTCATCTCCGGACGGCCCCGGGATGTCGCGGTCGAGGATCGCGATGTCATACGAGCCCACGGCGAGGAGCTCGAGCGCCGTGTCACCGTCGCCGGCGATGTCGGCCGCGATCGCCTCGAGGCGCAGACCGTCGCGGATGGCTTCCGCCATCAGGGGTTCGTCCTCGACGATCAGCACACGCACGTGTCGATCGTACGAAGCCGGCCGTATCGTCGGCGTATCGATTTCCGCGTACGCCCTCGCAACACCGCGACCCGTGGGATGGGGGCATGAGATCCACGGCCCTTCTTGCTCCGCTCGTGTTCGTCCTGGCCGCCGTCGTCGTCGGGACGGCGGGATGCGCCGCCGCGGGGTCGGGCGGAAGCCCCGGCATCCGTCCCGTCCTCTCGCCGATCGACCAGGGAGAGGTCCCCGACGACACGACCGTCTACGACACGGACGTCCCTGCCGTCGCCCGGCTCGACGGCGACCTGCGCGCGGCCCTGACCGCGGCATCCGACCGGGCGGCGGGCGAGGACATCACGCTCCGGATCAACAGCGGGTGGCGCTCGCCGGAGATGCAGGAACGTCTGCTGCGCGACGCCGTCTCGACGTACGGGTCGCTCGACGAGGCGTCGCGCTGGGTGGCGACTCCCGAGACGTCGGCGCACGTGTCGGGCGACGCCGTGGACGTGGGCCCGTTCGACGGCGCCTACTGGCTCGATCTTCACGGGGCCGAGTTCGGCCTGTGCCGGACGTACGTCAACGAACCCTGGCACTTCGAGCTCCGCCCCGATGCGCCGATGGTCGGATGCCCGGACCAGTACCTCGATCCGACCGAGGATCCGCGGATGGCGGGATGATCCGATCCGGGTCGCGCGCGCAGCCGTAGGCTGGCTCGCATGAGCGACGGCGCAGGCGAGAACTGGTCCCGGAACATCCGCTACTCGGCTGAGCGGTTCGTCGCGCCGCGGACGGTCGACGAACTGCGCGAGGTGGTCGCCGCATCCGATTCGGTGAAGGCGCTGGGCTCGCGTCACTCGTTCACGCGCATCGCCGATACGGCGGGGACGCTGGTGTCGACGGCCGAGCTCGACCTTCCAATCCGAGTGGATGCCGCGCAGAAGCGGGTGCGCGTCGGAGGCGGCGTTCGCTACGGAGAGCTGGCGCAGGAGCTCGACCGGCAGGGGTGGGCGCTCGCGAACCTGGCGTCGCTGCCGCACATCTCGGTCGCCGGCGCCGTCAGCACGGGCACGCACGGGTCGGGCGTGGGCAACCACTCGCTCGCCGCGGCGGTGACGGGTCTCGAGCTGGTCACTTCGACAGGCGAGCTGGTTCAGCTGACCGAACGCGACGACGCGCTCGCGGGGGCCGTCGTCGGTCTCGGCGCACTCGGGATCGTGACGACCGTCGAACTCGCGATCGAGCCGTCGTACGAGGTCGCGCAGACGGTCTACGAGAATGTGCCGCTCGAAGCGGTCCGCAAGAACTTCGACGTCATCGCCGGTTCGGCGTACAGCGTCTCGTTCTTCACGACGTTCCGAGAGGACATGTACGTCGACCAGGTGTGGCGCAAGGAGCGGACGGATGCCGCGGCGACCCCGATCCCCGCGGCGCTGCGCGATCGCGAGGCGTCGGGCGCCCGGCATCCGCTCCCCGGTGTCTCTGCCGCGTCGTGCACCGTGCAGGGCGGGAAGGCGGGGCGCTGGCTCGACCGCCTGCCGCACTTCAAGCTGGAGTTCACGCCGTCGAACGGCGAGGAGCTGCAGTCGGAGTTCCTGTTGCCGTTCGCCGACGCGGTGGCCGCGTTCGACGCGGTGCGAGAGCTGAAGGATCGGCTGAAGCCCGTCCTTCAGGTGTGCGAGGTGCGCACGATCGCCGGCGACGACCTGTGGCTCTCGCCCAGCTCGGGCCGAGACTCGGTCGCGTTCCACTTCACCTGGACCGACGACGAGGCCGGGGTGGCCGAGGTGCTGCCCGAGCTCGAGGCCGCGCTGGCCCCCTTCGGTGCGCGGCCGCACTGGGGCAAGGTCTTCACCCCGCGCGATCCCGCGGAGCTGTACCCGCGGTGGGCGGAGTTCGTCCAGCTGCAGCGGGCGCTGGACCCTCGCGGTGCGTTCGTGAACGACTACCTCCGCGCGGTCGGACTGTAGGGCGGGCGGGGCGCTCCTGCGTGCGGGGCGCTGCTCGCGACCGCACGGATCGGCGTCAGTCAAAAGGGTGCCGGGTCTCCGGGGTGTGTGGTGGCAGGTGTGAAGGCGACGGCCGGGGTGGGTGCGTCTTCGCGGTAGATCCTGCCGAGGGGTGAGGTCCATTCGAGGACTCCACCCTTCAGTTGTCGGACCCGCCACGCGGTGAACTGCTTCATCGAATGATGCCGTTGGCACAAGTGGGCCAGGTTGGAAAGTTCCGTCTTGCCGCCGAGGGCGTGGTCGTGCGTGTGGTCGACCTCACACCGGATCGCGGCGACCCGGCATCCCGGAAACCGGCAGTGCTGGTCGCGGGCTTGCAGGAACCTGCGCATGCCGGAGGGCACGCGGTAGGAGTCGGTTGAGACGGTGACTCCGGTGGTGGGGTCGTGGAACAGACGCTCCCATGTGTGCGTCGCACCGGCGAGAAGGCGGGCGGTGGCCGGGTCGATGGGCGAGCGGCCGGCAAGATCGCACGGACCGTCGTCCGCTCCGGTGAGTGTCGCCGCAGGGACGAGCACTTGCACGCGGGCGCGGATCGCGCCCAGCGGCCCGGCGGTCGTGTCGCGCGTGTCATCCAACGCCGGGGTTCCCGCGAGGAGCAGGTCCGCGAACACGTCCGCGCGGACCTGATCGGTCGAGCGCGCGTCGGTCGCGACGACCTCCGAGTTCGCGGCGCGTTCGTCTCTCGTGTCGACGATCGCCCGCGCCTGCTGCGTGAGCCGAGCGTGGATCCCCTCCGCAATCACGGTCGGGAGAGTCGCGATCAGATCCGACATCCCATCCCGCCCCGGGATCACCCGCACGCACCGCCCCGCCGCGGCCTCTTCATGCCTTTCCGCGAACGATCGCGGGTGCATCCGGTGCGCGAGGATTTCCAGCTCACCTCGCACCCGGTTCGGCGTCTCACCTTCGCACCGTTCGATCGCTATGGTCTCGAACTCCGCCCACAACTCAGCCGGCAGGTTCACCCCAGCGTCGACGATCGCCCTCACATGCCCCTGCACGATCCGGCCGGCCTCCCACGCGGCTACCGCCGCGGGGAATCCTTCGATCGTCACCCGGGCTTCGCCGATCCGACGCTGCACGGTGCGGTCGGTGGTCCGCATCGCCCCGGCGACTTCGGCCGAGATGGACCGCAGCACCATGTCGTGCAGGGTCACTCTCGCGTTCAAGTGCGCGCCCTGCTCCTCCGCCAACCGGCCCGCGGCAGTGAGCGTACGGAGCTGCGCGATCTGCACGGCGGCCATCCGCCGCTCAACGTCCTCGACGTCCGCAACGATCCCCGCGATGGCCGCGAGATACGCCTCGCCACCGGGGGTTTCCATCGCTTCCGTCATACCTGCACTCTTGCACCAACCTCCGACATCGAGACCCCGAAAACCGCCGGAATCCGCGCTCCGGCGACACCTTGCAGATGAGAGATCGTTCATCCTCGGAAGCGTCGCGGTACCGAGCACCTCGTCGACGCAGACCCCTGCCTTTGCGGCATCCTGAAACCACCCCACAAGCGCTCCCAGAGGACCGATGCCCCACCTCCGCACCCGACCCGGCGACCACGACGCGACGGTCAGCTTCTTCATCGTCCGCACCGACGGCCCGGAAGCGCGCCTGACCTACCACCTGCACCTCAAGGCGCAGAAGCTCATGATGTTCGGCGGACACATCGAGCGCGACGAGACGCCGTGGGCCGCGGTGTTGCGCGAGCTCGTCGAGGAATCCGGCTACCAGCCGTCGCAGGTGCGCGTCCTGCAGCCGCGCGTCCGGATGAGGCAGGTGACGGATGCTGCGGCCCACCCGGTCCCCGTCATGTCGTCCACCGCCTGCACCTCCGCCGAACCGGCACACTTCCACACTGATCTGCTCTACGCCCTCGTCACCGACGAGGAGCCGGTGGGCGCTCCGGATGCCGGTGAGTCCACGGACATCCGCTTGGTCACGCGCAGCGAACTCGGCCGCATCCCCGACGAGGACATCGTGGAGATGTGGCGCGAGGCCGGACGGTTCATCCTCGATGAGATCCTCGACGCCTGGGAACCCGTTGCGATGGCCGACTACCCGGTCGCCGCGCCGCTCGTCGGCTGAGCGTCAGGCCTCGTCCGTCTCGACGTCGCCGTTCGCGATGGCGTCGGCGTAGGTGCGCAGGTCCGGACCCGGCTCCCAATCGATGAACTTGTCCTTCAGCGTGCCGGTCAATGCCGCGAAGGCCTCGTCCGAGGTCATCGCGCCCGACCCCGCGAGGTCCACGACGGCCTCCCGTAGGACGCGGTCGGCGTCGTCGAGGATCTTGCCGCGTGCTTCGTCGTTCCATCGGATCTCTGAGCTCTTCATGCCGGGACGGTAGCCCGCCGGCGGACACCGCAATCCGGGGTTGCGCTCCTGCGCACGATGCGCTTGCGCTCCGTACCCCATCGCCGCACCCCTGGCAACCGCATACCTCGTACCCGGCCCAGGCCGAAGGATGGCCGAAGCGGTCGAAGCTCGACTCCTCGGGTGGATCTGCCCGGTCGGGCTCCCGCAGGAGGAGTCGCCGTGAGCAGCACCACATCCCGAGGCGTCGCCGTCGTCACCGGCGGCAGTGCAGGACTCGGCCGCTCGATCGTCCGCGAGCTCGCCGACCGCGGCTGGGATGTCGCCGTCCTCGCCCGCGGCCGTGACGGGGTGGATGCCGCCACCGCCGAGGTCCGTGCGAAGGGACGCCGCGCCCACGGCATCTCGGTAGACGTCGCCGACCACGCCGCGCTCGACGCCGCCGCATCCGAGGTCGAAGCGGAGCTCGGTGAGATCGACCTGTGGGTCAACAACGTCATGACGGGATCGATCGCCCCCTTCCTCGACACCACCCCCGAGGACTACGAGCGGGCGACGCAGGTCACCTACCTCGGCACGGTCAACGGCACCCGTTCCGCGCTCCGACGGATGCGTGTGCGCGACCGCGGGCACATCATCCAGATCGGGTCGGCTCTCGCCCACCGCGGCATCCCGCTCCAGGCGGCCTACTGCGGCTCGAAGCACGCCGTCCACGGGTTCACCGACTCGGTCGTCTCGGAACTGACCCACGAGAACAGCGCCGTCGCCGTCTCGATCGTCGACATGCCCGCGCTGAACACGACCCAGTTCGGCTGGGTGAAGTCGCCCTTCTCGAAGCACCCGCAGCCGGTCCCGCCGATCTATCAGCCCGAGGTCGGAGCGCGCGCCGTCGGCGACGTCGCCGACAAGCCCCGCCGCCGCACCTGGGTGGGGGAGTCGACCGTCGGACTCGTCCTCGGCACCCGCGTCGCGGGCCGTTTCATGGACTGGTACCTCGCCAAGAACGCCTGGGAGGGCCAGTTCGCCGACGACAAGGGCTCGTCGACGACACCGCCGAACCTGTACGAACCGGTTCCCGGCGATCACGGAGCCCACGGCGCATTCGACGACCGGGCGCGCGGCGAGAGCATCCAGACCCGCGCGCTGCGGCACCGGCCCGAGCTGTACTCCGCGGCATCCGTCGCCGTCGTCGCAGCACTCGCCGGGGTCGTGAAGCTGCTGCGGCGCTGAGTCCTCCCGGGCCGCGCAGGCCCCGGGTAGCATCCCTACTCGTGCCCGCCTATTTCGAACGAACCGACGTCACCAGGTTCCAGCCGACGACATTCACCGGCGGAGCCTGGAACGTCACCGAGCAGCACGTCGCCCCGCCGATCGGCCTGCTCGCCCACGCGATCGAGGCCGATCACGCGGCGCGCAGCCCGCAGCCGATGCAGCTCTCGCGGCTGTCGGTGGACATCCTCGGGGTGATCCCGATCGACGAGGTCGAGGTGACCTGCAGGGTGCTGCGCCCGGGGCGGAGCATCGAGCTCGTCGAAGCGACCCTCGCGCACGCGGGCCGGCCGGCCCTGAGCGCACGCGCCTGGCTGATGCACACGCGCGACACCGACGCGCTCGCCGGATCCGCGCACCCCGCGATGCCGCCGCGCGACGCGATCGAGCGCGTAGACCCCTCGTCGGCCTGGCCCGGTGAGTTCATCGCCACGGTGGGGGAGGTGCGCCGCCGGCAGGAGGCCCCCGGTCGCGCGTGGACGTGGATCCTCCCCGCCGTGCCGCTCCTCGAGGGCGAGGCCGTATCGACGACCGCGCGCCTCGTCTCGCTCATCGACATCGCCAACGGTGTCACCCCACGCGCCGACCCCCGCGACGTCGCCTTCCCGAACCTCGACCTCACCCTGCACCTCGTGCGGCAGCCCGAGGACGGCTGGATCGGTTTCGACACCACGGTCTCCTTCGGCGCGACCGGCCTCGGTATGACCCATACGGTCCTCCACGACGAACGCGGTGTCGTCGGCTCCGTCGTCCAATCCCTCACCGTGAGGCCGCACCGATGACCCTCCCCCTCGCAGGAAAGAACGCCCTCGTCACGGGCGTCTCGCGCCGTCGCGGCATTGGCTTCGCGGTCGCCTCCCGCCTCGCCGAGCTCGGCGCGAGCGTCTTCGTGCAGCACTGGCGGCCGCACGACCTCGATCAGCCGTGGGGCGGGGACGACCTCGATGCGGTGCGCGGCGGCATCCGCTCTTCCCTCGTCGGCGACGCGAGCTTCGGCGACGTCGAGGCGGATCTGACGGATGCGGATACGGTCCCCGGTCTCATCGACGCCGCATCCGCGCTCACCGGGCGCCTCGACATCCTCGTGTGCAACCACGCCAAGAGCGGCGACGACGGCAGCATCCTCGACATGACCGCCGACCGGCTCGACGCGTTCTGGGAGACGAACACCCGCTCGACGCTGCTGCTCACCGCCGAGTTCGCCCGCCGTCTGGCGCCGCCGCAGTCGGGTCAGCGGCGCCCGGGCGACGCGATCGAGGGCGCGAAACCGTACGCCGAGCCGACCGGTCGCGTGTTCTGGATGACCTCGGGGCAGGGCCACGGCGCGATGCGCGGCGAGGTCGCGTACGCGACGAGCAAGGCGGCGCTCGCAGGCATCACCCGCACGGTCGCGGCGGAACTGCTCGAACTCGGGATCGTCCTGAACACCGTCAACCCGGGCCCCGTCAACACGGGCTACATGGACCCCGACACCGCCGACCGCGACACCTCCGCGCTCGAGGAGTGGCTCGGATCGACGCCGTTCGGCCGGGTCGGCGTTCCGACCGATCCCGCCGCGCTCATCGGCTGGCTGTCGACCACCGAGGGCGCCTGGATCGTCGGGCAGGTGCTCACCAGCGACGGCGGCTTCAGCCTGTAAGGCGACATCCGCACGACGCCTGGTGCAGGAGTCGCCTCGCCAGGCGGCGCAGGCATCACCCGCACCTCGGGTCGTGCATTCGTCACCGAGACCTGGTGCGAGCACGGCCGATGTGGTGGGATCGGCCCATGAGAGCGGGGTCGCCGGGGCGCGCGGTGCTGTGGGGTGTCGTCGCGCTGATCCTCGCGACGATCGTCCTCGCCCCGGTCATCGGCGTCGGACGCTGCGCGGACTCGATCGTCCCGGGGCAGTCGTTCTGCGAGTCGTACACGACGACGTTCGCGGGTTTCCGCATGGACGTGTGGCCCTGGCTCATCGCCGTCGTCGCCATCGTGCTGGTGACCGCCGTCATCGCGGTCCGTCGCCGCGGCGACCCGGCGGCTTAGAGTCTCTTCAGCACCCGTCACCGACGATGGGTGCTGCGGAGGAGACGCACGCATGACAACGGATGCCGCGGACGCGATCGTCGTCGGAGCGGGACTCGCGGGGCTGATCGCCGCCTCCGAGCTCCTCGACGCCGGCAAGCGTGTCCTCATCGTCGAGCAGGAGCCCGAGGCGAGCTTCGGCGGGCAGGCGTGGTGGTCGTTCGGCGGCCTGTTCCTCGTCGATTCGCCCGAGCAGCGGCGCCTCGGGGTGAAGGACTCGCTCGAGCTCGCCCGGCAGGACTGGTTCGGCTCCGCCGGCTTCGACCGGCCCGAGGACCGCTGGCCGCGCGCGTGGGCCGAGGCGTACCTCGAGTTCGCCGCCGGTGAGAAACGGGCATGGCTGCGGGAGCGCGGCATCCGCTTCTTCCCCGTCGTGGGATGGGCCGAGCGCGGCGGCGACCGGGCGACCGCGCACGGGAACTCCGTGCCGCGGTTCCACATCACGTGGGGCACCGGGCCCGGCGTCCTCGAACCCTTCGTCCGCCGCGTGCTCGCGGGTGTCGCAACCGGTCGCGCCCGCATCGCCTTCCGGCACCGGGTCGACCGGCTCGAGGTCGAGGGCGGCGCGGTCGTCGGCGTGAGCGGCGCGGTCCTCGCCCCCGACACCGCTGAGCGCGGCGCCCCGAGCAACCGCGACGAGACGGGCGAGTTCTCGTTCCGCGCCGGCGCGGTGCTCGTCTCGAGCGGCGGCATCGGCGGCAACCACGACCTGGTCCGCGCGCAGTGGCCCGCCCGCATGGGGCGTGCGCCCGAGACGATGCTCTCCGGCGTTCCCGCGCACGTCGACGGACGGATGCTGGGGGTCGCCGAGACCGCCGGAGCCCACCTCATCAACGGCGACCGCATGTGGCACTACGTCGAGGGCATCCAGAACCACAGCCCGGTGTGGCCGAGCCACGGCATCCGCATCCTGCCGGGTCCCTCGTCGCTGTGGCTGGATGCCACCGGTCACCGCCTGCCCACCCCCCTGTTCCCGGGCTTCGACACGATCGGCACGCTCGAACACATCGTGCGTGGAGGCCACGACCACAGCTGGTTCGTGCTCAACCAGGCGATCCTGAAGAAGGAGTTCGCGCTGTCGGGCAGCGAGCAGAACCCCGACCTCACCGGGAAGGACGTGCGACTCCTCGCGCAGCGGCTGAAGGGTGACCGGGCGACGGCACCCGTCGAGGCGTTCAAGGAGCGCGGCGCGGACTTCATCGTCGCCGACACGGTTCCGCAGTTGCTCGAGCGGATGCGGGCGGCATCCGCTCTGCTCGACATCGATCGCGTGCGCCTCGAACTCGAGGCCCGCGACCGCGAGATGACGAATCCGTTCACGAAGGACGCGCAGGTCACCGCCGTCCGGCAGGCGCGGCGCTACCGCGGCGACAAACTGCTGCGCGTCGCGACACCGGGCCCGATCGCCGACCCGAAGAACGGACCGCTCATCGCGGTGAAGCTGCACGTCATCACGCGGAAGAGCCTCGGCGGCATCGAGACCGACCTGTCCGGCCGTGCGCTCGCCGCTTCGGGTGAGCCGATCCCGGGCCTGTACGCCGCGGGCGAGGCGAGCGGCTTCGGCGGGGGCGGCGTGCACGGGTACCGTGCGCTCGAGGGCACCTTCCTCGGCGGCTGCATCTTCTCGGGACGCGCCGCCGGCCGCGCGATGGCCGCCGCCGTCTGATCCGAGCGCGTTCCCCTGTCGCAACACGCCGCGCGGAGCCGCACTTCGTGACAGGCGAGCGGCGTCCTGGCCTCGCCCGATCGTTCCCCTGTCGCAACACGCCGCGCGGAGCCGCACTCTGTGACAGGCGAGCGGCGTCCTAGGCGACGGCGCCGGTCTGCGGCGGCTGGATCGGGGTGGAGCCGGTCAAAGGGAGCACGATCGACTCGGCGAGGGGGCGCGCCGCCTCGCGAAGCTGGTCGAGCGCGCTGCGGGTGCGTGCTTTCACCGTGGCCAGGGGAGTGCCCGTCATCTCGGCGATCTCGGGCTGGCTGTGGCCGCCGAAGTAGGAGAGCGAGACGACCTGTTCCTGCTCGTCGGGGAGCTTTCGAAGTGCCCGGTGACTGGCCGCGGTGCGATCCGGGGTGTGCGCCTCGGCGCCGGCGGGCCGCGCGTCGCGCAGGCTCTCGACGGCGTGCCGGTGGACGATGGCCAGGATCCAGGTGCGCGGGGACGTCCGGCGCGTCGAGTACCGTCGCGCCTCGTTCCACACCGACACGAAGGCGCTCTGCAGCACCTGCTCGGCGAGATGTCGGTCATCGGTCACGCGCACGGCGACGGCGAACGCCGCCGCGGATGTCGCGTCGTAGAGACGCGTGAAAGAGGCGACGTCGCCGGATGCCGACCGGGCGATGAGTCGCGCCAGCGCGGCATCCGTCGCGGACGCGGGTGTTTCGGACATGACTGAATGGTGCGCTTCCGCGACCCCCGCAACGAGCGCTTGCCGCCCGGTCGGGAGAGTGCTAGGAGATTCCATTCATGTGAATCGCTTCACGTGTCGTCAGCGCACCGCTGCCCCGAGCGTCGCCATCAGGCGCGCCACCTGCATCGCGAGGACCACGCGGTAGAGCGGTGCCATCACCCAGCCGAACGCGCTCCGTCGACGGGAGTAGGTGCGCTCCCAGGAGTAGTCGATGTGCACCGTCGTCCCACCGGCGGCGGGTTCCAGACGCAGGCCGATGCGTCGCGCGTTCGCCTTCGGTGCGTCGGGGTAGCGGAACGTCCAGGTCACGAGGAGCGCCTCGGCATCCATCGTCCGCGAGATGGACAGGCGACGGAACGCCGGCTTCGCTTCGACGTCGTCGCGAGGCGCTCCGGCCCATCCGCCGTCGGGTGCCTCGCTCACATGCCCGACCGACTCCTCCCACTCCGGCAGTCGCTCGGGGTCCGACACGAGCGCCCAGGTCTCGTGGACGGGTGCGGCGACGAACGACGCGGCAGACCGGGCGAGCGGATGCCGCCGCCGCACCGTCGTCGCCGGCGGCAGCGCGCCGGCGGCATCGAGTCGCGCACGCAGATCGTCCGCCGTCAGGCCCAGTCGGCGCAGCAGGGCCTCGATCGCACCGCTCGGCTCGTCGAGGAGTCGGCGCAGGATGCCGGAGCTCGTCCCGTCTCCCGGTGAGGTCAGCACCCGCTCGGCCACCGGAGACCACGCCCATCCGGCCGAGGGTCCGACCGCGATGGGGCCGGGCGAGAGGGCAGCCCCCGCTGCGCCGAGCGCGGCGAGGTGTGCGGCTTCCTCCGCGGCGACGGCCTCACGGACGGTCGTGATCGTCGCCCCCGCCGCTCGCAGGACCTGACCGGCATCCGCCTCGTCGAGGGTGAGGGCGAGGAACAGGTGCTCGACGCCGAGTTCGGTGCGACCGGTGCGGGATGCCTCTTCCATCGCGTAGCGCGTGAGGCGATGCGCGTTCCCCAACGCCGTGGTCATCTTGCTCATGCTCTCCTCCGGGGGACCTCGATGGTCGGATCGATCCGCTTCGCATACTTCTTGTGCACGGCCTGGCGGGTGACGCCGAGCGCATCGGCGATGCCCTGCCACGACAGGCCGGCGCGCAGGGCGGCCTCGACCTGCCGGAGTTCGAGAGTGTCGGCGAGGATGCGGAGCGATGCGACGGCGCGGAGTCCCGCGCGGGGGTCCGTCGTGTCGCTCGCGACCTCGATCGCGCTGGGAGTGTCCATGAAGCAACCTTGGTTGACAGAGCGACGAGTTGTCAACCTTCGTTGCTCGACACGGACACCGATGCCGCATCCGCGGCGATTCGTCAAGGCATAGGGATCGCTCATCCTGCGGTGGAAAAGTGACACCCATGACCGTTCCCACCATCACACTCAACGACGGACACACCATCCCCCAGCTGGGCTTCGGCGTCTTCCAGGTCGACCCGGCCGAGGCCGAGCGCATCGTCAGCGTCGCCCTCGAAGCCGGCTACCGCCACATCGACACCGCAGCTGTCTACGGAAACGAAGAGGGCGTCGGCCGCGCGATCGCGGCCTCCGGCATCCCCCGCGACGAGCTGTTCATCACCACGAAGCTGTGGAACTCCGAGCAGGGCACCGACACCCCCCGCCCGGCGATCGAGGCGAGCCTTCAGAAGCTCGGACTCGACCACGTCGACCTGTACCTGATCCACTGGCCGCGTCCCGACAAGAACCGTTACGTCGAGACCTGGCAGCAGTTCGAGACCTTCCGGTCCGAGGGTCTGACGCGCTCGATCGGCGTCTCGAACTTCCACCAGCCGCACCTGGAGCGACTGTTCGACGAGACCGACACCGTGCCAGCCGTCAACCAGATCGAGCTGCACCCGGCGTTCGCGCAGCGCGAGCTCCGCGCGTTCCAGGAGCCCAAGGGCATCCACACCGAGTCGTGGGGCCCCCTCGGGCAGGGCAAGTACGACCTGTTCGGCGAGAAGGCCGTGGCGGATGCCGCCGAGGCCCACGGTGTGAGCCCGGCTCAGGTCGTCATCCGCTGGCACCTGCAGGAGGGCCTCATCGTCTTCCCCAAGTCCTCGACGCCCGAGCGCATCGCGACGAACTTCGACGTGTTCGGCTTCGAGCTGAGCGCTGACGAGGTCGCCGGTATCAACGCGCTCGACCGCGGCCAGCGTGTCGGTGCCGACCCGGACACCGCCACCTTCTGATCCATCCACGAGGGGAGGGCGCCGAGGAATCGGCGCCCTTTTCTTGTGCGACCCCCCTTTCGGCTCCCAGGGTGGGCTCGGTACAATCGATCGTCCTCGAATCGATTCGAAATCCCCCGAAGCCCCGAAAGCCCGCATGGCCACCTCTTTGACGACGGGCCGCCCCTGGCGCGTCATCCTCCTGTTCACCCTGCCGCTCATGATCGGCAACGTTGTGCAGCAGATGTATCACTTCGCCGACACGATCGTCGTGGGTCGGCTGCTCGGCGTCGACGCGCTCGCCGCCGTCGGCGCCACCGGGAGTCTGCTCTTCCTCCTGCTCGGCTTCGCGTGGGGACTGACCTCGGGTTTCGCCATCCCGACCGCGCAGGCCTACGGAGCGATGGATGCCGCGGGCGTCCGCCGGTCGGTCGCGACCGGCGCGTTCCTCAGCGGCATCACGACGATCCTCCTGACCGTCGGCGCCCCCCTCATCGCCGAGCCGGCACTCGTCGCGCTGCAGACTCCGCGCGAACTCCTCGCCGACGCGACGGTGTTCACCCAGATCAGCTTCCTCGGCGCCGGTGCGCTGATGTTCTTCAACTTCCTCTCCGCCGTCATCCGGGCCATCGGCGACTCGCGGACGCCCCTCATCTTCCTCATCGTCTCGTGCGGCCTGAACGTCGTGCTCGTCATCGCCGCCATCGCCTGGCTCGGCATGGGCGTCGCCGGAGCGGCCCTCGCGACCGTGATCGCGCAGGCGACGTCGGTGCTCCTGTGCCTCGAGTGCGTGCGCCGCCGCATCCCCGAACTGCACCTGCGCCGCGAGGACTGGCGCATCACCCGCGCCGACATCGTCGCGCACCTGCGCCTCGGCCTCCCCATGGGGTTCCAGGCGTCGATCATCGCGATCGGTGCGCTCACCGTGCAGGTCGCGCTCAACACGCTCGGCGGCGAGGCGATCGCCGCCTACACCGCGGCATCCCGCGTCGACGGTCTCGCCGTCGCCCTCCTGCAGTCCATGTCGCTCGCCGTCTCGATGTACGTCGCGCAGAACTACGGCGCCGGTCGTCCCGACCGCATCCGCCGGGGTGTCGTGCAGGCGACGTGGATCGCGCTCGGCACGGCGGTGGCCCTCGGCATCCTGCTGATCTCCTTCGGCGGTCCCATCGTCCGGATCTTCGTCGGCGATGGCGCGGACGAGGTCGTCCATCTGGCCGTCTCGATGCTCGTGATCAACGGCCTGAGCTACACGGCCCTCGGCGTGCTGTTCGTCACGCGCGGTGCGCTGCAGGGGCTCGGCAACGCCGTCATCCCGACGGTCACGGGCGTCGTGGAGCTCATCGCGCGCGCGGCCGCGGCGATCCTGCTCGGGTCGCTGTTCGGCTTCATCGGCGTCGCGTGGTCGAACCCCCTCGCCTGGATCTCGGCCGCCGTCATCCTCATCCCGTCGTACATCCGCGCGCACAAGACGCTCGCGACCATGCCGATGGCGCCCATGACGATCACCCCGACGACCCCGATCGCGGTCATCGGCCCGGTCGACGGATCCATGACGGTCGAGACGGTCGTCACGCAGCCGGTGCCGCTGCCGCAGCATCCGTCCCGTATGCGTCAGGCGCTCCGGCGCCGCCCCCGCGCGCCGCGTCGGCTTTCGCGCAAGCGCTGACCCCGCGGCGCCTCGCGCGGGTGTCGGCGCCGAGGTCCCACTCCGGACGGGTACGTGCCCGCCATTCCCGGCCCGATCGGGACCTCGATCGGGCCCCAGGCCGCCGCCTGCGCGTCAGGAGGTCGCGCCGTCCTCCAGACGCGCCCGTGCGCGATCGTGGCGGCGGCCGATCTCGACCAGTCCGGTCGCGGCCCCCAGGCCCATCGGGGGAGTGTCGACGTAGATCGACTCCGCGGCCGCGACCCGGTAGGTCTCGTGCCACACGCCGATCGCGCCCGGGTGCTTCCGCGCGTTGCGGTTGAAGCTCGTCCACGCGGGGCGGTGCGCCTGCTCGGGCGCCGACGCGTAGGCGTAGAGCTTCTCGAGCGACGACCAGTACTGAACGAGGTACGGCCCGCGGCGTCCGAGGAGCATCGTCGAACCGAGCAGGCCCGACTCGGGGTCGCTGAACAGCTCGCCGAGCATCTTCGGCATGCTGGCGGAGACCGGCATCCACACGTCGGGACGCCACCACTTCTTGATCGTCATGCCGATGTGGAAGACGACGAGCTCGCCGTCGTACGAGTGGGTCATGCGGGCCATGTCGACGCCTTTCGATAGTGTCGCTATCTAGAATGGATAGCGGTACTATCGATGTCAAGGGGGAATCGATGCGGATCTCAGAACTCTCCACCGAGACGGGCGTCCCGGTAGCGACGATCAAGTACTACCTGCGCGAGAAGCTGCTCCCCGAAGGTGAGCGCACCTCGGCGACGCAGGCCGTGTACGGCCCTGCACACGTCGAAAGGCTGCGGCTGATCCGCGCTCTCGTCGATTCCGGCGTCGGGATCGCCGCCTCGCGACAGGTCATCGCCGCGCTCGACGATCCGCCCGCCAACCCGAACCATCTCCTGGGGATGGCGCACGCCGCGGTCTCGCCGCCGGCCCCCGCAGACATCGATCTGTCGGCGGCCGAAGCGCTGATCTCGCGGTGGGGATGGAACCCCGACGCCTGCGGTCCGCAGCAACTCGCGGGCGTCGCGCGTGCCCTCGACACCCTCGATCGGGCCGGCTTCACCGTGCCCGAGGCCACCATGGACGCCTACCTCGCCGGCATCCGTCGGATAGTCGACGCGGAGATCGACGCGATCCCGACGACATCGACGGATGCGGCGGTTCGGTACGTCGTGCTGGGGACGGTGCTCGTCGAACCGCTCCTCCTCGCGCTGCGTCGCGTCGCCGAGGAGTTCGTCTCGGGCGACCGGTACGGCGACGCGGTTTCCTGAGGGGAACCTGGGGGGTGCACAATCGGGGGATGACCACCGTCTTCCCCGCGTTGACCGAGACCCCCGACCCGCAGTTCGTCATGGTCGGCGACGGGTACCGGATCGCGACCTACGAGTGGGGACCGGCGGATGCCCCGACGGTGCTCCTCGTGCACGGGTTCGCCTCGAGCGCGCGTGACAACTGGGTCAACACGGGCTGGGTGCGCGACCTGCTGCGTGCCGGATACCGTGTGCTCGCCGTCGACCAGCGCGGTCACGGCGCCAGCGACAAGCCGCACGAGTCGCGGGCCTACGCGCTCCGGACGATGGTCACCGACGTCGAGGCGGTGCTCGACACCTATCTCGTCGACGAAGCGCTCTACGTCGGGTACTCGCTCGGCGCCCGCGTCGGCTGGGAGGTCGCCCGCGACCTGGAGCCCCGCATCCCGCGCGTCGTCCTCGGCGGCGTCCCCGACGGCGTTCCGCTCGGACGACTCGACCTCGACCAGGTTCAGGCGTACGTCGATGAGGGCACGCCGGTGACGGATGCCGTGACCCTGAACTACATCACCCTCACCGAGCGCGTGCCCGGCAACGACCTGCGCGCCCTGCTCGCGATCGCCCGCGGCATGCGCGCGACCGGCACCGTCGACCCCGACCCGGGCAACGCTCCCGCCCAGCCGGTGCTCTTCGCGACGGGGACGAAGGACGGCATCATCGAGGGCTCCCGCACGCTCGCGGCGGCGACCCCGCAGGGCCGGTTCGTCGAGATCCCCGACCGCCACCACTTCAACGCGCCCGGCTCCCGCGCGTTCCGCGAGGCCGCGCTGGCGTTCCTCGCCGAGTAAGGCGCGGCATCCGTCGAGGTCCCGTTCCGGCCGGGAATCGCCGGGGCATACCCGGCCCAATCGGGACCTCGCGGCGGACTACGCTCGCGTCATGACAGACCTCTCGTCGTGGGGCGTGGCATCCGACTCGCCGACGGCGGAGCACTACCGCACGTTCGGCTCCGTCGAGGCCCGCGGCTCGTCCGACACATACGAAGGCTGGGCCCTCGGAGTCGCGGACGACGCCGAGATGCTCGCGCTCATCGATGAACTCCCCCGAGCCAAGCGGCAGGCGAACCTCGTCTTCGCGGCGATGCGCGTCGCCGGGGTGCCGGTCGCTCCGTGGCGCGATGCCCGCCGCGCGGCGATCGCGCGCTGGCCGCGCATCCGCGACATCGCGCTCACCCACGCGACCCAGACGAACGAAGCCGCGCGCTGCGCCGTGCTCCTGCCGCAACTCGCGCGCATCCCCGGTCCGCTCGCGCTCCTCGAGGTCGGTGCCTCCGCCGGGCTCTGCCTGTATCCCGATCGCTACGCATACCGCTACACCTCCGCCGACGGCACCGTCACGACGCTCGACCCGACGGAACCGTCCGGCGTCGTGATCGACTGCGACCTCTCGGATGCCGCGCCCCCGATGCGCCTGCCCGAGGTCGTCTGGCGCGGGGGCATCGATCTCAACCCGCTCGATCCCGCCGACCCCGACACGCTCGCCTGGCTCGACGCCCTCGTGTGGCCGGAGCACGAGGACCGGCGCGCCCGCCTCCGTGCCGCCATGGCGGTCGCGGCATCCGATCCCGCACCGATCCGCGCCGGCGATCTCAACGACCTGATCGCGGATGCCGCGGCATCCGCCCCCGCCGACGCGACCCTCGTGGTCTTCCACACCGCGGTGCTCGCCTACCTGAGTCCCGAGGATCGCGAGCGCTTCCGCCGCACGATGGTCGACACGGATGCCGTCTGGCTCTCGAACGAGGGGCTCGGCGTGTTCCCGGAGTTCGAGTGCATCGTGCCGCCGGGGGAGCGGCACCGCTTCGTCCTCGCCGTGGACGGCGAGCCCGTCGCCCTCACCCACCCGCACGGCCGCAGCTACCGCGGCCTCTGATCGCGCTCCGGGGACGCCACGCGCCGCTTCGGCGGCATTCCCGCGACACCACGCGTCCCCGGAACCGACCCCCTCGCCCCGCACCCCCGCACCTGGCAACATCGGCAGAAGACACCGAGAGGATCGACCATGGCAGGCAAGACCAGTGACGGCGCCGGCTTCAGCGACGCCGAGAAGGCCGCGATGAAGCAGCGCGCCGAGGAACTCAAGGCGATGAAGGGACTCAGGGGCCTCGCGAAGATCGAGAAGGAGAACCAGGCCTGCCTCGACGCCATCGAGGCGCTCGAGGGCACCGACCGCATCGTCGCCGAGAGACTGCACGTCATCGTCCTCGAGGAGGCGCCGCACCTCAACCCGAAGACGTTCTACGGCTTCCCGGCCTATGCGAAGGACGGCAAGGTCGTCGTCTTCTGGCAGCCGGCATCCAAGTTCACCACCCGCTACGGCACGGTCAGCTTCGACGAGACCGCGCAGCTCGACGACGGTCCCATGTGGCCGGTCTCGTTCGCGGTGATCGAGATGACGGATGCCGTCGAGCAGCGCATCCGCGAGATGGTCAGGACCGCGGCACCGCGAGACTGACGATCCGGTCGTCGCCCTCCCGCGGGGACCCGCGTCCGTCGGTGTTGTTCGTCAGGACGAACACGGTGCCGTCCGGGCCGACGGTCACGTCACGGAGCCGGCCGTAGTCGGCGCTGAGCTCGGTGGACGTCGACGGGTCCGCCACGGGGACGGCGCGCAGCACGCGCCCGCGCAGGTTGGCGATGAGGATCGTGTCGTTCACGATGGCGATGCCGCTGGGGCTGGCGGCATCCGTCGGCCAGGTCTGGACGGGATCGATGTACCCTTCCGCCTCGCCGCCGGTGCCCTCGACGTAGGGCCAGCCATAGTTGCCGCCCGGCTCGATGATGTTGATCTCGTCGCGGTAGTTGCGACCGAATTCGCTCGCGAACATCGTCCCGTCCTCGGCCCACGCGAAGCCCTGCACGTTGCGGTGTCCGAGGCTGTAGACCGCTGACTGCGGGTCGGGATTGTCCGACGGGATGCCGCCGTCCGGGGCGATCCGCAGGATCTTGCCCGCCAGCGAGCCCGGGTCCTGCGAGGCCGGTTCGTCGCTCGTGTCGCCGTTCGCGATGTAGAGCATGCCGTCGGGACCGAACGCGATACGACCGCCGTTGTGGTGGGTGCCGGCAGGCATCCCGTCGATGACGGCCGCCGGCTCGCCGAGACCGTACGAGCCGGGAGTTCCGGTCAGCGGGTACTTCTCGACGCGGTTGCCGCTGCGGGCGGTCGAGTAGACGTACAGCGCGTCGCCGTCGGTCGCGAGGCCCAGGAGTCCGCCTTCGTCGCTGTGCACGACGCCCTCCACGGTGGCGGCAACGCGCGTGGTCCCGTCGAGGGATACCTCGAGGATGCGGGCGGTGTCCCGCTCGCTGACGAACACGACGTCGCCGACAACAGCCATCGACCAGGGAGCGTCGAGCCCGCTCGCGACGGTGCGGGGCGTCACCGGTACGGGCGTCGGCGTCGGCGTCGCGGTGGGGGTCGGGCGCGGGCTCGCGCTCGGCGTCGAGGAGGGTGTCGGGGATGCGGCGTCGGGATCCTCCGCCGGCGTGCACGCGCTGAGCAGCAGGGCGGCGGCGACACCGACCCCGGCGACGGACGAGGAGGTGCGGCGGCGCGGCGACATGCGCCCAGTCAACCGCATCGGGCCCCGCGGAGAGCGAACCCAGGTGAACGACCTAAACTGGGGGCATCCCGTTCCTGTCTGTGAGAACCACGCCTGTGTCTGACGTCGCCCCCCGCACCTTCGAGGTGCGCCACCTGCAGATGGGGCGCGCCCTCTTCGCGGCTCTCGCGGCGATCATGATCACGTTCTCGGTCGACCATTCCGCGCCGGTCGGGATGTCGGTGTTCAGCGGGTTCGCGATCGCCACCGCGCTGATCCTCCTGCTCTCGGCCTGGCTCGTCTTCCGCGCCGGCGAGCGTTGGCAGGCGGTGCTCCTCGGCTCACTGACCCTCGTCGCCGGGATGGTCGCCTCGTTCCCGGCG
Source organism: Microbacterium sp. MDV22-iso44 (assembly GCF_058629135.1). Taxonomy (NCBI): domain Bacteria; kingdom Bacillati; phylum Actinomycetota; class Actinomycetes; order Micrococcales; family Microbacteriaceae; genus Microbacterium; species Microbacterium sp. MDV22-iso44. Next base: position 84,306 of record NZ_JBZVWS010000003.1, read on the forward strand.
CTCCGCACGGTCGACGGCTTCTTCACGACCGTCCTCGTCTGGGCGCTCGTGACGGGGGCGGCCGAACTCGTCATCGGCATCCTCGGACGCCGTCGCGGCGACGCCGCCGCGCGCGAGGCGGTGTTCGTCGGCAGCCTCACCGTGCTCCTCGGCGTCGCATTGCTGTTCGTCCAGCGGGACTACCTGCTCGAGTACTACATAGCCCAGGCCCGACAGTCGTTCAGCCTCACCGGCATCACGATCGGCGTGGGTGTCCTGGGCGGCTACGCGGCGATCGTCGCCGTGTACCTGGGAATCGCGGCGTTCTCACCCCGCCCCGACGCGGCGGCCGCCGTCGAGACGGCCGACACGGATGCCGCTGGAGGCCGCGCATGAGCGAGAAGAACCCCACCCGTCGCGATCTGATGCGTCCGGTGCAGCTCCTCGGATTCGCCCTGCTGGCGGCGGTGTTCGCCGGTGTCGTCACCCTCGTCTCGATGGGCGTGCTGCAGGATCAGCGTCCGGGGAGCGACGTCGACCAGCACCTGCGTGCGTGGGCTGTCGCCGGCATCGTCACGGGCATCACCTTCATCGCGACGCTCGTGATCATGGCGCTGTCGCTGCTCGCCGTCGACCCCGCGCAGATGGCCAAGCCGGTCGAGCGGGGACTGCTGCTCGACGCCGAGGACGAGTCGACGCCCGGTGAGGGCGACGCGGGTCGCCGTCCGGCCCCGCCCTCCGGGCACTGACCCGGGCTTCGGTCTGCGCCGCGGTTCGGCCTGCGCGGTGCGCGCGGCCGGCGCCGCGGCATCCGCTGGGCTCGGTTGTCGCGTTCAGTCGCGTCAAAGTGCGGCCTCGTGCGCGCTGAACCCGCCTTTCGGCGCGACTGAACGGTAGGGCCGGCGTTCATTCGCGCCAAAGTGCGGCCCCGTGCGCGCTGAACCCGCCATTCGGCGCGAGCGGATGCCGGGGCCACGCGCCCCCGCCCCGCCCCCGCGCGTCAGCGCAGCAGGTCGACGAGCCGGTCAGCGAGGCCCGCGTAGCCGGCGGGCGTCAGGGCGAGCAGGCGCTGCTTCGCGGCATCCCCGATGTCGAGCCCGTTCACGAACTCGGCGAGCTCCTGAGCGCCGACGCGGCGGCCGCGGGTGAGGTCCTTCAGCAGCGCGTACGGGTCGGTGATCTGCGAGCGACCGGCGACAATCTCGGCGCGGACGACGGTCTGGATCGCCTCGGCGAGCACTTCCCAGTTCGCGTCGAGGTCCGCGAGCAGCACGTGGCGCGACAGCGAGATCTCGGTGAGACCGCGCTGCAGGTTGTCGAGCGCGAGCAGTGAGTGTCCGAACGCGACGCCGATGTTGCGCTGCGTCGTCGAGTCGGTGAGGTCGCGCTGCTGACGTGAGGTCACGAGCGTCGACGCGAGCGTCCCGAACAGGCCGCCGGCGATCTCGAGGTTCGCTTCGGCGTTCTCGAAACGGATCGGGTTGATCTTGTGCGGCATCGTCGACGACCCGGTCGCCCCCGCGACGGGGATCTGGGCGAAGAAGCCCATCGAGATGTAGGTCCACACGTCGGTGGCGAGATTGTGCAGGATGCCGCCCGCGTGCCGCACGCGGTCGTAGAGCTCGACCTGCCAGTCGTGCGACTCGATCTGCGTCGTCAGCTCGTTGAAGCCGATGCCGAGACCCTCGATGAAGCCGCGCGACAGGGCGGGCCAGTCGACGTCGGGCTCGGCGGCGAGGTGCGCCGACCACGTGCCGGTCGCGCCGGAGAACTTCGCGAGGTACTCGCCCTGCGAGATCTGGGCGGCGACGCGCTGCAGGCGCCAGGCGAAGACGGCGAGCTCCTTGCCCATGGTCGAGGGCGTCGCCGGCTGACCGTGCGTGCGCGACAGCATGACGGCATCCCGGTGCTCTTCGGCCAGCTGCGTCAGCGACTCGACCACCGCATGGAGCTTCGGCAGCCACACGCGCTCGACGGCGCGCTGGACGGTGAGAGCGTACGAGGCGGAGTTGATGTCCTCGCTGGTGCAGGCGAAGTGCGTGAGCTCGGCGATCGCGTCGAGTCCGAGGGTCGAGAGGCGGTCGCGGACGAGGTACTCGATCGCCTTGACGTCGTGGCGGGTGACCGCTTCCTTCTCGGCGAGCCAGCCGATCTCGTCGGCGCCGAAGTCGCGGTAGAGGGCGCGGAGCGACTCCTTCTGCGCGTCCGTCAGCGCGGACGAACCGAACAGTCCGCGATCGGTGAGCGTGATGATCCACTCGACCTCGACCTCGACGCGGGCCCGGTTCAGGCCGGCTTCGGAGAGGTACTCGGTCAGGGGAGCGACGGCGGGGGCGTAGCGTCCGTCGAGGGGGCTCAGCGACATCGAGGGCAGGGAGGACACGCGACTCCGTTCGGTGGGGGGTGCGCTCACCGGCGAAGCGCGGGTTCGAGCTGCCGGAACAGAGCCCGGCTCGCGCTCTCGATCATACCGAGCACCTCGTCGAACATCGTGGGGCCGCCGTAGTACGGGTCCGGGACGTCGAGCGCACCGTCCGCGCGCGCGTCGAAGTTCAGCAGGAGTGCGAGCTTGTCGACGTCAGCGGGGCTCCGTGCCCACTCCGACAGGATCCGTTCGTGCGAGCGGTCGAGCGCGATCACCAGGTCGTTGCGGTCGAAATCCTCACGCGAGAACTGCTTCGCCCGGTGGCGGGTGCCGTCGTAGCCGCGTCGCTCGAGTGCATCGAGGGTGCGGCTGTCCGCGCGCTCCCCGACGTGCCATTCGCCCGTGCCGGCGCTCGTCGAGACGACGCGGTCGCCGAGTCCCGCCTGATCGGCGAACCACCGGAAGACGACCTCCGCCATGGGGGAGCGGCAGATGTTCCCGGTGCACACGAAAACCACGCGAAAAGCATCATCGGGCGCGGGCACCACTCCATTGTGCTGATCGAAGCGCCTTCTGCACAGACCGGGGGGTTCCTGAGGCATCCACCGGGCTTCGTCAGGGTCGCTCGCAGACGGATGCCGCGGGCCACCCTCGACGCATGTCCGATGTCGTCGCGCCCTACCCGTACCTCTGGGGCACCCCTCTCGAGGAGCGTCTCGCCACCTTCGATCAGGCCCTGGCCCTCCTGCGGCAGGCTGACGAGGAGGCACTTCGCCTGCTCGCCGACGTCCGCGGTCTCGCGCACCTCGTGGATTGGAGTGCGGATGCCGCCGATGCATTCCGCGCAGCGGTGTCGGCCTGGGAGAGCGAGCTGGTGCAACTGACCGCCGCCATCCAGGCCGTGATCGACCAGACCTGTCTCGACCGGCGTGTGGCGGAGGCGGCGGGCTGATGGGCGATCTCGAGATCCGCAGCGGGCGGGTCGTCGCGGTGGACACCGAGACGCTCCGACATGCGGCCGCGCGAGCCGACCTGGCCGTGGCCGATGCGGAGACGCTCGGCACGACGCTGCGACAGGCGGACCAACTGCTCGACATCACCCTGACCGGTGTGATGGTCGGCCACCCCGTGACGATCGCTCAGACGGTGACCGAGCAGGGGCGGATGCTGGTGACCGCGCTGCGCGACACCGCAACGGCCTACGAGCTCGTCGAGCTGCAGGCGCGTCACGCTGCCGCGGCGGCAGGGGACGCCGCGGATCGTCGTGACGCGGTGCTTCTCGCCCGCCGGATCGAGCAGCTCGAGGCATCCTCTCCCGCGGCCGCAGCGCTCGCGGAGCAGGCGGTCGCCGATGCTCCGAACCCCTTCGCGACGGTCGCGCGCGAGCTGTTCTGGCCGAGCCTCCTCCTCGGCACGCTCGGCGCCGGCACCATGGGTCTCTACGGCGCGGGGACGCTCGCGATCCGCGCTGCGGGGAAGGGGGCGATCCCCGACGGCAGCAGACTCGTGGGAACGCCGAGGACACCGACCGTCTCGCTGATCACGGTCGCGAAGGGCACGGCGCCCGAGTCGATGTCGGCCCTCGCCCGGCGGCAGCCGTCGACGGAGCGACCGGGAGACATCCGCGTCGAGCGGTACACGATGCCCGGCGGAGGTCGGCGGTTCGCTCTCTACGTCTCGGGGACGCGCACCAAAGGCGACGTCGGCACCTTCGGCATGGGGACGAACGTGCCGCTGTACCTCGGTGCCGCGTCGTCGTCCTATGAGTCCGTCCGGATCGCGCTCGAGAAGGCGGGCGCGAAGCCGGGCGACTCGGTGATGGTCAGCGGGCATTCGCAGGGCGCGATGATCGCCAGCCGCGTCGCGCTCGAAGAGGAGTACGAGGTGCCGATGCTGGTCGGATTCGGCAATCCCGTGCAGGCCGACGTCGGCGCCGACACCCTGCAGGTCGACCTCCGCCACAGCGACGATCTTGTGCCCCTCCTGGCTGCCGGAGGGCATGACGGATCGATCGGCGCTCAGGGCAGCATGGTCGTCGAGCGGGACGTCAGTCCCTGGCCGGGTCTCGACTCCCACCAGATGGACGCCTACACCGAGACCGCCGAGATGCTCGACGCATCCTCCGACCCGCGGGTGGATGCCGTCCGGCAGCGTCTCGCCGAGTTCGGGCAGGCCGAATCGGTCGAGGTGTTCGTCTACGACACCGAGGAGGGCGTCACGCCTTCGTCTGCGGACGCAGGATGATCCCGAAGACGAAGTTGATGATCGAGATGATGAGGGCGGCGACGACGCCGAGCCAGAAGGACTCGACCGTGAGGCCCCAGCCCCACCACTCGGTGAACCATCCGGTCAGCCAGAACAGGAAGCCGTTGATCACCAGGGAGATGAGACCCAGGGTCAGGATGTAGAGCGGGAAGGCGAGGATCTTCAGCACCGTCCCGATCACGGTGTTCACGATCGCGAACACGGCCGCCACGGCGAGGAGCGACAGCACGAGCTGCAGCGTCTCGCCGGGGGCGAACGGGGTGACCTCGACGCGCAGCGGCTCGATGAGGGTGACGACCCAGATCGCGAATGCGTTGATCACGACGCGGATGATGAAGCGCATGCTCGCAGTCTCCCACGCGCGCCGCCACGCCGCTCGTAGACTCGTCGCGTGACCGACATCCCCATCCGGGTTCGCCCTGAGATCGCCGCCCTCCCTTCGTACAAGCAGGGCAAGCAGGCCGGCGTCACCGCCTACAAGCTCTCCAGCAACGAGAACCCGTTCGAGCCCCTGCCCGGCGTCGTCGACGCGGTGCGGGGTGCGGTCGCGTTCAACCGCTACCCCGATGCGCTCGCCGGCCGGCTCCGAGCCCGGCTCGCCGAGCGGTTCGGCGTGAGTGACGACCGCATCCACATCGCCGCGGGCTCCGTGTCGATCCTGTACCAGCTCGCTCAGGCCGCGGCATCCGTCGGCGACGAGATCGTCCTGCCCTGGCGCTCCTTCGAGGCGTACCCCGGCATCGTGACGGTCACGGGCGCGACCCCCGTCATGGTGCCGCTGAACGACGCCGCCGCCGTCGACCTTCCCGCGCTCGCGGCAGCCGTCACCGACCGCACCCGCGCCGTTTTCGTCTGCACGCCCAACAACCCCACCGGTGCCGTCGTGACCCAGGCCGACTTCGACGCGTTCGTCGCGGCCGTCCCCTCGGATGTGCTGATCGTCCTCGACGAGGCGTACGTCGAGTTCGTGACGGATGCCGCAGCGGTCAAGGGCGAGCAGGTCATCGCCGCCGGGCATGACAACGTCGTGATCCTCCGCACCTTCTCGAAGGCCTACGGGCTCGCGGGTCTGCGCATCGGCTACGCCGTCGGGCACCCCCGCATCCTCGATGTCGCCCGCAGCGCCGGCATCCCCCTATCCGTCACGGCGCAGGCCGAAGCGGCGGCTCTCGCGAGCCTCGATGCCGAGGACGAGCTGCGTGAGCGGGTCGCCGTCGTCGCCGAGCGGCGCGACCGCTTGGTCACGCGGCTGCGCGAGATCGGCTGGGACGTCCCGACCGCGCAGGGCAACTTCGTCTGGTTGCCCGCGGGGGAGCGCTCGCTCGAGGTCGCAGCGGCGTTCGAAGCCGCCGATCTCGTCGTCCGGCCGTTCGCCGGCGACGGCGTCCGTGTGTCGGTGGGCGAGGACGAGTCGATCGATCGCGTGGTCGAGGTCGCGGCATCCGTCCGTCCCTGACCGGGCCCTGAGACGACGACGTCCCCGGAGCCCTGAATCGGGCACTCCGGGGACGCGTCGTGTCGGGGTCTGTGTCGTGTCTGTGTCTGGCGGTTCGGGCGACGTCTCGCGTCCCCGGAACCCGTCGCGGCTCAGCGCGAGGACTTCTCCTTCTGCTTGCGCACGAACAGAGTCTCGGTCTGCTCGAGCTCCATGCCCTTCGTCTCGGGCACGCGCCAGGCGACGTACACGAACGACAGGGCCGCGAACAGCGCGTACATGCCATAGGTGAGCGGCAGCGACCAGCCCGACATCGCCGGGAACGACACCGTGATGAGGAAGTTCGCGATCCACTGTGCGGCGGCCGCGACACCGAGCGCCTTGCCACGGATTCGGCTGGGGAAGATCTCGCCGAGCAGCACCCAGACGAGCGGGCCCCACGACGCGCCGAAGCCGACGACGAACAGGTTCGCGGCGACGAGGGCGATCGGACCCCACGCGCCGGGCAGCGAGACCTCGCCGTCCACGGTCACCGCGAAGGCGAACGCCAGTGCCATCGTCGCGAGCGACAGGGTCATGAGCACCGAACCGGTCAGCAGGATCGGCTTGCGGCCGACGCGGTCGACCAGCCAGATGGCGATGAGCGTGACGACGACGTTCGTGATCGAGGTGATGACGCTGATCGTCAGCGAGTTGCTCTCGTCGAAGCCGACCGCCTTCCAGAGCGTCGTCGAGTAGTAGAAGATCACGTTGATGCCGACGAACTGCTGGAACGTCGACAGGATGATGCCGACCCAGACGATGCCCTGGAGCCCCAGGACCGGGCCACGCAGCGACGCGCTCTTGCTCTTGCGGTCCTGCTCGATCGCCGAGCGGATCTCGTTGACGGACTTGTCGAGGTCGGCCTGGGGGACCAAGCGCGAGAAGACCTCTCGGGCTTCGTCGTTGCGGCCCTTGGCGAGAAGGAAGCGCGGCGATTCCGGCATCGTGAAGGCGAGGATGCCGTACACGGCCGCCGGGATGACGCCGACGAGGAACATCCAGCGCCAGGCCTCGAGCCCGAGCCACAGCTGCTCCGCGGCACCGCCGGCACTGTTGGCGAGGACGGCATCCGACAGGAGGGCGGCGAAGATGCCGAGGGTGATCGCGAGCTGCTGCAGCGACGCGAGGCTGCCGCGGATCTGCCGCGGCGCGATCTCGGCGATGTAGGCGGGGGCGACGACCGATGCGATGCCGATGCCGATGCCGCCGATGACGCGCCACACGATGAGGTCGGGCACGCTGAAGGTCAGACCGGAGCCGATCGACGAGACGAGGAACATGACGGCGCCCAGCATCATCGTCTTGAGTCGACCCCAGCGGTCCGACAGGTTTCCGGCGATGATGGCGCCGACGGCACACCCGAGCAGGGCGACGGCGACGACGAATCCCGTCAGCACCTTGTCGAGTTCGAAGTTGCCCTCGATCGCATCGACGGCACCGTTGATGACGGACGAGTCGAAACCGAAGAGGAACCCACCGACCGCCGCGGCTATCGACAGCCCGATCGCTCGTCGCCCGTAGGGGCTTTTGATCGAGAAGGCGTCTGCAGGAATCGTGCCGGTAGTGCTCATGAGGGACGAGGTTACCCCCGCTCCCACGAGCCGAGGGTGGACTTGCGCGAGCGCGAGAATCCGGTAATGGATGCCGGTCGGCCCGCGGGTTCTCATCGTCCGGGTGCCGGATGGGGGTGTGTCACGATGCTCGCATGGGGATCCCGGTCACTGACGAGCTTCGCGCGTTGCGCGCCCGCGCCTACGGGCCGGCCGCCGACATCCATCTCGATCCCGCGGCCATGCGGCGCTTGGAGGAACTCGAGGAGGCAGGGCGGCGCTCGCCCGCGGTCGCGGAGCGGACCGATCCGCCGGCGCCTGCCGACACCGACGACGCCATCGACGACGACGACGACGACGACGACGCGCAGATGGATGCCGCGCGGGAAGGGCCCGCGCCGTCCCTAGCCGTCCCCGCGCCGAGCGCGTGGCGCCGCCGAGGAGTGAGGCGGGGTCTCTGGGTGGTCTCGGTGGTCGTCGCCGCGGCGGTGGGTGGGGGGCTCGCGTACTCGGTCGCGGAGATCACGCCGGTCCCGAGCTCCGCGGGAATCCGGCAGAGTGCGACCCTCGAACCGACGAACGGCGTCGAGGTGCCGGTCGGCTTCTTCGGGCGGAGCGAGGACACACCGATCTTCGAATACGAAGGCCTCACGCTGTTCGTGCAGACGGTGGACTACGGGCCGGAGGCGAGGGTCGACCCCTTCCCCTGCCTGGCGGTCGCGCCCACCTCGCTGATCCCGTCAGCCCGGGAGTTCGATCCCGACACCGACCAGGGGATCGACGGGCCGATCTACAGCGGATGCGAGACGGGCGCCTTCCCCGCGACGGTCACCTTCGGCCTCGACGACTTCTCGCCCGGTGCGCTCCCCGGCATCCGCGAGGGCCGCGCTCTCCAGTTCGTCCTCGAGGGGGATCGCGTCGGCGTCTTCCTCGACCGGGGCTGACCCCGGCGACGGGTCAGGACGACAGGCGGCGGTAGGCGTCGCCGAGCCAGCGGTCGTAGGCCGCCCAGGGCTCCCCGATCCGGCTGCGTACGTCGGCGATGTGCGTCGCCAGGTCGCCGGTCAGCGTGAACCACTCGCCTCCCTCGCGGAGGTCGGCGAACTCCACGTGCCGCTGATGCTCGACGTGGCGATCACCCGGTTCGAACGCGAGCAGCTCGTCGTGCATGATCGCGGCGAGGCGGCGTCGCGGCGTCGCGGACGTCCCGATCTTCACCCGGTCGCGGAACCGCAGGTAGTAGACGACGTCCATGCGCGGTCGGGGAAGGTCCGCGTCGGGGGCGTCGCCCAGTCGCCAGCCGCAACGATCGCAGTACCAGGCGTCGTCGAGACGATCGCCGGTGACGCCTCCGCACACGCGGCACGGGCGGGGGAGGGATGCGGGCACCCGCCCATCCTCGCCGCGACCGCCGACACCCGTTCGTCCGGCGGGAGGGTCCCGGGTCGGAGTCGAGGGGGAGGTCGACTCGACGAACCGGGCCCCCGGATGCGTAACTGCGACGTGCAGAAACGCGATCCCGCGCGGACACCCGGGGCTGGGTTGTCGGCGACGATACGCGCACGCACGCCGGGGCGGAACCCTCTATGGACGAACCCGGCTGGAGAGGGGCGTCCCCCTGACCCCAGCCGGGTCGTGTCGCTGTAGCGTGGCCCGCACGCGGGAACGCCTGGAATCCCCCAGAAACCAGTCCGGGTGCGGGCTAACCAGCTCCCCAACTGTTGGTCTACAGCAGGACGAATATAGAACCTCGCGAGGAGCGATTTGTCCCCCTTTCGGGGGACAAGCCAGATGTGCTAAAAACTTCTCCCCACTCCCGCGAGGCAGCCAGGATGGAGGGATGTCCACCCTCATCGTCGTCGCACACCCCGATCCGGCCTCCCTCACCCACCACGTCGCGAAGCGTCTCGCGGCGACGCTCGCCCCGGGTGACGTCGAGGTCGCCGATCTCGCCGCCGAGGGCTTCGACCCGCGATTCTCCCCCGCCGACCGGCACTCGTACGCCGTCGCGGGCGAGTACCCGGACGACGTGGCAGCCGAGATCGCGAGGATCGAGCGCGCGGACCACATCGTCCTCGTCTTCCCCGTGTTCTGGTGGTCGATGCCCGCCCTCCTGAAGGGCTGGATCGATCGCGTGTTCGTCAACGGCTGGGCATTCGGCGTCGGTGAGGGCGGCGGCATCCGTCCCGGACTCGGACGTCTGACCGCGCACCTGGTTCCCCTCGCGGGGTCGGATGCGGCGCTCTACGAACGGCGCGGGTACGACGTCTCGTTCTCGACGCAGATCGCGACCGGCATCTTCGACTACTGCGGCGTCCGGCGCGGACTCACCGAGTTCCTGTACGAAGCGGATGCCGGTGTCGCGGCATCCGACATCGACGCGGCTGTCGAGCGCATCACGGCCGCCATCCGCGGCTGAGAGCTCGCCGGCCTCACCGCGATCCTCATCGGAAGGCGTCGACGACCTCTGTGCGGCGCTGCGGAACGGTCTGCGAGACGGTGTCGAATACGCGGGTCGCGCGCGTCGCCCCGAAGGCCGGCCAGCCCGGGTCGCCGGTGCGGATGAACGACACCCACGCGCCGTGCATCTCGTCGGCGAGGGACTGCGGGGCATCCTCTCCCGAGAGCGCCACCGCGTCGGGGCCGCTCAGCCGGCCGAACGCGAACGCGATCTCGACGGCGTGCGCGGCGCGCAGACCGCGGACGGGGCTCTGCCAGGCGAATTCGTACACGAAGGTGCGTTCGGGGCGGTTCTGCGCGAGCCGCGTCGCGGGCGCGCGCAGGATCTTGTCGCTCAGCGCCTGACCGAGCGCTTCGGCGCCGTGTGACCCGTCGGCCCGGGCCGCGCGCATCGCACCTGCCGGGATCCGCCCGAACAGGGCGAGGGCGGCGACCTTGAGCGGGCCCAGCGCGGCGATCGCGGCCGGCGACAGCCAGAGTCGGTACTCGTCGGTGTTGGTGCCGAGGAGGATCGGGGCCGCGGCATCCGTCAGCGCCTTCTCGGGAGCGCGGGGCACCGACGCGGGGTCGAGGGCGAGGGCGAAGCCGCCGACGGGGATCGGCGACGACTTCCGCGTCAGCTCGAGTCGGGCGTCGACGAGCCGCTGCGGGCTGACGGCGGCGAACGCGTCGCGGGTCGCGGGGATGCCAAGGTGCTTCGCGATCGCCCGGGTGACGCGGCCGGCGCGTTCGGGGGTCGACGCGTCGAGCGGCCCGGACTGGATGATCGCGCCGTGCGCGCGCTCGCCGATGCGGGGGATCGCCATGGCGGCAGCGACCAGTGCACCACCGGCGGACTCGCCCATGAGGGTGACGCGCTCGGGGTCGCCGCCGAACGCGGCGATCTCGCGGAACACCCAGTCCACGGCCGCCCCGACATCGAGCAGCCCGAGGTTGCGGGGCACGTCGTCGAGCACCGAGAACCCCTCGCTCCCCAGGCGGTAGTTGAGCGAGACGAAGACGACACCGTCGCGGGCGAACGTCGTACCGTCGTACCCCTCGAGCGCCGCCGTGCCGCGCTCGAGGGCGCCACCGTGCACCCACACCACGACGGGGGCGGCGTCGGCATCCGCGGGGGTCCAGACGTTGACGGTCAGGATGTCCTCGCCCGGGATCTCGACGCTGCTCAGCAGCGTCGCCGAATCGCCCTGGTACGGACTCTGAGGTGCGGTGGGCCCGAATCCGGTCGCCTCGCGCACGCCCTCCCACGCACGTGCCGGGACGGGGGCGGCGAACCGCCGGTCGCCGAAAGGCGGTTCCGCGTAGCGGATGCCGAGGAACCGGCGGACGCCGGCGCTCTCCGTCCCGGCGACGGTGCCCGTCGTGAGGGTGACGCTGGGTGAGGGGTGAGGCATCGGCATCCTTCCGAGACGGTGCGGCGGATGATGGCCGCGGCAGTCATCGTGGCATTCGGGGCTATGCGAACGCCATGCTCGGGTGACGGACGCCGACGGGCGCGGACCCCGAAGGATCCGCGCCCGGAGCGAGGGATGCCGCGCCGCGGCATCCGCTCAGTCGTCGATCTCGGTGGCGATGACCTTCCCGCCGGCGTCGAGGGTGACCTCGACGATCTGGCGGTCACCGGTGAGGATCGACACGTCGAACGGCGAGCGGTTGTCGTCGTCGGCGTCGATCTCGAGGACGCGGCCGGGCTGCTCGGCCAGTGCGGCGTCGACCATGGTCGCGAGGGTCTTCGCGTCGAGCACGTTCTTCGGGGCGCGGTCGTCCGCGTCAGCGGCCTCGGTCTCGCGGACGACGGCCTTCCCGTCGGCGCTCACGCGCACCTCGGTCTCGGCGCCGTCGGGTGCCGTCAGGGTGACGTCCCAGCTGCCGTCGCGGTCGGCGTCGATCGAGGTCGGAGCACCGTCGGCCACGCCCTTCGCGGCGCTGACCGCGGCGCTGAGCTCGTCGGCGCCCGCCGCGCCGATGGATCCGGATGCCGCACCCGCCGCGTCGTCGTCCGCGCGGTCGTCGGTGCGGTCGTCGTCGGTGTCCGTCGTCGTCGCGGCGGGGACCCCGCTGGACGGGGCGTCGGAGAGCCGGCTCGAGGCGACACTGTCGAGACCGTCCTCGTCGCGGTCGTCGGCCACCGCGGAGCCGATGGCGACGCCCCCTCCGACGAGGAGGAGCGCGCCGAGCGTGGCGCCGCCCGCGATGAGGGCCGTGCGTCCGCGCCGCTTCGGGGCGGTGGGGGCCTCGGCGACGGTCGCGTACTGCTCGGTGGGGGCGGTGGTCTGGTCGGGGGTGGTGTTGTTCTCGCTCATGACCCCAGAGTGCCGAGTGGGCACTGAAGCGGACCTGAAGCGACCTGAAGCCGTCTTCAGGATGCCGGGGTGAGAGGATCGACGGATGTCCGAGAGCCTCTCCTCCGCCGCCTTCCCCCTCGACCGCGACGCCGCCGACCGGATGTGGGCCGACTACCGCGCGGCGCACCCTGCCGCCGCTGCGGCCGGAGCCGAGTACACCGTCGAGCACTTCGGCGACAGCCCGCGCCTCGCCGACCAGCTGCTCGACGCAGTGCTGAACGGTCCGAAGCGGGCGACCTCCGAGCTGGTCGCCGAGTTCTCCGAGCACGGCGACCCGCTGCCGCGGATCGGCTCGCACTGGATCGCATGCGATGGCACGGGCGCCCCGCGGATCATCATCCGCAGCACGGAGCTGCGCGTCGGGCCCTTCGCGAGCGCCGACGCGGCGTTCGCGTTCGACGAGGGCGAGGACGACCGGTCGTTCGTGAGCTGGCAGCGCGAGCACCGTCGCTACTTCACGCGGGTCGCCGCCGCGCGCGGCGCGGAGTGGTCGGAGGACGACGAGATCGTCTTCGAGCGCTTCGCCGTGGTCTGGCCGCCCGAGCACGCCGACTGAGTCTCAGCGGTCCGGCTCAGCCGACGGCGGGGATCAGCCTGCCGCCGGCAGCCGGACCGTGAAGCGTGCGCCGCCCCAGGGCGACTCGCCCACCGCGACGGTGCCGCCGGAGGCCCGCACCACGCCCGCGACGATCGCGAGGCCGAGGCCACTGCCCCCGGCATCCCGCGCCCGTCCCTCGTCGAGACGCACGAAACGTTCGAACACGCGCTCGCGCTCTGACGCGGGGATCCCGCTGCCGTCGTCGTCGACCGTCAGTACCGCGTCCGCTCCGTCGCGCGCGACGCCGACGGCGACGCGGGATGCCGCGTGCCGGGCCGCGTTGTCGGCCAGGTTGCGGGCGATGCGGCCGAGCAGGCGTTCGTCGCCCACGACCTGCACCGCCGTGATCGCGGAGCCGTCGACCGTGACCCCGGCAGCGCGCAGGCGCGACACCTCGGCGAGGGCGAGGTCGTCGAGGTCGACGACGCCTCGCCGCTGCGGGGCCTGTTCGTCGAGGCGGGTCAGCACGAGGAGGCCGTCGACGAGGTCCTGCATCCGCACACCCTCGGCGGCCACCACTTCGGCGAGGTCGTCGAGCGTCGTCGCATCGGGATGGGCGCGGGCGAGCTCGGCGTGCTGTCGCATGGTCGCGAGCGGGGAGCGCAGCTCGTGCGAGGCATCCGACACGAACCGGCGCTGCGCGGTCGCGGATGCGTCGAGCCGGTCGAGCATGCGGTTCATCGTGACGGCCAGCGCGGCGATCTCGTCGCCCGACGAGGGCTCGGGCACGCGACGGTCGAGTCGGTCGGCGGTGATGTCCTCGACCTCGCGACGGATCCGACCCACGGGACGGAGCGCCCGCCCGACGACCCACCAGGTGACGGCGGCGACCACGAGGACGACGAGCAGAGTGGATGCCGCGAGCAGCCAGCCCGCCGTGGTGAGCGTGGCCTCGTCGCCGTCGACCCGTGTCGCCAGCACGACCCGCATGTCGTCGTCGGTCTCCTCCACGACGATGAGGACCGGGTCGCCGTCGTAGGTCACGACCTCGCCGCCGCGATCCGCGGGCAGGGTGCCGTCCTCCGCGTCCTCGGATGCCGCGATCACACGACCCGACTCGTCGATCACCTGCACGATGTCGTCATCGAGGTCGGGGATGCCGGCGGTGCCCGTGTCGTCGATGCGGGTGGCCAGCTCGGAGGCCCGCGTCTCGGCCGCTCGGGTGGTCGCGTCCCGCACCTCTGAACCCAGCACCGCGCTGAACCCGATCGACGCGAGAATCATGACGACCGCGACGATGACGGTCGCGGCGGCGGTGATGCGCGCTCGCAGGGACCTGAGGAGCGGCATCCGTCCGCTCGTCGTCACCTGGTCAGCCACCGTCGGCCGCCAGCCGGTATCCGGCGCCGCGCACCGTCTCGATCGCGGTCCGGTCGAACGGTCGGTCGAGCTTGCGGCGCAGGTGCCCGACGTACACCTCGACGATGTTCGGGTCGCCGTCGAAGTCGTCGTCCCAGACACCGGCGATGAGGTCGCGCTTGGAGACGACCTGTCCCTTGTGGCGGATGAGGTGCAGCAGCACGGCGAACTCGCGAGAGGTCAGTTCGATCGCGGTGTCGCCGCGGTGGACGCGTCGCGCGGCCGGATCGACGTGCAGGTCGCCGGCCTCGAGGGCGACGGGGCGCTCGACGCCGCCGCGGCGGATGAGGGCGCGGAGCCGCGCGACCAGCACGGGGTAGGAGAACGGCTTCGTGACGTAGTCGTCTGCTCCGGCATCGAGCGCGTCGACCTGGTCCCACTCGCCGTCCTTGGCGGTCAGCATGAGGACGGGGGTCCAGTTCTCCTCGGCTCGCAGCGCCTCGCAGACCTTCCATCCGCTCATCCCCGGCATCATGAGGTCGAGCACGATCGCGTCGTACCGCGTCTCGCGGGCGCGCCACAGTCCGTCGACGCCGTTGTGCGCGACGTCGACGGCGAAGCCCTCGGCCTCGAGCCCGCGCCGTACGCCGTCGGCCAGGCGTACCTCGTCGTCGACCACCAGAACACGCATGCGCCCAGTGTGGCGTGCGCACGCTGAAGCGGGGCTGAAGCGGATGCCGGGGCGGGGCCGCCTTGTCCTGAACGCACGGCGAATCGCGGCATCCGTTGTCGACCTCATGCAGAACCGGTCATGCGCGGGGGGTTAGCGTGGGAGGGTGACCCCCTCGTTCGAGGCTCCGGCCGAAGCATCCGACGTCGTCCGCGTCCTCGCCGCCGACGGTTCGTACGCCCCCAGTGAGGCGGCCGAGCGCTACCTCCCCCTCATCGACGCGCTGACCGACGCCGAGCTCGAGACGTTCTACCGCGACATGGTCGTGGTGCGCGCCTTCGACCGGCAGGCGACCAACCTGCAGCGGCAGGGGCAGCTTGCGCTGTGGCCGCCGTCCCTCGGGCAGGAGGCCGCGCAGGTCGGCTCGGTGCGCGCCGCCCGCGCGCACGACCACGTGTTCCCCTCGTACCGCGAGCATGTCGTCGTGACGACCCGCGGCGTCGACCCGATCGACATCATCCGCCTGATGCGCGGTCTCACGCACGGCGGCTGGAATCCTGCCGAGCACCAGAACACGCACATCTACACGCTCGTCCTCGGCGCGCAGACCCTGCACGCGACGGGTCTCGGCATGGGCCTCGTCTTCGACGGTCGCACCGGCACCGGCGACCCGGAGAAGGACGAGGCGGTCATCGTCTACTACGGCGACGGCGCCTCGAGCCAGGGCGACGTCCACGAGGCCATGGTGTTCGCGGCCAGCTACCAGACGCCGCAGGTCTTCTTCCTGCAGAACAATCACTGGGCGATCTCGGTGCCCGTCTCGACCCAGTCGCGCGTGCCTCTCGCTCGCCGCGGCGAGGGCTACGGCATCCCGTCGGTGAGGGTCGACGGCAACGACGTCCTCGCCAGCTACGCCGTCAGCAAGCTCGCCCTCGACGAGGCGCGCGCCGGTGGCGGTCCCCGCGCGATCGAGGCGCTCACCTACCGGATGGGCGCGCACACGACGAGCGACGACCCGACCAAGTACCGCACGAGCGACGAAGAGCAGTCCTGGGCCGAGCGCGACCCGATCGCGCGCATGCGGACCTTCCTGCAGAACCGCGGCACACCGGCATCCTTCTTCGACGAGGTGGATGCCGCAGCCGCCGCCTACGCCGACGACGTGCGCGTGCGCACCAACGCCCTCGGCGACATCCCGACGGGCATCATGTTCGACCACGTCTACGGCGACGCCCACCCGCTCGTGCAGGAGCAGCAGCGCTGGCTCGCCGAGTACGAGGCATCCCTCGAGGAGGGGAACGCGTGAGCGACATCCAGACCCTGCCCTTCGCGAAGGCGCTCAACGCGGGCCTTCGCGCGGCGATGAACGCCGACGACCACGTCCTGCTGATGGGCGAGGACATCGGTCCGCTCGGCGGCGTGTTCCGCGTGACCGAGGGCCTGCACGCCGAGTTCGGCTCGCAGCGCGTGCTCGACACCCCCTTGGCGGAATCGGGCATCGTCGGCACGGCGATCGGCCTGACGATGGCAGGGTTCCGTCCCGTCATCGAGATCCAGTTCGACGGCTTCGTCTTCCCCGCGTTCGACCAGATCACGACGCAGCTCGCGAAGCTCACGAACCGCCACGAGGGGAACGCGAACTTCCCCGTCGTCATCCGCATCCCCTATGGCGGGCACATCGGCGCCGTCGAGCACCACCAGGAGAGCCCCGAGGCGTACTTCGCGCACACTCCAGGCCTGCGGGTCGTCTCGCCGTCGACACCGAACGACGCGTACTGGATGATCCAGGACGCGATCGCTTCGCCCGACCCCGTCATCTTCCTCGAGCCCAAGGCGAAATACTGGATGAAGGGCGAGGTCGACGTCGCCGAACGCGCCCTGCCGCTCCATGCCTCGCGCGTCGTCCGCAAGGGCACCGATGTGACCCTCGTCGGTCACGGCGCCATGGTCACGACGCTCCTGCAGGCCGCTGCGCTCGCCGAGGGTGAGGGCACCTCGTGCGAGGTCATCGACGTCCGCTCGCTCGCGCCGATCGACTACGAGCCGATCCTCGAGTCCGTCCGCCGCACCGGGCGCATGATCTACGCCCAGGAGGCCCCCGGCAACGTGTCGGTGGGCTCCGAGGTCGCGGCGACCGTCATGGAGAGGGCGTTCTACGCCCTCGAGGCGCCGGTCCTGCGGGTCTCGGGCTTCGACGTGCCGTTCCCGCCCGCGAAGCTCGAGGGCCAGTACCTCCCCGACGCCGACCGCATCCTCGAGGCCGTCGACCGCGCCCTCGCCTACTGACCCCCGACGATGCCCCCCTACCCGCGACCCCCGCACGTCCGCGAGACTGCACGTGTGCGCCGAGACTGCGGCGTCAGCCCGCTGTCTGGGCGCGCGGCTGCAGTCTCGCGGGGATGGAGATGACATGAGCACGCAGACCTTCCACCTGCCGGACGTCGGCGAAGGCCTCACCGAGGCCGAGATCGTGCAGTGGCGTGTGGCGCCCGGCGACAGCGTCGACGTCAACGACGTCCTCGTCGAGATCGAGACGGCGAAGTCGCTCGTCGAGCTGCCGTCGCCGTTCAGCGGCACGGTCGGCGACATCCTCGCCACCGAGGGCACGACCGTCGAGGTCGGTGCGGCGATCATCACGATCGCCGGTGGCGAGGGGCAGCCGGATGCCGACATCGGCCGCTCCGAGCACGGTGAGAAGCCCGCCGAGGAGCCCGGTGGATCGGTGCTCGTCGGCTACGGCACCGGCGGCGAGGTCAAGTCGCGTCGCCGCAAGCCGGCCGAGAAGCCCGTTACCCGCGCCGTGGGCGTCGTCGCGAAGCCCCCGATCCGCAAGCTCGCGCGCGACCTCGGCGTCGACCTGGCCGACGTGTCGCCGAGTGGCACCGCCGGCGAGGTCACCCGCGAGGACGTCGTCCGCCACGCTGAGCAGGCCTCGGTGTTCCGCAACATCGCGACCCCCGACCTCCCCGAGGAGCGCGAGCTCTCGATCCCCGTCGCGGCACCGGCGGCATCCGCCCCCGCTCCTGCAGCACCCCAGGCTGATGCCCGCGAAGAGGCCATCACGGTGAAGGGCGTGCGCAAGGCGACCGCCAACGCGATGACCTCGAGCGCGTACACGGCGCCGCACGTGTCGGTCTGGACCGACGTCGACGCGACCCGCACGATGGAGCTCGTCAAGCGGCTCAAGGCCTCGCCCGACTTCGCCGACGTGAAGATCTCGCCGCTGCTGATCTTCTCGCGCGCAGTCATCTGGGCCCTCCGCCGCACGCCGATGATCAACGCCGCATGGGTCGAGACCGAGAACGGCGCCGAGATCCGCGTGCGTCACTACGTGAACCTCGGCATCGCGGCGGCGACCCCCCGCGGTCTGCTCGTCCCGAACATCAAGGACGCGCAGGACCTCAACATGCGCGGCCTCGCGCGGGCCCTCGAGAAGCTGACCACCACGGCGCGCGACGGCAAGACGACGCCCGCCGACCAGCAGGGCGGGACGTTCACGATCACGAACATCGGCGTCTTCGGGATGGATGCCGGGACCCCGATCATCAATCCGGGCGAGTCCGGCATCATCGCCATGGGCACGATCCGGCAGAAGCCGTGGGTCGTCGACGGCGAGGTGCGCCCCCGCTTCGTGACGACCGTGTCGGGATCGTTCGACCATCGCGTCATCGACGGCGACGGCATCAGCCGCTTCATCGCCGACGTCGCGTCGGTGCTCGAGGAGCCGGCGCTCCTGCTCGACTGAGACCGGCGACGCCGACCTCAGGCCCGGCCGGCGACCGCTTTGTCCGTGAACCAGTCGCCGAGGGCATCGGTCGACCGACGCGTCGACTGCTCGTCGACGGGCTGCTGCAGGGCGGTGACGGCGTCCCCTGAGCCGTCGCCGGGGACGGTCGGTTCGTAGCCCATCGACCAGGTCGCGTACTTGCGTTCCGGGACCTGCTCGTCGAGCAGGACGCGGACGTCGGTGTGGCGCGGGTCGCGGCCGATGCGCTCCAGGAGGGCGCGGACCGCGGCATCCGGTCCTTCGAGGATCTGGATGAAGTCGGGCTCGCTGTAGACGAGCATCCCCGTGATGCCGTCGCGGGAGTTGTTCGCGCGGCTCTCGGTGAGCAGGTCGACCAGGCGCGCGTGATCGAAGGATGCCGTGGCGCGGCTCGCGTACGCGATGAAGGTCAGCTGCTCGGTCATGTGCGAATCCCCCGGGTGATGGTGCGCCGGAGGGTGCGGGTGCCGCCCGGTCCGACGACAGTAACACCGGGTGGCGGGCGTTTCCGTCGGCCGGGCACGGACCAATGAGTCCGCTGAGCGTTACACGCTGAGTTTGAGAACCGTTATCAACAGGCGGTACAGTCGGGACATGACCTCTCGTGTGCCCGCCCTCGCCGCCCTCGCGGCCGGATCCGTCCTCGTCCTCGCCGGATGCGCCACGGCGACACCGGCCGGTTCGTCCGGCGGCGACGCCTCCCCCCTCAAGGTCGTCGCATCGACCAACGTCTACGGCTCCCTCGCCGAGGCCATCGGCGGCAAGGACGTCGAGGTCACGTCGATCATCCACTCGATGTCACAGGACCCCCACTCCTACGAGGCATCCGCCCGCGATCAGCTGACCATCTCGGACGCCGACCTCATCCTCGAGAACGGCGCCGGCTACGACAGCTTCCTCGACTCGCTCGTCGAGGCGAGCGGCACGAAGGCTCCGGTCCTCACCGCCGTCGAGTACTCGCACGCCTACGAGGACGCCGACCCGCAGCACGCCGACGACCACGGCCACGGGCACATCGAGGGCTTCAACGAGCACGTCTGGTACGACCCGCACACGATGGAGGAGTACATCACCGCCATCGCGAAGGAACTGGGCACGCTGGATGCCGCCAAGGCCGACACCTTCACGAAGAACGCCGACACCCTCATCGAGGGCATCAGCGGTCTCGAGACCTCGCTCGACGGTCTCAAGGCGAAGTACGACGGCGAGAAGGTCTTCGTCACGGAACCCGTGCCGCTCTACCTGACCGCTGCCGCGGGCCTCGAGAACGCGACCCCGGAGGCGTTCAGCGAAGCCGTCGAAGAGGGTCAGGACGTCCCGCCGGCGACGCTGCTCGAGGCCACGAAGATCCTGGAGTCGGGCGAGGTCCGTACGGTCGTCGTCAACGCGCAGACCGGTGGTGCCGAGACCAGCGAGATCGAGAAGCTCGCGAAGACGAACGACATCCCGGTGCTGAAAGTCACCGAGGTGATGCCCGAAGGGCTGACTTACGTGACGTGGATGCAGAAGAACATCGACGAGCTGGCGGGTACGCTGACCCGGTGACCCGGCACGCATCACCCCCTCTCGAGATCCGGGGTGCCGCGCTCCGGCGCGGCGGACGCGAGCTCTGGAGCGGACTCGACCTCACGGTCGAGCCGGGTGAGTTGATCGCCGTCCTCGGCCCCAGCGGCTCGGGCAAGACCACCCTTCTGCGCGCCATCCTCGGACTCGAGGACCTCAGCGAGGGCACGGTCGAGGTCGACGGCAAGCGGGTCGCCCGCGCGGGGAACCGCGGCATCGGCTACCTGCCGCAGACCCGGCCGCTCCCGCGCGACACCGCACTCCGCGGCCGCGACCTCGTCGCCCTGGGCGTCAACGGGCACCGCTTCGGGCCCCCGATACCGCGGCGCAGAGACCGCGAGCGGGTCGACGAGCTGATCGCCGCGATCGGCGCCACCGACTTCGCCGATCGACCCGTCGGCATCCTGTCGGGTGGTGAGCAGCAGCGCCTGCGCGTCGGTCAGGCCCTCGCCGACGACCCCCGTCTGCTCCTCTGCGACGAGCCGCTGACCAGTCTCGACCTCGCGAATCAGCAGGCCGTCGTCGGTCTCATCGACCGGCACCGCCGCAGCGGTGCCGCAGTCCTGCTCGTCACCCACGACATCAACCCGCTGCTCGGCAAGGTCGACCGCATCCTCTACATCGCGAACGGGCGGTTCACCCTCGGCGCACCGAAGGACGTCCTCACCTCCGAGGTCCTCACCGACCTCTACGGCGCTCCCGTGTTCGTGCTCGAAGCGGGCGACCGTCTGGTCGTCGTCGGCGCTCCCGACGCCGAGGCATCCCACCACCATCACGAGGACCACGCATGAACTGGGACGACATCGCGAACGCCATGTTCGGCGGCGTACCCGTGTACGGGCAGATCCTCGCGCTCGTGCAGAACTCGGTGTGGGCGGGTGCCATCCTCGGCCTCGTCGGCGGGCTCATCGGCGTCTTCGTCCTGCAGCGCGACATGGCGTTCGCCGTGCACGGCATCAGCGAGCTCTCGTTCGCCGGTGCGGCGGCAGCGCTCCTGATCGGTGCGGACGTCGTCACGGGGTCGATCGTCGGGTCGATGGTCGCCGCGGCGTTGATCGGCTGGCTCGGCTCGCGCGCCCGCGACCGCAACTCGATCATCGGCGTGCTCATGCCGTTCGGTCTCGGCCTCGGCATCCTCTTCCTCGCGCTCTACAACGGGCGCAGCGCCAACCGGTTCAGCCTCCTGACGGGGCAGATCGTGTCGGTGCAGTCCGACCAGCTGACCTGGCTGATCGCGATCTCCGCCGTCGTGCTGGTGGCGCTTCTGCTGATCTGGCGACCGCTGCGATTCGATTCGCTCGACCCGCAGTCCGCGGCGGCGCGCGGCGTGCCGACGGGGCTGATCTCGCTCGCGTTCATGCTGCTGCTGGGACTCGCGGTCGCGGTGGCCGTCCACATCATCGGCGCGCTGCTCGTCCTCGCGCTGCTCGTGACGCCGGCCGCCGCCGCGGCGCGCATCGCGCACGGCCCCGTCGCGGTCCCGCTGCTCGCGGCCCTGTTCGGCGTCGTCTCGGCGGTCGGCGGCATCCTGCTCGCCGTCGCCGGAACCCTGCCCGTGAGCCCGTACATCACGACGATCTCGTTCGTCATCTACCTCGTCTGCCGTGTCGTCGGCGACCGGCGGGGCCGGGTGGAGCGCACGGATGCCGCGCACCGCACCCAGCCCGTCGCTAGCGTCCGCGCGTAGAATCCGCCCCATGGCCCAGCGCAACACCTGGCAGCGAGAGCGCGTGCGCTCGGCGCTGTCCGACGCTCCCGGATTCGTGAGCGCCCAGGATCTGCACGCCGCCCTTCGCGACGAGAACACCGGCATCGGTCTCGCGACCGTCTACCGGGCGCTCGCGACCCTCGCCGCGAGCGGTGAGGCGGATCAGCTCCAGTCGCCCGAGGGCGAGGCGATCTACCGCGCCTGCGCCAGCACCGGCCACCACCACCACCTCATCTGCCGGGTGTGCGGCAAGGCCGTCGAGATCCAGGCCGACGAGGTCGAGACCTGGGCGAAGCGGACGGCGGCGGCGAACGGGTTCACCGACGCCGAGCACGTCGTCGACATCTTCGGCACGTGCGCCGAGTGCTCCGCGCGGATCGCGCAGGGCGACGACCGGCCTGAGGCTCGTGCGGACTGAGGTCCGCCCCGCGGCATCCCGAGCATCGTCGACTCCCTCACCGGGGTCGGCTGCGCGCGGCGCGCTCTGGCTGGGGCTCGGGCTCCTCGCCGTCCTCGCGCTCATCGGCGTCGCGCTGTGGAGCCCGTCGCCCGAACTCCCCACGCGAGCGCAGGACGGCCTGACCCTCGCCCTCAGCGTGCTCATCGAGTCGCTGCCGTTCGTCATGCTCGGCGTGATCCTGTCGATCGTCGTGCAGGTGTGGGTGCCGCCGGGGGTCATCGAACGGTGGATGCCGCGGAACGCGTGGGGTCGCCGCGCCGTCCTGTCGCTCCTCGGCATGCTGATCCCGGTGTGCGAGTGCGGCAACGTCCCGTTCGCCCGCGGCCTCATGATGCGCGGGTTCTCGGTCGCCGAGACGCTGACGTTCCTGGTGGCGGCGCCCATCGTCAACCCGATCGTCATCATCACCACCCACCAGGCCTTCGGCCTCGACGACGGCATCCTCGTCGCCCGTCTGCTCGGCGGCTACCTGATCGCCAACGTCATCGGATGGCTGTACAGCCGGAATCCCGATCAGGACGCCCTGATCACCGACCGCTTCCGTGACGCGTGTCTGGCCGAGCAGGGCGTGAGCGGCGACCGGGCCCGCCGCAGCCTCGCTCAGTTCGTCGTCGAGCTGCGCGCGGTCATGCCGGCCCTCATCATCGGGTCCGCCGTCGCCGGCGCCGTCCAGGTCATCGTCCCGCGCAACGTGCTGCTGTCGATCGGGTCGAACCCGGCCCTGTCGATCGCCGCGATGATCATGCTCGCGATGATCGTATCGATCTGCTCGAACGTCGACGCGTTCTTCGCGCTGTCGTTCGCCTCGACGTTCACCCCCGGTGCGATCGTCGCGTTCCTGCTCGTCGGACCCCTCGTCGACGTGAAGATGCTCGCGCTCCTGCGCACCACCTTCCGGACGCGGGTGCTCGGCGTCCTCGTGGCGACGGTCGTCCTCGCGGCGGCCGCGATCGGAGGGGTGGTGAACCTCCTTGCGTGACACTGTGTGGTTCCGGATGCTTGGCGTCGGTGCCGTGGCATCCATCGCCGCCCTGACGATCGCCCTCGCGGTGACCGGCCGGCTCGGTCTGTACATCAACCCCGAGTCGTCGTGGTTCGCCGTGACGATGGCGGTGCTCGCGCTGGTCGGCTCGGTCCTGAGCTTCCTGCTGCCGCTCGGCGCGGCCGAGGACCACGGGCACGACCACGGCGATGCTCCCGCGGCGGATGCCGCGCACGACCACGACCACCACGATCACGCGCCGCGCACGAGCCGTCAGCTCGTCGGCACAGCGGCGACGGTCGCGGGCGGCGTGCTCGCCCTCGGGGTCGCCACGACGATGCTCGTCGTCCCGCCGGCGACGCTGTCGGCGGAGCTCGCGGCCTCGCGCAACACGGGAGCCCCACCGCTGTTCCAGGGGTCCGACACGGTGGCACTGGCGATCACCGGAGACACCGCCTCGTTCGGCATCGGCGACTGGGCGAGCGTGTTCGCGACGGCGACCGACCCCGAGGTGTTCGACGGCACCGAGATCTCGCTCACCGGGTTCGTCGCCCCCGGCGAGGGCGGCTTCGACCTGACGCGGCTCATCATCACGCACTGCGTCATCGACGCGCAGCCGGCGAGCCTGCCGGTCACGGCCGACGACATCCCGGACGACGGCCAGTGGGTGACCGTCACGGGCACCATCCGCGACGTGAACGGGCAGCTGCAGGTGGCGGCGGCATCGGTGAAGCCGATCGCCGAGCCCAAGGATCCGTATGAGTTCTGACAGCCGCCGCTCCCATCGCCAGCGGCGGCGGGCGCGCGGGTTCTCGGTGCGCGTCCTCGCGGTCGTCGCGGTGCTCGGCGTGGTGGCGCTCGCCGGCGGCCTGGTGACCACGCTGCAGGGTCCCCGCGTCACCTCGGTTCAGTCCGACGCCGCGGCCGCGGTCAGCTCGGCCGGCTCGCGCCTCATCTTCGAGACGACGCAGTCGCTGCAGAAGGTGGATGCCTCGCAGGTCACCGTGACCCCCGCGGCGCCGTTCACCGTCGACACGTCGGGGCGGAGCGTCGGCATCCGTTTCACCGACCCGCTCTGGGACGAGACGACGTACACGATCCGCATCGACCGGCTCGCGGGCCTCGGCGGAGGGCCGACCTCGACGGTCGAGGAGTCGTTCTCGACCCCGAAGGTGCACTCCTACGTCCTGCAGCGCGGCGAGGGCGGCGACAAGATCTACCGCGTCGGCCTCGACGGCGACAACGAACCCGTCTTCGAGGACGAGCACATCGAGGACTTCCGGGCCACCGCCGCCCGCCTCGTCGTCTCGACCGTGAAGGACGGCGTCTCGCACCTCATCGTCACCCGCACCGACGGCACCCACCGGCAGGAGCTGACCCTGCCGGGCAAGGGCGTCGTCACGAACCTGCAGAGCGCCGAGCGGGGCAACACGATCGGCTACACCTTCACGGATGCCGACATCTCGGCATCCGGCGGCCGTGAGAGCCTGCTCTTCACCGGATCGACGGCCGATCCCGCGGCGAAGCCGACCGAGATAAAGGTCACCGGTGCTGACCCCCGCGTCGAGGACTGGCGCTTCGTGCCGGGCACCGACACCATCCTCATGCTCACCTTCGACGGCGCCCTCAGCCTCGTCTCGTCGACGGGCGCCGCGCCCGTGGAGCTCGGCAACGCGACCGGCATCGACGACATCTCGGGCACGACGGCCTACATCGAACGGCTCGAGGGACCCGTCGTCGTCGACCTCGCCTCGGCGAAGGAGAAGCCCCTGCCCCCGACATCCCCCGACCTCGGCCAGACCGGGTCGGTCCTCGCAATGTCCGACGGCTCGACTCTCCGCGCGCTCACCCCGTTCGACGGACTCAACCCGCTGGGGACGAACATCCTGCGAGTGGATGCCGCCGGCAAGACGAGCGTCGTCGCGAAAGTCGACACCGCCGACGGCCTGCTGCAGACCTGCGTCTCGCCGAGCGGTCGATACGCGGCCCTCGTCATCGCGCCCGACGTGGTCGACAACCCGTACGACGGGTACACGCTGCCCCTCCCGAAGAAGCTCGAGACCCGGATCTTCAGCTTCGACGGGAAGCAGATCACGACGCTCGAGGGGTTCGACGTCGCGTGGTGCCGCAAGGCTCCGTCGCAATGACCTCGCTGGTTCCCGCGACGCGCGAGGCGCTCGAAGGGCTCCCGGCCGAGGTCGCCCCCGCGCTGCTCGGCGGCGAGCTGCGGGTGCAGACGTCGATCGGTTCGGTGGCGCTCCGCATCACCGAGGTCGAGGCGTACCACGGGCGGGGTACCGGCCCGCAGGTCGACCCCGGCTCGCACGCCCGCATGGGGCCGACCGCCCGCAACGCGACGATGTGGGGCGAGCCAGGCCATCTGTACGTCTACTTGAGCCACGGCATCCACTCGTGCGTCAACGTCGTGAGCGGTCCCGAGGGCGTCGCCGGCGGAATCCTGCTGCGCGCCGGAGAGGTCGTCGACGGAGCGGATGCCGCGCACGCCCGCCGTCCCGCGGCGCGCGTCGCGCGCGACCTGGCCCGCGGGCCGGGTCGCCTCGGCGATGCGGTGGGGCTCCGGCATCCGATCCACGACGGGATCGACGCGGTCACGGGGGAGGAGCGGGCCGGCGCGAGCGCGCGGCTGTTCCTGCTCGCCGAGCCGCTGGCCGAGATCGCGACGGGACCCCGGGTCGGTGTCGCGGGGATCGCCGGGACGGATGCGTTCCCGTGGCGCTTCTGGATTCCGGGCGACCCCACCGTGTCGGCGTTCCGCTGGGGCCGCGGCGCGCGCGAGGCGGCGGGCTGATTCGGCGCCCGGGAACACCCGCCGGCCTCGGCGCGTTGCCGTGAGGGTGGGATGCCGCCTCCCACCCGACCCCGTGAGGTGACCCGTGACCGACACCACCGCCGCAGACCGCCTCGAGGCGGCGCTCGCGTCGCTCGACCCGTCGGCGCGTGTGCAGGCCGCGATGACGGCCGGCACCCACCCGCGCTCGGAGTACATCCCGGTGCTCGTGGCGCAGTGCCGCATCGAGCCGCAGTTCCTCGTGCGCGAGATGCTGACCTGGGCGTTGACCCGGCACGACGCCGATGAGGTCATCGACCGGCTCCTCGTCGAACTGGGCTCGCGCGGTGCGCAGATCCGCGCGCAGGCGCTGCACACCATGTCGAAGATCGGCGGGCCGCGCGTGTGGCCGGCGATCACCTCCGACCTCCTGAAGGATGCCGACGACGCGGTCGCACGCGTGGCCTGGCGCACGGCGGCCCGGCACGTGCCGGCAGCCGAGGCATCCGCTCTCGCGACGACCCTGGCGACGCAGTTCGCCCGCGGCGAGGACGACACTCGGCGGAGCCTCAGCGAGGCGTTCGCGACGCTCGGCGAGCCCGCCCGCCCGCAGGTCGACTGGGCCCTCGCGACCGGCGGCCCGTACACGCGCGCCCATGCGGCCGTGACGGCTCGACTCATGGACGACCCGGAGCAGACGTACGACGAGGCAGTGGCCGCGGCATCCGCCTGAGTCAAGGCGACACGCCCGGCCGTGCTAGACTGACTCTTCGTCTGCGCGCACTCCAGCACGCAGTTCGCATCCCACCCTCAGAAGACGGCCTACAGCCGTGTCCGGGAGCGGGGTGCAGACAAGGGATCTTGGGTGGCACCGTCCGGTGTCACGGTACTAAGGAGAATCACTATGGCAGCAGTGTGCCAGGTGACTGGAGCTGTTCCCGGCTTCGGTCACAACATCTCGCACTCGCACCGCCGGACGAAGCGCCGCTTCGACCCGAACGTGCAGAAGAAGACCTATTTCGTTCCTTCGCTTGGTCGCAAGATCACGCTGAACGTCTCGGCTAAGGGCATCAAGGTCATCGACGCCCGCGGCATCGAGTCGGTCGTGAAGGACCTCCTCGCGAAGGGTGTGAAGCTCTAATGGCGAAGAAGGCTCAGGACGTTCGTCCGATCATCAAGCTGCGTTCGACCGCCGGCACGGGGTACACCTACGTGACGCGCAAGAACCGCCGCAACAACCCCGACCGCATCGTGCTCAAGAAGTACGACCCGGTGATCCGCAAGCACGTCGAATTCCGAGAGGAGCGCTGATCGCATGGCGAAGAAGAGCAAGATCGCGCGCAACAACCAGCGCGAGGTCATCGTCGCCCGCTACGCCGAGAAGCGTGCCGAGCTGAAGAAGACCCTCGTGGACCCGAACGCGACCGACGAGGCCCGCGAGGCCGCCCGCGTCGGCCTGCAGAAGCTTCCCCGCAACGCGTCGCCGGTCCGCCTGCGCAACCGCGACGCCATCGACGGACGCCCCCGCGGCCACCTGTCGAAGTTCGGCATCTCGCGTGTCCGCTTCCGCGAGATGGCGCACCGTGGCGAGCTGCCCGGCGTGACCAAGTCGAGCTGGTAAGCACCACTTCCGCACGAAGCCCCCGTCTCCGGACGGGGGCTTCGTCGTTCTCGCGGGCTCTCGAGAAGCGGCCGGAAGCTCACCGCCCGGTCGGGTCAGAATTCGAAGATCCGCGCGAGGTCATCTGACAGGAGGACCGTGTGCGGTAGATCCCGGAACGCGGAGGCGTCCACGTTCACGCCGCGAAGTCGTGCTGCTTCCGCGTACTCGTCCCATGGGAGCGATTCTGGATCGGGTTCGTCGGCTCTGATGATCGTGAGGATCTCCTCGATGACGTCAGCAGGTGAGCGTCTCCACGACACCGGGCGGGCGTGACCGTGCGCGAACGATGACAGACCGCGGTCCATGTCCAGTCGAATCATGGAGCCGTCGGACATGCGGATGTACTGGGTGATGCTTACGTGAAGAGATGGTCGGATGTTCTCTGCCGGCACATCATCGAGCTCGCACACGATCACGAGGCTTGTTGCGGTGAGTTGCGTGAGCGCGAACGGGAGCCGCTTCGCTGCCTCTTGCTGCAGCCGATCGGGTCGGTTCGGCACGTATCGGACAACGTGGTCGGGCGGGTTCATGCGGGTGAGCATGCCACATCCTTCTTGACGCCGTAGTCCCACCCGAAGGGGTCGAAGAAGTCGGTCAGCGCGGTGTCGACGCGTCCGCGCCATCCGACGACGCTCGAGCTCGCGCATCGCTTGTGCGGTGTTGCCCATTTGCCGGTACCGGATCCAGGTTTCACGCCCTCGACTGTGTGGGAGGCCTGAGTAATCCAGGTGCATCCGTAAAGCGAGCTACAGGCCAGAGCTTGCAGCTCAGCGGTCACGGTCCCGGTAGTTGGACAGTCGCCACCGTCTTTCACCCAATACCCGTGCACGGAGGCCTCGCCGTTTGTCTTGTGGGGATAGTCAGCCTGACCGTGCCAGTCGCACCCCCACCAGGACCAAAGGGGCATGAAGATCGGCTCGTCGCTACTCGCCGGATCGCTTTCCTCAGCCCGCGCGTCGAAACCGTACGCTTCCTCCGCCTCGTTTATCGACACGTACTCCATGGCCGGGTCACCGGCTACCAACGTGGCGACGGCAGAGGGGCTTACAGGGTCCTCGACCGGCTGGGCTTGAGCCGCCGCGGGGCCAGCCAAGACGAGAGCTGCGGTGGTTGCGGCGATGAGCAGAGCTCTCTTGTTCAGGTGCATAGGGACCGCTCTTCCTCGGCGCGCGTCGCTGGAAGCGGGCTTTGCTTGCAGCCGAACGTTGTTCGCGCGTTCGTGTCTTCGACACTAGGTCCCCGCCACTTGGACCACCATCGGCCGTTCGGGGGACACGTCAGTAAGCCGGGTGTGTGGCCATGACGATCGGTGCCCGGAGACGGGTGCTCCGTTTCGGGCCAATTGCTCGGCGCCGAGTCCGCTCGGCTCGACCGGCGGTAGATCGAACCGCCGATCCCGTGTCCGCCTCCGCGAGATGGCGCACCGTGACGAGCTGCCCGGCATGACCAAGTCGAGCTGGTAAGCACAGCTTCGTCGTTTCCGGGGGCTCAGTCGGCCCGACGTTCGATGAGGATCGTGTCGCGCCAGGTGCCGGCCCACGGGCCGTGAGTCATGTACGCGATGCGTTCGCGGCGACCGACCTGGCGGAAACCGGCCCGCTCGTGCAGCGTCAAGCTGGCGATGTTCTCGGGGAAGATGCTCGCTTGGACCATCCAGATGCCGGCGGCGGCGGCATCCGTCACGAAAGCCTCGAGGAGACCTCTGCCGACGCCCCGGCCCTGGGCGCTATCGGCGACGTAGACGGAATGCTCCACGACCCCTCGGTAGACCTCACGCGTCGAGACGGGGGAACCGGCGATCCAGCCGAGCACCATGCCGGTGGGGTCGGCAACGACGAGTCTGCCGACCTGGAGCTTTGCTCGGTCGAACTCCTCCCACGACGGGGGTGCGCTCTCGAAGGTCGCGTTCCCCGCTGCGATGCCTTCGCGGTAGATCGACTCCACCTGGGGCCAGTCGTGCGCGGTCAGGGCCCGGATGGTGGCGTCGGTCATGGGCGGAGGGTCTGGGATGCCGCGTCGAGCGCGTCGGTGACGACGCGGTAGTACGCCCATCGGCCCCGCTGCTCGCGCGTCGCGAGTCCCGCGTCGACGAGCTGCTTCATGTGATGGGAGACGGTCGGCTGAGACAGTCCGACGGGCTCGGTGAGATCGCAGATGCACGCCTCGCCGTCGGCGGAGGCGGCGATCAGGGAGAGCAGACGCACACGGGTGGGGTCGCCCAGCGCTTTGAAGACCCGCGCGGTTCGCTCCGCATCCTCTACCGAGATCACACTGCCCGTGACCGTCCCGCAGCACACTGCACCTTCGGACGGGGCGAGAAGCGGGAGGTGTGCAGGCATGCGGTCATCTTCTCACGTCGTATTGACATCTGTCGATGGATCTGTGCATCCTCTATCCATCGAGCTTTGTCGATGCGTGTGAGGAGGCCCCAGGTGGACGATGTCCTGCCCGTCGTCGTCATCGGTGCGGGTCCGCAAGGGCTCGCCGCTGCGGCACACCTCGTCGAGCGGAACATGCCCGTCGTGGTCCTCGAGGCCGGTGCTGCTCCTGCTGCGGCTGTCGCGGAGTGGGGCCACGTCCGCTTGTTCTCCGAATGGCCCGAGCTCATCGACGCAGCCGGCGCCCGCCTTCTGCGCACGTCGGGGTGGCAGGCGCCCGCTGCCGGATACCCCACCGGCGACCAGTGGATCGGGAAGTACCTCGCCCCCCTCTCTACGGCGTTGGGTGATCGGATCCGCTTCGGCTCCCGCGTTACGGGTGTCTCCCGGATGGGTCGGGACCGGCTCGTCGATGCCGACCGCGGGGAGCAGCCGTTCACGGTCCACATCTCGCCCTCCGAGGGGGAGGAGTACCGGCTGCAGGCGCGGGCCGTGATCGACGCATCCGGCACGTGGGCCAGTCCGAACCCTGCCGGAGCCGACGGCCTGCCCGCGCTGGGGGAGGCCTCCGCGGCGGACCTGCTCTCGTACCGCATCCCCGACTTCCGCGATCGGGCGGGTTTCTCCGGCAAGCACACGATCGTGATCGGCTCCGGGCACTCCGCGGTGACCGCCGTCCTGGCCCTCGCCCGTATGGCTCGTCGCGACCCCTCGACGACCGTGACCTGGGCGCTGCGCCGCGCGACCGCCGGCAACACGTTCGGCGGAGAGGATGCCGACGAGCTGCCTGCGCGCGGCGCCTTGGGGATCCGGGCGAAAGAGTATGTCGATGCCGGTCTCGTCTCCCTCGTCACCGGGTTCCGCGTCGAGCGGGTCACTCATGACGGAGAGCGACCCACCGTGGTCGCGGAGGACGGTCGCACCCTCACCGCTGACCGCGTCGTGGTGTTGACCGGGTTCCGTCCCGACCTGTCGTTCCTCTCCGAGCTGCGATTGGAGCTCGACCCGACACTCCAGGCGCCGGTGCGGATCGCCGCGGAGGTCGATCCGAACGTCCACTCGTGCGGTTCCGTCGCCGCGACGGGCGCCGCGGACCTCGCTCAGCCGGAGCAGAACTTCTACCTCGTCGGGGCGAAGTCCTACGGTCGTGCGCCGACGTTCCTCGCCCTCACCGGGTACGAGCAGGTGCGCAGCGTCGTGGCCGAGCTGGCAGGCGATCACGAAGCCGCCCGCCGCGTAGAGCTGGTCCTGCCGGACACGGGCGCGTGCGGCGGCGCGGGACTGTTCGATGCGTCCGGAGCCTCGCTCGGTGGGGCGTGCTGCGCCCCGCCTGTCGCGCTCGTGCAAGTCGGCCGCGCCCCGGCATCCGTCTGATCCGTGGATATGCACACTGCATCGTCTCGGCCACCGCTGGCGCGCCGGATGCTGGCCGAGTTCATCGGAACGGGGATGCTCGTCACCGTCGTCGTCGGCTCGGGGATCGCCGCCCAGCGACTGTCCCCGAACGACGTCGGCCTGCAACTGCTCGAGAACAGCCTCGCCACGGCTCTCGGCCTCGCTGTGCTGATCCTCATGCTCGGCCCCGTGTCAGGGGCGCATCTCAACCCCGCCGTCTCGCTCGCGGACTGGGTGCTCGGTCGGCGCCGCGCCGGTGGCCTTCCCACGACCGACCTCGGGGGCTACCTGGCCGCTCAGCTCGCGGGCGGCGTCGCCGGGACGCTCCTGGCGGGCGTGATGTTCGACGTCGCGCCCGCGTTCTCGACGCATCAGCGAGCAACTCCCGGGCAGCTCATCGGAGAAGTCGTCGCCACCGCCGGGCTCGTGCTGCTGATCTTCACCCTCGCCCGTACGAGCACGCCGAGCGTGACCGCCGCAGCCGTCGGGGCGTACATCGGCGCTGCGTACTGGTTCACCAGCTCGACATCGTTCGCGAACCCTGCGGTCACGGTCGCCCGCATCTTCACCGACACCTTCGCCGGAATCGCCCCGGCATCCGCCGTGCCGTTCATCCTGGCGCAACTCGTCGGCGCCTCCATCGGGCTCGGCCTCCTCCTCGTCCTCCAGCCGACAGCCACACGCGCAGCCGGCCGTGCCGTCATCCCCACCGAACCCGAAACCACCCCGCAGGAGCACTCATGACCGAGACCACCAAGCCCGCCGTCCTCTTCGTCTGCGTCCACAACGCCGGCCGATCGCAGATGGCGGCCGGATACCTCCGCGCGATCGCCGGAGACCGCATCGACGTGTTCTCTGCCGGGAGTGAGCCCGGCAACGCCGTGAACCCGAACGCCGTCGCCGTCATGGCGGAGGAAGGCATCGACCTCGCCGGTGCCGTCCCCCAGATCCTGACCACCGACGCCGTGCGTCAGGCCGACGTCGTCATCACGATGGGATGCGGCGACGCCTGCCCGATCTTCCCCGGTAAGCGCTACGAGGACTGGGAACTCACCGACCCCGCCGGGCAGCCCCTCGACGTCGTCCGTGAGGTCCGCGACGACATCCGCGGGCGGGTCGAAGGACTCGTCGCCAGCCTGCTCTAGGTTTTCGCGCCACGCCATCGTCGCGGGCGCTGACGGTGAGTTGCCGGGTCATCGCTCTCAGTCGCGGCCTGATCCACCTTCTTCCATCCAGTCGCTTACCCGCGCGCTCTCGTCACTCAGGTCGCCTGCATCTGGCGGCGTGAATGCGATCGATTCGGCTAGCACTGCAACCGCGGCGGCGCGCGCCTTTTCCTGATGCGACGCGTCCTGGAACCGGTGGGCGTCGGCGTTTCGCTGGATCGCCAGATGAGTGTCGATGTCGCCCAGGCGCTGTGCGATCACGGAGGCGAGTCCATCACGGAGCTCTTCGAGATTGGTGTTGTGGATCTCAAGCCGACGGTCGGACACCCGCAGTTCCGCGGTCGAGTACCCGTGCGCGGACAGCTGCGCGCGAGTCTCGTTTCCTTGAATATCGGCTACCTCATCCGGCTCCACCCTGCGGGTGAAGACAGCTTCGACGGTGTATCGGTCGGGTGCATCGACGGTCATCAGCTCCGACGGGAGGGTGGTGACCAGGATCGACCGGAGGCCCAACAAGGCGGGGCCACTGCCCGCGCTCTTCACTTTTGCATTCATGAACCGACGTTACGCCTCCGGCCTGGGCGTCGCACAGAAACCGTCGGCTGCCCCAGCCTGTCGCTGGAGCGGGGACCTCGCCAGGCGCGCACTGGGGGTTGCGTCGGCCTCAGAAGACGAGGTCCCCTCTCAAACGGTCGTGCAAAAACAGGATCCCCTCACAATCACCCCCCAGGTGAGTGCAAGGGGATCCACCCATCTCCAAAACACGAGGATCAAAAGATCTGCGGTGCTGGCGGGGCTTCTCCAACCGGGCGGGCCCCCCGACCGCCCTCATTGCTGACAGTGTCACGGATCCCTGCGCACCGATAGGGGGGTAGCCGGATACCACCCGGCCGGACACTTCGGGGGCGTTGGTCAGATGACGTCTGCGGCCGCTTCGGCGCGATGGTCATCCGGCGGCTCGGACACGAGGTAGAGCCCGCTGGTCGCGTCGGCAAGGCGCGCGAGCTTGCTCAACCACGCCCTGTTGATGGTCGGCGCGCGGCTACCGCGGTACGTGAAGCTGAGCTTCGAGTCGGAGTGGATCCAGACCGCTCGTCGGCCGTCATCCATGCTGAGGTCCTCGCGCCAGGTGAAGAAGAACGGCTCACCACGTTTCAACTTGTTCCCGATCACGATCTGTAAATGCGCGAGCGCGCGATCTTCGATGTCGGTCTTCGCGTTGGTGCTGTAGTTGAAGCGCCCCATGGTGGTGACCTTCCCTTAACCGGACGCATCCCATCAGACACACTGCTGAGCAGTGCTGCGGATCCAACATTCTGGTGCCCCACTCTGCAGGTTCCTCGCGTCACGCCGATCGGGCGAGGGGTTGCGCGCCACACGACAACGTGATGGGCGGCGGGTGGCAGATCGAGATGTACGACTTATCCGGCGAGGTGGTTCCAGATGCCTGTGATGCCGGCGGCGCGTGCGATCGTGCTGTGGCTCGACTCGATAGTCTTGCGGCACATGGCGAACGGCTTCCCGCCGGTACGGCAGGCCACCCGGCTGCACGCGCCGTTCCGTTCGGTTCGGTTCAGCGGGCACGCTGGCCGCGAGGGGTCGTCAGATGGGGCAGACGTGCACGGCAGGCAGGTAGCGGCTCGCTGCGCTGATTCGCCCCGCGGCGGTCTGCGGTTCAGATCGGTGAGGGAATGACGGTCAGCGAAACCGTCGCGAAAGGGACGGCGTCGCTCGTCGTCTTCGCCGCGGCGCTCGTCGTCACGATGGCGGGGTCGTGGGTGCCCTCGTTCTGGTACGACGAGGCCGCCACACTGCAGCTCGCACGGCTGCCGCTGCCGGAGTTCTTCGGCTTCGTGATGCAGCGGGATGCCGTCCACGGGCTGTACGCGTTCATCATGCACGGGTGGATCCAGGTCTTCGGAGAATCCGAGTTCTCGGTTCGGTTCCCCTCTGCGCTCGCCGTCGCGGTCGGGGCGACCGGTGTGTTCCATCTCGGCCGTCGGTGGTTCGGGGTGGCCCCCGGCATCGTGGCGGTGGTGGTCTTCGTCGTCCTCCCGAGGATGACGATGCAGGGCATCGAGGCGCGGTCGTATGCGATGGCTACCGCCCTGCTGGTCGTCGCCGCTGTGCTCGTCGCGCGGGCGCGTGAGCGCCGTGGCTGGGCGCCGTGGATCGCTGTCACGGCGGCTGCCACGGCGTCGGTGTGGATGTTCGCGTATGGCCTGTTCGTGCTTCCCGCGCTCGCGCTGCTCGCGGACGACCCCACCCTTGCGAGGCGCACGCGGGTCCTCCGGGCTTCGGCCGCGCTGGTCGTTCCCGGATTGCTCGCTGTGCCCCTCGTGCTCACGATGATTCCGCAACGCGGTCAGGTGGCGTGGTTGTCCGGGCAGGACGTCAACCTCTACACCGTGCTGATAGAGCCGATGTTCGGCTCGGCGTTCTGGATGGTGATCGGGTTGGCGCTGCTGGTCGCGGTGGCGGTGCGAGCGGGGTGGCGGGTCACGCTGTCGCGCCCCGTGGTATCGCTCCTCGTCTGGCTGTTGCTGCCCGGCACCGTGCTCGTGACGCTGTCGCTCGCGGGGACGCCGGTGTTCACTCCGCGCTACCTGACCGTCTCTGCGCCTGCACTCGCGCTCTTGGTCGGCTCGCTTCTGGGGGGCGCACGTCGCCGGACCATCGTCGCTGCGAGCGTCCTCATCTGCATGCTCACGGTGCCGCATTACGTCGCATCGCGGTTGCCGATGGCGAAACCCGGGGGCATCGACCTTCGCGCCGCGGCATCCTTCATCGCGTCGCACGCCCGACCGGGCGACGCCATCCTGCTGGAGGCTGCAGGCCCGGCGGGAACCCGGCCACGCGTCGCCATTGCCGCCTACCCAGACGCCTTCGCAGGCCTCCGGGACATCGCGTTCGCATCGAGCTACGTCGGAACCGGCACCTACTCAGACTCCCTCGTCGATCCGAAGTTCACTGAGGTTCCCGGCGATGCCGACATCTGGGTCGTCACGAGAGATGGGTCGACGTTCGCGCAGCAACTGGCCGACAACGGATACGCTCCGGCATCCGTTCGAGACGTCGGTGGTCTGACGGTGGGCGAGTGGCGCCGGGATGACGCGCGCTGAGCGGAAGGTCAGAACGGCAGGTCGCGTGACCCCGGCGGGGCGATGAGGATGCCGGTGATCTTGCCGGAACCGTTGTAGGCGACGCGTCCAATCCACTCGCCGGCCTCATGCTGGAGGGTCACCTGCACGATCGCTCCCGTGCTCAGATGCCGGTTGGCGAGCTTGGCCAGCGGTGTGCTGCCGTCGGCCGTCCGCACCGTCGCCTCGACACACGCGTCGAGGCGACCGGATTCGCCCCGGACCTCATCCCACACGCCCATCAGCTTGCGTTTGGTCAGCGCGCGGCCGCAGGTATACGTCATGTGCGCCCGCACCGCCTCGTAGTCGCCGGCGTCCAGGTGCGCGAACACCTCGCTGGTCCGATCCGTCAGGTCTATCCCCGGTGCTGCCATCGTTTCCCCCTCGCCCTTGGCGCCGAATCGCTTGAAGGCCGCCTGTCGGCTGACCCCGAGCGCATCACCGATCTCCTGCCACGAGACGTCGTGAGAACGCGCCGTGGAAACCACCTCCTGCAAGCGCTCGCGCGAACGTCGCACCAACTGGTCGGCGTGACGGATGCCCCGAACCTCACCACCCGAATCGGGAGGGGCGCCTGCTCCGGCGGCCTCCACGAGTGAGGCGAGCTCGGCAAGCGACATGTCGCTTGTGGATGATCCGGCCATGGGGCGAGCGTACGAGCGAAGATCGTGAGTGTCAACCAAAGGGTGACATCACGCAATGCGACGGCGTGACACACTCACGCTGGCGGGCAGGTTGGCTCGATTCGATTGAGAGGATCATCGATGGCGGATGACGCCGGTTCCGATGACGAGCGCTGGCTCACCATCAACGGGCGGCGGTGGCGGCGCACCGATCCGTCCTTGCCCGCAGACCTCGTGGCGGCGCTGACCTCCCACCTCGGGCGCGGTCGATCAGGTGTGCGCCGCGCGCAGGGCGATCCGGACGCCACGTCAGCGTCACGCCGACGAGTCGACCTCGCCAAGCACGGGCTCGGCGAGCGGGGCCCGTACTGGTGGGACGAGCCGGAGGACGAGCGCCTCCGCAGAGCGAGGCAGGCGCTCGCCGAGTTGGAGGAACTCGAGGACTGAGAAGCTCAGCCAGAAAGAGATTTCGATAGGCGGTTTCGGTGCCTGCGATCCCTCTTCTTTCGTTATCTGAACGCGCGCACTCTCGGATCAGACGGGTCCCCGTCGTGAGAACCCTTCGCGACGGGGAGGTAGTCGAAGGGTGAGTGGCCCGTCACCAGCGCCGGGACACCGATCATCGGGAGATTCTCTGCGATACCGATCGATTCGAGCTCGGTGAGTATCACTCTCACGGCGCGGATAACAACGTGGCCCCGTGCTCGTGGGTGATCAGCCGCGAGACGATCAGTAGTTCATGACTCGTCACGGAAGTCGGAGATCGTGCGTCTCTCGAGGCGCGGTTCATCGAAGACAACGTCGCAGCCTTCGCTCTGGGGCGACTGGGCCTCGAATCCAACCTCGAGCGGCTTGTGCGCGCTGGGGAGCGAGAATGCGCGGATCAGCTCCCACCGTTCGCCGTCCAAGGACGCATGGAAGGCGAAGACGGTCCCCTTCCGAGACACGCGCAGGTGCACGTGATCACCATCGACGGTGAAGGCGTTGGCGTCGTCGGACACGCGATTGTTGACGACGCTGACAATCATGCCCTGCCCGCGTGGAGAGAACTCGAAGCAGAGCTTCGCCCACGTCTCACGATCGTGGCGCAGGAAAAGTACGCCGGCATCGAATGTGCCCGCGAAGCGCACGCGAACCCGCGCGCTGAGCTGGAAGTCGCCGGCGGGAGCGTCGGTGAGAAGTGTTGCGGCGTTGTGCAGCGTCGAAGAGGTGACCTGGCCGCCGTCGTTGCCGCCTGGGTCGGTGAA
This sequence comes from Microbacterium sp. MDV22-iso44, assembly GCF_058629135.1. Classification (NCBI taxonomy): domain Bacteria; kingdom Bacillati; phylum Actinomycetota; class Actinomycetes; order Micrococcales; family Microbacteriaceae; genus Microbacterium; species Microbacterium sp. MDV22-iso44. Next base: position 122,193 of record NZ_JBZVWS010000003.1, read on the forward strand.
GATGTCCGTGCCCGGAATGCTGGATACACGGATGCTGCCCGAGACAGGATCTACCGACCAGCGGTCGTCGGGGAACGGCCGAAATGGGGTCTCAATGGTGGGGATGTATACCGTCATGCGATCACAGTATCGAAAAACCGTGCACATGCACGGTTTACAGGGCCATGGTCACCACTGCCTGGAAAGCAGCGCCTTCCGTCGTGCGCACCCGAGCAACGCGGCAGGGCCCAGCATGAAGACTGCTGAGAGGCAATGCCGGAAACGCCGGGGACGGCCTACGGTGCCTTCGCGACGAGAGTCGCCCAGGCGCCGGCCACGGTGTCGTCGTTTGACTGGATTTCGACGGAGACGGCTTCCGCTGCGGTATCGAATGTGAGCCCGGTCACCTCGCCGGGGCTCTCACAACCTTCCGCCCTCGCCACCATTCCGCTTGAAGAACCGGTGGCTTTGAAGGTGACGCTGGCCTCCGCCGGGGTGCAGTCATACCGGAGCGTGTAACGGACCCCTCGATCGGCCTCGCCCTGCGACATGTTGAGGCGATATGCACTGTTTTCGCCGCCCTGCGAGAGCGCGCGCGCTACCTCGCCGGTCACCTTCCCGGGCACCTCATAGTCGGGGTCGACGATCTTGAGCGCCACGAACGGAGAGTCATCGACGCCCGCCTCGGTGATCGATGGGCTTGGAGAGGGCGAGCGCTCAAGACCGACTGTCGAGATGCAACCGGACATCAATAACGCCGCCGATATGAGTACGAGGAAGCTCGGTGCGCGCCGCACCATGAAGCCCAGAGCCGGCCGGAAAGGATCGTTTTCGGCGGGTTCCGGTTGCGTAGCCTTCGAACATGAACAAGCCACTTCTGATTCAAGTCGCGGTTCTGTTCCCGTTGGTCGGAGTGGCGTCCATTCTGTTCGCGCTGGGGTGGTGGATCCCGGCCGTCGCCGCGTCAGTTGCGGTGACCGCTGCTTCGATATGGGTGAGACGAGCAGTCGTGGATATGCACGTGGATGAGGCCCTCGCCGCGCCTGAGCAGGACGTAGATACAGCCGACCAAGGCGAGCACGAGGGCGAGTCGCGGCTCGACCGATAACGATCGTTTGTGGCGGGACCGGAACCGTCGGCGCTTTAGAGGCGCCACAAACGATCACCGAAAACCCCTTACGGCAGGGATTTTCGGCGCATCGCTGCGAGGCGCGCGGTGTTGAATCCGACGCCGGCCCGCGAGACCTGTTCGGTGTCGCGGGCCTTCGCGTGCAGGTCAGCCGCGGTCGCGTGCCATTCCTGCTTCGGTGTTACGGGTGCCGACCGTGATGCCGTGCGGGGATGCGGCGTCGATGCGTTCGAGGTCGTTGGCGGTGAGTACGACGTCTGCGGCGGCGGCGTTCTCCTCGATGCGCGCGGCTTTGGCGGTGCCGGGGATCGGCACTGTGCCAGCCTGGATCAGCCACGCGAGCGCGAGCTGCGCCGTGGTGACGCCCTTTTCGTCGGCGATGACCTTGAGCGCTGCGACGACGCGGAGGTTCGCCTCGATGGCCTCGTCAGAGAACCGGGGGAGGTTGCGGCGGGCGTCGCCTTCAGGCAGGTCGTCTTTGCGGGTGACGGTTCCGGAGAGGAATCCGCGCCCGAGTGGGGAGAAGGGTACGAACCCGACGCCGAGCTCCGAGGCTGTGTCGAGGACGCCGTTGTGCTCGGCGTCGCGCTCGAAGAGGCTGTACTCGGACTGGATCGCTGTGATCGGGAACGTCGCATGCGCCCGACGAAGCGTCTCGGCCGAAGTCTCTGAGACGCCGATGTAGCGCACCTTGCCAGCAGCGACGGCTTCGCTCATCGCGCCGATGGTCTCCTCAATCGGCACTTTCGGGTCTGCACGGTGGAGGTACCAGAGGTCGACGTGGTCGGTACCGAGGTGCCCAAGGGACCGGTCGATCGCGCGGCGCGCGTGTTCTGAGGAGCCGTCGAGGCCGATTGGTTCGCCGTCGTCGGTGAAGTCCGTCGCGAACTTCGATGCAATGACCACACGCTCCCGGTCCGTGCCGAGGACGCGACCAAGGAGTCGCTCGTTCTCGAACGGCCCGTACGCCTCCGCTGTGTCGAACAGGGTGATCCCGAGGTCGAGCGCTCGACAGATGGCTTCGGTGGAGCCTGCTTCGGTGGCGCCGCCGTAGAAGGCGCTCATGCCCATGCATCCGAGCCCGAGCACGGAAGTCTGAAGGCCTTGGGAGCCGAGAGGGATCTGTTGCATGTGGTGTCCTTTCCTCGCCGGGGTGCCCCGGGCGAAGACAACCTTCCACACTGGTGTGCACACCATGTCAAGTGGCAGACTCAGTTCCATGCTGCTTCCCGAGGTCCACGTCGACGAGCCCGTCACGATCAGTGTCGCCGCAGACCTCCTCGGCATCACCGTCGACACCATCCGCTACTACGAGAAGGAAGGCATCGCGCCCTCGCCCGACCGTGGTCCGGACGGGTGGCGACGGTACGACACGGCCGCGTTGAGCTGGCTCGCCGGAACGGTGATGCTCCGCGGCACGGGGATGAGCGTGCAAGAGATGCGCGAATACGCGGCGGCGTACCGGGCCGGTGCTGATCATGCCGAGCGTCTTGCGCTCCTCGAACAACACCACTCGGCCGTCCTCGCCCGGCAGGCCGAGGTCCAGCGTCACTTGGCGGCGCTGGAGCGGAAGATCAAGGCGTACCGCCAGACCATCGTCGCGACGAGCGACAGCGCCCGACCGGCTGCCTGACGGCTCTGTCGGGTCAGCCGTCGGCTTGTGGGGGGCGCGATCAAGACACACGCATCGCTGCGAGAACGACGATCTCTGCGGAAGTGCCCACAGGGATGACTCCGCCGAAAACGATCGTTTTCGGCCGTATCGCGGACCATTCGCTGAGACGTCGACCGGAAACGTGGTTGGCAACCTGGTTTTCGGCGGGCGTTTCGGCGGCCCGGTGGCTGCCTCGAAGAATGCGTGCACGCGCGTGCTCGATGAGTGCGTATCCGGAACTTCAACCTGGCGATCGCGCGCTGCGCTGAGTTGCCTTGGGTCCGCCGGAGATGGTCGGTTGGACGAGGGAAATCGTCAGATGCGGGACTGAGCGAACTTGCCGCTCACTCACCCGAACAATCTGCATTGCCGTGTTTCGCGCGATGACGCGCTCCCTACTCTGAGGCAGGCATCTGGTGGAGCATCAGCGCATGCGTCATGCAGGCGCTTCACAATCGGGGGGTACGAGTATGTCGAGAAGCACACGTGGCACATCACGTCAGCTGATCAAGGCGCTGGTCGGGTGTGTGGTAGCGGTGGGACTTTTGGTTCCAGGGGCCGCTGCACATGCAGGGTGGAGTCAGTTGTACTCCAACAGCAAGGCGAAACAGGAGACCTGGTACGGACCAAGCCTTGCCGGATCGATTACCGGAACGCGCACATCGGTCTCTGGCTGGATCCCGGGCAAGAACGCCATCACCTGGGCTCGAACAGGCACTGGTACCTCGGCGTTCATCGGGTCCTCGAGCGGACTCGTGACCCAGGTTGACCATCCTGCCCGAAGTGCCCGTAGTACCGGCAAATGGCGTTTCGTAATCGACCCCACCGACCCGGGCACAATCACGCTCGACGTTTATCGAAATGGCACCGGTACGGGGCCGATGCGCATAGCCGGCACGTCGTCGGATGATCTGCACGTGCTCGACACGCTCCCGACGAGCCGGGATACGCGACTTGCTGGTGAAGCTGACGGGCTGAGCGAGACGGTCGACCTGGATTCACTGCGGGTCCTCGGGAAGGTCGGGTCGGCGACTTACGCCGCTGGATCATCTCTTGATGGAGGTGTTGCGCTCGTCGCCGTCGTTCCGGGTGGGGTTTCGGCTGTCGCGGTCGCGACTCCGGAGCAATTCGCCGCTCAGGGGCTCGGCATCAGTGTCAGCACCCCGGCGGTCGACGCCGCGCCCGTCTACCTCATTCCGGACTTCGCTGCGGCAGGTGATCGCGGGAGCGTCGAAAAGGTGGGCACGAACCTTATTGCGGAGGCTCCGCAGGAGCAGAACGGGCGGGCTGCAGGAACATTCATCAGCCTGGGAGACGAGTTCGCGTTGCTCCGGGTACCGGACGCTGGACTCGAATGACCCATTCAATGAGAGGCCACCGCCGGGGCTCCCCCTGGCGGTGGCCTCTCGGCCTGGGACTCCCGCTGATCATGCTGACGGGGTGCACTGCCTCGGACCTGCCGAGCATCCCTACCCATACCCCCGTCGCCTCACCAGCAGCCGTCGCCGCCAACGAACTGTTCTCCGTTCTGGATTCGCCGCAAGAGCCGAGGGATACGTACGTCCCCAGTGCGGCACCCTTCGCTGTTCACTTAGACGCAAGCTCCGCGCGATGGCTCTTCGACCACGGTGAGACACGTGGCTGGATCGTCGCCGGTGACGAGGGTGCAGACGAAGAGTGGGCCATCTGCCTCGCCCTGCAAAGACTCGACTCTCCCGGAGTCGGCTCCGTCGCCTGTACCGAGCCGGCCCAGATCGTCGACCAAGGGTATTTATGGTTCGAAGCGAAACTGGGGGAGGGCGCGGAGAACTTGTCGTTGTACCTCGTCGCAGATGGAGATGAGTTCGCCGGAGGCGGTCAATCCCTGTCAGACCGAGCCCAAGTCTTCATCGCACCAGGGCCCGAAGAAGCCCGAAATGACGACGGTGAACCCTGAGATGCGGCGGTGATGGTTCCGCCGAAAACGATCGTTTACGGCGGTTCAACTCAGCGCCCCCACTCCGGTGTGCCGCAAACGGCAGCCACTACCGGGTTTCGGCGCGGGGTATTGGCCCACGCTGATTGGCCCTTTAGTGGCCGGGCGAGCCAGTGGCTCGGTAGCGTCGGGCGTATGCGTACTCGTTCTGTCTTACCCGCGGCTCTCTGCGCGCTCCTCGCAGGCTTGGTCGGATGCGCACCGCATGCAGAACCAGACTGGCCAACGGCGGAAGCGGCGGCGCAGAAATTCGAGCGCGTTGCGTCGAGTCAGAGTGGTTTCCTCGGCTCGGCGAGCGTTCGATCAGACCATCATGAATTGCCACCGCCGAACGAGAGTGAGGTTGCGCTTTCCTACACGGAGGCTGTGCTCGTCGAGGGCGTGACGCTGGCCTGCTTCGGTGAGGGGGCAGCGGATATCGGGTTCAACCTTCGGGTGGGATCATCGTGGCTGGGCGGGGATTCTGCGCGAATCGAATGTGATGGCGCTGCTCGCGAGATCGATTTCGATGAGCCGTTCGCGGATGTCAATGGCGTCAGTATCAGTGGCGCTCGGGCCGACGGCGCCGGAGGCATGCTCGTGGCCGTAATTTCCGGAGTGGGATCGCCCGGCCAACCCGCCTTCTAGTCGTGGTCTCAACGGGGAGCCATCGACGTCGGGCGACTTACGGTATCTCGGCGACGAGGGTCGCCCAAGCGCCCGCCACCGTGTCGTCGTTCGACTGTATTTTGATGGACACTGCTTCCCCTGCGGTGTCGAATGTGAGCCCAGTCACCTCGCCGGGGCTCTCGCAACCTTCCGCTCTGGTCACCATTCCGCTTGAAGAACCGGTGGCCATAAAGGTGACTCTGGCCGCCGCCGGGGTGCAGTCATACCGGAGGGTGTAACGGCCCTCCCGACTGGCTTCGCCCTGCGACATGGTGAGCTGATACGCACCGTTTTCGCCGCCTTGCGAGAATGATCGCGCAACCTCGCCGGATACCGTCTCGGGCACCTCAAAGTCGGGGTCGAAGATGCTGAGCGCGACGAATGGAGCCTCATCGATGTCCGCCTCGGTGGTCGACGGGCTCGGAGAAGGCGAGCGCTCGAGACCGACTGTCGAGATGCAACCGGACATCAGCAACGCCGCCGACATGAGTACGAGGAAGCTCGGTGCGCGCCGCATCCATGAAGCCTAGAGCCCACCGAAAACGATCGTTTTCGGCGGAGGTGTCTGCTCGCCGGTTTAGGTGTGACCAGAAACGATGTCCGATACCTGGTTTCGGCGGGCGTTTACGGCGGGGTGTCGTAGGTGGGTATCTCGCGCCTGGTATCGACCGCTCATCCCTTCACGGACGCCCCGTCACCCGGAGCTCGGTGTCCAGACCCATACTCCGAGAGCGGCGGCCGCGGTCAGGACGAGGAGCACCCCCGCCGCACAGCCCAGAACTAGCAGCTGTCGACGCGGACGGGCGAAGTTCACTCGGGCCGATATTGCTGCGAAGGCCACTGCGGGGGACGGCATAAGGCAGACAAGGGATTTCAGCCAGGCGGTCCAGCGCCAGTCGCCGAAAGGCTTGTCCATCGTTGCGAACGAGGCCGCGGCCACCATGACTGCGCCGTATGTGAGGAGGAGCACGCAAGGTATGACGCAAGCCGCAGCGAGATAGGTCGGGCTCAGGAGTCGCTGAATCGGTCTCGCCAGAGTTGCGATCGCGAGGGCTGCGGTGAGCAAGATCGCGAGGAGGGTGAGCGCGATGGCCGTCGTCGCGTCACCTATATCTGCGGCCGAAAGGATCGGAGAACTGATCATCGTGGCTGCGATCGCGGCTGCGGCATAGGCGGCCACGTATCCGAGACCGGCCGCTGCCCGAACGACCCGCGGTCCCTGTGGCGGTGATGGGGCGGGCTGCGCGTGAACGCGACTCACTGGATTACCGCGCGCCGCTGTCCCCGTCATGGGCACCACTATCGCAGGTCGTAGTTCATCGGTGTCTATGGTGCGGTTCGGCGGACTCTCGAAAAGCTGGCGAGATACCCGAGAAGGCCCGGCTTTGGGGCCGCGCCGTCTTCGTTCCAGGGCATCGCTACGGGCGAGTCATGAGAGGGACCGGGCGGAGACGCGCCCACCCAATCTCGAGTGTGATGAAACGGTTCGCGTTAGTGCGGACATGAACTGGGTGTTCAGACACGATGGGAGCGCTCATGAAGATGATGTCCGACGCCGAGTTGATCGCCGCCCTGCGGGCGGCCGACCCCGCAGCGTTGGCGACTGTCTCCGACGGTGATGCACTGCGGGCGGTGCGCCGCGCACGACGCGAACGGAAGCGGCCACGCTGGGGGCTGATCGCAGGGGCGATCGCTGCAACGCTCGTGGTGGGGGTCCCTGCCGGTGCGGTTGCGGCAGGTTTCATGGCGCGGACGGGATGGTTTGGATCCCCGAACCCCGGCGACCATCGTGATCACTGCATCAGCGCTGAGGTCACCGAGTATGACTGTGGTGACGAGTGGATCGATCTGAGTGCGCCCGATCTCGACAAGGTCGTGGCATCGGTCTATCCCACGTGGATGCCGCTCGCGCCGGGAGTCACCCGTGAGGACCTGACCGCACGCGTCGTCGACATCTCGTCCGCTGACGCACTCACCCCGGTCACGTCGCTTCGACGTACCTACGAGTCGGAGTCATACAAGGACTGGCTGACTGCGTGGATCGCCGCGAACGACCGCGGCGACACAGCCGCGCAGGAAACCGCTTCTCGGGTCCTCACGGAAGCAGCTGACTGGCCGGCGATCGTAGCAACTGATGGTGGTCGGATAACAGACATCATGCGGGCGTTCGCAGAGCGGATCGCGGCGGGTGACCGGGAAGCTGCACAGGCCGCGGCGGAGTATGAGGGAGCTCCAGGGTGGGACGGGATCGACCGCCACGAGCTCACGGATCAGATTCTCGACGAGGTCTATGGGGACGACCGATGACCGCGGCCAGAGCAGCCTGGGGCGAGCTGAAGTCACCCGCTGATCAGCTTGCGAACCATGAGACCGTCGACACCGGCAAGGTTGGGGAGCGGGCATTCGAGGAAGCAGTCGCGCCACTCGTCCCGTTGCTTCTGAGGTACTTCGCCCGGCGCGTCACGCCAACGGACGATGCCGCAGACTGCACGTCGGAGACGCTCGCTGCCCTGTGGAAGCATCGCTCCCGACTCCCGGCGGCAGATGACGAGCGTCGAGCGTGGGCGTACGGCATCGCCCGCAAGGTGCTCTCAAACCACCACCGCGGCAAAGCCCGCCGAGATCGAGCCGACGAGGCGCTTCGGGCCGCGGCACCGCTTGCATCAGTCGAGGCTGTTTCAGACGAAGCGTTCATCGCTGCCGAGGCGTTGAAGCTCCTTCCCGCACGCGATCAAGAACTCATCCGGCTCGTTGTATGGGAGGAGCTGTCGATCGCCGCCGCGGGCAGAGTGATCGGAATCAACCCAGGGACAGCCCGTACCAGATATGCGCGAGCACTCGGCAAACTCCGCCTCGCCTACAGTGCGATCGACTCCTAACGCGGAAGTGCTGCGCGCGCACCGGATCAACGGGCTCCACGATGCTCACGCTGAGGGTCCGACATTCGGATACCGGTTCCTGGCCGATGAGACCCGTCGGGTGCCCGTCACACGATTCGGCGCCTTGGAGCATCGCGGGCCACTCTTGCTGATTCGGTGAATTACTGCGACGGTTTTCGGATGACGGACGAGGATGCTTCCGAGGCACGGTCGGAAGGCGGCCTAATCATGCAGAGGATGGTCGCCGAACGTGGGCGGCTGGAGGCGAGCGGTTGTCTGATTCTGGCGGCAGTGATGTTCGCCCAAGCGGCTTTGAGGGGTGTGCCGACTGACGCGCTGGAGTGGGTCTTTCTCGCGGTGAGTGTAGTTCTGGGCGTCGGGTTCATCGTGTTGAGTGTCCGCGTCCTTCGCACGCGTAGTAAGCGGATAGAGGAATTCGAAGCGAAGCACGGTGTCGGGGCGGGGCGACAAGAGCCTCTGACGCGCGAGTAGGTCGCTCCGGCGGCTCACACACGGTCTGATCGGTGATCGGCGGCTGCAAGTTCGTATCCCCGGGAGGGGGATTGAGCCCCGCCGAAAACGATCGTTTTCGGTGGGCGACTAGCTACCCGAAAGTGCGAGGGGGCGCGTAGCCCTGAACATTTCGCCAGGGCTGCGCGTTCGTCGTCATCGTTGCGCTGGTTTGTCTGACGTAGGTACCGGGATAGAGAACGTTGCGGGTAGGACGATCGTGGCCGGGGTGATCGGCTCCGGCTTGGTCATGGCACGCTGTCCACGACGGTCGTTCTGATCGCGGGCACTGACGTCTGCTCATCGGCTCCCCAGCCGAAGACGGTTGGGCCAGAGGTTTCGCGTTCCCCGATGACGAGCCCGGTGTCGGCGCACCCGCTGCTAGAAGAGCGCACGCTCGTCGACGTCAACCCATAGGTAGCAGCGAGCGTCCTCCTCCAACGTGGATCGCGCCAGGCCCCGCAGGTCAGTTGCGAGGGCGAGGACGTCCGGGCCTCGCAGGCGCTCGACCCGCACCTCATCGCTCCGTGCCCACCTGCGCAGAATTCGTAGCCCTCTGATGCCTCGCAGCTTCGCAAGACCAGCCGTCAGATCGTCGCTCAGCCTGATCACAAAACGCTGGCCCTCATTAAAGACTGCCAGCGGCTCCGGATAGCGCTCCATGACTTCAGATGACGATCGTCCCGTCAGGATTGCTTCGAGAACGACGAGCCCGACGAAGCCCGGGTCGCACACGACGCTCTCACCGGGACCGGTGTAGAGAACGCTCGCTGCCTGCTCGTCGGACGTAGCAATGAAAACGTGTTGTCGTACCAAGAACCCCATGCTCATCCTCCGGCCCTCCGCAGCGTAGCCCAGACGGTGTCAGGTTTGGGCTCACCGTTCTTGTTCTAGCGCCCCCTATCTCGTGGCAGCGTCGACATTTCATCCTGCGCCGAGCAGGGCATGCGCGCGGTTCGTTCCGAGGCACTCTCACAAGTTGCATGCGCACGACCGATATCGCGAAAGCGGTCGCCAGAAACGATCGTTTCCGGCGGCCCCGAACAAGAGGCAGCAATGTGCCCACCGGAAACGTGTATCAGAACCTGGTTTCGGCGGACCTTTTCGGGAGAGTTGGCGACACGCGCTGGGGTGAGTGTCAAAGCTGCGCGGTACTACGAGCAGCCGGGGTTCACGAAGCTGTCTATGCATGCGCTGGACACGTTCTGTGGGCGTGCCCAGCACACGCATACGAAGATCAGCAGGGCTGGCTGACCGGCGCAATCCTCCCGTAGTCTGCGGAGACCCAGCACTTTTCAGGACTGGCCTTCCAGGCCCGGGTTTCGTTCAGGGTGCTGCGGGAAGTTGCATATTTCCAGGCGGGGTCGACACCTTGAAGTCCCATGCAGTCGGTGAACGCGAACGTTCCGTTGAAGGTACAGAGCGAACTGTCGACGAGCTGAAGGTTGCCACTGACAAGGCTCGAGGTCTTAGTCCCTACCTTCGCGTCGATGAAGGTTTCGAGGCTGGCATTCGGCCCAGCGGGGAAGTTTGGCAGATCGTAGGGAGACGCCAGCCCAACAGCCATCGAATTCAATCCACACGGGTCGAACAGATCGTTCAGATCAGCGTAGGGATAGGCCTTGCTGACGCCGCCGTAGTACGACGAAATCGACCAGCTGTTCAGGTTGTAGTTCTTTGCGATGAACTGATCCCGGAAGTTAGGCCCGCAGATCTGACCAGGAACCACGCTTCCTCGAGTGCCTGAGGCTCCGTTTTGGATGTTTATCTCGAACTCGATGCCGATTGGCCCTGTCAAGGTTTTCGGTCCGTAAGGGGCGTACCAGTCCAGGCTGTTGTAGAAGTACTGTGATTTGCCGCTCCGTATCGTTCCTGCATAGACGACCTGTGGTTGCCATCTGACCGTCGTGGCGGCGGCCGCCGCGGTAGCTGAGGAGGCGGATACCTTCTGCGAGCCGGCGGACACTGTCTCAGGTCCCCCCCCTGTTATTCTCACGCAGCTCTGCTGCATCCTCGGACGTCATCCGGGGCGCGACAAATGGAGTTCCCGGAACGTCGATCTCAGCAAGGGGCTCATATGTGGGCGAGCTCCCACGCGCGCTTCCAGCTAGTTCCGGATCGCGATAGTCGACAGCGACGAGGAGCGAAGAAGCCTCGGGCTGGGTGCCGTACATGTCAGCGAACTGCGCGAGAAACTCCGCTGGGCTCTTATCGCCGCCTAGAAAGTACTCCCCGACGACCTGATCGTTCTCGAAGCGGACGCCGACCACGTCACCGGGGTAGGACTCGCTGATGTTCAGAGCGTCGTCGAGCTCGATGTGATGACTGAAAGCCGCTTGAAGGACGGATATTTTGCCAAGCTCCTCCTCCGTCTCGGCAGGCCTTGCCACTACGGCAGAAGACGCACTAGCTGGGCCGACGATGAGTATCGCCGCGGCCAACATTGCCCCTGCAGTTGTGCTTGCTTTCCTCACACTTACCCCCCGATTTTGCGTTTTGAGCGCACGGAAGCGTAGATCCCCCCAACAGCAAGAGCCATTCCCCCGTACACGATCAACGTACGAGACCACCCGTCGTCTGTCCACACGCGACCGTCCTCCACCGGCCACGCGCAGCGGAGCATCAGAGGAAAGACTGTTGTCTCGCCGCGCACCTCAGCTTCAGTGGCCTCCGTGAGCGGCAAGGTGGCAGGCGGGGCGAGCTCCTTTGTCTGCAGCACACAGCGGCGGTCTGGATCCTCTTTCCAAAAGAGAAACGGCGCGGCAACGGCCCCGACCAGAAGCAGCAGAACAATCGAGACAGTGAGCAGCGTCACTCGCAGCAACTTACGGTTACCAGTCGATGTCGGCGCCATGTCGTCACTCTAGGTGGCTCGCCTTATGCCTCGCATTCTTGAGCTCCGACGACGGAGACGCCACAAACGATCGTTTTCGGCGGACTGCTGGCAGCGCCTCGCAAGCGTCCGACACGCCGCGAATCGACCCGCCGAAAACCCCCGCCGAAACCTTCCCGCGCCGAAACTCCCCGCGAACGTTTTCGGCGGGGGCCTGTGGGCCCACCTAGACACCGTCCAACGCATCGGCGCCCGGGGCTACGCTCGAACGGTCGGAGGGAGCACCGTGCCGCTGGATCCGTTCTTCCGCGAGCGCCTGCGCACGCATCGGCGATACCTCGCGAAGAAGGCGTGGACCGACCTGACCGCGCGGTTCCGACCGGCGGCACCGGCAGCGACGGCATCCGCTTCAGCCAAGAAGACGGTGCCGCTCACGCCGCGCGAGCGGCACCGTCGCGCGGCGCTCAACTGGGACCGCATGGAGCTGCGCAACGCGGGCATCCCCGGTCCCGACATGGAGACCACCGACGTCACCGTGCCGGTCGAGGGGCACCCCGACGTCCGCATTCGCATCTACCGCCCCGCCTCCGCCCCGACCCCGGCACCTGCGTGCCTCGTGATCGGCGGCGGAGCGTTCCGCATCGGCGGCATCGACTACCCGACGGCGGATGCCTCGTGTCGCCGTCGCGCCGATCGGTCCGGCGTCGTGCTCGTCACCGTCGGGTACTCGCTCGCTCCCGAGCAGCGCTATCCGACGCAGATCGAGCAGGTCCACGCCGCCTGGGTGTGGCTGCACGCGCACGCGGAGGAGCTCGGGATCGACCCGGACCGGATCGGCCTGAACGGTGCCTCGGCGGGCGGATGCCTCGCGGCATCCCTCACCCTCCTCAACCGCGACCGCGGCACGCCTCAGGCGACGCTGCAGATCCTCGAGGTTCCGGTCACCGACCTCACGGGCCGGTGGATCGACCTGCGCGCGACGTACGCGCTGGGGGTGCCCGCGTTCATCGCGCTGCGCGAGCTGCGCTCCGTCGCGAGCACCTACCTCGGCGACCGGGCGCGGGCGCGCGAGCAGTACGCGTCGCCAATGCGGGCCGCCTCGCACGCAGGCCTTCCGCCCGCCGTCGTGCTCACGGCGGAGTACGACCCGCTCCGCCGCGACGGCGCGACCTACGCGGCGAAGCTGCGGGACGCCGGCGTCGATGCGAGCGCGACCCGCTACCTCGGCGTGACGCACGACACCCCTCTTTATGTGGGCGCACTCCCGGCCGCGCGCCGCTGGGAGGACGACGTCGTCGCCGCGCTCCGCCGCATCTGAGGAGCCCACTGGTAGCGTGCGCGACGTGCATCCTCCGATCGAGCCCCACGCCTCCGGAATGCTGGACCGACCGGACGGTGCCCGCCTCCACTGGGAGGTCTCGGGCTCCGACACCGGCCGCGCCGCGCTCTACCTGCACGGCGGACCCGGCGGCGGCCTCGGCAAGGGCGGCTACCGGCGCGTCTTCGACCCCGAGCGTTATCGCATCGTCGGTTTCGACCAGCGCGGATGCGGCGCCAGCACGCCCTGGGCGATCGACGACCTCGAGAACCTCGACGCCAACACCACTCCCACGCTCATCGCCGACATCGAGGCGCTCCGCGAGCACCTCGGCATCGACCGCTGGCTCCTCTACGGCGTCTCGTGGGGGTCGACCCTCGCCCTCGCCTACGCGCAGGCCCACCCCGAGCGGGTGAGCGAGATCATCCTCCTCGCCGTCACCGCCGGTGCGCGCGACGAGATCGAGTGGATCACCGACGGGGTGGGATGCATCTTCCCCGAGGCCCGCGACCGGCTCGGCGACCTCGTGCCCGCGGGTGAACGCGTCGTCGACGCCTACGCGCGGATGCTGCGCGACCCCGACCCGGCCGTCCGCACCCGTGCGGCCGACGCGTGGGATGCGTGGGAGTCGGCGCACATCACCCTCTCGCCCTGGGCGACACCCGGCCCGCTGCACGACGACCCGCGCTCGCGCGAGAACTTCGCCACTCTCGTCACGCACTACTGGTCGCAGGACTGCTTCCTCGACGCGCCCGTCCTCGAGCGGATGGACCGGCTCACCGGCATCCCGGGCGTCCTCATCCACGGCCGACGCGACGTGAGCGGTCCGGCGCTCACGCCGTGGCTGCTGCACCGCGCCTGGCCGGGCAGCCGGCTGCACATCCTCGAGGAGGAGGGGCACGGTGGTCCGGCATCGGCGCAACTCGCCTGCGACGCGGCAGACGAGTTCGCCCGCGAGTGACCCGGATTCGGACATGTGCGCCGGACTCGGACGGGAGAGCGCCCCCCGATCCGAATCCGACAACAGCGTCCGAATCCGGCAACCGGCGGGCGGACACGCACACACGGCCCGAAAAGCAACCCCCTCCGCGGAATTCCGCGGAATCCGGCCAAAACGGCCTCATTCGCCTCAAAAGTCACATCCGACACGCGACACGCCGTCCGATTACGGCCCAGATGACCGAAAATCCGCGGAATCACGGGGTTCGTGGGTATATTCGGGACCGGTCGCAACGACCAACCGGCGGTCACCCCGTCGGTCCGAGTAACTGAAGACGGCGATCCGCCGTCTGGAGGAGCACCATGGCCATCACCAAGACCGAACTCGTCGCCAGCATCGCCAGCGCCACCGGCGAGAGCCAGGCCACCGTCTCGCGCGTCGTCGACGGCCTGTTCGCGTCCGTGTCCGAGGCTGTCGCCAAGGGCGAGAAGGTCTCGATCCCGGGCTGGATCGCGTTCGAGCAGGTCGAGACCTCCGCTCGCACCGGCCGCAACCCGCAGACGGGTGCCGAGATCAACATCCCCGCCGGCAAGCGCGTCAAGGTGAGCGCCGGCTCGAAGCTGAAGGCTGCCGTCAAGTAAGACGCTGCAGTCGTACGAAGGGGGATGCCGCGAGGCATCCCCCTTCGGCGTTCCCCCACCTGCCCGCGCGTAGGCTTGCAGGGTGAATCCGCGTGCTCTCCGCTTCGCCGGGCCCGCGATCCTCGCAGGCGCCGGTCTGATCGCGCTCCTGCTGGGTCTGGCCTACGGCGGCGGCGCCACGCCCCTCGTCATCGGCGATCCCGGCCCCATCGTCCGCTGGGTGCTCCCGGTCACCGAGCTCACGGTCAACCTGTCGGCTGCTGTGCTCGTCGGCTCACTCGTCCTGGCCCTCTTCTCGCTGGTCGCCGGGTCGAAGGAGTTCGACTTCGCCCTGGATGCCGCCTCTGCCGGCGCCGCGATCCTCACCGTCGCGAGCGGTGTCACCGGGTACCTGACGTTCCTCAAGGTGATCCCCGCGCGACCGAGTGCCGACGCCGCGTTCGGCGAGCAGCTCGGTCGTTTCCTCGTCGACACCGATCCCGGTCGCGCGTGGCTCATGACCACCGTCGCCGGAGCGGTCCTCACCGTGCTGGCCTTCGCCGTCCGCGGGTGGCTGCCCACCCTCCTCGTCGCCGTGCTCGCGATCGCGGCCATGGTGCCGATGGCGACGGCCGGCCACACCGGCAGCGAGGCGAACCACAACACCGCGGTCACCTCGCTCGCCCTCCACATCATCGCCGCGGCGGCGTGGCTGGGCGGGCTGCTCCTGCTGATCCTCCTGCGCCCTCTGCTGACGCGCGACCGGCTCGCCGACGTCCTGCAGCGCTACTCG
Organism: Microbacterium sp. MDV22-iso44; assembly: GCF_058629135.1. NCBI lineage: Bacteria > Bacillati > Actinomycetota > Actinomycetes > Micrococcales > Microbacteriaceae > Microbacterium > Microbacterium sp. MDV22-iso44. Next base: position 137,471 of record NZ_JBZVWS010000003.1, read on the forward strand.
AGCATCGCCCTCGCCGCCTTCGTCGTCGTGACCCTGTCGGGCATCGCGCGGGCGGCCGTCGGCATCCTCTCGTTCCAGAACCTGTTCTCGGCCTACGGCGCGATCCTCACGGTGAAGGTCGTGGCGCTGCTGGCCATGGGCGTCCTGGGTGCCGTCTACCGGCGGCGGCTGATCGCCGGCATCCGTGACACCGCCGTCGCGGCCCGCTTCTGGACGCTCGTCGTCCTCGAGGTCGTGTTCATGGGGATCGCCTCCGGTGCCGCCGTCGCCCTGTCGCTCACGCCGCCGCCCGTCGACACCACGCTGCCGCTCGATCGGACGCCGGCCGAGGTGCTGACGGGCTCGGCCCTTCCGCCCGAGCTCACCATCGACCGCTTCTTCACGGCGTGGGACGTCGACCTGATCTGGGCGTTCGCCGTCGGCTTCGGACTGTTCTTCTACCTCGCGGGCGTCCGCCGCCTCGCCCGCCGCGGCGACCGTTGGCCGGTCGGCCGCACGGTGCTCTGGATCACCGGCCTGGTGCTCCTGTTCTACGTCACCTGCGGTCCCGTGAACGCCTACCAGGACTACCTGTTCAGCATGCACATGGTGGGCCACATGCTGCTGTCGATGGCGATCCCGATGTGCCTCGTCTTCGGAGCCCCCATCACCCTCGCCTCCCGCGCGATCCGCAAGCGGGACGACGGCACGCGCGGCGGTCGCGAATGGATCCTCTGGGCCATCCACAGCCCCTACGCCAAGGTGATCACGCACCCGCTCGTGGCCGCAGCGCTGTTCATCGTGTCGCTCTGGGCGTTCTACTACACCGACATCTTCCGGTGGACGCTCTACGACCACCTCGGGCACGAGTGGATGGTGCTGCACTTCCTGACGGTCGGCTACCTCTTCGTGATGTCGCTCGTCGGCATCGATCCCATCCCGTACCGGCTGCCTCACGCCGGTCGCCTGCTGACCCTCATCGGCGTCATGGCGATGCACGCGTTCTTCGGCATCTCGATCATGATGTCGTCGGGCCTGTTCGTCGCGGAATGGTTCGGGTCGATGGCCCGCCCGTGGGGGCTCGATCCGCTCGCCGACCAGTACATGGGCGGCGGCATCGCGTGGTCCATCGGCGAGATCCCGACGCTCATCCTCGCGATCGTGGTCGCCGTGCAGTGGAGCCGCTCGGACGAGCGTCGTCAGCGCAGCAGCGACCGTCAGGCCGATCGCAGCGGCGATGCGGAGCTCGAGGCCTACAACGCGCGACTCGCGGAGATCGCCGCCCGCGATGAACGGGATGCCCGGCGCGAAGCGGCGCGCTGACCGCGCTCAGTCGGCGGCCGAGACCGCGATGGACGCCGTGCCGTCGGGGAGGATCGTGATCTTGCCGGTGAGGAAGAACGGCACGAGCTCGTTCACGTCGTAGACCGAGCCGTCGAAGATCGAGCGGATCTGCACGTCGATCTTCGCGACCGCCTGCGTGCGGGTGATCGCCCAGCCGGCACCGTCGGGCTCGAGGGTCACGACGGGGTTCTCCTCGATCTTCCAGGTCGGCGGCTCGACGATGCGGTTGCGCACGTAGTAGCCGAACGGGCACCCCGTGGGCTGGAGGACCTTCTGCGTCGCGCACTGCGCGAGGAAGTCGTCCACCTCCTGCTGCACGACACCGATGAACTTCTCGGTCGGCTCCGCCTGGAACGACACCGGGATCTCGGCGAGGGGCGTGTCCGAGAGGACGGCGACGCCGGGGCTCGTCGTGGCGGCCGTGTCGACGGTGATCGAGTACAGCCCGGGAGAGAAGGCGAGCAGCGGGATCGGTTCGAGGGGGTCGGCGTCGCTGCCGTCGGGCGAGACCTGACGCTTGTCGATCGAGAAGCCGTTCACCTCGAACTGCATCGAGCCGCGCACCGCGAGCTCGATGACCGCGAGCGGGCTCTGCGCGAAACGCCACCGGGGGAGGAGACCGCTCTCGTCCTCGTCGCGCTCCACCTCGAACGTCGTCGTACCGGCGTGGCCGCCCACCCGGTACGACACGGTGACCGTCGTCGTGCCGTCGGCATCCGTCGTCTCGGAGACCGGCTCGACGTCGGACAGCGGCGTCAGGGTGTTGCTGCGCAGCAGGGCACCGCTCGCGTCGGCGGGCAGCTTCGCCGCGGCGAGGGTCGACGACGTCGTCGAGACGCCGGGGACGAGGAGCGCGTCGGTCGCGCGTCCGTCGGCGAGCAGGTGCAGGTAGTCCAGGACGAACGCGGTCGGGCTGTAGAGCTGTCGGTAGAGCACGGCGGAACTCGCACCGATCGCGCCGACGAGCAGGATGCCGACGACCCCCAGCACCGTCAGGTCGATCGCGAGCTTGCGTCGGCGTCGGGGCCCCGCGACGGTGGCCGTGCGGGTCGCGACGACGGTGGCGTCCGGCGCAGCGGCATCCGCTGTCTGGTCGGTACCGTCGTGTTCCACGTGCCCAGTCTAGGAAAGCCCCGCTGGTAGCTAGCATGGTTCCGGTGAGCACGCCGCCCCTGTCTCCTGAACAGGACGCGCTCTTCCGTCTGATCGAGGACACCCGCGAGCACGTGTTCGTGACGGGACGCGCCGGGACCGGCAAGTCCACGCTGCTCCAGCACCTGTCGTGGAACACGAGCAAGCAGATCGCCGTCTGCGCGCCGACCGGCGTCGCCGCCCTCAACGTCGAGGGCCAGACGATCCATTCGCTGTTCAAGCTGCCGATCGGGCTCATCGCCGACAGCGAGATCGAACAGACCGAGGCGACCCGCAAGATCCTGAACGCGATCGACACGCTCATCATCGACGAGGTGTCGATGGTCAACGCCGACGTCATGGACGCGATCGACCGCTCGCTCCGCCAGGCGCGACGCAAGCGCGCCGAGCCGTTCGGCGGCGTGCAGGTCGTCATGTTCGGCGACCCGTACCAGCTCTCGCCGGTGCCGCCCCGCGGCGACGAGCTGCGCTACATCCAGGACCACTACCGCTCGTTCTGGTTCTTCGACGCGCAGGTGTGGGCGGGTCCTCGAGCGGATGCCGGTGCCATCCGCTCCGACGGCCTGCTCGACCTCGGGCGGGTCGGCGCTCCGCTGCACATCGCCGAGCTCCGCAACATCCACCGCCAGTCCGACGACGCGTTCAAGACGATGCTGAACGCGGTGCGCCACGGAATCGTGACCGCCGACATCGCAGGCGCGCTGAACGCGGCCGGTGCGCGGAAGCCGCCGGAGCCGGCAGCCGATGAAGTGCCGATCATCACCCTGGCCACCCGTAACGACATCGTGTCGCGCATCAATCAGCGTCACCTCGATGCCCTGCCGGGCCCCGCGCAGACGGCTCGGGCCGAGATCAGCGGCGACTTCGGCCGGGGCGACGCGTCGTACCCCGCCGACCAGGAGCTGCAGCTCAAGGTGGGCGCTCAGGTGATGTTCCTGCGCAACGACATAGGCGGCTTCGGCGGCGACGGCCCGCGCTGGGTGAACGGATCGATCGGCACCGTCACGCGCATCGCGGGCGGAACCGTCCGCGTCGAGCTCGACGGCGAGGAGCACGACGTCGAGCCGACGGTGTGGGAGAAGTTCCGCTACGCGTACGATCCCGGCACGCGCAAGCTGACCCGCGAGATCGTGGCGGAGTACACGCAGTTCCCGCTGCGGCTGGCGTGGGCGGTCACGATCCACAAGTCGCAGGGCAAGACCTACGACCGGGCGATCATCGACCTCGGCAACGGTGCGTTCGCCCCGGGGCAGACCTACGTCGCGCTGTCGCGGCTCACGACGCTCGACGGGCTCTACCTCTCGCGCCCGCTGCGCCCCGCCGACATCCTGGTTGACCGGGACGTGCGGCGCTTCATGGCCGGGGTGCGGGCGGCGCAGAACGCGGGCTGACAGGCGGCATCCGTCGCCGCGCGACGTGCGCGAGCGGAGGGAGCGGACGGGTGTGCTGTAATCATTGAGACGAAAACCGGGGGTGATCTGCGCGTGGCAGGACGTGTGTCGAGGCGAGTGCTCGCTGCAGTGACGGCGCTCGGCCTCGCGATCGGTCTCGGCGCCTGCGCTCCCGAACCCGACCGGGTCGACATCGGTGTGGACCAGGTCGACGGTGCTCTGCCGTCCGATCTGACGACGCAGATGCAGGAGCTCACGCAGACGGCCATGACGTCGATCGGCGCCAGCGGCGCGATCGTCTCGGTCTCGGTGCCCTGGTCGGGCGAGTGGACCGCGGGCGTCGGCACCTCCGGCGTCGGAGGGCCCAAGGTCGACCCGTCGATGACGTTCAAAGCGGTCAACGCGACCCGTCCCATGACGTGCGACCTGCTCTACGCCCTCGTCGAGAAGGGCACGGTCAAGCTCGACGACACCATCGGGAAGTGGCTCGACTCGTACCCCGGCGAGAGCACGGTCACGCTGGCCCAGCTCTGCGACAGCACCAGCGGCATCCACGGGTACCTGAACGAGATCTTCTCGCGTGTGCTCACGGTGCCCGAGCGCGTCTGGAATCCGCGCGAGCTCGTCGCCTACGGCCTCGGGCAGCCGGCGTCGTTCGCGCCCGGAGCGCGTTTCGGCGAGTCCGACACCGGCTACGTGCTCCTCGGCCTCGTCCTCGAGCGCGCCTCGGGGCAGTCCCTCGACGAGCTGTACGACGAGTACGTCTTCCAGCCCCTCGGCATGGGCTCGACGTCGGTGCCCATGGGCGTCGGCGGCGGCGACCGCCTCAAGGGGTCGTACCTCGACTCGGGTGAGGACGGCAAGCCGAACTGCAAGGCTCCGCTCGACATGACGGACCTGACCTCGAGCGTGGGTTCGTCCGCAGCGGGCGCGGTCTCGACCGTGTCGGACCTGTCGACCTACGTCCGGGCTCTCGCCGTCGGCGCGCGCCCCTACGACACCGACCAGCGGTTCGAGGGCGCCCCGCCCATCAGCGACAGCCTGCCCACCTGGTTCACGGCGAAGGGCGGCGCCTATCAGGGCGGCAGCCTCGTCGGGCAGTACGGGTCGCTCCCCGGTTACATGGTGGCCGCCTTCGCCGACCGCCAGACCGGCATGTCGGTGGTCGTCGTGCTGAACGACTCACGGGCGTCGTCGAACGTCGCGCGCCTGCTCGCGTGGCAGCTCGCGGCACTCGCGTCGAAGGCGCCGGCCGCCGACGGCCGCACGGCGCCCGAGGTCGGCCTGCCGTGGACGGTCGAGAGCCTCGGCGAGGAACTCGCCGGTTACGCCATCTGCGGCGGGTGAACGCGCGCAGCACATCGACGACCGCCATCGGGCTGGTCGTCGTGGGTCTGTGCTGCCAAGAGGTGGGTGCCTCTCTCGCCGTCGTCCTGTTCCCCCAGGTCGGTCCGCTCGGCATGGTGATGCTGCGGCTGGTCTTCTCTGCCCTCATCCTCGGTCTCATCGCCCGCCCGTCGTGGCGGGGACGGACGCGCGCGGCGTGGGTGGGCGTCATCCAACTCGGTCTCGCCTTGGCCGTGATGAACGGGTTCTTCTACCTCGCCCTCGAACGGCTCCCCCTCGGGGTGACGGTGACGATCGAGGTGCTGGGGCCGCTCACTCTGTCGATCATCGCGAGTCGGCGGGCCTCGGCGTGGATCTGGGCGGGGCTCGCGCTCGTCGGCGTGCTCGCCCTCGGCGGCGGCGGGTTCGACCGCCTCGACCTGCTCGGTGTCGTGTTCGCTCTCGGGGCGGCGGTCACCTGGGCGCTCTACATCCTCGCGTCGGCCAAAGTCGGCGCGGCGTTCCCGAAGCTCGACGGGCTCGCCTTCGCGATGGCCGTCGGGGCGGTGGTCTCGCTGCCGTTCGGCATCGCGGACGCAGGGTCGGCGCTCCTGCGCCTCGACCTCGTCGCGCTCGGGGCCGCCGTCGCGTTGCTGTCGTCGACGATCCCCTACGCCCTCGAGCTCATCGCGCTCCGGCGCCTTCCCGCGGCCGCGTTCGCGATCCTCATGGCGCTCGCCCCCGCGACGGCAGCACTGGCGGGCTTCCTGCTGCTCGGGCAGCACCTCACCACCCTCGAACTCGTGGGCATCGCGCTCGTCATCGTCGCCTCGGTCGGCGCGGTCCGCTCCGCGGGTCGTCGTGTCGAGGATGTCGCCGAGCCGATCGGCTGATAACCCTTCAGGCCACGTCGACGGGAGCGCGGACGGCGGCGAGGTAGCGCTCGACCACGACGGCGGCGACGGCGGCGTCGGGTGCCAACGGGGTCGTGACGGCGTCGGCGCCGGCGCGGGCGATGACGTCGGCGAAGAAGCCGGGGGCGAGGACATAGCTCGCGGCCACGACGCGGCGGGCTCCGGCATCCCGGGCCGCAGAGACGGCTGCGTCGATGCGCGTCCCTCCGCCCGCCGCGAAGCCCACGGACACCGGCGCGGCGACGCGTTCCCGCAGCAGATCGGCCATCGCGGCGACGTCGACGGATGCCGCCGGATCGCTCGACCCCGCGGCGGCGAGCACCACCGCATCGCCCGGTGCGAGGCCGACCTCGCGGAGCCGCGTCGCGAGCAGGTCGGCCAGAAGGGGATGCGGACCGAGCGCGGCGGTCGCGGTCGCGCGGTGCCCGGCATCCGTCACCGCGCGGGCGATGTCGACCTTGGTGTGAAAGCCGGTCGACAGGAGGAGGGGGACGACGATCGCGTCGCGCGGGGCGGTGGCGCGGACGACGTCGTCGATCTCGGGCTGCTGCACGTCGACGAACGCCTCCTCCACTGCTACGCCCGGAAGGAGCAGGCGCACGTTCTCGACGAGGTCGGAGATGGCGGCGCGACCGTCGAGCGAGCTGGTGCCGTGCGAGCAGGCGATGAGGACGGGCGTCATGGTGTCTCTCCCGGGGTGACGACATCGAGGCGGTACCCGCGTTTGACGACGGTGCGGATGAGGGTCGGGATGCCGAGGGCTTCCCGCGTGCGCGCGATCGCCACGTCGACGGCGTGGGTGCTGTCGCCGGTTCCCGACCGGGGGAGGGCTGCGGCGAGCTCGCCGCGCGAAACGACACCGCCTCGCGCGGCGAAGAGCAGGGCGAGGATGGCGGCGGACGTGGGTGACAGGGGGAGGAGCGCGCCACCCAGGACAGCGGCGCCGCTGCGCAGCTCGAGTCGTCCCGCAGCGGTCTCGACCGCAGGCGCGCCGCCACCCCCGAAGTGGGTGACGACGGCGCGCACGAGGGAGCCGAGGCGGCCCCGCTCGGCGATGAGCGGAGCTGCGCCGGCGTCGACGAGCGGACCCGCGGTGATCGGCCCGACCGCGGCGAGCAGGAGCGTGCCCGCCGTCGACCGGCGGACGATCGCCTCGAGCGCGCCTTCGCGACGGGCGGTCGCGAGCCACTCCGCGGCGCCGGGCGCGGAGGTGAAGAGGACGGCGTCCACGTCGCCCTGCGCGGTCTGGATGACCGAGCGCGCGACGGCGGCCGGGTCGGGCGGTGGCCCCCAGCGGTAGACCGTCAGGCTGACGACGTCGGCGCCCGCGGCCGAGATGAGCTCGTCGAGCCCGTCTGCTCCCGACCCGTGGTGCTGCACGGCGACGCGGCGACCGGCGACGCCTTCTGCCAGCAGGAACGCCCCGAGTTCCTCGGAGGTCTCGGACTCAGCCACCCAGTCCGCGGCGAGACCGGCCTGCTGGATCGCCCCGCGTGCCTTCGGTCCGCGCGCGACGATCTGCGCACCCGCCAGGGCGGCGTGGAGTGCGCCCTGGAGCCCGGCCTCGTCGGCGGCCTCCATCCAGCCGCGGAATCCGACACCGGTGGTGGCGACGACGATGTCCGGCGGATCATCGATCAGCGCGCGCGTCGCGCCGATGAGCGCGTCATCGTCGATGTGCGACTCGATCGTCAGCGCGGGGGCGTGCCGCACCGTCGCCCCGTGCCGCTCCAGTGCGGACGCGAGCTCGGCGGACCGACGATCGACGGCGATGACGATCGTGCAGCCGCCGAGCGCGGCCGAGAGGGCGGGGCGGACGGTCGTCACCGAGGCGGTTCCCCCGTCCCCGCGGCGACGGGCGGCGCGGGCAGCAGGAGCCCTGCGGCGGCAACGTCGCCCACCACGATGACGGCGGGATTGCTCACTCCCGCGGCCGCGGCATCCGTCACCGCGTCGGCGAGGGTCGTGCGGGTGGTCCGCTGCGTGGGCGTGTGGCCGCGTTCGACGATCGCGAGTGGCCGATCCGCGGGGGCGCCGGCGGCGAGGGCGGCGGCCACGAGCTTCGGCAGGGCGGCGACCCCCATGAGCACGACGGTCGTGATCGTGTCGTCCGCGAGCGCGGCGCGGGTGGCGGGGGTGACGGGACCTTGGCCGATCGTCACGTGGAGTCCCGCGGCGGTCCCGCGGTGGGTGACCGGGATGCCGGCGGCTTGGGGGACCGAGACGACGCTCGTCAGCCCCGGCACGACCTCGACGGGCACGCCCGCGGCCAGGCACGCCGTGACCTCCTCGCCGCCGCGCCCGAAGACGAACGGGTCGCCGCCCTTCAGGCGCACGACGCGCTTGCCGGCCTTGGCGTGGGCGACGAGGAGGGCGTTGATCTCCTCCTGCGGAACCGGGTGGTTTCCGGGCGCCTTGCCGACGTCGATCACCTCGACGTCGGGGTCGAGCTCGCCCAGGATGTCGGTGGGTCCGAGCCGGTCCGCGATCACGACGTCGGCCTCGGCGAGCAGGCGTCGACCGCGGACGGTCATGAGATCGGCGGGGCCGGGACCTCCGCCGACGAGGTCCACGCGCCCGGCGGCCTTCCGGCGGCGACGAAGTGGCAGCATCCCGTCGCGCAGGGCCGCCCCGATCGCGTCGCGCAGCCGGGCGGATCGGCGCGGGTCGACGCCGGCGTCGGAGGCGACCGCGACGATGACATCCCCCGAGCGGGTCTCGGCGGTGAGCCTCGCCGTCCCGTGGGCGCCGTCCGAGGCGTTGACGCAGAACACGCGAGCCGCCTCGCACCACGCCGCGACCGTCGCATCGACGGATGCCTGGGCCGTCGCCGCGTGCACGAACCACGCCTCGGCGACGTCGCTCTCACGGGCGGTGCGCGCGATCCACGCGACCCTGCCGGCATCGACGTGCGCGCGCATCGCGTCGCCCAGCGCGGGAGCGACGACGGTCACGAGCGCGCCCTCGTCGAGGAATCGTCCGACGCGACGCCCGGCGACGGCGCCGCCGCCGACGAAGACGACGCTGCGGCCCGAGAAGGTGAGCCCGAGCATGGTGGTCATGACTGCTCCCCCCGCAGGTAGACGATGCCGTCCGCGACGGCGGCGGGCCATACGCGCAGGGTGTGCTGCTCTTTGCCGTTCGTCTCGAGGCAGACGCCCGTACGAAGGTCGAACACCTGCTTGTACATGGGCGACGCGACCGTGGGGATGTCCCCGCGGGTGCCGACGATGCCGCGCGAGATGACATGCGCGCCGCTGTAGGGGTCGAGGTTCTGCACGGCGTGCACGCGGCCGGCGTGGGTGAGGAACAGCGCGATCTGCATGGCGCCGAGGAGGGCGGCCCGACCGCGCTCGGTCTCGAGGTCGGTCACCGCGCAGATCGCCGTCCAGCTCGCGGGCGGGGCCGCGGCATCCGTGTCGTGCGTCACCGTCGTCACCGCCGCACCTCCAGTGTCGTACCGGCGATGAGCACACCGGCGTCGCGGTCCTCGGGCGTCGCGGGGCGCGCCTGGCCGCGCTCGGCGGTGTACGCCAGCGACGGGTCGGGAGTCGTGGGTGCGTTGACGAACGAGGCGAACCGGCGGAGCTTCTCGGGGTCGTCGAGGGTCGCCTTCCACTCGTCCTCGTAGTTCTCGACGTGCCGGGCCATCGCGGCATCCAGGTCGGCGCAGATCCCGAGCGAGTCGTCGAAGATCACCCGGCGCAGCTCGTCGATGCCGCCCTCGAGGTCCTCGAACCAGGGGGCCGTGCGCTGCAGCCGGTCGGCGGTGAAGACGTAGTACATGAGGAAGCGGTCGATTGCCTGCAGCAGCCCGGCGTCGTCGAGGCCTTCCACCAGCAGCACCGCGTGGCGGGGCGTGAAACCGCCGTTGCCGCCGACGTACATGTTCCAGCCCGCCTCGGTCGCGATGACGCCGACGTCCTTGCCGCGGGCCTCGGCGCATTCGCGCGCGCACCCCGAGACACCGAGCTTGATCTTGTGCGGTGACCGCAGCCCCCGGTAGCGGAGCTCCAGCTGGACGGCCATGCCCACGGCATCCTGCACGCCGTACCGGCACCAGGTCGAGCCGACGCAGGACTTCACGGTGCGCAGGGACTTGCCGTAGGCGTGGCCCGACTCGAAACCCGCGTCGACGAGGCGCTTCCAGATCTCGGGCAGCTGCTCGAGGCGCGCACCGAACATGTCGATCCGTTGCCCGCCGGTGATCTTCGTGTACAGCCCGAAGTCCTGCGCCACCTGCCCGATCACGACGAGGCCCTCGGGGGTGATCTCGCCGCCGGCGATGCGGGGGACGACCGAGTAGCTGCCGTCCTTCTGCATGTTCGCCATGACGTGGTCGTTCGTGTCCTGCAGCGTCGCGTTCTCGCCGTCGAGCACGTGCCGACCGGTGAGGGTCGACAGGATGCTGGCGAGCACGGGCTTGCAGATGTCGCAGCCGCGCCCGGTGCCGAACCGCTCGATGACCGCGCTGAAGGTCGACAGCCCCGAGACGCGCACGGCGTCGAAGAGCTGACGGCGCGACATCGCGAAGTGCTCGCAGAGCGCACTGCTGAGGGCGGCGCCGGTCTTCGCGAGCTCGCTGCCGAGGAGCTTCGTGATCATGCCCACGCACGATCCGCAGGCCGCCCCCGCTTTCGTGCAGGCCTTGATCGCCTTCACTTCCGTGCAGCCCTCGTCATGGACGGCCGAGCGGATTCCGCCGGCCGTGACGCTGTTGCAAGAGCACACCAGCGCCTCGTCGGGCAGCTCGCCCGTCGGGGCGGCGACGCCGTCCTGCGGCATGAGGTACGCGACCGGATCGCCGCCGAGCGCGCCGCCGACGAGGGGGCGGAGCGAACCGTAGGCCGACGCGTCGCCGACCAGGATGCCGCCGAGCAGCGTCTTCGCGTCGTCCGAGAGGACCAGCTTCTTGTAGACCCCGGCGATCGGGTCGGCGTAGACCACGTCGAGTGCGCCGGGCGTCTCGGCGAACGCGTCGCCGAAGCTGGCGACGTCGACACCCGAGAGCTTGAGCTTGGTCGAGACGTCGAAGCCCGCGAAGGACGCCTCGAGTCCGAGCAGCCGAGCAGCCGCCACCTCTGCCATGGCGTAGCCGGGTGCGACGAGCCCGACGCACTGGCCGCCGAAGCTCGCCACCTCACCGATCGCGAGGATGCGCGGGTCGGACGTGTCGCAGCCGCCGTCGATGACGACTCCGCCGCGCGGATCGACCGTGAGCCCGGCGGCGCGGGCGAGCTCGTCGCGGGGACGGACACCGACGGTGAACACGACGACGTCGGTGCGCTCCCACGAGCCGTCGCGGAACTCGAGGCCGATCACCTGACCGCTGCGGTCGGCATCGAGCCGCGTCGTCAGCGCCGAGGTCCGCACGCCGATCCCGCGCTGCTCGATGAGCCGACGCAAGGCGTCGCCGGCGGGCAGGTCGAGCTGCGCCGACATGAGGCGGTCCGAGGACTGGACGACGGTGCACTCGACATCGAGTCCCTGCAGTGCGCCGGCTGCTTCGAGTCCGAGGAGCCCGCCGCCGATGACGGTTCCGGTGAGCCGGCGTCCGAGCTCGGCCGACCGGCGCTCGACGAAGCGCTCCAGCGCCTCGACGTCGTCGAGGGTGCGGTAGACGAAGCATCCCTCGTGGTCGTAGCCGTCCACCGCGAGCCGGGCGGCGTACGACCCGGTCGCCAGGACCAGCCGGTCGTAGCCGATGCGCTCGCCGCGGTCGGTGACGACCTCGGCGATGCCCCGGTCGATGCGGGTGACGGTCGCGCCCCGGACGAAGCGCACGCGCTCGTCGGCCAGGGGCGACGCGTCGAGTTCGAGGTCCTCGGCGGACGCGCCGGCGAAGAACGAGGTGAGACCGACGCGGTCGTACGGATGCCGCGGCTCCTCGCCGATCACGGTGACCCGCCACGCCTCGTCGGTGCGGCTGAGCAGGCTCTCGACGAAACGATGGGCGACCATCCCGGCACCCACCACGACCACGTGGGGCGGGGTGGGGCCGGTGGAGCTCATGTCGCGACCGTAGGCGGGCGACGTTGCAGCCGAGGTCCCGTCGTGTTGCGGGCTCTTTACGGGGCGGGCCACGGTCGTCACCGGACGGCGACGGGCGCGTCCGCCGCGGCGGCGCGGGCGGCATCCTCACGGCGCGAGGCGCGCACGCGGCGGGGGGCCGCGGGGCGTCCGTACGTGAAGAACAGCGGCAGTCCGACGAACAGCAGTCCGCCGACGAGGTTGCCGACCACCGTCGGGATCTCGTTCCAGATGAGGTAGTCGCCGATCGTGAAATCACCGCCCAGCAGCAGACCCGAGGGGAACAGGAACATGTTCACGATCGAGTGCTCGAAGCCCATGAAGAAGAAGAGCATGATCGGCATCCACATCGCGACGATCTTGCCGATGACGTCCTTCGAGACCATCGCGAGGACGACGCCGGTGGCGACCATGGCGTTGCAGAGGACCGCGCGGACGAACAGGGTCAGCATGCCGTTCGCCCCGTGCTCGGCATAGCCGACGGTGCGGCCTTCGCCGATGTGGCCGATCGCCTGTCCGACCTCGTTGGGCGGGGTGGAGAACCCGTTCGTGAAGACGATCGCCATCAGCACCGCGATCGCGAAGGCGCCGATGAAGTTGCCGAGGAACACGAGTCCCCAGTTGCGGAGGATGCCGCCGAGCGTGACACCCGGGCGCTTGTCGAGCCACGCCAGCGGGGCGAGCACGAACACGCCCGTCAGCAGGTCGTAGCCCAGCAGGTAGAGCATCACGAACCCGATCGGGAACAGCACGGCACCGAGGAGCGGACTGCCGGTGGTGACGCTGATCGTGACGGCGAAGGCGGCCGCCAGCGTGAGGATCGCGCCGCCCATGATCGATCGGATGAGGGTGTCGCGGGTGGAGAGCATGACCTTCGACGCGCCGGCGTCGATCACGGTCTGGACGAGCTCGGTGGGCTTGACGTACGTCATCGCAGAATCCCTTTCAGTCGTGGAGCCGGGTGTGAGGCTCGACGCTAAAGGGCGGGTGTTTCCCCCGATCGCGCGGGGATCGACCGCTTTGGTTACCTCTTCCTCTCAAACGAAGAGGTCGCGATGTGAGAAGGAAGGGGCCTCAGGCGTCGTCTGGCTCCGCGTGACCGACGGAGCGCGCTTCGAGGTACGCGCACAGCTCCGCGGCGACGGCGAGCTCGACGGCCATGCCGTGGAGCTGATGGCTGTTGAGGATCGTCGTCTCGGGCTGCGGTTCGATCGTCACGCGCCACGGGGCACCGCCGATCTCGACGGGCTCCATCGAGATCGAGACGGATGCGTTCTCGAGAGGAACGATGACGAGCCCCGTGTCGCCGCCGTCGGAGCCGTCCTGCACGATGACCTTGATGCGGTCGCCCGCGCCGCGGGCATCGTGGAAGTCGGACACCCACGCCTCGAGGGTTTCTTTACTGCGGAACGGCATCGGGACTTCCCCTCGTGGTCGGGCGGGAGACTAGCGGATCCGAAGACACAGTGCCACGGGAACTGGGCCGCTCCTCCCCATCACCTATTCTCGACCATGGCGTCGGATACGGCGCGAACGACAAGGAGTGGATGTGGCGGACGGCGAAGATCGAACCTCCGCTGCGGGTGAGTCGAAGACCGGATATTGGTACGACGAGGCCCCCGGCCACCGTGATCGAGCCCGTCGAGTGCTCGAGGCGCTCCGAACCTATCGAGCTGCCGAGGCGGCGATGAGGCGCCGGACGCGGGACTCCATGGCGATGGGGGAGAACGAGCTCCTCGCCCTGCGCTATCTCTTGCGTCAGCCCGACCATTCTGCGCGACCGGCTGAGCTCGTCAAGTACCTCGGTGTCACCTCGGCGTCGATCACCACGATGCTCGACCGGCTCGAGAAGACCGGACGCATCGAAAGGTTGGCGAATCCGACCGATCGTCGCAGCATCTTCGTGCGCGCGACTCCGCATGCGAACGAGGAGGTGCGCGAGACGCTCGGACGCATGCACGGACTCATGTACGACGTCGCCGTGGGCATGAGCCCAGAGGCGCAGGAGCATGTCGTGGAATTCCTCCGACAGATGTCGGACGCCGTCGACGGCGTCGACCCAGTGGTCACCGAGGAGACGGTCGACGCCTGACGACCGGGATGCTGTACCCGGCTCGGGGCGTCAGCGCAACGCCCACGGGCAAACCCGTATCACCGCGCATAGTGGGGGTATGAGATGCATCACCTACGCCGGCGAGACCGTGGTCACGACCGATGACGTGGCGGAGGCTCTCATCACCCTGACCGCCGCCGTCGCCGAACTCGGACGGGCGGATGCCGTGACGATCCCCATCGTCTTCGAGAAGAATCACGAGATCGGCGAGGCATCCCTCGTCATCGGCGTGGGGAACGACGTCCTGTCGGTGGCGACCGAATGGGAAGGTCCCGAGCCGGACTTCGCGTTCGCTGCGGCCCAGCTGCGCCACCATCCGCATTTCCCTCGCGAGGCCGAGAGCTCGGGCGAACAGGCCTACGAGATCGAACCCGACACCTACTGGGACCCCGACCTCGACGGTTTCGGATCCCGCTGAAACGTTTCTCGACACGACGACCCCGCGCCTCGGCGTGACTCTAGGCTGAGCCCTGGTTCACGTCTGAGCGAAGGGGCTCTCCATGCCGGTGTCCGCGTCACCCGTCCCTGTGTCGCCGCTGTCCGAAGCGGTCTTCCTCTCGGCCGAGGCCGCTGAAGGCGTCGCCCCGAGGTTCACTGCGACCGTCCCGCTCAGGGCGCCCCGCGACGACGTCGTCGCCGCCACGCTGTGGGCGACCGCCCGGGGTGTGTACGAGGCCGAGGTCGACGGCGTGCCGGTGACGGACTCGGTGCTCAACCCCGGGTGGACCTCCTACGAATGGCGCCTGACGTACCAGCAGTTCGACGTCACGGATACGGTCCGCGGCGGGCACGGTGACGTGCGGCTGGCGCTGATCCTCGGCAACGGGTGGTGGCGTGGCCATCTCGGATTCGGCGACGCCGATGCGGACTACGGCGACGAGATCGCGGTCGCCGCGACCCTCGAGGTCGTCTATCGGGACGGGTCCGTGCAGCGGGTGTCGACATCGGATGCCTGGGGTGCCGCGGCATCCGATGTCACCCGCAACTCGCTCTACCGCGGTCAGAGCGTCGACGCTCGATTGCGCGAGGGCGGTGCCCCGCTGGCCGTGCGCACGAGCGAGATCGATCACGGCGTGCTCGCCCCGCAGACGTCGCCGCCGGTGCGTCGTCACGAGGCCGTTCCCGCGCAGCGCGTCTGGCGCTCGCCGTCGGGGCGGACGCTCGTGGACTTCGGACAGAACCTCGTGGGATGGCTGAGATTCACCGTCCAGGGGCCGCGCGGCGACCTCATCCGCATCCGCCACGCGGAGGTGCTCGAAGACGGCGAGCTGGGTGTCCGGCCGCTGCGTTCGGCCGACGCGACCGACGAGTTCGTCCTCTCGGGCGGGGTCGACGCCTTCGAGCCGACGTTCACGTTCCACGGCTTCCGTTACGCGGAGGTCGAGGGGTGGCCCGGTGAGCTGCGCGCCGCCGATCTCGAGGCCGTCGTGGTCCACTCCTACATGGCTCGCACGGGTCGGTTCTCGTGCTCCGATCCGCTCGTCACCCGGCTCGTCGAGAACTCCGTGTGGAGCCAACGCGGCAACTTCCTGAGCGTCCCGACCGATTGCCCGCAGCGGGACGAGCGGTTGGGGTGGACCGGCGACATCGCGGCGTTCGCGGCATCCGCGTCGTTCTCCTTCGACACCGCGGACTTCCTCGACAGCTGGCTGCAGGACCTGCGGCTCGAGACCGAGCACGCCCCCGACGGCGCCGTGCCGTTCGTCGTGCCGGCCGTCCTGAAGTACGCGAACTTCCCCGCGGGTCACCTGAGCGAATGGGCCGGTCCGACCGCGATCTGGGGGGATGCGGCGGTGTGGGTTCCGCAGGCGCTGTGGCACGCCTACGGAGACGCCGATCGCCTCGCGGCGCACTACCCGGCCATGGCGATGCACCTGTCGTCGATCGAGCCGCTGATCTCGGAGCGGGGCCTCTGGGAGCGAGGCAACCAGTTCGGCGACTGGCTCGACCCCGACGCACCTCCCGAGGATCCCGCTGCCGCGAAGGCGGATGCCGCGGTCGTCGCCACGGCGTGCCTGTACCGGTCGGCCTCGTTCGCCGCCGAGGCGGCCGCCGTCCTCGGGAAGGATGCCGAGGCGCGGCGTTGGCGCGGGCTCGCCGCGCGCACGCGGGACGCGTTCGTCCGCTACTACGTCGACGACGACGGCATCGTCCGGTCGGACTGCGCGACCGTCTATGCCCTCGCGATCACGTTCGGCGTCCTCGAGGGCGACCTGCGGAGCCGGGCCGCCGCGCGCCTCGCCGAGATCGTCCGCGAGTCCGGATTCCGGGTGACGACCGGGTTCGCCGGCACGCCCTACGTGACGTGGGCACTCTCCGAGACCGGGCACGTCGACGAGGCGTACCGGCTGCTGCTCGAGAAGGAGTGCCCGTCCTGGCTCTACCCGATCACGATGGGCGCGACGACCGTGTGGGAGCGCTGGGACTCGATGCTTCCCGACGGGTCGATCAACCCCGGCGAGATGACGAGCTTCAACCACTACGCTCTCGGCGCCGTCGTGGACTGGATCCACCAGGTGGTCGGCGGGCTCCGGCCTGCCGCCCCCGGCTACGCCCGCGTGCGCGTCGAGCCTCGGCCCGGGCCGGGCATCGAGTGGGCCGAGACCTCGCTGCGCACCCGGCAGGGGGATGTCAGCGTCGCGTGGCGGGTCGCATCGGGGGAGCTCACCGTCGAGGTCGCGCTCCCCGATGATGTGCCGGCCGAGGTCGTCCTCCCCGACGGGCGGACGGTCGAGGTCCTCGGCGGGGGACACGTCTTCACGAGCACGCTCTGACCCGCGGTGCTTCCGATGAGACTCATCAGAGGGCGGGCGTAGCGTTTCCCGTGAGGGATGCCCCGACCCGAGGCATCCGTCTATCGATCAGCAAGGAGACCCCATGCCTACTGTCGCCGCTTACGCCGCGCCGTCCGCGACCGACCCGCTCGTCCGCACGACGATCGAGCGCCGCGAGACGGGACCCCGCGACGTCCTCATCGCGATCCGCTACGCCGGGATCTGCCACTCCGACATCCACCTCGTCCGCGGCGACTGGGGTCCGGTGACCTACCCGCAGGTCGTCGGCCACGAGATCGCCGGCGAGGTCGTCGAGGTCGGCTCCGAGGTCACGGACTTCGCCGTCGGCGACCGGGTCGGCGTCGGCTGCATGGTCAACTCCTGCCGCGAGTGCGAGAACTGCCTCGCCGGCATGGAGAACTACTGCCTGAACGGCAACACCCAGACCTACGGGTCGGTCGACCGCGACGGCACGATCACCCAGGGCGGCTACTCGACGCACGTGGTCGTCGACCAGGACTTCGTCCTGCGCATCCCCGAGGCGCTCCCGTACGAGTCGGTCGCGCCGCTGCTGTGCGCCGGCATCACGACGTACTCGCCGCTCGCGCACTGGAAGGTCGGCGCCGGCTCCAAGGTCGCCGTCGTGGGCATGGGCGGGCTCGGACACCTCGCCGTCAAGATCGCCGCCGCCATGGGTGCGGAGGTCACGGTCCTGTCGCAGAGCCTGTCGAAGCAGGAGGACGGCAAGCGGTTCGGCGCGACGCACTACTACGCCACGAGCGACGCGTCGACGTTCACGACCCTCGCCAACACGTTCGACCTCATCATCAACACCGTGAGCGCGCCGCTGAAGCTCGAGGACTACCTGCGTCTGCTGCGCCTGGACGGCACGATGGTCAACGTCGGCGCACCGTCCGAGCCCCTGTCGCTGCGCGTGTTCACCCTGTTCGGCAACCGCCGCTCGTTCGCCGGCTCGAACATCGGATCGATCGCCGAGACCCAGGAGATGCTCGACTTCTGCGCCGCGCACGGCATCGCTCCCGAGACCGAGCTGATCGGTGCGGACGAGATCAACGACGCTTACGAGCGCGTGCTGCGCTCCGACGTCCGCTACCGCTTCGTGATCGACATCGAGACGCTGAAGGACTGAGTTCGGATACCCGACGGGACGGCGTCGTCCGGGGGTGTTACCCTCGCGACAGAGCACGACGTCGTCCCGCCGGGGGCACCGGCACGCCGTCGCGCCAGGAAGACGAACACATGCCGTACCGCAGTCGCGAAACCTTGCAGCTCTGGTTGGACGAGTTCGTCGCCGCGCGGCAGGACGGGGACCTCATCAAGGTCGTCATCCAAGACGACTCGTGGGGGGATGACGGGGGTCTCGTCGTCGTTCCGCTGCGGAACGCGTCGACGACGGTCTACGTCCGCCCTCCGATGAACGAGGATGCGCGCTGGCGCGTCGTCTTCGAGCCTCAGCTCGACGAGGTCGCGCTGTCGGCGGAGGAGACCGCCGCGCTCGTCGCGGAACTCGGGACCGCCGCGGATCTGTGCGGCTACCTCGAGGTGCGCTCGGTCGCCCACATCGAGGCGTCGCCGACCGCCTGACACGCAGGGGCGGCTCCGCCCCGCACGAGCGTCCTCGCGGGGGCGGAGCAGTGTCGTCAGTGGGCGGAGTAGCCGCCGTCGACGAGGTGGTAGCTGCCCGAGATGAAGGATGCCTCGTCGCTCAGCAGGAAGAGCGTGAGCGCTGCGACCTCGGCATCCGTTCCGAGTCGGCCGGCGGCGTGCTCCTTCTCGAGGGCCGACAGTGCGTCACCCGAGAGGCTCGCGCGCACGAGCGGGGTGTCGATGAAGCCCGGGCCGACCGCGTTCGTGCGCACACCCTGAGCCGTGTACTCGAGGGCCGCCACCTTCGTGAGGCCGACGAGGGCGTGCTTGCTGGCGACATAGGCCGCGTTCTGCGCGAGGCCGACCGAGCCGAGCACCGACGCCATGTTGACGACCGCGCCGCCGCCGGCAGCCACGATCGCGGGCAGCTGGAACCGCAGCCCGTAGAAGACGCCATCGAGGTCGACTGCGCGAACTCGGTCCCACGCCTCGATGTCGTAGTCGCCGATGTTCTGCGGGGCGGCGCCGATGCCGGCGTTGTTGACCGCGAGGTGCAAGGCGCCGTAGGTGTCCTGCGCGTAGCGGACGGTCGTCTCGGAGTCCTGCCATTTCGCCGTGTTCTGAGCGAACGCGGATGCGGTGCCCCCGGCATCCGTGATCTGCGTCACGACCTTCTCGGCCGCGTCGAGCTTGATGTCGGTGACCACCACCGACGCGCCTTCGGCCGCGAGCTTGCGGGCGATCTCCGCGCCGATGCCGCTGCCGCCGCCGGTGACCAGTGCCGTCTTGCCGTCGAACCGTGCCATTGCGTTACCTCTTTTCGCAGGCCTGACGCCGTGACTCTCGCGGCCGGTGCCATGCATCTGAATACAACGGATGCCCGGCGTTGGCATTCCTGCTCAGCGCGGAAAAGTAGGTATCAGAGGTACTGGTCCCGCGCGGCTCGCCGGATCGAGTGATCGCGGATGTCATCCCAGTCGAGCACCACGACGCCGTGCTGGCCCACGGGGTCCGCGCAACGGTCGAGAAGGCGCTCCGTCAGCGCCGGGACGTCCCCGCACTCGCTGACATCCAGGAACGTGACCTCGACGTCCCGCGCATTGTCGCGCTCCAGTTCCGCGTGGACACGCGCACCCAGCGCGGACGCGACCCGGTCGAACGCCAGCGCGTGTCGTGGCGCGAGAGTCACCGCGAACACGACCTGTCGAACCCCGACATGCCGCTTCGTCTCGACAGCCGCCAGGGTCGCGAGCGCACGCAGACGATCCTTGCCCGTCACGCGGGAGTAGTCGCGCAGATCGGCGAAGGCGACGACCGCGCGCGGGCGGCTCACCTCCTCGCCGTCGAGGGGTCGGCGGGCGGTGATCCCGCGGGCGACAGCGGTGTCCGTGTCGCCGAGTGTCACTACGGGGTGTTCCATCACTGGCTTTCGTTCGAAGGGAACGGTCGAGCGACCGCTGCCGACCAGACTTCCCGGCTCACCATTTCTCGTGCGCAGGCGACGTTACCCCTGGTGCGGCGATGTGGGCGCAGGCGCTTCCTGATAGATGTCGGGCGTGCCGTCGGCATCCTCGTCCACGGTCTCTTCGGCTGCGATCCGGCGGTAGCGGCGGTTGCGGGCGATGAGGATGCCGGAGGCGATCAGCGCCGCGAGTACGGACGCGATCATGATGGCGATCTTCGCGTCGTCACCCTCGGTCGAGCCGGCGGGGAAGCTGAGCTCGGCGATCAACAGCGAGACGGTGAATCCGATGCCGGCCAGCAGCGCGACGCCCAGGAGGTCGACCCACCGCAGCGCCGGGTGCAGCCGGATCTTCGTCACGAGTGTCAGCGCGCGGACGGCGAGCAGGATGCCGATCGGCTTGCCGAGCACGAGTCCCGCGACGATGCCGAGGGCGACCGGATCGGTGGCCGCGCGGAGGATGCCGTCGGTGCCGCCCACGGCGACTCCGGCGGCGAAGAAGGCGAAGACGGGTACGGCGAAGCCGGCCGACAGCGGGCGGAAGCGGTGCTCGAACTCGTGGGCGAGGTCGGCCGCGCGGGGGCCGTCGGTCGCGCCACGCGCAGCCTTGACCGGGATCGTGAAGGCGAGGGCGACGCCGGCGATGGTGGCGTGCACGCCCGACGCGTGCAGGAACGCCCAGGCGACGAACCCGATCGGCAGGAGAACCAGCCAGGCCGCGAACGGGCGGCCGGCGAACAGCGACCGGTAGCGCTGCGCGATGAAGCCGTAGAGTGCGACGACCGCAACAGCCACCGCGAGCGGGACGACCGCGATGTCCTCGGTGTAGAAGACCGCGATGATGCCGATCGCGATCAGGTCGTCCACCACGGCGAGGGTGAGCAGGAAGATGCGCAGCGGGCTCGGCAGGTGCGACCCGACGAGAGCGAGGACGGCGACGGCGAACGCGATGTCGGTCGCCGTGGGGATCGCCCACCCCTGGACCAGCCCCTCCTGCCCGCGCACCACGGCGACGTAGATCAGAGCCGGCACGGCCACGCCGCCGATCGCCGCCGTCACCGGGACGACCGCCGTGCTGAACCGCCGTAGATCGCCGACGACGAGCTCGCGTTTGAGTTCGAGTCCCACGAGGAAGAAGAAGATCGCGAGCAGGCCGTCGGCCGCCCATGCGCCGAGGGAGAGCTCGAGATGCCACGGTTCATGGCCGACGCGGAAGTCGCGCAGGGCGAAGTAGCTGTCGGATGCCGGTGAGTTCGCCCACACGATGGCTGCGACGGCGGCGATCACGAGCAGCGCTCCTCCGACGGCCTCTTTGCGGAGGATCGCCGACACGCGGGCGGCCTCGGTGTGACCGCGCCAGCGTGGTGCGCGCAGGTCGGTACGGTCAGTGCTCGGCGTGTTCACGGGGCGGTCCTCCGGAAGGGTCGACAGACAGAAATGTCGACCAGACTTCCCGACGCGCCGCGACCAGTTTACCGTCCGACCGCCTGTGGGCCGGGGGTGGCATCTTCCTCGGTGGCGCGCCGAGCCGCGGCATCCTTCGTTGCACTTTTGTTCGGTCGGCTCGCAAAAAAGTCGCGACGGTGCGAGGCGGGTCGGGGAAAGTCCTGCACACGTGTGCATTCCGCACCGGGTTCATAGGAATCTCCATAGATTGGCGGTCGCGCGACGGGAATGAGCCCGGCGTGGATATCGGGCCCGATGTGGGGTCCGCGTGTGAAGGAGCACCTTTCGATGAGGCATCGAACTTTCCGGCGCAACACCTTCTGGTTGGCCATCTCACTTGTGCTGATGCTGGTCTCCAGCGTCGGCGCGTCGCTCGTGCAAACCGTCGGCGGGAGCGTCGCCGTCGAGGACCTGCGGTGGGAGGCCGCCTCTGGTCGCCAGATGAGCGCCCTGCTGTTCAAGCCGGCTGCGGTCTCGGCGGAGGATCCGCGCCCGGCGATCGTGGTCAGCCACGGGTGGTGGAACAACCGCGAGATGCAGGACGCCAATTACGTGGAGCTCGCCCGGCGCGGCTATGTCGTGCTGTCGATCGACATGTACGGGCACGGCAACTCCGACCCGCTCCCCGCCGGCCAGGAAGCCGTCGGCGGCACCGGCATGTACGACGCCGTGAAGCTCATCGCCGACCTGCCCTACGTCGACCCGAGCCGGATCGGCGTGACCGGCCACTCGAACGGCGCGCGTGCGGCGAACTTCTCGGTCGCGCTCGACAACGAGGCCGAGACGCCGCTCATCGCCTCGGTCCTCCTCGTCGACAACGACCCGGTGTACGTCGACGACACCGGCGCGTTCACGAACATCTACGGAAGCCGTGACACCGGCGTCATCCAGGCGCAATACGACGAGTTCTTC
The DNA here is from genome assembly GCF_058629135.1 of Microbacterium sp. MDV22-iso44. Taxonomy (NCBI): domain Bacteria; kingdom Bacillati; phylum Actinomycetota; class Actinomycetes; order Micrococcales; family Microbacteriaceae; genus Microbacterium; species Microbacterium sp. MDV22-iso44. The sequence continues at coordinate 159,922 of NZ_JBZVWS010000003.1, forward strand.
TTCCGCAGCTATGACGCCGAGGGCAACGCACTCACGCCGCCGCGCGAATACCTCACCACCCCCAACGCCCAGTCGTTCCTCCACTTCGGGCAGGACCCGTCCGAGGCGTCGGATGTGCGCGAGGCCGGGCAGATCTACACCCAGGACGTCGACGGCGCCGAGGCGATGCGCGTCGTCTGGTCGCTGCCGCAGACGCACCCGTGGTCGACGATCTCGAGCACGGCCGTCGGGCACCTCGTCGACTTCTTCGACGAGTCCCTCGGCGCACCGAACCCGCTGCCGGCAGGAGATCAGAACTGGCAGCTCAAGGAGATCCTGACGACGTTCGGTCTGATCGGCTTCGGCATCTTCCTCGTCGCGTTCACACGGGCGCTGCTGTCGACCCGTGCCTTCGCGGGGCTGCGCGTCTCGGAGCCGATCGCGGCGGTGGCGAACACGCGCCGCGGTCTGGTGTGGTTCTGGGGCGGGCTGGTCGTCACGACCGTCTTCTCGATCCTCAGCTACGTGCTGCTCAGCCAGGCCGAGTGGGCCGGTGCGATCGCGTTCGGTTCGGTGAACCTCATCGCCCCCGGTGTGCCGTGGTTCATCGGCATCTGGGCCGCGATCAACGGTGTCGCCGGTCTCGTCATCATGATCGTGTCGTACCTGCTGTTCGGTCGCCGCAGCGGTCAGGACCTGCGGGCCGTGGGTGTCATCCCGGGCTGGCGGCGCTTCGGTCTCGGCGTGGCGCTTGCGCTGACGACGACCGTCGCCGCGTTCGGGATCGTGTTCGTGCTGGACTACTTCTTCAAAACCGACTTCCGGTTCTGGGTGATCGCCGTCAAGGCCTTCAACCCCGAAATGATCGGGTACTCCCTGATCGTCCTGCCGCTGTTCCTCGTCTACTTCATCGCGAACTCGGTGGCGATCAACTCGTTCAACCGCTTCACGCTGCGGGGACGTGAATGGGTGAACACCGCACTGCTCGCGCTGTTCAACTCGCTCGGACCGATCGTGCTGGTCGTCGCGCAGTACACGACGTTCTTCATCACAGGGGAGACGATCGATGGCTTCGGTGGCATCTTCAGCATCTGGCTGTTCCCGGTGGTCGTCATCCTCGCCGTCGCCGCGGTCATCAGCCGGAAGATCTACCGCGAGACGAACAACCCGTACCTCGCCGGCTTCCTCAATGCAGCCGTCGTGACCGTGATCAGCGTCACGAACTCCCTCGTGATGAGCTGACGAACCGGTGCCCGGGACGGCGAGGCCGTTCCGGGCACCGAGTCAATGTCGAGCCGCTGACGATGCGGCGGGCGGCTAGCCCGCCGTCGCGAGGAGGCGCAGGCGACTTGCCATGCGGAACGCGTCGGGTCGATGCGAGGCTGTCGCGAGGAAGTCGTTCAGGTCGACGTCGGCGTAGAAGTCGACGGGCAGGTCCTCGGCGACGAGCACGTCGATGAGGTTGATGAATCGCTGCTGCGCCGGCGGGTCGACCGCGTCGAAGCGGGGGACACCCGTCACGGTCCACCGGTCGAAATCCTGCGCCCATCCCAGGTACTCGATCGTCGACGTCGGGGTGCGGCAGAGCTGATCGAATGTCAGCGTCAGCTCGCCGGCATCCGCTGACGTCACCGGGAAGACCCGGCCGTTCAGAGTGAGGTGTTGCGGCGGAGTCGTCGCGCGCGGCGGGGTACGCGTCGACCAGGTTCCCGACGCGAATCCTCGTGTGTGGTTGTCGGTGATCGTCCGGTAGTCCGTCGGTCCTTGGAGCGGCATCACGTCCATGTTCGTCTCGATGAGGGCGATGCCGGGGACGAAGATGTGGTGCCAGTCCGGGTCGGGGAGGAGGTCCTCGGGCGCGTAGTTGGAGGTCGCGAGCACCGTGACCTTGCGGGTGAAGGCGTGATCGAGCAGCCGGGTCAGAAGCCGCGCGTCTCCCGGATCGTGCACGTGCAGCTCGTCGAAGAAGAGCAGTCTGCTGTCGCCGACGGCATCGTCGATCGCCCGCTCCGCCGCGTCGGGCTCAGTGCGGTGCCGCTGGATACTGCGGTGCAGTTCGTGGAAGAAGCCGTGGAAGTGGACACGACGCTTCTCGCGCAGCGGGATGGCGGCGTACGCGGCATCCGCCAACCAGGACTTGCCGCGGCCGGCGTCGCCCCACAGATAGAGGCTGCGGGCTTCTCCGGTCGCCAGCTCGCCCCCGAGCGCCGCCAGCCGATCCAGGACCGCCCGTTGCCGCGGGTCGAGCGCGAACCCCTGAGCGGATGCCGCGGCCTCGACCGCGTGGACGAGTTCGTCTCTGCTCAGCACGGTTCCAGCGTGTCACGCTGCGAGGTATCGGAGTCTCAGTGAGCGGGAAGTGCGAGCGGTCGGTGCACGATCATTCGATTACGCGTTGGGTCGACGTGGTCTGCATCTCGGCGACCGGCAGGAGGCCGTTCGACCAGGCGAACGCGATCAGCTCGCTGCGAGAAGACAGCCCGAGCTTCGCCAGGATGCTGCTGACGTGCGTCTTCACCGTGGTTTCGCCGATGTAGCTCGAGGCGGCGATCTCGGCGTTGGACCTGCCGGTGGCGACGAGCTCGAACATCTCCCGCTCGCGCGGCGAGAGGTCGGAGATGAGGTGTCCGCGATCCTCGGCCCGGTCGTGATCCGATACCGAAGGAGCGGGACGAGGACGTCCGATCCGCCAGCTGAGCACGGTGACGAGAAGAGCCACGGCGGTCCAGATCGCGGTCGCGTCGAGGCTGCCCGCGACGTCCTTTCCCGTGATCGTTCCCCACTCGCCCGAGACGGACAGGGGGAGGCAGCGTCAGGAGCGAACCGACCGCAACGCTCGCGGCCAGCGTGATCGCGAGCATCAGCGGGCGCCGGGTGGTGCGGCCAGACCTGCTGATGAGCGCCGGCACGACAGCGAGAGCGAGGTATCCGGTCCAGGCGATCTGACTGAAGCGCGCGGGCCAGAAGAAGATCTGCAGCACGAGGAGAGTGGTCAGAAGCGCGAGCGCCCACGTCGGGCGGTGCGTCGATACGGCGATGACCAGAACGAATCCGACCATGATGGCCAACGCGTACGGACCGGTGATGAAGGTCTGGTCTCGCGACGGAACAAGATCCAACCGCTCGATTTCAGCTCGGGGGAGCCAGATGGCGAACAGCGCCAGGCCTATCAGCGGTGGCAGCCAGAAGGGCAGGGCGCGTCTCATACGCCGAGACTAGGGGCGTCGGTTGCTCGCCGAGAGTCGCGGAGGCGGAGATCATCCGTGAGACGACCCCGCTCCTCCTTCAGGAGGAGCGTCCCTTCTAAGGGCAGAGTCTCGATCGTTACTCAAACGGTTGGTGCCGCCGCCGCGGAGGCCGATAGCTTCGACGCACATGAGAGCTCCATGGGGTGTGGCGACGGTCCTGACCGCGGTCTGCGTGACTCTGCTCGCCGGATGCGCGCCCGTCGCGGAGAAGTCACTCGGGATCACGGCGGACGACGTCGCCTTCGTCGAGTACTACGAGTACCCGTGGGGCGACGTACCCGACACGATCGACAGGTTGACTCTCGATGTTCCTGAGGTCCTGAGCGAGTTCGTGCGCGCGTACTCCGACATGCCGGTGACCGACGCCTCTCCGTCTGATCTGAACGACCTCGCCGATGGGCAGACGCAGTCGACTCGGTTCGTGTTGACGGACGGGCGGAAGATCGAGATCACTGCTGTCTGGCTCGGGCCGGCAGACGTCATCGTGCTGTGGCCGGATGGGGCCGTGTCGAAGACCGAGTGGGGTTCTCCGGAACTATTCGACGCGTACGAGAGTGTCGGGACCGTCGACGAGGTGGATGCCGCGGAGCGGCCGGCAGCTACCTTGGGGCGATGAGCCCCGCATCCGCTGATCCCGGGCCTCAGCGGGACCGCGAGCGGCTGGAAGAGATCCGCTCAGCACCGGGTCGACTCGGTTGGGCTGGACGGTGTTGACGCTCTCGGTCGTGGTCGTGGTGTTCACTCTCGCCGTCCTCGCGAACATCTAGGCGGCGGTCTCGTCACGACGCCATTCGACCCCTATGGTGACGCCATGGGAAGCATCCGCAGGCTTCGGCTCGTCCAGATCGTCAGCCTGGTCGTGTGGATCGGATCGGTCGCCCTTTTCGCGAGTGGTGAGGGCCCGCTTCGTTCGCTCTGGATGGTGCTGTGGATCGTTGCGTTCGTCGTATTCCAGGTCGCCTTCTGGCGGTCGATGTGGCTGGTGAGCCAGCCGCGGATGCCGCGGGACGAGCCTGACGCCGACGCGGGCTGAACTCCGGTCTACGTCTGACAGCGCTTATCGACGGGCCAGATGGCGACGCCCTTCCAGATGAGCCACGCACCGAACGCAGCGGCCCGGACGGTCAGAAGCCACACAGGACGCGGCACGAAAAGTGACAGTGGAGGGGCTGACGGGAATCGAACCCGCGCTATCTGCTTGGGAAGCAGATGTTCTGCCATTGAACTACAGCCCCAGTGCGCCCGGAGGCGCCCCGTAAGCCTAGCAAGGCTCGGGGACACTCGCCCGTCGCGGTGCTCAGGGGTTCGTCGGAGGCGCCGGCGGAGCCTGCGGAGGCGTCTGCGGCGGAACCGGCGGCTGAGTGGGGCGCGGCGGCTGACCCGCCTGCGGTGCCTGACCGGGGTAGGGCGGCTGAGCTCCCGGATGCTGAGCGCCAGGCTGTCCACCCCCGGGGTAGGGCGCGCCGGGGCGGGGAGCGAAGGTCATTCCGCTCTCCTGCATCGCGCGCAGCATCCCGTTCTTCACGGCGGTGCGCTGGATCAGGTAACCCACCCAGATCGCCAGGGCGAACGTTCCCACGTAGAGGACGACCGCCATGATGATCAGGCCGGCGCCGAGCCCCGCGTAACTTCCGTAGTTGTCCATGCCCGGCACTGTAGCGAGGGCTGCGTCGTCAGTCCCGCACCTTGACGGAGGCCAGAGCGACCAGCACGCCGAGCACCGCGACGAGCCCGGCCAACGCCACCCATCCCGCCGCGGTCCACGCGGCGGCGCCGACGGTGCCGAGCACACTCGAGCCGATGTAATACGCGACGCTGTAGAGCGCGACGGCGTGCTGCCGACCAGAGCCGCCGGCCCGCGCCGTCGCGGCGTTGGCCGTCGCGTGGGCGAGGAACATCCCGGCCGTGATGAGGAGGACGCCGACCACGATGACGGCCACCGGCGACGCCAGCGTGACGGCGGCGCCGACGGTCATCGCGGCCCCGCCGGCGACCAGCGGCATCCGTGTCCCGAAGCGCTGGACGAGCGCGCCAGACAGTCGCGAGGTCACCGTGCCCGACAGGTACGTCAGGAACACGAGCGAGACGGCCGTCGCCGACAAGAAGTAGGGCGCCGCCTCGAGGCGGAAGCCCAGCGCGTTGAAGACGGCGACCATCGCCCCCACCACCATCGCGCCGATCGCGTACAGCGGCAGTGCGCGCACGTTGACGGCCTGCCGTCCGAGGATGCGCAGGCTGCGGCCGAACGGCACCGGCCGATGCTCCTCGGTCGGCGGCAGCAGCACCGCGAACAGCACGGTCAGCGCCGCCGCGAGGATGCCGAGCAGCTCCAGCGACAGCCGCCACCCGACGAGCTCGCCGACCGGGGCGGCGACGAGGCGTCCCGCGAGACCGCCCACGCTCGTCGCGGCGACGTACGCTCCCGCCGCGACCCCCGCGCGCTGCGGGCCGGCGGCCTCGTGAACGTAGGCGACCGCGAGAGCCGGGATGCCGCCGAGCGCCGAGCCGAGCAGGAATCGGCCGACGAGCAGCCCGGCGAACCCGGGCAGCAGCGGCGATGCGACGGCGATGACCGCCGCGGCCACGGCGGCGACGCGCAGCATCCGCCTGCGCCCGAAGCGGTCGGCCGCCAGCGCCCACGGCAGGATCGAGAGCGCGAGTCCGAGCGTCGCGGCCGACACGACCCACGAGGCGTCGGCCGCGGTGAGCCGGTACGTTTCGGCGATCCCCGTGAGCAGGCCCTGCGGCGCGTAGAGCACCCCGAACGTGGCGATCCCGGTCGTCCACATCGCCGCTCCGAGGCGGCGCGGCGACGCGGTGAGTGGGGGGATGCCGACGGTCGTCACCTGGTCCACGGTAGGCATGTGTCGCATGCAGATCCAATACCGATAGGCGTGAAGCGATAGCGTTCATGCATGAGTCGTGACCGCCTGATCGACCTGTTGCCACACCTCCCGCTCCTCGACGCGCTGGGCGAGGACGAGCACGTCACCCGCGCGGCGGAGGCACTCGGCGTTCCGCAGCCGACCGTGAGCCGTGCGCTGCGGCAGCTCGAATCGCGGCTCGGCGTCGCACTCGTGGCTCGCGACGGCCGCGGCATCCGACTCACCGGAGCCGCGCGACGCATGCTGCCCGCCGTCCGCGTCGCCCTCCGCGCCGCGCAGGATGCGCTCGACTCGCTCGACGGCGCCCGGTCGACTGTCGGGCTCGCGTTCCAGAACTCGCTCGGCGAGAACCTCGTCCCGCGGCTCGTCCGGCGGCTGCGGGAGGAGCGCCCCGACATCCGCGTGCAGCTCTGGCAGGGAGCCCGCGACGGCTGCCTCGCCGAACTCGACTCCGGACGGACGGACCTCGCGATCGTCTCGGGGGTCGCCGCGACGCATCCCTCCGGAGAAACGCTCCACCTCTATGACGAGCCGCTCGTCGTGATCGTCCCCGAGCATCACCGGCTCACGACGGCGACGCGGGTCTCGCTCGCGGACGTCGTCGGTGAGACGCACGTCACGCTCAAGCCGGGGTACGGACTGCGCCGCACGCTCGAGCAGCTGTTCGCCGCCGAGGGCGTACCGCTCGACATCGCCTTCGAGGGCGACGATCTGCGGACGCTCCACGGCCTCGTCGCGGCAGGTCTCGGCATCGCGATCGGACCGGAGGTGCCGCATCCGCTCGACGGGTGCGTGCAGCGGCCCATCGATGATCCGCGCGCGGCGCGCGACATGGGGGTGGTCTTCCGGGCCGGACCGCGCCCGCCCGCGGTCGACGATGTCATCGCGGTGCTTCGGGAGCTCACCCGGTTCTGATGCCCGGCAGAATCGAGGCATGCGCGCGATGGTGATGGAACAGATCGCAGGACCCCTCGTCGTCACCGAGGTCCCCGATCCGGTCGCGCCCGCGGGCGGCGCTGTCATCGAGGTCCACGCGACGGGGCTGTGCCGCAGCGACTGGCATGCCTGGGTCGGACACGACGACATCGCCCTGCCCCACATTCCCGGGCACGAACTGGCGGGCGTCGTCGTCGAGGTCGGCGCGGGCGTCGAGAAGTGGGCGGTCGGCGACCGGGTGACGGTGCCGTTCGTCTGCGGATGCGGCCGGTGCGAGTGGTGCCGCAGTGGCAACGCGCAGGTCTGCCCCGACCAGCAGCAGCCCGGCTTCACCCACTGGGGATCGTTCGCCGAGCGGGTCGCCCTCCACGCCGCCGACCGTAACCTCGTCGCCGTGCCGGAGTCGATCTCGTTCGCCGCTGCCGCCGCACTCGGATGCCGCTTCGCCACCGCCTACCGCGCGCTCACCGCCCGAGCGCGGCTGACCGCCGGGGAGTGGGTCGTGATCGTCGGGGCCGGCGGGGTCGGCCTCAGCGCCGTCATGATCGCGAAGGCGCTCGGCGCGAAGGTCATCGCGGTCGACCGGTCGACCGCGGCGCTCGACGTCGCCCGCACGCTCGGCGCGGACGAGGCCATCGTCGCGGACGGGCGTGACGTGCCCGAGGCCGTCCACGCGGTCACGGGCGGCGGCGCCCACGTCTCGGTCGACGCCGTCGGCAGCGAACAGACCTGCGCGGATGCCATCCACAGCCTGCGCCGCCGGGGGCGGCACGTGCAGGTCGGGCTGCTGCCCTCGGCATCCGGCCTCACCCCTGCACCGCTGGCACGGGCCATCGCGTGGGAGCTCGACCTGCTCGGCAGTCACGGCATGGCGGCCGAGGACTACCCCGGGATGCTGGAGCTCATCGCGCGCGGCACGCTCCACCCGCAGGACCTCATCGAGCGGACCGTGTCGCTCGAGCAGGCCGCCGAGCTGCTGCCGGTCATGGACTCGGCCTCGCCGGCGGGGATGACGATGATCGACCCGCGGCTCACGCCTTCGGCTTGAGCAGAGCGCCCAGTGCGACGCGCATCGCGGCGACGGGGTCCGTGCCGTCGGCGAGCCACCGCACCTGGATGCCCTCCCACGTGCCGATCACGAGATCGGCGAGCATCGTCGCGTCGGCCGTCGTGGTCAGGCGTCCGGCCGCGCGGTCGTGCTCGATCGCGTCGCGGTAGTCGGGGATCACCGATGCGTAGCGCTCCTGCAACCATGGGTGCGCCTCGTGGTCGGCGTGCGTCGCCTCAGCCTGCACGACCGTGAACATGCGCACGAGCTCGCGTCGACCGATGTTCCGCTCGACGATGGCGATCACCGTCGGGATGAAGCCGTCTCGGGCGGATCGATCGAGAAAGTCCGTGTCGGCGGCATCCTCCTGCGAGAGGACGGCCGCGAGAAGTGACACCTTCGTGGGGAAGTGGTGCATGACGGTCGTCAGGCCGAGATCGAGCTGCTTGGCGATCTGCCGCAGCGACCCGCCGCGGTACCCGTGCGTGCCGAAGACGGCCGTGGCGGTCGCGATGATCTCGCTGCGCCGCGCGGCGGACTTCGCGTACGGGCCGCGGCCGGGTGCATCGGTCATAGACGAACAGTAGATCACCTGAAACCGTGCAAGTGCACGTTTTTGAGATACGGTGATCGGATGGAGAACTACCGCTGGGTGAAGGACGGCTCGCAGGGGCCCGGGACGATGCGCTACGGCGCCGACTACAACCCCGAGCAGTGGCCGCGCGAGGTGTGGGACGACGACGTCCGGCTGATGCGCGAGGCGGGCGTCAACATCGTCTCGCTCGGCATCTTCTCGTGGGGCCTCCTCGAACCGCGCCCGGGCGAGTTCGATTTCGCGTTACTCGACGACATCATCGACCTGCTGCACGCGAACGGCATCGACGTCGACCTTGCCACCGCGACCGCCTCACCGCCGTCGTGGATGGCCCGGCGGCATCCCGAGATCCTGCCGCAGACCGTCGACGGCACGATCCTCTGGCCGGGCGCGCGCCAGCACTGGCGGCCCACGTCGCCGGTGTTCCGCGAGTACGCCCTCCGCCTCGTTCGGGCGCTGGCCGAGCGCTACGGCGACCATCCCGCCGTCGTCGCGTGGCACATCTCGAACGAACTCGGATGCCACAACCTCTACGACTACTCCGACGACGCCGCCCGTGCGTTCCGCGTCTGGCTCGAAGCCCGCTACGGCACGATCGACGCGCTCAACGACGCGTGGGGCACGGCGTTCTGGTCGCAGCACTACGAGGAGTGGGACGAGATCCTGCCGCCGCGCTCGGCGCCCACGATCCGCAACCCCGGGCAGCAGCTCGACTTCGAGCGGTTCTCCTCCGATGCCGTCCGCGACCACCTGCGGGCGGAGGCGGCTGTGCTCGCCGAGGTGACCCCCGGCATCCCGCGGACGACGAACTTCATGGTCGCGCAGAACGTCCGCGACATCGATTACCCGTCGTGGGTGCCCGACGTCGACTTCGTCTCGAACGACCACTACCTGCGCCCCGGCGAACACGGCCGGGACGACCTGTCGTTCTGGGCGAACCTCACCGGCAACATCGCCGGCGGCCTGCCGTGGTTCCTCATGGAGCACGCGACGAGCGCCGTGAACTGGCGCGAGGTGAACACCCCCAAACGCTCGGGTGAGCTCGTCCGCGATGCGCTGACCCACGTCGGGCACGGCGCGGATGCCGTCTGCTACTTCCAGTGGCGCCAGTCCCGTGCCGGCGGCGAGCGGTACCACTCCGGCATGGTGCCGCACGCGGGTGAGAACAGCCGCGTCTTCCGCGACGTCGTCGCGCTCGGCGGCGCGCTCCGCGACCTGTCGCCCGTGCACGGCTCGCGCCGCGAGAAGGCGCGCGTCGCGATCGTCGTCGACTACGAGTCGTGGTGGGTCAGCGGGCGCGACGCGCACCCGTCGGACTCACCCGCCTACGACGACGAGACCCTCGCCTGGTACCGCGCGATGCTCGACCTCGGCGTCCGCGCCGACGTCATCCCGGTCGGTGCGGCCTTCGACGGGTACGAGGTGCTCATCGCCCCGATGCTGCACGTCGTGCCCGACGCCCTGCGGTCGCGTCTCGAGGCGTACACGGATGCCGGTGGCCACCTCATCACGACGTACTTCTCGGGCATCGTCGACGAGAACGACCGCGTCTGGCTCGGCGGCTACCCCGGCGCATTGCGCGAGCTGCTCGGCGTCGTGGTCGAGGAGTTCGTGCCGCTGCTGCCCGACGAGCGCATCGCCCTCGCCTCGGGAGCCGTCGCGCACGGCTGGACCGAGCGGATCGTGCACGTCGGCGACGACGTCGAGGTCCTCGACACCTATGCCGACGGCGACCTCGCCGGTGCACCTGCGGTGACCCGGCGGAGCCTGCGCGGGGGCGGGTCGGCGACGTACGTGTCGGCCGACATCGGACGGGATGGCGTCCGCGCGGTGCTCGCAGGGCTGGGGCTGGACGCCCTCGCCGGCGACCCGCGGTCGGCGGACGGCCGGCTCGACGTCATCGAGCGCGGCGACGCCGAGGCGCGGTACGTCTTCCTCTCGAACCGCACCGACGACGAGGTCTCGGCGCCGGTGGCCGGCGAGGTGCTCGTCGGTGTGGCCGCGGCACCCGGTGTCGTCTCGGTGCCGCCGCGGAGTGTGGTGGTCGTCCGCGTCGCGCGCTGAGGGTGCGGCGCGCCAGTAGGCTGGCCGCGTGCTGCTCAGCGACCGCGACATCCGAGGCGAGATCGACGGAGGCCGCATCGGCCTCGACCCGTGGGACCCGACGATGGTCCAGCCGTCGAGTGTCGACGTGCGGCTCGACCGGTACTTCCGGCTGTTCGACAACCACAAGTACCCGTTCATCGATCCGTCCGAGGATCAGCCCGAGCTGACGCGTCTCATCGAGGTCGCGCCCGACGAGCCGTTCATCCTGCACCCGGGTGAGTTCGCGCTCGGCGCGACGTTCGAGCAGATCACGCTGCCCGACGACGTGGCCGCGCGCCTCGAGGGCAAGAGCTCCCTCGGTCGCCTGGGTCTCATCACCCATTCGACGGCGGGCTTCATCGATCCCGGCTTCTCGGGTCATGTGACGCTCGAGCTCGCGAATGTCGCGACGCTCCCCATCAAGCTGTGGCCGGGTATGAAGATCGGGCAGTTCTGCTTCTTCCGCCTGAGCTCGCCGGCCGAGAACCCCTACGGCACCGGTTCGTACAAGAACCGGTACCAGGGTCAGCGGGGGCCGACGGCATCCCGTTCGTTCCAGAACTTCCACCGCACCGACGTCGGGACGACCGACGCCGGTGCGAAGGGGAACTGACCGCGCTCAGTCGCGCTGCGCCTGCTCGTAGCCGCGGCTGAAGCCGCGCTCGAAGGCCTCGGCGACGGCGGGGTGCGGCGCGAAACCGCGGCGCTGGCCGTGGCCGCAGTCGCGACCGTGTTCGCCGTGCCCGTGCCCGCCATGGCTGTGCCGCGGGCCGAACCCGTGTCCGTGCCCGAACCCGCCGCGCGGGCCGAAGCCGCCGTGCCGGTGGCCGCGCCCGGGGCGGGGCGGCATCGGCTGCGATTCGTCCCAGCCGAGTTCCCGCGCGATCGCGTCGAGCGAACGCAGCAGAGTGTCGTAGTCGTCCTCGGGGACGGCGGTCGAGATGCGGGCCTGGAGGTCCGCTCCGTCCGACGCCGTTTCGTCGTGGAGCTCGCGCGCCAGCAGGCGGTGGACGAGCTTGAGTCGGAATCCGAGGGTGTCGTTGATCGAGGTGTTCATGGGTGTCCTTCCGAGACGTCCTGTCATCGGCGGACTGTCCGCGATGACCATTGCATGTCACTGTGCAAGTACATGCAGTGTGACATATATCCGTGTTGCATGTCAAGTGACATGGATGCCGCGCCGAGCGGTATCGTCGAGGGGTGACCGATCCCACCGGCGACCTCGACGCGCTCCTCGCCGCCTTCGCGCAGATGCGCGGCCGCGGTCCGCACCGCCACCATCCCGGCGGACCCCACGCGCACGGACCGCACTCCGACGGCGGCGGCCCGCCCTGGATGCGGGGGGAGCGCGGGTTCGGTCCCGGTGCGCGCCTCGCCGGCGCCCCCGCCCGCATCCGGTTGCTCGACGCCTTGGTGCACGCGGAGAACCCCCTCTCGGTGAGCGAGATCGCCGAGGCGATCGGCGTCGACCAGCCACGGGCGTCGCGGCTCGTGCAGCAGGCGGTCGAGCTCGGCTTCGCTGCACGCGAGGCCGATCCCGACGACGCTCGGCGCACCCGCATCGCGCTGACCGCCGAGGGGCGGCGACGGGCGGGCGACTTCCGGGGCGAGCGCCGCGAGCGGCTGTCGCAGGCACTGGCCGACTTCACGGCGGAGGAGCGCGCGGAGCTCGTCCGCCTGCTCGGCAAGCTCGCGGCATCCTGGCCCCGCGACTGAGGCGCTAACCCGGCCGGCCCCCGGAATGCAAGAAGGTGAGCGGATCCCCCTCCGTCAGTAGCCTGGCGGCATGTCCGACAGCGCCTCATCTTCAGAGACCGTCGCCCACCCACCCGCGTCGCGGGCGAAGGCCAGCGTGTGGGTGATCGCGCCGGCAGCCGTGGTGGCGGTCGTCTTCAGCGCGTTCGCGATCGCGCTTCCTGCCCAGGCCGAGGCGTTCTTCGGGACGATCCAGGGTGCGATCATCGACACCTTCAGCTGGTACTACGTCCTCATCACCGCCTTCTTCGTCGCCTTCTGCCTCTTCCTCGGGTTCAGTCGGTTCGGCGACATCCGTCTCGGCAAGGATGAGGACAAGCCCGAATTCTCGACGGGTGCCTGGTTCTCGCTCCTGTTCGCCGCGGGGATGGGGATCGGCCTCGTCTTCTACGGCGTGAGCGAGCCGCTCAGCCACTTCGTGGACCCCAAGCCCGGTGTCGAGGGCACCTCCGCGCAGCTCGCGCAGTCGGCGTTGACGCAGACCTACCTGCACTGGGGCGTCCAGGCGTGGGCCGTCTACGTCGTCGTCGGCATCGCCCTCGCGTACGCGATCCACCGCCGCGGACGCCCGCTGTCGATCCGGTGGGCGCTCGAGCCCATCCTCGGTCGGCGTGTGCGCGGCGGGTGGGGCAACGCCATCGACGCGATCGCCCTCGTCGGCACGCTGTTCGGCGTCGCGACGAGTCTCGGCCTGGGTGTGCTGCAGATCAGCTCCGGCCTCGACAGCGCGGGGATCATCAAGGACCCCAGCCTGCTCGTGCAGGTCATCATCATCGCCGTCATCACGACCGCCGTGCTCTTCTCGGTGCTGTCGGGCGTGACGAAGGGCATGAAGTGGCTGTCGTCGCTGAACCTGATCCTCGCCGGGCTCCTGCTCCTGTTCGTCCTGTTCACGAACGACACCTTCTACCTGCTCCGCGAGTGGGTGCAGTCGATCGGCTCGTACCTGCAGAACTTCGTGGGGCTGAGCTTCAGCGTCAGCGCGTTCCAGGGAGCCGAAGGCCAGGCGTGGCAGGCGACGTGGACCTCGTTCTACTGGGGCTGGTGGATCTCGTGGGCGCCGTTCGTCGGCATCTTCATCGCCCGCGTCAGCCGTGGTCGCACGGTGCGCGAATTCGTCATGGGAGTGCTCATCGTGCCGACGCTCGTCGGTGTGCTCTGGTTCGCGGTCCTCGGTGGCTCCGCGATCAAGCTCCAGCTCGACGAGCCGGGCGTGATGACGCAGGCCGACGGATCCGTGAACGTCGAGGGCGCGCTCTTCCAGCTGTTCCAGCACCTCCCCGCGCCGCTCCTGCTGACCATCGGAGCGCTCGTCCTCATCGCACTGTTCTTCGTGACGTCGGCGGACTCGGGTGCGCTCGTCATGGGCATGATCGCAACGGGCGGCGACCCCGAGCCGAGCAAGCCCGTGCGGACGCTCTTCACGCTCATCACCGCGCTCCTCGCGATCGCGCTCCTGATCGCGGGTGGGTTGACCGCGCTGCAGACGGCGGCGATCATCATCGCCCTGCCGTTCAGCATCGTCATGCTGCTCATCTGCTGGTCGACCGTCGTCGCGTTCCAGCGCGAGAGACGCATCTACGAGAAGGCGGAGCGCGCGCAGCTGCTCGATCACATCGGGGAGCACTACGGCCTGGAGGTCGAGTCCGAGAACGAGCGAGGCATCCGACTGCCCTGGGGCCGGAAGCGGGCCGACTGACCCGCCCCGGCGGGCCTCAGACGGTCTCGAAAAGGAGCGCGAACGACGCGTCGCGGGCCGGCAGGCGGTGACGCGGCAGCACGCCGGGGCCGCACGTCGCCGTCCCGACGCCGGACTGCGCGATGTCGATCGACACGTGAGTCGCGGTCGGCGTCGGCAGGAGCGACGCGTGCGACGTCGTGCTGAGGGTCGTCCGGTCCCACGGTGACACCGTCAGGGCGACGCCCGCGTCGAGGGCCTCGCCGCCGACGACGCTCACGCGCACGCCTCCCTCGGTGGTGCGGATGACGGCGGTCCGCACACCGCGTCGCGATCCGCTCTCCTGCGGCCGCACGTGCGGGGTGACGAGGTCGTCCGCGTCGGCCTCGAACCAGCCGAACTGCACGCCCGACGCGGTGTCGGGGTAGCTCGGACCGGGGCCGTACCCGGCGAACTCCATGCCGACGGGCGCCCCCGCGAACGTCACGTCGATGCCGAGTCGGGCCCAGTCGACGGTCCACGAGAAGGGCGCCTTCTCGATCCAGGAGTTGTCCCACGAGCCGATGCTGCGCAGGTCCAGCTCCAGCAGCAGCCCTTCGGGAACGGTCGACCAGCGCCACAGCGCGTCGACGCCGCTGTCGAACGAGGGCGCGCCGACGCGGGTGTCGGCGATGAGGGCCGCGGCATCCGAATCGACGCTCCGGACGCGGGTCTGCATCCGGTCGATGCGCGCGAGGGCCCAGCGCTCCGCCATCGGCGGGAGCGTCGGCTCGTCCCACCCGGGGAAGAGGTCGTTGTCGGTCGGTGCGCGCCAGATCCCGATGCCCGGTCCGTCGACGACGTCGAGCGAGCCGAGACGCCGCGGGCGGCCGCGGCGATCGAACTCGTCGGGCTCCGGCGCCGACGCCTGCCCCACGCGGGGAGTGCCGGCGGCGACGTGCTGACCGGTCGCGACGACGTGCCCGGCCGACGCCCAGCTCGTCCCGTCGCGCAGCACGGCGTCGACGGTGAGGACGTCGGCCACGGTCGAGCCCGACACGACGCGGGCCTCATCGGGGAGGGGCACCTCGGCTCGCTGGCGCGGTCCGACGGCAGGAACGGTCAGCTCGCCGTGCGCGACCGTCTCGCCGTCGACCTCGCGCCGCCACCGGAAGGCGAGGTGGCTCGTGTCGACGTGGTCGTAGCGGTTCTGCAGCCGGATGCGGCGACGCGCGGCATCCACCTCGATCACGACGGGCGCGACGATCGCGGCGTAGTCGACGAGGCCGGGCCGCACGTCGCGGTCGGCGCTGATGAGGCCGTCGATGACGAAGTTGTGGTCGTGGACGGACTCGCCGAAGTCGCCGCCGTAGCGGAAGGCCCGGCGACCGTGCTCGTCCTCGACCGCGATGGCGTGCTCGATCCACTCCCAGATGAAGCCGCCCGCCAGGCGTGGGAACCGCTCGTAGAGGTCCCAGTACTCCTTCACCCCGCCCGGGCTGTTGCCCATGGCGTGCCCGAACTCGCAGTGCACGAAGGGGAGCGATCGGCGCCGCAGCTCGGCCGCGCCGATGTCGGCGGGCGCGATCTCATCGGCCTCCTCGCCGATCTGCCGGACCTCGTCGTGCGAGGCGTACATCCGCGAGTACACGTCGGTGTCGCGGCTCGAGTGATCGCCCTCGTAGTGGATGAGGCGGGTGCCGTCGTTCTCGCGCACCCACCGCGCCATCGCGCGGATGTTGCAGCCCGCGCCCGACTCGTTGCCGAGCGACCACATGATCACGCTCGGGTGGGTGCGGTCGCGCGTGACCGTGCGACGGATGCGGTCGACGAAGGATGACTCCCACGCCGGGTCGTCGCTCGGGTTGCCGCGCCACGACACGTACTCGTACTCGTGCGTCTCGAGGTCGCACTCGTCGATGACGTACAGGCCCAGCTCGTCGGCGAGGTCGAGCAGCTCGGCGTGCGGCGGGTAGTGGGACGTTCGGACCGCGTTGATGTTGTGCTGCTTCATGAGCACGAGGTCGCGGCGCGCCAGCTCGGTCGTGTGCACCCGTCCGCGGTCGGGATCGTGCTCGTGGCGGTTGACGCCGCGGAGCATGATCGGGCGTCCGTTCAGTGTCAGCACGCCGTCGTCGGCGCGGACACGGCGGAAGCCGATGCGCACCGACACGGTCTCGGATGCCGTGGCGAGGGTCGCGGTGTAGAGGCGCGGCGTCTCGGCGGACCAGGGCTCGACCTCGCCTGCGTCGACCGTGCTGCGCCCGGCGCGGACCTCGGCGCGGAGGCCGAGCTCCGCGATCTCGAGCACGGCGTCGGCCGAGGTGGCGACCTCGACCGCACCCCGCCCGGTCTCGTGGTCGAAGTCGCCCGTGACGACCGCGTCGTCGATGCCGCCGACGGGGCGGGCGAGCAGGGTGACGCTCCGGAAGATGCCCGGCAGCCACCACATGTCCTGGTTCTCGAGGTAGGTCCCGTCCGAGAACTGCGCGACGCGCACGGCGACGACGTCCCCGGTGCCGGTGAGGTGGTCGGTGACGTCGAACTCGTGCGTCAGGCGGCTGCCCCGGGTCGAGCCGAGGCGCGTGCCGTTGACGAAGACGTCGGCGGCCGACTCGATCCCGTCGAAGCGCAGGAGCACGCGGCCCCCGGCATCCGTCACCTGTCGGATCGCGTCGTCGACGTCGATGCGGCGCACGTAGTCGCCGACCGGGTTCTCGTCGGGCGGGTAGGGCGGGTCGATCGGGAAGGGGAACTGCACGTTCGAGTAGGCCGGGGTGCCGAACCCGCTCATGTTCCAGTGCGCGGGGACGGCGATCTCGTCCCACCCGTCCGTGTCACCGGCGGTCCAGTCGTCGTGCGGTGCGAGCGCGGGGGACGGCGAGAGACGGAACCGCCAGCGGCCGTCGAGCGACTGGGTCGGAGCGTCGGACGTCAGGCGCGTGCGGGGAGTGATCGATCCCTCACCGGGCCCGATGCGGGCGACGTCGAAGACGGGCGCGCTCATCGGGCGGCCTCGACGGGGAGCGATGCGGGGCTGAGGCGCGAGGCTGCTGCGGCGTCGAGGACCAACGTCACGCGACCGTGGCGTTGCAGGAAGGATGCCGGGAGCTCCGCGGTCTGCGGCCCCTCGACGGCCCGCGCCACGGCCTCGGCCTTCGACTCGCCCCATGCGATCAGGACGATCTCGCGCGCGTCGAGGATCGTGCCGATGCCCTGCGTCAGCGCTCGCGTCGGGACGAGCCCGGCGTCGCCGTCGAAGAAGCGGCTGTTGTCGGCGACGGTGCGCGGAGCCAGGTCGACGACCCGTGTGCGGGAGTCGACGGCGGAGCCAGGCTCGTTGAACCCGATGTGGCCGTTCGCGCCGATACCGAGGATCTGCAGGTCGACGCCGCCGGCGGCGGCGATCGCCGCCTCGTACCGTGCGGCGGCCGCGGCGGGATCGGCGGCGGCGCCTTCGGGGACGTGCACGCGGGCGGAATCGAGGCCGAGCGGCCCGGTCACCTCGCGCGCGATGACGGCGTGGTAGCTCTCGGGGTGGTCGACCGGCAGGCCGACGTACTCGTCGAGCGCGAACGCCGCCGCCCGCGAGAGGTCGAGACCCGCCTGCACGCGGTCGGCGAGCGCGCGGTAGAGCGGCTGCGGGCTCGAACCGGTCGCGACGCCGAGGACGGGAGCCGGGCGGTCGCCGACGGACGAGGCGATGATCGCGGCGGCGATCTCGCCGGCGCCGGCGGCATCGGGGGAGAGCAGGATCCTCACGAGAGCACCTTTCGGGGGGAGGGAGCGTCGGAGTGGGCGAGCGCGAGCGCGAGCGCGCCCGCGACGGGGGGTTCGTCGAGGACGTGCAGGCGGAGGGCCTCGTCGTGGCGCTGCAGGTCGGCCCGCAGCAGCTCGGCGAGCAGGGGTTGCGCGGTCATGACGCCGCCCGCGGCGATGACGTCCGTGCCCTGCGCGCCGCGGCCGCGGACCGCCCTGACGGCGTCGGCGAGATGGGTGGCGGATGCCGCGATCACTCGGTGCGCGATCGTCGATCCGGCTGCAGCCGCGTCGAAGACCTGGGGGGCGAAGCCGCCCCACGAGGCCTCGCTCGCGCTCGCCTGGAAGCGCAGCGCGAGGTCGACGTGATCGAGGGCGTCGAAGGCGGCGAGGAAGCGCGCCGCGAGCGGGTCGCTCATCGCGGTAGCACCGTCGCGGTCGACGGCGCGGAGCAGGGCGACGGCAGCGCGGCGCGAGATCCCGGGCGCGCTCGCGTCGTCGGCGATGAGCCAGCCGTAGCCGTCGGCCGTCACGGGCTCCCCGTCGACGTCGAAGCCGACGATCGCCGAACCCGTCCCCGCGATGACGCAGACGGCCGCCTCGAGCCCCATGGCCGGGGCGAGGAGCACGGCGTCGTTGACGACCGCCACGACCCCCGGCATCCGCTCGCCGAGCAGAGCCGTGGCCTGGTGACGCTGCCGAGTGCTGTCGATGCCGTGGGCGCCGACGACGGTGACGGCGGGCGCGGTGCCGACCGTGTCGGTCACGAGCCGGGCGAGCCGGCCGAAGTTCTCGGCATCGTCGAAGATCGCGCCCACGCGCCAGAGCTCGCTCGGCACGATGCGGTCGACGACCTCGCCGTCCACGAGGGCGCGCAGCTGCGTCTTCGTGCCACCCACGTCGACGCCGACGATCGCGTCGGGGGTCGGGTACCGGATCTCAGGCAAGGTAGACCGCCCCTTTCACATGGTCGATGGTGCGCTGGCCGATCCCGACGAGGGCCGCGTCCTCGCCGAGCGCCCCCACGACCAGCGCGGGAGGACGGGGGATGCGGCCGGCCAGTCTCGCCGCGACGCCCTCGATGAGTCGGTCGGTCCGTCGCGGCAGACGCCCGGCGAGGATCACGACGCGGCAGTCGAGGATCACGGTGAGCGCGGCGACCGACATCGCGATGTGGTCGAGCAGCCGCTCGGCGCGGGCGTCGTCGCCCCGGTCGAGGACGGCCATCGTCGAGGCGTCGTCGGCCGATGCGGCGCCGAGTGCGAGCACGCGCGTCTCGAGATCGCCGCCCGTGCCGTGGTCCTGCGCGAACGCCGTGCGGTCGGTGATGAGGTAGCCGATCTCGCCCGCGGCGGAGCCCGCTCCGCGCACGAGGCGGTCGCCCGAGACGATCCCGGCGCCCACGCCGATCCCGAAGACGAGGGCCGCGAGGTCTCCGGTGCCCTGCCCGGCGCCCCGGGTCCACTCGCCGATCGTGACGGCGTTGGCGTCGTTCTCGACGACGACGGGGAGTCCCGTGCGCCGGTGCATCAGATCGCGGACGGCGACGCCGTTCCAGTCGAGCTCGACCGAGTCGCTGACGGCGCCGTCGGTGTCGACGACACCCGGCACCGACACGCCGATGCCCTGCGCGGGCGTCCCGAGCTCGGCGGCCGTCCGGATGAGCCTGTCCGCGAGCCGGCCGATGCCCTCGAGTCGAGAGGATGCCGACGGCGTCCCGTCCTCGCCGCGAAGGGATTCGCGGGCCTCGTGGCGGATGTCGCCGTTCAGGTCGATGAGCGCCCCGCGGGCGACGGTCGCGGTGACGTCGAGGGCGACGACGGTGCGCGCCTCGCCGAGGGGGCGGTACCGGTGCGTCGGGCGACCGACGCCGCTCGCGTCGCGCTCCACGGCGAGGAGCCCGTCGGCGACCATCCGGGCGCACAGGCGGTGGACCGTCGCCGAGGCGAGTCCGGTCGCCTCGATGAGCTCGGCGCGGGTGAGGGAGCCGCCGGCCTGCAGGGCGTCGAGGATCGCGGTGCGGTTGATGCGGGTGACGTCGGCGTTGGTCGCCGTTCCCCTGCTCGCCGCGCGTTCGCCGCTCATCATTCCCCTGACGCCCTTTTCGTCTTACTCTGAGATAAAAGCAGACGGATGCCGCTCCCGCAAGACCACCGGCACCGTCCCCGACATCGGAGCAGCCGTGGCCCCCACCCTTTCCCCGTCCACCGAGTCCCTCCGCGCGGCGGGACGGTTCGGTCTCGGTGCTGCGCCCCTCGGCAACCTGTTCCAGGAGATCGACGACGCCGAGGCCACGGCGGTCGTCGACGGCGTCTGGGACAGCGGCATCCGCGTCTTCGACACCGCTCCCCACTACGGACTCGGCCTCAGCGAACGACGCCTCGGCGCCGCGCTCGCCCACCGACCGCGCGACGAGTTCGTCCTCTCGACGAAGGTCGGACGGCTGCTCGAACCCGACCCGAGCGGTGCGGGGCGCCTCGACGACGAGGGGTTCGTGGTCGAGGCGACGACGCGGCGCCGGTGGGACTTCTCGGCCGACGGTGCGCGCCGCTCGCTCGAGTCCTCGCTCGAGCGGCTCGGGATGGACCGGGTCGACATCGTGCACCTGCACGATCCCGAAGGGCGCGTCGACGAGGCGATCGACGGAGCGCTCCCCGCGCTCGTCGCCCTCCGCGACGCGGGCGTCATCTCGGCCGTCGGCGTCGGGTCGAAGGACCCCGCCACGCTCACCCGCATCATCGAGACCGGCGTGGTCGACGTCGCCATGGTCGCGGGGCGGTACACGCTGCTCGAGCAGCCCGCCGCCGCCGACGTCCTGCCCGCGGCGCTCGCGCACGGGGTCGCGGTGATCGCGGTCGGCGTCTACAACTCGGGGCTGCTCGCGACCCCGCATCCCGATCCCGCCGCCCCCTATGAATACGGCACGGCGCCCGAAGCCGTCTATCGTCGAGCTGTACGGCTCGCGGACGCGTGCGCGGCGCGCGGAGTGCCGTTGCCCGTCGCCGCCCTGCACTTCCCGTTGCGGCATCCTGCCGTGGTGAACGTGACGGTGGGGCTCGGCAAGGCATCGCACGTCGCGCAGACAGCCGGATACATGAACGAGCCGCCGACCGAGGATTTCTGGCGCGGCCTCGCAGAGGAGGGCCTGGTGCCCGAGGGAGAACGATGACAGAGCACGTCCTGTGGTACCGCCGACCCGCGGAGACCTGGAACGAGGCGCTGCCCCTCGGCAACGGTGCGCTGGGGGCGATGTGCTTCGGCGGTGCCACCGACGCCCTCCTGCGCCTGAACGACGAGACGCTCTGGTCGGGAAGCCCCGCGAGCGAGCTCGCTGCGCCCGTCGTCACGGCGGATGAGGCGCGCGACGCGCTCGCCGAGGCCCGCGCCGCCGTCGCCGACGGCCGTGAAGAGGATGCCGACCGTCACGTCCGGCGCCTGCAGCACCGCCACGCGCAGTCCTTCCTTCCGTTCGCCGACCTGCGCCTGCGCATCGACGGCGCGACCTCCGACGAGGTCGAGGACTACCGTCGCGAGCTCGACCTGGCGACGGCGACCCACGTCGCCACCGGCACCCGCGCCGGCGCAGGCCTGAGCCACCGCACGTGGATCAGCGCCCCGCACGGCGTGCTCGTCCACGAGCTCGAGAGCGACGAGCCGATCGACGTCCGCGTCGAGCTCGAGACGCAGCTGCGCGAACTCGGCCGCGTCGAGATCGACACCGCCACCACCCTGCTCGTGCAGGCACCCTCCGACGTGACGCCCCCGCACGACGAGGTCGACGAACCCGTCGTGTACGAGGACGACGTCGCCTCGGTGCGGGGAGCCCTGCACGCGCGCATCGTCACCGACGGCACTCCCGTGCGCGGCGGACGCGTGCTCCGCGCGACCCGGGTGACCGTCGTCCTCGCGACCGCGACGACCTTCACCGGTATGGGACGGATGCCGGCAGGCACCGAGCGTGCCGCGGCCCGCCGCGCGACCGAACGCGTCGACACCGCGATCGCCGCGGGTCTCGACCAGGTGCGGGCGGCGCAGCTCGCCGACCACGCGAGGTTGTACGCCCGGGCCGAACTCGCGATCGGCGTCGCGCCGGACCCGGAGCGCGACACCGCCGAACGCCTGCGCGACCTCGCCGGGGGCGGCGGGGTCGACATCGGCCGCGACCCGGGGCTCGCCGCCCTTCTGTTCCACTACGGCCGGTACCTGCTGATCTCGTCCTCGCGACCCGGGGGATTGCCCGCGACCCTGCAGGGCATCTGGAACGAGGACCTCCGCCCCGACTGGAGCTCGAACTACACGACGAACATCAACGTCGAGATGAACTACTGGGGCGCCCACACCGCCAACCTCAGCGAGACCGAGGAGCCGCTCCTCGCCCTCATCGAGGCGCTCGCCGACAGCGGTGCCGAGACGGCGCGACGGCTGTACGACGCCCCCGGCTGGGTCGCCCACCACAACACGGATGCCTGGGGCTACACCCAACCCGTCGGTGACGGCGTGCACGACGCCGCCTGGGCGTTCTGGCCGATGGCGGGCTTCTGGCTCTGCCGGCACCTCGCCGAGCGCGACGCGTTCGGTGTCGCCGACGAGGCCGAGCGCCGCCGCGCGTTCCGTCTGCTGCGGGGGGCGACCGCCTTCGCCCTCGCCTGGATGACGCGGGCCGAGTCGGGCGAGCGCGGCACCGCGCTGTCGACGTCGCCCGAGAACACCTTCCGCACCCGCGACGGTGGTTCGGCTGCCGTCGCCGAGTCCGCCACCCTCGACATCGTGCTGCTGCGGGCGCACCTCGACGAGTTCCTGCGCCTCGCGCACCACCTCGGCCACGAGGACGATCCGCTCGTCGCCCAGGCGCAGGACGCCCGCGCCGGACTCCCCGAGATCCCGATCGAGGACGGCTCGATCGCCGAGTGGCCCGGCGGCCGCGAGGCCGTCGATCCCCATCACCGGCACCTGTCGCCGCTCGTGTTCGCCTACCCGGGGACCGAAGCCCTCACGCCCGAGCTCGGGGCCGCGGCATCCCGCTTCCTCGATCTCCGCGAGGACGAGTCCACCGGATGGTCGCTCGCCTGGAAGATCGCCCTCCGCGCCCGGCTCGGCCAGGCGGATCGCGTCGCGGACCTGCTCGCGCTCGTGTTCCGCGACATGTCGATCGACCGCGGCGACCAGTCCGGCGGCCTCTACGACAATCTCCTCGCGGCCCACCCGCCGTTCCAGATCGACGGCAACCTCGGGTACGTCGCCGGCCTCGCGGAGTGCCTCGTCCACTCGCACGGTGACGCGATCACGCTGCTGCCGTCGTGGCCGGCACCGCTCGGAGCCGGTTCCGTGCGCGGTCTCGTGGCCCGTCCCGGTGTCGAGATCGACCTCGCGTGGGATGACACCGGTGCGGTGACCTCCGCCCGCGCCCGTGCGCGCGTCGCGTCGGCGCATGCCGCTCACACGTTCCGAGCGGGCGAGCGCGAGATCGAGGCGACGATAGACGACGCGTGGAGCGTCCTCATCGGCGAGTGATCGGGTTCGTACAGCGCGTGTCGGGAATGCGCGCCTGGCGCATGCGTTCTCCCGACGTATGACACACGTAGGAATCATCGGAGCAGGTCACATCGGTTCGGCTGTCGCGCGCGGTCTCGTCGCGCAGGGGCACCAGGTCGCGATCAGCAACTCGCGCGGTCCCGAGACGCTCAGCGATCTCGTCGCCGAACTCGGTGAGAACGCTCAGGCCCTGACCGCGAAGGATGCCGCAGCCTTCGGCGAATGGGTCGTCGTCACGATCCCCCTGAAGGCCATCGACGGACTCCCCGTCGACGAGCTCGCCGGCAAGTTCGTCGTCGACACGAACAACTACTACTGGGAGCGCGACGGCCACATCGCCGAGCTCGACGAGAAGAAGACCACCACGTCGCGCATGCTGCAGGACCGTCTGCCGCAGTCGACCGTCGTGAAGGGCTTCAACCACATCCCCGCCGCCGACATCCTCACCGACGGCGCCCCCGCCGGCACTCCCGGCCGCCGCGCGCTGGCGACCTCGAGCGACTCGGCCGACGCCGTCACCTTCATCACGAAGATCTACGACGACTTCGGCTTCGACACCGTCAACGTCGGCGGTCTCGACGAGAGCTGGCGCGTCGAGCGCGACCAGCCGGCCTACGTCGTGCGCCAGACCGCCGACGAGCTGCGCGAGAACCTCGCCCGCGCGGAGCGCTGAGCCCCGGCATCCCTCTTCGACCCGACGCGACCTGCGTCCATTCCCGGTGAATGGATGCCGGATGCGTCGGGTCGACGCGTTCGCGGGAGCTGCCGCGGTCAGCGCAGGTGCGCCGGCCGCGGCAGCTTCACGAAGAGCATGAGCACGAGGCCGACGACGAGCACGATCGCGATGCCGAGGATGCCCCAGTAGGTCGCACCGAAGACGGCGATGAACAGCGTCCACATGCCCGGAGCCAAGAAGCTGACGACGCGTCCGGTCGTGGCGTAGAGGCCGAACACCTCGCCCTGCATGTGCTCCGGCGTGACGCGGGCGAGGAGTGAGCGCGTCGAGGCCTGTGCAGGGCCGACGAAGGCGCAGAGCGCGAGCCCGAGGATCCAGAACGGGAGCTTGCCCGCGTCGTGCAGCAGGAACACTCCCAGTGCCGAGACGACGAGCCCCACGAGCGACGTGAGGATGATCGCGCGGGCGCCGTACCGATCGTCGAGGCGGCCGGCGAGGACCGTCGAGATGCCCGCCACGAGGTTGGCGGCGATGCCGAAGAGGATGACTTCGTTCGGCGAGAACCCGAAGGCCACGGCCGCGAGCACGCCGCCGAAGGCGAAGACGCCGCCGAGTCCGTCGCGGTAGACGGCGCTCGCGAGCAGGAACCACGCCGTCGGTCGGTGCGAGCGGAACAGGTCGCGGATCGAGCGGAAGAACGCCCGGAACCAGGCGGCGAATCCGAGCGGCGGCTCACCCGGGGGAGCCGGCGGCTCGGGGACGTTCCGGAAGAGCGGGATCGCGAAGACGATCGTCCACACCGCGCAGCCGACGGCGATCAGGCGGTAGGCGAGGCCGCCCGACGTGTCGAGGCCGAACCACTCGACGGCGTTCAGGACGACGACCGCGACGAGGGCCAGGATGCCGCCGATGTAGCCGAGTCCCCAGCCGAGCCCCGACACCTTGCCGACGGTCCGAGGCGTCGAGACGCTCACGAGCAGGGCGTTGTAGTTGACGCCGGCGATCTCGGACGCGACGGCACCGAGCGAGACGAGGATCGCGCCGAGCCAGAAGTACGACGGGTCGGCGAAGACGAAGAACAGGCTGAACTGCAGCAGCGCGAGGAGGGCGGTCGCGATGAGCAGCCACCGCTTCTTGCGGCCCTTGCGGTCGGCGACCTGTCCGAGGATCGGCGCGAGCAGCAGGATCGCCAGTCCCGCGATCGTCGACACGAGTCCGTAGCCGGTCGACAGGTCCGCCAGGGCCGACTCCTTGATCGGGTCGTCGTCGGCGAGGCGGGCGACGTTCTCGGGCAGGAACGTGTCGGACACGAGGTACAGCGACACGAAGACGAAGGTCAGGATGACCGAGTTGAAGGGCTGCGTCGCCCAGTCCCACATCGCCCAGGACGCGACGTTCCTGCGAGGGACGGGACGCTCCTCGAGGTCCTGGAACATCACGGGGAGGGCGCCGCTGTCGGCGGTGGCGGGGATCTCGGGCGTCCCGCCGGTGGAACGCGTCATGAGCCGCACCCTACCGCGCGTTCACGGCGCGCCGGTGACGTGGCGCGTCAGGCTTCCCGCGGGGGATCCCAGACCACGGGTGTGACGGTGCCGTCGCGCCAGTCGCGGCGGAGGACGCTGTAGGCGACGGATGCCAGCAGTCGCCCGCCATCGGTCGGCCACCCCTCGCGGTAATAGGCCTCCTGCACCCAGCCGCAGCGGACGAACACCCGCCGCATCGCGATGTTGTCCTCCCGCGTCTGCCCTTCGAACCTGTTGACCTCGGGCATCGTCGTGAAGACGTGGTCGGTCGCCACGCGCAGGACGTCCGTCGCGAGCCCGCGGCCGCGGTGCGCGGCATTCAGCCGCAGGTCGAACAGGGGAGCGTCGTCGCTGAGGTCCTCGAGCCGGAAGAACCCGATCCGGCCGTCCGCGTCCGAGTCGATCCAGAACGAGGCGTGATCCTCGTCGGCGTACGCGCCGTCGTCGATCGCCTCTGCGATCTGCGCCGCCGTGGGATCGGTCCGCACGTGGAACGGGAACGACTGCGACGTCATGAACGAGATCAACGCCTCGCGGTCGGCGCCGGTGGGATCGAGGGGCGTCAGGCGGATCGGCATCCGTCCACGCTAACGGCGATCGCGATCACGCCGAGCCTGCAAACTTGATATGCATCGGCTCAAGTTGGTTTGACGGTCGGCGAGGGCCGGAGTAGCCTTGAGTCATCGCGGCTCAGGTTGTGGCCAGAGCCGCCGGAAGACTTCAGATCTACGCAATCGCCACACGAAGGAGAATCACATGGCACGTGCAGTGGGAATCGACCTCGGAACGACCAACTCGGTCGTCGCCGTCCTCGAAGGTGGCGAGCCGAAGGTCATCGCCAACGCCGAGGGTCTTCGCACGACCCCGTCGGTCGTCGCGTTCACGAAGGACGGCGAGGTGCTCGTCGGCGAGACCGCCAAGCGCCAGGCCGTCACGAACGTCGACCGCACCCTGACCTCCGTCAAGCGCCACATGGGCACCGACTGGAAGACCCAGGCGATCGACGGCAAGAACTACACGCCGCAGGAGATCTCGGCCCGCATCCTCCAGAAGCTCAAGCGCGACGCCGAGCAGTACCTCGGTGACACGGTGACGGATGCCGTCATCACCGTCCCCGCCTACTTCAACGACGCCGAGCGTCAGGCCACGAAGGAGGCCGGTGAGATCGCGGGCCTCAACGTGCTCCGCATCATCAACGAGCCCACCGCCGCCGCTCTCGCGTACGGCCTCGACAAGGGCAAGGAGGACGAGCTCATCCTCGTCTTCGACCTCGGTGGTGGAACCTTCGACGTCTCCCTCCTCGAGGTGGGCAAGGACGACGACTTCTCGACCATCCAGGTGCGCTCCACCGCCGGTGACAACCGCCTCGGTGGCGACGACTGGGATCAGCGCATCGTCGAGTACCTGATCAAGCAGTTCAAGGACACGAGCGGTGTCGACGTCTCGGGCGACAAGATCGCCCTGCAGCGTCTGAAGGAAGCCGCTGAGCAGGCCAAGAAGGAGCTCTCGAGCTCGCAGTCGGCCTCGATCAACCTGCCGTACCTCTCTCTGACCGACTCGGGCCCCGTATCGCTGTCCGAGACCCTGAGCCGCGCGAAGTTCGAGGACCTCACCAAGGACCTCCTCGACCGCACCAAGAAGCCGTTCGAGGACGTCATCCGCGAGGCCGGCATCAAGGTCGCCGACATCGACCACGTCGTGCTCGTCGGTGGATCGACGCGTATGCCCGCCGTGAGCGAGCTCGTGAAGAAGGAAGCCGGCAAGGAGCCCAACAAGGGCGTCAACCCGGACGAGGTCGTCGCCGTCGGCGCCGCCCTGCAGGCCGGTGTCCTCAAGGGTGAGCGCAAGGACGTGCTGCTCATCGACGTCACCCCCCTGAGCCTCGGCATCGAGACCAAGGGCGGCATCATGACCAAGCTCATCGAGCGCAACACGGCCATCCCGACCAAGCGCAGCGAGACCTTCACGACCGCCGACGACAACCAGCCGTCGGTGGCCATCCAGGTCTTCCAGGGTGAGCGCGACTTCACCCGCGACAACAAGCCGCTCGGCACGTTCGAGCTCACCGGCATCGCGCCGGCACCCCGCGGCATCCCGCAGATCGAAGTCACGTTCGACATCGACGCGAACGGCATCGTCCACGTGTCGGCGAAGGACAAGGGCACCGGCAAGGAGCAGTCGATGACGATCACCGGCGGCTCGTCGCTGCCGAAGGACGACATCGAGCGCATGGTGCGCGAGGCCGAGGAGCACGCGGCCGAGGACAAGAAGCGCCGTGAGGCCGCCGAGGTCCGCAACCAGGCCGAGACGCTCTCGTACTCGATCGAGAAGCTCCTCAGCGAGAACGCCGACAAGCTGCCCGACGACGTGAAGACCGAGGTCCAGGCCGACGTCGACGCGCTCAAGACGGCGCTCGCGGGCGACAACGACGACACCGTCAAGGACGCCTACGACAAGCTGAACGCGTCGCAGACCAAGATCGGCGAGGCGATCTACGCCGCGAGCCAGGCCGACGCCGCACAGGCGCCGACCGATGCTCCGGCCGGCGAGCAGACGGCATCCTCCGATGAGGATGTCGTCGACGCCGAGGTCGTCGACGACGAGGACGAGAAGAAGTAAGCATGGCGGACAAGGACTTCGAGAAGCCGGACGAGGGCGACGACGTCGCCGCGACCCCGGCCGAGGAGTCGGTGGAGCCCGCCGGGGATGCCGACACGGAGCCGGACGCGCTCACGGTCGACGACATCCTCGGCGCGGCCCAGTCCGACGAGGCTGCTGTCGCGGATGCGCCGGAGGAGGAGCACGACCTGCTCCTCGACCTGAAGCGCGTGCAGGCGGAGTACGCCAACTACCGTCGCCGCACCGAGGAGCAGCGCGAGGTGGAGCTCGCGCGCGCCAAGGGCGCCGTCGCGAAGGGGATGCTCCCCGTGCTCGACGACCTCGACCGCGCTGAGAAGCACGGCGACCTCGCCGAGGGCAGCGCGCTGGCGGCGATCGCCGAGAAGATGCGGGCCGTCGTGGCCCGCCTGGGAGTGGAGCGTTACGGCGCTGCGGGCGACGCGTTCGACCCGCAGCAGCACGAGGCGATCTTCCAGGCGCCCACGCCCGGCACGACCGAGCCGACGATCCTCGAGGTCGTCGAGATCGGTTACCGCCTCGGTGACCTCGAGCTGCGTCCGGCGAAGGTCGTGGTCGCGGTTCCGGCTGAGTAAGGGGCGCGCTGATGGCCAGTCAGGATTGGTTCGACAAGGACTTCTACAAGGTGCTCGGGGTGTCCAAGGACGTCTCCGACGCCGACCTGAAGAAGACGTACCGCAAGCTGGCGCGCACCTACCACCCCGACTCGAACGCGGGGGACCCCGCGGCCGAGGCGAAGTTCAAAGAGGTCAGCGAGGCGTACTCGGTGCTCAGCGACAAGGAGCAGCGCGCCGAGTACGACCAGCTGCGCGCCATGGGGTCGGGGAGCGCCCGCTTCCAGCCCGGGGCGAGCGGCGGGTTCGAAGACGTGTTCAGCCGGTTCCAGCCGGGTGGCGCGGGCGGCCAGCAGGCCGACTTCGATGACCTCTTCGCGATGTTCGGGCAGCAGAGCGGCGGACGGTTCGGTTCCGGTCGCTTCGGGCAGCCGAGCGGCGGATTCCGCGGCTTCGGCGGCCCGCAGCGCGGGGCCGACGTCACCGCCCGCACGACGCTCGACTTCACGACGGCCGTGAAGGGCGACACCATCACGCTCCAGGGCGACGACGGCAAGCCCATCAAGGTGAAGATCCCCGCAGGGGTCTCAGACGGGCAGAAGATCAAGCTCCGCGGTCGCGGTCGCCCCTCGCCGGACGGCGGCGAGGCGGGTGACATCGTCCTCACGGTCGGTGTGCGCCCGCATCCCGTCTTCACGCGCGAAGGGCTGAACCTCCGCATCCATGTCCCCGTCACGTTCACCGAGGCGGCGCTGGGTGCGACCATCGAGGTCCCGACGCTCGGCGGCGACAGCGTCAAGCTGCGCGTCGCGCCGGGGACCCCGTCCGGGCGCGTGCTGCGCGTGAAGGGCCGCGGGGTGCAGACGGCGAAGGGCACCGGTGACCTGCTCGCCGAGGTCCAGGTCGCCGTCCCGACCCACCTCGACGGACCCGCGCGCGAAGCGCTGGAACGTTTCCACGAGTTGGAGCCCAAGGAGAATCCCCGCGCCGATCTGATGGCCAAGGCGCGCGAGTGAGGTGAGACGCATGGCGAACGAGCAGGTCGACGAAGACGCCCCGATCCTGGCGATCGCGGTGGCCGCTGAGCTCGCCGGCATGCACCCGCAGACGCTGCGTCAGTACGACCGGCTGGGACTCGTGGTACCGGCGCGCACCCGCGGCGGGTCGCGCCGGTACTCCCTCCGTCACGTCGCGCAGCTGCGCGAAGTGGCGCAGATGTCGGCTGACGGCGTGAGCCTCCCGGCCATCTCGCGCATCATCGAGCTCGAGAACCAGGTGCGGATGCTGCGCCGCGAGGTCTCGGGACTGCAGGGTCGCCTGCGCGACGAGGTCGCCGCACGCCGCGGTGCCCGCGTGTTCGCCGCCGGCGCGACGGGCTCGGTCGTGACGCTCCGCCAGGGCACGCGCGTGCGCCGCGCCACCGACGTCGTCCTGTACCGCCCCCACCCCCCGACCGACTGACGCGCCGGCGCCGGGTCGTCGAAAGGTCGCAGATGGTCGCCCGGCGACATCGAAAGCGGCCATCTGCGACGTCTCGAGGCGTCTGCACGGGGCGCGCCGCCCGTGGGGCTTTCCACAGGGGGGCGGATTCGGGGTGGGGCCGGTGGTGAGGGGTGGATCGTGGGCGGATGCCGAGCGTCCTTCCCCCGGAGCTGCCGGACCGCTTCCTGGTCGGGTGGGCGATCGACGCGGGTGTGACACGCCGTCGCTTGCGGCATCCATCACTCGCGGCGCCGTTCTACGGCATCCGCTCGCGCGAAGCGGCGGACGACGTCAGAGCACTCGCCCTCAGCTACCTGCCCAAGCTGCGGTCCGGCGAGCACTTCTCCCATGCGACGGCCCTCGTGCTCGCCGGCGGCTGGGCTCCTGATCGGCTCCGACTCGCCCTCGATGTGACCGCGATCCCACCGACCGTGCGGGCTCGCGGCGCGGGAGTGCGCGGGCACCGTTCGCAGACGGCGCACGTCCGATTCGTGGACGGGATGCCGGTGGTGGACCCGGCCGCTGCGTGGTGCCAGGCGGCATCCCTTCTCAGCGATCGAGAGCTCGTCGTGGCGGCGGACGCGCTCCTCCGTCGCCACAACCCTGTGCTCACCGTCGGGGCTCTGGAGGCTGAGGTCGCTGATCGGGACGGGTCACGCGACGTGCGTCGACTGCGACGTGCGCTTGAGCTCGCGGAGCCAGGCACGGATTCCGTCGCGGAGACGCTCCTTCGACTGGACGCGCGAGACGCAGGGCTCCCGCCGTTCCAGGTGAACGCCGAGATCAGGGATGCACGCGGGCGGTTCCTGGCCTACGGTGACCTGGTCCACGCGCCGACGAAAGTCCTGCTCGAATACGACGGGCAGCAGCACCGCCTCGATGACCGCCAGTACTCGCGCGATGTCGATCGCCTCGACGACCTCGCCACCGCAGGGTGGCGCGTGATCCGCGTGAACCGCTCGCACCGTGGTGCCGCGCGTCGCGGCATCCTGGAACGCGTTCGAACCACCCTGATCGAGCGAGGCTGGCGTGCCGAGACGTCGCAGATGGTCGCTGGGCGGCAGCGAAAGTGACCATCTTCGACGCCTCGCCGACGGCCGAGCGGATGCCGGGGGTCAGGCGGGGTCGATGCGGAGGGTGCCGGGGCCCTCGCCGACGGTCAGGTCGGTCACGAGGCGGAGCGAGCGGGCGAGGGCGTCGACGGCGGGGATGACGGTGCCGAAGCGCTCACGATCGGAGATGACGGCGGTGAGGGTGACGAGGTGGGTGCCGGTGTCCCACGTGTACGACGCGAAGGGCGTCTGGCGCGTGTTCGGCGGCAGGGGCATCTCGAGCTTCTCGGCGACGCCGAGCGGGGAGCCGGTGAAGCTCACCGTGTCGTCGTACTCGATCGGCATGCTCGCGCGCATGGTCCGCAGCTGGGGCGTGAGCTCCTGCACCTGCGCCATCGCGACGAGGAGTTCGGGATCGTCCTTCCACACCCAGGCCAGCAGGCGCCCGTCGGCGCGGCGCATGAGGGCGGGGATCGCCTGGCTCATCGCCCATGCGGCGACCTTGCTGCCGGGCTGGTCGCGGCCGAAGGCGGCGTTCGCCTGGGCGAGCAGCATCCCGATCGCCTTCTTGCGGGCGCGGCGCCCGCGGAACCCAAACGAACCGGTGATCGGGACCCACTGCGCGGGGTCCACCTGGGCGGAGAGGCGGAGGCCGGTGAGAGGCGTCATCGCTCCAGCGTAGGTTGCTAGGATCCGCCTATGCTGCGCGCCCCCCACGTCCGCAGCGCCGTCGCAGTGATCGTCGCGATCGCGCTCAGTCTCGCCCTCCCCGTCTCGCCGGCGGCTGCCGCCGGCAGCGTCCCCGCCAAGCCCGGGCTCGTCAACTACGTGGGCGCCTCGCTCACGTCGCTGACGGTCGACTGGGCCGACATCCCCGGTGCGACGAGCTATTACGTCTACGCGAACACCAGCCACGATCTGGTCACCCGGCCCGCGCAGCCGATCAACCAGAAGGTCACTTCCTCGAAGGCGACCGTCACCGGACTGAAGCCGGGGGTCGCCTACTTCATCCAGGTGCGCGGCGTCTCGGCCGCGGGCATGGGGCCCCGGTCATCGCCGGTGGCCCACGAGACGATCACGGCGCAGGCGACGCTGCCCGCGGGCTCGCCGAGCTACCTCGCGGTCAGCTGGAACGTGTGCTCGAACGTCTGCTCCGGTTTCTCGACGCGCAAGAACGTCATCAACAAGCGCATCACCGAACTCGCCCCCGACATCGTCGCCCTGCAGGAAGCGTCGAAGTACACGACGCCGCCCAGCGGCTACACCTTCGCGTACAACGGGCAGAACGACATCCTCATCCGCAACGGCCGGTTCACCCGCGTCGCCGCCAAGTCGGGCGGCGCCACCTCGGGCGCCGTGCTGTTCCCGTCGCAGTACGCCTCGGCGGGCAAGGGAATGTCGTGGGCCGCCGTCCGGCACAGTTCCGGCGCCTACCTCCTCGTCGTCGACACGCACCTCGTGGTCGGGACGTCGGCATCCGTCGTCCGTCAACGCCAGTACGAGGCCGGCAAGCTGGCGGATGCCGTGACCGCGACGCTCACGAAGCTCAACAAGACGCACCGGTCCCTGACCGACTGGACCAAGGCGCCCGTCATGATCGTGGGCGACCTCAACACGCACAAGTCGCGCGTGGGCGACGGCACCATGGCCGCACTCGAGAAGCGCGGGTGGCACGACGCGTACGACCAGGCGCGCACCCTCAGCCTGCAGCACTACAACACGGCGAACCCGACCATGTCGCTGACGCCCTTCACGAGCGTGACCTGGGGCGACCACATCGACAAGGTGCTCGTGCGGCCCTCGCGGTCGGTCGTGTACTCGTGGAAGAACGCGGGGAAGACCGCGGGCGGCAAGTGGATCGGACCCCTCGGGTCGGACCACCATCCGCTCGCCGTCCGCGTCGGCCTCCGCTGAGGCGCGCCGATCCTCCACCGGAGGACGTCCCGGTCCCGGGCTAGAATCGAGCCCCGGCGCCCCGCACATCCCTGCGCCCCATCGGCGGAGAGCCCCCTCCCGCTTCCGACGCACAGATTGGCCCGTACCCCGTGACCATGACGCCCCCGGACGATCCCGCCCCTGAGCGCGGACCCCTCACCATCGTGATCGCGGCCGACACCTTCGCGCCCGATGTCAACGGAGGGGCTCGCTTCACCGAGCGCCTCGCCGCGGGCCTCGCCGCACGCGGTCACGACGTCCACGTCGCGACGCCGAGCGTCGGGCACCGCAACCACGGCGTGTTCACCGAGGACATCGAGGGCCAGCCGCTCACCGTGCACCGCCTTCCCGGGTGGCGCTACCGGCCGCACGACTGGCTGCGGTTCGTCCTGCCGTGGATGGGCAAGCACTACTCGCGGCGGCTGCTCGACGAGGTCGACGCGGATGTCGTGCACAGCCAGTCGCACATCGTGATCGGTCGCGCCCTGACCCGTATCGCGAACCAGCGTGGCATCCCCGTCGTCGCGACGAACCACATCATGGCCGACAACATCCTGGACTTCACGCTGCTGCCGAAGTTCCTGTACGACATCTTCCTGAAGATCGCGTGGGCCGACGCGGAGCGCACGTTCAAGATGTCGCGCGCGGTGACGACCCCCACCCGCAAGGCGGCGGAGTTCCTCGAGAACACGATCGACATCTCCGGCGTCGTGCCGATCAGCTGCGGCATCCGCCAGAGCAACTACACGCCGAACCTCGAGCCGCGTGAGAACCGCCGCCGGGTGCTGTTCGTCGGCCGCCTGACGACGGAGAAGCACGTCGAGGTCACCCTCGAGGCGATCACGAAGCTGCCCGACCTCGACATCCAGTTCGAGATCGTCGGCGGCGGCGATCAGCGCAAGAGCCTCGGCCAGGTGACCGAGCGTCTCGGCCTGGCCGACCGTGTGACCTTCCTCGGGCGGGTGTCCGAAGAGGAGCTCCGCGCCGCCTACACCCGCGCCGACGTCTTCGTCATCGCCTCGGTCGCCGAGCTGCAGTCCATCGCGACGATGGAGGCCATGGCCTCGGGCCTTCCCGTCATCGCGGCGAACGCCGTCGCGCTGCCGCACCTCGTCCACGACGGCGAGAACGGCTACCTGTTCGAGCCGGGCAACGCCGACGAGCTGGCCGAGAAGATCCGCACCGTGCTGACGGCGGACCAGGCCGAGTACTCGCGGATGCAGCAGGCCTCGCTCCACGGCGTCGAGATCCACGACATCGAGCGGACCCTCGACACCTTCGAGAAGCTCTACCGCGGCGAACCGCTCGGCGGCTGAGATGCGTCTGTTCTTCGACGCA
The DNA here is from genome assembly GCF_058629135.1 of Microbacterium sp. MDV22-iso44. NCBI lineage: Bacteria > Bacillati > Actinomycetota > Actinomycetes > Micrococcales > Microbacteriaceae > Microbacterium > Microbacterium sp. MDV22-iso44. The sequence continues at coordinate 194,598 of NZ_JBZVWS010000003.1, forward strand.
CGCTACATCCGCACCGACTTCCACGACGGCATCAGCCGCTACTCCGCCGAGCTCGCGCAGGCGGTGGCGGATGCCGCATCCGCCTACCGCACCGAGGTCACCTACCTGATCCACGACGAGCGGCAGCGCGCCTTCCTGCCCGCCGATGCGATCACTCTGACGATCCACGCGCCCACGTCGGTGAAGGAACCGTTCTCGTCGCTGCTGCTGAACCGCCACCGGCCGGACGTGTTGTTCTCGCCGATGCAGACGATCGGGTCGGGCGGCCGGCGGTTCCGGCTCATCCTGACGCTGCACGACACCATCTACTACCGGCACCGGACGCCGCCGCGGGCGCTGCCCTGGTACGTGCGTGTCGGCTGGCGGCTGTTCCACCTGTCGTACTGGCCGCAGCGGTGGACGCTGAACGCAGCCGACCTCGTCGCGACCGTCAGCGAGACGAGCGCGCGCCAGTTCGCCCGCGTGCGGCTGACGAAGCGCCCGGTCGTCGTGATCCCGAACGCACCGCAGCGCCTCGCCGAACTGCTCCCCGACGGTGCCGTCGTGGGCTCCGGCCCCGTTCGGAACCTCGTCTACATGGGCTCGTTCATGCCGTACAAGAACGTCGAGACGCTCGTCACGGCCATGCGGGAGCTGCCGGATCACACCCTCCACCTGCTGTCGCGCATCGCGCCCGAGCGTCGCGCCGAGCTGACGGCGCTGGCCGGCGGAGCGTCGGTCGTCTTCCACGACGGGGTGACGGATGCCGCCTACGCCGCGCTCCTGGCAGACGACGCCGCTCTCGTCACGACGAGTCTCGACGAAGGCTACGGGCTGCCGGTGGCCGAAGCGCTCGAACTCGGGGTGCCCGCGGTGGTGACCGACATGGAGATCTTCCGCGAGGTGGCCGGAGACGGCGCGCTCTACGTCGATCCGCTCGATCCGGAAGCCGTCGCCCGCGCCGTGCGGTCGCTCGATGAACCCGGGATGCGGGGGCGACTCGTCGAGGCGGGGACGCGTCACATCCGCTCGTTCGAATGGGCTCGGTCGGCGAAGATCCTGCTCGCCGCGGCGACCGATCTGACGCGGCGCTGAGCCGGGTCAGGGGCCGGGGTCAGATGCCGCCGGCGCCGCCCGCGTTGCTGCGGTTGTCGACGTAGACGGCCGTGGCCTTCGCCATGCGCGCTTCGGAGTCGGCACCGCGACGCGCAGCCGCGCCGTGACCCTCTTCATCGGTCACCGAGCGGTCGAGTCGCGCGCGTCGACGTGCGACGACAAGGCTCAGGGCGACGATCGCGACGACGACGGCTGCGAATCCGAGTTCCATGGTCACAATCTAGCCGTTACCGCAGCGGGTGGAGGAAAAGCGGTCAGAGGAACTGTCCGCCGACCGTGGAGGAGAGGAACCCCAGGACCGTCCCCACGAGGGTCGCCGCCGCGAGGCCGATCGCGATCCCGCCGAGGAGGCGGGCCCCGGCATCCCGGCGCACCGCGATGAACCCGAGGATGAGGGCGACGACGGCGAGGGCGCAGGTGAAGAGCGAGAACACGGCGTTGACGATGCCGTACAACTGCGGGTCGTAGACCGACCGATACAGCTGGATCGTGATGGCCGGCCAGAGTCCGCCGAGGAGGACGGGGGCCGCCGCCACGAGCAGTGCGGCGATGGCGAAGCCGCGGGCGCTTCCGGCGCCGGCCGCCGGAGGAGGAGTGCCGTACGGGTAGGACGGCTGCCCCTGGGGCGGGTACTGGGGTGAGTACTGCGGCGGCTGCTGCGCGTCCGGCGGGACGGGGTCGGTCATGGCTGTCCTCTCGCGGGGACCCGAGTCTAGGGGCGTGGTCCCGCGGGGCGGAAGGGGGTGCTCCGGGGGTCATGCCGCCGTCGTGGCAGGAACGCTATGCTTGCACGCATCCTGCCATCAATGGTCGCATCGACGCTGCTCGTAGGAATAATGCCAGCCGAACACCATCCGGGGAGAACGCCATGATCCGCACCGTCGCCTGCGTCGTCCAGAGCGGGTTCGCGCCCTTCGAGTTCGGGCTCGCCTGCGAGGCGTTCGGGCTCGATCGCAGCGACGACGGCATCCCGAACTTCGACTTCCGGATCGTGACCCCTGATCCCGGCGCGATCCCCAGCAACCTCGCGTTCTCCATCAACGTCGATCACGATCTGACGTTCGCGGACGAGGCCGACGTCGTCGTCATCACGCCGATCCCCCGGGAGGCGTGGGGCAGCGTGGACGAACGGGTGCTCGACGTGATCCGCAGGGCGGTCGCGCGAGGCGCGTGGGTGCTGACGGTGTGCAGCGGGGCGTTCGCGGTCGCGGCATCCGGTGTCCTGTCGGGGCAGCGCGCGACGACGCACTGGCGCTACGCCGAGACCATGGCGAGCATGTACCCCGACATCGAGGTCGACCCGAACGTGCTGTACGTGCAGTCGGGGCGGATCATCACGAGCGCCGGGACGGCGGCCGGGCTCGACGCGTGCCTGCATCTTCTGCGGCTCGAGCTCGGGGCCGAGGCGGCGAACACGATCGCGCGGCGCATGGTGGTGCCCCCGCAGCGCGACGGCGGCCAGGCGCAGTTCATCGCGTCGCCGTTGCCGGTGTCGACCTCGCTCTCGCTGACGCCGGTGACCGAGTGGATGCTGGAGAACCTGCGGCGCGACTTGTCGGTCGACCAGCTGGCGGCGAAGGCGCACATGTCGCCGCGGACGTTCGCGCGGCGGTTCAAGGCCGACTACGGGACGACGCCGGCGGCGTGGTTGGGGCGGCAGCGGATCCTCCATGCGCAGCGCCTGCTCGAACAGACCGACCTCGGACTGGACGCGATCGCGTACGAGTGCGGCTTCGGTTCGGCGGCCGTGCTGAGGCAGAACTTCGCGCGGGTGCTCGGGACGACGCCGACGGCATACCGGTCCCGCTTCGCCTGCGCCGCCGTCATGGCGTCGTGATAAAGTTGAGCCTGACGGACTCAACTTTTTATCGAGCTTTCAGGAGCAGATGATGAACGCACAACCGGCATCCGGCCAGGGCGATCAGGGCAGCGCCCTGGAGCAGTACGGCATCAACCTCACCGACCGTGCGCGTCAGGGCAAGCTCGACCCCGTCATCGGACGGGACGGCGAGATCCGCCGGGTCAGTCAGGTGCTCACGCGGCGCACGAAGAACAACCCGGTGCTCATCGGCGAGCCCGGCGTCGGCAAGACCGCCGTCGTCGAGGGGCTCGCCCAGCGCATCGTCGCGGGAGACGTCGCGGAGTCGTTGAAGGGCAAGGAGCTCATCGCGCTCGACATCTCCGCGCTCGTGGCCGGGGCGATGTACCGCGGTCAGTTCGAGGAGCGGCTGAAGAGCGTCCTCAAGGAGATCACGGAGTCCGAGGGGCGCGTGATCACGTTCATCGACGAGCTGCACACGCTGATGGGAGCCGGCGGCGGCGAGGGGTCGGTCGCGGCATCCAACATGCTGAAGCCCATGCTGGCGCGCGGGGAGCTGCGCCTGATCGGTGCGACGACCCTCGACGAGTACCGCGAGTTCATCGAGAAGGATGCCGCACTGGAGCGGCGCTTCCAGCAGGTGTACGTCGGCGAGCCGAGCGTCGAGGACACGATCGCGATCCTTCGCGGGCTCAAGGAGCGGTACGAGGCGCACCACAAGGTCGCGATCTCGGACGGCGCCCTGGTGGCGGCGGCGGCGCTGTCGAACCGGTACATCCCGGCGCGGCAGCTGCCTGACAAAGCGATCGACCTGATCGATGAGGCCGCGTCGCGCCTGCGCATGGAGATCGACTCCGCGCCGCTCGAGATCGACGAGCTGCGCCGGCACGCGGATCGGCTCAAGCTCGAGGAGCTGGCGCTCAAGAAGGAGAAGGACGACGCGTCGAAGGAGCGTCTCGCGGCGCTGCGCGACCAGCTCGTGAAGGTGCAGCAGCAGCTCGACGACCTGCAGGCGCGGTGGGAGCGGGAGCGCGCGTCGCTGAACGCGGTCGGCGATTACAAGACGCGGCTCGATGCGCTGCGCGTCGAGGCGGAGCGCGCGCAGCGCGAGGGCGACCTCGAACGTGCGTCGCGGTTGCTCTACGCGGAGATCCCGGCGCTCGAACGCAAGCTCGCCGAGGCGGAGATCGCGGAGGGTGCCGTCGGTGATGGGGCCGAGCGGATGGTGGGCGATCGGGTGACCGAGGAGGACATCGCCGAGGTCATCGCCGTGTGGACCGGCATCCCGGTCGGAAAGCTGCTGCAGAGCGAGAGCGCTCGACTGGTGCACCTCGAGTCGGAGCTGGGCAAGCGGTTGATCGGGCAGAAGCCGGCCGTGAAGACGGTGGCGGATGCCGTGCGTCGGTCGCGCGCGGGGATCAGCGACCCGAACCGGCCGACCGGCTCGTTCCTGTTCCTGGGGCCGACCGGTGTCGGCAAGACCGAGCTCGCGAAGGCGCTCGCGGAGTTCCTCTTCGACGACGAGCGCGCGATGGTCCGCATCGACATGAGCGAGTATGGCGAGAAGCACGCCGTCGCGCGGCTCGTCGGTGCCCCTCCGGGGTACGTCGGGTACGAGCAGGGCGGTCAGCTGACCGAGGCGGTGCGGCGCCGTCCGTATTCGGTGGTGCTGCTCGACGAGGTCGAGAAGGCGCACCCTGAGGTGTTCGACGTGCTGTTGCAGGTGCTCGACGACGGACGGTTGACCGACGGCCAGGGGCGGACGGTCGACTTCACGAACACGATCCTGATCCTGACGAGCAACATCGGATCACCGGTGCTGATCGATCCGACGCTGACGGACGACACGAAGCGCGAGCAGGTCATGGCGATGGTGCGGCAGTCGTTCCGGCCGGAGTTCCTGAACCGCCTCGACGACGTCGTAATGTTCACACCGCTGACCGAGTCGGATCTGGCTCAGATCGTCGAGCTGGCGGTCGATGCGCTGCAGCGGAGGCTGCACGCTCGCCGGTTGACGCTCGCGGTGACGCCGGACGCGCGGGCGTGGCTCGCCGAGCGCGGCTACGATCCGCTGTTCGGGGCGCGACCGCTGCGGCGTCTGATCCAGTCCGAGATCCAGGACAGGTTGGCGATGGCGCTGCTGTCGGGCGGCGTGCACGACGCTGATGTGGTCCGGGTGGATGTCGCGGTCGACGGCTCGCAGCTGGTGCTGACGAGCAGCGGGCCGACGCCGCCGGAGGAGTCGGGCGACGACACCATCGAGGCGGAGCTGCTCGACTGATGACGCCGGTCGCGCTGGGGCATGGCGTGGTCCTGCGCGAGGTCGTCGGATCGGATGCGGCTGCCCTCGCCGAGGCGTACCGCCGCAATCGAGAGCGGCTGGCGCCGTGGGAGCCGGAGCGAGCCGAGCGCTTCTTCACGGATGCCGGTCAGGAGTCGGCGATCGAGGTGATGCTGCGCGAACGTGAGGCGGGGACCGGCGTTCCGTTCGTGCTCGAGGCGGGAGAGCGGATCGTGGGGCGGGTGAACCTCTCGGGCATCGTGCGCGGACCGTTCCAGAGCGCGAACCTCGGGTACTGGATCGACGGCGAGCTGGGTGGACGGGGTGTGATGACCGCCGCGGTGGATGCCGTGGCTCGAGTCGCCGCTGAAGATCTCGGCCTGCACCGCATCCAGGCGGCGACGCTGCTGCACAACGCGCCGTCGCAGTCGGTGCTGCGCCGGTGCGGCTTCGCGGAGATCGGCGTCGCGCCGAGGTACCTGCGGATCGCGGGGCGGTGGCAGGACCATCTGCTGTTCCAGCGGATCCTGGAGGACTGAGCCGGTCGCGTGTCGGTTCGTGGCGGTGTCGGTTCTGAGCGGTGTCGGTTCGTGGACGTGCCGGTTCGCGGGCGAGAGGCCCGTGCGCGGGCTCGGGTAGGTGCCCACTGTCCACGCCGTGCGGGGCCGGGGAGCGGCGGTTCAAAACGGAGCGGGGTCTCCGGGTGAGGCGGCGGCAGGGGTGAAGGCGACGGCCGGGGTGGGTGCGTCTTCTCTGTAGGTCCTGCCGAGGGGTGAGGTCCATTCGAGGACACCACCCGACAGTTGTCGGACCCGCCATGCGGTGAATTGCTTCATCGAATGATGCCGTTGGCACAAGTGGGCCAGGTTGAACAGTTCCGTCTTGCCGCCGAGGGCGTGGTCGTGGGTGTGGTCGACTTCGCAGCGGATCGCGGCGACGCGGCATCCGGGGAACCGGCAGTGCTGATCCCGGGCTTGCAGGAACCTGCGCATCCCCGAGGGCACCCGGTACGAGTCGGTCGACACGGTGACTCCGGTGGTGGGGTCGTGAAACAGGCGCTCCCACACCAAGGTGTCGCCGGCGAGTGTGCGAGCGGTGGCCGGGTCGATGGGCGAGCGGCCGGTCAGGTCGCACGGCCCGTCGTCGACACCGGTCAGGGTCGCCGCGGGGATGAGTACTTGCACGCGTGCGCGGATCGCGCCGAGCGGTCCCGCCGTCGTGTCGCGCGTGTCGTCGAGCGCCGGGGTGCCGGCGAGGAGGAGATCGGCGAACACGTCGGCGCGGACCTGATCGGTCGAGCGCGCATCGGTCGCGACGACCTCCGAGTTCTCGGAGCGTTCGTCTCTCGTGTCGACGATCGCCCGCGCCTGCTGTGTCAGCCGGTCCTGGATCCCCTCCGCAATCACGGTCGGCAGGGTCGCGATCAAATCCGACATCCCATCCCGCCCCGGGATCAACCGGACGCACCGCCCCGCCGCAGCTTCCTCATGCCGTTCGGCGAACGATCGCGGGTGCATCCGGTGCGCGAGGATCTCCAGCTCACCCCGAACCCGGTTCGGCGTCTCACCTTCGCACCGTTCGATCGCGACCTTCTCGAACTCCGCCCACATCTCTGCGGGCAGGTTCAGCCCGGTCTCGACGATCGCCCTCACGTGCCCCTGCACGATCCGCCCGGCCTCCCACGCGGCCACCGCGGCGGGGAATCCTTCGATCGTCACCCGGGCTTCGCCGATCCGGCGTTGCACTGTCCGGTCAGTGGTCCGCATCGCTCCGCCGATCTCTGCTGCGATCGACCGGAGCACCATGTCGTGAAGGGTCACTCTCGCGTTCGGGGGCGCGCCCTGCGCCTCCGCCAGCCGTCCCGCGGCAGCGAGCACGCGCAACTCCCGGATCTGCGCCCGAGCGAGCTCAAGGGCCACGTCCTCGACGTCCGCAACGATCCCCGCGATGGCCGCGAGATACGCCTCGCCACCGGGGGTTTCCGCCGCATCCGTCATACCTGAACCCTGCCACCAACCTCCGACATCCAGACCCCGAAAACCGCTTAAAACACACGCTCCGCACACGGCCGAAGGTGAGAAACGTCTCATCTGCGATGGACCCACCCTCCGTACCTGAGTCGGCCCCAGCCAAGCCCCGTCCGGAGCGTGAAAGGATCGAGCATGCGAACCGCACGGGCCCTCTGGGGTTCCACTCACCCGGGTCCCTCGCTCGTCGTCACCGTGTTGTCCCTCGCCCTCGGCATCGCCGCCGGTCTGGAACCCTGGCGGCTCATCGTCCTCGTCGTCGCGGTGTTCGCCGGTCAGGTCTCGGTCGGTCTCTCCAACGACGCGATCGATCTGTTCCGCGACGCGACCGTCGGTCGCTCCGACAAGCCCCTCGTCCGAGGCGACACCCGCGTCCGCACCGCGTGGATCGCAGCGGGGATCGCACTCGGGGTGGCCGTCCTCCTCTCAGCGGTGCTCGGCTGGGGCATGCTGTTCGCCCACGTCATCGCCCTCGTCTCGGCCTGGAGCTACAACGCCGGACTCAAGGCGACGCCCGCCTCACTGCTGCCGTTCCTCGTCAGCTTCGGGATCTTCCCCTCGCTGGCGACGCTCTCGGCGCCGGCCCCGCAGCCGGCTGCACTGTGGGCCGCCTTCGCGGGGGCCATGCTGGGCGCCGCGGTGCACCTCACCAACGTCCTGCCCGATCTCGACGACGATCGGCGCACCGGCGTCCGCGGTCTGCCGCACCGGATCGGGCCCGCGGCATCCGTGATGCTGGCGGTCGTCGGCATCGTGGTCGCCGCTATCGCCGTCCTCATCGGCAGTCTCGTCGAGGGCGCCTCACCGCTCGCGATGATCGCGTTCGCTCTGCTCGTCACGGGAATCGCAGCAGCGGTGATGATCCGGATGCGGCGCCGCGGCCCCGACCGCACCGGTTTCCGTCTCGTGATGCTCGCCGCGCTCGTCCTCGCCCTCCAGCTCGTGGTGGCGTCGGGCGCCGCATGATCCGCGCACTGGCGGAGTAGCTCCGACACTCATCTCGCGGCGCTGTCGAGCCCCATCGCGTAGGCGTGCGGCACGAGCGACCCCGTTGCGGCGAGCAGCGAACCGAGAACCCGCGACCGGACGGCGTCGGCGCTGCGTGACACCGGTCGACCGAGCCCCATGTTCACGGCCGCCATCCGGCCGGCGACACGGGAGGAGCGCAGGCGGTCGCGTTCCCACTGGGCGAGATCCGCCTCGGGCGCCGACCCGAGCCGCACCCATGCCGCGAGGAGGGGCGCGAGGGTCGCGGCATCCAGCAGACCCAGATTGAGGCCCTGCCCGCCGATCGGGCTGATCTCGTGCGCCGCATCCCCGATGACGAACAATCGGTCGCGACGCATCGACGGAGCGAGCACGCGCCGCACGCCGAACGCGGTCGCCTCGCTCACGACGTCCGCGGCCTCGGCTTCGCCGCGCGTACGCATCGCGTCCTTCAGCCGGCGAGCCAGCGCATGCGGCTCGAGCGATCTGCCGGCGTCCCATGCGACGAACCGGCGCCGCCCGTCCGGCAGCGGGAACGACTCCAGCACGCCTCCCGGGGCCAGGTGCACGAGGGCGGTCTCGGCGTCCTCACGCGGTGGGAGGGCGGCATCCGTCATCAGATACCGATCCGGGTATGCAGTCCGCCGCAGCGCATCGGGGCGGTACACGAGGTCGCGCACACTGACACCCCCGGCGACCACGACGATCGGCGCGACCCGCTCGCCGCGATCGGTCTCGACCCGCACGCGAGCGCCGTCGGGCGCCACGCGCGTCACCGTCACGCCGCGTTCGGGATGCGGGCCGTCGCCGCGCAGGGCCGCCTCGGTCTCGACCTGCGGCAGTGTCGCGACGTACGGGTGCCGCGCGTCGAGCCGCCCGAAGTCGACCACGCCGATCGCGCGCCCGCCGCTGCGCGCCTCGCCGCGGCGCACGCGGACAGCCCGGGTCAGGATGCGGTCGGTCGCCCCGCCGGCTTCGAGTGCAGCGAGCGTCGGGGCGTGCAGACCGATGGCCCGCGATCCGCCACCGGCGGTGGGGCGGCGCTCCAGCACGGCGGCGTCGACGCCGAACCGCGCCAGCTCGGCGGCGAGCAGCGTGCCGACCGGGCCGGCGCCGACGACGAGGACCTCAACCATCGCCGTCCGCCACCGCGAGCAACCGGAACGGCGCCGGCGAAGCCACTCGCCACGGCTCACCCAGGGCCGATCGGAGTTCGCCTGCGCGATAGCTGCGGCGGATCGACCGCAGTCCGTCGGTACGGAGGAACGTCCCGCGCTCGAGCGCCGCGATCCCCATGCCGTAGAGCGCATACGCCAGAGCGCCGCGCTCGATGTCGGCGTGCATCACGGTCCCGGCGGAGAGCGCCCGGGTGTCGACGGCGAACTCGGTGAGCTCATCCGCCTCGAGGTGATGCAGGACGTGGTTCGACAAGACCAGGTCGAACGTCTCACCTGCCGCACGGAGGCTCGCGGCATCCGTGGCGGCGAAGCTCACCCGATCGCTCGCGCGCGTCCGCGCCACCTCGAGCGCCCGCGGGTCCGGATCGATCCCGAGCCAGTGCACGTCGAGCCCGTCGCGCTCCGCCCACTGCGCGAGTCGCGCGATCACGTCTCCGCCGCCGCTGCCGACGTCGAGCACGCGGGCGGCGCGCCCGAGGCGCTGCAGCCGGGGACGGATGCCGCGGCGCCAGACCCGGCCCCACCCGCCGATCGCCCGGTTCACGAGGTCGAAGCGCTCGAGGGTCGCCGCGAGCGCGACCGGATCGCAATCAGGGTCGTCCATCAGTTCGCGGAGGGCCGCGTCGCGTTCGGCGAGGTTCATGCCGCCGCCCGCCGGAACGTCAGCCGTGCCGCCTCGAGGGTGAGCCCGGGGCCGAACGCGAGCGTCGCCACCCGGTCGCCGTCGTCGAGCTCGCCGGCGAGCAGCGCGCCGAGGATGAACAGGATCGTCGCGCTCGACATGTTTCCGTAGTCGCGGAGCACGTCGCGCGACACCGCGAGCGCGTCGGCGGGCAGGGCGAGACCCATCTCGACGCGATCCAGCACGCTGCGCCCGCCGGGGTGGACCGCCCAGGTGTCGACGCCGTCGTCGCCGAGGAACGACTCGACCGCGCCGCGGATCTCGCGACCGATGATGCGCGGCACCTCCGCCGAGAGGATCATCTCGAATCCGGTGTCGCCGATCGTCCAGGCCATGTCCTTCTCGCCCTCGTCGGTGAGCACCGTCGCGAACCGATCGAGCTCGAACGAGACCCCGGTCGCGCGCGACGCGTCCGCACTGACGATCGCCGCGGCGGCACCGTCGGCGAAGACGGATGCCGAGACGATCTCGTCGTGGTCCGCCGGGGTCCGCACGTGCAGTGAGCAGAGCTCCGCGCAGACGACGAGAACCACGGCGTCGGGTTGGGCGGCGCAGATCTGCGATGCCGTGCGGAGCGCAGGCACGGCGGCCGCGCACCCCATGAACCCGAGATGCGAGCGCGCGACGGTCGTCGGGAGCCCCAGGTCGCGGACGAGGCGGTAGTCGGGCCCCGGCGCGAACATCCCCGTGCACGACACGGTCACCACGTGGGTGACCTCGGCCGCATCGACGGATGCCGCAGCCAGAGCCTTCCGCGCCGCCTCGGCGAACAGCGGCGGGGCCAGTCGGATGTACGCGTCGTTGCGCGCCCCGGTCGAGGGCGACAGCAGGTCGCCCGTCGCGGTGACCGTCGGCATCCGCTCGTCGCCTTCGGGCGCGGCCGTCGCAGCGGCGGCTGCGGCGAGATCGTCGAGCACCGTGTGGCGGGTCTCGATCGCCGAGGCGTCGAACGCGGCGCCGATGAGGCGCTTGGTGAGGCGATCGGCGCCGGGTTGCCCGGCGAACAGATCGCGCACCTGGTCCTGTCGCAGGCGGGCGCGGGGCACGGCGGTGCCGATCGACAGGATCCGGGTGGTCATTGCCTCACCGTAACCGTCGGAGGCGTGCGTGGCGCCGCGGGTTGACCGTGGCGGACCTATGTGGGCTGTCGCAGAGGCAGGCGGAGGGTGAACGTCGCCCCGCGGCCCGGGGCGCTGTCGACCCGGATGCTCCCGGAATGCGCGACCGCGATGGTCCGGAGGTTCGTCAGGCCCAGGCCGAATCCCTGCACCTGACGGGCTCGGGCCTCGGCCGTGCGGTAGAAGCGGTCGAACACGCGCCGCTGCTCGGCGTGGGTGAGACCCGCGCCCGGGTTCGTGACGGCGATCTCGACGACTGCGCCGTCGGTGCGGCAGGCGACCGTCACCACGCCGTCCGGCTGGCCGAACTTGACCGCGTTCGTCACCAGTTCGGTGACCGCGACGAGCAGCTGCCGAGCGTCCGCCTCGACGACGACGGTGCCCGGACCGACGATGTCGATGCGCATTCCGCGGGCGGATGCGGCGACCCGCGCCTCGCCGACGGCCTGCCGCACGACCTCCGCGACGTCGACGGGGGCGATCGTGAGCTCCTTGACCGTCTCGGTCGCGTGCAGCAGGTCGCCGACGCGGTGGAAGAGGTCGTCGGTCTTGCGGGAGACGATCTCGATGTAGCGCTGCAGCCTCTCGTCAGACGGGTCGGCGGCGTCGGCGAGCAGGTCGAGGAAGCCGGTGATGCTCGTGATCGGCGTCCGCAGCTCGTGCGAGACGGTGCGCAGGAACTGTTCCCGCACCTCGACCGCGTCCGCCAGCTCGGTGACGTCGTACGCGACGACGACGGTACCCAGGAGGCGGCCGTCCTCGCGGTGCACCTGGCCGGAGGATGCGAGGATCGCGACCTGCGAGTCGGCCGGGCCCAGCCACTCGACGTGGTTGTCGATGACCTCTCCGCGCAGCGCCCGCGGGATGATCTGCTGGTCGTACGGGATCTGGCTCACCCGATCGGCGGCGAGCACGTCGTCGCCGGCGTAGGGCGGTTCGTCGAGACGGAACCCGACCATCTCGACCATGCGATGGGCGAGCGGGTTGGCGATGTCGAGGCGCCCCTCGTTGTCGTAGAAGGCCACTCCTGCGTTCACCGTGTTCAGGATGCCGAGCGCGATCGCCTCGGCATCCTTCGCCTCGCGGAGCGCCTCGTCCTGCGCCCGCGACGCCTCGGCGAGACGGATGCTGTTGCGATGGAGCTGGCGGGCGGCGAGGAACACGACGACGGCGATACCGACGATGAGGGTCGGGAAGGCGAAGACGTTCGCCCAGTCAGCGGGCGTCGTCGGCCAGGCCCCCGTGTACACGTATCGGAAGCCGATGACGAAGACGGCGCCCATGACCGCCACCGCGATGCCGTACCACGGGAAGCCGTAGGCGAGCCAGAGGATCGGGAAGAGCGCGAGGATCGTCACCGCGGGGACGAAGGGCATCAGTTCGGCCCGGAACAGGGCGACGGTCAGGAGGTCGGCCACCGCTATCAGGATCATCCACGCGCGCGGCAACCTCTCCCACGGGACGACCGCCGCGGCGAGCGTCGCCAGGGCCGCGACGGCGAGCCCCGTGAGCAGCGCGACCGTCCGCAGGCTGTCGGGGTGCGCGATCGCTCCCACCAGGGCGATGAAGACGACACCGATCGCGAAGGGCAGTTGCGCACGCAGGAAGACACGCATCCGACCGGATCGGCTGGCTTCCATCTCGAACAGCGGCACCGTCGCCTCGTCCTTCCTTCGACCGAACGTCAGGTACCCGAACGGTATCCCACTCCGGCCGATCCGCGATCACCGATCGGCGACCCACACTTCGACGCCCGATTCGCCCAGGGTGAAGTTGATCGCCGTCCCGGGCGCGTACGCCTGCCGGGCGGCGGGCGGGCTCAGCGAACTGACGACGGCCGTCACCGAGACGGGGAACGGGCCAGCCCCGCACGTCGAGAGGGTCTCGCCGATGGTCGGGTCGGCGGCCTCCTCGGGGCTCACGATGCTGAGGCACCGCACGGGATTCGGGTCGGCGGGGGTCCCGACGGTGTTGGTGAACACCGAGAAACCCCGGAAGTCCGCGTACCGGCGACTGTCGGAGTCATTCTGCGGGCGCAACGGCACGAGCTCGGACAGTCGGGTCACCTCGGTCGCATTCGGATACCGCGGCACGTCGCGCGGGATCGACAGGGTGACGGCCGCGGTCGCCGCGACGAGTCCGACGGCTCCCACGGCCACGGCGGCGGGTCTCACCCAGCGCGGCCAGCGCCGTGGGGTCAGATACGGGCGCTCGGCATCGCCGCCGGTGAGCGCGCCGGGCGGGTCCGTCTCGGCCGGACCGGGGGCGTCCGGGGCGCTCTCGTCCTCGTCGTCTGCGCCGGGCGCGACGCTCGGCGCCCGCACCGCGCGCGTTTCGAGCTCCCGCAGGCGCTGCAGCGCTGCAGCATCCCCTGCGATGTCAGCGGTGCGCCCGTAGGCGCGTTCGCGCAGGCGGGCCAGCTCGGCGGCGTCATCGTCGTCCATCGGGACTACTAAACCAACAACGCGACCCCATCGGGGCGGAATGATCGAGAAGCGGCGGGCGCCGCGACCGGTCAGTCGTCGACGAGCACCGATTCGGCGACGGGGCGACGTTCGCGGGGCGCTTCTTCACGGGCGCGCAGGTCGTCGCCGGCCGCGTCGATGTCGCCGAGCGGGCCGACGGCCATCACGGTGATCGCGCGCTGGTCGTCGGCCAGGCCGAAGGCCTCGGCGACGCGGTCGGCGTGGAACCCGCCCATCTGATGCGTGCTCAGCCCGTTCGCGTGCGCCTGGATCGTGAAGTGCGCCGCAGCCTGGCCGACGTCGTACGCCGCCCAGCGCAACTCCTTGCCGTCCTGCTGGGTCGTCGCGACGAACACGACGAGAGCCGCCGCATCCGCCGCCCATGCCCGGTTGAACCCCATCAGGGTGTCCACCACGCTCGCGTGGGATGCCGTTCCCCGTCGCGCGACGATGAAGCGCCACGGCTGCGTGTTCGACGCGGACGGCGACCACCGTGCGGCCTCGAGAGCGGACGCCAGCGCCTGCTCGTCGATCGGCGCGGACGCGTCGAAGATCCGCGTGCTCCAGCGCTCGGTCAGAACGTCGAGGATGGGGGCGTCGGTGGATGCGGTGCGATTCGGCATCCGTCTATTCCATCACCACCGACGATGCCTCGGCCTCGCCGAGCCCTTAGGACGTGGCCCAGTCGGACGGCCCGGAGGTGCCGGCGACGTACTCGTCGAGAGGGACGCGCCCGTCCCGCCAGGCGTCGATGACGGGCTGGACGATGTGCCAGCAGTCGACGGCGGCGTCGCCGCGCACCGACAGCATGGCATCGCCGTCGAGGATGCCCGACAGCACTTCGGCATACGCCTTCAGCGCCCCTGCGCCGAGTTCCGCCTCGAGCGTCACCTTCTCGAGTTCGAGCGGGTCGGCCTCGCCGTTGACGTTCAGGTCGAGCGCGATGGAGTCGGGCCCGAGCGAGAAGCGCAGCACGGTCGGGCCGGGGTCGCCGGTGAACCCGCGAGGGAGGTGCCGAACGGGGTGGAAGCGCACCTCGACCTTCGCCTCGGCGTTCCCGAGGGCCTTGCCCGAGCGGAGCGTGATCGGAACGCCCTGCCATCGCGCGTTGCGCACCTCGACCGTCATCTCGGCGAGCGTCTCGGTCTCGCGGCTCGGATCGACCCCCGGCTCGTCGACGTACGACGGGAAGTCCCGCCCCTCGACGGTGCCGGCCGTGTACCGCGCCCGGCGCGACGAGGCGACCGGGTCGTCGCCCCACACAGCGGTGGCTCGGAGCGCGGCGCCCGTCGCGTCGCGGAGGTCGCGCTGATCGAGGGATGCCGGGGGCTCCATCGTGGCGAACGCCATGACCTGCAGCAGGTGACTCTGGATCATGTCGGTGAGCGCGCCGGCCTTGTCGTAGTAGCCCGCGCGGCCTTCGAGTCCCAGCGGCTCGTCGAACTGCACGAGCATCGAGGCGATGTGATCGGCGGACCAGGCCGGCTCGATGAGCCGGTTCGCGAAGCGCGCCCCGAGCAGGTTCAGGACGGTGGAGCGGCCGAGGAAGTGGTCGACGCGGAACACCTGCGACTCGGGAACCAGCTCGGCGAGCGTCGCGTTGAGGTGCTCCGCAGATGCGGCATCCGACCCGAACGGCTTCTCGAGTGCGAGGATCGTGCCCTCGGGGATCGTGACCGAGCGGAGCGCATCGCACGCCTTCGCGGCGACGGCGGGCGGCACGGCGAAGTAGAGCGCGGGCCGGCCCTCGGCGGCATCCAACAGCTTCTGCAGTTGATCAGCGTCGGTGATGTCGGCCCGCGTGTAAGTCGTGTCCGACAAGGGCTCGAAGGCGGACTCCGAGTCGGTCGTGGCGAACGCCTTTTGCACGGTCTCGCGCCACGCGTCATCGCTCCACTCCTCGACACCCGCCCCCGCCAGCCGCACGCGGCGTTCGGGCTCGCGTGCGAGCAGCTGCCCGAGCGCGGGGAGCAGCAGCCGCGAGGTGAGATCCCCCGAGGCGCCGAGGATGAGCAGGGTCGTGTCGGCCGTCATGGGCGTCACCCTAGCCCGCTCCCGATGACGACACCCGTCGCGCCTCGTCTCTTGCCCCGCCGCCCGCCGCGAACGACAATGACGTCGATGCCTGCCCCGATCGAGTCCTATGCCCTGCTCAGCAACTGCCGGACGGGAGCCCTCGTGTCGGATGCCGGGAGCCTCGACTGGCTGTGCCTTCCCCGCTACGACGACGCGTCGATCTTCGGAGCACTCCTCGGCGACGACGAACACGGTCGGTGGAGTCTCCGCCCCGCGGACTCCGCCGCCACGTCTACCCGCCGCTACGACGGCGACACCTTCGTGCTCGTCACGCGCTGGCAGACGCCGACGGGCAGCGCCGAGGTCATCGAGTTCATGCCGATGCACGACGACACGGATGCCGTCGTCCGACGCGTCGTCGGCATCGAAGGCACCGTCGCCTTCACGAGCGAGCTGCGCCTGCGTTTCGATTACGCTCGGGCGCTCCCCTGGGTGCGGCAGATCGGGCACGCGGACGCGCCGGTGTTGCTCGCGATCGCGGGTCCCGACGCCGTCGCCGTGCGCGGCCCCCGGCTGCACCCGGACGGCACGATGCACCGCGCCGTGTTCACGGTGGCGGCGGGCGACACCGTCGACTCGGTGCTCACCTGGGACCGGTCGTACCACCGGCATCCCGTCGGGATCGACGTCGACGCCGCGATCGCGCACACCCGCAGGTGGTGGAGCGACTTCGCGGCGGGCGTCGAGGACGGCGGACCCTGGGGAGCCCACGTGGTTCGCTCGATGCTCGTGCTCCGCGCCCTCACCCACACCGAGACCGGCGGGATCGTCGCCGCCGCGACGACCTCGCTCCCCGAGGACCCCGGTGGCTCGCGCAACTGGGACTACCGGTTCGTCTGGTTGCGGGATGCCGCCCTCACCCTCGAGGCCTACCTCGCCCACGGCTACACCCGGGCACCGGAGCGCTGGCGCGACTGGCTGCTGCGTGCGATCGCCGGCGACCCGGCCGACGTGCAGATCATGTACGGCCTCGGCGGCGAACGAGACCTCCCCGAACGTGAGCTGACGAGCCTGCCGGGCTACGAGGGATCCGCGCCCGTCCGCATCGGCAACGGCGCCGTCGACCAGTACCAGGGCGACGTCATCGGCGAGGTCCTCGTCGCCCTCGAGGCCGCCCGCCTCGCCGGGGTGACCGAGACCCCCTCGTCGTGGTCGCTGCAGCGCGCGCTGCTGGCGCAGGTCGTCGCGTGGGTCGACCGCCCCGACCACGGCATCTGGGAGATGCGCGGCGACGTGCACCACTTCACGCATTCCCGCGCGATGGTGTGGGCCGCGCTCGACCGCGGCATCCGCGCGGTGCGCGAGCACGGTCTGCCCGGCGACGCCGACACGTGGGATCGGCTCCGCGATCAGGTGCGCGCCGAGATCGATGCGACCGGGGTGGATGCCGCGGGTGGCCACTTCACGCAACACGACGGCACCGACGAGGTCGACGCCTCGCTGCTTCTCCTGCCCGTCGTCGGGTTCTGCGCCGCCGACGACCCGCGGATGCTCGCCACCGTCGCCCGCATCGAGCGCGACCTCCTGCGCGACGGTTTCGTCATGAGGTATCGCACCGCGGCGGGGACCGACGGGTTGCCCGGCGACGAGCACCCCTTCCTCGCGTGCTCCTTCTGGCTCGTCGAGCAGTACGCGGCGACCGGACGCATCGAGGATGCGACGCGCCTCATGGACCGGCTCTGCGCCGTCGCGAACGATGTGGGTCTGCTCTCGGAGGAGTACGACCCCGGGGTGGGACGCCACATCGGCAACACCCCGCAGGCCCTCAGCCACCTCGCGCTCGTCGGGGCCGCGGACGCGCTCGCCGGGCACACCGGCCGCGCCGCGCATCGGACCTGACCGGGGTCGACACCGTGGCATCCGATCGTCCGTCAAGGCCGTGCGCGGCGCCGCGGCGCTGACTATCGTCGAGGGCACCGCGTCGGAACCCGGAGGAGGACGCGATGACGGACACATCCGAGCCCCTGCCCGGCGACGTGCTGGCAGAGCGCTACCGCCTTGTCGCGCAGATCGGACAGGGCGGCATGGCGCGCGTCTTCCGCGCCGACGACACGGCACTGGGGCGCCGCGTCGCCGTCAAGGTGCTCCGCCCCGGTGTCGAGGGGGCGGTCAGCGCGCCGGATCGGGCGCGCAGCGAGGTCACCCTGCTCGCCTCGCTCAACCACCCCTCGCTCGTGACACTGTTCGATGCGCACCTCACCGGTTCGCCCGACTACCTCGTGATGGAGTTCGTCGACGGCCCCACGTTGAGTGCGCGCATCGCGGAAGGCCCTCTGCCCACCGCCGACGTCGCCGCCCTCGCCGCAGAGCTCGGCGAAGCCCTGCACGTGGTCCACTCCTCGGGTGTCGTGCATCGGGACGTGAAGCCGTCGAACGTGCTCCTCGCCTCACCGCACCTTCCCGGTGGGCGGCCCCGCGCCAAGCTCGCCGACTTCGGCATCGCGCTCCTCCTCGACAGTGCGCGGGTGACGACGCCGGGCACGATCATCGGCACCGCCGCCTATCTCGCCCCCGAGCAGGTCGAGGGCCGCGACCCTTCGCCCGCGTCCGACGTGTACGCCCTCGGTCTCGTCCTGCTCGAGGCGCTCACGGGTGAGCGTGCCTATCCGAACACCGACGGGGTGGGCGCCGCCCTCGCGCGCCTGACGACGCCGCCGACCGTTCCCGACACTCTCAGCGAGGGGTGGCGTTCGCTCCTCTCACGCATGACGGCGACCTCGCCCGAGGAGCGGCCCACGGCCCTCGAGGTCGTCCACGCCGCGGAGCGGCTGCGGACCGAGCCGATCGACGGCGCGCCGCCGCTGCCTCCGGTGCGTGCGGCGGTGGCCGCCGGCATCCCCGCCGCCGGCGCTGCCGATTCCCGTCGGTTCGATGAGGAGACCACGGGGGATGCCCCGACCCGCCGCTACCCCCGCCCTTCAGCGACGGCGGCGACCGTCGCGCTCGCCGGGGCCCCGGCAGCAGCCGGAGCCTCGGCGGCATCCGGCGTCTCGACCGATCGGCCCGAGAAGCGACGGTCGCGTCGCCCGCTCGTGATCGGACTCGCCGCCGCCGCGGTCGCACTGATCACGGCGGGGAGCATCTGGGCGGGATCGCTCGCCGGTTCGCCGCAGCCCGCCTCGACCGACCCCGCGCAGACGGAGCCGCAGGAGTCGGCACCCGCCGAGGTCGTCTCGACGGATCCCACGCCGACCCCGACGCCGACCGTCACGACGACGAAGGTCGATCCCGCTCCCGACGACGACGCGGCCGACGAAGCGGCGAAGGACGCCGAGAAGGCGGCCAAGGACGAGCAGAAGCGGGCGGAGCGCGAGGCGAACAAGGACCGCAAGGGGCCGAAGGACAAGCCGTGAACGACGGAACCGCCCCGCCGCGGCTGCGGACGGGACGGTTCCGATCGAGCCGGACTCAGCGCGCGAGCGCGTCGCGGAGCTTGACGCGGGCACCCATCCGCAGGAGCGAGTTCTCGTAGATCTTCGCGCCGACGAGGATCGCTCCCACGCAGGCGGCGAGCATGACGGCCAGCGCGAGCAGCGGCTCCCACCACTGCGCCTCGCCGACGAAGATCCGCACCGGCATCCCGACCGGAGCCGAGAACGGGACGTACGACATGATCGTCAGCACGACGGGGTTGTCGTTGAAGAAGATCACGAGGAAGTACGGCGCCATCACGATGTAGGTGAGCGGTGTGATCGTCGGGCCGATGTCCTCCTGGCGCGACACCAGCGCACCCGCCGCGGCGAACAGCGCCGCGAGCAGCACGAACCCGAAGAGGAAGAAGACCGCGAACCAGGCGATCGGCCCGCCGAGACCGGCGATCAGGAAGTCCTGGCCCGTCACGGTCAGCCCGATGATCGCGACCGCGGCGATGCCGACGATCTGCCCCATCGCGAGGATCGTGTTGCCGAGCACCTTGCCCGCCAGGAGTGCGCGGGTCGGGATCGCCGAGATGAGCAGCTCGACCACACGCGTCTGCTTCTCCTCGACGACGCTCGTCGCGATCGTCGTACCGAAGGTCAGTGCCGCGGCGAAGAACACGCCGCCGAAGGCGATCGCGATGATGTAGCGGAGGAATCCGTCGGTGCTCTCCGGCTCGAGGATCTCGACCTTCGGGGCGATGCTCAGCTGCTGCAGCAGGCTGTTCGACACCGACTCGTCGAAGACCACGGTGTAGCCGAGCGGCTCGTCGCCGCCGGGGATGACGGCTGCATCGACCGTGCCGTCGCGGACGAGATCGCGGGCCTCCTCGGCGGAGGCCGCATCGGTCACATCGAACGCCTTCGGGTCGGTGATGGCCGACGCCGTCTCGGAGGTGACCGCGATCGGCGTGCGGCTGTCGCTCTGAGCGGAGAAGCCCGCCCAGAGGACACCGGCCAGCACGATCAGGAACATGACGGCGGTGGAGATGATGAACGACTTCGAGCGCAGCTTCGAGCCGAGCTCGCGCTCGGTGACGAGCCAGACGCTCTGGCCGAACGAGGGGGAGACGGACGTGTTCACTGGATGACCTCCGTGAAGATCTGGGCGAGGGTGGGGCGGCGCGGCGCGAACGTGGTCACGTCGCCCGCGGCGACCGCGCGCTGCAGGACGCGCTGGACGGTCTCGTCGGAGTCGGCCTCGAAGAGGGCGTAGCCGCCGTCGAAGTCGACGACCTCGACGCCCGGCTCGTCGCGGAGCCATCCGGCATCCGTCCCCGAGACGAGTTCGACGCGGCGGGTCGTGTGCTCGGCACGGAGCCCCTCACGGGTGCCGGCGGCGCGGATCGTGCCGCCCGCGATGATGACGAGGTCGTCGCACAGGCGCTCGACGACGTCGAGCTGGTGCGACGAGAACAGCACCGAGGCTCCCTGCGCCGCGCGGGTCTGCAGGACGTTCGCGACGACGTCGACGGCGATCGGGTCGAGCCCCGAGAACGGCTCATCGAGGATGAGGACCTCGGGGTCGTGCACGAGGGCGGCCGCGATCTGCGCGCGCTGCTGGTTGCCGAGCGAGAGGGTCTCGACGTTGTCGCCGAGGCGCTCGCCGAGCCCCAGCTCCTCGAGCAGGGCGGTCGCGCGGGTGGCGGCATCCGTCTTCGAGAAGCCGTGCAGACGGGCGAGGTAGACGATGTGCTCGAGCACCTTCATCTTCGGGTACAGCCCGCGCTCCTCGGGCATGTAGCCGAACAGGCGCCGGTCGGCAGCGGTGACGGGGGCGCCGTTGAGGGTGACCTCGCCGGCGTCGCGACCGAGCACGCCGAGCATGATGCGCATCGTCGTGGTCTTGCCGGCGCCGTTGCCGCCGACGAAACCGGTCAGCCGGCCGGGCGCGACGTCGAAGGCGACGTCGTCGAGGACGCGCCTCGACCCGTAGCTCTTGGTGATCCCGCGTAGCTGCAGCATCCGTTCCTCCTGTGGTCGGTGCGCCACCGGCGGCGGCACGTGTCCCACGTTAGGAAGATCGGATGCCGGGGACCTCCCCCCGGCGGGTGAAACCCATCCCCTCCCCACGGGGGAGAGACGTTGTCGGTGCATTCATAGGAATAGGGATGCCGGGGGTCTCGTTGGGTTCTGCGATGCCCACCGGCATCCCATCCACTCTCTTTGGAGGACCCATGACGAATCGCACCATCGGCTACATCGTCGGCAGCATCTCGTCGACGTCGATCAACCGGACCCTCGCCAAGGCGCTCGAGCGCCTCGCCCCCGAGGGCACCACGCTGGTCGAGATCCCGATCAAGGACCTGCCGTTCTACTCGGTCGACCACGACGGGAACTTCCCGCAGGTGGCCGTCGACTTCAAGCAGGCGATCGCGGACGTCGATGGCGTCATCATCGTGACCCCCGAGTACAGCCGCTCGATCCCCGGCGTGCTGAAGAACGCGCTCGACTGGGCCGCCCGTCCGTACGGCCAGAACGCGTTCCACAACAAGCCCACGGCCGTCATCGGCACGTCGGGCAGCGGCGTCGCGACCGCTGTCGCGCAGCAGCACCTCAAGGCGATCCTCAGCCACTTCAACGCGCCGACGCTCGGCCAGCCCGAGGGCTTCATCCAGACAACGCCCGGCCTGTTCGCCGAGGACGGCGAGGTCACGAACGACGCGACCGCCGGCTTCCTGACCGGCTACCTCGAGGCGTTCAACGACCTCGTCGACCGCTACGCGAAGGTCCCCGCGAGCGCCTGACGCTCGCTGCCGGAAGAAACGGCCCCACCCCGATTCGGGTGGGGCCGTTTCTCGTCAAGCGAGGCCGTAGCGGTGCGCCCAGACGACGGCGGCGACACGGTCGCGGGCGCCGAGCTTCTGCAGGACGTTCGACACGTGCGTCTTCACCGTCGCCTCGCCGATGTAGAGCTCGCGGGCGATCTCGCCGTTGCTCATCGCCTGCGCGAGCAGCCGCAGCACCTCGACCTCGCGGTCGGTGAGCTCCACCGGAAGGCGGGGCGCGGCATCCGTCTCACGGGGGAGGGATGCCGCCGGTTCCGTCGCGGTCGACGCGAACCGCGCGATCACCCGGCGGGTCACCGACGGCGACAGCAGCGCCTCGCCCGAGTGCGCGAGGCGGACGGCGCTCGTCAACTCCTCGGGGCCGGCGTTCTTGAGGAGGAACCCGCTCGCCCCGGCCGAGAGCGCCTGGAACAGGTAGTCGTCGCGGTCGAAGGTCGTGACGATGACGACGGATGCCGCGATCCCGGCATCCGCCACGATCTGCCGCGTCGCCTGAAGGCCGTCCATGTCGGGCATCTGCACGTCCATGCAGATGACGTCGGGCTGGAGCGTGCGGGCGGCTTCGACCGCTGCGCGACCGTCACCGGCCTCACCGACCACCTCGATGTCGCCCGCCGCCTCGAGGATCATGCGGAACCCCGCGCGCATGACGGCGTGGTCGTCGACCAGCAGCACCCGGATCATGCCGGCACCGCCTGCGACAGCGGCACGCGCACGCGCACGAGGAACCCGCCGCGCGGGCGCGCCCGCGCCTCGAGCGCTCCTCCGGAGGACGTCGCACGTTCGCGCATCCCGACGAGGCCGAGGCCCGCCCGTCCGGAGATCGGCGCGCGGCCCTCGTTCGAGACCTCGAGTTCGACGGCGTCGTCGGCGTAGCGCAGCCGCACGTCGGCGGTCGCACCCGGACCGCCGTGGCGGCGCGCGTTCGTTAGCGCCTCCTGCGCGATGCGATACAGGTTCACCTGCACGAGTTCGGGTGTCGGCACGGGGGTGCCCACGACCGAGAGAGTCGTCGGCAGGCCGTTCTCGTTGGCATGGGCGACGAGGTCCGGCAGGGCGTCGAGGCGGACGGTCGACCCCCCGGGCGCCTCGGTCTCGGGTGTCCGGAGCGTCTCGAGCAGCTGGCGCAGTTCGGTCAGCGCCTGGCGCGCCGAGGACTCGACGCCGGTCAGCGCGGTGCGCGCGGCATCCGGATCCCGGTCGAGCACCGTGCGCGCGGCTCCCGCCTGCACGCCCATCGCAGAGACGTGGTGCGCGACGACGTCGTGCAGCTCGCGGGCGATGCGCACCCGGTCGAGGGCGACCGCCTGGGCGGCCGTCCGCTCGCGTTCCCGCTCGAGCTCGGCCGTGCGCTCCTCAAGGGCGGTGCGCTCCGTCGCGCCCGTGTAGGCGCGCTCGCCGAACAGGTATGCCCCGCCGAAGAAGGCCACGTTGACGAGGAACTGGATCATCGCGAAGGCCGCGAACGGCGAGAACGGCCCCTCCTGCGACAGGCCGCCCTCGGACGACGAGGCCGCCGTCTGGAAGATCGTGATCATCAGCCACACGAACATCGCGACGATGAGCAGGATACGCACGAGCGCCGCGCGGCGACGATCCGCCACCCAGGAGCCGACCGTGTACATCCCGACGAACAGGGCGACGTTGCCGACGTAGAGCTCGGGGATGCGCGCCGAGACGCCCACGAAGAACACGACCGACACGACGATCAGGGCCGTCATCGGGTAACGCCGCCGGAAGGCGAGAGGCGCGGTCATGGCGAAGGAGTAGAGGAGCCCCCAGACGAGGTCGGGTTGCGCATCGTTGTAGATGCCCGAGACCGAGCCCAGGGCTGTGCTGATCATCGCGGCGACGAACAGTCCGGCGGCGAGCCAGGCGTCCTGGCGGCGTTCGGCCGCGGTCGCTGCGCGGCGGAGCATCGATTCGGGCATGCTCTCCACGCTAGAGGGGGTCGCGGGTCCCGGCATCCGTCGCGCGGGGGAGCCGCCGGGCCGTCGTCAGAAGATCATCGGACGGTCGTCGTCGTCCTCGCCGTTCAGATCCAGGTCGACCACGACCGGGACGTGGTCGCTCGGGATCTCGCCCTTGCGCTCGTCGCGGTGGATGGATGCCCCGACGACGCCGTCGGCGAAGGCCGGGGAGCCGAGGATGAAGTCGATGCGCAGGCCCTCGTTGCGCGGGAAGCGCAGCTGCTTGTAGTCCCAGTAGGTGTAGCCGGTGGGGACGAGCGGGCGGACGGTGTCGGTGAGGCCGGCGTCGAGCAGTGCCTGGAACGAGGCGCGCTCTTCGGGGGAGACGTGGGTCGACACGCCCTGGACGATCGTCGGGTCGCCGTTGTCGGCATCCGTCGGGGCGATGTTGAAGTCGCCGACGAGCGCAAGAGGCAGGTCGGGTTGAGCGGCGAGCGTCGACTGCGTGTAGGCGCGCAGGGCCTCGAGCCAGTGCAGCTTGTAGGTGAAGTGGGGGTCGTCGAGTCCGCGGCCGTTCGGGACGTAGAGGCTCCAGACCTTGACCCCGTCGATCGTGGCGCCGAGCGCCCGGGCCTCCTGCGGGGCATCCGGTCCCTCATGCCCCTTCAGGAACCCCGGCATGTCGGGGAACGCGTATTCGACGTCCGTGATCGGCTCGCGGCTCGCGATCGCGACGCCGTTCCACTGATTCAGGCCGTGCGCCTCGACGTGGTAACCGGCCTCTTCGAACGCCTCGTAAGGGAACTGCTCGGGCTTGCACTTGATCTCCTGCATCGCGAGCACGTCGATGTTCTCGCGCACGGCGAAGTCGACGGTGCGCACGATGCGCGCGCGGATCGAGTTGACGTTCCAGGTGGCAAGCCGCATGGTCTCCAGCCTAGATCGGGCGTCCGACGCCGTCGGTCCTAGACTCGTCCCGTGACCGTCGCCTCCATGCCCGCACTCGAAGCCGACCGCCAGCGCCTCATCTCGCTCATCCAGGAGGAGGCCGTCTTCCACGGCGACTTCACCCTGTCGAGCGGCAAGAAGGCGTCGTACTACGTCGACATGCGCAAGCTCACGCTCGACCACCGCGCCGCGCCGGCCATCGGGCGGATCATGCTCGACCTCATCCGTGACGTCGACGGCATCGTCGCGGTCGGCGGTCTGACGCTTGGCGCCGACCCCATCGCCAACGCCGTCATGCACGAATCTGCGCGCACCGATTCCCCGCTCGACGCGTTCGTCGTCCGCAAGGAGCCCAAGGACCACGGCCGCGGTCGCCAGGTCGAGGGGGCGGATGTCGTCGGCAAGCGCGTCATCGTGGTCGAGGACACCTCGACCACGGGCCAGTCGGCGCTGAAGGCCGTCGAGGCGCTGCGCCGCGAGGGTGCCGAACCCGTCGCCGTCGCCGTCATCGTCGACCGCAAGACCGGAGCGCAGGCCGCCGTCGAGGCGGAGGGTCTCACGTGGCTCGCCGCGATCGACCTCGACGACCTGGGACTGCAGCCCCAGTAATCGGTCTACTTGGGCTCGAGGTCGTCCCAGGGTTTGCGGTCGTTGCGATCGTCGCCGCGTCGGCGCACCGCACCCACGACGATGACCACGAGCGACGTCACCAGCGAGAGTCCGACGACGGCGAACAGCAGATTCTGCTCGAGTCCGTTCATGCCTCAACTCTCCCACGAAGGGATGCCGCGACGCGGCGCCCGAGCGTAGGGTCGAGGGTGTGGCGCGAAACGACTGGGACCCCAACGATCTCCCCGATCTGAGCGGCCGTCGCTACCTCGTCACCGGGTCTAACACGGGCCTCGGATTCTTCTCCTGCCTGCAGCTCGCCGGCGCCGGTGCCCACGTCGTCATGACGGCGCGGAACCCGTCGAAACTGTCACGTGCGCGCGCCGCGATCCTGGCGCAGGTGCCGGATGCCGACCTCGAGACGCTCGCACTCGACACCAGCAACCTGGGCTCGGTGCGCGCCGCCGCGGCGACCGTCCGCGGCCGCGTAGGACTGCACGGCGTGTTGTTCAACGCCGGGATCGTGCACCCGCCGAAGACCCGTGAAGTCACCCGCGACGGCCACGAACTCGTCATCGCCACGAACGCCCTCGGCCACTACGCGCTTGCGGGTGCCCTCCTTCCCGCGCTCGCCGCGGCGCGGGGCCGGATGGTGTGGCTCGGCTCGGTCGCGACGAAGCTCTTCCCGTGGGATCCGATCGACCCCGAACTCGTCGACGACTACACGCCGTGGCGTGCCTACGTGCAGTCCAAGGTCGCGACCTCCGCGCTCGGTTTCGAAGCCGACCGGCGCCTGCGGGCGGCATCCGTCCCCGTCGCGAGTCTCGTCGCCCACCCGGGGTACTCCCTCGGCGGTCGTACCCGGCGGATCGCGGGGGTCAGTGTGCCGTCGCGACGCAAGCGGTTCCTCGGCGGGCTGCAGGCCGCGGTCTCGCAGTCGAAGGAGAGCGGCGCGTGGGCTCCCGTCCGGGCGCTGATCGACCCCGACGCCGAAGGCGGGCAGTACTGGGGGCCGGCGCGCACGTACACGGGGTCGCCCGTGCTCGTCCGCCCGTCGCGGGTCACGATCGATCCCGACGTCGGCGCCCGCATGTGGCACTACGCCGAGCACGCGACGCGGGCCGAATGGCCCTACCTCAAGGGCCGCAAGCTGCGCCTTCGCTGACGCTCAGGCGGTGAGCCAGACCGCCCGCGCGGCGGCCGGCGGCAGGTCGATCGTCGGGCCGCCGTCGACCTGCACGGCGTCGCGCCCCGTGGCGGTGACCGTGTGGCCGACGTCGAGGCCGACCTCCTCGAGCGAGCGCAGCAGCGCGGGGTCGCGATCCGAGACCCGGAGCACCCGTCCGGTGTGCCCGATCGTCGCCTCGGCGAGCAGGACGAACGGCTCGCGCTCCACGCTGCCGTCGGGTGCCGGGATGGCGTCGCCGTGCGGGTCGAACCGCGGATGCCCCAGCCGCGCGTCGATCCCCGCGAGCAGCCGATCGCTGATCGTGTGTTCGAGGACCTCGGCCTCGTCGTGCACCTCGTCCCACGCGTAGTCGAACTCGCGCACGAGCCACGTCTCGATGAGGCGATGCCGGCGGATCACCGCGGTCGCGCGGAGGGTCCCGGCATCCGTCAGCGAGATCGGACCGTAGGGACGGTGCGACACGAGACCCTGAGCGGCGAGCTTCTTGATCATCTCGGTCACCGACGAGGGCGCGAGTCCGAGTTCGGCGGCCAGCACCGAGGGAGTGACGGGATCGGTCTGCCACTCGGTGTGGTGGTAGATCGTCTTCAGATAGTCGTCGACGGTGGACGCGGGCACGCGCCCCAGATTATCCGGCGGCCGGTCACGAACCGAACGCGGCGGCATCCTGAGCCGGCGATCCCCGCCCCACGTCACCACGACTGACCCACTCGCGGAGAAGCGCCCTCTCGGCCGCGCTGAGATCCGTCAACTCGTCCGCTACAGCCCGGAGCTGGATGAGAAGGGCATCGACAGGACGAGAGGATGTCTCACCCCGGCCCTCGACGATGCGGCCGAGAATGGCGTCCAGCATGTCGTCGGACAGCGTCGACATGCGCTCCGCGTCGGCGGGCGAGGTGAGCAGTGAGCGGATCACCCCGTCGCCCGCCGCGCGGATCAGGTCTACCGCTCTCTCCTCGGTGACCAGCAGGACTCCCGCCGCCGCAACCGCTCGGACGCGCACTGTCAGGACGTCGGGGATGCCCGTCGGCGCGGAGGCGTCGGCTCCTCGACTCGCCCGGGTGGCGTCGTTCATGAGGAGATACAGCCCCGGATTGGCGAGCCCGAAGTCGATGTGTGCTCGCCATGCTGTCCTTAGAGCAACGACGGGGTCGGCGTCGTCGTCGGCGACATCCTTCGATCGGGCATAGGTCTCGAGGACGTAGGCGGCGACCGCCCGCACCAGACCCTGCTTGTCTTCGAACAGGCGGTAGATCGTGGGGGCCTGCACGCCCGCCCGCACAGCAACGGCGCGGGTGGTCATCGCGGCTGCGCCGCCCTCGGCGATGAGCTCGCTGGCCGCGAGGAGGATCGTCTCCCGCAGACGATGCCGTTGGGTGTCCTCTTCCTCGGTGCTCATGGTTACGACGATACCGTCTCGATGTTACTGTCGATATTATCCGCGATAACACTTCGTCGATATCACCGATAGAGCTCAGAAGGATGGTCAGCCATGTCGCAAAAGATCACGATCGTCGGACTGGAGGAGCACATCGCGCTTCCCCTCGTGTTGGATGCCTGGGAGCGCGCTGGCGTCCACCCCAACCCGCACGGCGGGTGGGGGGATGCCCCCTTCGCGCGCCGACTCCGCAGCACCGGGGAGGAACGCCTGGCCGACATGGACGATCAGGGGATCGACATGGCCGTTCTCTCACTGAACTCGCCCGGGGTCCAGAACCTGTCTGCCGCGGACGCGCCCGTCGTCGCCCGCGACGCGAACGATCACCTTGCCGCGATCGTCGCGGAACGTCCCGACAGGTTCCAGGCATGGGCCACGATCCCCACGGCCGATCCGACCGCGGCAGCCACGGAGCTCGAGCGGGCCGTCACCCGACTCGGCATGGTCGGCGCGATGCTCTACGGCCGGACCGGCGATGTCCTGGCGGATTCGCTCGCGTACGACGAGATGTACGCGAAGGCCGTCGAACTCGGCGTGCCCCTGCACTTCCACCCGCAGGTACCCACTCCCGGGGTCATCGACTCCTACTATTCGGGTCTCGGCCCCGCTGGCATGGGACTGGCCACCGCCGGACTCGGGTGGTACTACGACCTCGGCATCCAGTACATGCGGATGATCTTCAGCGGCGTCTTCGACCGCCACCCCGACCTGCAGGTCGTTGCCGGGCACTGGGGCGAGTTGGTGATGTTCTACCTCGACCACACCGGCATCATGGCCCACAATGCGGACCTCGAGCGCCCGCTGCTCGATTACTGGACGCAGAACTTCTGGATCGCCGGCAGCGGCACGGTGTCGGAGCGTTACCTGCGCTGGACCGCCGAGGTCGTCGGCACGGAACGTATGGTCTACTCCACCGACTACCCGTATACGTTCGGCACCCGGCCCGGCGGGTTTCCTTTCCTCGACACCTCGGCCGGGGTCGGGCGCAGCTTCCTCGAGCACTCCCCCTTCACCCACGAACAGAAGGTCGCCATCGGATCCGGAAACTGGGAGGCGCTGCGGGCCCGGCGGCGATGACGGCCAAAGGTCGTGTCGTCACGAGCCGAACAAGGTGAGCCAGAGCAGCAGCCCGTTGAGCGCGACGAGGAAGACCGACGCCAGGATTCCGGCGGCCGTCGTCCACGTCCGGTTGCGGTACGCGCCGAGCACATCCCTCTTCGCGGTGAGCGAGACGAGGGGGATGAGGGCGAACGGGATGCCGAAGCTCAGCACGACCTGGCTGATGATCAGCGCGAGCGTCGGGTCGACGCCGATGGCGAGGATCGCGAGCGCCGGCACGAGCGTCACGAGGCGGCGCGCGAGGAGCGGGATGCGGACGCGCAGCAGCCCGTGCATGATCTCGGCTCCCGCATACGCGCCGACCGCGCTGCTGGCGAGGCCGCTCGCGAGGAGCCCGACGGCGAACAGCGTCGCGACGACCGGACCGATGCCGTTCTGCAGCGCCGCGTAGGCGCCCTCGAGACTGTCGGTTCCGGGGACCCCGGCGAGGTTCGCCGCCGCCAGCAGCAGGATGCCGAGGTTCACCGTCCCCGCGATGGCCAGGGCGATCGTGACGTCCCAGCGCGTGGCGCGGAGCACCCGGCGGGTGTCGAGGGCCGCGCCGGTGGCCGCGGCATCCGCTCGACGGCTCTGGGCAGGACGGAAGCGGTCACGGGCGAGGGAGCTGTGCGCGTAGATCGCGTGCGGCATGATCGTCGCCCCGAGGATGGATGCCGCCAGCAGCACCGATCCGGTCCCCTCGAATCGGGGGAGCAGGCCGCCGGCGACGCCGGACGCGTCGGGCGGGCCGATGAAGACGCCGTAGGTGAAACCGACCGCGATGATCACCATCAGGCCGATGATGACGAACTCGAAGGTGCGCGCGCCGCGGCGGGATTGGATCAGCAACAGCGCGATCGAGACGGCGCCCGTGATGAGCCCGCCCCACACGAGCGGCACGCCGAACAGCAGCCACAGGGCGACCGCACCGCCGATGATCTCGGCGACGTCGGTCGCCATCGCGACGAGCTCCGCCTGCAGCCAGTACGCGCGGCGAGCGGTGCGCGTGCGGAAGCGGGCGCCGAGGAGTTCGGGAAGGCTCCGCCCTGTCACGATGCCGAGCTTCGCCGACAGGTACTGGATCAGCCAGGCCATGACGTTGCCGAGTACGACGACCCACACCAGCAGGTAGCCGTAGCGGGCGCCGGCGGTCATGTTGCTCGCGACGTTCCCCGGGTCGAGGTAGGCGACTCCCGCGACGAGTGCCGGCCCGAGCAGCCACGCCGCACGAGGGCCGCGCACTCGGGACGCGGCATTTTTCGGCATACCGAAAAATCTAACAGGGCCAACGGATGCCCGGAAGCACCGTCGTGGCTCCGGCGAGCTCAGCCCGTGGGGGACTCGAGCTTGTACCCCACGCCGTGCACGGTGATGAGTTTCGCCGGCCGCTGGGGGTCGTCCTCGATCTTCAGTCGCAGGTTCTTCACGTGGGTGTCGATGGTGCGCGGGCCGATCCACTGCGCGGAGCCGTGCAGCCGGTCGAGGAGCTGCGACCGGCTGAGGACGATGCCCGACTGAGTGGCGAACTCGAGCAGCAGATCGAACTCGGCTCGGGTCAGCTCGACGGGTCGCGCATCGACGGTCACCGTTCGGCGCTCGGGATCGATGACGAGGCCCCCCACGACGACGTCGGTGCGGATCGTCGTGGCAGGCAGCGCCCGCCGCAGCAGGGCGCGGACGCGACCGACGAGTTCGCGAGGGCTGTAGGGCTTCGTGACGTAGTCGTCGGCACCGAGCTCGAGACCGAGAAGCAGATCGTTCTCGGTCGACCGCGCCGTGAGGATCAGGATCGGCAGCTCGTGCATCTCTTCGCGAAGCGTGCGGCACAAGGTGAGCCCGTCGAGTCCGGGGAGCATCACGTCGAGGATCAGCAGGTCGGGGGAGGAGGCGCGGATCGAGGTCAGTGCGATGGCTCCGTCGTCGATGACCTCGACATCGTGCCGTTCGCGCTCGAGGTATCGGCGGATGAGCTCGGACTGCAGGGCGTCGTCCTCGACGATCACGATGCGGGCCACGTCATCGACTGTAGGCGCGCGACCGGAACGAAGACGGTCTCGGCACCGCACGCTCACATTCCCTTCACAACCGGCGATCACTGTGGGGGCAACGACAGAGATCGGAGAACCATGTTCCGCCATTCGACCCGCCACCTGGGTGTACTCGCCGGCCTCGCCCTGACGGTGTTGCTCGCGACCGGCTGCACCGCCGGTACGGCGCCGCAGGGCCAGGATGCCGCCCCTGTTCCGGACGGTCAGATCGCGAGTCTCGAGACGGCGGCGCCCGAGAAGACGGCGACGGAGGACCCGTTGACCGCCGAATACGGTGAGCCGGTCCGGCTGCGCCTCGACATGACCGAGGAGGAGGGCGAGGCGGCGTGGCAGCCTCGAGAGCGATGCCTCGCGGATCGGATGCCCAAGGCGACGATCACGGGCGGCCAGGACAGCGGCGTGGGCGTTGCGACCAACGACGACCCCGAGGCGGCTGCCGAGGCGGAGGCGTTCTGCATGAGGTTCGCGCCGCTCCCGCCGCACGAGCTCGACGCCCAGAACCCGGACGCGCTGCGATTCGCTCAGAAGGTGGTCGACTGCCTGCACGCCGAGGGCGTCCGCTACGTCGAGATCACCCCCGCAGACGAGTTCGGACAGATCAACTTCGCTTTCGGTGGTGAGCAGAACGACTCGGCGTCGATCTCGCTGGGGATGGCGAAGGTCGACGGGTGCGTCGCCGGCGTCTCGGGAGGAACCCGATGAGCCGCGACCGCCGTCGACGCACCTTCGCCATCGCGGCAGCCGCCGTGGGGGCGACTCTCCTCCTCGCCGCGGGTGGGGTGGCAGCCGTGACCAACGCGACCGAGCAGTCGCCGGAACCCGCGCCGTCATCGCAGGTGGAACGTGCGACAGCCGAGATCGAGCGGGGCGACCTGTCGTTGACCGCGACTCTGGACGGGTCGATCGGGTTCGGCGCCGCCGAGCCCGTGTCGGTCAAGGCGAAAGGGACGATCACCTGGCTGCCGGCACCGGATACAGACCTCGCGCGAGGCGCGGCGGCACTCCGTGTCGATGACCGCGCCATCCCGGTGCTCATCGGGACGACCGCGCTCTACCGGCCCTTGACCTCGTGGGGCATGACCGGTGCCGACGTGAGCATGGTGGCGGCGAACCTCATGGAGCTCGGGTATCTCCGCCGGGCCGACCCGGCGGATGCGCGGACCAACAGTGCGTTCCGCGCGGCCGTGCGCTCTTGGCAGAAGGCGCTCGGCCTCGAACGGACGGGAGACCTCGCACCGACGGATGTCGTCGTCCTCACCGCCGAGAGTCGCATCGCGAAAGTGACCGCCCGGCTCGGCGACACCGCAACCGGAACGCCGTTCACCGCCTCGACCACCGCGAGGATCGTCCAGGCGGTCGTTCCCGCCGGCGACGCGGGGCTCGTGGGTGCGGGGGCGGCTGCGGAGATCGAGCTGCCCGACGGCCGCAAGCTGGAAGGCACGATCCGCGACGTCGGCACGGCGGGCGACGGGGCGCAGTCCCAGGTGCGGGCGACGGTCGAGATCGCGGACCAGAAGGCCGTCGCCGAGGTGGATGCCGGGGCCGTCGTCGTCCGCGTCGTGACGAAGACCGTCGCCGACGTGCTCATCGCCCCCGTGCCCGCGCTCATCGCGCTCGCCGAGGGGGGCTACGCGCTGCAGGACGAATCCGGGCGGCTGCGCGCCGTCACGATCGGGCTCATCGCGGACGGCCGCGTCGAAGTGACCGGTGACGGGATCACCGCCGGCATGACGGTGGTGACCGCACGATGACCACGCCTGCTCTCGAACTCGATCACGTGGGCCGCATCCACCCGGGCGGCGTCGCGGCCCTGCAGGACGTGTCGCTCCGGATCGATGCGGGCGAGATCATCGCGATCGTCGGACGGTCCGGCGCCGGCAAATCGACGCTCCTGAACGTCCTCGGCACCCTCGACCGGCCCACCAGCGGAACCGTCCGGGTCGGCGGCATCGACACCGACGACCTCGATGACCGAGCGCTCTCGACCCTGCGGGGGCGGACGATCGGTTTCGTCTTCCAGAGCTTCCATCTGACCGACGGGCTGAGCGCCGAGGACAACGTCGCGACGGCGCTCCTGTACAGCGGCGTCCCGCGCCGGCTCCGTCGCGATCGCGCCCGAGCGGCGCTCGAGCGGGTGGGGCTGGCGCACCGCCTCGCGCACCGGGCTCGGGACCTCTCCGGCGGGGAGCGCCAGCGTGTCGCGATCGCCCGCGCCGTCGTCACCGAACCCCTGGTCGTCTTGGCCGACGAGCCGACCGGAGCGCTCGACAGTGCCAACGGCGAACGCATCGTCGACCTCCTCGAGCGACTCAATCGGGAGGGCACGACCGTCGTGGTCATCACCCACGACACCGGATTGGCCGCTCGGATGCCGCGCCGGGTCGAGCTCCGCGACGGCGGGATCGTGTCGGATACGGCCGCTCCTGCAGGGGAAGAGGTCGCTCATGTCTGAACGTCGGCCTCGCCTCGGCATCCGGGACCTTCTGGCCCTCGGCACCGTGGGGCTGTTCACCCGCCCGCTGCGCGCCGTGTTGGCCTCGCTCGGAGTCGCCATCGGCATCGCCACCCTCGTGACGGTCACCGCGCTGCCCGCCTCGTCGCAGGCCGCGCTCGATCAGGAGCTCACGAAGCTCGGAGCGAACCTGCTGCGAGCCGATCCGAGGGTCGGCGTCGACGGTGAGCCGATCCCGCTCCCTCCCGAATCGCGCGGCATGCTGCAACGCATCGGTCCCGTCACGGATGCCGCGACGGTCGGAAACGCCCATGCGGGAGTCCGGAGCAACGCACTCCGCGACTACGTCGAGAGCGGCATCACGACCCTCGCGGTGACGGGCGACCTGCTCGGTGTGCTCCGGGGCGAGCTGGCCGAAGGCCGGTGGATGGGTGACGATCCGTTGCCGGTCGTCGTCCTCGGCTCCGATGCCGCAGACCGGCTCGGACTTTCACGGCTCCCCGATCGTGCGGTGTCGATCGACCTCGGCGGCATCCCGTTCCGGGTCATCGGCGTTCTGGAGGACACCCCTCTCGCGCCCGACCTGCAGTCGGCCGTGCTCGTGAGCGACGCGGCCGCCCGGCGATGGCTCGACTTCGACGGCGCCCCCACGGTGGCCTACCTCACCGGCACCGAGTCGCAGATCGAGGCGCTCCGGCCCATCGTGGCCGCGACGCTCTCGCCGGGGGCCGCCGGCATGGTGCAGGTCAGTCGCCCGTCGGCCGTGCTCGCCGCGAAGGATGCCGCCCAGGCGAACTTCGATGGACTGTTCCTGACACTGGCGGGGATCGC
Source organism: Microbacterium sp. MDV22-iso44 (assembly GCF_058629135.1). NCBI lineage: Bacteria > Bacillati > Actinomycetota > Actinomycetes > Micrococcales > Microbacteriaceae > Microbacterium > Microbacterium sp. MDV22-iso44. The sequence goes on from NZ_JBZVWS010000003.1 coordinate 229,054, forward strand.
CCTCCTTATCGGCGGGATCGGGATCGCGAACACGATGTTCGTCTCGGTGCTCGAGCGCCGGAGCGAGATCGGGCTGCGCCGGGCGCTCGGTGCGCATCGGGGGCAGATCCGTGCGCAGTTCCTCGTCGAAGCGGTGGTCCTCTGCTCGATGGGTGGGCTCCTGGGAGTCTCGCTCGGGCTGCTCGGCACGGTGCTGTGGAGTGCGACGCAGGGGTGGCCGGTGGTCATCCCGGTCGCGACGATCGTCCTCGGCGTGACGGCATCCCTGGTGACGGGGGCGCTCGCCGGGCTCGCGCCGTCGATCCATGCGGCACGGCAGTCGCCGACCGCTGCCCTCGCCGCGGGATGAGGGGCGCAGCGGATGAGGGGGCGGCGGGTGAGAGCATTGCCGACGGGATGAGCGTGCGATCGGACGAGCAGCAGACACGGCGACGGACGCCGCGCCTGCTGCTGCGGTACCTCGCCGCAGGCCTCCTCCTGGTCGTCGCGTCGGTCGGCAGCACGCTGTGGCTCGCGCAGACGGCGGAGTACCGCTTCGACCAGCAGTCATCGGATGCCGCCCTCGCCCGGAACGAGCAGATCCTCGACGAACTGAGTCTGTGGGCCGGCCGGCATCCGACCTGGGACGGAGTCGGACCCGAGCTCCTCGAACTCGCGCACGACACCGGCCGGCGGATCGCGCTCGTCGGGGGGGACGGAGAGCTGATCGCCGACAGTGCGCCGACTCTGCCGCGACCCGAGGAGTCGACGATGACGTTCGATCCGCTCGAGGAGTACGCCGAGCCGGGCACCCTCGAGCTGCGCCTGCACCGGGGGATCGTCGGACCCTTTGGTCTCAGCGAGGATCAGCGGACGGCGCTGACCGCGCGCGCTGCTGACGTCCGCGCCTGCCTGGGAACGGCGGTCATCGGCTCGACCGTCTGGACGACGGGACGCCCGGTGGTGTGGGCCACGGACAACGCCCCGGATTGCGGGCGGACCCGACTCGACACCCCGCTGCCGTCCGAACAGGACGCTCTCGACGAACTGCGCGAACTCACGAACCGGTGCCTGCTCGACGCCAGTGCTCCTCCGATCGACCGGGTCGACCTCGACCTCTCGGCCGCGTCGGCGAGAACGGAACTCGCGTTCCGCACCGATCCCCCCGGGTCGGAGATCACCGCGGGATGCCTCCTCAGCGCACAGGTCGAGCAGGCCTCCGCCGTCACGGCGCCGACCGTCCAGATCGTCCTCACGAACCTCCGGGGGAACGTCCGCGGGCCCTTCGACGCGAGCCCGGGGACGATCGCACGACTCGCGATCGTCGTGGTCGTGCTCCTGGCTCTTCTCGCGGCCGCAGCCGCCATCATCCTCGCGCCGACCCTTCGGAGCGCGCGCAAGCTCGAAGACGCCGCCGACCGCTTCGCCGCCGGAGAGCGTGCGGGTCGGAGCGGAGTCGGTGCGACGGACGACCTCGCCCACGTGGGTGCGGCGTTCGACCGGATGTCGGCGGAGATCGCCAGTCACGAGACCGCCCGCCGCCGTCTTCTCGGTGACGTGGCACACGAACTGCGGAGCCCCCTGACGAACATCCGCGGCTGGGTCGAGGCCGCTGACGACGGGCTCGGAATGAGCGATGCCGAATTGCGGAGCCTCGTGCTCACCGAAGCGGGACGCATGGAGACCATCACGCGCGACCTGCAGTTGCTCGCGCTCGCCGAGACGGGCGACCTCGCCGTCGACCTCGCACCGGTGGATGCCGCCGAGGTCGTCCGCAGCGTCGTTGCGGCCCATCTCGTTCGCGCCGCGGCCGCAGACGTCACGCTGGCCGCCGACGTCGAGGGACCTCTGCCGATGCGCACCGATGCCGCGCGCCTCGGGCAGATCCTGAGCAACCTGGTGGGCAATGCTCTCCGCCACACCGCCGCGGGCGGGTCCGTGCGGGTCGGCGCGGGTGCGACGGGCGGAACCGTCCGCTTCGAGGTGACCGATGACGGCGAGGGCATCGCCGCCGACGACCTGCCGTTCGTGTTCGACCGGCTGTGGCGGGGAGACCCGGCGCGCACGCGGTCGGGCGAGAGCTCCGGACTCGGGCTGTCGATCGTTCAGGGACTCAGCCAGGCGCTGGGTGGATCGGTCGAGGTCACGAGCGAGGTGGGCGTCGGGTCCCGCTTCACCGTCCTCCTGCCAGGATGCCCCGACTAACCTGGACCGGTGCCAGACCCGACCGAGCCCGACGCCGAGCCGCAGCTTCCGGTGGGGGTCGGGCCGTGGCCGGGCGAGTGGCCCGACGATCCGCACTACGACCGCGACCTGCTCGAGCACGGTGACCGCCGCAACGTCGTCGACCGCTACCGGTACTGGACGATGGCGGCGATCGTGGCGGACCTCGACGAAAAGCGGCATCCGTTCCACGTGGCGATCGAGAACTGGCAGCACGACATGAACATCGGCTCGATCGTCCGCAGCGCCAACGCGTTCGGCGCCGCCGAGGTGCACATCATCGGCAAACGGCGCTGGAACCGGCGCGGCGCGATGGTCACCGATCGGTACCAGCACGTCCGCCACCACGAGGACGTCGCGACCTTCACCGCGTGGGCGGATGCCGCGGGCCTTCCGGTCCTCGCGATCGACAACGTCGACGGCTCGGTTCCGGTCGACCGGGCGGACCTGCCCGAGCGCTGCGTCCTGCTGTTCGGCCAGGAGGGGCCGGGGCTGTCGCCCGAGGCGCTCGCCGCGGCATCCGGCGTCGTCGAGATCACCCAGTACGGGTCGACCCGGTCGATCAACGCCTCGGCCGCCGCGGCGGTCGTCATGTACGAATGGTGCCGCCGCTACGCGTGAGCCCGCGTCGTCAGGCGACGGCGTACCGGCGGGACCGCAGGTAGAAGGCGGCGAGCGTCACGGCGAGAGCGGTGGCCGGCACGGCGAGGACCGAGCCGACGAGCAGGAGCAGTCCCGCTCCGATGTTCGCGAAACCTCCCGCCGCAGCATCCTGGAGGGTGGTCACGGCGCCGAGGACGATCGTCGCCCCCACGACCAGGTATCCCACCGTCGCGAAGGCGGAGACGACGGTGCTCAACCGGTGCAGCCACACGCCGACGATGCCGGTGACGATGGCGGTGCCGCCGGCGCCGGCGACCACGACGAGCTCGGCGAAGGTGCCGTCTGCTGTCAGCAGGTAGGTCGCGAGTGCCGTGGCTCCGATGGTCAGTGCGAGACCCGATGCGGCCATCAGAGCGGTCGCGAGTGTGATCCTGCTGGTGTTCGTCATGGTGGAGTCCGTTCCCCCGAGCGGTTCCTGCGCGACACGGCCGTCGTGGCGTGGTGTCACCTTAGCCCGTGGCATCCGCCACGCGGAAGCGGTGCTCAGGGCGGCCCGTCGTGCCGTATCGCAGGCTGATCTCCACGAGCCCGCGCGAAGCGAGCGCGGTGAGGTGGCGCTGGGCCGTCGCGCGTGAGATGCCGCTGCGCTCGGCGACCTCGCTCGCCGATGCCTCGCCGTCGGCGAGGGCGCCGAGGATGGTCCGCTCCGTCGCCGACCGCGACACCGACGCCTGGTCGGAGGCAGCGCGCATCGCCGTCGCCGCGCGGTCGATCTGGTCCTGCGTGAGCGGGGCGGCGTCGGAGAGCAGGTTGCGGTAGCGCGCGTACCGGTCGAGGCGATCGGCCAGCGTTCGCGCGTCGAACGGCTTCACGAGGTAGGCGAGGGCGCCGGCGCGGAAGGCGCGCCGCACCGTCCGCGCGTCCGTCGCCGCACTCAGCACGAACGCGTCGACGCCGCACGAGCGCACCACCTCGATGCCGTCCCCGTCGGGCAGGTACACGTCGGCGAGGATCAGGTCGGGGGTGTCGGCCCGCACGGCCGCCAGCGCCTCGGCCGCGGTGCGGACCGGCTCGAGCGCGGTGAATCCGCGCACCCCCGTCACGATGTCGCGGTGCACGCCGGCGACGCGGAAGTCGTCGTCGATGATCAGCACACGGATGTCACTCATCGTCGCTCTCCTCGATCTCACCCGGTCCCGCCGGACCCATCACCGCGGGCAGACGAGCCCCGAAGACCGCGCCGCCGTCGCGGCCGCCCGCGTCGATGATCCAGACCTCGCCCCCGCGTCGCCTCGCGAGCTCACGGGACAGCGGCAGCCCGATGCCGTGGCCGTGCACCGCCGTCTCGGTCTCCGACACCGTGCGCGCGGCGAACACGTCGCCGGGCTCCGTCACGCCGCCTCCCGAATCCGCCACCGTCAGGACGAGCTCGCCCCCGTCGAGCTCGTCGAGGAGGGTCACCTCTACCCAGGCGTCCGCCGACGAGGATGCCGCGGCCGTCACCGCGTTCCCCACGAGGTTCCCGATCACGGCGAGGGTGTCCTCCACCTCGCGCAGCGTGCTGCGCAGCAGGGTGTCGGGCCCAACGCGCAACTCGACGCCGCGTTCGCGGGCGCTCTCGGCCATCGCGCCGAGGAACGACTGCAGGACCGGGTCAGTCACGGCATCCAGCCCGGCCACCCGCAGGTCGACGGCGCCGCGACCCGAGACCTCGCGCAGGAAGTCGCGGGCCTCCTCGCCGCGGCCCGCGTCCAGCAGACCGGATGCCGCGTGCAGGCGATTCGCGAACTCGTGGCGCTGCGCGCGCAGCGCGTCGGTCAGGGTGCGGACGCCGTCGAGACGCTCGGTGAGGGCGAGCAGATCGGTCCGGTCGCGGAGGATCGCCGCGGTGCCGAGCGCGCGGGAACCGCGGCGCACCGAGCGGACGTCGACATAGACGATGCGGTCGCCGACCGCGAGTCCCGACGGCGCGCCCGCCGTGAGCGCATCGCGCACCGACGGGTCGACCGGGACGTCGCGAAGGGCGGTCCCAGGCGCGGCGGCGACGCCCAGCATCCGCGTCGTCGCCTCGCTCCACACGCGCACGGTGCCGTCCGGGTCCACCGCGACGACACCCTCGTCCGCGCTCTCGAACACGGCGGTCTGCGTCTGGACGAGTGCCGCGAGCTCTTCGGGCTGCAGCCCCAGCGTCACGCGCTCGAGCCGCCGACGCATCAGCAGCGCCGCGACCGCGCCGAGGGCGAGGGCCAGCACGACCGCGACGGCGATGCCGGTGAGGAGGGCGGGCAGATCGCGGAACACGCTGGCTCGCTCGAATCCGACGCTCACCTCTCCGACCGGCCGGTCCCCGTCACCGGGCGCGTACACCGGCACCTTGGCGCGTGCGGATTCGCCGAGCGTGCCGGACTCCCACGTCACGACCTCGCGCCCGGCGAGGGCGTCGTCGAAGCTCGTGCTCACGACGTCACCGAGCCGGTCCGGGTCGGGGTGGGCGAGACGGATGCCGTGATCGTCGGTGATCACGACGAACAGCACGTCCGTACGGTCCGAGACGGCGGTGGCGTACCCCTGCAGAGGGCCGCCGAGAAGCTTCGCGGCATCCGGCGTGCCGGGGTCGGCGGAGTATTCCGCGACCAGCTCGCGGACGTCGGGGGTCGCCGCGACGCTCCGGGCGATGTTCAGCGCCGAGGACTCCGCTTCGGCGCGCAGCTGCTGCACCCCGAGGAAGAGGAAGACGCCGGCGCACGCCGCCACGACGCACACCTGCGTGACGAGCTGGAGGACCAGCATCCTGCTCCCGAACCGCACCCGACCACCTCCTGCGCACAATGAGCGAAAGCCACGTTACGCGCACAACGCAGGGGAATGAGCCTTAGCGCGCGCCCTGGTTCACGGCATCCCTACGATCGCGGGACCAGGCACCGAACCCGCCGGAGCCGCTTCACGACGAAGGAGTCGCGATGAGCATCGTGCATACCGAGGCAGTCGAGTACCCCGTGGCGTTCACCCCACCGGACACGATCCTCGTCATCCTCGGGTTCGTGATGGTGCTGACCTTCATGGCGCTGATCATGACCCGGCGCCTCACCCCCATGGTCGCGCTCATCACCGTGCCGACGATCTTCGGCCTCTTCGCCGGCGCGGGTCTCGGCCTCGGCGACATGGTCATCGACGCGATCGGCGACCTCGCCCCCACCGCGGCGCTCCTCATGTTCGCGATCATGTACTTCGGCATCATGATCGACGTCGGGTTGTTCGACCCGCTCATCCGCCTCATCACCCGCCTGCTGGGCGACGACCCCGCCAAGGTCGTGCTCGGCACGGCGATCCTCGCCGGTGCGGTCTCGCTCGACGGCGACGGCTCGACCACCTTCATCATCACGACGTCGGCGATGCTGCCCATCTACCTGCGGCTCGGGATGAGCCCCGTCGTCCTGACCTGTGTCGCGGGCCTCATGAACGGCACGCTGAACATCGTCCCGTGGGGCGGCCCCACGGTGCGCGCCGCCTCGGCGCTCGGCCTGCAGCCGACCGACATCTTCGTCCCCATGCTGCCCTCGCTGGCCACCGGCCTCGTGATCTCCCTGCTGTTCGCCTGGTTCCTGGGGCTCTCCGAGCGTCGCCGCCTGGCCGGATCGGTCGACACGTCGCGTCTCGAGGCCACGGCCGGCGACGGACGCCTCGGCGCTCCCCGCCTGTTCCGCGGCGCCGAGAACAAGCCCGGCGCGCTCGCGCACCTGCGCACGGGCAACATCGTCACCGTTCGCGGCGCCCGCAACGCGGTCGACGCCGCGAAGCTCGTCGACACGGCCGACACCGCGATGGCCGACACCCTGCTCGACCCGAACCGTGCCTCGCTCCGGCCGAAGCTCATCTGGTTCAACCTCGTGCTGACCCTCGCCGTCATGGTGATGCTCGTGCTCGACATCTACCCGCTGGCCTACGTGTTCATGGTCGGTGCGGCCATCGCACTGATCGTGAACTTCCCCCGGCTCAAGACGCAGGCCGATGAGATCGTCGCTCACGCCCCCAGCATCGTCGGCGTCGTCTCGATGGTCCTCGCAGCCGGCGTCCTGGTCGGCGTGCTGAACGGCACCGGCATGGTGTCGGCGATGGCCAGCTGGGTGACCGAGGTCATCCCGCCGTCGCTCGGACCGTTCATGGCCGTGATCACCGGCATCCTGTCGATCCCGTTCACGTTCTTCATGTCGAACGACGCCTTCTACTTCGGCATCCTGCCGATCCTCGCCGAGAGCGCGACGACGTACGGCATCGAACCCGTCGAGATGGCGCGCGCCTCGATCACCGGCCAGCCCGTGCACCTGCAGAGCCCGCTCGTGCCCGCGATTCTGCTGCTCGTCTCGCTCGCAGGCGTCAACCTCGGCGACCACCACAAGAAGGTCCTGTGGCGCGCCGTGGTCGTCTCGCTCGTGATGCTCGCCGTGGGCGTCCTCGTCGGGTCCATCCCGCTGATGGCCTGAGTCCTGGCGCGGGTCAGGCGAACACGCGAGAGGGGCGCATCAGTAGTCGGCTCCGAAGCGGATGCTGCTGGTGACGCCGTGCGGGCCTGCCGCGTCGGCGGCGGCCTCACCGCCGAACAGCACGCGGGAGATTCCCCGGGTGTCGTCGATCATGGCGTCGAGCGCGGTGGCCAGGTCGCCGTCCGTGACGTCTCGGTCGTCGGACACCGCCCGGAGCACCGCGCGTCGGATCACCTCCTTCGCGAAGGATGCGGTGACGCCCTCGGCGCGCTCGGCGGCGCGCTCCAGCGCCTCGGCGGAGAACGGCAGGTCGCTCCCGTACACCTGGAACAGTCGCTGACGGGCGGACAGTTCGGGCAGCGGGATCTCGAGCGCGAGGTCGACCCGGCCAGGGCGTGCGGCGAGGGCCGGCTCGAGGATCTCGGCGCGGTTCGTCGTCAGGACGAAGGCGACGTCGGCGTCGCCGTCCAGACCGTCGAGAGCGTCGAGCACCTCGAACAGCAGCGGCTGCAGTCCGAAGTCGCCCCGATCGGCGGCCACGAGGTCGACGTCTTCGAGGACGACCAGAGCGGGGCTCATCGCACGTGCGAGTGAGGCGGCCTCGCCGATCAGCCCGAGTGCGGCGCCCTGCAGCAACACGACCGTCGTTCCGGGCGTCTCGTGGATGAGGTGGCGGATGGTCAGGGTCTTGCCGGTTCCGGGAGGGCCGTACAGCAGCACGCCCCGCTTGAGGTGCTGGCCGCGGGCACGCAGCTCGTCGGCGCGATCCCCGATCTCGACGACGTGAGCGCGGATGCGGTCGAGCAGGCCCTCGGGCAGGATCACCTGATCTGCGGTGATCGTCGGCCGCTCGAGGAACGTCATGCCCCCGACGCCGCTCGCCCCGTACTCGCTCCGCGCGAAGCTCACGACGTTGCCGCGGACGACGCTGAGCTCGTTCATGAGCCGACGGATCTCGGCCAGAAGCCTGGGCGCGACCTCCGGCGTCGCGGTGATGACGTCGAGTGTCGCCTCGCTGCGGCCGGCCCGCGGGTCGGCAGCCCGTTGCAGCGCCGCGACCGGCACTCCCTCGAAGCGGAAGAGGTGCACTGCAGTCGACTTCGTCTGCCGAGTCGTCGTCGGACCGGTGGCGACGGTCACGTACTCGACCGGGCCCGGCTGGATGCGCGCGTAGGGCGATGCGAGGAGGCCGGCGAACTCCTCGTGCTGCAGGTGCTGCCCACCGCGGATGCCGACGACCTCGGCATCCGTTCCGCCGATCGCATCGACCGCGAGATCCAGGTCGACGAGACGATGCGGCGGGACCGCTTCCGTGACCATCGGCAGTTGGGCCGGGTCAGCGCTCAGGTGGTCGCGCACCCGCTCGCCGAGGGGGGTCAGCGGGGCGGTCTCGACCTCCGGCATCCGATTCACCCGCTGGATGAGGCGGTGGAAGTCGCGGAGGAAGTCGTTGTCACGGGAGTCCATGCCCGCACTCTAGGGGAGTGGGGTGACACGCGAGACTTGCTCAGACCGCGGCGGTCATCCACTCCGAGCGGCGCACACGCCAGCCGAGGGTGCCGAGGCGCGCGAGCATGTAGACGCCGAAGAAGCACGCCGCCAGCCAGGCGAGGCCGCCCGATCCGCCCGGGTGCAGGGCGATCACGATCGCGAGGGCGGGCAGGTACGGCAGGAGGTTGAGGCCGCCGGCGATCGCGAGGTACTTGGCGTCGCCGGCGCCCATGAGCACGCCGTCGAGGACGAACACCACTCCGCACACGGGCTGTGCGATCGCCAGCACGAGAAGGGCGGGCACGATGAGGGCCGCGAGTTCGGGGTCGCCCGTGAAGGCGAGCCCGATCACGCCGGACAGTGCCGCGATGATCACCCCGACGATCACTCCGAACCATGCGCCCCACGCGACCGTCCGGCCGAGGACGCGCCGGACGAACGGTTCGTCGCCGGCTCCGAGCCCGCGCCCGATCAGGGCCTGCGCCGCGATCGCGAGCGCGTCGAGCGCGAAGGCCGCCGTCGAGAAGATCGTGAAGGCGACCTGCCACCCGGCGAGCTCGGCGGTGCCGAGCCCCGTCGCGACCGCGACCGTCGCGAGCAGGGCGACGCGCAGCGACACGGTCCGCAGGAACAGCCACCCACCCGACCGCGCCGATCCGCGCACTCCATCGCGCTGAGGCAGGACGGATGCCGCGTGCCGCCGCGCGAGCCGGCCGATGACGACGACGTAGGCGGCGACCATGCCCCACTGCGCCGCGACGGTGCCGGCGGCGGAGCCCGAGATGCCCCACCCGAACCCGTAGATGAAGAGCCAGTTGAGCAGGGCGTTGGCGCCGAAGCCGAGCCCGGCGATCCAGAGCGGGGTGACGGTGTCCTGCATCCCGCGCAGCAGGCCGGTGGCGGCGAAGACGATGAGCATCGCCGGCAGTCCCCACATCGACAAGCCGAGGTAGGCGATCGCCTGGTCGGTCACATCGGGACCGGCGTCGAAGAGCCCCACGAGCCACGGCGTCGCGAGCGACCCGACGAGGGCGAGCAGTGCGCCGAGCCCGAGCGCGAGCCACAGGCCGTCGATGCCGACGCTCACGGCGCTCTTGCGGTCGCCGGCTCCGAAGCGACGAGCGACGGCGGGCGTCGTCGAATAGGCGAGGAAGACCATCAGCCCGACGATCGTCTGCAGGATGGCCCCGGCGATGCCGAGACCCGCGAGCGGAATGACGCCGAGGTGGCCGATCAGGGCGGCATCCACGATCAGGAACATCGGCTCGGCGACCAGCGCGCCGAGCGCGGGCACGGCGAGGCGCAGGATCTCGCGGTTCAGGGTCGGCGCAGGCATGATTTTCAGCCTAGGGGTGACGAGTGGCTCAGCCCGCCCGGCGGTCAGCGAGCGCCGGGCTCGTACCGCCGGGGCTCGTGCGTGCGGGCGACGAGGTCCCGCAGGGCTTCGAGCGAGCCCGAGACGAGCCCCGCGGCCCGCGCCTGCACGAGGATGTTGCCGAGCGCGGTCGCCTCGACCGGGCCCGCGAGCACCGGGACGCCCGCCCGATCGGCGGTGCGCCGGCACAGCAGCTCATTGAGCGACCCGCCGCCGACGATGTGGATGACGCGCACGTCGACCCCGCCGATCCGGCCGGCCTCGTGCGCGGCGTCGGCGAAGGCCTGCGCCAGCGATTCGATGATGCTCCGGGCGATCTCGGCCCGGCTCTGCGGGGCGGCGACGCCGTGCTCCTCGCACCACGCCGCGATGCGCGCCGGCATGTCGCCCGGGGGCAGGAACCGCGCGTCGTCGACGTCGAACACGGCGACCGGGCCGGGCACATCGGCCGCGGCAGCCAGCAGTTCGGCGAGCTCGGTCTCGTGCCCCTCGCGCTGCCAGCCGCGGACGGTCTCGCTGAGGATCCAGAGACCCATGACGTTGCGGAGCAGTCGGGTGCGTCCGTCGACGCCGCCCTCGTTCGTGAACTTCGCCTCGCGGGCCGCGTCGGTCAGCACCGGGCGGTCGACCTCGACGCCCACGAGTCCCCACGTGCCGCACGAGATGTAGGCGGCATCGCCCGACGCCATCGGTACGGCGACGACGGCGGATGCCGTGTCGTGCGACCCGACGGCGGTCACGGCGGCCCGCGGTGCGCCGAGGTTCGCCGCGACCTCGGCGGTGAGGGATCCGAGTGTCTCGCCGGGGGAGATGAGCGGGGTCAGCAGGTGCTGGGGGATGCCGAGGGCGGCCGCCAGGTCGGCATCCCATTCCCCCGTGTCGGCGCGCAGGAGACCGGTCGTCGACGCGTTCGTCCGTTCGGTGCGCGCCTGGCCGGTGAGCCAGTACCCGATGAGGTCGGGGATGAGCAGGGCGTGCTCGGCGAGGCGCAGCACGGAACGGTCCTCGGCGGCGAACTGGTAGAGCGTGTTGAACGGCAGGAACTGCAGGCCGTTGCGGGCGAACAGCGCCTCGTGCGGGTGAGAGGCGTGCACCGCCTCGACGCCGCGCGTCGTGCGCTCGTCGCGGTAGTGGAACGGCTCGCCGAGCAGGCGCGAGCGCGAGATGAGGCCGTAGTCGACGGCCCAGGAGTCCACGCCGATGCTCGCGACGTCGTCGCGCAGCGCCTCGCGGAGTCCGTCGAGTACCGAGCCGTAGAGGCCCAGGATGTTCCAGTGCAGGCCGTCCGAGATCCGCACGGGGTCGTTCGCGAACCGCGCGACCGTCGTCGTCTCGAGCGTGTCGGAGCCGACGTTGCCGACGATCACCCGACCGCTCGTCGCGCCCAGGTCGACGGCGACGACGGTGCCCCCCGCGGTGCTCACGGGGTGAGGGCCGCCAGGCGCGCGGCGAAGCGGGCCAGCGTGAGGGATGCGGCATCCCCCTCGTCGGGACGGTTGAGGTGGCCGTGGTCGGTGCCGGGCTCGATCACGTGCGCGACGTCGCGGCCGGCTTCGGTGAGGGTCCGCGCGAAGTGCTCGCTCGATACGCGGAGCTCGTCGACGTCGCCGGCGACGATGAGCGTCGGCGGGAACTCGGCGAGGTCCGCGTGAGTCGCGAGCCCCGGGATGGCCGCCAGCGGCGCGTCGACGACCGATCCGCCGAGGTAGTTCTCGTACATGCCGCGAACGGCATCCGGCCCGAACCGGTCGGCCGCGGGTCGGGCGTCGAGCGCGGCGCGGAGCTCGCCCTCGGGTGCGGCCTGCTCGGCCAGCAGCGTCGGGTAGGCGAGCAGGACGAGCGCGGGCAGGTGTCGATCGTTCTGGATGAGGCGCAGGACCGCCCCGGTCGCGATGTTCGCGCCGGCGCTCGCGCCGCCGATCGCGAGCCGAGCCGGATCCACGCCGAGCGTCGCGGCCTCGGTCAGCAGCCAGTCCCAGGCCGCAAGGGTGTCGTCAGATGCCGCGGGGAACCCCGCGCGCTCGCGCCCGGGTTCGGTCGCGGGAGCCTCCCACCCGTCGGGCAGCGGCGCCAGGCGGTAGTCGACGGAGACGACCGTGGTCCCGGCATCCGCCAACGTCCGTGCGACGTGGTCGGCCTCGGGCATGTCGATGTCGCCGGCGGCGAACCCGCCGCCGTGCAGCCACACCAGTCCCGGGGTCGGGCGCTCGAGGATGCGGGCGGGGTAGACGCGGACGAGGCCGCCGGCAGCGCCGTAGGGGGTGGGGATGTCGCTCATCGGTCGATCATGCACCCCAGCCGGCCTGCGTGCCGCCGACGCGCTCGTCGGCGATCTTCTGCAGGTGACCGGATGCCGCGAACGCGGCCATCGGGTCGGCGGGAAGCCCGCGCGACTCGCGCCACTCGGCGAGGGCGGGGCGGACGTCGGTGTAGAAGGCGTCCATGAGGATGCCGTTGGCGCCGAGCACGTCGTTGGCCTGCTGCGCGGCATCCAGGGCGTCGCGGTCGATGAGCAGGGCGCGCGCCGTCATCTCCTGGACATTGAGCACCGAGCGGATCTGGCCGGGGATCTTGTCCTCGATGTTGTGGCACTGGTCGAGCATGAAGGCGACGTCGGGGTTGCCCAGTCCGCCGCCGCGGACGACCTCGGTGAGGATCCGGAACAGCTGGAACGGGTCGGCCGAGCCCACGATGAGGTCGTCGTCGGCGTAGAAGCGCGAGTTGAAGTCGAAGGACCCGAGCTTTCCAAGACGGAGGAGCTGCATGACGATGAACTCGATGTTGGTGCCGGGGGCGTGGTGGCCGGTGTCGAGGCAGACCATCGCCTTGTCGCCGAGGGCGGCGACCTGGGCGTAGGACGTGCCCCAGTCGGGAACGTCGGTGTGGTAGAACGACGGCTCGAAGAACTTGTACTCGAGGACGAGACGCTGCGCGTCGCCGAGGCGGGCGTAGATCTGCTGCAGCGAGTCCTGCAAGCGGTCCTGGCGTCCGCGCATGTCGTTCTGGCCGGGGTAGTTCGATCCCTCGGCGAGCCAGATCTTGAGGTCGCGCGACCCCGTCTCGTGCATGATGTCGATGCACTCGAGGTGGTGGTCGATCGCCTTGCGGCGGATCGCCTCGTCGTGATGGGTGAGTGCGCCGAACTTGTAGTCCTCGTCCTGGAACGTGTTCGAGTTGACGGTGCCCAGCTGCACGCCGAGGTCCTCGGCATGGCGGCGGAGGGCGGCGTAGTCGTCGACCTTGTCCCACGGGATGTGCAGCGCGACGGTCGGAGCCAGCGCGGTGTAGCGGTTGACCTCGGCGGCGTCCGCGATCTTCTCGAACGGATCGCGCGGCGTGCCGGCCGTCGCGAAGACGCGGAACCGGGTGCCGGAGTTGCCGAACGCCCAGCTGGGCAGTTCGATGGCCTGCCCCTCGAGCTGGGTGAGGATGTGGTGTGACAGCGTCGTCATGAGGGGTCGCTTTCTGAGGGGGCGTCGGCGGTGGCCGCCAACTGGTCGTGCAGGTTGAAGACTTCGGCGAGTGGGGTCGCCGCCTGGTCGGGGCGGCCCTCGAGGCCGACGAAGTAGCGGGCCATCTCGGCCTCCCAGCGTGCGGCGACGGGGGAGGCGGCGAGGTAGGCCTGCGCCGCGGTGTCGTCGTCGACCTCGTAGTAGCCGAACAGGCGCCCGCCGTCGCCGAGGAACAGGGAGTAGTTGCGACGACCGGATGCCTCGATCTCGGCGAGCATCTCGGGCCAGACGGGCGTGTGGCGCGCGACGTATTCGTCGATCAGGGCAGGGTCGATCTGCAGCTGGAAGGCGACGCGGATCATGTCACTCCTTCGTGAGGCCGGTGCATCGTCGGGGAAGCGTTTCGTGAAACGATTCAAGATTCAGAACAGTAACGTGGGTCCGAAGCATCCGTCAAGGCAGGTCATGTGGCAGTCAGTGTGAAGGACGTCGCTCGCGCGGCAGGAGTGTCGGTGGGGACCGTGTCGAACGTCCTCAACCGGCCGGCGAAGGTATCCCCGGCGACCGTGGAACGCGTGCACGCGGCCATCTCCGCGCTCGGGTTCGTCCGCAACGACGCCGCGCGCCAACTGCGCGCCGGACGCAGTCGCACCGTCGGGCTCGTCGTCCTCGATACGGCCAACCCGTTCTTCGCCGAAGTCGCCCGCGGCGCCGAAGAGCGCGCCGCCGCGCACGGCGTGACGATCCTCCTCGGCAGCAGCGGGCAGGATGCCGCCCGCGAGAACGCCTACCTCGACCTGTTCCGCGAGCAGCGCGTCAACGGCGTGCTCCTCACCCCGTTGGCCCTCGACGACGCACGCGCCGAGACGCTCGAGACCGCCGGCGTCCCGATCGTCCTCCTGGACGCCGAAGCGGACGGCGACCTGCCGTCCGTGGCCGTCGACGACGTCGAGGGCGGATACCTCGCCGTCCAGCACCTGTTGCAGCAGGGGCGTCGCCGCATCCTGTTCGCCGGGGGACCGGCATCCGTCCGCCAGGTGGCGGACCGTCTCGACGGGGCGCGGCGCGCGCTCGCCGAGGTGCCCGAGGCGTCGCTCGAGGTCGCCGCGACCGACGAGCTCACGGTGCTCGCGGGGCGGCTCGTCGGCGAGCAGCTCGCCCGACGCGACGCGGCCGAGCGGCCCGACGGCGTGTTCTGCGCGAACGACCTGCTGGCCGTCGGGGTGCTGCAGGGTGCCGGCATCCTCGGTTCGTTGCGCGTCCCCGAGGACCTCGCCCTCATCGGCTACGACGACATCGATTTCGCGCAGTCGACGGTCGTTCCGCTCAGCTCGATCCGTCAGCCCGCGCGCGAGATCGGCGCCGCCGCCGTCGACGCGCTGTTCGCCCTGCTGGAGGATCCGGATGCCGAGCCGCAGCGCATCCGCTTCCGCCCCGAACTCGTCGTCCGGGCGTCGACCGGGGGCTGAGGCGCGGGCGACCGGGTGTCAGCGCGCGGCTGAGCGCACCAGCGAGGTCAGGAGCGCTGCCGCGTACTCGCGGTTGTCGGCGGTGATGGCGGGCACCGCCGGGGCGCGATGGTCCGACGCGATGCGGAAGCCGTTGGCCTCGGCATCCCACGTGATCTCCGTGATGTCGGCGAGCGGCGTCCGGTGCACGTCCTCCATCAGGTCGCGCGAGTAGAGCGCGGCGTCGGTGATCGCGATGCCGTAGACGCCGGCGAGTGTGGCGCTCGACAGCGAAGCGAGGGGGCGGTCGGATGCCGGGAGTTTCCACTTCGCGGAGAGCTTGGCGAGGTGCTTCGCGTCCTTGGGTCGCGAGGGAAGCGAGAAGTCGGTGGACAGCCTGCTGGCGAGCACCAGCTCTTCGACGGTGGCGGGCGCCTCGGCCGGCGGGTCGGTCACGGCGACCGTCCCGCGCACCGTGTCGACTACGGCGGCCAGATAGCGCGCGACCGCAGGACGGTCGTCGGGTGCCAGCACCCGCTCGGTCGGGGCGAGATCGACCGGGGCGTCGCGCACGCGCAGGGCGGTCCCCTCGATCCGGATCTCGGACGTCCCCAGTGAGGCGAGGCTGAGGGGGATCGCGTCGAGGTCGTCGACGCCCTCGACGTAGAGGGAGCGATCGGTCACGAGCACACCGCGGGAGTGGCGCCGGCCGAGCAGATCGAGGGTGTGGAAGCCCCAGAACAGGACCGGTAGATCTCCGTCCGAGACGGCTCCGCGCAGGTACATCTGCTCGACCGCCTTCCAGAACACGGCTTCGGCGTCGGCGTAGTCGGGGTGGTCGGTCTGGCCGGCGCGGAACACCAGCCGGCTGATCGCCTCGGGCGTCTCGACCGCCGACACCTCGGCGATCAGGCGGTCGAACAGCTCCCGCCTGCCGGGGCTGAGGGTCTGGAGGTACTCGGTGAGGTTGCTCGGCCCAGGCATGGCTCGTCCCGTCGTCGGTTCCGGATGTCGTGGCCATTGTGGCCGGTCCCGGGGTTTCGCGGGAAGGGGAGGCGCGAGCGCTCCCGTGCCCCCATTGACACGATTCAACGCCGCGCCTAGGCTCGGCGGACGACTGGGGAAAACGCATTCCATCACGAGTTCAAGGGTGAACAGCATGAGAAGACCCGTCCGCACATCCGTCGTCGCCGCGCTCGCCGCAGCGGCCCTCCTCATCCCGGCTCAGGCCGCGATGGCGCACCCCGGCCATGGGCCGGGAAAGCCGAAGCCCGGCACGTCGCCACAGCTCGAGAAGCTCGACCGCGGCCTCGTCGCTCTTCCGGGCGAGGACGGTGTCCACCTCACGTGGCGCCTGTTCAAGAGCGAGGCGACCGGCGCGTCGGCGACGGGCCTCACCGGCACCGACTTCGTCGTGAAGCGCGACGGCAAGCGCGTCGCGACCGTGACGGACTCGACGACCTACGTCGACCCGGACGGCACCGACCGTTCGACCTACACGGTCTCGCCGCTGCAGGGCAAGCGCGAGGGCAAGCCGTCCGAGAGGGCGACCGTGCAGGGGTCGCCGTTCCTCGACATCCCGCTCACGAAGCCGGCTGACGGCGTGACCCCCGCGGGTGAGGCGTACACGTATTCGGCGAACGACGTCTCGGTGGGCGACGTGGACGGCGACGGCGCGTACGAGTACGTCGTGAAGTGGGACCCGTCGAACTCGAAAGACGTCTCGCAGGTCGGCTACACGGGCCCGGTCTACATTGACACGTACGAGCTCGACGGCACGCTGCTGAACCGCATCGACCTCGGTGTGAACATCCGCGCCGGCGCGCACTACACGCAGTTCCTCGTCTACGACTTCGACGGCAACGGCAAGGCCGAGATCATGATGAAGACGGCGCCGGGCACGAAGAGCACGGAGTTCAAGAAGGGCAAGGCGAAGAAGGCCGAGTACGTCACGATGCCGAAGGCCGACCGCAAGGCCGGCTACTCGCACTCCGACGACTACCGGTTGAGCGCCGACGACTACGCCGCGCACCTCGCTGGCGTGTTCCAGGGCTGGTCGGATCGCCCCGAGGTCGTCTCGGGTCAGTGGCCCGCCACGATCGAAGAGGCGCTCGGCACCGAACCGACGCACGACTACCCGCTGTCCCGTGCTGACGCCGAGGAGCTCGTCGACTACTTCATCGACGTCTACGCCCCCTCGCGTTCCGCCCGCAACGTGCTGCGGAACTTCGAGGGCTTCATCGTCGACGGCCCCGAGTACCTGACGGTGTTCGAGGGCAAGACCGGCAAGGAACTCGAGACGGTCCGCTACGAGCCGGGCCGCGGTGACGACGGCCTGCTCTGGGGCGACTACGCGATGTCGCGCATCGAGCCGGGCAACCGCGTCGACCGCTTCCTGTCGGGCGTCGCCTACCTCGACGGAAAGCGTCCGTCGGCGGTGTTCGCCCGCGGCTACTACACGCGCTCGACCGTCGCGACGTACGACTGGAACGGCAAGCACCTGACGAAGCGCTGGTTCGTCGACAGTGGCCACGTGCCGATGACGAACCCGTTCAACGACGGCCCGCACGGCCGCGACGGGACCGATCCCGAGTACGGCACGCTCACGACGCAGGGCTTCCACAGCTTGAGCGCCGCCGACGTCGACGGTGACGGCAAGCAGGAGATCGTCTACGGCTCCGCGACCCTCGACGACGACGGCAGCCTGCTCTACTCCTCGTTCGACACGATGCCCCCCGGCAGCGCGACGCCCGGCGAGAACGTGCGCCTCGGTCACGGTGACGCGATGCACGTCGGCGACTTCGACCCGGGCCGCCCCGGCAAGGAGATCTTCACCGTCCACGAGGGCGGCGCGTACGCCCCGTACGGGACGGCGATGCGGGATGCCGCAACGGGCGAGGTGCTCTTCGGCGCCTATTCGGGCAAGGACACCGGCCGCGGGATGGTCGGTGACGTCCGCCCGGACGTCCCGGGCATCGAGGCGTGGTCGAGCATGCCGGCGGGAACGGATGCCTCCGGCCTCCTCTCCGCGGACGGCGACGTCCTGCAGTCCACCAACCCCGGCACGAACATGTCGATCCGCTGGGCCGGCGACCTGACGACGCAGATCGTGAACGGCGCGCAGACCGTGACCCCGACGATCGACGACTGGACGCGCGGGACGATGCTCACGGCATCCGGCACCCTCACCAACAACGGCACGAAGGGCAACCCGTCGCTGGTGGCGGACGTCCTCGGCGACTGGCGTGAGGAACTGCTCGTGCGGACGGCCGACTCGTCGGCGCTGCGCATGTACATCTCGACCGAGCCGACCGAGCACAAGCTCTACACGCTCATGCACGACCCGCAGTACCGGGCCGAGATCGCGCGTCAGCAGACGACGTACAACCAGCCCGCGTACACGGACTTCTACCTCGCGTCCGACATGTCGTTCGCGAAGGTGCCGCTGCGCTGAGTGGTGACGTGAGAGGGGGCGGATGCCGGTGGCATCCGCCCCCTCTTCGTGTGCGTCAGTGCGAGCGGACGAGCGCGTTCACACGCTGCTGCCAGTCGCGCAGTTGCCACATCGGGTGGTGCGGGGCGGCGTTCGAGCAGAGGACGACGCCCCACACACCGCGGTCGAGAGCGGTGCGGATGCCGTGTTCCGCCAGCTCGCGCCCGGTCTCGGACTCCTCGAACCCGCCCTGCAGCGGCGTGTAGCCGACCCAGCCCTCGCCGATCACCGCGGGCACACCGTGCCAGCGCGCCCACTCGGCGATCGCGATGACGCGGGACTCGATCTCGCGGTGCATCACCTCGGCGTAGCGCGGGTATTCGTCGTCGAGCCAGGCGTCCCAGGCCGCGGCATCCACCCAGTCGTAGCCGTAGATCATCTGGTCGGTGACGACCGTGGCGCGCAGCTTCCACTCGGCGGGCCGACCGTACTCGGCGGGCGTGGGCGCATCGGCGCGCAGCAGGGCGCCCAGGTCGGCGTTCGGGAAGTCCCCGCTCCCCTCGGAACGGATGTCGATGCGCTTCTGGAGGGCGTCGAGCACCCCGTAGCTGTAGACGTGGCACTGCGCGGCCGAGAGGGTGGCGGGCAGCTGGTGCATCGCCAGGTGCGGCGGCTTGCCGATGCTCGCCGTCACGATCAGGTCGGGATGCCGCTGCTGCAGCCCTTCCAGCGCGGTCGCCCCGCCGTCGGTCACCGCCGGCAGGATCGAGAAGTCGACCTCGTTGTGGATCTCGACGAGGGCGATGAGGTCGCGGGCGCCCTGTTCGTCGACCCACGCGAGCATCCCGTCCCACGCCTCCGCGAGCACCCGGTAGCGGTCCTCCAACGGCACGGCCTCGACGGCCTCGAACCACCGGGGTGACGCGGCGAACGCGCAGGACTGCTGGTACTCCCAGCTCGAGAGGATCAGCACGAGGCCGTGCCGCCGCGCGGCGGCGAACAGTGCGGCGAGGTGTGCGCGCACGTCGATCGCGTAGCCGCCCGGGGTGTCGTACCAGCGCGTGCGCTGCCCGTAGTACCCGCCGGATGCCGCGGCTCCGAGCCCCTCGATCGTGAGGTCCCGGGAGAGGTCGTCGAGGCCCAGGTCGCCGAACAGCAGCAAGGGAGCGGCGCAGATGCGGATCGCGTTGTAGCCGAGCGACGCGGCGTCGGCGCACGCGGCATCAAGGTCGGCGTACACATCTCCCTCGCCCGCGCGGGTGTACCAGGAGAAGTCCCACAGCGTGATCGTGAGACGGTCGGGGAGGTGTGCGGGCACGGGTCCTGTCGGCCCGTACGGGGTCTCGGGGAGGTTGCCCGACCCCAGGTAGCGATCGGTCATGCGTTCATCCTCTCGTTCGCGATGGTGCGACCGGTCGCGGCCAGGTCGCGCAGCGCGGCGGCCTGCGTCCGGCGACGGTCGGCGGTGTCGAGATCGAACACCAGGAGCTCCGGCAGCGAGGTCGCGAAGTAGTCGACCTCGTCGGGTGCGGCCTCGATCTGTGCGGCACGCGCATCGAGCGCATCCCAGATCGCCTCGGCGGCGGCGGTCTCGCCCAGACGTGCGAGGGCGACGCCGATCCAGAACGTCGCTTCGTCGGCGGGACGCGGAGCGACCGCGAGCGGCGTCGCCGCACATGCCCGCTCCCAGGCGGCGCGGGCAGCCGCGTCGTCGCCCGCGAGGCGGTGCGCGTCGCCGAGGGCCACGAGTCGTTCGGCCTGAGGGACCGCGGGATGCCGCCCCTCGCCGAGATTCGCGGGAGCGTCGATCCCCGCCTCGAGCAGGACGACGGCGGCATCCCCACGGCCCGCGGCGCAGAAGCGTCGCGCCATGAGGCAGGCCGCGCGGTCGTAGGCGGCCAACACGATTCCCTCGCCGCCTTCGAACGGACGGAACACGCGCGTCGTCAGGATCCGCCACGCGTCGTCGACGCGGTCGGCGTCGAGCAGAAGTCCGACATGGGTGACCGCGAGGTCGTCGCGGGCGTCGAGTGCGGCGGGGTGGCGTTCCATGAGCGCGAGGCGGGCGGAGGCATCCGTTTCCGTCAACTGCGCGAGCAGGTCGCGTTCGAGGACGAGACGCGGGTCGGGGCGGTGGGCGAGCGCGGTCTCGTAGAGGTCGGCTGCCCGGGCGGGGTCGCCGCCGGTGCGGACCGTCGCGAGGGCGAGGTTGCGCAGCAGGACCGGGTCGTCGCAGCCCAGGTCCCGCGCGCGCTGGAAAGCCGCGTGGGCGTCGTCGTCGCGCCCGGCGTCGAGCAGCCAGGCGCCGAGCATCGCCGCGGCGGCGGAGGACCCGGCCGCGGTGCCGGCGACGAGGGCATCGAGCTGGTCGAGCCCTGCGGGGAAGGCGCCGCCGAGGTCGAGGAGGTCGGCGGCGGCGCGCTCGGTCGCGGCCAGATCGGGGCGCCCGGCGGCATCCGCCCAGGCGGCGCGGAGGATCAGGCGGACCGGCTCGAGGTTGCCGAACCCGGCGTCGCCGGTCGCCTCGCGCTCGGTCGCGGCGAGGGCTTCGTCGAGCGCGCCGGCGCGGGCGAACTCGGCGCCGGCGTCGAGCGCGGCGCGCGGGTCCGACGGTGCGGAGCCCGTGAGGCAGGCGGTGATCGGGTCGAGGGGGTCTGCCGCGATCAGGGCATCGAGTGCAGCGTCGTCGTCGCGCCCGAGCCGGCGCAGCGCGAGTACGCGGAGGCGCCGGGCCTCGGCGATCGACCCGGCGGCGTCTGCCCGTCGAAGGGCGTCGGCCGGTCGACCGTCCGCCAGGGCGAGACGGGCGCGAGCGAGGGACGCCGGTGCCGCCCACACCGCGTTCCACGCCGCGCGCGCGAACCGCCGGTCGGCGTCGGCGCGCTCGCCGAGACGCTCGAGCGCGAGCCCGAGCAGGTAGTGCGCCTCGCCGTCACGGGGGTTGAGGTTGCGTCGGGTCTCGCGGGCGACCGCCGCCTCGAGGTGATCGCGCGCCGCGGCGTACTCGCCCCGTGCGAGGTGCCACGAACCGAGCATCGTGCGCGCGCGGGCGTCGTCCGGATCACGCCGGAGTGCTTCGTGAAGGTAGGGGAGGGGCGACCGGGAGGGATGCCGGTACTGCACGAGATGCGTCGCGGTGAGCAGCAGCTCGTCGGTGCCCGCGATGCGCTCGGCCGGCTCGGGTGCGGTGGCGACCCAGGGCTCGATCGGCTCCGTGTCGCGCCGGACCCATCGGACGAGGGTGGCGTCGCCCGCGACCAGCGCCACCGCGACTGCCGTCCCGTCGACCTCGACAACGGCGGGGGAGTCGGGTCCGACGGCGACCTGGAACATCTCCCTTCTGTCGTCGACCTCGACCTCGAGGTGTGCCGCTTCGTGCGCGCGCGTCGTGATCACACCGATGCGCGATCGGCCGCCCTCGCTGGTGACCGAGACCGCGGCATCCGTCGTCGCCTGCCGGACCGGTCCGATCGCGTGGATCGGGAACCAGTGCTGCGAGAACGTCTTCGTCTCGCCGGGGACGAGCCAGGCGAAGTCGGGCTGGTTGTCGGTGTAGACGCCGGCCATGAGTTCGACGTAGGGGCCGTCGGTGTCGGTCAGCTGGTCGTCCCACGCGCGTCCGATCGGCCCGTCGCCCCATGTCCACTGCTTCTTGCCCGGTGAGATCGCGGGGTCGGCCCAGTGCACGAAGCCCGCATCGGCGGCGTGGTCGTAGCCGCCGAAGAACCCGTCGTTGGTGTCGGTGATCATGTACGACGTCGGAACCGGGATGTTGCTGTAGACGTCGATGCGGTCGGCGTCGGTGTGCTCGGTGGCGAGCGCGGGGTAGTCGACGCCGTAGTACGGCCGGTCCGCTCGGGGGAACGCGGTGATCGCGCGGCGGGCGTGGTCGGCGACGTAGCTCACGTCGTCGGGGAAGAACGACTGGTACCGCTCGTGCGATCGGGCGGCGACGTTCGCCCACCACAGGAAGGTCTGCGGCACGTCGGTGCGGTTGTGCAGACGCACGTCGAGCTCGATGAGCGACGATCCCGGGCGCAGCCGTACGCCGTGGAGGCCCCGCATCCGCTGGAGCGGGTCGAGGTCGCTGTGCCAGACGATGGCCGCACCGTCGTCCTCGCGTTCGATGCGGCTGTCGACGGGCAGGAACGTCGCCGGCCGGTGATGCTGCGGCCAGTTGAACTCGACGCCGCCCGAGATCCACGGGCCGGCGAGGCCGACGAGCGCCGGTTTGATGACGTTGTTCCGGTAGAAGAAGTCGTAGCCGGCGACCTTGTCGTAGCCGATGTGGATGCGTCCGCCGAGCTCGGGCAGCAGCATCAGCCGGACGTAGGCGTTCTCGAGGTGGATCGCCCGCCACGTGCGGGGCCGCTTCTGGTGCGAGATCGACTCGATCATCGGCAGCGGATAGACCCGCCCGCTCGAGCCCTGGTAGACGCGCCGGTCGAGGAACGCCGGGTACGGGTCGGGGTCGCCGGGCTCGTAGGTGTCGATCGTGACGTCCTCGCTCCAGCATGCGACCCCACCGACGTCGAGCAGCGCCTGCTGGTCGGCGGGGGCGTCGGGGAGCAGGATGCGGCTGGGCATGGGGCGAATCTAAGCGCGGTGGCGAGCTCGGGCCATGGGTTCGCGTGCGGTCGGCATGGACGATTCGACGATGCGGTGCGGCAGGATGAAGGGATGCAGCGCGCGGACGGGTTCGAGCGGCAGCGGCTGAGCGTCGTGCCGCGTCCCGTCGTCGAGGCAGCCCTCGCCAAGCCGGTGACCCGGCGGATGGTGGTGACGGATGCCGGGTACTTCCCACGCGCGGCGGGCCACGGCAGGTTCCGGCCGACCGGGACGCCCGAGACCATCGTGATCGTGTGCGTGTCGGGGGCCGGGTGGGTCGAAGCGGGTGGTCAGCGAACGCGCGTCGGGTCGGCGACGGCGATCGTCATCCCTGGCGATGTGCCCCATTCCTACGGAGCGGATGCCGCGGATCCCTGGACGATCTGGTGGTGTCACGTGCGCGGCTCGGACGTGCCGGAGCTGGTCGAGGTGGTTGGGGTATCGATCGACCGGGTGGTGCTACCGCTGCGCGCTGTCGACCGGGCGACCGCCCTGCTCGACGAAATCTCGACCTCGCTGGCGCGAGACACGACGCCCGCGAGGATGGTCGCGGCATCCGGGATGGCGTGGCGGTTGTTCACACAGCTCGCCGTCGATCGGCTACTACCGGAGCACGGGACGCCCGTCGAGCGGGCGCTGCGCTACCTTGAGGAGCGCATCGACGGCACGGTGCACGTGGGAGAGCTCGCGGCGATGGTCGGGGTGTCGCCCTCGCACCTCGCCGCCCTGTTCCGCGATGCGACCGGCGGCGGGGTCATCGCGCACCACCTCGCACTGAAGATGGCGCATGCCCGGCACCTGCTCGATACGACCGACCTGCCAGTCGCGGAGGTCGCGCGCCGCGTCGGCATGGACGATGCGTTCTACTTCTCGCGCAGGTTCCGCGTCGCCCACGGAGTGTCCCCGACGGCGTACCGCGGGCAGGGGAAGGGGTGATCGGTCCAATTTCGCGAGCGCAGTCGTCGTCTGAGCAGGCCGCCGATGCTAGTGGGTGCCGTCGAGAATGAGTCGGGTTGCTTCATCCGCTGCGTCCCATTGAGGGAAGTGGCCGCAGCGGTCGAACCAGTGCAGTACGGCGTCGGGGAACAGTTCTGTGGCTCGAGAGGCCTGACGGGGTACCGTCACCAGATCACGCCGCCCCCACCCGATCGTGACCCGGCCAGGTACCGAACCGGCCGGGGCGCCCTGTTGCTTGGGTCCTTTTGTGAGGGCGTTCATGGCGGCCCCGGTCGACGGCGAATCGGCCAGTCCGCGCACGTCCGGCAGTACGGTCTCGGGCGAGAGGGCCCACGGCCGCGCCGACAACTGCGCCAGCAGCAGAGTCCGTCCGACGGGGTTGCCCAGCAGGGCCGGCAACGCGCCTCGCAGCGCTCTGACCAGAGTGATCGAGGGCCGCAACGTGGCGCCGAAGACGACGAGCTCGCGGTGACTCCAGAAGCCGCCCGGGTCCAACGCCACAGTGTCGCCGCCGACCCCCCGCCGCGCGAGCTCGAGCACGATTCGGCCGCCCATTGACTGACCTGCGGTCGAGACCCCGCCCAGCCCCTGCTCGCGGATGAAGTCCGCGACAGAGTCGGCCAACGTGGCGATCGAGACCTCAGCGGCCAAGGGCGGAGTCTCACCGAACCCGGGTAGGTCGACAGCGATGACCTCACGGTGTTCCGCCAGGCGGTCGAGGATCGGGGTCCAAGACCGCCACCCTGCGCCCAGGCCGTGTACGAGCAGCAGGGGGCTGCCGTTCCCGCGTCGGATATGGTTCAGCGTCACCCACGCAACGCTATCCCGCGCGGGTCTAGGGAGGGCCGGATCGCCAGAAGCAGCCATCGCCCCTGCGTGGGCGTGCGTTCGATCCGCATCCGCGTTTCCATGGTCGCGAGTTCGGCCCGCTTCGGAGAGTCCTGTCCACGGTGGCAGCGAGGGCGACCGTTGCCGACGACATGCCTGGACGATCCGACGGCCTCGCCGCGCCACGTCGGCTCGCGCTCCTAGGCTCGGACCCGTCCCCGCCCCCGTTGGAGTCTCGATGACGCGCGTCCACGCCCTCACCGTCCACCCGCCCGCCACGACCGAGCTCGCGGGCATCCGCCCATCGGCGGGTGATGACTCCGGCGTCGAGGTGACGGTCCAGTCCGTCCGGCAGGGCGGCATCCCGATCTTCCCGATCACCGGCGAGATCCACTACTCCCGAATCCCTTGCGGGGAGTGGATGCCGGTGCTCACCGCCGCCCGCGCCGGCGGCCTCACCCACGTGTCGACCTACGTCCTCTGGAACCACCACGAGCCGGAGCGCGGACGGCCGGACTTCACCGGCGGACTCGACGTGCGCGCCTTCCTTGAGACAGCGCGCGACGCCGGTCTCGGGCTCATCCTGCGGATCGGCCCGTACGCCCACGCCGAGGCGCGGCACGGCGGTCTGCCGGACTGGCTCGCCGACTCGGGGCTGCCGCTGCGCACCAACGACCCGGCCTACCTGGCCGAGGTCGAGCGGTGGTACGCCGAGCTCGCGCGGCAGGTCGGCGGCATCCCCCTGTTCTCGATCCAGGTAGACAACGAGCTCTACGACGGCGCCGATCACCTCACCCGGCTGCGCGAGATGGCGGAGGGGCTCGGGCTGCGCGCGCCGATCTGGACGGCGACCGGATGGGGCGGAGCCCAGCTGCCGGACGGATTCCTGCCGGTCTACGGCGGATACCCCGAGTCGTTCTGGGTCGACGCCGACGTCGAGCCCGACCTGCGCAGCCACGCGAACTTCTACCCGTCGCCGCGGCGCGACGACGACTCGATCGGCGCCGACCACCGCGCCGGCGAGCCCGTCGCCGAAGCGGTGCGGTCGCCGCATCCGTTCACGACCTGCGAGCTCGGGTCGGGTATGACCTCGGCGTACCACCGCCGTCTCGACGTGCCGGCCGCTGATGTCGCGGCCCTCGCGATGGCCAAGCTCGCCTCGGGCAGCGTCTGGCAGGGGTACTACATGTACGCCGACGGCCGGAATCCGCGCCGCGGGCTGCAGGAGTCGCACGCCGCGGCCGGACCGAACGACTTTCCCGAGATCGCCTACGACTTCGGTGCGCCGGTCCAGGTCGACGGCGCGACGCGGCCGAGCTGGGCGGCGCTCCGCCGGCAGCACCTCATGCTCGCGCGGTGGGGTGCGGCGCTCGCCGCCATGCCCGCCTTCTTCGCCGAGGACGCCGTCGACTCGCCCGACCTCACCGGGCTGCGCTGGTCGGTCCGCTCGGACGGGCGACGCGGATTCGTGTTCGTCGTGAACCGGCATCCTGGAATCGGCCTCCCTCGACATGAAGGCGTGCGGTTCGAGGTCGGCGACGCCGCGTTCCCCGAGGTCGACATCCCCTCGGGCGCCGTGTTCGCCTGGCCGTTCGGGATGCCGCTCGGCGACGCCACCGTGCACTGGCTCACTGCGCAACCGGCGACCGAGGTGCTGTGGCGGGGAGCGCCGCTGCTGGTCGCGGCGGCGACCAACGGCATCCCGCCCCAGCTCTCGGCCGACGCTGACGTGGCGGAGGTCGGTGCGGACCGCGGACGGATGTGGGAGCTGTCGCGCGAGGGCGGAGTTCTCGCGCGGGTGCTCGTGCTCGATGAGGCGGATGCCGACGCGATCGCGGTCGCCGACGGGCGGCTCGTCTGGGCGCCCGGCGCGGTCGTGACCGACGACGGTGAGGTCACGTTCGCGGGCGGTGCGGCGGCGTCCCCACGTCTCGAGGTGCTCGACGACGGCGGGTGGGTGGCAGTCGAGGTCGAGCCTGGACATGCCGCGGAGGTCGCGGTGACGCTCGAACGGTCCGCCGGGGCGACCCCGTCCGGTGCCGAGCGGGGCGGTCGCGCGTCGATTCCGGCGGAGTGGGATGCCGCCGCGATCGTGACGCTCGCGGTCGATCCGGCCGACGAGCGCACGGTGCGCCTGGAGTGGATCGGCGATGTCGCCCGCGCGTGGGCCGACGACCGACTCGTCTCGGATGCCCTGTGGACCGGTCGCCCCTGGCGCATCCCGGCCGACCTTCGCGGCGACGCGACCGAGCTGCGGATCGAGATCCTGCCCGGGCCGCCGTCCGCACGTGTGCGCTTCCCCGGCCAGGCGCCCGTCGGGGCGGGGATCACGCGCGCGGAGCTCGAGCCGCGCGCGAGCGTGCGTATCTGACGCGTTCCTCGACAGCGCTGTCTGGTGCCGAAAGCGCCATGGCAGCCCGGTCTATAGGGGGCGCTCTGGGCACGAGGGGGCGCTCTCGCGCGTGTGCGGCGCGGGCCGGTGCAGGATCGCGCGCGGGAGCCCCAGTATCGAGCGCGCGGGTAGCGTCGCGAGACTCAGTCGCGAGAGCGCCGCCTGTTGCCGAGAGCGCTGCAGGATGCCGGGCACGTCAGGGTGCTCTCGGCACAACGGGACGCTCTCGCGGGCTGAGTCACACCCTCAGCGCGCGGACACCACCGCGTTGTCGATCGCATCGAGGTCGACGCCGGGGCGTGAGACGGCGTTCGTGAGCAGAACCCACGCGATCCCCGCGCCGGGGTGCACCCAGAACTCGGTGCCGGCCCAGCCGCCGTGGCCGTAGACGTCCTGGTCGATCAGGCCGGGCGCACGTGAGCGGAGGTTCCACGTGAACCCCCAGTCCTGCCCGCGCTCGGCGATGTACGGCTCGAGCCGCGGGATGTCGTTCGTCAGCGGTCGCCGCATCATCGCCAGCGTCGCCGGCTGCAGGATGCCGCCGGTCGCCCCTCCTTCGATCCGCAGCAGCTCCGAGCCCAGCCGCAGCAGGTCCTCGGCGCGGCCGACGAGTCCAGCACCCGGATGCCGCAGCGCGGCGAACCGGGCCATGTCGACGCCCGACGCCGCAGCGTCGACCACCTCGACCGAGCCGGCGTGGTCGAGGCTGAGCCCGTCGGCGCCGATCTCGCCGGCCCACTGGGCGACGGCATCCGCCCAGTCGTGCCCGGTCGCGTGCTCGATGAGCGCCGCGATCCCCTCGAACGCGAGCGACGAGTAGCGCGAGGCGCTGCCCGCGGCGAAGTCCCGACCGCGGGTGACGAGCTCCTCACGCAGCGGCGTCACGGGGTCGAGCGGCGGCTCGGCGATGCCGGCGGTGTGCGAGGCGAGGTGACGCAGCAGCACCACGTCGTCGCGCCCCGCGCCGAACTCCGGCACAGCATCCCGAAGCGGCGTCTCGGTCGTCAGCAGCCCGCGCTCGATCGCCCGCGCCGCGGCGATCCCCAGCAGGGGCTTCGTGATCGAGAAGAGCGGGTACCGATCGGATGCCGCGGCCCCGAAGCCCTCGAGCGCAACCGTCCCCTCGGCCGTGGCCACACCGAGCACGGCCGACGGCAGCCGGCCGGCATCGACGTGCCCGCGGACGAGGTCGAACGCCGCGCTCATGCGGACGGCACCTGCAGCACGCCATTGCGGCGGTGCGGCAGCCGAGCGAGCGATGCATCGCGGAGCGCCTCAGGCAGCAGCGCGTCGGGCGCATCCTGGAACGCGACCGGCCGCAGGAACCGGCGGATCGCCGTCGCGCCGACGGAGGTGTGGAGCGACGTTGTCGCGGGCCACGGCCCGCCGTGCTGCTGCGACCAGGTCACGGCGACGCCGGTCGGCCAGCCCGCGAACAGGACGCGTCCGGCGCGCAGCTGCAGCAGCTCGAGCACCTCGGCGACGTCCTCGCCCGTCTCGCTGTGCAGGGTGGCGGTGAGGCTTCCCGGCACGGCGCGCAGGGCCCGCAGCAGCTCGGCGTGGTCGCTGTAGCGGACGAGCAGCGTGACCGGTCCGAACACCTCGGCGATCAGCGTCTCGGGGCGCTCGGCGACCGCCGCGGCATCCGTCGTCAACACCACGGGGCGGGCGCCGTCGGGCGTCTCGGCGCCCTGGGCGAGCACCTCGACCGACGGGTCGGCCTCGAGGTCGCGGATGCCGTCGGGGAACGCGGTCGTGATGCGCTCGGTCAGCAGCGGTCCACCGGCAGCGCCGGCGACGGCGTCGGCGACGAGCTGCTCGATGCCGGCATCCCGAGGGATGAAGACGACGCCCGGCTTCGTGCAGAACTGGCCGGCGCCGAGGGTGAACGAGCCGACGAGTCCGGTCGCGAGCGCCTCACCGCGCGCGGCGGCCGCGCCGGTCGTGACGACGACGGGGTTCACGCTGCCGAGCTCGCCGTAGAACGGGATCGGGTCGGGCCGCCCGTTCGCGAGGTCGAACAGCGCGCGACCGCCCGAGAGCGACCCGGTGAACCCGGCCGCCTGGATGACGGGGTGCTGCACGAGCGCGTTCCCGGCCTCGCGGCCCTCGATGAGGGCGAGCGATCCGTCGGGCGCGCCCGCGGCGCGAAGCGCCTCGATCGCGATCGCGGCGGTGCGCTCCGATAGCTCGGGGTGGCCGGAGTGCGCCTTCACGATGACGGGGTTGCCCGCCGCCCACGCCGAGGCGGTGTCGCCGCCGCAGACCGAGAAGGCGAACGGGAAGTTGGATGCCGAGAACACGGCGACCGGGCCGACGCCGACCAGCAGGCGACGCAGCTCCGGGCGGGGCGGGGTGGCCGCGGCATCCGCGTCGTCGACCGTCAGCTCGAGGTAAGAACCCTCGCGGACGACCGCGGCGAACAGACGCAGCTGACCGGTCGTGCGACCGACCTCGCCGCGCAGGCGCACGGCGCCGAGGCGCGTCTCGCGGTCGGCGATCGCAACGAGCTCGTCGGCGTTCGCGTCGAGCGCGTCGGCGACGGCGCTCAGCCAGCGGGCGCGATCGTCGGCGGACGACGTGCGCCAGATCGGCGCGGCGGCCGCCGCGGCGTCGGTGAGGCGGGTGAGCTCTTCGGGTGACGTGGTCATCACAGTCCTTCCGGGTGGGTGAAGCGCAGTCCGAGACCCTCGTGGGGCACCTCGGTCAGGGTCCCGTCGACGATGGCGACGGGGGAGGGGGTCTCGAGCGCACCGAGGGCGCCGAACGCGGCGTCTTCGATGTCCTCGACGAGGACCTCCTGGGGCAGGACCAGCGCGAGCTGGCCCGACAGTTCGGGCAACAGGTGGGGGTGTAGGTCTATGCCCGCAGCGTGCGCGTCGCCGGCGATCTCGAGGAACGGGGTGATCCCGCCGACGCGGACGATGTTCGGCTGCACGACCTGCGCGGCGCCCGAGCGCACGAAGTCGTCGAAGCGGTAGCGGGTGTGCACGTTCTCGCCGAGGGCGATCGGTACTCCCGATCCGCCCCGCAGGCGCCTCGCGAGCTCGATGTGCCCGGCGAGGTCGTCGGCGCGCAGCGGCTCTTCGATCCAGGCGATATCGGATGCCGCGAGTGCCTCGACGGCGGTCGTCGCCCGGTCGAGGTCCCACCGCTGGTTCGCGTCGATCATGAGTTGCCGGTCCGTTCCGATGACGTCACGCACCGCCGCGACGCGCGCGACGTCGCGGGCGAGATCGGGGCTGCCGACCTTCATCTTCACGGCGTCGAAGCCGGCATCGACCCAGCGCCGCGCCTGGGCGAGCAGGTCGTCGAGCTCGTAGTGCAGGTTGATGCCGCTGCCGTAGGAGCGCACCGATTCGCGACGGCGACCGATCGAGGTCGACACCGAGAGGCCGGCGGCGCGGGCCGCGGCATCCCACAGCGCGAGGTCGAGACCCGCGATCGCGATCGTCGTGAGGCCGCCGCCACCTGCCTCGTGCAGGTGACGCCACAGCTCGGGCCAGACCTCCGCCGGCTCGGCCGAGCGGCCGACGGCGAAGGCGGGGATGTCGTGCTGCAGCAGCGCGAGAACCGCCTCGGAGCCGATCTGCGGAGTCCACGAGAAGCCCCACCCCTCGGCGCCGTCCGACCGCACGACGTGGGTCGCGATGACGCCGACCGACGTGACGTCGGCGGCCCACGGGCGCGTCAGCGGCACCCGGATCAGCCGGGCGCCGAACGAGGCGATCGTGGTCACAGCAGTGCGCGGCCCGCGGCGAGGATCTCGGACAGTCGGGCTTCTTGCGCCGGGCTCGGGTCGACGAGCGGCGCGCGGACCGAGCCCACGGGCAGGCCCTCGAGGCGGAGGCCCGCCTTGATGAGCGAGACGCCGAAGCCCGGGGTCTCATCGCGGAGTGCGACGAGCGGAGCGTAGAAGCCGTCGAGGATCGCCAGGCGACGCGCCTCGTCACCGTCGATGTACGCGCGGTAGTACGCGTTCGCCACCTCGGGGATCATTGCGAAGGCCGCCGACGAGTACAGCGGAACGCCGATCCCGCGGTACGCGCCCTGCGTCAGCTCCGCGGTGAGCAGGCCGTTGAAGAACGCGAAGTCCTCACGCCCGGCATCCGCGACGGCGCGCACGATCAGCTGGGTCGCGCCGATGTCGCCGACACCGTCCTTGAAGCCGACGACCTTCGGGTTCGCCGCGAGGGTGCGGATCGACTCGGCAGTGAACGCCGCGGACGCGCGGTGGTAGACGATGACGGGCAGATCGGATGCCGCGGCGATCGCCTCGACGTAGGCGATGAGCCCGCGCTGGGGAGCGCCCACGAGGTACGGCGGCAGGACGAGCAGGCCGTCGGCGCCGGCATCGGCGGCGGAGCGCGCGACCTCGACGGCGTGGCCGAGCGGGCCGCCGGCTCCGGCGATGACGGGGACGCGACCGGCGACCGCGTCGACCGCCGTCCGGACCACGAGCGCCGATTCGGCGGCGGACAGGGCGTGGAACTCGCCCGTGCCACACGCGGGGAAGACGCCGCCGGCACCGGCATCCACACCTTTCGAGACGTGCTGCGTCAGGAGGTCGGTGTCGACGCGGTCGGCTGAGTCGAAGGGCGTGACGGGGAAGAAGAGGATGCCGTCGAAGTTCATACCGGCACGTCCTTTCGGTCGAGGGTGGGCGACGGTGCGGTGAGTTCGGTGCGCCAGGAGTGCTGCGGGTGCCAGCCGAGCACGCGCGCCGCCTTCGCGTTCGAGAAGGCGGGGGTGGTGCCGGTGAGGCCGCTCGCGAGGTCGTCCGTGCCGGGCACGAAGCGCGGCAGGAGGTCGGCGAGCGGGGCGTCGGCCAGTGCATCGTCGGCGCCGACGAAGAACACCTCGGCGTTCGGGATGTCGGGGAGCGCGCCGAGCAGCAGGTCGGTGAACGACGCGACGTCGCGGGCGTCGACGTAGTTGAAGAGGGCGGGTGCCGACAGCGCGGGATCGGCGATCCGCTCGGCGACCGTGTGACCCTGCTGGGTCGGGGCACCGAGCCACTCCTCGGGCGCGATGACGTAGCAGGGGCGGAACGTCGCGTAGCGGACGTCGTCGCCCGTGCGCCGGTGCAGCATCGACACGGTCTGCTCGATCATGAGCTTCGACAGCGCGTACGCGTTCCACGGCCGCGGCGTCGACTCTTCGTCGAGGGGCAGCGAGTCGGGCAGCCAGCCCGACGGATTGCCGTAGCCGAGGACAGTGGGGCTGGATGCCGCCACGATGCGTCCGATGCCGGCATCCACCGCTCCGCCGAGGACGGAGACCGCGAGGCCGGTGTTCGTCCTCATGATCACGTCTTCGGGGGCGCTGAAGGGCACGGCGATTGCGGCGAGGTGCACGAGGGAGTCGGCCCTCGCCCGCACGAGCGTTTCGGCGGTCGAGGCCGCGTCGAGGAGGTCGATCGAGATCTGCTCGACGCCGTCGATGCGGAGGTCGTCGGCCGGTGCGCGATCGAGCGAGACGACCTCGTGACCGAATTCGGCGAGCCCCGCGACGAGGTTGCGGCCGAGCCTGCCGGAGCCGCCGGTGACGACGACGCGACTCATCGGGTGGCCCTGGGTGTCTGAACGCCTGCGGTCTGATCGCGGAGGATCGCGACGCCGAGGTCGGCGACCTGCACGGGCATGCCCGTTTCGAGCGAGCGGTTGCCGGCGATGCCGACGGCGATCGATCGGACGCCGTCGGTCCAGTCGGCCGGGCGGCCCAGAGGGTCGTTCACCGGCCCCGCGAAGACGTCGGCCAGCAGGAGCGCGTCGCCGCCGCCGTGAGCGGACTCGCCCGAGACGATCGGAACCTCGATGGCTTCCTCCCAGTGGCGCTGCACCAGCAGACGCTCGCCCATGGGGCGGAGGCTCGAGTGGGCGGCATCCTGCACGGCGCTCGGGTCGACCACCGGGTGCAGGCCGTCGCCGACGAGGACGGCGCCCCGCTCGACCACTTCGAGCTCGGCGCGGCCCTCGGTGCCGTTGATCGCGACGCGGTAGCCCTCCCAGGGGGCATGCGCGTTCAGGGAGTACGACAGGGTCGCGCCGTCCGAGTAGTCGACGACGAGGGCGAGGTTGTCCTCGATCGTGATGCCGGGACCGAACACGTCGCGGTCGCGGACGTAGCCGTCGTGCTGCTCGGCGTCGAGATACAGCGCGCGCAGGCGCTCGTCGCCGCGGAGGTCGAGCTCGAACGGGTCGCGGTCCCCGTCGTGAGTGCCGCGGTCGGGGCGGTCGCCGAGGCCGCGGGCGGCGGCGTTCTCGGCGCCGTAGAAGCGGAGGGCGCCCGAGGCGAAGACGCGGCGGGGACGCTGCCCGATCCACCAGTTGACGAGGTCGAAGTGGTGGCTCGACTTGTGGACGAGGAGGCCGCCGGAGTGCTCCTTCTCGCGGTGCCAGCGGCGGAAGTAGTCCGCGCCGTGCTGGGTGTCGAGCATCCAGGCGAAGTCGATGGAGGTGACGCGACCGATCCGGCCCTCGGCGATGACCTGGCGGAGGGCGGTGTTGCGCGGCGCGTACCGGTAGTTGAAGGTCAGGACGACCGATCGCCCCGTGCGCTCGGCGGCCGCCTCGATCGCGGCGGCGCTGGCCGCGTCGATGGTGAGGGGCTTCTCGACGACGACGTCGGCCCCGGCATCCATCGATCGGACGATCAGCTCGGCGTGCAGGTCGTCCCGCGCGGTCACGATGACCCGCTCGATGCGCTCGGCGCGGATCATCTCCTCGAGCTGGTCGGGCTGCCAGGTGCTCGGAGCGGCGAGGCCGTGGTCGACGAGGCGGTCGACGTAGAACTGTGCGCGGGTCGGGTTCGGCTCGCAGATCGCGACGAGGTCGGCGCGGTCGCGGTAGTCGTCGGCGATGGCGTCCACGTACATCTGTGCGCGGTGGCCTGCGCCGACGAGGGCGTACCGGGTGGTCATGGCTCTCCTTCGTGCCGGACTCCTCCGAGCCGGGAAACAAGCTCAGGAAACGTTTTCTCAGACGGTAGCACGGATGCCACCGGCTCCGCGAGGAATGTTCTCGAGCGGAAGTGGATCGTTTCAGTCGCGCGATTCAGCGCGTGGGCGCGGCAGTCGTTCCGCGGAGGATGACCTCGGGGACGACGGTGTGCGTGGCGTCGGGCGTCTCGCCCTGCAGCAGGGCGCGGAGTGCTCGCCAGGCGAGGGCGCCGAGCTCCGCCGTCGGGACGGCGGCGGTCGTCAGCCCGGGGGAGGTGTAGCGCGCGAAGGGGATGTCGTCGAAGCCCGCGATCGACAGATCTCCAGGCACGGTCAGACCGCGCTCGGTGGCGGCGCTGAGGAGGCCCATGGCGGACAGGTCGTTGAAGGCGAGGACGGCGGTCGCGCCCGAGTCGAGGACGGCGTCGAGCGAGTCGGCTCCGGCCGCGAAGTCGACACCCGCCGGGATCTCGAAGATCTCGCACCCGTCGAGGGTCGCGCGGGCGTCATCGAGTGCGGCGAGTCGCTGCGCGTTCGAGGCGCTTCGCTTGGCGCCGGCGAGGTAGGCGATGCGGCGGTGCCCGAGACCGTAGAGGTGATCGATGACCTCGCGGAGCGGGGTGCGGTAGTCGGCCGCGACGCTGGGGGCGTCGCCGGCGCGGTTCACGAGCACGACGGGCGCCACCTCGGCGAGGACCTCGGCGAGGGCGGCATCCGACATGCGGGGAGCGCAGAGCACGAGACCGTCGGAACGGCGGCGGGACTCGAGGGCGAGCAGGCGCTCCTGGTCTTCGTGCTCATCGGAGTCGGCGACGAGCACGTGGTAGCCGTCTGCGACGGCGGCGCGACTGAGGCCGCGGAGCATGCCCTGGAACGTCGGGTTCGAGAGGTCGGGCACGACGACCGAGATCGTCTGGGTCTTGCCGAGGACGAGGCTGCGGGCGAGCGGGTTGGCGGAGTAGCCGAGTTCGGCGGCCGACGTGCGGACCCGTTCGGCGAGGGCCGGATCGACGGTCGCGTTGCCGTTCATCACGCGGGAGACGGTGGCCAGCGAGACGCCGGCGTGCTTGGCCACGTCGGTGATCGTGGTCTGCTTCTGCCCTGCCATCGGCTCCCCCTCGCGCCTTCCGGCGTGCGCCGTGCGTGCGCCAGTCTGGCCATACTATGCGAGGAAACGTTTTATGACGGGAGACGACGATGTCCGGATCTGCTGCTGACCGAGCCGCGAAACGTGAGCGGATGGCTGGTGTGCGGCGGGATGCCGAGGGTCGCCCACTCGTGCTCTCGTCGCACGAAGCGCTCGCCTGGTACCTCGAGGGCGCCCGCACGCATGTCTCCCTCGCCGGCCCGCCGGTGTTGGCGGTTCGCGTCGACGATGACGGCGACACCCTGTTCGTCAGTGCGAACGAAGCCGAGAGGCTGATCGCCGAGGAGCTGCTGCCCGAGGATGCCGACCGCGTCGTCCGTGTGCCGTGGCACCAGCCCGTGCTCGAGGCCGCAGGTGCCGGTCTCGCCGAGGTCGATGTCACAGCCGCGCTGCGCGCCGCGCGCGCATCGCTGCTTCCCGCCGAGGCCGATCGGTACCGCGCGCTCGGGCGCGAGACGGCGGAGGTGCTGACGGCGGTCGCCCGCGGACTGAGTGCGTCTTCGACCGAGCGCTCGGCCGCGGCTGCGCTCGCCGAGGGGCTCGTGGCGCGGGGCATCGATCCGCTCGTGATCCTGGTCGCGGGGGAGGAGCGGCTGCCGCACCGGCATCCGCTCCCCACCGACGGGGCGCTCGGGCGTCGGGCGATGCTCGTCGTCTGCGGGCGGCGGCACGGCCTGATCGCCAACGCGACCCGGTGGGTCGGCGAGGCAGGGGTCGACGATGACCGCATCCTCGAGGTCGAGGCGGCGTTCTTCGCCGCCACCCGTCCGGGCGCCCGGTTGAACGACGTCTTCGCCGCTGGGACCGCCGGGTACGCGGCATCCGGGTTCGACGCGGACGAGTGGACGAAGCACCACCAAGGCGGACCGACCGGGTACGCCGGGCGCGACCCCCGCGCGACCACGCTGACGACGGATGCCGTGGTCTCGTCGCACGCGTTCGCGTGGAACCCGAGCGCCCCGGGCGCGAAGGTCGAGGACACCGTGCTCGTGACCGAGTCGGGTATCGAGGTGCTGACGGTCGACCCGGCGTGGCCGACCGTGGAGTTCGCCGGAGTGCAGCGCCCCGTGGCGCGCGCGTTCGGCTGACGCGGCGCGCTCGGATTCGGAGACGTCTATGGCGTTGATCCTGCATTCCCGCACGGGCGCCCGCATCGTGGACGGGTCTCCACCCTCGACACGGCGCAGGGGTCCATCGATATCTCCGCCTTCGGCGGCTCGGCTGCGCTGCGCGAGCTGCACGTGGCGGAGAACCTGCCGCTGCGAGGCGTCCCGGCCGTGCTGGCGGGCGCACCCCACGCGACCGTGCATGTCGCTCGTGATTTCCATGACGCACCCGACGGAGCGGAGCGGGTCCATCGCATCGCGGTCCCGATCAAGAAGCCCCGCGCCACGCGCTGACGTGAGGGCCCGCTCGAGATGAATGAACTCTCATTCTCGGGATGTGGATAGGGGTCGTTTTCGGCTGATTCTGCCGGGGACGATGTCGGAGGTCGGTGGCAGAGTGCAGGTATGACGGAAGCGATGGAAACCCCCGGTGGCGAGGCATATATCGCTGCCATCGCGGGGATCGTCGAGGACGTCGAGACGGTGGGTCGGCAGATCGCTGCGGGGCAGATCGCGGAGCTTCGCGTGCTCGCCGCGGCGGGACGGTTGGCGGAGGCGCAGAGCGCTCACGCGGACGCGAACGTCCTCCTGCACGACATGGCACTGAGGTCGATCGCTGCAGAAGTCGCCGGGGCAATGCGGATGACCGACCGGACGGTGCAACGCCGGATCGGTGAAGCACGGGTGACCATCGAGGGATTCCCGGCCGCGGTCGCCGCGTGGGAAGCGGGGCGGATCGTCCGCGGACACGTCTCGGCGATCGTGGATGCCGGGGTGAACCTGCCCGCCGAGTTGTGGGCGGAGTTCGAGAAGGTCGCGATCGAACGGTGCGAACGAGACATCCCGAACCGGGTGCGGGGTGAGTTGGAGATCCTCGCGCACCGGATGCACCCGCGATCCTTCGCGGAGAGGCACGAAGAGGCGGCCGCGGGACGTTGCGTCCGGTTGGTCGCCGGCCGGGATGGGATGAGCGACCTGATCGCGACCCTCCCCACCGTGATCGCCGAGGGGATCCACGATCGACTCACCCAACAGGCGCGCGCGATCATCGACACGCGAGGCGAGCGTGCGGCGACCTCCGATGTGATCGCGACCGATGGCCGCTCGACGGACCAGGTCCGGGCTGACGTGTTCTCAGACCTGCTCCTCGCGGGCATCCCGGCGTTGGACGACACCCGGGACACCGCGGCTGGGCCGCTGGGCGCGATCCGCGCACGCGTGCAAGTGCTGATCCCCGCCGCGACACTCACCGGTGCAGATGACGGGCCATGCGATCTCTCGGGGCGCTCACCGATCGACCCGGTCACCGCTCGCACGCTCGCCGGTGAAACCGGAGTCTGGGAGCGTCTGCTGCACGACCCCGTCACCGGGGTCACCGTCGCGACGGACTCGTACCGTGTCCCGTCGGGGATGCGCAGGTTCCTGCAAGCTCGGGATCAGCACTGCCGGTTCCCCGGATGCCGGGTCGCCGCCATCCGCTGCGAAGTAGACCACACGCATGATCACGCGCTCGGCGGCAAGACAGAACTCTCGAACCTGGCCCACTTGTGCCAGAGACACCATTCGATGAAGCAGTTCACGGCCTGGAAAGTCCGACAACTCCAGGGTGGTGTCCTCGAATGGACCTCACCCCTCGGCAGGACCTACAGAGAAGACGCACCCACTCCGGCCGTCGCCTTCACCTCTGCCACCGCAAACCCCGGAGACCCGGCGCCCTTCTGATCCGGGCCTCCGGCGGTCAGGTCGGCGCGTCAGCTCCGCGCCCGCGCGTCAGTGCTTCAGCTCCGCCCCGTCACGCGGCTGCGCGCCGGCGCGCCATGAGGGCTCCGACACCGACCGCGATCGCGACGACGCCGGCGAGCCCGAGCCAGAAGACGTCCGGGGCGAAGAGGTTGCCCGCGGTGCCCTCCCGGTCGACGCGGTCCATTTGCGCGTAGAGGTTCACCTGCGCGAGCACGACGATCGCGAGGCCGCCCAGGATGAGGGCAGTGCCGACGGTGAGACGCATCAGGATCTCCTCCGGAACGTGGCTGATGCTCCTCGCCGTACGACCATCTCGGTCACGCCGTGAAGGTCGACCCCTTCGCCGGCTGATCGCCGTCGCGCCGCTCGATCGCCCGCAGGCTCTTCGCCACGAACCGCGCGATGCGACGCGCGCCCTCCACGCGGAAGTGCGTGTCGTCGACGAGGCCGTCCGGCCACGCGGCGGTCTCGCCCGGCGCGTAGTGCGACAGCAGACGAGCGGATGCCTCGTCCCCCAGGTCCTCGTAGAGCCAGGTCGTGAACGCCGTGAGGTCGATGAGGTCGACGCCTTCGCCCGCGGCGAGGTCGCGGACGGCATTGGGGTAGTCGCCGTGCGTGGGCGTGACACGATCGCCGTCGAACCAGCGGCGCTCGCACGAGGTGCACAGCACCGGGCGGGCACCCCTGTCGCGCACGTCCGCCACCATCCGCCGCAGCCGATCGGTGTACCCGCCGCGCGAGGCGAGCAGCTCGGGCTGCTTCTGGTCGTTGTGCCCGAACTGGATCACCACCGTGTCACCGTCGGCCACCCCCGCCAGCAGCTCGTCCCACGCGCCGGCCTCGAGGAACGATTCGGTCGTCGCGCCACCGAACGCATGGTTGCGCACCGTTGCCTCGGTGAACTCCGAGAGGCATTCACCCC
The DNA here is from genome assembly GCF_058629135.1 of Microbacterium sp. MDV22-iso44. Taxonomy (NCBI): domain Bacteria; kingdom Bacillati; phylum Actinomycetota; class Actinomycetes; order Micrococcales; family Microbacteriaceae; genus Microbacterium; species Microbacterium sp. MDV22-iso44. The sequence continues at coordinate 268,182 of NZ_JBZVWS010000003.1, forward strand.
AGCCCGCCATCGGTTCCTCACCCGCCCTCATAGGTGCGACGGTCGAGTCTCCTGCCAGGTGATAGGTCATCCGCATCCTCCGAAGGTCCGGGACATGGCGATGCGGCGGCCGGGTGATCCCGACCGCCGCATCCGTCTGTCAGCTCGCGGCGAGTGCCGTCTCCACCTGCGAGATGAGCTCCTTCGCGGCATCCGCGGGAGTCGTCTTGTCGAAGGTGACGTCGTCGAGCAGCTTCGTGATGATCGGCCCGAGCTGCGAGGTCGGCAGCGCGATCGGGTTCTGCGGCGTGCCACCGGCCTTCGACAGGCGGTCGATGAAGGCCACCTGCTCCTTCTCGGAGTCGGTCAGATCGGGCGTGATGGCCTCGAGCACGGTCGGGTCGGCGGGGATGCCGAGGGTCAGCTTGTTGAGCGGACCGGCCTGCTCGCTGTTCAGCAGGAAGTCGATCAGCTTCGCAGCCTCCTTCGGGTGCTTCGACTTCGAGTAGACCGCGTACTGCACGGTCGGCTGGATGACGAGACCCACCTTGCCGGCGCTGTCACCGGGGACATTGAGGATCTTCAGCTCCTGACCGGCTGCGCCCGCGTAGATGCTGATGAAGTTCAGCGGCGCGAACGTCATGCCGACCTTGCCCTGACCCATGAGGCTCTGCTCGAGGGAGGCCGACGCGTCCTCGGCCGCCGTCGAGGCATCCGGCGACCCGCCGGAGTCCTGCAGGTCCTTCGAGAACTCGAAGAACTTCTCGGCTGTGGCTTCGCTGACGCCGAACGTGCCGTCCGCGGTGTAGAGGTCCTCGCCGTTCTGGCGGGCGAACGCCATGAGCGACTGGTCGTTCGAGATGGCCGACGAGCCGTACGTGCCCTTGCCGGCCTTGTCGGAGATCTCCTTGGCGATCGAGATGTAGTCGTCCCACGTCCAGGTCGTGTCGTCGGGGATCGCGACGCCCGCCTTCTCGAAGACGGCCGGGTTGACGATGATGCCGCGCGAGCCGACACCCGTCGGCAGGGCGTAGAGCTTGCCGTCGATGATCCCGGCGTCGAGCGAGCCCGCCTGGAACTTCGACTGGTCGATGTCACCCGTGATGTCGGCGATCGCGTTCTTGCTCTTGTACAGCGGCAGCGCGTCGTACGTGATCTGCAGCGCGTCGGGTGCGCCGCCGCCGGCGACCTGGGTCGCGAGCTTGTCGTAGTACCCGTTGTACTCGCTCGGCTCACCCTCGACCTTGATGTTCGGGTTCGCCTTCTCGAACAGCTTGATCTGCTCGGCCTTGATGGCGTTCAGCTCATCGCTGCCCCACCAGGCGAAGCGGAGGGTGATCTGCTCGTCGCCGTTTCCGGCTCCGGATCCACCGCCGCAACCGGTCAGCGTGACGGCCAGCGCCACGCCGGCAGCGGCGAAGGCGAGGAGGCGTCGGTTCTTCATGGGGTTCCTCTCAGACGGTGCGGCGGCGGAGGGCGCGCAGCAGGACAGGGGTGATCCGAGCGGAGCGGAGGACCGATCCACCGGCGGCCGTACGTTCGTGTCGGGTCGGGCCGGAGGTGATCGGGGTCATGCCGCTCCTTCGCGGATCAAACGTTTTCTCAGCTGTGAGAAAACGCTTACTGACGGACGGTAGCGCCGGGGTCGCGATGTTGTCAACGATCGGTGTGTCTCGCTTGGGTCACGCCGTCAGTGTCGCGGCGAAGAATGCGCGTGCCTCGTCCTGCATCGCGGGACTCGAGACGTGACCGTCGTCGAAGAACGTCCCGCGGTAGCCCGGCGTCCCCGCCAGGGCTCGGTCCGCGTCGCGCATCCCCTCGATCGGGAACAGCGGATCCTGCGCCCCGTACTGCACGAGGAGTTCGCGCGGAGACGCGGATGCCGCGATCTCGGGGAGGTCTCCCGCCGCCCGGATGCCGGGGCTGTGCAGCAGCCACGAGTGCGTGTCGATCTCGCGCGGGACGAGCGAAGCGAAGGTCGCCATCATGCACGTCACGACGGTCGCCCGCACCCGGTCGTCGAGGGCGCGCAGCAACACGGCGCGCCCGCCGCCGCCCGACAGCCCGAACGTGCCGAGCCTCTCGGCATCCACCTCGTCGAGACCGGCGAGCACGTCGAGGGCGGCGACGTCCTCGGTCATCACGGCACCCGCGAGCGACGTGCCGAGCATGCCCGCGGCCTTCGCGAGGGAATCCTCGTGCAACGACGCGACGGCATCGAACCGCTCGGCCTCGGTCGGGGTCACGCCCTCCTCGCGCCAGAGCGCCTCGCGACCTGCAATCAGTCCCGCGAGACGGGGTGTCGGGTGCGAGAGGTCGAACGCCCTGCTGCCCCACGAGAACGTGTCGTGGGCGAGGACGACGAAGCCGTCGCGCGCCAGGTCGTTCGCGGGAGCGAGCCCGCCGTAGACGTTCTCGCGCAGACGGGATGCCGACGGGTGGGGCGCCTGGTCCGTTTCGAGCAGCTGCTCCGCGCCGACCGAACGGACGCCACCGTGGCAGTGCAGGCCGAGCAGTCCGGGAAGGCCGCGACGATCGTCGTCGGGACGCAGCACCCAGGCGCGGGTGCGGGGGCCGTATGGCAGCTGCCAGGAGAGCTCGCGGCCGTGCACGCCGCCTGACCGCCACTCGCGCTCGACGCGGACGTCGCCGGCGACGGCGCGGCGGACGCCGAGGATCGAGGCGAGGATGCGGCGCGTCCCGGATCCGCTCGTCGGCACCTGCTCGCGTTCCAGGAAGGCCGGCCAGTCGGGGTACCCGGCGATCGGGCCGAGGTCCGGCATCTGCTCGTCGACACGGGCTGAATCGGCCATGGCGGCTCCTCGTCTTCGGGGACCGCTTGTGCGCTCCGCTCGATAGTGTATCGTCACAGAAAGCGCTTTCTGAGCGTGTCGTCGGCGGTCGCAGAAGACCGTCGAAAGTGTCGAGGAGGACCCGGATGAGCGCGATCAGCGAGCTGTCCCAGATACGCCGCCCGCGCGGCAAACGAGGCGCGCGCGAGCGCCCCAAGGACACGAAGGCCGCCCTGGTCTTCCTGGCCCCGTGGCTCCTCGGGCTGATCCTCGTCACGGTGCTGCCCATCATGGCGTCGCTGTACCTGTCGTTCACGAAGTACGACCTGTTCAACGCCCCCGAGTGGATCGGGTTCGACAACTACGTGCGCATGTCGCAGGATCCTCGACTCGGGGCATCCCTCGGTGTGACCTTCGTCTACGTGCTCGTCGGCGTCCCGCTCGCCATGGCCGCTGCCCTCGGCGTCGCCCTGCTGCTCGACAAGGGACTGCGCGGACTCGCGTTCTACCGGTCGATGTTCTACCTGCCGTCGCTGCTCGGCTCCTCGGTCGCCGTCGCGATCCTGTGGAAGCAGATCTTCGGCGTCGACGGCATCGTGAACCAGTTCCTCGCCGTCTTCGGCATCGAGGGCCCGGGCTGGATCTCGAACCCCGACACCGCGCTGTCGACCATCATCCTGCTGAGTGTGTGGGGCTTCGGCGCCCCGATGGTCATCTTCCTCGCGGGCCTCCGGCAGATCCCGGTCATGTACTACGAAGCCGCATCCGTCGACGGGGCCGGCCCCGCGCGCCAGTTCTTCTCGATCACGCTGCCGCTGCTGAGCCCGATCGTCTTCTTCAACCTCGTGCTGTCGATGATCGGCGCGTTCCAGGCCTTCACGCAGGCCTTCATCATCTCGGGTGGATCCGGCGGACCGTCGGACTCGACCCTCTTCTACACGCTGTACCTCTACCAGAAGGGGTTCACGGCGTTCGACATGGGCTACGCCTCGGCCATGGCCTGGCTGCTGGTCGCCATCATCGCGGGCTTCACTGCCGTGAACTTCGCTCTCTCCAAGCTGTGGGTGTTCTATGACGACTGAACTGATCACGACCCGCGACCGTCGCTTCGCCCAGGAGCGTCAGCGCATCCGACGGCGGCAGAGCGCGGGTCTCGGCGGACGCTCGAAGGTGAGCGTCGTCGCCCGTCACGTCTTCCTCATCGCGACGTCCGCGCTGATGCTCTATCCGCTCCTGTGGATGGTCGTCAGCTCGCTGCGACCCAACGACGAGATCTTCCGCCTGCCGGGCCTCTGGCCGCTGTCGTTCGAGGTGTCGAACTACACCGAGGGATGGAACGCCCTCTCGCCCTCGTTCGGCACGTACCTGTGGAACTCGATCGTCGTGGTCGCCGGCTCCATCGTCGGCAACCTGATCTCGTGCTCCATGGCGGCGTACGCGTTCGCTCGTCTGAACTTCCACTTCAAGCGCACGATGTTCGCGATCATGCTCGTGACGATCATGCTCCCCGTGCACATCGTGATCGTGCCGCAGTACATCATGTTCAGCCAGCTCGGCATGGTGAACACGTTCTGGCCGCTCATCCTGCCGAAGGCGCTCGCGACCGACGCGTTCTTCATCTTCCTGATGGTGCAGTTCATCCGCGGCATCCCTCGCGACCTCGACGAGGCCGCCCGGATCGACGGCGCCGGACACGCGCGCATCTTCCTGCAGATCCTGCTGCCGATGATGACGCCGGCCCTCGCGACGACGGCGATCTTCACCTTCGTCTGGGTGTGGAACGACTTCTTCGGAGCCCTCATCTACCTGAACAACCCCGACCTTTTCACGGTGCCGCTCGCGCTCCGGCAGTTCATGTCGGCGCAGGGAGCGTCGAACTTCGGCGGGATGTTCGCGATGTCGGTCGTGTCCCTCGTGCCGGTGTTCCTGGCCTTCCTGTTCGGTCAGCGCTTCCTCATCCGAGGCATCGCCACCACCGGCATCAAGTAAGCCCCCACGCGAAGGCGGCGACCCCTGGAGGTCGCCGCCTTCGTCGTGCGTGGGGGAGCGTCAGCCGAGGCGGAGGGCGGCGACGACCTCGGCATCCGACAGGCGACCGTCGGCGACGAGCAGGCGGTAGGAGCGGGTGACGGGGATGCCGGGGGCCAGCTCCACGGCACGGTCCCAGGCGAGGGCGGCGCCGATGCCCGGGTAGCCCGCGACCCGGACGAACCAGGGGTCGGCCGCCGAGTCCTCGTCGAGCGGCGCCATCGCGACGGTCGCCGTGCCGGTCGGGAACTCCGCCGACCACGCGAGCCAGGGGGCGACGGTGCCGTGCACCGCATCCTCGCCCCGCGCCGAGGCGGTCCGCACGTCGACGTCGGTCGCCGCGGGCAGTCGCCACGCGAGTCCGCCGTAGCCGCCGCCGACTCGACCGTTGCTGCCCGGGCCGCCGAGGTGCAGTGTGCCGGCGCGCGTGGCGAGCGAGAATGTCAGATCGATGGTGGCCGCGCCGGGCCCGGCCTCGGCGACCGTCATCCGACGCTGCTCGGTGAGCATCTGCGCGCCATCGCGGCCGATCCACGCGAACTCGGCTTCGAGAGCGGATGCCGCCCCCTCGACGCGCGTCGCGACGATGCGTCCGTGGTCGTCGCGCCAGACGTAGTCGCGTCCGGGGGTGTAGGTGCGGCCGCCCCAGAAGTTGACTCCCGAGACGTCTTGCAGCGAGACGCTGATGCCGAGGTGCCAGTCGTGGTCGGCGGGGTGCGTGTCCGACACGACGACGCCGCCCGGCGTGCTCACCGGGTGGAGGTAGGGACGCGGGCTCGACGATCGGGTCACATCGGCGCCGTCGACGAGGACGGCGATCGGATGCTGCGGCTCGCCCGGTGCGGCGAGGTCGGCCAGGACGGCGGCCTCGGTCTTCGCGGCCCACGGCAGGTGCAGCTCCGCGAAGGTCGCCTCGGCGTCGACCGCGCGCTCCACGGCGTCCTGCACGCCCGTGATGACGACGCGCGGCGAGCGGCCCTCCTCGTTCCACGTCACGAACGCGGCGTCGATCGCGACCGGCTCGGTGTCGGCGACGGCATCCATCACACGGACGAAGGCTCCCGTCTCGTGCAGCGGAGCGAGCATCGGCGTGCCGTGGTCGCGGTGGTCGAGCAGGTTCTCGACCAGGTCGACGCGGCCGAACTCGACGCGGCGGCCGTCGGTCTCGACGACGTCCTCCGTGTAGAAGAAGGTGGCCGATCCGCGCGTGCCGCGGATGAGGACGTACGGGTCCTCGTCCTGCACGGCGCAGAGGGTCAGCGCGGAGGTCACGCGGATGCCGCGCCCGGTCGACAGGCGGATGACGCTGGTGTCGTCCCCCTCGATGGCGTTGGCGCGGTAGAGGTCGGCGGTGATCTGCGTCACGTCCGTGGCGGCGGTCGACTGGGCGACGGCGAGGGCGGTCGCGGTCGCGTGGGCGAGCGGGTTCGCGACGACGCCGTCGAGGACGGGGAACCCGTCGAGCACACGGTGCCCGGCCCAGCGGCTGCGCGACCAGTACGCCCGGTCGCGGCACCACAGGCCGACGGCGCCGATCGCCTGGATAGGTCCGAGCCCGAACTCGTCGGCGATGAGGGCGGGGATGGCGAGCGATCCGAGGCTCTGGAACCCTACCTGGACGCGCGCGCCCGAGGCCGCGGCGGCATCCGCCAGCACGGTGAAGTCGGCGGACGACAGCACGGGCGGCTTCTCGAGGTAGAGGTCGATGCCGCGCGAGACGACGAGGCCGGCGAGGGCGGCGTGGGTGTGCAGCGGCGTCGCGACGATGACGACGTGGATGTCGTCGACGGCGTCGAGCGCATCGGCGAGTGAGGCGAACGCCTGCGTGCCCGCCGGCAGGTTCTCGGGCGGCACGGGGGTGGGATCGGCGACAGCCACGAGCTCGACCCGATCGCCGAGGCGGCGCAGGTTCTCGAGGTGGACGGTTCCGAAGCCCTGGGCTCCGGCGAGGACGATGCGGGTTCGTCGGGGAACGGTCACGGGGACTCCTTCGTCGGCTCCTTCGAGTATGCCAGCAAGCGCTTTCCCATGCGGCATCCTCTTGTCGTCATCCGCTGATCATGCGCCCGAGCACGATGCCGAGAAGTCCTGCCGCGACGGCGGCCACCAGCATCCCGACGGCGTTCACCGATGCCAGAGCGTACCGACGCTGCTGCACGAGCCGGACCGTCTCGAAGCTCGCGGTGCTGAACGTCGTGAACCCGCCGCACAGGCCCGTGCCGATCACGAGTCGCCACGCGTCGTCGAGGCTGCCGCCGGTGGCGAGCTGCGTGACGAACCCCAGGATGAACGAGCCCGACACGTTGATGAGGAGCGTGCCGAGCGGGAACGCGCCCCTCACACGCGCTTTGATGGCACCGTCGACGATGAGGCGGAGCGCCGCACCCACGCCCCCCGCGAGCGAGAGCGCCACGAAGAGAAGGGGCGTCATCGGGCAGCCTGCTTCCGGCGGCGTGCGGCAGCGAGGGCGATGCCCGCCACCGTCGCCAGCGCCCCGACCGCGACGGTGGTGAGCGCGTATCCGATGCCGGCCGCAGCGTGGCCGTCCGTCAACAGCAGCCCGGTGTCGACGGCGAGGGCGCTGTACGTTGTGAATCCGCCCGCGAAGCCGGTGCCGAGCAGCAACCGCAACGACCGGCGCCGGCCGACGTCGGGTCCTCGGCGGGAGAGGCCCTCGAGCAGCGCACCGAGGAAGAGGGCGCCGACGATGTTGATGGCGAAGATCGCCACCGGGATGCCGCCCATCGCCGGGATCGCGAGCGAGAGCGCTTCGCGGGCTGCCGTTCCCGCCGTCCCGCCGGCGAGCACGAGCAGGATCGACCGCCCCGCGAGATGCACGGGGCGTTGCTCGTGCTCGGGTGCTGGCGTGGTCATCGGGTCCCGGTGTCGAGGGAAGGCGGGCGGTTCCACGATAGACCCGCGGGTTCGGGCGCCCCGGCTGGGCTTGCGGGGACCCGACGTGTCGCGGATGCCGGGGCTCGGCGGCATCCCGCGTCCCCGGAACGCGCGTGGACCGGTCGCAGGGGCTTCCGGCCCGGCATCGGTCGCGCCTACGATGGGACCATGACGCGGAAAACGCTTTCCCATCTGGAAGGTCTCATCGACGGCGACCGCCCCGCGCGGTCGGTGCTGCGTCTGCTCGCCCGGCGGCCGGGACGGATGACCGTCGCCGTCCTTGCGTTCGCGGCGAAGGAGATCCCGCTCTGGTTCCTGCCGGTCGTCACGGCCGCGGTCATCGACGTCGTCGCCGGCCGCGGCGACGTGTCGCAGGTCATGTGGTGGTTCGTGCTGGCCGCCGTCCTCCTGCTGCAGAACTACCCGAACCACATCCTCTACACGCGCAGCTTCATGACGGTCGTCCGCGACACCGGCGCTGACCTGCGCAACGCCCTCGCCGAGCGGCTGCAGAGCCTGTCGATCGGCTACCACACGCGCATCAGCTCGTCGATCGTGCAGACCAAGGTCGTCCGCGACGTCGAGAACGTCGAGCTGATGCTGCAGCAGGTCACGCACCCGCTCCTGTCCGCGACGATGGTCATGATCGGCGCCATCACGATGACCGCGATCGCCGTCCCCGCGTTCCTGCCGGTCTACGCGCTCGCCGTCCCGATCGCGATCGGCATCCGCTACGGCATGCGGCGACGTTCGCACGATCGCAACGCGCACTTCCGCCGCGAGGTCGAGACGCTCTCGGCCCGCGTCGGCGAGATGGCGTCCCTGATCCCCGTCACCCGGGCGCACGGCCTCGAGCAGACCGCCGTGACCCGGGTCGCGACCGGGGCCGACGGCGTCCGACGCGCCGGGCTGCACCTCGACATGCTCAACGGCCACGTCGCGTCCGTGTCGTGGGTCGCGATGCAGCTGCTCGGGGTGGGATGCCTCGTCCTCGCCGCGACCTTCTCGCTCACCGGCATCCTGCCCATCACCCCCGGTGAGGTGGTGCTGCTGTCGACGTACTTCACGCTGCTCACGCAAGGGTTGACGCAGCTGCTCATGCTCATCCCGGTCGGAGCGCGCGGACTCGAGTCGGTGCGCTCCATCGCCGAGGTGCTGCAGGACCCCGACCTCGAGCAGAACGCCGGCAAGCGCACCGTCGACGCCGTCACGGGCGACCTGACCCTCCATCGCGCGTCCCACCGGTACGCCGGCGCCGCCGAGGATGCGCTGCATGCCATCGACCTGCACGTCCCCGCCGGCGCGACCGTCGCCTTCGTCGGGTCGTCGGGGTCGGGCAAGTCCACGATGCTCAACCTCATCCTCGGGTTCCTCCGTCCGACGGGAGGGCGCATCCTCCTCGACGGCGACGACATGCAGGACCTCGACCTGCGCACCGTCCGCCGATTCGTGTCGGTCGTTCCGCAGGAGTCCGTCCTCTTCGAGGGGACCATCCGCGAGAACATCGCCTACGGTCTCGGCGACGTCGACGACGCTCGGATTGAGCGGGCCCTGCGCGATGCGAACGCGTGGGGGTTCGTGCAGGACCAGCCGCAGGGGTGGGACACCGTGGTCGGCGAACGCGGCGCGCGCCTGTCGGGCGGCCAGCGGCAGCGGCTCGCGATCGCCCGCGCTCTCATCCGCGACCCGAGGATCCTCCTGCTGGATGAGGCGACCAGCGCCCTCGACCCCGAGTCCGAGGAGCTCGTGAAGGATGCCCTCGGTCGCCTCATGACGGGGCGCACGACCCTTGTCGTCGCGCACCGGCTCTCGACCGTCCGGCAAGCCGACGTCATCGTCGTCCTCGAGCGCGGCGAGATCGTCGAGCGCGGCTCGCACGACGAACTGCTCGAGCGCGGCGGCCGCTACGCGCAGCTCCATCTCGCGCAGGCGGGTCTCGCATGATCGAGGTCTACCGCGATCCCGTCTACGACGGCGCGACCGATCCGCTCGTCGTGATCGCCGGCCCCGGCGACTGGTGGATGTTCTACACGCAGCGGCGCGCGACCCATCCCGAACCGGGTCCGGGCGTCGCCTGGGTGCACGGGAGTCGCATCGGCGTCGCCCGCTCGACCGACGGCATCCGCTGGTCGTACGCGGGGACGCTCGAGCCGACCGCCGACGGGCTGCAGCTGGATGCCGCCGGCCCGCCCGCGCGCACGGATCGCACCCACTGGGCGCCCGAGGTCGTGTTCGACGGGCAGATCTGGCGGATGTACCTGACCGAGATCGACGGGGTCCCCGACCGGTGGCCGGGGTACGCGCGTCACATCGTGGAGTACCGGTCGGCGGACCTGTCCGAGTGGCATCGGATCGGCGGGCTCGCTCTCGACAGCGACCGCGTGATCGACGCGGGTGTCGCTCGCACCCCCGACGGGCGCTGGCGCCTCTGGTGCAAAGACGAGGCCGCCGAGTCGGTCACCAAGGTGGCCGTCTCGGACGACCTGACCACCTGGAAATCCGAGGGCACCGCGATCGGCGGACGGCCCCACGAGGGTCCGACGGTGTTCGAGCTCGGCGGATCCTGGTGGATGATCGTCGATGAGTGGCGCGGCATGGGCGTGTACCGCTCGGACGATGCGATCTCGTGGCGGCGGCAGGGTGGAGCGGATGCCGTCATCCTCGGCGCCGGCACGGTGCCCAGCCCGGGGTTCGGCCATCACGGGGCGCCCGTGCGCGACGGGGAGCGCGTCTGGTTCTACTTCTTCACGCACACGGGCGTGCCCGATGAGCGGCGCTGCGCCGTGCTCCGCGCGCGCCTCGAGGTGCGCGGCGACGAGCTCGTCGTGGTGCGCTGACTCGCGGCCTGGCCGGTCCGCTCGAGATGCGAGTTTGGGCCATAGGGTGGTTGGGACCGGTCACAGGTGGCGCCGTAAAAACGTTTCAATCTTCTTGAAAAACGTTTCAATTGGCGCTACTCTCGGGGCAAGCGCTTTCCTGTGGGCATCGATCCACGGCACCGAAGGAAGTCGCAATCACGGACCATGACGTCCACCAGCACTCGCAACACGGACGTTCGAGAGAGGACAAAGATGTTCAGCAAACGCGCACTCGCCGCCGTCGCACTCGCGACGGGGTCAGTCATCGCCCTTGCCGGCTGCGCCGGCTCGCCGGAGCCCGCCGGCACCTACGACCCCGACGAGAAGGTCTCGCTCGACCTCGCGTTCTGGGGCAACGACGTGCGCGCCGATCTCTACAACAAGGCGATCGACGCGTTCAACGAGAAGTACCCCAACATCAAGGTGAGCACGAGCTTCCTCGCGTTCCCCGAGTTCTGGGAGAAGCGGCAGACCGAGGCAGCGGGCAAGAACCTCCCCGACGTCATGCAGTTCGACTACTCGTACCTGCGGCAGTACTCCGAGAACGGGCTCCTCCTCGACCTCGACCCGTACCTCGGCGGCATCATCGAGACCGACCCGCTCCCGCAGAACATCCTCGACATCGGTGTCGTCAACGACACCACGTACGGCATCGCGACCTCCACGAACGCCTGGGGCCTGTTCACCAACCCGGTCCTGCTCGAGAAGGCCGGTGTCGACGAGTTCCCCGGCGGGTCATGGGATGACTACACCGCCTGGATGAAGGAGATCACCGACGCCGGCGGCGGCGAGTACTGGGGCGGCGGCGACTACACCGGCCGCATCCAGAACTTCGAACTGGCGCTGCGCGCCGAGGGCGGCAACCTGTTCACCGAGGACGGCAAGCCCGGCTTCGACGAGGCGCGTCTGAAGGCGTTCTGGGAAGAGGGCCAGTCGATCCGCGACGGCATCGGCATCCCGCAGCAGACCGTTGAAGAAGCCGCACCGCTCGGTGGCTTCGACACGGCGAAGACCGCCAGCGAGCTCACGTGGGACAACTTCGGTGCCGGCTACCTCGGCAACCTCGGCGAGGGCTACACCGAGCTGGGCCTCGTCGGCCCGCCGGTGACCAAGGAAGGGGCCAAGGACCTCTACCTGAAGCCCTCCATGCTGCACTCGATCGCGGCGAACACCGACCACCCCGAAGCTGCGGCGACGCTCGTGAACTTCCTCGTCAACTCGCCTGAGGCCGGCGAGATCTTCGGCACCAACCGCGGTCTGCCCGCGTCGGAGACCGCTCTGGCGGCCGCCGACCTCGACCCGCTGAGCCAGCAGGTCAAAGCGTACGAGGAGTCCATCGCCGACCGTCTCGGCGACGCGCCTCCCGTTCCGATCGTCGGCTATGGCACCCTCGAGGAGAAGTTCCGTCAGCTCGGCGTCGAACTGAACTTCGGGACCATGACCGTGGACGAGGCCGTCTCGCAGTTCTTCACCGAGATGGACGTCGCCCTCAACTCGTGACCGATCGCGGGGTCCGGATGCCGCGGCATCCGGACCCCGCACCGTCCCCCCGACATCAGGAGCCACCCGTGAGCACCACCGCGACGAGAGTCATCGTCACCGGCGAGAAGCGGCGTCGCGCACTCGCGAACAAACGCCGGCCCGAGAACCTCAGCCGTCCCACCCAGCGCTCGCGCGCCCGCAAGGAGACGCTCGCCGGCTACGGATTCCTCATCCCATGGCTGGTCGGCTTCTTCGGGCTGACGATCATCCCGATGGGGTACTCGCTGTACCTGTCGTTCACGCGGTACAACATCTTCACGCCGCCGCGCTGGATCGGGTTCGACAACTACGTCCGCCTGTTCACGAACGACCCGCAGTTCATCCAGTCGGCGCAGATCACTCTCGTCTACGTGTTCGTCGGGACGCCGATCACCCTGATCGCCGCCCTCCTCGTCGCGATGCTGCTCAACTACCGCGACAAGGGCGCCGGCTTCTTCCGCTCCGCGTTCTACGCCCCGTCGCTCATCGGCGGCTCGGTGTCGGTCGCGATCGTCTGGCGCGCGATGTTCGGCTCGGAGGGTCCCGTCGACTCGTCCCTGTCGGCCCTCGGCATCGACCTCGGCGGCTGGATCGGAAACCCGAGCCTCGTCCTGCCCGCCATGATCATCCTGTCGATCTGGCAGTTCGGCGCGACGATGGTCATCTTCCTCGCCGGGCTCAAGCAGGTGCCGAAGGAGCTCTACGAAGCGGCCGAGATGGACGGCGCCGGCGCGTGGCACCGATTCCGTGCGGTCACCCTGCCGATGCTCTCGCCGGTCATCTTCTTCAACCTGCTGCTCGGCCTCATCGGAGCGTTCCAGGTGTTCGCCTCGGCCTACATCATCTCGAACGGCTCCGGCGGCCCCGCCGGCATGACCAACTTCGTCACGATCTACCTTTACAAGCGGGGCTTCACGGACGGCCAGATGGGCTACGCCGCCGCCATTGCCTGGATCCTGCTGATCGTCGTCGCGATCATCGCCTTCATCCTCTTCCGCACTCAACGTTCTTGGGTGCACTACGCCGGAGACAACCGATGAGCACCTCCAACGTCGCCACGACCTCGGGCGCGGCATCCACCCCGGTCTTCGCCGCGCAGCAGACGATCGCCGCTCCGCCGCCGCGTCGCCGCGTGAAGCGCAAGACCTGGCAGACGGTCATCTGGCTGGTCGTCCTGATCGCGCTGACCGCCCTCGTCCTGTACCCGCTCGTGTGGCTGGGCATCTCGACGCTGAAGCCGAACTCCGAGTTCGGTCAGAACCCGGGGCTCATCCCGCAGCAGCCCACCTTCGACAACTATCTGAAGGTCTTCGACGGCATCGCCGGCGTCCCGCTGTGGCAGTTCTTCGGCAACTCGCTGATCCTCGCGGTCCTCGCCGTGGTCGGTACGGTGCTCTCGAGCGCCCTGGCCGCCTACGCGTTCGCCCGTATCCAGTTCAAGGGACTCGGCATCCTGTTTGCCGCGATGATCGGCACGCTCCTGCTGCCGTTCCACGTCGTGATCATCCCGCAGTACATCCTGTTCAACAATCTGGGCCTGGTCGACACGTTCTGGCCGCTCGTGCTGCCGAAGTTCCTCGCGACCGAGGCGTTCTTCGTCTTCCTCCTCGTGCAGTTCATGCGTCAGATGCCGCGCGACATGGATGAGGCGGCCCGCATCGACGGCGCCGGACACGTCCGGATCTTCTGGGCGATCATCCTTCCGCTCGTGAAGCCGGCGCTGATCACGTGCGCGATCTTCGCCTTCATCTGGTCGTGGAACGACTTCCTCGGGCCCCTGCTGTACCTGACGAGCCCGGAGAACTACCCTCTCCCGATCGCGCTGCGCCTCTACAACGACCAGTCGTCGACGAGCGACTTCGGCGCGACGGTCACGGCCTCGTTCCTCGCGCTCGTGCCGGTGCTGCTGTTCTTCCTCGTGTTCCAGCGCTTCCTCGTGGACGGCGTCGCGACGCAGGGCCTCAAGGGCTGACGATGGCCACGATGCGAGCGGATCGGCGGGCGGCGCGTGCTGCGGTGCGCGCCGACCGTTCCGGCAGCGGCCCGGTCCTCGACGAGCGTGTCCCAGGCCGCTTCCCCGGTGCCGCCGCGAAGTTCGCGCTCTTCGGCGAGGTCCTCCTGGTGGGCCTCCTCGTCGTGCTCGTCGGCGCGCTGGTCGTGACCCTGCCGATCGCGCTGGCGGCCGGCATCCGTCACCTGGCCCGCTACATCGCGGCGGAGGACTCGCGGCTCGGTCTGTTCTGGCGCGACGTCCGTGCCGGGATCGCCGGCGGCAGCGTCGTCGGGCTCATCGCCGCGGTGATCGCCGTCGTGCTGGCCATCGACATCGACCTCGCACGGTCGGGGTTCCTGCCCGGGGGCGGCGTCATCGAGGCCGTCGGATGGACGGGCCTCGCCGTCCTCACCGTCGGGCTGCTGATCGCAGCCGGCGCGTGGGATCCGCGGACCGGCTGGCGAGCGGCCGTCCGCAGCGTTCCGGCGACCGTCCGCAGCGACCTGCGCGGGCTCGCGTTCTATGTCGCGGCGGTCGCGCTCGTCGTCATCCTGACGTGGATGCTGCCGCCCCTGCTGCCCGCCGCGCTCGGCTGCGCGGTGCTCGCCGTCGTGGCGGTCCCCGAGCGCCGACGCTGAGTCAGCGCACGCGACGGACGGTGAACGTCGCCCGCCCGGGTGTCGTCCCGGTCACGTAGAGCCGCGGACCACCCAGGGCGTCGGTGCCGCCCAGGTAGTCGTAGTCCTCACCGGGAAGGTACGCGGCCGGTGCGGACGAGCCCGTCCCGGGGCCGATCTCGAGGATGTCGTCGCCGACGGCGTACCGCGCGGTCCCGTCGGTGAGCACGGCCGTGCCGTCGGCCCGCACGTCGACACCCTCGAACGCGCCGCCCGCGCGGAAGGCGAACTCGAGGCTCCACGCACAGATCGGCCCCTCGGTCTCGATCGTCAGCTGAACGCCGTCCTCGACGGGCACGACGTCGATGCGGGTGCGGAGCGGGACCTCGTCGCGCGGTCGCTCGTCGAACGACATCGCAGCCGAGAAGCGACCTTCGTCGACGACGCGGTAGTCGCCGCCCGGGCGGCGGAGCGTGGTGTCCAGCGGCCCGAAGTACGCGGCGGAGAGCCGTTCCTCGAGCACGATGCGGTCGTCCTCGGCGGTCATCTCATCGGCGCGGAACGGGCCGAGACCGAAGAAGTGCCGCGAGAGCCGGACCGAGTCGAGAACTGAGTCGCCGGCGAACAGGCGCAGGAACGTCGGGTTGCTCGCGAGGCCCGAGCGGATGCGGCGGGCGACGGTGTAGTCCGACCCGCCGAAGACGACCAGGGAACGGTCGGGCGTGCGGTCGACGACGAGCCCCGAGACCGGCCACACGAGTCGCGCCCGGTCAGCCGGCGCCGTGCCCGCGGGCAGCGGCTCGCGCAGCGCCGGGTGCAGGATCATGTCGGCGAGGGCCGTCTGCGGATCGATGACGGGTGCGGATGCCGCGACCCGCGCCGCCCACGCGAAGTCACCCCGCCCCGTCTCGAGGGCGAGGCGGCGGTAGTGCAGGGCGAACGGCGCGAGGGGGAACCGGGTCTCGCGCTGGTCCTGCCTGCGGGAGTTCACGGTCTCGACGGAGCCGTCGGGGTGGATGAGTCCCAGGGTCGCCTCGAGGTTCCGTGCCACGACGTCGTGGAGCTCGGGCAGGCCGAGGACGTCGCCGATGACCAGGAGCGAGGGGTTCGAGACGTAGACCGCGTAGTTCGCGCTGCGCTCGGAGTACAGGCCGTCGGCGTCGATGTCGATGCCCTCGGCGAGCCATTCGCGCGCCCGCGCCTCGAGCCGCGGGTCGGGGCGGTGTCGATGCAGCCGGGTGAGCGCGGCGCTCAGCTCCCAGCGATGGTTCGGCGTGTGCACGCCACCCGCGAGCAGCGCCGGGGCGGCGCGATCGGCGATGCCTCCCAGCACCTCGGCGACCCGGTCGAGCCGCGCGTCGCCCGAGCGGCGCGCGAGCTCGAGGATGTCGCCGACGTCGTTGATCGTGAATCCGGTGTCGGGCGGCGACTCGACGTTGTCGCCGCCGAGGAAGAGCCCCGTCGGCGACTGCAGGTCGTGCAGGAGCCCCGCGTACCTCTCGGCGAGGGCGACCGCCGCCGGGTCGCCGGCGAATGCGGACCCCGGCTCGAGGAAGACCGCGACCAGCAGCTTCGCGCGTCGCATCGACTCGCGGTGCGGTCCGAGCGGGGCGAGCGACACGTCGGTCGACGCCTGCAGGAGCGCGGTGGCCTCGGCATCCGCCGCGGCGATCACCTCGGCGACGAAGGTGTCGGTATCGGGGTCGATCATCATGACTGCTCCGGTTCGTGCAGCGCGATGCGCAGGGTGACGACCTCGAACGCGCGCAAGTCGAGCGCGACGGTGCGGTCGTCGGTCCGCCGCGCGGCGTCGGCGCGGCCGCGCCCGGCGGTCTCGACGAGGTCGCAGACCTCGAGCGATGAGGAGGGGACGTCGAGGTGCAGCGTGCCGCCGGTGCGGGCGCCGCGCTGCTCGAAGATGCGGACGATGAGGTCGCCGCTGCCGTCCGCCGCCAGCTTGATCGCCGAGACGACGATGCCGTCGGTCGAGCTCGACGCGAGCGGCGCGATCGGCTCCCCGCCGATGACCTCGCGCAGCGGCGAGCCGACGATCGCGCCCCAGCGGGCGGCATCCGTCGTCGTCTCAGCCGGCGCGAAGAGCGACGTGAACTCGTGCACGCCCTGATCCGCGTCGGGGTCGGGGAACGTCGGCGCGCGCAGCAGCGACTGCCGCACGGTCGTGACCGTCCCGTCCTCGTCGCTCGTGCGCGTCGCATCGTGGCCGTACATGCCGTCGTTGACGATCGCCGCACCAGTGCCCGGCTCGCCGACGTGCACCCAGCGGTGCGCGCAGACCTCGTAGCGCGCGGCGTCCCACGACGTGTTCGTGTGCAGCGGGCGACGCACGTGACCGAACTGCGTCTCGTAGGCCGCGTCCTGCGCGTGCACCGCGACGGGGAAGGCGAGCTTGAGCAGACGGTGCCGCTCGTGCCAGTCGACGCGGGTGCGGATGCGGACGCCGCCGCCCTCGGGGTGGATGTCGACCCACTGCTCGGCGGTGCCGTTCGGCAGCGGATGCACGACGTGCACGACGCCGTCGACCAGCTCGGCCGTGCCGCCGTCGACGTCGGTCGTGGCGAGGCGGTACGAGGCGTCGAGCTCCCACGCGTCCCACTTCGACGGCGCGTCGATGTGCAGCTGCAGCAGGCCGCCGCGGTGGCCGGCCGGGATCAGGTCGCGTCCAGTGGCGAGGTCGACGACGCTCCGGAGGGTGCCGTCGGGTCCGACGCGCACGTCGATCAGGTCGGAGTGCAGGCGGAACCCGCCGTCGACGCTCTCGGCCGCGACCGGCACCGGCGCCGGCGCAGGTCCCGCGCCGCCCGCGGCGATCGCGGCGACGGATGCCGTGCCCGGGTTGAGCGCCAGGGGCTGCGAACCCTCGCCGACGAGGGCGGCGACGGCATCCGCGATGATCCGCTCGAGCCGGTCGGTCGTCTCGGCGTGCGAGCGCTCCGCCTCGCGGTGCACCCACGCGATCGCGCTGCCGGGGAGGATGTCGTGGAACTGCAGCAGCAGCACCTCGCGCCAGAGCTCGTCGAGTTCGGCGGCAGGGTACGGGATGCCGCGGCGTACCGTGGCCGCGGCGCTCCAGTGCTCCGCCTCGACGAGCAGGGCCTCGTTGCGACGGTTGCCGCGCTTGGTGCGCATCTGCGACGTGAAGATGCCGCGGTGGAACTGCAGGTACATCTCGCCGGACCAGACCGGCGGGTCCGTCGGTTCGGCGGCCGCCTCGAGGAAGAACTCTCGCGGCGTGCCGAAGGCGACCGTGGGGGAGCCCTCGAGGTCGGCCTGCAGGCGGGCGTCGGCCATCATCTCGCGTGTCGGTCCGCCGCCGCCGTCGCCGAAGCCGAACGGCATGAGCGAGCGCGTGCTGGCCGCGTGGTCGGCGAAGTTGCGGACACTGCGGGCGAGCTCGGTCGGCCGCATGTCGCCGCTGTAGGTGTTGTTCGGCGGGAAGTGCGTGAAGATCCGCGACCCGTCGAGCCCCTCCCAGACGAAGGAGTGGTGCGGCATCGTGTCGACGTCGTTCCAGCACATCTTCTGCGTGAAGAACCACTCCAGTCCCGCGCCGCGCAGCAGCTGGGGGAGTCCGGCGGGGAACCCGAACGAGTCGGGCAGCCACCCGACGTCGCTGCGCGCTCCGAAGTGCTCCTCGAAGAAGCGCGTGCCCGCCAGTAGCTGGCGGGCCAGCGATTCGCCCGAGGGCATGTTGACGTCGGATTCGACCCACATGTTGCCGACGGGGAGGAAACGTCCCTCGGCGACGCGTTCCTTGATCCGCGCGAAGAGCTCGGGATCGCTGCGGCGCACCCACTCGAAGTGCTGCGCCGACGAGCTGACGAAGACGGCATCGGGATCGGCTTCCATGAGATCGAGCACGTTCGCGTACGTGCGCGTGACCTTCCGCACCGTCTCGCGGCTCGGCCACAGCCACGCAGAGTCGATGTGGGCGTGCCCCGTCGCGGTGATGCGGTGAGCGGATGCCGCGGCCGGTGCCGCGAGGAGGGGAGCGAGGATGCCGCGGGCCGCCGCCGCACCCTCGGCGGGCGCGTCGGGGTCGATCGCGTACAGCGCGCGCTCGAGTCCGTCGAGGATGCGCGCGCGACGCGGATCGGAGTCGACCAGCTCGCGGGCGAGGCCGACGAGCACGATGACCTCGCGGCGGAGGCGCTCGACGGTCTCGTCGACGAGGCGCAGCTCCATCCGTCCGAGGCGGTAGAGGGGCTCGGCGCCGGCCGTGGCCGGGTCGCCGAGCGGAGTGGGCGAGAAGGCGAGGGGGCTCTTGAAGTCGTCGCCCCCCGACAGGTCGGGATTCGCGGCGGCCTCGACCGTGAACGACACGCGCTCACCGGGGCCGTTCGACACGGGGACGTGATGGTTCCGCGGCTCGAGGCCCTTCACCACGACGCCCTCCGGCGTCCGCACGAGTCCCTCGCACTGGAAGCCGGGTTTGGCCTGCGAGAAGCCGAGGTCGAGCGACAACTCGATGCGCCCGTCGCGCTGGGCCCAAGACCGCGGCACCTCGCCCTCGACGGTGAACCACGTCGTGCCCCAGGCGCGGCCCCAGCGGTGACCGCCCTCGACGGGGGCGAACGCGGCATCCTGCCGCATCCGCTCCACCGACACCGGTTCGCCCGGCAGGTCGCCCCTGTCGGGGACCTGCCAGGCGGACACGTGGAGCGGAGCTCGGTCGGCGACGACGGCCCGGTCGAGGTACTCCCCGACGAAGCGGTCGACGCGTTCCAGGACGAGGTGGTCCCGTGAATGCATCAGTCCTTGAGTCCTGCGTTGATGTTCGACGAGGTCACGTACTTCTGGAACACGAGGTACAGCGCGACCAGGGGGATCATCGACAGCACGGATGCCGCCAGCAGGATCGTCCACTCGATGTTCTCGGCGCCGACCAGGGCCCGCAGCGCGATCTGCAGGGTGAACTGCTCGGGGTCGCCGAGGATGATGAGCGGGAAGATGTAGTCGTTCCAGCGCCACTGGAAGGACATGATCGCCAGCGTGAGCGCGATGGGCCGGGCCAGCGGCAGCATGATCCGGAAGAAGATGCCGTACTCGCTCGCACCGTCGATGCGCGCGGCCTGCATGAGCTCATCCGGGATCGTGATGAAGAACTGGCGGAACATGAAGACGCCGGTCGGGGTGACGATCGAGGGGATGATCACACCGGCGAGCTGGTTGTAGAGCCCGAGGTCGCGGATGACGACGAACATGGGGTTGAGGATGACCTCGCCCGGCAGCATCGTCATCGAGAGGATGAAGAGCCCCAGGACGCTCAGCCATGGGTTCTTGTACTTCGCGAGCGCATAGCCCGTCGTCGCGCAGAGGAAGACCGTCAGGACGGTCGACACCGTCGCCACGATCGCCGTGTTCAGGAAGTAACGGGCGAAGTCGATGCGCTCGAGCGCCGCCTCGTAGCCGCCGAGCGTCCACTCCTTGGGGAAGAACGACAGCGGGTAGCTGAACAGCTCGCTGCCCGGCTTGAACGACGAGAGCAGGAACCACGCGAGCGGGAACAGCATGAGCAGCGCCAGGACCCACAGCATGGTGGTCGGCACGACGGCGCGGCGACGGAGGTTCTTCGACCGGCGGCGACGCTCGAAGCTCTCGCGCTTCTTCTCGTCGGGGACGGTGATGGCGTAGGTGGTCACCATGAGTTGTTGCTCCTCCGGCTGATGCGCAGCTGGATGATCGCGATGACCATGAGGATCACCAGGAGGACCATCGACGCCGCGCTGGCGTAGCCGATCTCGGACTGCTTGAAGCCGGTCTCGTAGATGTACTGGACGATCAGTCGGTTCTGCGTTCCGGGACCGCCGCCGTTGAGCGACTGGACCAGTGCGAACTCCTTCATGTGCCCGAGCGTGGACAGCAGGATCACCAGGACGGACGTCGGGGCGATGGAGGGCAGCGTGATGCTGCGGAAGCGCTGCCAGCCGTTGGCGCCGTCAAGCTCGGCCGCCTCGTAGTACGACTTCGGGACGTTGTTGAGGGCGGCGACGAACAGCAGCATGTTGAAGGCCGCACCGGCCCACGAGGATGCCAGGATCACGACGAGCAGCGAGAGGTCCGCGTTCGAGGACCACGGCACACGTTCGCCGCCCAGCATGCTGATCACGAAGTTGACGAAGCCGAAGCTCTCGCCGAACATCCAGCGCCAGATGACACCGGTCACGATCGGCGAGACGAGCCACGGGAGGAAGAAGATGATGCGCGCAGCGGTCTTGCCGCGGGCGTGCGCGGCGTTGATCGCGACGGCCATGCCGAGCGAGAGCGCGTAGCTGAGGGGCACCGAGAGCAGTGCGAAGACGAACGTGCGGCCGAGGGCCGAGTAGAAGCTCGGGTCGCTGAGGAGCTTGCTGTAGTTGTCGAGTCCGACGAACTCGGCGTCGCCCCAGCCGCGGAAGTCCGTCAGCGAGTACGACAGTCCGAGGACGCCCGGCCACAGGAAGAACAGGGCGAACAGGGCGGCCGTGACGACGGTGAACAGGAACGGCGCCATCCGGTACCGGCCGAAGGCGCGCTTGCGGCGGGGGGAGGGCGCGCCGGGCGCCCCCGCCGTGGGGGCGGAGGCGTCCGGCGTGATGGTTGCAGTCATGCGTGTGCGGTTCCCTGCGGGTTACTTCATCTGTTCGGTGGAGACCGTGTCGATGTTCTTCACGGTCTGCTCGAGCGACTGCTCGCCGTTGAGGTACTTGATCGTCTCGTCCTTCAGCGGCTCGCTGTCGATGGCGAGGCCGGTGTAGCTGTTCTTCAGGCCGTCGACGGTCTGGCGCGCAGCGATCTCGGGGGACTCGGCGATCTCGCCGTTGTAGAGGTCGAACGCGTACGCGTCGTCCTTGTAGGTGATGTCGACGCCGTCGATCGCGGGCAGGCAGCCCGAGATCTCGCAGTACTCCTTGTAGTTCTCCGGCTGGTACATCCACTTCACGAAGTCGAGGGTCTCCTTCTCGACGCCCGTGCCGTCGTAGGCGACGATCCAGGAAGCGGCACCGTAGTTGGTGGAGCGGACCGGCTGCTGCGGCAGCGGCACCGAGACCCAGTCGAAGTCCTTGATGTTGGCCTGGAAGTCGGCGATCTGCCAGACGCCCGACATGTAGCCGGCCACGCGGCCGCTCTTGAAGGTCGCGCTGGGGTCGTCACCGGCGGCCCACACGGCCTTCGGCATGAACCCGTCGTCGTTCAGCTTCTTGAAGTACTCGAGCGCCTTCTCGCCCTCGGCGTCGAGCGCCCAGGTGCCGTCGGACTGCTCGGTGACACCCTGGCTGCCGAACTCGAACATGAAGGCGCGGAGGCGGTGGGCGGAGCTGTCCATGACGGCGCCGAACTCGGCATCCGTTTTGTCGACGACCTCGGTGGCCTTCTGGACGTACTCGTCCCAGGTCCACTTCTGGTCGAGCGAGGTCGGGTACTCGACGCCCGCTTCGTCCCAGAGCGTCTTGTTGAGGAACATGCCGACACCGGTCAGGGTCGTCGGAAGGGCCTTCACTTTGCCGTCCTCGGGGTCCTCGACGCGAAGAGCCGGGAGCACCTTGGCGTCCTCGGCGATGTCGGTGAGGTCGAGCATGCGGTCGGTCCACGCCGGGTCGGCGTCGGGCGCTGCCGCGAGGGCGGGGAGGTCGTTGGCCTGCGAGGCGGTGCGGAGGCGGGTGCGGAGGTCGTCGCTCGGAACCTCGACGACCTTGACCTTGACGCCGGTCTCCTTCTCGTACTTCTTGGCGAGCGTGGCGTAGCCGCCACCCTGGGCGGCGTCACCGGACTGGACGAACTCGAGGGTGACGTCGTCGCTCCCGCCGCCCCCCGAAGACGAGCAGCCGGCGAGCACGAGGGCGCCCACAGCCGCGGCGATGATGGTGGCGGATCGGATGGTGCGGGAACTCTTCACTGCTTCTCCTTCGCGTGCGCTCTTCGGTGAGCGCGAGGTGAGTCATGAGCGGGTATGTCGGCATTTGTCGGCATGTCATGACAAGGGGTGCTCATAAGGTAACCGGGGACGCTCGGGACGGCAAGCGCTTACCTGTGTCGGATATGTAACGTCTTTGCGACAAGCGCCACTTCCATGATCACCCGGGCTTCGACGTTCGCGCGACCGACGCGGCTGTTGCGCAATCGGATCGCCGATGTCACACTGAGTGGAAAGCGCTTACCCATTCGCCTCCGTGGCGTTCGGGGCAGCCCCGACGCCGCACGCAGAGAAGCAGACAAGGACCTCACCGTGTCAGAGACGACCATCACCGCACCCGCCCCGGCGGCTGCTCCCGCCGCCCCCGCCGTCCGCGAGATCGGCATCATCATGAACGGCGTCTCGGGCCGTATGGGCTACCGCCAGCACCTCGTGCGCTCCATCCTCGCGATCCGCGAGCAGGGCGGCATCGAGCTGCCCGACGGGTCGAAGGTCACCGTCAAGCCGCTCCTCGTCGGCCGCAGCGAGGCGAAGCTCGCCGAGCTCGCCGCGAAGCACGGCATCGAGGACTACACGACCGATCTGGATGCCGCTCTGGCAGACCCGCGCTGGGAGATCTACGCGGACTTCCTCGTCACGAAGGCGCGTGCCACCGCCCTTCGAAAGGCCATCGCCGCCGGCAAGACGATCTACACCGAGAAGCCGACCGCCGAGTCGCTCGAAGAGGCGCTCGAGCTCGCGAAGCTCGCCGCCGAGGCCGGCGTCAAGACCGGTGTCGTCCACGACAAGCTGTACCTCCCCGGCCTCCAGAAGCTCAAGCGCCTCATCGACTCGGGCTTCTTCGGCCGCATCCTGTCGGTGCGCGGCGAGTTCGGTTACTGGGTCTTCGAAGGCGACTGGCAGCCCGCGCAGCGCCCCTCCTGGAACTACCGCGCCGAAGACGGCGGCGGCATCATCGTCGACATGTTCCCGCACTGGAACTACGTGCTCGAGAACCTCTTCGGCGGCGTCAACACGGTCTACGCGCAGGCGGCCGTCCACATCGCCGACCGCTGGGACGAGAAGGGCGAGCACTACACCGCGACCGCCGAGGACGCCGCCTACGGCGTGTTCGAGCTCGAGGGCGGCGTCGTCGCCCAGATCAACTCCTCCTGGACGGTCCGCGTGAACCGCGACGAGCTCGTCGAGTTCCACGTCGACGGCACGCACGGCTCGGCCGTCGTCGGCCTGTTCGGCGCGAAGATCCAGCCGCGCAACGCCACGCCCAAGCCGGTGTGGAACCCCGACCTCGAGGACACCCACGACTACGACGCCGACTGGCAGATCATCCCCGTCAACGACGTCTTCATGAACGGCTTCCGTCAGCAGTGGGAGGAGTTCCTCGTCTCGTACGTCGAGGGAACCGACTACGAGTTCGACCTCCTCGCCGGTGCGCGCGGTGTGCAGCTCGCCGAGGCCGGGCTCCGCTCCAGCCGCGAGGGTCGCAAGATCGAGCTCGACGCGCTCTCGCTGGACTGATCGATGACCGACCTCACCCTGCTCTCGGGGGACGGCGCACTCCGTCGCGTCCCCCTCGTCGACACCTCCGGGTACACGCGCCCCGACGGACCGCTCCGCAGCCGTGTCGCGTACGCGGCGGCGCACGTCGTGCCGAAGACGCACGCCGACAACACCCCGGGCCAGCCGGCCGACATCGACTGGGATGCGACCCTCGACTTCCGTCGCAACGTGTACTCGTGGGGTCTCGGCGTCGCCGACGCCATGGACACCGCGCAGCGGAACATGGGACTGGATGCCGCGGCCACCCGCGAGCTGATCTCGCGCTCCGCCGAGGTCGCCCGTGAAGAGGGTGGTTCCGTCGCCGTCGGCGTGAACACCGATCACATCGATGAGGAGCGGATCACGCTCGACGAGGTCGTCTCGGCCTACCTCGAGCAGCTCCACTTCACCGAGGAGCAGGGTGCGGGTCCGGTCCTCATGGCCTCCCGTCACCTGGCACGGGTCGCCGAGAGCGCGGCGGACTACCGCCGCGTCTACGACGCCGTGCTGTCGCGGGCCACGGCACCGGTCGTGCTGCACTGGCTCGGCACCGCCTTCGACCCGCAGCTCGCGGGGTACTTCGGGGCGACCGACTGGCAGACGGCATCCGCCGTGCTGCTCGAGGTCATCGAGGCGAACGTCGACAAGGTGGCGGGCGTCAAGATGAGCCTGCTCGACGCGGCCTCCGAGGTCTCGGTGCGCGAGCGCCTGCCCGAGTCGGTGCGCATGTTCACGGGCGACGACTTCAACTACGTCGGCCTCATCGGCGGTGCGGACGTGCCCGACGCCCCGCAGCCGACGCGGGACCCGGCATCCGCTCGTCAGCACTCCGACGCGCTGCTCGGTGCCTTCGCCGCCCTGACGCCGGTCGCCTCCGCGGCGATCCAGGCGCTCGACGCGGGCGACCCGGCGCGCTACCTCGAGGTGCTCGCCCCGACCGAGGCGCTGTCGCGCCAGGTGTTCGCCGCGCCGACGTTCTATTACAAGACGGGCGTCGCCTTCCTCGCCTGGCTCAACGGACACCAGCCCGCGTTCCAGATGGTCGGCGGTCTGCACTCCGCGCGCAGCCTTCCGCACCTGTCGCGGATCGTCGAGCTCGCGAACGACGCGAAGGCGTTCGAACGTCCCGAGCTCGCCGCGGAGCGGTGGAACGGGATGCTGCGACTGAACGGCCTCGACGCGTGAGCGCCGTCGACCCGCGCCTGTCGATCAACCAGGGCACCATCAAGTACGCCGACCTCGCCACCGCGCTCCGCGTGACCGTCGAGGCCGGTGTGCAGTCCATCGGGCTCTGGCGCGAACCGGTGCAGGAGGTCGGTCTCGCGACGGCCGCTTCCATGCTGACCGACTCGGGCCTCCGGTTCTCGACGCACTGCCGGTCGGGCTTCTTCACGATGCCCGAAGGCCCCGCGCGACGCGCGTCGATCGACGACAACCTCGTCGCCATCGACGAGGCGGCGACGCTCGCCGCCGCCGGCGCGCCGGGGTCGACCGCCGTGCTCGTGCTGGTCGCCGGCGGGCTGCCCGAAGGGTCCCGCGATCTGATCGGCGCCCGCGAGCGGGTGCGCGATGCGATCGGCGAGCTCGCTCCGCACGCGAAGGCGGCGGGAGTGACACTGGCCATCGAGCCGCTGCATCCGATGTACGCGACCGACCGCTGCGTCGTCTCGACCCTCGGTCAGGCGCTCGACATCGCGGCGGACTTCGATGCGGATGTCGTCGGTGCGGCCGTCGACACCTTCCACATCTTCTGGGACCCCGCGGTGCTCGACTCGATCGCGCGCGCCGGCCGGGAGGGTCGCATCGCGACGTACCAGGTGTGCGATTGGAAGACCCCGCTCCCCGCCGACGTCCTCCTCGGTCGTCACTACCCGGGCGACGGCGTCATCGACCTGGCCGGACTGACGAGCGCGGTCGAGGCGACGGGGTACGACCGCGACATCGAGGTCGAGATCTTCAACGCCGACATCTGGGCGACCGACCCGCTCGAGGTGGTGCGCCGGACCGCGGCGGGGTTCGCGGCATCCGTCTCGCCTTCTCTCGCCGGTCGATGACGCGCGTCCCGTGCTGCCTGAACCGCCGCCCGTAGACTGCGCACCATGACCGACCGCACCCTGCGTCGAGTCGCGCCGTCCGGCGCGGTCACGCTCGACGACGTCGCCCGCGCGGCGGGCGTTTCGCTCGCCACCGCCTCGCGCGCCCTCAACGGCTCGACCCGCAAGGTCGCCGACTCCTACCGGGAGCGGGTCGAAGAGGCCGCCGCGCGGCTCGGATACAGCGCGAACCTGTCGGCCCAGGCGACCGCGCGGGGAACGTCGGCGATCATCGCCTTGCTCGTGGCCGACATCGCCGACCCCTACTTCGGGCTCATCGCCTCAGGCGTCGCCCGCGGTGCCGATGAGGCCGGGCTCGTCGTGACGGTGGCGATCACGGAGCGCGATCCGGAGCGGGAGGTCAGGCTCGTCCGGGCCCTGCGCGGACAACGCCCGCGCGGGCTGATCCTCGCGGCGTCGCGGACCACGGCGGGACCGTCGGCCGAACTGACGCGCGAGCTGGAGCTCCTGAGCGGGATGGGCGGTCAGGTCGTCGCCCTCGGCAAGGGCGCCGGCGATGTGCGCTCCCTCGTCCTCGACAACCGCAGCGGCGCCGAAGCCCTCGGTCGAGCACTCGTCGAGCGGGGATACCGCCAGGCCGTCGTGCTCGCCGCCGAGGAGGGGACCGCCACGAGCGACACCCGACTCGACGGGTTCACCGACGGGTTCACCGCTGCGGGTGGGTCCGCGCCCCGTGTCTACCGCGGCGGGTTCACGCGCGAAGCGGGCTACGAGGCCATGACGCGCGCCCTCGCGGACGGCATCGAGCCCGGGACGGTCGTCTTCGGCATCAGCGACGTCGTCGCCATCGGCGCCCTGACGGCGATGCGCGCCGCCGGGCGCACGGCGGGCGAGGACATCGCCCTCGCCGGCTTCGACGACATCCCCACGGGCCGCGACGTGACCCCGGCCCTCACGACCGTCCGCGTGCCGCTCGAAGAGGTCGGCTACCAGGCGTTCCGCGCGGCGACGGATGCCGAGTGGGAGCCGCACCCGGATGCCCTGCGACTCGAGGTGCTGCTGCGCGAGAGCACCCCTCCGCGCGCATGAGCGTCGTCGTCGCGCTGGACAGCTTCAAGGGCTCCCTCCCGGCTGCCGCCGCCGCGGCCGCCTTCGCCGCCGGGTGGCGCGAGGTGGACCCCGCGGCAGAGCTCGTGCTGCGTCCGATGGCGGACGGGGGAGAAGGAACCCTCGACGCGTTCGCCGCCGCCGTCCCCGGCGCCGAGCGACGCCCGGTACGGGTTCGGGGGCCCCGCGGCACCGCCGTCGACTCCTCATGGCTCCTGCTGCCGGACGGCACAGGCGTCGTCGAACTCGCCTCGACGAGCGGGATCGAACTGCTCGGCGACGACCGGCTGCCGTGGGATGCCGACACCACCGGTTTCGGGCAGGCGATCGCCGCCGCCCTCGACGCCGGGGTCACCCGACTCGTCCTCGGGATCGGGTCGTCGGCGTCGACCGACGGCGGCAGCGGGATGCTGCGTGCCCTGGGCGCGCGCATGGTCGATGCCGACGGGCGGGACGTGCCGGCCGGCGCGCGCGGACTCGCCGCCGTCTCGGCCATCGACCTCACGCACGTGCGTCCGATGCCCGCGGGCGGGGTGACGGTCCTCAGCGACGTCACCAACCCGTTGACGGGGCCGTCGGGTGCTGCGGCCGTGTTCGGGCCGCAGAAGGGGCTCACCCCCGCCGACGTCACGGTCGTCGACGGGGTGCTCGAGCGCTTCGCGGCGTGCATCGCCCGTCACGCTCCGGGCGCCGACCCGTTGCTGCCCGGTGCGGGCGCCGCGGGCGGCACGGGCTTCGCCCTCGCCGCCTGGGGCGCGGATCTCGTCCCCGGCGCGGAGCGGGTCGCCGAGCTCGTCGACCTCGCCGGCGCGGTGGCCGCGGCATCCCTCGTCGTCACGGGTGAAGGCTCGTTCGACGGTCAGTCCGCGGCGGGCAAGGTGCCCGCGTTCGTCCACGGGCTCGCGACGTCGCGAGCGGTGCCGGTCGCGGTCGTCGCCGGGCGGATCGGCGCGGATGCCGACACGTCGGGGTTCGCGCACGCCGTCTCGACCACCGAGCTGGCCGGGAGCGCCGCGGCGTCGATGGCCGATCCGGAACGCTGGCTGCGGGATGCCGGGCGGACGCTCGCGAGCCGACGAGGCTGACCAGGGCATCCGATGCTCGCCGGGGAGTGGTCGCGCGCGGAGTGGGTCGCGCACGCCGACGCCCTCCTCGATGCCGCGCGACGGTACGCGACGCCCGGTGGCGGTCGCATCCTCTTCCCGGGAGCCGAGGGCGGGTACGGCCGTGACGTCGACGGACTCGAGGGCTTCGCGCGCACGCTGCTGCTGGCGGGCTTCCGGATCGCAGGGGAGCGCGGTGTCGGTGTCGACGACCTGATCGCGTTCGTGCGCCGCGGAGTCACGACCGGCGTCGATCCCGGAGCGCCCGACCGGTGGGTACGACCGGACGAGCACGGGCAGGCGAAGGTCGAAGCGGCATCCATCGCCCTCATCCTCGACCTCACGCGGCCCTGGGTGTGGGACGCCCTCGACGCCGTCACCCGGCAGCGCGCGATCGAGTGGTTCGCTCCCGTCGTGGGGGACGACACGTATCCGCGGACGAACTGGGTATGGTTCCGCATCGTCGTCGAGACGTTCCTGCGCTCGGTCGGCGGACCGTGGTCGCCGGACGACATCGCGGCCGACCTCGCCTGCCACGATTCGTTCGTGCGGGAGGACGGTTGGCTGTCGGACGGCGACGAGCGCTCCTACGACCACTACGTGGGCTGGGCGCTGCACGTATACCCCGTCCTCTGGTCCCGGATGACGGGGGCCGCGGAGCTCGCCGGCGGACGGACGGCGGGTGACGTCGCCCGGCTGGATCGCTTCCTCGACGATGCGCTCACGCTCGTGGGCGGCGACGGGTCGCCCCTGATCCAGGGCAGGAGCCTCATCTACCGGTTCGCGGCCGCGGCCGTGTTCTGGGTCGGCGTCATCGCCGAGGTGCCGTCGCACTCGCCCGGTCGACTGCGCCATGCAGCGGAGCTCATCGTCCGCCACTTCGCCGAACGGGGCGCCCCGGACGCCGACGGCATCCTGACGATGGGGTGGCACGGCGAGTGGCGCGCCCTGGCGCAGTCCTACTCCGGACCCGGGTCGCCCTACTGGGCGGTGAAGGGGCTCCTCGGCGTCCTGCTGCCCGCGGATCATCCCGTCTGGACGACGCCCGCCGAGCCGCTCCCCGTCGAGACGGGCGACGCCCTGCGCGCCGTGACCTCGCCGGGGTGGATCGTGTCGGGCACCGCCGCCGACGGCATCGTCCGCGTCGTCAACCACGGCACGGACCACTCCCGCGCGGGCGCGGTGTCGACGGACTCGCCGCTGTACGCCCGCATCGGGTACTCGACCGCCACCGCGCCCCTCCTGGACGCGCAGGCGTGGCGCGATCCGCTCGAACAGTCGGTGACGATGACGGATGCCGACGGTCGCCGCACCCACCGCAGCGGGATGCGGCTGCTCGGGACGCGCGTCGACGACGGGGTCGGGTCCGTCTCGGCGGTGTGGGACGCCCACTGGGTCGAGCCGGCCCCCACGACGCACGCGCACGGGTCGGGGCTCACTGGCGTCGCGCGTCGCGCCGGCCGCATCCGGGTCGATTCGTTCGTCCGCGGCAGCATCGAGGTGCGGGTCGTGCGTGTCGAGATTCGCGCGGAAGGCGCGCTGCGTCTGCGCGTCGGGGGGTGGGCCGTCGCCGGGGACGATCCGACGGGGCACGTGAGCGGCGCGGCGGCTGAAGCGTCGTCGGGCGGGGTGACCAGCGGCATCCGCTCGCTGACCGGCGGGATCGCCGGTGTGGTGCGCCGCGATGACGCCAGCCCTCTCGGCGTCCTTGCCGCGGTTCCGGTGATCGACCTCGGATCGTGCGACCTTGCGGTCGTCGTCGTGGATCTGCGCGGCGCCGGAGCCCCGGTGCGGACCGACGCGGCCGTCGAGGTCGGCGCCGACGGGGTCTCGATCACCTGGCCGGACGGACACCGGTCGCTCACGCGCCCGCCGGCCGCATAGCGACCTCATAGCAGGGGCTTTGAGGGGTCCACAAGCCCTACGTCGGCGTCAACGCCCGTCCCTACAGTCGCGATAGGGGCCCCCGGCGCAATCCGTCTCGGGCTTCGCACCGAATGCTGTGTAGCACCTGAACGCACCACCCGCGGCATCCGTCGCCCAATGGAGGGAAAATCGCATGACCAGCTCACCCAACCGCCTCGTCGCCGTCATCTTCGGCGCCGTCTACATCCTCGTCGGACTTCTCGGTTTCACCGTGACGGCGGGCGTCGGCTTCCTTGCAGACAGGGGCGGCCTGCTGCTCGGCATCTTCATGGTCAACCCGCTGCACAACGTCGCGCACCTCCTGATCGGTGCGGCGCTGCTGATCGGCGGACTGTCGAACGTCCGCGCCGCC
This sequence comes from Microbacterium sp. MDV22-iso44, assembly GCF_058629135.1. Taxonomy (NCBI): domain Bacteria; kingdom Bacillati; phylum Actinomycetota; class Actinomycetes; order Micrococcales; family Microbacteriaceae; genus Microbacterium; species Microbacterium sp. MDV22-iso44. The sequence continues at coordinate 298,858 of NZ_JBZVWS010000003.1, forward strand.
AAGGGCGTCAACCTCGTCGTCGGTGCCGCGTACCTGCTGCTCGGCATCGTGGGCTTCTTCCTCGTCGGCAGCGCGGCGAACATCCTCGCGCTGAACACGGCCGACCACTTCCTGCACCTCGCGAGCGCAATCGTCCTGCTCGGCGTCGGCATCGCCGCCGACAAGCAGGTCTCCACCCGCGCGGCCGTCTGATGTCGCCGTCCGCCCTCGTCCGCTCCTGGCCCGCGCTCGCCGCGTGGGGAGCAGGGCTGGTCCAGCTCGGGCTGAGTGCGGGCGCGATCGTGAAGGGTGCCGATGCCGCCGACCGTGGCATCGGCATCCTGCTCGCCACCGTCGGCGCGGCGACCCTCGCGTGGGGGATGGTGACGCTGGCCAAGGGCCGGCTCGCGATGCCCCGCTCCGGGGTGGCCGTCTCGCTGGTCGGGATCGTCCTGCTGTTCGCGCTCATGCTCGTCGGGCCGGCGCAGGTGAGCATCTACCCCGTGATCGTCGCCGCGGTTCTGTCACTCGCCGTCGGCGTCGTGTCGGCGGTCGCGCTGCGTCGCGCCGATCGGGGACGACCGAGTCGACCCACCGCGCGGGCCGCGGCGCGGACGAGCATCGGCGGTCTCATCGCCGGCGCCTTCCTGCTCGCCGGCGTCGTGACACCGGCCCTTGCCGCGACCCCGATCGGGAGCGACGCCCCCGGCGCCTCGGTCAACGAGGTCTTCATGACGGGCCACGGCGGGCACTGAGCCCGGTCGACGTTAGCGGATGCAATAGATCCGCGGCGACACGCCGGTAGCGGGCGAATGCTGCGGCGCGCCGCCCGGCATCTATTGCATCGCGTGACACCGCGCACACACGAATCGCCCCGGCGCCGCATCGGCACCGGGGCGTTCCCGTGCGTCTTACAGGCCGCGCGCGAGGCGGTAGTAGGCCTGGTTCCAGCGGAGTTCCTTCTGGAAGCCGCGCACCGTCGTGTCCTCGTCGATGACGAGCAGCTCGGTGCCGGCGATGTCGGCGAAGTCGCGGAACACCTCGATGCCCACGGCCGTCGTCATGACGGTGTGGTGGGCGGCACCCGCAGCGAGCCAGCAGGATGCCGAGGTCGCGAAGTCCGGCGACGGCTTCCAGACCGCGCGACCCACCGGCAGCTTCGGCAGGTCGGGGGCGTCGACGTTCTCGACGACGTTCGCGACGAGGCGGAACCGGTCGCGCATGTCGCTCATCGCGACGACGAGGGCGGGGCCCGCATCGGCCGTGAAGACCAGGCGCACGGGGTCGGCCTTGCCGCCGATGCCGAGCTCGTGCACCTCGAGGCGCGGCTTCGACGTCGTGAGCGAGGGCGACACCTCGAGCATGTGGGCGCCGAGGATCCGCTCGTTGCCGGGAACCAGGTCGTAGGTGTAGTCCTCCATCAGGCTCGCCCCACCGGGAAGGCCCGAGCCCATGACGTTCGCGACGCGCACGAGGATCGCCGTCTTCCAATCGCCCTCGGCGCCGAAGCCGTAGCCCTCGGCCATGAGGCGCTGCACGGCGAGGCCGGGCAGCTGCGTGAGCGCGCCGAGGTCCTCGAACGACGTCGTGAACGCCCCGAAGCCGCCGGCCTCGAGGAACGACCGCAGCCCGATCTCGATCGCCGCGCCGTCGCGCAGCGACTGGTGCCGCTCGGCGCCCGGCAGCAGCTCGGGCGCCACGTCGTACGAGGCCACGTACTCCTCGACGAGCGCGTCGATCTGCGCCTCGGATGCCTGGGCCACGGCATCCGCCAACTCGTTCACGCCCCACGTGTTGACCTGCACGCCGAACTGCAGCTCGGCTTCGGTCTTGTCGCCCTCGGTGACCGCGACGTAGCGCATGTTGTCGCCGAAGCGGGCGAGCTTGAGGGTCTTGACGGCCTGCCAGCCCGCGGCGGCGCGCTCCCAGTCCTCGATCTGCTGCAGGACGACGGGGTTCGAGACATGTCCGACGACGGTCTTGCGCGCGACGCCCAGGCGCGTCTGGATGTATCCGAACTCGCGGTCGCCGTGGGCGGCCTGGTTGAGGTTCATGAAGTCGAAGTCGATGTCGTTCCAGGGCAGCTCGACGTTCGCCTGCGTGTGCAGGTGCAGGAGGGGCTTGCGGAGCGCATCGAGGCCCGAGATCCACATTTTCGCGGGGCTGAACGTGTGCATCCACGCGATGACGCCGATCACCGAGTCGTCGGCGTTGGCGTCGAGGGCGAGCCGCTTGATCGAGTCCGAGTCCTTCAGGACGGGCTTCCACTCGACCTTCACCGGAAGGCCCGCGAGGCCCTCCGCGACGGCCTGCGACTGCTCGGCGACCTGCCGCAGCGTCTCCTCGCCGTAGAGGTTCTGGCTGCCGGTGACGAACCAGACGGTGTACTGCTCGAGGCTGGTGGAGAGGGTCATGCTGTTCCTTCGTTCGATGAGCGGATGCCGCGCAGCGGCAGAGCGGTGATGGCGGCGCTCTCGACGGCCAGGCCGTCGCGGTAGCGCGCGAGGTAGTCGGCGAACCCGGCGACGTCGGCCGGGTCGGGGTCGGCCGTGACGGAGGCCGCCCCCGCGAAGACCTGGTCGGCGAGGTACGACGACAGATCGACGGCGTGCGCTGGCGCGGCGTCCCGAGTCGGGAGCACCGTTCCTGCCCCGCGCGGCGCGACCGCGAACGCGGCCAGCACCGCCATGCCCCATGCGCCGCCCTCGGCGGCGGTGTCGCCGACCGTGACGGGTGCGTCGAGGGCCCCGGCGAGGAAGCGCTGCGCGACGCCCGCGGTGCGGAACACCCCGCCGTGCGCGAACATCGCGTCGAGCGCGACGCCCTCCTCGGCGAGCGTCTGCATGCCGATCGCGAGCGTCGCGAACACGCCGTACACCTGCGCGCGCATGACATTCGCGAGCGAGAAGTCCGCGTCCGGCGTGCGCACCACGAGCGGGCGGCCCTCGGCGAGGCCCGCGATCGGCTCACCGCTCAGATGGTTGTACGCGAGGACCCCACCGGCATCCGCTGCGCCCTCGAGCGCTTCGCGCAGGAGCGTCTCGTAGACGGCGTCCGTCGTCATCGACTGACCGGATGCCGCGGCGAACCGCGCGAACAGCGACGCGAACGACGCCAGCTCGCTCGCTCCGTTGTTGCAGTGCACCATCGCGACCGGGTCACCGGCGGGCGTCGTGACGAGGTCGATCTCGGTGTGGACGCGCTCCAACGGACGCTCGAGGACCACCATCGCGAAGATGCTCGTGCCGGCGCTGACGTTGCCCGTGCGCGGCGAGACCGCGTTCGTGGCGACCATGCCGGTGCCGGCGTCGCCCTCTGCGGGGGCCGCCACGGCGCCCGGGCGGAGCGTGCCGGTCGGGTCGAGGAGGGCGGCGCCGGCGGCGGTGAGAGTCCCGGCATCCGCCCCCGCGGGAAGGACCTCGGGGAGGAGGTCCGTCAGGCTGCGGCCGGCGAGGAAACTCGCGGCGTGCGCGTCGTACGCCGCGACGCGATCGCGGTCGTAACCGCCGTCGGAGCCGATGGGGAACATGCCCGATGCGTCGCCGACGCCGAGCGCGAAGCGTCCGGTGAGCTTCTCGTGGACCCAGCCGGCGAGGGTGTTGATCTTCGCGAGCGAGGCGAGGTGCGCCTCGTCGTCGAGGACGGCCTGGTGCAGGTGGGCGATCGACCATCGGAGCGGGATGTTGACGCCCAGCAGGTGGGTCAGCTCGGCCGCGGCGGCACCGGTGGATGTGTTGCGCCAGGTGCGGAACGGGACGAGGAGGTTCCCCTGGGCGTCGAAGGCGAGGTAGCCGTGCATCATCGCGGAGACGCCGATGCCGGCGAGCTCCGTGAGTTCGGCGCCCTGCCGGCGGACGTCGGCGACGAGGTCGGCGTAGGCGGCCTGCAGGCCCGACCAGATCGCGTCCTCGGAGTAGGTCCACACGCCGTCCACGAGGGCGTTCTCCCACTCGTGGCTGCCGACGGCCAGCACGGTCGTGGGGTTGCTCGCGTCGACGAGGCAGGCCTTGATACGGGTCGAGCCGAGCTCGATGCCCAACGCTGCGCCGCCGGAGGTGATGACGCTCATCGGCGGGCGTCCGTGCTCTGGCCGTACACGTTCTGGTACCGGTTGTAGAGGGCGTCGATCTTCTCCTGCGGGATCGGGATCAGCTCGCCCCCCTGCCGCGCGAAGTGGACGGTGCGCGCGGCGTCTTCGCACATGACGGCGGCCTTCACGGCATCCTTCGCGCTGACGCCGATCGTGAACGGTCCGTGGTTCTGCATGAGCACGGCGCGTGAGCGGTGGCCGGTCAGCGTCTCGACGATGCCGCGGCCGATCGAGTCGTCGCCGATGATCGCGAACGGCCCGACCGGGATCGGGCCGCCGAACTCGTCGGCCATGCCGGTGATGACGCAGGGGATCTCCTCGCCGCGCGCGGCCCAGGCCACGGCGTACGGGGAGTGCGTGTGGACGACGCCGCCGACGTCCGGCATGTTCCGGTACACGTAGGCGTGCGCGGCGGTGTCGCTCGAGGGCGAGCGGTCGCTGCCCGGGGTGCCGGGCACGACGGTGCCGTCGAGGTCGCAGAGGATCATGTTCTCGGGCGCGAGGTCGTCGTACGAGACGCCGGACGGCTTGATGACGAAGAGGTCGGCACTGCGGTCTTCACCAACGCGCACGCGTCCCGAGACGTTGCCCCCGGTCCAGACGACGAGGCCGTAGCGGACGAGTTCGGCATGCAGGGCGGCGACGTCCGCGCGGACGGCCGCGATCGCCTCATCGAGATCGGTCATGCGGTTGATGTTACCGGTAACATCTCGGTCGCGCCAGAGTTGGCTCAGCCGGGCGGCGCGGCGCTCGATGCGCGTGCGATGAGCACCGGCTCCGCGACGTCGCCGCGCGCGGGCAGGCCGAGGGCCTCGGCGACCACGCGCTGCGCCTCACCGGCCGTGTCGACGCGCACCGTGGTGAGCGCGGGCGTGTAGAAGGCGGCATCCGCGTTGTCGTCGAAACCCGTGACCGAGACGTCGTCGGGAACCCGCAGTCCCTCGGCGACGAGGCCGGCGATGAGGCCGAGCGCCATCTGGTCGTTCGCCGCCGCGATCGCCGTCGGCCCGTCCGCTCCGCGCACCGCGACGGCCACCTCCCGCGCGATCGAGGCTCCCGCCGCCGCGCTCCAGTCGCCGTGCCAGATCGCCGCGGGACGGATGCCGGCGGCACTGAGCGCGCCATCGACGCCCTCGTCGCGGGCCGTGGCCTCGAGCCAGTCGGCGGGTCCCGCGAGTCGCGCGATGCGCCGATGGCCGAGCGTGACGAGGTGGTCGACAGCGAGCGCCGCGCCGGCGCGCTGCCGGGCGGCGCCCTCACCGGTGTGCAGCGCGGCGAGCGGGGTGTCGCCGGCGACCTGTCGCAGGGCGGGGAGCGTCGCGGTGTGCGGGGCGACGACGATCAGCGCATCGACGCCCTGGGCGAGCAGCCGCTGGGCGGCATCGGTGACGGATGCCGGGTCAGCGGCATCCGCGTAGGTCGTCGCCAACCAGCGGTCCGCCGCCCGCGCCGCCGCGTCGAGCGCGGCGATGCCCGCGCCGGGGCCCCAGAGGGTGGCGTCGGAGGCGACGACCCCGACGGTGCGGGTCGTCGAGGTGCCCAGGGATCGTGCGGCGTTGTTGACGCGGTAGCCGAGTTCGGCGATCGCCGCTTCGACGCGGGCACGGGTCTCGGGCCGCAGGTTCGGGCTGTCGTTGATGACGCGCGAGACGGTCTGCGTCGAGACTCCGGCGCGGGCGGCGACGTCGCGGACGCTCGCGCGCATCGTCCCGGCCCGTCCCATGGCGCTCACTGTAGCTCTGCCCGCGGCGGCCCCTTGCACGCCGAGTCGCCCGATGTCGAGGAGCGGGAGCTCATCGGCCAGCAGGATTACGGTGGAGGATTCACGCCGACGACGGAGGAGGGACCGGATGCGGCTGCTGCAGCGACTCGCGCTCGGGCGCTTCTACGCGCGCCTGCCCGAGTGGGTGCGGGTGATCGTCGCGGTGGCGGCGGTCGTGCTCGGCGTGGTCATCGTCATCCGCCCGACCACGGCCCTCGGCGTGCTCGCCTGGCTCATCGGCGGCGGCATGGTCCTCACCGGCGTGCTCGATCTGACGGGCCGCGACGGCGAGGGCCAGCGCCCCCGCTGGCGGACGATCACCGGCGGAGCGTGGGTGGTCGGTGGGCTCATCGTGCTCCTCACCCCCGGCCTGACGGTCCGTGTCGTCGCGACGCTCGTCGGCATCCTCCTGTTCGCCGCGGGCGCGGCGGGACTCGTGGCCGTGTTCGCTAAGGGGCGCACGCTCGATGCCCGCATCGCGGATGCCGCCTTCTCGATCTCGGGCGTGATCTTCGGCGTCCTCGCGCTGTTCTGGCCCGACATCACCCTGCTCGTCGTGGCCGTCGTGTTCGGGGCCCGCCTCATCATGAGCGGGGTCACCGACCTCTGGATGCGGCTGCGCCGTCGCCGCGACACCCGCGCCGAGCGCCGCCACGAGCCCCGCAGGCTGCGCCGGTGGGGGCGCACCGTGACCGCTCTCGTGTCGGTCGCGCTCGCCGTGACGACCGCGCTCGTGACCGTGCCGCTGCGTGAAGGCTCGACCGTCGTCGACGACTTCTACGCCGCGCCCCGTGACATGCCCGGGCAACCGGGCCGGCTGATCCGGGCGGAGCCGTTCACCGCCGGCATCCCGGTCTCGGCGAACGCGTGGCGGATCCTCTACACCACCACGGGTGCGACGGGCGAGGTGCGCGTGGCAAGCGGTGTCGTCGTCGTGCCGAAGGAGGGCGACGGGCAGTGGCCGATCGTCGACTGGAACCACGGGACGACGGGCTTCTCGGAGAGCTGCGCCCCCTCGCTGCAGCCGCGCGGTCTGTGGTCGGGTGCGCTGTACATTTTGCCGACGATCATCCGGCAGGGATGGGCGGTCGTCGCGACGGACTACATCGGCCTGGGCACCGAGGGGCCGCATCCGTACCTCATCGGTCCGCCGAGTGCGACGGCGTCGCTCGACGCGGTGCGCGCCGCGCGGGAGTTGCAGGATGCCGACCTCGGCACCCGCACGGTCATCTGGGGCCACTCGCAGGGCGGCGCGGCCGCGCTCTGGGCCGGCTCGATGGCGCGCGAGTACGCGCCCGAGCTCTACGTGCAGGGCGTCGCGGCGCTCGCGCCGGCGAGTGATCCGTCCGCCCTCGTGCAGAACATCTCGAGCGTGACCGGCGGCAGCATCTTCGCCTCGTACGCGTTCGCGGCGTTCTCGTCGATGTACGACGACGTGTCGTACGACGAGTATGTGAGGCCGGGTGCCGACACCGTCCTCCGGCAGATGTCGGAGCGATGTCTGTCCGATCCCGCGATCGTCGTCTCGGTCGCCGCCTCGCTCGGCATGAGCGGCGATCCGCGGCTGTTCTCGGAGCCCCCGGCATCCGGTCCTCTCGGCGTGCACCTGCGCGAGAACGCGGCGCCCCTCCGGCAGAACGCGCCCGTGCTGCTCGCCCACGGCGGGGCGGACAGCGTCATCCCCGTGGCGACCCAGACCGCATTCGTGCAGCGGATGTGCTCGGCTGGTCAGGTCGTCGACTACCGCGTCTACGACGGCTACGAGCACGCGGCGGTCGTCGAGCGTCCGTCGCCGCTGCTCGACGAGCTCATCGAGTGGACGACCGCCCGGTTCGCGGGCGAGCCGGGCCCGGAGAAGTGCTCGACCACGAGGAAGTGAGCCGGGGGTCTGGGTGCGCCCATAGGGTGGGACGCATGACCGAGAACACCCTTCCCTCCGGCATCCATCTCGACGATTTGAGCTCCGACGTCCGACCGCAGGACGACCTGTTCCGTTACGTCAACGGATCGTGGCTCGACCGCACCGAGATCCCCGAGGACAAGGCGCGGTGGGGGTCGTTCCACCTCGTCGCCGAGCAGGCCGAGCACGACGTCCGGGCGATCATCGAGGAGTCGACGGACGCAGAGCCGGGCACCGAGACCCGCAAGATCGGCGACCTGTACGCGAGCTTCATGGACACCGACACGATCGAGGAGCGCGGCGCCGACGCCGTCGCCCCGCAGCTGGCGCTCGTCGACCGGGTCACCGGCATCCCGAGCTTCCTGAGCACCGCCGGGTCGCTGGAGCGCGAGGGCGTCTCGGGCGTCTTCGGCACCTACATCGAGCCCGACCCGGGCAACCCGCAGCGCTACGTGATGTTCCTCGTGCAGGGCGGGCTGTCGCTCCCCGACGAGAGCTACTACCGCCTCGACAACTTCGAGAAGACCCGCATCGCGTTCCGTGCCTACGTCGCGAAGCTGTTCAGCCTCGCGGGCGTCGACGACGCCGAGGCGCAGGCCGACCGCGTCGTCGCCCTCGAGACCGAGATCGCGTCCCACCACTGGGACAACGTCCGCAGCCGTGACGCCGTCGCGACCTACAACCTGATGTCGTGGGATGCCGCAGTGCAGCTCACCGGCGTCGACCTCGCCCCGTGGCGCGACGCCGTCGCCGCCGGCAAGACGGGCGTCATCGAGGAGGTCGACGTCAACCAGCCGAGCTTCTTCGAGGGCCTCGGCACGCTGCTGGTCGAGGGCCGCCTCGAGGACTGGAAGGCGTGGCTGCGTCTGCAGGTCGTCCGCTCGTCCGCTCCGTTCCTGTCGCAGGCTTTCGTCGACGCGAACTTCGCGTTCTACGGCACCGAGATGACCGGCGTGCCCGTCAACCGCGAGCGCTGGAAGCGCGGTGTCTCGCTCGTCGAGGCCGCGCTCGGCGAGGCGGTCGGCAAGGTGTACGTCGAGCGTCACTTCCCGCCGCGCGCCAAGGAGGAGATGGACGTCCTCGTCGACAACCTCATCGAGGCGTACCGGCAGTCGATCTCGTCGCTCGAGTGGATGACGCCCGCCACGCGCGAGCGCGCGCTCGAGAAGCTCGAGGCCTTCACCCCGAAGGTCGGCTACCCCGTGAAATGGAAGGACTATTCGGCTCTCGAGGTCGACGCATCCGACCTCATCGGCAACGTCCGCCGCTCGAACGCGTGGCAGCACGACCAGCAGGTCGCGAAGCTCGGCTCGCCCATCGACCGCGACGAGTGGTTCATGACCCCGCAGACGGTCAACGCGTACTACAACCCGCTCATGAACGAGATCGTGTTCCCCGCGGCGATCCTGCAGTTCCCGTTCTTCGACATGGAGCGCGATCCGGCCGCGAACTACGGCGGCATCGGTGCGGTCATCGGGCACGAGATCGGCCACGGCTTCGACGACCAGGGGAGCGCGTTCGACGGCACCGGTGCGCTCAACGACTGGTGGACCGACGAGGACCGCACGGCGTTCACCGAGCGCACGAAGACCCTCATCGAGCAGTACAACGCGCTGGTCCCGCAGGGGCTGTCCGAGGGGCACACCGTCAACGGCGCCCTCACGATCGGCGAGAACATCGGCGACCTGGGCGGCCTCGGCATCGCGATCAAGGCGTACCGGCTGCACCTGAAGACGACCGGGTCGACGGATGCCGACGGTCCCGTCATCGACGGACTCACCGGCATCCAGCGTCTGCTGCTCAGCTGGGGTCAGATCTGGCAGCAGAAGGGGCGCGATGCCGAGACGATCCGTCTGCTGACGATCGACCCGCATTCGCCGAACGAGTTCCGCTGCAACCAGATCGTCCGCAACATCGACGAGTTCTACGCCGCCTTCGACGTGACCGAGGCCGACGCGCTCTGGCTCGATCAGGACAAGCGCGTCACCATCTGGTGACCGCGGTGCGCGGCGCGCCGGTCGTCAGCATCGAGCTCGAGTTCGATGCGGCGACCGAGCGCGCCGTGCGCGCGGAGTGGCAGGCGCTCGCCGACGCCGGGCTGTCGAGCCTCGCCGCGCACACGTCGCCCTCGAATGCCCCGCACGTGACGCTGCTCGTGCGTCCCGCGGTGACCCTCGCGCGGGTGCCGCTGCCCGCGGCGTTCCCCGTGACGCTGGGTGCGGTCGTACTCTTCGGGGCGGGGGAGCGGCGGGTGCTGGCCCGTTCGGTCGTCCCGTCGGCCGACCTGCTCGCCCTGCACGCCGCCGTGCACGAGGCCGCCGGCGCCGGCGACGACGCTCCGCACACCGCGCCGGGCGAATGGATGCCACACGTCACCCTCGCGCGCCGGCTCAAGGTGTCCGACCTCGAGCGCGCGCTGCCGCTGCTCGGCGACCCCCTCCTCGGGACGGCGCGCGGGCTGAGGCGGTGGGACGCGGCATCCGCCACCGTCACCTCGCTGGGAGAGTTCGGGGGCTGAGCGCGGGGTCTGTGCGCCGAAGGGCGGGCTGTGCTCGTCGCGCTGTGTGCTTCCCCTGTCGCGACACGCCGTGTGGCGCTGCCGTTTGCGACAGGGGAGTGCGGGGCGTGGTCGCCCCCTGTGCTTCCCCTGTCTCAACACGCGGTGTGGCGCTGCCGTTTGCGACGGGGGAGTGCGACGGGCTGAACGCGCGTTCAGTCGCGCCGAAGGGCGGGCTGCGAGCGTCGCGGGCCGCCGTTCGGCGCCGATGAACGCTTCCGGGGACGCAACGGGCCGCCCCGACGGGCTCGCGGCGGCGAATCGCGTCCCCGGAACCCCGCGTCAGAAGACGATCGTGTGGTTCCCGTGCCGGATGACGCGGTCCTCGGCGTGCCAGCGCACCGCGCGGGACAGCACCTGGCGCTCGACGTCGGCGCCGCGGCGCACGAGCTCGGCGGTGGTGTCGGCGTGGGTCACGCGGATCGTGTCCTGCTCGATGATCGGGCCCTCGTCGAGGTCGCCGGTGACGTAGTGGCTCGTCGCGCCGATGAGCTTCACGCCGCGCTCCTTCGCCTTGCGGTACGGCTCGGCGCCGATGAAGGCGGGCAGGAACGAGTGGTGGATGTTGATGACCGGCACCGCGAGCTCGGCGAGGAACTCCGGCGAGAGGATCTGCATGTAGCGGGCGAGCACGACGAAATCGACGTTGCCCTTCAGCAGCTCGAGGATCTTCGCCTCGGATGCCGACTTGTCGGGACCCGGCGTCGACGGCACGTGGAAGAACGGCACCCCGAACGAGCGCACGTCATCGGCCGACGTCGCGTGGTTCGAGACGACCATCGGCACCGTGATGGGCAGCTCGCCGCGGCGGTTGCGCCACAGCAGGTCGAGCAGGCAGTGGTCCTGTTTCGACGACAGGATCGCCGTGCGCTTGGGCACCGACTGGTCGGTGAGCGACCACTCCAGATCGAACGGAGCGAGTGTGTCGCCGATCTCGGTCTCGATCGCGGGGCGCTGCCCCGCGAAGCCCGGGCGGTGGAACACGACGCGCTGGAAGTACGCGCCGCCGCGGGGGTCGTCCGAGTACTGGTCGAACTGGACGATGTTGCCACCGATCCGCGTGATCATCGCCGAGACCGCGGCGATGATGCCGGGGCTGTCCTTGCCGTGCACGATGAGGCAGGCGTGGTCGGGGTGGAGCTGCGACACGGACGAAGTCATCCCTCGATTCTGCCCTGTGCGGTGACGGATGCCGACCGCGTGACGCGCGGCATCCGTCAGCGCACGCCCTTCATGAGCGACAGCACCGGCTTCACGCAGACCAGCAGCAGCACGCCCATCGCGATCGAGATGATGCCGAGGGTCGAGAAGTAGGGCACTTCGTTCTCGGGGTCGTACAGCGTCGCGAGCTGGCCGGCGATGGCGGTGCCGAGCGACACCGAGAGGAAGAACAGCGCGACCATCTGCGTCTGGAACCGCTCCGGCGCGAGCTTGGTCGCCGCCGACAGGCCGACGGGCGAGAGCATCAGTTCCGCGATCGTGAAGACGAGGAGGATGCCGACGATCGCCAGCAGCGGCGTCGAGTTCGCCCCGCCGCCCGCGAAGGGCAGGAAGAGCAGGAACGCGACGCCCATGACGGCGACGCCGAACGCGAACTTCACCGGCGTCGACGGCTGGCGTGAGCCGAGCTTCGACCACACCGCCGTGAAGACGCCCGCCAGCAGGATGATGAACACCGGGTTGATGGACTGCACCCACGGGATCGGCATCTCCCAGCCGAACAGGTTGCGGTCGAGGCGCTCGGCCGAGTACAGCGTCACGACCGTGAACTGCTGCTGGTAGAGCGACCAGAACACGACAGACGTGAGGAACAGCGGCAGGAAGCCCCACACGCGGCTGCGCTCCTGCGAGGTGATCTGACGGCTGAGCAGGATGACGGCGAAGTACGCGATGGCCGCGAGGATCACCGCACCGATCACGATCAGCGCCAGGTTGTCGGCGCGGATGACGCCGGTCAGGACCAGGACGACGATGACCACCACGGCGGCGACGCCGATCCCGGCGAACAGCGGGTAGCGTCCGCGCGGCAGCGGGTTGGGCACCACGCGCGCCTCGGCGGGCAGGCTCCGGCGACCGAACGAGTACTGGGCGAGGCCCAGTGCCATGCCGAGGGCGGCGAGCCCGAAGCCCCAGTGGAACCCGAGGGTCGACTGCAGCAGTCCGGTCAGCAGGGGGCCGGCGAAGGCGCCGAGGTTGATGCCGAGGTAGAACAGCGAGAAACCGGCATCCCGTCGGGAATCGTCGGCGGCGTAGAGGGTGCCGACGACGCTCGTGGCGGTCGCCTTGAGTCCGCCCGATCCGAAGGCGACCAGGATGAGGCCCACGGTCACGCCCGCGAAGCCGGGGAGGAGGGCGAGGGCGATGTGCCCCGCCATGATGACGATCGCGCTCAGGAAGAGCACGCGTTCGGCGCCGAGGATGCGGTCGGCGACCCACGCCCCGAGGACGGTCGACAGGTAGACCGCGCCGCCGTAGGCGCCGACGATGCTCGCCGCGACCGTCTTGTCGACGCCGAGACCGCCGTCGGTGACCGAGAAGTACAGGTACAGCAGCAGGATTCCCTGCATGCCGTAGAAGCTGAAGCGCTCCCACATCTCGACGCCGAACACGTGCGCGAGCGCGAACGGCTGACCGAAGAATCGGGTGTCGCGCGCTGCGGTGTCGTCGGAGGACGGGAGGTCGACGGGAGGTACGTTCCGCATTCGTCCCAGGTTAGGCACCGGTCCTGGACGGGGCACCCAGGTTGTGCGACACCCCGCGCGGGTGTATCAGTCCTCGCCGACGGCGGCGCGGGTGGCGTGACGATCGGCGAGCAGCGTGTCGCGGACCCGACGGCGGAGCACCTTGCCGATGAGGGACTTCGGCAGCTCCTCCCAGACGACGTAGGTCGTGGGCCGTTTGTACTCCGCGAGGCGCTCGCGGGCGAGCTCGCGCGCGGCGGCCTCGTCGAACGTCGCGCCGTCCTCCAGGACGACGACGGCGGTGACGACCTCGGCTCCGCCGCCGCGGGGGATCCCGACGACCGCGGTCTCGGCGACGCCCGGCGTGGCGGTCACGACCTGCTCGACCTCCGAGGGGGCGACGTTGAAACCGCCCGTGATGATGAGCTCCTTCTTGCGGTCGACGACTGTGACGAAGCCGTCCTCGTCCTGCTGCACGAGGTCGCCGGTACGCACCCAGCCGCCCTCGAGGAGGGTCGCGGCGGTCTCCTCGGGACGGTTCCAGTACCCCGCGAACACCTGCGGTCCGTGGATGAGCAGCTCGCCGGTCTCGCCCTGCGCGACCTCGCGGGTCGGCTCGTCGGGATCGACGACCTTGATGTCGGTCGAGGGGAACGGGATGCCGATGGCCCCGATACGACGCGACTCATCGAACGGGTTGGCCAGGGCGATGGGGCTCGTCTCGGTGAGGCCGTACCCCTCGTTGAGCATGCTGCCCGCGAGCTTCTCCCAGCGGGAGACGACCGCCGGGGTCAGGGTCATCGCTCCCGAGATGGAGTACACGACGCGGCTGAGGTCGAGGGCGCCGTCACGTGCGACCCGGGCGAGCCGGTCGAACATCGGCGGGACGGCGGGGATGAAGGTCGGCGGGAAGGTCTTCGCGGCATCCACCACCAGTTCGGGGTCGAAGGTGGGGAAGAGCACGGCGCGCGACCCGGTCTCGACGGAGTAGATGACCGACAGCAGCAGACCGAAGGAGTGGAACATCGGCAGCAGGCCGTAGATGCTGCCCTCGCCGTGGCGGAACTCCGGCATCCATGCGGCGCCCATGCGGGCGTTCGCCCACAGGTTGCCGTGGGTGATCATGGCGCCCTTCGGGTCACCCGTCGTGCCCGAGGTGTACTGCAGGCAGGCGAGGTCGTCGCGCCCGGGCCGCGGGTGCCCCGCGGCGATGGGTGCGGAGTTCTCGAGCCGTGTGAACGGGATCGTGCCGGGGGCGGCGGCCGTGAGCTTGCCGCGCGACTCCCGGGCCTTCGCGACGGGCAGGCGCAGCAGCATCCGCATCTTCAGCGGCATCGCGGTGGTCACGTCGACCGAGACGACGTCGCGGATGCCGAGCTCGGCCGGCAGCGACTGCACGAGCGGTGCCACCTTGTCCCACGCGATCACCGTGCGGGCGCCGTGGTCGCGGAACTGCACCTCGAGCTCGTCCCGCGTGTAGAGCGGGTTGTGCTCGACGACGACCGCGCCGAGTCGCAGCACCGCGTAGAACGCGATGACGTGCTGCGGGGCGTTCGGCATGATCAGGGCGACGCGGTCGCCCGCGCCGATGCCGAGCTTCCGCAGCCCCTCGGCGACGCGCGCGACCCGCGAGCCGAGCTCGTCGTAGGTCACCGCCCGGCCGAAGAACGCGATCGCGTCGCGCTCGCCGTACCGGCCGACGCGCTCGTCGAGCAGGTCGATGAGCGACCCCGTCACGGGTTCGATGTCGACCGGTGTGCCGGCGGCGTAGAAGCGGTTCCAGGCGCGGGTCTCGTTCAGCTGCACGGCGACGATCCTAGGTCGCGCAGGTGCCCAGCGCGTTCCCCCTTGCTCGGTGCGTGCCCGCGCGCAAGCGGGTGGCCGGAGTGTGAGGCGCCTGCGACGCTCGAGGCATGACCGACGATGCGCTCACCGCCCGCCGCGCCCACTACGCCGGGTTCTTCGGCGACCTTCCCCGCACGGACTACGGCGTCGTCGTCGGCAACTGCCAGGCCGAGTCGGTGCGGATCGTGCTGGACTCCGACGACCTGACGCTCCTGCGCGTCCCGCCGGTGTACGAGATGGATGCCGCCGAGGCGGCGCGCCTGCACGAGGTGCTCGCGGGCGCCTCGGTGCTCATCGCGCAACCCGTGAAGGACGATTACCACGACCTCCCGCTGGGGACGCGGCAGCTCGCGGCATCCCTCCCCGCGTCGGGTCGGACGGTCACCTTCCCGGTCGTCCGCTTCTCGGGCCTCTACCCGTTTCAGGCCGTCCTGCACGTTCCGGGGACGGAGGAGGATCCGCCGATCGTCGCGTACCACGACGTCCGCACCCTCGCCGAGGCGGGCGGCATCCCCGTCCGCGACATGCTGGGCGCAGGCGCCGTCCGGGCCGAGGCGGCCGACTCGATCGCGGAGCTCGAGCGGCGTGAGCAGCAGCTCGACGTCGGGGTCTCGGACCTGTTCGCGGCGCCGGGATTCGACCTCGTCCGCACCGTGAACCATCCGGGCAACCCCGTGATCCTGGCGATCGGCGACCGTGTGCTGCGGGCCCTCGGGCGACCGGGCACGGCGACCGATCCGGGCCGCCGGCTGCTGGGCGCCGTCCACGCGCCGCGCGAGGACTGGGTCATCGACGCGTGGGGACTCGACGCCGTGCCCGAGCCGGTGTGGCGCGTGAACGGCGATCTCATCGATCCCGCCGAGATCCGCGAGGCGCACCTCGAGTGGTACCGCCGTAACCCCGGCTTCGTCCGCGGCGCCCTGGAGCGACTCCAGCCGACCCTCGAGCGCTGGCGGCGCTGACCGGCGTAGCGTGGCGGGATGGCTGACGCGCTCGACATCCGCGAACTGCACACGATCGACGAGATGGTCGCCGCGAGCGGCGTCTTCGAGGCGGTCTGGGGTTCTCCGGACGGCGGGATGCCGCCGAACCTGCTGCGCGCGTTGGAGCACTCCGGCAACTACGTCGTGGGCGTCTTCGACGGCGAGCGGATGGTCGCGGCATCCGCTGCCTTCTTCGGACCGCCGTCATCGCGCAGCATGCACTCGCACGTGACGGGCGTCCTGCCCGACGCGCAGGC
This sequence comes from Microbacterium sp. MDV22-iso44, assembly GCF_058629135.1. Taxonomy (NCBI): domain Bacteria; kingdom Bacillati; phylum Actinomycetota; class Actinomycetes; order Micrococcales; family Microbacteriaceae; genus Microbacterium; species Microbacterium sp. MDV22-iso44. The sequence continues at coordinate 314,912 of NZ_JBZVWS010000003.1, forward strand.
GCGGGGCGTCGGCCGCGCGCTCAAGGCGCATCAGCGCGAGTGGGCGTTCGCGCGCGACGTCGGCACCATCACGTGGACGTTCGATCCGCTCATCGCCCGCAACGCCCACTTCAACCTCGAGGTGCTCGGGGCGCGCGTGACGGACTACCTCGTCGACCACTACGGCGACATGGGCGACGCGGTCAACAGCGGCGACGAGAGCGACCGGCTGCACGTCGCCTGGCACCTCGCGTCGCCGGTGCCCACGCCGGACGCCTCCGAGGTGGTGGCGACGGTCGCGATCCCGAGCGACATCGAGGCGATGCGCAGGACCGATCCGGATGCCGCGGCCCGCCTCCGCCGCGAGGTCCGCGACGCGTTCCGGGCGCAGCTCGACGCCGGCCTGGTCGTCGGCGGCTTCCGCACCGGCGAGGGCTACCTGTTCGTCCGGAGCTGAGGCGCGGCGGTCAGCCGGCCCGACGGGCCCCTTCGCCGAGCGACTCGAGCTTCGCCCACGCGATGTCGGGGTGGATGCGGCCGCCCAGGCCGCAGTCTGTCGAGGCGATCACGCGCTCGGCGCCGACGATGTCGGTGTAGCGGCGGATGCGCTGCGCGACGAGATCGGGGTGCTCGACGACGTTCGTCGCGTGGCTGACGACGCCCGGGACGAGGACGAGGTCCTCGGGGATCCGTGCGTCGGCCCAGACGGCGAACTCGTGCTCGTGGCGGACGTTTCCCGCCTCGAACGAGATCGACCCGACGTTCGCCTCGAGGACGACGTCGAGGATGTCCTTCAATTCGACGTCGGTCGTGTGCGGACCGTGCCACGAGCCCCAACACAGGTGCAGGCGCACCTGCTCCTTCGGAAGGCCCTCGATGGCGCGGTTGATCGCCTCGATCCGGATGCGGGTGAACGCCCGGTAGTCCGCGGCCGATGGCTCGGGGTCGATCTGGTCGAAGTTCTCGGCCAGCGACGGGTCGTCGAGCTGCAGGATGAGGCCCGCGTCGGTGATGGCCCGGTACTCCTCACGGAGGGCATCGGCCCACGCGTCGATGTGCTCCTGCTCGGACGCGTAGTAGTCGTTGTGCACGCGTGCGGCGGACCCGGGCGCGATCGCCGTGAGGAAGCCCTGCTCGCCGTCGTGGAGCGCTGCCGTGAGGTTGCGGATGTCCGCCTCCACCGCGTCGTGGCCGCGGTACGAGAGGGGACCCGTCGTGGTCGGGAAGGCCGAGGCGATGCGCCCGGTCTCGACGGCCTCGGCATAGACCGCGGGGAACCGCTGCCGGTCACGACGACCCAGGAAGCTCGTGAGGCGGATGTTCCCCGGGCTCGACAGCACGGGCGGCTCGGTGAAGGCGTTCACCTCGGTGAGCGACAGCCCCGCGACGCGCTGGAAGGAATATCCCCACCACGCGCCGTAGTCGACCGGGTTCGTCATGGCCTTCCCGAACTCGCCGTCGCCGACGAGGGTGATGCCCGCGGCGCGCTGGCGTTCGACGACGTCGGCCACGGCACGCGCCGTCAGCTCCTCGGCCTCGGCGCTCGGCAGCAGGGTGAAGCCGTCGTCGGCGAACGCGCGCGCGGCGTTCGCCTCGATCAGCGCGGTCGAGCGGGGAAGGCTTCCGGAGGTGGTCGTCTCGAGGGGCATGGGCCGAGTCTAGGAATCGACGGATGCCGCTGCACCCGTCGTGCAACGGCCCGTAACCTGACCCCATGCCGCTCGCTCAGCACGCCGCATCCGTCCGCCTCGACGAGATCGAGCTCCGGGTGCTCCGCATCCCGCTCGTCGCTCCGTTCACGACGTCGTTCGGCACCATGACCGACCGCGAGGTCATCGTCGTCCGCGCGAGGACCGATGCGGGCGAGGGGTGGGGCGAGGTCGTCACGCAGAGCGCACCGGTGTACTCCAGCGAGTACACGCAGGGTGCGTGGGACGTCACGACGCGCTGGCTCGGTCCGGCGCTCCTGCAGCGCGGGACCCTCGCGCCCGAGGACGTCGCCGGCGTCCTCGACCCGTTCGTCGGCCACCGGATGGCGAAGGCGGGGCTCGAGCTCGCCCTGCTCGACGCCGCCCTCCGCGGCGAGGGGCGCTCGTTCGCGTCGTACCTGGGCGGGACGGCGGTGACCATCCCGTCGGGGGTGAGCGTCGGCATCCAATCCGATCCGGCGGCCCTCGTCGAGACCGTCCGCGGGTACCTCGACGAGGGGTACGTCCGGATCAAGATCAAGATCAAGCCCGGCCGCGACATCGCCGAGACGGATGCCGTGCGCACCGCGTTCCCCGACATCCCGCTGCAGGTGGACGCGAACTCCGCTTACACGCTCGCCGACGCCGACACGCTGGCGCAGCTCGACCGGTTCGGCCTGCTGCTCATCGAGCAGCCGCTGCAGGAGGACGACCTCGTCGACCACGCCGCCCTCGCGCAGCAGCTGAAGACGCCCGTCTGCCTCGACGAGTCGATCACCTCCGTCAAGGCCGCGCGCGACGCGCTGGCCCTCGGCGCGACGACGGTCATCAACGTCAAGGCGGGTCGCGTCGGCGGCTACCTCGAGGGGCTCCGCATCGCCGACCTCTGCGCGTCGGCCGGGATCCCGGTCTGGTGCGGCGGCATGCTCGAGACCGGGATCGGCCGCGCCGCGAACGCCGCGCTCGCCGCGCACCCCGCGTTCACGCTGCCGGGCGACGTCTCGGCATCCGCTCGGTTCTACGACCGTGACATCGTGGCGGAGCCCGTCGTCCTCGAGCACGGACACGTGCGGGTGCCGACGGGGCCGGGCCTCGGCGTCGAGGTCGACCTCGACGCGGTCGAGGCGTTCACCGTCGCGCGCGCGACGCTCCGCGCCTGACGGTCAGGCGGGCGTCGCCCCCGCATCGTCGAAGGCGATCAGCGAGAACGCGCGCCGTACGACGTCGGCGGGTGGTTCGTCGCCGCCGTGGAACGCCCACCAGACGAGGGCCGCGTTCGACGCGCCGCTGAGCGCCTGCGCGCGGACGACCGTCGTCAGGTCGTCGGCCGACGAGCCGTCGCGCTCGGCGATGAATTCCACGACCGCGTCGGCCAGCGCTCCGATCCTCGCGGAACCCATGGCCCAGAGGGTCGGGTTGTCGCGGATGACGTGGAGTCGATGACGGGTGACCTCGATCATTTCGTCGGGGATGGTCGCAGCGGCGGCGAAGGCTCTCCGGATCGCCTCCCAGGTGTCATCCTCTGCCGCGCTGCTCGCGAGGCAGGCGTGGAAGCGATCGACCGCCTCGTCGAGACCGCCCCAGACCAGCGAGGCCTTGCTGGGGAACAGCCGGAACAGTGACCGGCGGCTCACATCGGCTGCAGCCGCGACATCGTCCATCGACACGACATCGAACCCGCGCTCGTCGAAGAGTCGGAGCGCGAGGAGGGAGACGCGGTCGGGGTCGATGGTGCGGGGCCGGCCCGAGGGGCGTTCGCTGGGGGAGTTCATAGACACCTTTCGGCACTGAGTGCTAAAACTGTACCGGCGCACCGAGCGCCACTCTCGAAGGAGGAGACATGACCGAAGCGACCACCGGCCGATTCGCAGGCAAGACCATCATCGTCACGGGCGCGGGTTCGGGCATCGGACGCGCCACCGCGGTCCGGATCGCGCGCGAGGGCGGACGCGTGATCGCGACCGACGTCGTCGCCGAGCGCCTCGACGACGTGCGTGCGGAACTGTCGGACCTTCCCGTCGAGACGGTCGTCGGCGACGTGTCCCGCGCCGAGACGATCGACCTCATCATGCGCGCCGCCGCGGACCGCGTCGACGGGCTCGCCAACGTCGCCGGCATCATGGATGCCTTCCTCCCGCCGAGCGAGATCGACGACGCCACCTGGGAACGAGTGCTGAGCGTCAACCTCACCGGCCCGATGCGGCTGACGCGAGCCGTACTGCCGCTCATGATCGCCGCGGGATCCGGCGCGATCGTCAACGTCGCATCCGAGGCGGCCCTGCGCGGATCCACGTCCGGCGCCGCCTACACCTCGTCCAAGCATGCGATCGCCGGGTACACGAAGAGCGTCGCGTTCTTCCACGGACCGCAGGGGATCCGCGCGAACGCCGTCGCTCCGGGAGCCGTGGCGACGAACATCGAGGCCCCGATGCGCAGTGAATACGCGGCATCGCGAGTCGGTCCGATCTTGCAGGCGATCGTCCCTCCCGTGGCCCAGCCCGAGCAGCTCGCCGCAGCCATCACGTGGCTGCTCAGCGACGACTCGGCCAACGTGAACGGCGTCCTCCTGCCGAGCGACGGCGGGTGGTCGGCGATCTGAGCCGGCGGTCAGGGGGCCGTCACCAGACGATGCCGCCGCCCACCGAGATGCCGCCCCACGTGAGCAGCACGAAGATCGCGGCGAAGACGACCGGGGCGATGCCCTTGCCCCTGCGGGCGAGGCCCTTGAACAGGGCGATCACGACGAGGATCGCGGCGACGATCGACAGCCCGCCGCCGACGAAGAAACCGATGAACAGCGGGATCGGCATGAGGATGAGGCCGAGCAGGCCGACCCAGAAGGCGGCCCAGGCGGTCGGGTTCGAGCGGCGTTCGGTGGCGTAGGACATCACCCCATCCTGGTGTCCTGCGCCCGATCCCGCGACGGGGCTGTCGTGGATCCCGAGAACTGATAGAGGGCGCGGGAGGGGTCGGACGGCCCCCGCCGCCCGCGGAGCGGCTGCGTCAGTGGGGCATCGAAGGACGCGCCTCGTGCGGGTCGCGGCGCTGCGGGATGAATAGGGCGACGCCGAGGGCGATGACGGCGGCGCCGAGACCGAGGGCGAAGGAGAGGTGGAACGCCTCGGGCGCCGGGACGGGTGTGCCGCCGAGGTCGACCGTCAGGGCGGCGAGCACCGCGCCGACGACGGCCGCGGCGATCGAGGTGCCGAGCGAGCGGAACAGCGCGTTGAGGCCGTTCGAGGCGCCTGTCTCGTGCTGGGGTACCGAGCGCATGATCAGCATCGGCATGCCGGCGTAGCCGAAGCCGATGCCCACGCCGATGAGCAGGTTCGCGACCAGCAGGTGCCAGACCTCCGACGCCCACAGCAGCGAGTAGCCGTACGCGAGGATCAACGCGCTCGCACCCATGATGAGCAGCAGGCGCGGGCCGATCGTGCGGGCGAGGCGTCCCGAGAAGGGCGAGAGCACCATCATCACGAGACCGGCGGGCATGACGATGAAGCTCGCCTGGACGAGGGTGAGTCCGAATCCGCCGACCGATGCCGGCAGCTCCAGCATCTGCGGGTACGACACGTTCGAGGCGAACAGCGAGAAGCCCATCGCGACCGATGCGAGGTTGGTGAGGAGCACGGCCGGACGCGCCGCGACCCGCAGGTCGAGGAGGGGCTCACGGATGCGGAGTTCGAACCAGCCCCACACGAGCAGCACGGCGAGGCCGCCGAGCCCCAGGGCGAGCGTCGCCGGCGACGTCCACCCCCACTCGTTGCCGCGCGAGACGGCGAGCAGGGCGCCCGTCAGACCGATCGCGAGGCCGATGGCCCCGGCGAAGTCGAACCTGCCCGCGGTCCGCAGGACGCTCGCCGGCACGACGAGGGAGACGAGGACGAAGACGACCACGCCGAGTCCGGCAGCCATCCAGAAGAGTACGTGCCAGTCGCTCGTCTCGGTGATGATCGCGCTGACCGGCATGCCGACGGCGCCGCCGACCCCGAGGGTCGCGGACATCAGGGCGATGGCGGCATCCACCCGGTCCTCGTGCAGCACGTCGCGCATGATCGAGATGCCGAGCGGGACGACGCCGGTGACGGCGCCCTGCAGTGCACGTCCGACGATGATGCCGCCGATGCCGGGGGAGAGGGCGGCGATGACCGACCCGACGATGAGGAGCCCCAGCAGGATGAGGACGATGCGGCGCTTGCCGTACATGTCGCCCAGTCGCCCCGCGATCGGCGTCGAGACCGCCGCCGCGAGCAGGGTCGCCGTCACGACCCACGCGGTGTCCTCGCGCGAGGCGTTCAGGAGCTCGGGGAGCTTCGCCTGGATCGGCACGACCAGGGTGAACATGAACGACGACGCGAGTCCCGCGATCGCCAGAACGGCGACGATGGCGCCCTGTCGTGGCATGCGGGTGAGTCTGCGTCTGTCGTCCGAGGGCATCCCTCCAGGTTAAGCCCGGCCGACGACGTCGGAGCCTGCCGGGCTCATCCCCGGCGGATCATCCCGCCGAACGCCAGTCGTCCGACTCCATGTGCGAGCCCGCCTGCGGGCCCATCTGCAGCATCCCGCCGTCGACGACCCAGGTCGCGCCCGTCACATACGACGACGCCGGTGAGGCGAGGAAGGCGATCACGTCGGCGATCTCCTCCGGCTTGCCGGGACGGGGGATCGGGATGCCGGGGCGATGCGTGTTCTCGGCGTCCTCGGCATCCATGTCGTTGATGGGCGTCGCGATCTCGCCCGGGGCGACGGAGTTGACCGTGATGCCCTTCGGGCCGAGCTCCTGGGCCATCGTCTTCACGAGCCCTTCGAGACCGTGCTTCGATGCGACGTAGGCGGCCGAGCCGACGCGCGGCTGCGAGCCGTGGACGCTCGTGACGGCGATGATGCGCCCCTCCTGGCCGGCATCGGCCATGAGCTTCGCGGCCGTGTGCATGCCGACGAAGGCGCCGTCGAGGTTCAGCCCGACGACGGTGCGCCACCCGTCGATGTCCATGTCGAGGAACGGTCCGCCGGTGCCGCCGCCGGCGTTGTTGACGAAGACGTCGAGACCGCCCAGCTGCTCGGCGAGGTGGCGGACGATGCCGGGGACCGACTCGAGGTCGGTGGCATCGAACTGCGCGACGACGGCGTTGCGGCCGCGGCGGCGGACCTCCTCGGCCGTCTCGTTCGCGCCGTCCTCATCGGAGTGCCACGTCACCCCCACGTCCATCCCGGCGTCGGCGAGGGCGAGGGCGGTCGCGCGCCCGATCCCGGAGTCGGAGGCGGTCACGATGGCGCGGCGGGGCGAGAAGGTCATAGTCCGACGCTACGAACCGACGCGACCCCGGCGCACCCGCTTGACAGCACTGCGGCCCCGGACGTACCGGAGCCGCAGTCTGTCAGTGCGAGGTGGTCGAGCGCAGGCGGGTGATGTCGGCGTCGGACAGGAGTGCCCGCGGCATGACCGCGACCGGTCCGAGCGGCGAACCGACCTTCAGCAGGAGCGCGTCGCCGGCGGCATCCACTCGGCGGAAGGCCGTGTAGCGGATGTCACTCGTACCGAGTGCCGAGGTCGCCCGCATGCCCTCGGCGGTGAGCGTCGCCGTCGCGACGAAGCCCACCGGGTAGGCGCGCAGGATCGAGGATCGGACGGCGATCCACGACGCGATCACCGCTCCGCACAGGATGACCACCATGGCGATGCCCACCCACGCAGCGCCCTCACTCCCCGTGGCGGTGAGGAACACACTCAGGATCACGATCAGGGCCGTGGCGGTCATCAGCACGATCCAGGACGGCCGCGTCAGCTGCCAGCGCAGGAAGCCGCGCGCGAGGCGGGAGGCCAGCTGCTCGTCCACGACGAGCGACCGGCCTCCCTCGGGCGTGCTCACACCGCGTCCGGCGAGGGGGTGTCGACGGGCGCTGCCGGCTCAGCGGCGGGCTCCGCCGCCCCGCGACGCAGCGGCGCGGCGTCCTGCGCCGCCTGCTCGTTCTGCAAGCCCTGGGCGATCCCGCGACCCGTGGCCTGGCCCTGGATGATGCCGCGCAGGTCGATGCCCGTCGCCGCCTGGACGGCGTCGAACGTCGCGCGCATGCTCGAGGCGCTCTCGCCGGCGATGTGGCTCGATGCCCCCTCGCCGCCGAGCACCGTGATCGAGCCGACCTTGTCGAAGCCGCGTGCGAACTCGGTCATGAGCGGCACGAGCGACTCGATGGCGCGCTGCGCGAGCAGGGCCTGCTGGTTCTCGGCGAGGGCGCGTGCCTCTGCCGTGAGGGCCGCAGCGCGTGCTTCACCCTCCAGCCGCACGGCGGCGGCGTCGGCCTCGGCGCGCAGGCGCGTGGCCTCGGCTTCCTGGGCGGCGATCTGCGCACGCGCCTCAGCGGCCTTGACCTGCGTGTAGGCGTCGGCGTCGGCGGAGCGCTCGCGCTCGTAGAGCGAGGCGTCGGCGACCTTCTTGACGTCGGCGTCGAGCTGCGCCTGACGGTTCTCGGCCTGCTGCAAGAGGACGGCCTGCTCGCGCTCGGCACGGGCGAGGGCCTCGGCCTGCTCCGCCTCGGCGCGGGCACGACCGACCTCGGCCGCGGCTGCGGCGGAGTTCTTGTCGTACGCGGTCTGCTCGATGAGGTTCGCCTCGTCGGTCGCGATCTGGCGCGCCTTGACCTCGCGGGCGGCGTTGATGCGCGCGACCTCGGCCTCGCGGCGGACGCGCTCGACCTCGGTCGCGCCGAGGGCGTCGATGTAGCCGTTCTTGTCGGTGACGCCCTGGATCTGGAACGAGTCGAGGATGAGGCCCTGCGACAGCAGGTCGCTCTTGATGCCGTCGGCGATCTGGTCCGACAGCTTCTGCCGGTCGTTCATGAGCTGCTCGACGGTCAGGGTCGCCACGACTCCGCGGAGCGCACCCTCGAGCTGCTCGGTCGTGAACTGCTCGATCGCACCGTCCTGCGAGAGGAAGCGCTCGGCCGCACGACGGACGAGTTCGGGGTCCGAGCCGATCTTGACGAGGGCGACACCGCTGACGTTGACCGTGACACCGGTGGATGACTGGGCCGTCGGCTCCATCTTGATCTGACGCGCGCGCAGCGAGATCATCTCGGCCCGCTGCGTCAGTGGGTTGACGAGCGCGCCGCCGCCGGTGATGACCGAGATGCGCGATGAATCCCCCGACGCGTTCTTCTGGTTGCGTCCGACGATGACGAGCGCCTGGTCGGCCTTGGCGACCTTGTACCACGCCCGCAGCACCACCATGAAGATGATGATGAAGACGATGACGGCGACGACGGCGATGGCGCCGATGACGAAAGCCCCGCCTGTGACGAGTGCGTCCATGTGTGATTTCCCCCGAGTCTCGATGTCTCTGCGCGGCACGGTGCACGTGCCCACTACGAACGTATCGGTTACTCCAGCCGCGTGACGAGGGTGCGGCTCCCGCCCTACGCTGGCCTCATGACCACCCCTCCTCCTCCGCAGCCGCCCCAGCCCCCGTTCGGGGCGTACACGCCTGTGCCGCCGATGCGTCCCGAGGACGAGAAGTTGTGGGCGACCCTCACGCATCTCAGCGGCATCTTCACGGGATGGGTCGGGCCACTCGTCGCCTACCTCGTGCTGCGCGACCGCGGTCCGTTCGTGCGCGCGCACACGGCCGCCGCGCTGAACTTCCAGCTCACGATGCTCATCGCCAGCATTGTCGGTGCCATCCTCATCCTCATTGGCATCGGTCTGCTGATCCTGTTGGCCGTCTACGTGCTGCTGATCGTGATCGCGATCATCGGCGCCGTGAAGGCGAACCAGGGGCAGTGGTACAACCCGCCGGTGACGATCCGCTTCGTCTCCTGAGCCGCGTCGCCCCGGCGAAGAGGCCCGGATAGACTGACGGATGCCGCGTTCTGCGGCATCCGCGCTGTCGCGCACCCTCTTCACAACGACCATTGGAGCCACCGTGGCCGAGCAGTCCCGTCTCGACAAAGTCATCGCCCTCGCCCGCCACCGCGGGTTCGTCTTCCAGGCGGGCGAGATCTACGGCGGGTCGCGGTCGGCGTGGGACTACGGCCCCCTCGGGACCGAGCTCAAGGAGAACATCCGCCGCCAGTGGTGGCAGACGTTCGTCCGCGGACGCGGCGACATGGTCGGCCTCGATTCGTCGATCATCCTCCCCAAGCGCGTGTGGGAGGCATCGGGGCACGTCGCGACCTTCACCGACCCGCTCGTCGAGTGCCTGCAGTGCCACAAGCGTTTCCGCGAGGACACGCTGATCGAGGACTTCGAAGCCCGCAAGGGCCGCAAGGCCGAGAACGGTCTCGGCGATGTGCCCTGCCCGAACTGCGGCACCAAGGGTCAGTACACCGAGCCGAAGTCGTTCTCGGGTCTCGTGAAGACCTACCTCGGCGTCGTCGACGACGAGAGCGGGCTCTACTTCCTGCGCCCCGAGACCGCTCAGGGCATCTTCGTGAACTTCTCGAACGTGCTGACCGCGTCGCGCAAGAAGCCGCCGTTCGGCATCGGCCAGGTCGGCAAGGCCTTCCGCAACGAGATCACGCCCGGAAACTTCATCTTCCGCACGCGCGAGTTCGAGCAGATGGAGATCGAGTTCTTCACGCCGCCCGCCGAAGCCGGTGAGTGGTTCGACCACTGGGTCGAGGCGTGCTGGAACTGGTTCCTCGACCTCGGCATCGATCCCGAGAACATGCGGCAGTTCGACGTGCCCGAAGAGGACCGCGCCCACTACTCGACCGCGACGATCGACGTCGAGTACCGGTTCGGCTTCGCGGGCAAGGAGTGGGGCGAGCTCATGGGCGTCGCCAACCGCACCGACTATGACCTTTCGAGTCACATCGAGGCGTCCGGGCAGAAGCTCGCGTACTTCGATCAGGCATCCGGCGAGACCTACGTCCCTTACGTCATCGAGCCGTCCTTCGGTCTCACCCGCGCCATGATGGCGTTCCTCGTGGACTCCTACCGCGAGGAGGAGGTGCCGAACGCGAAGGGCGGCACCGACACCCGCACGGTCCTGGGCCTCGACCCGCGCCTGGCGCCGGTAAAGGTCGCCGTCCTGCCGCTGAGCCGCAACGAGCGCCTGTCGCCCCTCGCCCGCAAGGTCGCCGACGATCTGCGCGCCAACGGCTGGAACGTGGACTTCGACGACGCGGGTGCGATCGGACGCCGGTACCGGCGCCAGGACGAGATCGGTACGCCGTTCTGCGTCACGGTCGACTTCGATTCGCTCGACGACGACGCCGTGACGATCCGCGATCGCGACTCGATGGCGCAGGAGCGAGTTTCGCTCTCCGAGCTGCACACCTACCTCGCCCCGCGCCTGCGCGGCGCCTGACCCCGCGACGCCTCGCGCCCGCTGCGGCGCGAGGCGTCAGCCCTTGGCGGCCTTGGCTTCCGCCTTCGCGGCGCGCTTGTGCTCCCGCACCTTCGTGAGCGATTCCGGCGAGACGATGTCGGCGACCGAGCGGAAGGAGCCCTCCTCGCCGTAGGCGCCGGCGGCCTCGCGCCACCCGTCGCCCGTGTACCCGTACTGCTTGCCGAGCAGGGCGAGGAAGATGCGCGCCTTCTGGTCGCCGAACCCCGGAAGCGCCTTCAGCCGCTTCAGCACCGTCCGCCCGTCGGGCTCGCCCTGCCTCCACAGCGCCGCGGCGTCGCCGGCCCACTCGTCGACCAGCGTCTGGCAGAGCGCCTGCACGCGAGCGGCCATCGAACCGGGGAAGCGGTGGACGGCCGGGGTCTGGCTGAAGGCGGCCGCGAACTCCTCGGGATCGGCCGCGGCGATCTGCGCGGCATCCAGCCCACCCGTGCGGTCGCGGATCTTCAGCGGGCCGGCGAACGCGGTCTCCATCGCGATCTGCTGGTCGAGCAGCATCCCGATCAGGAGGGCGAGCGGTTCGTCGGTGAGGAGTGCGTCGGCGGCACCGTCGCCGGTGATGTGCAGGGCCATGCCTCCATGTTCCCACCGTCGGCAAGGTGCGGGTGGGGGAGGATGGGAGGATGACCGCCGACGCCGCCACCGACCTCATCTCGCAGGCCCGACGGGCGCGGGTCGCCGTCGTCGGGGGCGGGATCGCCGGGCTCGTCGCGGCACTCCACTGCGCGAAGGTCGGGATCGGTGTGACGCTGTTCGAGGCGGGCGATCGCCTCGGGGGGATCGTCGCCTCCGCCGAGCTCGATGGGACGATGACGGATGTCGCGGCCGACGGCTTCCGCGTCGCCCCCGGCGCCCTGGCCGAGCTGATCGACGAACTGGGCCTGCGCGACGCCGTGGTCCCAACGCAGGACGCCGACACCTGGGTCGCCGGTCCGCACGGAGTCGCGCCGCTGCCGGCGGCGTCGATCCTCGGCATCCCGGCCAACCCGTTCGACCCCCGCGCGCGCCGGATCATCGGTGCACGCGGCGCGTGGCGGGCGTACGTCGACCGCCTGCGCCCACCGCTGACGATCGGTGCCGAGCGGAACCTCGGCACCCTCGTGCGCCAGCGCGTGGGGGAGCGGATCCTCGACCGCATGGTCGCTCCCCTGACCTACGGCATCCATGGCGTGCCGCCCGAGCAGGTGGACGTCGATCGCGCTGCTCGCGGTCTGAACTCCGCGCTCACCCGCACCGGTTCGCTCTCGGGCGCGGTCGCGCAGCAGCTGGCCGGGAAGGATGACGCCGCCCCTTCTCGCGCGAGCATCGCGGGTGGGATGTCGGTGTTCGTCGATGCTCTCGCGGAGCGCCTGACGGACCTCGACGTCGAGGTCCGCGCGGCGGCGGAGGTCACCGCGATCGAGCGTGCGGGTGCCGGGTGGTCGCTGTCGTGGGCGGCGGCGGACGGCGAGAGCGGCGTCCACGAGGTCGATGCGATCATCGTCGCGACACCCGAGCGCACCGCTCGACGGCTGCTCGCCCCGCACCTGGACGGCCTCGACGGCCCGACCCTTTCTCCGGAAGACGTCGACGTCGTGACGCTCGTCCTCGACGCCCCGGGCCTCGACGCGCGTCCGCGGGGACACGCGGTCTACGCCGTCCCGGGCGAGGCGGCGGCGCTCGCGGTCGTCCACGCGACGGCGACGTGGCCGCATGAACACGGCGAACCGCACATCGTCCGTGTGACCCTGCCCGCCGGCGAAGGGACGGATGCCGAGGCGATCGCCGCAGCTACGGCGGCGGCCGCCGAGCTCCTCGGCGCCGACGTGGGCACCGTCCGCGCCGCGTACCGGGCGCGCTGGCCGCGCGCGCTGCCGTCATCGGCCCTGTCGCCCGCGCGCGACGAGCTGCGCCGTGCGGCCCGCACGAACGAGCGCCTCGGCGTCGTGGGTGCCTGGATCGACGGCACCGGGCTCGCCCGGGTCGCCACCGATGCCGAGACCGAAGCGGAACGCATCCGATCGGGCCTTCTGTGGCACTCCGACGGTGAGGGTGCAACGACCTGAGCCGCCTGTCAAGGGTGGATACCGCGAACGGCATGCGCCGATACGCTGGGTGCTCGGCACCACATCGCTTCGAACGTGAGGAATCGCCATGAAGGGCAAGATCGGAATCGTCGTCGGACTCACCGCCGGCTACGTCCTCGGGGCCCGCGCGGGCCGCCAGCGCTACGAGCAGATCAAGGACGCCTACCTGCGGGTGTACAACACGCCCGCCGTGCAGAAGCAGGTGGACAAGGTCGCCGAGTTCGGCAAGTCCGCCGCGTTCGCCCTGCCAAGCGTCCTCTGGAACGGTGCCGTCAAGGTCACCCGCGCCGCGACCACCTCGGGCACCCCGGGCCAGAAGCTCGACGCCGCGCTCGACGCATCCGAGGATGCGGCCGACGACGTGAAGGACGCCGCCAAGACCACCGCTGACGCCGTGTCCGGGTCCGCGAAGAAGCCGGCGAGCCGGGCCTCGTCCGGTTCGACGGGCGGCTCGCGCAAGAAGCCGTCGTCCGCGTCATGAGCACCCCCCGCGGATTCCGGGACCGCCGCGACGAGAGTCTCCTCGGTCTCGTCGGAGAGCTGCCCGAGCTCGTCAAGAACCTGATCGTCGCCGAGATCACCGCGGCGAAGACGTGGGCGGCGCGGACCGGGAAGGATGCCGGCATCGTCGGCCTCTGGTTCGTCCTCGCCCTCTTCTTCCTGTTCTGGACGCTGCCGGCCATCGGCGCGTTCACCGTCATCGGGCTGTCGTCGTGGATGGCGCCCTGGCTTGCGGCTCTCATCCTCGTCGTGCTCGGACTGCTGCTGGTGGTCATCACCGCGTTCCTCGGGTTCCTGAGGGTCCGGCGTATGAAGAATCGTGAGAATCCCGCGAAGGCACTGTCTACCGACGCCCGAATCGTGAAGGAAGTGGCCGATGAGTTCTGACCTCCCCCGCACCGCCGTCCCGCTCGGGATCACCGACCCGGTCGAGCGTGCGCGCGCTGAGCTGAAGGCGGCCCTCGCCGCCATCGAAGAGAAGGCGAACGTCCCCAAACGGGCGGCTCGCGCCACGCGGCGCGCGCAGGTCTCGGCGCGTGGATTCGCGGACCGCAACCCGTCCGGTGCCGCGGTCGCCGTGGTCGGCGCTGCGTTGGCCGTCGGCGTGGTCGTCTGGGGCGTCGTCCGCCTGTACACGCGCTGACGCCTCCCCGCGTCGTCGCTTCCGACGCCGGGGGTATGCTCGGAACAGGCAGCGGCGACGGCGCGAGTGCTGCCGACGACACGGTCCCGAACGTGCGCATCCGCGCTCATGTCGATGAGCGTCGGCCGTCTCGCTGCGGGGCGGCCACCGCCTATACGAGAGTCGAACCATGAACACATCCGCTGCGACAGCACCGAAGCCCCTCAAGGGCTGGCGTGTGCTCGTCCCGCGCGGAGGTCCCTGGGGTGACAGCGTCGCCGCCGCTCTGCGTGCCCAGGGAGCGACGCCGGTCATCGCCCCGCTCATCAACTTCGCACCCTCCGAAGACCCGACCGACCTCGAATCCGCACTCCGCGACCTCGCCTCAGGCGCGTTCGACTGGGTGACCCTCACGAGCTCGACCACGGTCGACGTCCTGCATGCGTACCGAGCGGTCATCCCGCACACGACGCGCGTGGCCGCCGTCGGCGAGACGACCGCCGCCGCTCTCGGCGCCGTCGGCTACCGCGTGGATCTCGTCCCCGAGGAGGACAACTCCGCCGCCGGCATGGCCGCTCAGCTCATCGCGCTCGAGCCCGACCCGATGCGCGTGCTCACGCTTCGCAGCGAACTCGCCAAACCCGTCCTGACCCGACTGCTCGAAGAGGCGGGGCACGACGTCCGGAGCGTCATCGCGTACCGCACCGTCGGCGTGCCCGTGACCGACAAGGTCGCCACCGATGTCCGTTCCGGACGCATCAACGCGATCCTCGTCACGAGCGGATCGGTCGCCGAGCAGGTGTACGAGCAGTTCCCCGAGATCCCCGAGGCGACCGTCATCGCCGCCATCGGCCCCCGTACCGCGAAGGATGCTCGCCGTGCGGGCCTCGGCGTCAGCGTCACGGCGAAGGAGCAGACGGTCGCCGGTCTCATCGCCGCCGTCGGTCAGTTCCCGCTCCCGCACGCGATCGACGAACTCGCCCCTCCCACCGGTTCGTTCCCCCGAATCCAGGGCTGAGGCCGTGGTCGAGACCGTATCGTTGCGGCTCGGGCATCCGTCGCGGTGGATGCGTTTGGCAGACTGATCCCATGGTGACGCTGCTGCTCGATTCGTCGCGACTGGAGGTCGCGCTCTCCGCCACCGAGCGTGTGCTGGCGTTCCGCAAGGATGCCGTCCGCGTCGAGCGCGCGCACATCGTCAAGGTGCAGCTCGTCGACGATCCGTGGACGTGGCTGCGCGGCGTCCCCGCTCCCGGCACCGTCGTCCCCCGGACGGTTGCCATGGGGGTCTGGCGTTCCGCCGGCGGCGACGATTTCGTCCTCGTCCGGCGTCGGAGGCCGTCGGTCGTGATCGACCTCGAGGGCGACGCGGAGTTCCAGCGGCTCGTGATCACGACCCGCCACGGTCTGGCGCTCGTGCAGGCGCTCCGCCTCGACGTCGAGGATGAGCCGACCGACGTCGTCCAGCTCGTCACGACCGAGATCCCGGTGCAGAGCGGCGATGCCTCGGCGGGCCCGACGGGCCGTCCGTCCCGGCGCCGCGCGCCGCGCCTGGCCCAAGCCTGACCGGTACAGGCCCGACCGGTACAGTCCTGGCCGACGCCGCTCTCGGCCGGTGCGGGGGAGCGGCCCGGTAACGTTGCCCGGGTGAGTGAACCCGCGGCATCCCGTCTGCTCGTCCGTGCGGAGGGCAGTGTCGGGCGCATCACCCTCGACCGGCCCGAAGCGATCAACGCCGTCGACCACGGCATGATCCGCGGCATCGCCGACGCGCTCGACCGCTGGGAGCACCACCCCGACATCCGCCTCGTCCTGCTCGACGGCGCGGGTGACCGCGGCTTCTGCGCCGGCGGCGACGTCCGGACCCTCCGCGAGCAGATCCTGGCGGGGGACGCCGAGGCCGCGATGGGCTTCTTCCGAGACGAGTACGCGCTCAATGCGCGCATCGCCGCGTACCCCAAGCAGATCGTGGTCTTCGCCGACGGCGTCACGATGGGCGGGGGGATCGGCCTCGCCGGTCACGCCTCGGTGCGCGTCGTGACCGAGCGTTCGCGCCTGGCGATGCCCGAGACGCGCATCGGTTTCACCCCCGATGTCGGCGGCTCGTGGCTGCTCGCGCACGCTCCCGGCCGCATCGGCGAGTACCTCGCGCTGACGGGCAGGACGATGGATGCCGCCGACGCGATCTACGCCGGATTCGCCGACCACCTCGTGCCCGCCGATCGGCTGGACGACGTCCGCCACGCGCTCGTCACGCGCGCCGACCCGGACACCCCGACCGAGATCACGATGCTGTTCGATGAGACGCCCGAACCGTCGCGCCTGGCGTCGGCGCGCGGCTGGATCGACGACGCCTTCGCGGCCGAGACGGTCGCCGACGTCATCGTGCGCCTGCGGGCGCGGCCCGAAGCGGATGCCCGCGCCACCGCGGACGAGCTCGAGACCCAGGCGCCGACGGCACTCATCGTGACCCTGGCCGCCGTGCGGTCCGCCCGAGGGGTGCCCGGGCTGCGGGCGGCGCTCGCGCAGGAGTACGCCCTGGTCGAGTGGTTCGGGCGGACGCAGCCCGACCTCGTCGAGGGCATCCGCGCGCAGCTCGTCGACAAGGATCGCTCGCCCCGGTGGCGGCCGGCGACCCTGGCCGAGGTCCCTGCGGGCACGGCGGCGCAGGCGCTGTCGTTCGCCCCCACCGTCCCCCTCTGGAGCTGACGTGTTCGACAGTCCTCTCTCCGCCTCGGCCTACGAGGTGCTCGGCGTCGCGGTCGATGCGACCGACGACGATCTCCGCAAGGCCTATCGCCTGCGTCTGAGGCAGACCCACCCCGACACCGGCGGCGACGCCGCGCAGTTCGTCCAGGTGCAGCGTGCGTGGGAACTCGTCGGCACCGCCGAGGCGCGCGCCTCGTACGACCGGGGGCAGGGGTTCGGAGACACCGTGTCGTACGCGCCCGACGCGTCCGCTCCGATGTGGCGTCCGGCCGCGCGCCAGACCGACACCCGGCCGCGCGCCCGGTCGTTCGGACAGCCCGGCGGCTGGCGCCGCGAACGCTACCTCGACCTGATCCGCGAGTGGGCCGGCCGCGGCGTCGACCTGCCCGATCCGTACGACCCGGCCCTGGTGCGGAGCGCCCCTCACGAGGTGCGGCGGCTCTTGGCGGACGCGCTCGCCGAGGAGGCTACGGCGCGCATCGTCGCCGAGCTCGGGATGGGGTACACGGTCTGGCACGACGTCGCCGCCGACCGCCGCGATCCCGACGTGAAGCTCGATCACATCGTGCTGGGCCCGAGCGGCCTGTACGCCGTTCTCTCGGAGGACTTCGGAGCGCCCGTCCGCACCCGCCGGGGCGAGATCGAGGGCGACGCGGTCGTGGGCTCGCCGGTCGCGCAGCTCGTGCTCGCGGCGCGCGGGCTCGGCCGCGCGGCGAAGGTGAAGTTCAGTGCGGCGCTCGTCGTCCTGCCCGACGACGACGTCGTCTCGGCGGTCGAGGAGCTCGGCAAGGTGAAGGGTCTCCCCGTGGCCGTCGTCGCCCGCAGCGCCCTCGCGACGGTGCTCCGCCGTGGCGTCAGCGGAGCGCGCGAGATCGGCGGCAACGAGCTGTTCGACGTGCGGACCCGACTGCAGCAGACGGTCCGGTTCGCCTGAGCGTCAGCCGCCGATGCCCGTGAGCTCGAGCGGGTGCGTCAGCCGCCACCAGGCGTCGGGGCCGGGGAGGGCTTTCTCGACGCTGAGCGGCACCTCGACCTCGGCTGCCGGACCCGTCAGCGTGAGGTCTCCGGCGTCCGCGCCTGCCGTCGCATCGCCCTCGACGTCGAAGGATGCCGCGCTCTTCGCGGTCGCGCCGTTCCACAGCAGCAGCGACGCATCCTTCTCCGTGACGATGCGGCTCTTCGCGCCCCACGCCGTCCTGGCCTCACCGACGACGGTCCCCGCCGGAAGGACCGTCGGAGCAGCGGCCTCGTCGGCGAGGTCGCCGAGCAGGCGCTCGGCCTCGCCGGCACGCGCATCGTTCGTGGGCTGCCCGGCGACCGAGGCGAAAATGGTCGTGGGGATGCCGCCGACGTCGATCTTCTGCGCGGCGACGAGGTTGTAGTACCCCGCGTAGCTACCGGTCTTCAGCCCCACGACGCCGTCCGTGCCGAGGAGGGCGTTGGTGTTCTCGAACGTCCCCGCGCCGGGGAGCTCCGCGGTCTTGGTCCCGACGATCTCGGCGATCACCGGGTTCTCGAGGGCCTTCTCGGCCAGCGCGATCATCGCCGCCGGGGTCGCCACGTTGCCGCGGTCGTAGCCGGAGGCATCCGTCACCGTGATGCCGTCGAGGCCGTTCTTCTCGAGCCACGCATCGGCAGCCGTCGCGTAGTCGGCGACGGAGCCGAACGCGTCGGTCGCGAGACGGTTCGCGTAGTTGCTGGCCGACGCCATCAGCATGCCCTGGAGCATCTGGTACTCGGAGAGGGAGCCGTCGTCGGGCACGTTCAACGCCGACTGGTTCTGCGCAACGTAGCGCCAGTACTCCTGCCGGTCCGCGAAGCCGAAGTCGTAGGCGGGCCCCTGCTCGCCGGACGCGAGCGGCTTCTGATCGAGGATGACGAGGGCGGTGACGAGCTTCGTGGTGCTCGCCATCTGTGCGGGATCGTTCGACGAGACCGCCGCGGGGAAGCCGTCGATGCCGACCGCGGCCTCGCCGTCGGTGGGCCACGAGATGGCGCTTGGAGCACCGGCCAGCGGCGCCGTCTCGGTCGCCGTCGCCGTCGCGGAGGTGGACGAAAGAGGCCAGAGCAGCATGGCCGTCGTGTAGGTCGTCGCAAGAGCGACGATCGCGAGCGCGGGGATCCCGATCACGCGTCCGCGGGTCCGCCGCCGACGTCGCATCGGCGGCAGCAGGTCGTACGCCGCCCCGCTTGTCGCCGGTGCGACGCGCGTCGTCGGATGCCCGTCGTCGTCGACCCAGGCGAGAGCGAGCCTCGTCGCCGGCGCGGGGTCGTCGGAGGGCCGGGTGCGCCGGGGCCGGCGCGTGCGGGTAGCGGCGTCGTCCACGGTCACGGGACCACGGTATCGCGCCCGGGGCTGCGGCTATACTCGACGCACAACCACGGGAGTCCGGTGAGCCGGGCTGAGAGGAAGCGACCCACGCTTCGACCGTCGAACCTGATCCGGATCATGCCGGCGCAGGGAGGAGAACACACATGCACGCTGTCGCGTCCGAAACCGACACGCTCACCGCTTCGTCACCGAACCGCTCCCGCTGGCGCGTCGTCGACATCGTCGTCGCCGCCGTCCTCGGCGTCGCCGTCGGCCTTCTGTTCTGGTTCTGGAACGGGGTCGGCTACGGCTGGTTCGAGGTGATGGATGCCGCGACCCCCGGCCTCGGCGGCTTCGCCGTCGGCATCTGGCTGATCGGCGGTGTCATCGGCGGTCTCGTCATCCGCAAGCCCGGTGCCGCGCTGCTGGTCGAGGTCGTCGCCGCCGCGGTGTCGGCCACGATCGGCAACATCTGGGGCCCGTCGACCCTGCTGTCGGGTCTCGTGCAGGGTCTCGGCGCCGAGCTCATCTTCGCCGTGTTCCTCTACCGCCGCTTCGGAATCGGGGTGGCCGCACTCGCGGGCGTCGGCGCGGGCGTCGCGGCCTGGATCTTCGAGTTCTTCTTCGGCTCGTCGCCCAACATCGCCAAGACGCTCGAGTTCAACCTCATCTACCTCGGCACGATCATCGTCTCGGGCATCGCGCTCGCCGGTGTCGTGGGGTGGCTGCTCGTCCGCGCCCTCGCCAAGACCGGCGCACTCAGTCGGTTCGCGGCCGGTCGAGAACAGGCGGACGAGGTCTGACCGGCGGGTCCCGGCCCGCGGGACTGCGCGCCCGCGGGTGGGGCTGGCGCTACGCCGGCCGGCGCCTCCCCGCCGTGCGCGACGTCGATCTCGACATCGCGCCCGGGGAGCGCGTGCTGCTCCTCGGTGCGTCGGGTGCAGGCAAGTCGACGCTCCTCGCCGGGATGGCCGGTCTGCTCGGCGGCGACGAGGACGGGACGACGTCGGGGCGGATGACCGTCGACGGTGCCGACCCGACCACCCAGCGCGGCCGGGTCGGGCTCGTGTTGCAGGACCCCGACGCCGGTGTCGTCCTGTCCCGTGTCGGCGACGACGTCGCCTTCGGGTGCGAGAACCTCGGCGTCCCGCCCGAGCGCATCCCCGAGCGGGTGCGCGCGTCGCTCGACGCCGTCGGTCTCGACGTGCCCCTGGACCGCGAGACGGCGAAGCTCTCGGGCGGACAGAAGCAGCGGCTCGCGATCGCGGGCGTGCTGGCGATGGATCCCGGCCTGCTCCTGCTCGACGAGCCGACCGCCAACCTCGACCCCGTGGGGGTGCGAGAGGTCCGGGCCGCGGTGGGGCGGGCGGTGGATGCCACCGGCGCCACGCTCGTCGTCATCGAGCACCGCACGGACGTCTGGGTCGACCTGATGACGCGCGTCGTCGTGCTCGACGCGGACGGGGGTCTTCTCGCTGACGGCACGCCCGCCGAGGTGTTCACGCGTCACGCCGACGCGCTCCTCGCCGCGGGGGTCTGGCTGCCCGGGCATCCCGTCGACCTCCCCGCGCTGCCGTCGGCCGCGGCGGGCGGTCCGGTCGCCCTCCGCGCTCGCGGGCTCGCTGTCTCGCGCGACGGGCGGACCCCGGTGCGCGAGGGACTCGACATCGACGTGTCGGCAGGCGCGGCATCCGTCGTCACCGGTCCGAACGGCGTCGGCAAGTCGACCCTCGCCCTCACCCTGGCGGGCCTGCTGCCGGAGTTCGCCGGGACGGTCGAGGCGGGCGTCGTGCCGGCGGGACGAAAAGGTGTGCGGCCGTCGCGGTGGACCTCGCGCGAGCTGCTCACCCGCATCGGCACCGTCTTCCAGGACCCCGAGCATCAGTTCCTCGCCTCGACCGTCCGTGCCGAGCTCGAGGTGGGTCCGCGCGCGCTGAAGCTGCCGGCCGCCGAGATCGACGCGGTCGTCGACGACCTGCTCGACCGTCTCGGACTCGTGGCGCTCGCGCGGGCGAACCCGTTCACCCTCTCGGGCGGGCAGAAGCGGCGGCTGTCGGTCGCCACCGTGCTGGCCACGTCGCCGGAGGTCATCGTCCTCGACGAGCCGACGTTCGGGCAGGATCGCCGCGGGTGGGCGGGCATCGTCGCGCTCCTGCAGGAACAGATCGCCGGCGGCCGTGCGGTCGTCGCGGTCACGCACGACGACGACGTCGTCCGGCTGCTCGGCGGGCGGCGCATCGACCTCGGGGCGGTGGCGCCATGACCCTCGCGCGCTCCGGCATCGAGACGGCGAGGCGGGACGCCTGGCTCGACGGCGTGAACCCGGCCGTCCGCATCCTGATCGCCTTCGTCCTGTCGATCCCGCTGCTGACGACGATCGACGCGGTCAGCGCAGCGGTCGCGGTCGTGCTCCTGACACTCTGCATCCCCCTGACCGGCATCGGCATCGGGACGGTCCTTCGCCGTATGGCGCCGATCCTCGTCCTCATGCCGGTCGCGGGGCTCAGCATGCTGCTCTACGCGGAACCGGGCGGACGGGTCTACGCGTCGTTCTGGTACGCCACGATCAGCGACGACTCCATCGCCTTCGCGGTGGCCGTCGGCATCCGCGTCATCGCGTTGGCCCTGCCGACGATCCTGCTGTTCAGCCGCGTCGACCCGATCGAGCTCGCGGCCGCCCTCGCCCAGATCGTGCGGCTGCCCGCGCGGCTCGTGCTCGGCGTCCTGGCCGGCACGCGGACGCTCGGCCTGTTCGTCGACGATTGGCGCGCGATGCGGCTCGCACGGCGTGCCCGCGGCGTGGGGGACCGGAACGCGGTGCGCCGGTTCTTCTCGATGGCGTTCGTGCTGCTCGTGTTCGCGGTGCGACGCGGGACGAGACTCGCGACGGCGATGGAGGCCCGCGGGTTCGGCTCGGCGATCCAGCGCACGTGGGCGCGCACGTCACGGCTCTCGCGGCGGGACGCTATCGCCGTGGTCGGCGCCCTCGCGATCATGGCGGCGGCGATCGGCGTCGCGGTGGCCGTCGGCTCGTTCCGGTTCGTCTGGATGTGACGCGCCTGGCGCATCTGTCGCGCGGGCGCCCTCAGCACACGTACGCGAAGCAGATCGAGCGGGGCATCGTCTCGGCGTACGGCTCGTAGACCGGGATGCGGGTGAACCCTAGCGACTCGTAGAGGGCGACCGATTCGGGCTGCGGGATGCCGGTCTGCAGGATGACGCGCTCCGCGCCGCCCGTGCGGGCCCGGTCGAGGGCAGCATGCATGAGGGTGCGCGCGATGCCGCGACCCCGAGCCGCCGCGGTGACGACGAGCCGCTTGATCTCCCATTCGTCGCCGAGGCGGCGGAGGATGACGTGGCCCGTGGGGGTGCCGTCGGCATCCACCGCGATCAGCGTCGCGACGATGTCATCCGGGTGCATCGCGAGCGCGCGGGAGCGGGCGGCGCGGCGTTCGGCCGGCTCGTCGCCGTGGAACCCGTCGTAGCGGGCGCCGAGGTCGGCATCCAACTCGTCTCGGAGTGCCGTCGCACGCGGGTCGTCCCACGCGACCTCGAGGAGGCGGGGTCCGGTGCTCGTCCGTTCGCTCACCGGACGAGCCTATGCGCCCGGCCGCGGGTCGGTCTTCGCTCGCGCCATGTGGCGGGTGTTCCGCGCCGCGCGTCGCCCTTCGGCGCGAGCGAACGACCCCGGCGGCTGGTAGCGTCCGCGGTATGACCGCCGGCACCGCAGCGTCGCGCCCCACCGGGGTGGCCGCGGTCCTCGCGGTCGCCGTCATCCAGGTGCTCGCGATCGTCGTCACCGCGGTGCTCTGGTTCTTCCACACCGTCTTCGCCGGCGGTGCCTGCGGGGCGTCGTGCGACGGGGCTGCAGCGGATGCCGCGGGCATGCTGTTCATCGCGGCGGCGGCAGCGAGCATCCTCGTCACCGTGTCCGCGGCGGTCGTCGCCGGCCGGACCGGCCGGGACCTCGCCTGGGTGCCGCTCGTCTCGACGGCCCTCGTCGTCGCCGGCTACCTCGCCGCGGTGGCGGTGTTCGACGCCGCCATACGGTGACGCCTCACGTCGCGTTCCACAGGTCGCGGTAGTACGCGAGGCGTTCCTCGTCGGGGCCGACGCCGTACGCCTCGAGCAGCAGGCCGTCCCAGCCGGGGCCGTAGTTCCAGCCGGTGCTCATCGCCGCAACGGCGATGTCGCCCCAGCGGTCACCGAGTCCGAGCTGCCCCAGGTCCACGTGACCGCTCCACCGGCCGTCGTCGCCGATCAGCGTGTTCGGCGCGCACGCGTCGCCGTGGCACACGACGAGCAGCTCGATCGGCGGCCCCTCCCGAAGGTCGGCCGGCACGACGACACCCCGCTCCGCCGCGTTGGCGATCCGTGACGGCACGGTCCAGTCGAAGGGGCAGGATGCCACGGGCAGGCTCTCGTGCAGGGCGCGAAGGCCCTCGCCGATCGCTCGGACCGCCGTCTCGGGACGCGCCACCCAGTCGGGGTGCACCGCCGAGAGCCCGGCGATCGATCTGGTGACGAGCCACTCGGTCTCCCCGTCGTCGCCCTGCTCGACGACGGTCGGTACGCGGACGTACGGCGCAGCCCAGGCCAGCCGTTCGGCCTCGTCGGACATCGAGGTCTCGAGGTGGACCGGTCCGATCTTGATGTAACGCTCGTCGTCGGTGCGCAGCGTCATCCCGCCAAGCTTGTTGGTCCAGACCGGCGCGAGGGCAGCGCCGCGCGCGAGCCGGCGCGCGATCGGCGGCACCGGAGCGTCGTGCTGCGGGATCGACATCCCTCCATCCTGCCGTCGCGGGGACGGGTTTGTCGTGCCCGCAGCGTGGGACGGCTAGCCTGGAGGCATTCCGTCGCCGTGGCACCCAGTCGCGCGTCGGGTGGAACCCGATACCGTTCGAAGGAGAGCGCATGGACATCGCCGGATCGTCCGCCGTCGTCACCGGGGGAGCCAGCGGGCTCGGGCTCGCCACCGCCCGCCGCCTCGCCGCGCAGGGCGCGCACGTCGTCATCGTCGACCTGCCGTCCTCTGCCGGGGCCGACATCGCGGCCGAGCTCGGTGGGACCTTCGCCGCCGCCGATGTGACAGATGCCGCCCAGGTCGAGGCCGCGGTGGCCGCGGCATCCGCCGTCGCCCCGCTTCGCGTAGCCGTCAACTGCGCCGGGATCGCGCCGCCCGCGAAGGTCCTGGCACGGGACGGGTCGCCCAACCCGGTCGCGGACTTCGAGCGCATCGTCCGCATCAACCTCATCGGCACGTACACCGTCATCGCGCACGCGGCGGCGGCGATGGCGGCGACCGAACCCACGGTATCCGGGGACCGCGGCGTCATCGTGGGCACCGCGTCCGTCGCCGCCTTCGACGGGCAGATCGGGCAGCCGGCGTACTCCGCGAGCAAGGGCGGCGTGCACGCCATGACCCTGCCGATCGCGCGCGAGCTGGCGCGCTCCGGCATCCGCGTCTGCACGATCGCGCCCGGGATCATGGAGACCCCGATGCTCGCGGGGCTCCCCGAGGCGGCCCAGGAGTCCCTCGGTCAGCAGGTGCCGTATCCCGCCCGGCTCGGCAAGCCCGACGAGTACGCGGCGCTCGTGCAGCACATCGTCGAGAACGGGTACCTCAACGGTGAGACGATCCGCCTCGACGGCTCGATCCGCATGGCCCCCAGATGAGTGGAGAACCGATGAGCGACACGATCCTGCTGCAGCGCGACGGCGCTCTCGCGCGGCTGACCTTCCACCGCCCCGCGTCGCTGAACGCGATGGACTTCGAGATGGGCACGCGCTGGCGCGACCTCGCGCACGAGCTGACGAGCGACGACACGGTCGGGGCGATCATGCTGGATGCCGCGGGCCCGGCCTTCTGCGCCGGCGGCGACGTCGTGCAGATGGCGACATCGGGCGGCAGCGGCGGCACGATCACCGAGATGGCCGGGGTGATCCACGACGGCATCCGCACCTTCGTCGAGTCGCCGATCCCGATGGTCGCCTCGGTGCAGGGCGCGGTCGCCGGCGGTGGACTCGGCCTGATGCTGACGGCCGACTACGTCGTCGCCGCGCCGCGCGCCGTGTTCGTCAGCAAGTACGCGAACATCGGCCTCACGCCCGACCTCGGCGTCTCGACCCTCCTGCCCGCCGCGATCGGGCAGCGCCGCGCGCTGCAGCTGCTCCTCACCGACACGACGATCGATGCGCCCACGGCGCTCGAGTGGGGACTCGTCGCCGAGATCGCCGAGCAGCCCGGCGAGCGTGCCGAGCAGATCGCGCGCACCTGGCTCGACGGCGCCACCGGCGCGTTCGGCCAGGCGAAGCGCCTCGTCCGCTCGGGTGCCCACCGGTCCTTCGCCGACAACCTCGACGACGAGGCCCGCACGATCGGCGCCGCGTTCGACACCGACGACTCGAAAGCCCGCGTCGCCGCGTTCGCCGCGGCATCCCGTTCGCGTCGATCCTGATCCCCTGGAGAACCCATGACCCTCGCCGGAAAGACCATCCTCATGTCGGGCGGCAGCCGAGGCATCGGCCTCGCGATCGCCCTCCGCGCCGCGCGTGACGGCGCGAACATCGCCCTGCTCGCCAAGACCGACACCCCGCATCCGAAGCTCGAGGGCACCGTGCACTCCGCCGCGGAGCAGATCCGTGCGGCCGGCGGCAACGCGCTGCCCATCGTCGGCGACGTCCGCGACGACGGCGACATCACCGAGGCCGTCATGAAGACGCAGGGCGAGTTCGGCGGCATCGACATCGTCGTCAACAACGCGTCGGTCATCGACCTGTCGGGCTCGCTCGAGCTGGCCGCGAAGAAGTACGACCTCATGCAGGACGTCAACGTGCGCGGCACCTTCATGCTGTCGCGCGCGGCGCTGCCGATCCTGAAGGATGCCGCGAACCCCCACATCCTCTCGCTGTCGCCGCCCCTCAACCTGTCGCCGAAATGGCTCGGCGCGCACACCGGCTACACGCTCGCGAAGTACGGCATGACGATGGCGACGCTCGGCATGGCCGCCGAGTTCGCGAAGGACGGCGTCGCCGCCAACACCCTCTGGCCGCAGACGACGATCGCCACGGCCGCGGTGCAGTTCGCCCTCGGCGGCGACCGGATGATGAAGGTCAGCCGCACGCCCGAGGTCTACGCCGACGCCGCGTACGAGGTGCTCTGTAAGCCGGCCCGAGAGTACACGGGCCAGACGCTCATCGTCGAGGACGTGCTGCGCGAGGCCGGCGTCACGGACTTCTCGGGCTACGCCGCGACGCCGGGCACGCCCGACACCGAGCTGTTCCCCGACATCTTCCTCGACTGACCCGTTCGCGGAAGCAGGAGTCTCGGCGCGACACGCCGAGGGTCACGAGCGGATGCCGGGGCGTCGCGCCCGATCCATTGCATCCGCGCACGCGCCGCGGCACACGCGCATCGACCGCCGCGCGCAGCCTCAGACGAGGCCGAGCTTGACGAACGCGTTCCAGACGCCGTCGTCGAGCACGTCGGTCGTGACGTTCCCGGCGCGCTCCTTGAGGGCGGGGTCGGCGTTGCCCATCGCGACAGGGGAGCCGACGACGTCGAACATCTCCGCGTCGTTCCAGCTGTCGCCGATGCCGATCGCGTCGGCGACGTCGAGGCCGAGCGTGTCGAGGACCCGGAGGATCGCCGACCCCTTGTTCACGCCGCGCAGGCCGATCTCGCCGTTTGATCCGCCGGGGAGCGGGATGCTGCCGGGGACGACGTGGAACCGGTCGCCGAGGTCGGCCTGGGCCCGGTCGACGCTGTCGGAGCGCTTGCTGATGAACGTGGTCTTCGCGATCGCGTCGAGGTTCGCTTCGCTGATGGGTCGATACGTGACGATCGGCTTCGGCTCGATCGTGTCGGTCTGGCCGAGCCGGCGCGCCTCTTCGAGGTGGCGCTTGCGGCGCTCGGCGAAGTACTCGTCCAGCATCCCGCCGACGCCCTCGCTCGCGAAGACGGCTTCATCGGACTGCAGGAAGAAGTCGATGTCCTCGGACTCGAAGTACGAGATCAGCCGGTCGGTGTCCTCGCGGGGCATCGGGTCGGCGAACAGCAGCTCCTCGCCGCGGACGGCGTACGCGCCGCCGTTCGTGATGGCGCCGTCGTATCCGATCTCACGGACCTTGGGGTGGATGTCGCCCGCCGCGCGTCCCGTGCAGAGGTAGACCAGGTGCCCGTTCTCACGCGCCGTCCGGATGGCGGTGATCGTCGAGTCGGCGATCGCCGTCCCGTGCTCGAGGATGGTTCCGTCCACGTCAAGGAAAGCGATGCGCGTCATCCCTCCATTCTCCCGGATGGAGATGGACGGCCGGTGCGCGCCGGGGTCAGAGCTTCTTGCGCAGGAAGACCTGCTCGGTGCCGTCGTCCCCGGGCACCCGCTCGCTCTCCTCGTACCCCTCGCGCTCGTACAGGCGGATGTTCGCCTCGCTGAGCGACCCGGTGAACAGCTCGGCCGTCGTCGCGCCGGCCTCACGGCCCCGCTCCTCGACCGCGGTGAGCAGGCTCGTGCCGAGCCCGGAACCCTGCTGGTCGGGGGCGATCGCGATGCGGCCGATGAGCAGCAGATCCCCGTCGACGCGGGCACGCACGCAGCCGACGATGCGCTCGCCCTCGAGAGCGACGCAGCCGAGGTTCTCCTCGAGCTCGGCCCGCACCTCGTCGAGGGTCTGCGTGAGCGGCGGCATGTCGACCGCGTTGTAGATGAGCGCCTCCTGCACGAAGGCGGCCCGTTGCAGGGTGAGGACCTCGCCCGCGTCGTCGACGGAGATCGGGCGGATGCGGGGAGTCGTCACATCATTCAGCGTAATGCGGGACCGGGGCCGAAGCCCCGCGAGCCTAAAGTGACCGCATGCCCGATGTCCGCACCGCGATCGCCGACCGCCCCCTGATCCTGGACGGGGGACTCGGGACGATGCTCGAGGCTCGGGGGCACGATCTCACCGGCGCGCTCTGGTCGGCCGGCGTCCTCATCGACGCGCCCGGAGACGTCCGCGACGTGCACGCCGAGTTCGTCGCTGCGGGCGCCGAGGTGATCACCACCGCCTCGTACCAACTCGGGTACGACAACCTCGGCGCGGCCGGGTACGACGGGGCGGCCGTCGACGGGCTGCTCGCGGCGTCGGTCCGGCTCGCCCGCGAGGCGGCGGAAGGACGGGCGTGGGTCGCGGCATCCGTCGGTCCCTTCGGAGCCGTGCGCGCCGACGGCAGCGAGTACACGGGCGACTACGGGATGACGGTCGCCGACCTCGCCCGCTGGCATCGCCGTCGGATCGAGGTGCTCGCCGGTGCGGGACCCGACCTGCTCGCTATCGAGACCATCGCCTCTCCCGCCGAGGTCGAGGCGATCGCCCTCGCGCACGAGGGGATCGACGTCCCGGCATGGATCTCGCTCTCGGCAGCGAGTACGGCGTTCGAGGGTGACGGCCTCGCAGGCGCGCTCGCCGCGGCGGCCTCCGCCCCGGGCGTCGTCGCGGTCGGCGCCAACTGCTGCGCGCCGCCGCTGATCACCACCGTGCTCGACCGTGTGCCGACGGGGACGGCCGCCGTCGTCTACCCGAACAGCGGCGAGACGTGGGACGCGGCATCCCGGTCCTGGCGGGGCGAGGCGGGAGCGGCGTTCACCGAGGCGGAGGCATGGGTGGATGCCGGTGCCCGCCTCATCGGCGGATGCTGCCGGACGACCCCCGCCGACATCGCGGCGCTCGCCGCACGGCTCGGCGGCCCGGGACACAGCGATGCGGCCGTGGCGAACCACGACCGCATCGGGGGGTGAGTCAGCGCGAGAGCGATGCGCCGTTGGTGCGGATCACCTCGGCGTACCAGTCGAAGGACGCCTTCTTGTAGCGATCGAGCGAGCCCGATCCGTCGTCGTTGCGGTCGACGTAGATGAAGCCGTAGCGCTTGCTGAGCTGCGCGGTCGACGCCGAGACGAGGTCGATGCAGCCCCACGTCGTGTAGCCCATGAGATCCACGCCGTCGGCGATCGCCTCGCCGACGGCTTCGAGGTGCGCCTGCAGGTACGCGATGCGGTAGTCGTCCTGGACCGTTTTGACGCCGTCGACCTCGACGAGCTGGTCCTTCGCACCGAGGCCGTTCTCGACGATGAACAGCGGCTTCTGCCAGCGGTCCCAGAACTGGTTGAGCACGAGGCGAAGGCCCACGGGGTCGATCTGCCAGCCCCATTCCGACTCCTTGAGCGTCGGGTTCTTGACGCCGCCGAAGAGGTTGCCTTCGCCCATGACGCGCTTCGACTCGTCGGTGGTCTCGCAGATCGAGGAGTAGTAGCTGAACGACACGAAGTCGACGGTGTTCTCCTTGAGGAGCGTCCGGTCCTCGTCGGTGATGTTCAGCTCGACGCCCTGTTCGCGCAGGCTCCGCAGGTAGTAGCCGGGGTACTCGCCGCGCACGTGGATGTCGCCGAAGGCGAGGTTCACGCGCTCGGTCGTGAGGGCGGCGAACACGTCGTCGGGGTTCGGCGTCAGCGGGTAGACCGGCATCGACAGCACCATGCACCCGACCTGCGCGTTCGGCGCCAGCTCTCGGGCGGCCTTCGTCGCCAGGGCGGATGCCACGAGTTCGTGGTGGATCGCCTGGTACAGGTCCGAGGGGGACAGCTGGTCCTTCGGAGTGTTGATGCCGCCCGACATGAACGGGGCGTGGACGATCGAGTTGATCTCGTTGAAGGTCAGCCAGTACTTCACGCGCGCGCCGTATCGCGTGAACAGCGTCCGCACGTAGCGCTCGTAGAACCCGATCATGTCGCGGTTCACCCAGCCGTCGTAGGTCTCGGCGAGGTGCAGCGGCGTCTCGTAGTGAGAGATGGTCACGAGCGGCTCGATGCCGTGGCGCTCGAGCTCGTCGAGGACGCGGTCGTAGAAGGCGAGGCCGGCTTCGTTGGGCTCCGTCTCGTCACCCTTCGGGAAGATGCGGCTCCAGGCGATCGAGAACCGGAAGGTCTTGAACCCCATCTCGGCGAAGAGCGCGATGTCCTCGGCGTAGCGGTGGTAGAAGTCGATGCCGACCTGCTTGAGGTTGTCGTCCGTCGGGCCGTCGGTCCGGGGGGTCATGATGCCCTGCGGCATCACGTCCTGGATCGAGAGTCCCTTGCCGTCTTCGAGGTACGCGCCCTCGAGTTGGTTCGCGGCGGTCGCGCCGCCCCAGAGGAAGCCGTCGGGGAACGAGATGGTGCTCATGAGTCGCTTTCGTGTCGTGTCGTGTGTCTTCGAGGGGGAGGATGGATGCCGGGTGCCCCGCTTCGGGTGCGGGACACCCGGCATCCGGATCGGGTCAGGCCGTGACGGCAGCGGACTCGACCGAGACCGCCGTGAACAGCGGCTCGCCGTGCGCGACGGGGCCCGAGGCGCGGTCCGTGATCGCCGGGTAGAGCTCGCCGTTGGTGACGACGATCGGGGTGGTCAGGTCGTACCCGGCCTTCTCGATGGCGTCGCCGTCGAACTCGAGGAGCAGATCGCCGGCCTTCACCTGCTGGCCGGTGGTGACCTTCACATCGAAGTGCTGTCCGGCGAGCTTGACGGTGTCGATGCCGATGTGGATCAGCACCTCTGCGCCGTCGGCGTGACGCAGACCGATCGCGTGACCGGTCGGGAAGGCCGCGGCGACCGTCGCATCGAACGGCGCGTACAGTGCGCCGCTGCGGGGGAGGATCGCGACGCCGTCGCCGAGCGCACCCTCCGCGAACGCGGCATCCGGCGTCTCGGACAGGTCGACGACCGTCCCGTCGAGCGGGCTGAGGACGACAAGGTCGTTCTCCGCCGAGGCCGGCGCGGGGGCGGCATCCTCGGCCGGCTCGACGAAGCCGACGATCACGGTGAGCAGGAACGGGACGACGATCGCGACGGCGAGGCCGATGATGAGCATGATCATGTTGCCGTTGCCGAAAAGCGCCGGGAGGGCGAGACCGGAGGGGACGACGAACGCCTTCGCGAAGACGCCGCCGATGCCGATGATCGCGCCACCGATCGCGCCGCCGACGATACCGAAGGCGAACGGGCGCTTGAGCGGCAGGTTGATGCCGTAGATCGCGGGCTCGGTGATGCCGGCGAGGAAGCCCGACAGTGTCGCGGGCGCGGCCAGCGACTTGAGGTTCTTGTTGCGGGCGCGCACCCAGACGCCGGCGACGGCGGCTGCTTGCGCGAGGACGGCGGCGAACACGGGCCCGACGAGCAGGATCTGCCCCGTCGTCTGGAACTCGAGGGTGAACAGCGGGACGAGGCCCCAGTGCAGCCCGAAGATCACGAAGACCTGCCAGAGGCCGCCCATGATGGCGCCGCCCGCCCACGGAGCGTTGTCGAAGACCCAGCCGATGCCCTTGCCGAGGCCGCCGCCGAGGAGGTCCGAGATCGGGCCGATGACGACGAACACGAGAGGCACGGCGATCAGCACCACGATCATCGGGGTCATGAAGCGCTTCACCGCGCCCGGCAGGACGCGGTAGAGGAACTTCTCGGCGTGGCTCTGGAGCCAGACGACCACGATGATCGGGATGACGCTCGAGACGTAGCTGACCATCGTGAACGGGATGCCGAAGAAGGTGAGACCCGGCTGGCCCACGAGGCCCGCCATCGTCGGGTAGACGAGGGCTCCGGCGATGGCCAGCGAGGTCCACTCGTTCGCCTTGAAGTACCGCGCGGCGGTGATAGACAGCGCGATCGGCAGGAAGTTGATGAACGCGTCCGACAGGGCGTTGAGGACGGCGTAGGTGGTCGTGTCCGTCGTGATCCAGTTGAAGGTCACCGCCGCGGCCAGGAACGCCTTCAGCAGACCGGTTCCGGCGAGCGCCCAGAGGACGGGGGTGAAGATCGACGAGATCATCGAGATGAAGCGGTTGAACAGATTGCCCTTCGGGGCATCGTTCGCGGCGCCGTCGGAAGAGGCCGCACCGAGCTTCGAGATC
Organism: Microbacterium sp. MDV22-iso44; assembly: GCF_058629135.1. Lineage (NCBI taxonomy): Bacteria > Bacillati > Actinomycetota > Actinomycetes > Micrococcales > Microbacteriaceae > Microbacterium > Microbacterium sp. MDV22-iso44. Next base: position 347,052 of record NZ_JBZVWS010000003.1, read on the forward strand.
TTGCCGATCTCGGCGAAGACGTCGGGAACGTCGTTGCCGATGACGACCTGGTACTGGCCACCGGCCTGAGCCACCGTCACGACACCGGGCGTCGCCTTCACGGCGGCGGTGTCGGCCTTCGACTCGTCTTTCAGCACGAAACGCAGCCGGGTCGCGCAGTGCACGAGCGAACTGACGTTCTCTTCTCCGCCGACGCCCTGGAGGACTCCGGCCGCGGTCTTCGAGTAGTCCATGGGGACACGCTCTTCCTTGCCGCATCGGCGCGGCAGTCTCGGGTGGGGCACGCGTCGGGTCCGTTTCCGGGCAACAAAAAAACCTGAACTCGTTCATCGCTCGAAAGCGATGTGAGTTCAGGTTTTGCCTGCTGCCGCAGTAACAATCCGTCGCGTGCAGGGCTGCATCGCCCTGCGGAACGTCACGTTAGCATGCGCCCGCATGAAAGCGCCAGGGGTTCAGTCCTCGGCGGTCCCCGTGGCTGCGGCGCCGACCTGGGAGGCCAGGCGCTCGACGTGGACGATCACGTAGAGCAGTTCCTCATCCGTCAGCTCTGACTCGGTCGCCGCCATGACGTAGGCCTTGACCTCCTGGGCGATGGCGAACGAGCGCGGGTAGCTGTGCTTCGCGAACTCGAAGAACGAGCTGTCGCCGCTGCGGAGCATCGTGCGCGACACGAGACGCTGCAGCAGGAACTGGATGTGCAGGACGAACCGCGCGTAGTCGGGGCTGTCGACGTCCAGCGAGACGCCGAGGCCGTTCTCGACCGTCATCACGACGTGCTGCACACGCCGGAACAGCAGTGCCGCCGTGCCGTTGGGTTCGTCGCGGGTCGCGTTGAGGACGTGCATGGTGAGGAAGACGGCTTCCTCCGCGGGCAGCTCCGTGTCGAGGGCAGCCGAGATCGACTCGGCCATGGCCTTGGCGGCCGAGAACTCCGCGGGGTGCAGGACCCGCAGCTCCGGCATGTTCGCCACCGGGATGCGGATCCCCTTCGCGAGCCGCTCGAGCACGAATTGCACGTGATCGATGACGGCGATCGTCAGCGGGCGGCCGAGCTGGTGACCGAGCGATCGTTCGGCCTGGTCGACGGCCCGGGAGACCGCTTCGATGATCGCGTATGGGGTGTCGGTGAGCATGCGGCGCTCGCGCTCGCCGTCCTCCCCGGTGTCGAGGATGAAGGTCTTCTCGACCTTGGCGGGGTCGAGGGTGTCGGACGGCTTCAGCTGGAACCCCAGGCCGCGGCCCATGAGCACCCGCTCCCGACCCTGCTCGTCGAGGGAGATCACGACGTTGTTGTTGAGCACCTTGTGCGCAACCGTTCCGCGACGCTGCGGAGCCCCATCCGTCATGGCGACGAGTCTAGGGCCGCCCGGCATCCGCCCAGCCCGTCCCGGTAGCCTGGGACCATGACCGAGTCCACTTCCGCGCGCCCTGAGGGCATGTCCGCCGTGCGCACGACATCCCCCAAGCAGGTGCGGCCCGCGACCGAGGGGTGGACGCAGGCGAAGGATGCCGAGGGTCGCCCGCTCCTGCAGTTCGCGAGCCCGAAGCGCGGCAAGCCGCCGGTGCACCTCGCCGACCTCGATCACGCCGCGCGCGTCGAGAAGCTGACCGAGCTCGGGATGCCGGGCTTCCGCGCCGGTCAGCTCGAGAAGCACTACTTCCAGCACTACACGTCGGATCCCGCCCACATGACGGACCTTCCGGCGGGCAACCGCGAGGAGCTCGTCGGTGGGCTCCTGCCGAACCTCATGACCGAGGTGCGCCGCCTCGAGACCGACGGCGGCGACACGATCAAGTTCCTGTGGCGCCTGCACGACGGCGCCCTCGTCGAGTCGGTGCTCATGCGCTACACCGGCCGCATCACGCTGTGCGTGTCGAGCCAGGCCGGCTGCGGCATGAACTGCCCGTTCTGCGCCACCGGCCAGGCGGGGCTCACGCGCAACATGTCGGCGGCCGAGATCGTCGACCAGGTCGTCCGTGCCAACCGGCTCATCGCCGACGGCGGCCTCGGCGACCCCCGCAAGGTGGGACACAAGGACGAGCGCGTCACGAACATCGTCTTCATGGGGATGGGTGAACCCCTCGCCAACTACGCCCGCGTCATGCAGGCCGTCCGCACGATGGTCGACAAGAAGCACGGCCTCGGCATGAGCGCCCGAGGCATCACGATCTCGACCGTCGGCCTCGTCCCCGCGATCCGCAAGCTGAGCGCCGAGGAGATCCCGGTCACCTTCGCGCTGTCGCTGCACGCGCCCGACGATCTGCTGCGCGACGAGCTCATCCCGGTGAACTCGCGGTGGAAGGTCGACGAGGCCCTCGACGCTGCGCGCGAGTACTTCGAGAAGACCGGCCGGCGCGTCTCGATCGAGTACGCGCTCATCAAGGACATGAACGATCACGCCTGGCGCGCCGACCTCCTCGCCGAGAAGCTCAACCAGCGCGGCCGCGGCTGGGTGCACGTGAACCCCATCCCGCTCAACCCGACGCCCGGATCGATCTGGACCTCGTCGGACGTCGACGTGCAGAACGAGTTCGTCCGGCGCCTCAACGAGGCCGGCATCCCGACGACCCTCCGCGACACCCGCGGCAAGGAGATCGACGGCGCGTGCGGCCAGCTCGTGGCGACCGAGGACGACCAGGTAGCCGCGGCATCCGTCTGAGCCCGGTCACGCCGTCACTCCGGTGGCGACGGTACCTTCCGTCACGCCGGCGGCGTGAAGGCGATGGTCGGGCGACCGCCGTTGACCGTCACACGGCACCGGACGCCGTAGACCTCCTCGATGAGCCCGTCCGTGAGGACCTCGGCTGGAGGGCCGGCCGTGACGGCGCGGCCGGCGGCCAGGACGAGCACCTCGTCGCAGAACATCGCCGCGAGGTTGAGGTCGTGAAGGGCCACGACGACGGTGACGGGGAGGCTCCGCACGAGGCTCAGCAGCTCGAGCTGATGGCGGATGTCGAGGTGGTTGGTCGGCTCGTCGAGCAGGAGCTCGCGGGGTTCCTGCGCGAGGGCGCGGGCGATCTGCGTGCGCTGCTGCTCGCCGCCCGAGAGGGTGTGCCAGCGGGCGTCGGCCTTCGCCGTCAGGCCCGCTTGCGCGAGGGCGGCGTCGACGACCTCGTCGTCGCGGGCGCGATCCGGCCCCCAGAGCGAGGCGTGCGGTGTGCGGCCGAGGCGGACGACGTCGCGGACCGTGAGGTCGACCTCGGTCGTCGCGTGCTGCGTGACCGCCGCGACGGTCCGCGCCACCTCGCGGCGTCCGCGGTGGCGGATGTCGGAACCGTCGAGCAGGACCCGGCCCGCGTCGGGTCTCGCGATGCCCTGCAACAGGCGCAGGAGCGACGACTTGCCCGACCCGTTGGGGCCGAGGAGGCCGACGACGGATCCGGGCTTCGGTATGAGCGAGACGTCGTCGACGACGAGGGCGCCACCGCGGCGCCACGACACGTGCTCGGCGACGAGACTCATGCGCGCCTCCGACGTCGGACGAGGAGGGCGACGAAGACCGGCACACCGATCAGCGCGGTGCCGACACCTACGGGGAGCGGTGTCGGCGCGAACGCGACGCGGGACACGGCATCCACCCCGATCATGAACACCATGCCGAGACCGATCGTCACGGGGATCACGCGGGCGTGACGGGAGCCCACGATCAGGCGTGCGGCGTGGGGCAGGACCAGCCCGACGAACCCGATCGCGCCGGCGACGCTGACGAGGGTTGCGGCGATCAGCGCCGTCAGGACGAGGAGCAGCATCCGGGTGCGCGCGACATGGATGCCGAGGGATGCCGCGACGTCGTCGCCGAACGCGAAGGCGTCGAGTGGGCGCACCGAGGCGACCGCGACGACCGAGCCGATGAGGACGACGACGGCGCAGAGGACGACGTCGTCCCAGCGGACGCCCTCGAGCGAGCCGAGGAGCCAGAACATCACGCCGCGCGTCTCGTCGGAGTCGGCGAAGGCGAACACGGCGAGTGAGGTGAGCGCGGAGAAGAACTGCGTCGCCGCGATGCCCGCCAGGATGAACGATGCGGTGCCCCCGCCCGTGAAGCGCGACACGACGAGGACGAGCCCGAACGCCACGAGTGCGCCGAGGAACGCGCCGCCCGAGAGGGTGAGGATGCCGCCGCCGATCCCGAACACGCCGAACAGGACCGCGCCGGTCGAGGCGCCGGAGGAGACGCCGAGGACGAACGGGTCGGCGAGGGGGTTTCGCAGCAACGACTGCAGGATGACGCCGCAGAGCCCGAGACCGGCACCGCACGCCGCGGCGACGAGCGCCCGGGGGAGGCGCTCCTGCCAGACGATCGCGTCGGCCGCGACGCGCACGGGGATGTCGGTGAGGCCGAGGTGGTTCGTGATCACGTCGCGGACGTTCACGAGCGACACGTTCGCGGGGCCGAGCGTCAGTGCGACGGCGATCGTCAGGACGACGAGGCCGACCGACAGCGCCGTGGCGACGATCGCGAGCGGGATGCGGCGGGCCCGGCGATGAGGCAGCGCCGCGGTGGCGGTCAGCGCCCCGCCTCGTTCTCGTCCCACCAGGCGCGGATCTTCTCGAGTCCGTCGACGAAGCGGATCGACGGGTTCATCTCGGCGCCGTGCAGCGCGATGAAGCGGGTGTTCTTCACGGCGTCGAGCGAACGCGTCACGGGGTCGCTCTCGAGGAACGCGATCTTGTCGTCGAGTCGGTCGCCGGGGAAGCGGTCGCGCTGCAGGTCGCCGAGGACGATCACGTCGGGCGCGGCGTCGACGACGGCCTCCCAGGAGGTGGCCGGCCAGTCGTCGGTCTCGGCGGGGAACGCAGGAGTCATCCCGGTCTCGCGCGCGAGGATCGCCGGGGCGCCGCTGCCGCCCGCGACGTAGGGCGTGCGGGTGTCGGCGAACCAGAACAGAACCTTCTCGCCGCCGAAGTCGACGCCCTCGACGGCTGCCGCGGCGCGCTTCTTCAGCGAGGCGATGAGCGCGTCGCCGCGGGACGGGACGTCGAAGATCTCGGCGAGCTCACTGATCTCGCGGTAGAGGTCGTCGACGGTCAGCGGGGCGGTGCGCGTCCCGCCGCCGTTGACGCTCCGGTCGTCGGAGCAGTCGGTGGGCGAGAGGTACGAGCCGATGCCGGTTTCATCCAACCGATCGCGCGTGACGACGCCGCCCTCGGCGTAGTGGCGCCCGAACGACGCCGTCACGAAGTCCGGATCGGTGCCGAGGACGACCTCGTAGGTCGGGGCGTTGTCCGCGAGGCGCGGGACGTCCTCGTTCGCCTCGGCGAGCGACGGGAGCACGGGGTCCGTCCACGACGCGGTGCCGACGATGCGGTCGGCGAGGCCGAGCGACAGGAGGATCTCGGTCGAGTTCTGATCGAGCGACACGACGCGCTGCGGCGCCGCATCCACCTCGACCGTCCGCCCGCAGTTCTCGATCGTGAGCGGGTAGTCGGTCGATTCCTCGCCGGAGGAGGCGGCCTTCTGCGTCACGACCTCGGAGGCCCCGCAGCCCGAGAGGGCGAGGGCGGCGACGGCCAAGGTGGCGAGCAGGGCGGAACGGCGGGGGAAGGGCATCGATGGTCTCTCGTCGGGGGCCGGGGACGTCGATGGTCGATCGTAGCAAGGTAAGGCTAACCTTCCAGAATCGCCCGCTCGGCACCGGGTGCCTCGACGCCGTCCGCCGCGTCCGGCGAGACTCTGTCAAGGGGCGAATCCGGACGAGGCCCGGGAGTAGCGTCGGTGACATGGTCAACTATCGATTCCTGGGCAACAGCGGCCTCAAGATCACCGAACTCACCTACGGCAACTGGCTCACCCATGGGTCCCAGGTCGAGAACGACGCGGCGATCGCGACGGTCCACAAGGCCCTCGACCTCGGCATCAGCTCGTTCGACACCGCCGACGCATACGCCAACACGGCGGCCGAGTCCGTCCTCGCCGAGGCACTCAAGGGTCAGCGCCGCGAGTCCCTCGAGATCTTCACGAAGGTCTACTGGCCGACCGGCCCCAAGGGGCCGAACGACCATGGACTGTCGCGCAAGCACCTGCTCGAGGGCATCAACGGCTCGCTGAAGCGGCTGAACACCGACTACGTCGACCTCTACCAGGCGCACCGCTACGACTACGAGACCCCGCTCGAGGAGACGATGCAGGCCTTCGCCGACATCGTCCGCCAGGGCAAGGCGCTCTACATCGGCGTCAGCGAGTGGACCGCTGAGCAGCTCCGCGCCGGACACGCTCTGTCGAAGGAACTGGGCTTCCAGCTCGTCTCGAACCAGCCGCAGTACTCCGCACTGTGGCGCGTCATCGAGGGCAAGGTCGTCCCGACCTCCGAGGAGCTCGGCATCTCGCAGATCGTCTGGTCACCGCTGGCGCAGGGCGTCCTCACCGGCAAGTACAAGCCGGGTCAGCCGCTCCCCGAGGGGTCGCGCGCGACCGACGAGAAGGGCGGATCCGACATGATCAAGCGCTTCATGAAGGACGAGACCCTCTCCGCCGTGCAGAAGCTGCAGCCGATCGCCGAGGGTGCGGGCGTCACGATGCCGCAGCTCGCCCTCGCTTGGGTGCTGCACAACCCGAACATCGCCGCGGCGATCATCGGGGCGTCGCGTCCCGAGCAGCTCGAGGACACCGTGAAGGCCTCGGGCATCGAGCTCGACGACGACACGTACGCCGCCATCAACGATGCGCTCGCGCCGGCAGCGGTCACCGACCCGGAGGAGACGTACTCGGTCTCACCGAAGTCCCGCCTGATCTGACGCGCGTCGCCCGTCCGTGGCCACGCACAGCGCCGGCATCCTGCTCTACCGTCTCGACGGTGAGGGCGGGGTGTCGGCGTTCGTCGCTCACATGGGCGGGCCGTACTGGGCGAACAAGGACGAGGGCGCCTGGTCGATTCCGAAGGGCGAGCTCGAGGACGGCGAGGATGCGCTGGATGCCGCGAAGCGGGAGTTCCGCGAGGAGCTCGGGGTTGTGCCGCCCGAGGTCGACTACGCCGAGCTCGGCACGTTCGCGTACTCGTCGGGCAAGCGGGTGACGGTCTTCGTCGCCGACGGTGCGGGCTTCGAGGCGGACGCGTTCGTCTTCGGCGAGTTCGAGATGGAGTGGCCGCCACGGTCGGGCAAAACGGCATCGTTCCCCGAGGTCGATCGCGCCGAGTGGATGCCGCTGGCCAGAGCCCGTGAACGCGTCGTGAAGGGGCAGCGGCCCGCACTCGATCGGCTGGTGGAGCTGCTGGCTCAGGCCCGCTGAGTCAGCGCTTCTTCTTGGGCGCCTCGGAGACGTCGAGCTTCTCGTGCTTGCCGCCGAGCGACGACCACGCGGATTCCTTGCCGGATGCCGCGTGTTCCGCCCCGCGCACGGCGCGCTCGTCGGCCCACTCGTTAAGGACGTGACCCCGGTGGCCGCGGACATGCTCGAGTACGACGTCGGGAAGGCCTGCCGCGCGGCGGGCGTCACGAGCCACGATCAGCTGCTCGAGAAGGTCGACGTTCTTGGTCGGCGCGCCGGTGGAGGTTTTCCAGCCGCGGCGCCGGTGACCGTCCATCCACCTCTCGTAGGTGTCGATCGCGTACTTCGAGTCCGCCTGGACCACGAGCTCGCTGACATGCGCGTGATCCTCGATCGCCTTCAGGAGACCGAGCAATTCGCCGACGTTGTTGGTGCCCTGGATGACCGAGCCCGCGGCCCAGTGGCCGTCCTCGCCGACCCAGGCCCACCCCGTCGGTCCGGGGTTGCCCTTGCATGCGCCGTCGGTGGCCACGACATAGCGGGAGGTTTCGGTCACCGGTCCACGGTACCCGTGCGCGGCACGGAGGCCGCGCACAGGCGCCGGGTCACGGGCGCAGCAGGACCTTGCCGACGCGGCCGGCGGTCAGGCTCGCACGGGCGGCGTCGCGCGCCTGCTCGAGCGGGAAGGTCGCCGAGACCGGGAGGGTCAGGACGCCGGACGAGAGGTGCTGGGCGAGCTCGCCGAAGAGCTGGCCGCGCTTGGCGGCATCCATCTCGGTGCTGACCTTGCTGCCCCAGAAGCCCTTGATCGTGATGTGGCGGAAGATGACCGGACCCGAGGCGAGCTCCATGACCGGGGCGTCCATCGCGCCGAAGACGACGAGGGTGGCGTTCTCGCCGAGGAGCGAGAGGACGTGGCCGCTCGACTCGCCGCCGACGGAGTCGACGCCGGCGATGATCGAGGCGCCGCCGGTGATCTCGGCGACCTTGTCGCGCCAGTCGTCGGTGTCGACGGCGACGATGCGGTCGATACCCTGATCGGCGAGCTCGGCGACGGCGGCGCTGCGGCGGACGAGACCGACGACGTTCAGGCCGCGGGCGCGACCCATCTGAGCGACCATGCGGCCGACGGCGCCGTTGGCGGCGTTCTGGACGATCCAGTCGCCGGGCTTGAGGTCGAGGAAGTCGATGAGGCTGATCGCGCTGAACGGCATGGAGACCAGCTGCGCGGCCTGCTCGTCGGGAAGGCCCTCGGGCACGGGGATGAGGCCTGCGGCGCGGGCGACGAACTGCTCGGCCCAGACGCCGAAGGTGCCGCCGGTGGCGACACGCTGACCGACCTGCAGGTTCTCGACGCCCTCGCCGAGCTCTTCGACGACACCGACGGCCTCGGTGCCGGAGCGGGCCGGGAGTTCCGGCTTGAAGCCGTAGGTGCCGCGGATGGTCCACAGGTCGTGGTTGTGGATGGGGGAGGCGAGGAGGCGGACGCGGACCTCACCGGCGCCGGGCGTCGGGTCGGGGGTCTCCGTCGTCTCCAGGACGTCGGCCGGTTCGCCGAAAACGGGGTGGGTGACTGCGCGCATGTTTTCTCCAAGCGTCATTGTGTAACGATCGGTACAATATACTACGAGTGACCGAGAGGATCCACCATGGGCCGCACCAGCGCATTCGACCGCGACGACGTCATCCGCGCCGCGCGCGACGTCTTCTGGGCGCGCGGCTACGCCGAGACCGGCATCGGGGAGCTCGAGCAAGCGACCGGTCTGAAGCGCTCGAGCCTCTACCACGCCTTCGGCAGCAAGAAGGGGCTCTTCGAAGCCGTCGTCGCGCGGTACCTTGATGAGGTCGTGCGCTCGCGCATCGGTCGCCTGCATCAGGCGGATGCCGGTCCCGAGGCGCTCGAGCGGTACATCGCCGAGATGCGCGCTGCGATCGCCAGCGGCACCCCCCGGGCGCAGGCGGGATGCCTGCTGCTCAACGCCGCGTGCGCACCCGTCGTCGACGACGATCCGGACGTGCGTGCGCTCGTCACGGGTTACACGGATGAGCTCCGATCCGCGATCGCTGCGGGCGTCGACTCCGCGCGACCCGAGATCTCCGCAGGGTCGCGAGCGGCGCTGGCGGAGGTCTGCGCATCGCTCGTCATCGCGGCGCTTGCCGTCGCGAGGGTGGATCCGGATGCCGCGGACCGCAGCCTCGAGGCCGTGCTGACGGCCGTCGCCTCATGGGATGCCGGTGCCGTGTCCGTGTATACATAAATTCCCGATTCAGGCTCGCCCGCCCCCGGAGGGTCGCCTTGTGCATACACTGAGGCCATGACCGATGCCCCCGCGCGTTTCGCCGGCGTGCGCGCGTACGAGACGCTGCTGGGTGAGATCCAGGACGGCACGCTGCGCCCCGGCGCCGTGCTGGGCGAGGTCGAGCAGGCTGCGCGGCTCGGGGTGAGCCGGACTCCGCTGCGTGAGGCGCTCCGCCGTCTGGCCGCCGATGGGCTCGTCGAGCAGGCATCGCCGCGGGTCACCGTCGTCACCGGCATCGACGTCGACGACATCCGCGCGCTCTTCGACGTCCGCCGCGCGCTGGAGGAGACGGCGGCGCGGTTGGCCTCGCGTGCGTCGGATCGCTCGGTCTTCGCTGCGCTCGCCGCGGACTTCGCCGCCGTCGACGCCGGCGATGGGCCCGTCTCCGATGCCGACGCGTACTACGCGCTCATCGCGCGATTCGATGCGGAGCTCGACGCGGCCGTCGGCAACGACTACCTGACGTCCGCGTTGCGCACCGTCCGCACGCATCTCGTACGCGTCCGGCGTCTCGCCCGCGACAAGCCCGAACGACTAGGGGCATCCGTCTCGGAGCACCGTCTCATCGCGAGCGCGATCGCGTCAGGCGATGCCGACCTCGCCGCGCACGCGACGCACGTGCACCTGCACAACGCCCTGACCTCGATACTCGACTCCCTGTCCGACACCCCGGAGGAAACGACATGACCGTCACCCACCACGTCCGCGTCTACCGCAGCGACGAGCCGCTTCCCCGCGAGGAGCAGCTCGCCTACAAGATCGCCCAGGTCGCCGTCGACCCGGTCGCGGTCGAGTCCGACGTCATCGACATGATCGTGAACCGGATCATCGACAACGCGGCGGTGGCCGCGGCATCCCTCACCCGTCGACCCGTCAGCGCGGCCCGTTCGCAGGCGCTGTCGCACCCGGTGTCGACCGGCGGCCACGGCGGAACGGTCTTCGGCGTCGACAACGAGACCCGCACGAGCCCCGAGTGGGCGGCGTGGGCGAACGGCGTCGCCGTGCGTGAACTCGACTACCACGACACCTTCCTCGCGGCGGAGTACTCGCACCCGGGCGACAACATCCCCGCGATCTTGGCCGTCGCGCAGCACGTCGGCGCCGACGGCGCCGCGCTCGTCCGCGGCCTCGCCACCGGATACGAGATCCAGGTCGACCTCGTCCGAGCGATCAGCCTGCACAAGCACAAGATCGACCACGTCGCACACCTCGGCCCCTCGGCGGCCGCGGGCATCGGCACGCTCCTCGGCCTCGACGTCGACACGATCTACCAGGCCGTCGGCCAGGCTCTCCACACCACGACCGCGACGCGTCAGTCGCGCAAGGGCGAGATCTCCACGTGGAAGGCGCACGCCCCCGCCTTCGCCGGCAAGATGGCGGTCGAGGCCGTCGACCGTGCGATGCGCGGCGAGACCTCGCCGTCCCCCATCTACGAGGGGGAGGACGGCGTCATCGCGTGGCTCCTCGACGGCAAGGACGCCGCGTACGACGTGCCGCTCCCGGCAGCAGGGGAGCCGAAGCGCGGCATCCTCGACACGTACACGAAGGAGCACTCGGCCGAGTACCAGGCGCAGGCCTGGATCGACCTCGCCCGCAAGCTCGGCACCGAGCGGCCCGAACTCCGCGACCCGGCCAACATCGCCTCGATCGTGCTGCACACGAGCCACCACACGCACTACGTGATCGGCTCGGGCGCCGGCGACCCGCAGAAGTACGACCCCACGGCATCCCGCGAGACGCTCGACCACTCGATCCCGTACATCTTCGCGGTCGCGCTGCAGGACGGCGGCTGGCACCACGTCGACTCGTACGCGCCCGAGCGCGCCGGCCGCCCCGACACGGTCGAGCTGTGGCACAAGGTCACGACCGCCGAGGATGCCGAGTGGACGCGGCGCTACCACTCGGAGGACCCGGACGAGAAGGCGTTCGGCGGCCGCGTGGAGATCACGCTGACCGACGGCAGGGCCGTCGTGGACGAGATCGCCGTCGCGGATGCACATCCCCTCGGAGCCCGCCCGTTCGCCCGCGCGGACTACGTGCGCAAGTTCCGCCTGCTGGCGGAGCCCGTGCTCGAGCCCGCCGAGATCGACCGGTTCCTCGCGCTGGTGGAGCGCCTGCCCGAGCTGACGGCCGATGAGGTGCGGCAGCTCGACATCGTTGCGGCGCCGGGCGTGCTCGAAGCGGCGCCGGCCCCGAAGGGGCTGTTCTGATGACCGGGCTGATGGGTCGAGCGTTCGGTATTCAGTCTCTGCGCTCGGGCGTCCACCCTGGCGGGTGTCTCGAACCGCGCGGTTCAGGGGCGCGTGTCGACGGCGACGATACGTCGGGACTGAATACGGAACGCCCCGTGGGCGGAAGGGAGGCGCGCTGATGCTGTACGCACAGACACCCGCGCACGAGAAGCGCCGCCTGTTCCGCGAGCGGCTCGCGACGGGGGAGCTGCTGCGCTTCCCCGGCGCGTTCAACCCGCTGTCGGCTCGCCTCATCGAGCGGAAGGGCTTCGAGGGCGTCTACATCTCGGGCGCCGTCCTCTCCGCCGATCTCGGGCTCCCCGACATCGGACTGACGACCCTGACCGAGGTCGCCGCCCGCGGCCAGCAGATCGCCCGTCAGACGGAGCTCCCCGCGATCATCGATGCCGACACGGGGTTCGGCGAGCCCATGAACGTGGCGCGGACGATCCAGACCCTCGAGGACGCCGGCATCGCCGGTGCGCACATCGAGGACCAGGTGAACCCGAAGCGCTGCGGCCATCTGGACGGCAAAGCGGTCGTCGACGAGGACACGGCGCTCAAGCGCATCCGCGCCGCCGTCGATGCGCGTCGCGACCCGAACTTCCTCGTGATGGCGCGCACCGACATCCGGGCCGTCGACGGGCTGGATGCCGCGACCGACCGCGCGCGCAAACTGGTGGATGCCGGCGCCGATGCGATCTTCCCCGAGGCGATGCGGACCCTCGAGGAGTTCGCCGCCGTGCGCGAGGCGGTCGACGTGCCGATCCTCGCGAACATGACCGAGTTCGGCAAGAGCGACCTGTTCACGGTCGACCAGCTGCGGGACGTCGGGGTGAACATCGTGATCTGGCCGGTGTCGCTCCTGCGCATCGCGATGGGCGCGGCCGAGCGTGCGCTCGATACGCTGATCGACGAGGGGCACCTGACGTCCCGCCTCGGCGAGATGCAGCACCGCGCCGACCTGTACGACCTCATCGACTACGAGTCGTACAACCACTTCGACACGAACGTCTTCACCTTCCGCATCGACCGCTGACGGTCGACGAACAGGAGCGAACATGAGCGACCCCGACATCAAGAAGGGCCTCGCCGGCGTCTACGCCGACACGACGGCGATCAGCAAGGTCAACCCCGAGACGAACTCCCTGCTGTACCGCGGGTACCCGGTCCAGGAGCTGGCGGCGACCCAGCCGTTCGAGGCGGTCGCCTACCTGCTGTGGCACGGCGAATTGCCGACGGCCGATCAGCTCGCCGAGCTGCAGGCGCTCGAGCGCGCGAACCGCGCGCTGCCCGCCGACATCGGCTCCTTCATCGACGCGATGCCGACCTCGGCGCACCCGATGGACGAGGCGCGAACGGTCGTCAGCCTGCTCGGCGCGTTCGAGACGGCAGGCATCGCGAACGTGCTGGATGCCGCGGGGACGCCGGCGGAGAACCTGGACCGCAGCATCCGCCTGTTCGCCATCCTCCCCGCCGTCGTCGCGTACGGTCAGCGCCGCCGCCGGGGGCAGGAGATCGTCGAGCCGCGTGAGGACCTCGGCTACGCCGCGAACTTCCTCTGGATGACGTTCGGCGAGGAGCCCGACGAGGCCGTCGTCGACGCGTTCAACCGTTCGATGGTCCTGTACGCCGAGCACTCCTTCAACGCGTCGACGTTCACCGCCCGCGTCATCGCGTCGACGCTCAGCGACCTCTACTCGTCCGTCGTCGGGGCGATCGGCGCGCTGAAAGGACCGCTCCACGGCGGCGCGAACGAGGCCGTCATGCACATCTTCGACGAGATCGGCTCGGCCGACGCCGTCGTGCCGTGGCTCGACGAGGCCCTCGCCGCCAAGCGCAAGATCATGGGCTTCGGCCACCGGGTCTACAAGCGCGGCGACTCGCGCGTGCCGACGATGAAGGCCGCGCTCGACACACTCGTCGAGCACTACGACCGGCCCGACGTCGCCGAGTTGTACGAGACGCTCGAGTCCGAGTTCGTCTCGCGCAAGGGCATCTACCCCAACCTCGACTACCCGTCGGGCCCGGCGTACAGCCTCATGGGCTTCGACACGCTGACGTTCACGCCGCTGTTCATCGCCGCCCGCATCACCGGGTGGACGGCGCACATCATGGAACAGCAGGCATCCAACGCCCTCATCCGCCCCCTGGCGGCGTACAGCGGTTCGGTCGAGCGGCACATCGAGGGTTACGTTCCGGATGCCGCCGAGGTCGAGGCGCTGGAGCGGCCGGAGGAGGCCGCGGGCTGATATTTTCCCCACGCGGACGCGTGGGCGTGGTATCCAGGAGGTCCTGGCGATGGAGCAGGGCTCATCTGTGACGCGCCGGGAGATCCTGGGGTGGTTCTCATGTCATATCGTCCTGTGCGGAGGTGGGCGAGAGTCCACGCCGTTGTCGCCATGCTGGCCGGGGCCGTCGTCCTCGGCGCGCTGACCGCGGCGCCGTCGAGTGCCGTCTCGGAGAATCCGCGCCTGTTCTGCGATCTGCCCGGGCAGAAACTCGCGATCTCGCCGATGAATCTCCTCAAGGCGGGCCAGCGGATCTGGTGGAAGACGAGCCTGACGGGCGAGTACGCCAGCACCCTCTCGGGTGAATACGTCGGCAAGCTGTACAACGCGCTGGGGGCGGACACCGCGGGCCAGCCGCGGGACCTGCTGCTGGTGAGGCTCGATGGCATCAACGGCGAGCCGGGCGAACTCGACACAGGAGTATGGGCCGGGATGTCCGGCTCACCCGTCTACGACGACCGGCAGAGACTCATCGGAGCGATCTCCTACGGATTCAGTTCGCTGCCGAACAACGTGGTCGGCGTCACTCCCGCCGCGTACATCAAGTCGCTCGGCGTCCTGCCGGCGTCCAAGACCCTCGGCCGCTCGCAGACCGAGAGCGTTGAGGACATGGTGAACGAGCCGTCGACCGCGCGCAGTGCCACCCTCAAGCGCATCGACCCGGTCCGAGTGACGATCGGCTCCTCGGCGTCCGACATCGATGAGACGACAACCCGGCTGAGCGATCGCATCGACGGATTCCGGGGCGTTGCCGCGACCGGGCGCGCTGTCCCCGGCGGGGAGTATCGTGCACGCGATTATCCGATCCTCGCGGGCGGCAACATCGCGGTGTCGTATGGGTACGGCGCGGTCACCGAGGCCAGCGTCGGCACCGTGACCGCTGTCTGCGGCACGGAGGTCTTCGCTTTCGGTCATCCGAGCAGCGGCAACTCGAAGCTGTCCGCCAACATCCACGGCGCACTGACCGCGCGGATTGTTCCGGATCCGGAGGGCTCCTACAAGCTGATCAGTGCGATCGGCAAACCGAAGGGCAAGCTCGTCGAGGATCGGACCGTCGGCGTCCGCGCGAAGTTGGGGATCATCCGCCCGACGATCGAAGTTCGCACGACCAGCGCGTATGGGGATGTGAAGAACGCCATGACCACGAATGTCTCGGAGCAGCAATTCGTCGCGAGCGCGGCGTACACGCAGCTCGGGAACGAGGTCGTCCGCATGCTCGACAACGTGCAAGAGGGTTCTGCCCGGGTGGAATGGAGAATCACCTACCAGCGTGCCGACGGAAGTACAGCGATCCTGAAGAACGCCAATCGGTATACGAGCAAGACGGATCTGCCGTACGTCGTCGGTGAGGGCGTCGCCAACGATGTGGCTGCCTTGCAGAGCAACTCTTTCGAGGAGGTCCGGATTCAGTCAGTCCATGTCTTGACGCGTTTCGAGTCGGACCACCGGATCGCGAAGGTGGGCGGTGTGCAGATGCTCAAGGGCGGTAAATGGGTGACGGTGGACTCGGGCAGTGTCACCAAAGTCGCTCGCGGCGGGTCGTATTCGTTCCGCGCGGTGCTCAGCCCTGCCCCGGGAGCGGAGAAGGTGACGGAGTACGCGCCGTTTACGCTGACGGTGCCGAGGGATGTGCGCAGCACGTACCAGGTCGAGCTGTTCGCTCCGGATGCCGATGACGAGTTCGGGGGAGAAGGGCCCGCGCCGCGGACCTTCGCGCAGTTCGTCGCGGGGCTCGACGACAACCATCGTTCCGATGCCATCACGCGGGAGGTGTCCTACACGTCGACGGCGGGCCCGCGGAAGGCGAGCGAGGCCACGATCGTGACACCCACGGTGCTGGTCGCGAACGGGGCATCCGTGTCCGTGCGGTTCGAGGTCCCCGCGGCACGCTGATTTTCCCCACCGGGACGCCCCACGTGGTATTCAGGACATCTGCATGACCAGTGGCCGAGCACCTTCGGCCTCGGCGCGCACACGTCACCCTGGGGGGAACGCACCATGTCCTATCGTCCTGCGCGGAAATCGGGGGTCGCGCGCGTCGCCGTGGCGACCGCTGCCGCCACCGTCCTCATCGCGTCACTCACGGCGGCGCCGGCGAACGCCGTCTCGTCGGACCCGAACCTCTTCTGCGATCTGCCGGGCCAGCGCCTGGCGATCTCGCCCATCAGCGGCCTGAAGGAGGGTGAGCCCGTCACCTGGCGCTCCACCGTCAAGGGCACCAAGCCCACGACCTTCACCGGTGAGTACATCGGCAAGCTCGACAACGCGTTGGGGACGGATGCCGCGGGCAAGCCGCGCGATCTGCTCCTCGTGAAGCTCGACGGCGACATCGTCAACGGCACGGCGGGTTCACTCGCCGCGGGCGTGTGGGCCGGCGCATCCGGCTCGCCCGTCTACGACGCGGACGGCGCCCTGCTCGGCGCGGTGTCGTACGGTTTCAGCTCGCTCCCCGACAACGTCGCGGGGGTGACGCCGGCCGCGTACATGAAGGCGATCGGCGCACTGCCGGCATCCAAGACGCTCAGCCCGTCGCAGACGCAGACCGTCGAGCGGATGGCCGACGAGAAGTCGACGGCTCGTCGCAGCAGCACGCTTCGCCGCATCGAGCCGGTGCGAGTGACGATCGGGACGTCGGCGAGTGACCTGGACGACGCCACCGACAGACTCAGTGAACGCATCCCCGGCTTCCGCGGCGCGGCGGCGAGCGGCCTCGCCGTGCCCGGTGGCGAGAATCGCGCGGCCGACTATCCGATCGTCGTCGGCGGCAACATCGCGATGTCGTACGGCTACGGCGCCGTCACCGAGGCCAGCGTCGGCACCGTGACCGCTATCTGCGGCACGGAGGTCTTCGCCTACGGCCACCCCGGCAGCGGCAACTCGGCTCTCTCCGCCAGCATCCACGGCGCATCGGCGGCGCGCATCGTCCCCGACTCCGCCGGCTCGTACAAGATGGTCAGCGCGATCGGCCGGGTCAAGGGCAAGCTCCTCGACGATCGGACCGCCGGCATCCGCGGCAAGCTCGGCGTGCCCGCTCCGACGATCGAGATCCGGACCACCAGCGCCTACGGCACCCTGAAGAACACGACGGTCACGAAGGTGTCCGAGCCGGGGTTCATCCCCGGCGCCGCGTACGCGCAGATGGGCAACGAGGCGGTCCGGATGCTCGACAACGTGCAGAAGGGCTCTGCGCGGGTCGAGTGGACGATCACGTATCAGCGGGCCAACGGTGCGACGGCGACCCTGAAGAACGTGAACCGCTACGCGAGCCCCTCCGAACTGCCCTACTACGTGGGTGATGGTGTCGCGAATGATGTGGCGGCGCTGCAGAGCAACCCGTTCGAGGATGTGCGGATCCTGTCGGTGAACGTCCTGACGCGTTTCGAGGCGGATTACCGGGCGGCGGCGTTCAGCGGTGTGCAGATGTTGAAGAGCGGCAGGTGGGTGACGGTGGATTCGGGCAGCGTCCTGAAGGCCGCTCGTGGCGGGTCGTATTCGTTCCGCACGGTGCTCGCGCCGGCTCCCGGTGCGAAGAAGGTGACCGAGTACGCGCCGTTCACGGTCACCGTGCCGAAGGATGTGCGCAGCACGTACCAGGTCGAGTTGTTCGCCCCGGACGCCGACGACGAGTTCGGTGGAGAAGGGCCGGACCCGCGGTCCTTCGCGCAGTTCGTCGCGGGGCTCGACGACAACTACCGTTCCGATGTCATCACGCGGGAGACGTGGTACACGTCGACGGCGGGGCCGAGGAAGGCCGGCGAGGCCACGATCGTCGCACCCACGGTGCTGATCGGCAACGGGGCATCCGCGTTCCTCCGGTTCGAGGTCCCGGCCACGCGCTGACGTCATCGATCCCGGCGACCGCGCCGCAGCTCATCACGGGCTGCGGCGCGGTCGTATGTACGGCGTCGGCGCGGTCTGCGAGCATGAGGCCATGGTGGACACCACGAGCACGGAGCGCATCGTCATCGTCGCCGGGGCGCGCACTCCCGTCGGCCGCTTCGACGGCGCCTTCCGAGGGACACCCGCACACGAGTTGGGCGCGCAGGCGGTGTCCGCCGCTCTCGACCGCTCGAGGGTCGACCCGTCCCGCGTCGGCGAGGTGGTGATCGGCGCGATCGGTCAGGTCGCCGGCGACGCCTACATCGCTCGACGCATCGCGCTCGCGGCGGGCCTCGCCGACGACACCCCCGCCTTCACGGTGAACCGGCTGTGCGGGTCGGGGCTGCAGTCGATCTGGTCGGCGGCGCAGGAGCTGCGCTGGGGTGGCATCGATGTCGCCGTCGCCGGCGGCGCCGAGAACATGACGCGGATGCCTTTCTACGACATGGACGCCCGCGCGGGCGCGACGCTCGGACACCGCCGGCTGCTCGACGGCACCCTCGCGATGCTCACCGATCCGTTCAGCGGGCGGCACATGGGTACGACCGCCGAGACCGTGGCCGAGCGCTTCGGGGTGACGCGCGCCGAGCAGGACGCGTACGCCCTCGAGTCCCAGCGCCGCGCATCGACGGATGCCGCCCGCGCCGCCTTCGCCGAAGAGATCGTCGCCACGACGACCACCGATCGACGGCCCGTCGAGGTGACACGGGATGAGCACCCGCGTCCCGACACGACGCTCGAGGCGCTCGCCCGGCTGCGTCCGGCGTTCACCCCGGACGGCACCGTCACCGCGGGGAACGCCTCGGGGATCAACGACGGCGCCGCCGCGACGGTGCTGATGCGGGAGTCGGACGTGCGCGCCGAGGGACTCCCCGCGCTCGCGACCATCGAGGCCGTCACGACCGCGGCGCTCGACCCGGCGATCATGGGGTACGCGCCGACGATCGCGCTGCGGAAGCTCTTCGCCCAGACGGGGCTGAGCCCTGCAGACGTCGCGACCGTGGAACTCAACGAGGCGTTCGCGTCGCAGGTGATCGCGGTCATGCGCGACACGGGGCTCGACCCGGAGCGGACGAACCCCTACGGCGGGGCGATCGCGCTGGGCCACCCCGTCGGTGCGACCGGCACCATCCTGACCGTCCGTGCGGCGCTGACCCTGCAGCGCATGGGCGGAGAGTTCGCCATCGTCACGATGTGCATCGGGGGCGGCCAGGCGCTCGCTGCGCTGTTGCGACGCTGGGACGCCTGACCGAGGCATCCGTCTGCGAGCATGAAGGGATGACGGATTACGCGACCATCCTCACCGAGACGCGCGGACGCGTCGGGTGGATCACCCTCAACCGACCCGAGGCGCTGAACGCCCTCAATGCGCAGGTCATGCACGATGTCGTGGATGCCGCGGAGGCCTTCGACGCCGACGCCGCGATCGGCGCCATCGTCGTCACCGGCAGCGAGCGGGCGTTCGCAGCCGGCGCGGACATCAAGGAGATGGAGGCGCTCAGCGGCAGCGAGATGCTGCTCGCGAACCACTTCGGCCAGTGGTCGCGGTTCGCCGCGGTGCGGACGCCGACCATCGCCGCGGTGGCGGGCTATGCGCTCGGCGGCGGGTGCGAGCTCGCGATGATGTGCGACATCATCCTCGCGGCCGACTCGGCGCGGTTCGGGCAGCCGGAGATCAGTCTCGGGGTCATCCCGGGGCTCGGCGGGACCCAGCGGCTCGTGCGGGCGATCGGGTCGTTCAAGGCAGCGGAACTTGTGCTGACGGGGCGGCAGCTGACGGCGGACGAGGCGGAGCGGTCGGGCCTCGTCTCGCGCGTCGTGCCGGCGGCGGAGCTTCGGGACGATGCGCAGCGCACGGCGGAGACCATCGCGTCGAAGCCGCTGCCCGCGCTGTACGCGGCGACGGCGGCGCTCGACGTCGCCGTGGAATCGACACTGGCGGAGGGGCTGCGGTTCGAGCGGCAGGCGTTCGCCGGGCTGTTCGACACCGCGGACCAGAAGGAAGGCATGGCCGCCTTCCGCGAGAAGCGCGCACCGGAGTTCCGGCACCGATGAGCGCCGTCCGCCTTGTGCGCTCCGAGGGTCTTGCGGCAGCGCCGTATGCGTATGCGGCGCACGTCGAAGCAGGGGCCGAGCTGATTTTCCTCGCGGGTGCGTGCCCGCTTGCCGACGACGGCTCGACGGTCGCTGTCGGTGATGTGGCGGGTCAGGCTCAGCGCTGCGTCGAGACGATGCTCGTCGCGCTGGATGCCGCTGGTGCGACCCTCTCCGATGTCGCGTCGACGCGGGTTCTGGTGGCTTCATCGGACCGGCACGACCTGGTGGCGGCGTGGAACGTCGTGCGGGAGGCCTTCGGGAAGCATGACGTGCCCAGCACTCTGATCGGCGTGGCAGCGCTGGGGTACGAGGATCAGCTGGTCGAGATCGAGGCCGTCGCGGCGGTCCGTGGGGGTTGAGCGGCCCGCCGCCGTCGCGGCCCGACCGGGAGCCTCGCGCCCGACCGTAGACTCTGAGGCGATACCGAGGAGGAGTCAATGAAGATCGTCGTCCTGCTGAAGGAAGTGCCGGACACCTGGGGTGACCGCACGCTCGATCTCGAGACGGGGCTCGCCGCGCGTGACGCATCCGAGCGTGTCCTCGATGAGATCGGTGAGCGCGCTCTCGAAGCCGCCCTCACATACTCCGAGGCGAACGAGGGCACCGAGGTCGTCGTCATGACGATGGCATCGGATGCCGCGACCGCCTCCCTCCGCAAGGGGCTCGCGATGGGGGCTCACTCCGCCGTCCAGGTCACCGACGATGCGCTGCGCGGCGCCGACCTCGGCGTCACGGCCCGCGTCCTCGCCGCAGCTCTCCGCCGCACCGGCTTCGACCTCGTCATCACCGGCAACCTCTCCACCGACGGCGCCGGCGGCGTGCTCCCCGCGATGCTCGCCGAGCACCTCGGCGTCCCGCAGGCCACCGCTCTGTCCGCCGTCGAGATCACGACGGATGCCGTCAGCGGCACGCGCGCGACGGACTTCGGCACCGCGTCGGTCACCGCGACGCTGCCCGCCGTCATCTCGATCACCGAGGCGCTGCCCGACGCCCGCTTCGCCAACTTCAAGGGCATCATGGCGGCGAAGAAGAAGCCGTTCGAGGTGCTGTCGATCGCCGATCTCGACGTCGACGTCGACCCGGCATCCGCCCCGCAGTCGATCATGACCGCGGTCGCGCAGAAGCCGCCGCGGCAGGCGGGGACGAAGATCGTCGACGAGGGAGATGCCGGCGAGAAGCTCGCGGCCTTCCTGCTCGAGAACCGGCTGGCGTGAGAAACCGAGGAGAACATCGTGACCGACTTCGCCCCTGACGCCGTCCTCGTCTGGCTCGACGTGACCCCCGGCGGAGAGCTGGCCGCTTCCGCCGCCGGTCTCATCGGCGCCGCCGCCTCGATCGGCACCCCCGTCGTCCTCCTCGTGGCCGACGAGTCCCGGCACGCCGACCTCGCCGCCGCGGCCGGATCCCTCGGCGCGTCGACCGTCCTGACCGCCGGGCTCGGCGGCGCCGACTCCGCGCTCACGGTGCCGATCGTCGACGCGGTGGTCGCGGCATCCGCTCTCGTCAAGCCGGACGCCGTCCTCATCTCCAACTCCATCGAAGGCCGGGACGTCGCCGGACGGTTCGCTGCCCGGACCTCTGCGGCGCTCTGCGTCGACGCCGTGGGCGTCTTGCGCGACGATGACGGCGTGCTCGCGCAGCACTCCGTCTACGGCGGCGCCTACAACGTCACCGCGGGGGCGACGTACGGACCGCTCGTGGTCACCGTCCGGCAGGGGTCGATCGATGCGCGGTCCGAGGCCGTCGACGCGCCGACGATCGTCGGGCTGCAGGTCGAGGCATCCGGAGCGCCCGCCGCCGCCATCACGGGCTTCGACGAGGCGGTCGCCGTCTCGAGCCGCCCGGAACTCCGCGGCGCGGCGAAGGTCGTGTCGGGCGGGCGCGGGCTCGGCTCGGCCGACCAGTTCGCCCTCGTCGAGCAGCTCGCCGACGCTCTGGGCGCGGCCGTCGGAGCCTCCCGCGCTGCAGTGGATGCCGGTTACGTCCCCTACTCGTACCAGGTCGGCCAGACCGGTGTCTCGGTGTCACCGCAGTTGTATGTCGCACTCGGCATCTCGGGCGCCATCCAGCACAAGGCGGGCATGCAGACGGCGAAAACCATCGTCGCCGTGAACAAAGATGGAGAGGCACCGATCTTCGACATCGCCGATTTCGGTGTCGTCGGAGACCTGTTCACCGTCGTGCCGCAGCTGATCGCGGCGCTCGAGGCGGGAAAGAAGTAGGAGCGGATGGCGACATACGCGCGTTCCGTGCGCCGCGGACTCCCGCGCGCCTCCGGCGGCGACCCCTGGCCGCCCGCCGAGGAGGCCCCTGCGCCGGTGGCCGGCGCACCGACGCCGGTCGACCCGCCCGCGCCCGTCGACCCGCCCGTCGACCCGCCCGCGCCCGGCGCGCCAGCCGTTGCCGTCGAGCCGACGGAAACTGCGCCGACCGGCACCGCACCGATGCAGAACGCGTCGGCTCGAGGTGATGCGACGCGCCGGGGACTCCCGCGCACGCCGGGTGGCGAGGCCTGGCCGCCCGCGGCGTCGACGGCCGCGGATGCCGCGACCCCGGCCGTCCCCGCCGTCGAGAACGCGCCTCGCGAGGCTCATGGCCACGGAGCGGACCCGGTCCTCGTCGACGCGGCTGAGCCCGCGGCATCCACCCCCGCGGCCTCCACAGTCGCAGCCTCCACCGTTGCGGCCTCCGCAGCCGCGGCCTCGGCGGACGACGCAGGCTCCGGCGCGGTCCGCCGCGGCCTCCCGCGCGCCGCCGGCGGAGACGCCTGGCCCCCCGCCGAGACCACGCCCGCCCCGCGCGCCGCGCCCCCGTCTCGCGAGACTGCACGTGGGGGCCCAGACAGCGGTCTCGCGCCGCAGTCTCGGAGCGCGGATGCAGTCTCGGCGTCCTCGGAGCCCAAGCCCGCCGCGCCCGCCGCCCCGGCCGCCACCCCGGCGCCCGCCGCGCCGGCCACGCCGCGCGCACCGCTCGCCGAACGGCCGCTCGCGCACGCCGGCGTCGCCCGGCGGCCGGCCGCGAAGCCGAACCCCGCGCGCATCGGCCCGTTCACGAAGGTGCAGTGGGCCGGCGTGGTCGTCCTCGGCGGCGCGGCGGTCCTCTACGTCGCGGCGATGGCGGTCCTCGCCGTCCGGTGGATCCTCAGTCTCGAACCGCTGCAGGACTTCCTCACGACCTACCCGGGCGAGTACCACCTGCCCGAGGGGGCGCCCGTCGGGTTCCCCGTGTGGCTCAACTGGTCGCACTTCCTCAACGCGTTCTTCATCGTGCTGATCATCCGCACCGGACTGCAGGTCAGGTCCGAGAAGCGCCCCGCGGCCTTCTGGATCTCGAAGAAGGACCGCAAGCGTCGCATGAGCCTGACGCTCTGGCTGCACCAGGCCCTCGACGTCCTGTGGCTCGCCAACGGTGTGATCTTCGTCGTGCTGCTGTTCGTGACCGGCCAATGGATGCGGGTGATCCCGACCTCGTGGGAGGTGTTCCCCAACGCGGTGTCGGCGGCTCTTCAGTACGTCTCACTGGACTGGCCGACCGAGAACGGCTGGGTGAATTACAACGCGCTCCAGCAGCTCGCCTACTTCGCCACCATCTTCATCGCCGCCCCCCTCGCCGCGATCACCGGCTATCGCATGAGTGCGGTGTGGCCGAAGCAGGCGACGACGCTGAACCGGATCTACCCCGTCGAATGGGCGCGCAAGATCCACTTCCCGACGATGCTCTACTTCGTCCTGTTCATCGTCGTCCACGTCGCTCTCGTGCTGTCGACCGGGGCCCTCCGGAACCTCGGCCACATGTACGCGGCGACCGGTTCGACTGACCCCGAGGCGTACGCCGACAATTGGACCGGCTTCTGGCTCTTCGCGCTCTCGATCGCGGTCACCGTTGCGGCCTACGTCGCGATGCGTCCGCTCGTCGTCGCCCCGGTCGCCCGCCTGTTCGGCGAGGTCAAGAGCCGCTGACGCAGCCCGGCGCGCGCGTCGGGGGACACATGCACGACCGGCGGTGCGGGTGTCACCGCCGCGCGCCGCGCAGGCGGCACCCGCCCCACCGGTCGTGCATCCGTCACCTCACGGAGCGGCCGGTCGTGCATCCCTCGCCTCACCGGCGCAGCCGGTGCAAAGTCCGACGGCGCGGCATCCGAAACGGGATGCCGCGCCGTCGAGTCTCGCGCTCGTGCGTCAGCGCACGAAGCGGACTTCCGTCAGCGTCTCGCCGAGGAAGGGTTCGGTGTGGTTCGCCCCGTCGAGCGTGAACCCGTTGCGCGTGTAGAACCGGTGCGCGCGGGGGTTGTCCTCGGCGACCCAGAGGTACAGGTCGGTGTCGTCCTCGGGCACTACGGCGTCGAACAGGCGCTGGCCGATGCCGGTGCCGTGCCACGCGTCGAGGAGGTAGATGAAGTACAGCTCGCGGTTGCGCGGTGCGTCGCGGTCGCGGGCGGGGCCGGACCCGGCGAAGCCCACGATCTCGCCGTTCACGAGGGCGGCGACCATGCGGAAATCGGGGCCCTGCTGAGCCCAGTGGGTCCACAGCTCGGCGAGTCGGCGGGCCGACACGTTCTCGAGGGCGGCCTTGCTGATGAGGTGGTCGTAGGTCTCGTGCCAGCACGTCGCGTGCACACGGCCGAGGGCTTCCGCATCCACGTCGCGAACGGGACGGACGACGGTGTCGGTCTGCAGTTCGGGCTCCATGGCCAGACTCTACGCACGGCCCGTCGGATCGTGAAATCGACAGTGGCGGGCCTGCACGGGCCGCGCCGGCACTGTCGACAAGCGACAACGGATGCCGCACTGTGCGCGTGTACATGGCTAGGCTCACCGCTCGTGAACGTATGGTGGCGGACCCTGTTGACCCTGATGCGCGCGCGGGTGATGTACCGCCGCCGCGGACCGATCCCGCCCGATGCCGTCGGTCGCATCCGGCTCCGGACCCTGCCGACCGACATCGACCTGCTCGGCCACATGAACAACGGCCGGTACGCGTCGCTGTTCGATCTCGGCCGGTTCGACCTGCTGACCCGCACCGGCATCTGGCAGACGATGAATGAGCGCGGCTGGTACGGCGTGGTCGCGAGCGAGACCGTCACCTTCCGGAAGTCCCTCCAGCTGTGGCAGCGGTTCACCGTCGAGAGCCGCATCATCGGCCACGACGACAAGGCCGTCTTCCAGATGCACCGTGCCGTGGTGAAGGGAGAGGTCTACGCCGAGATGATCCTGCGGGTCCGGTTCCTCCGCCGCACGGGCGGGATCGTGCCCCTCGAGGAGCTCTTCGACGCCCTGCACCGCCCCGACACCCTGGCTCCGATCCCGCAGTGGATCCAGGACTGGGCCGCGGCATCCGCTCTGCCCTCGACCCGTGCGGAAGCGCCGAGCATCTGGCCCTAGCGCCCGGCCCTCGCGTGTCCCGCCGCGCGCGCCCGAGGCGCCCTTAGGCTGAGCCTCATGTCGGACACGTCTGTCGCGCCACAAGCGCCCACCGCCGACCTCGCCGAGCGGGCCATCGCCCTCGCAGAGCGCTGGGTCGCCGAATCCGCCGAGGTCGCTGTCGACCCCGCCGCCGAGCGTCTCGCGGGGGTGCTGAAGGACCCCAACGGCCTGCCGTTCACGCTCGGTTTCGTCGACGGTGTCATGCGGCCGGAGTCGTTGACTGCCGCGGCGACGAATCTGCAGCGGGTCGCCCCGCTCGCGCCGGCCTTCCTGCCCTGGTACCTGCGGGCCGCTGTCCGTGCGGGGGGTGTCGTCGCGCCCCTGCTTCCGACCCCGGTCGTCCCGATCGCCCGACGCGTGCTGCGCGAGATGGTCGGCCACCTCATCGTCGACGCCCGCCCCGACAAGCTCGGCCCGGCGCTCCAGACGCTGCGCGAGTCCGGCGCGCGCCTGAACCTCAACCTCCTCGGCGAAGCCGTCCTGGGCGAGTCGGAGGCGCTCCGTCGCCTCGAAGGCATCCACGAGCTCGTCCGCCGAGACGACGTCGACTACGTCTCGGTCAAGGTGTCGGCCATCGCCAGTCACCTCTCGATGTGGGCCTTCGACGAGATCGTCGAGCGCGTCGTCGAGCGGCTGCGTCCCCTCTACCTGTCGGCGGCGGAGGACGGCACGTTCCTCAACCTGGACATGGAGGAGTACCGCGACCTCGACCTGACGATGGCCGTGTTCATGCGCGTCCTCGACGATCCGCGCCTGCGCGACCTCGAGGCCGGCATCGTGCTGCAGGCTTACCTGCCCGACGCCCTCCCCGCCCTCCGCACGTTGACCGCGTGGGCGCGCGAGCGCGTCGCCGCGGGTGGCGCACGAATCAAGATCCGTCTCGTCAAGGGCGCGAACCTCGCGATGGAGCACGTCGACGCCGTCATGCACGACTGGCCGGCCGCTCCGTACGACACCAAGCTCGACACGGACGCGAACTACGTCCGCTGCCTCGACGAAGCGCTCCGCCCCGAGAACACCGAGGCCGTGCGCATCGGCGTCGCCGGCCACAACCTCTTCCACATCGCGTACGCCTGGCTGCTCGCCGGTCAGCGCGGCGTGCAGCGCGACCTCGAGGTGGAGATGCTCCTCGGCATGGCGCAGGGCCAGGTGCAGGCCGTCGCGCGCGAGATCGGGCACGTCCTGCTGTACGTCCCGGTGGTGCGCCCCGACGAGTTCGACGTCGCCATCAGCTACCTCGTCCGCCGTCTCGAGGAGAACGCGTCGAGCGAGAACTTCCTCTCCGCCGCGTTCGACCTCGCCTTCGACCGCGCCATGTTCGTCCGCGAGCGCGACCGCTTCACGGCGTCGCTCGAGCGTGCCGCCGACCGCGCGCTGATCACGGGCCCGCGGCGCCGCCAGGATCGCGCCGCGAACCCCGACGCCGGTGAGAACGCGGTGACGACGGATGCCGCCCCCGCGACCGACGCCGACGACGCCGCTCTCACGCAGGTCGTCCTCGGGATCGCGGCCAGGGACTCCCGCCCGACCGACCTCGGCGAGACTCAGCCCGCCGATGCCACCGGACGTCCCGCCCTCTTCGGCGGCGACGCGTTCGTCGAGACCGCCGTGTTCTCCTCGCGCGAGACCGCGGTCTCCGCGGGTGCCCCCGGCTTCCGCAATACGGCCGACACCGATCCGGCGCTCCCCGCGAACCGTGAGTGGGCGCGATCGATCCTCGGCCGGGTCGCGACCTCGACGGCGGGGGATGCCGCGATCACCGCCGCCCGCATCGGCACCGAGTCGGAGCTCGAGGCGACCCTCGCCCGGGTGACGGCGGCGTCCGACGCGTGGGGTTCGCTGCCGGCTGCGGAACGAGCCGAGGTGCTGCTGCGCGCGGCGCGTGCGCTCGAAGGCCGCCGGGGCGAGCTCATCGAGGTCGCGGCATCCGAGACGGGGAAGACCCTCGCCGAAGCGGACGTGGAGGTCAGCGAGGCGGTCGACTTCGCCCGCTACTACGCCGCGACCGCGCGCGAGCTCGACAGCGTCAGCGGCGCGGTCTTCGTGCCGGCCCGTGTGACCGTGGTCACCCCGCCCTGGAACTTCCCCGTCGCGATCCCGGCCGGGGGAGCGCTCGCCGCGCTCGCGGCCGGATCGGGTGTGGTCTTCAAGCCCGCGCCCCAGGCGCGACGCTGCGCCGCCGTCGTCGCCGAGGCGATCTGGGAGGCGCTCGACGAGGCCGGTGTCGGTCGCGACGTCCTCGCCCTGGTCGACCTCGACGAGGGTGGGCTCGGAAAGCAGCTGATCACGCATCCGGTGGTCGACCGGGTGATCCTCACCGGGTCGTTCGAGACGGCGTCGCTGTTCCGCTCGTGGCGGCCCGACCTTCCGCTGCAGGCCGAGACGAGCGGCAAGAACGCCATGATCGTGATGCCGTCGGCCGACCTCGACCTCGCGGCATCCGATCTCGTCCGTTCGGCGTTCGGTCACGCGGGTCAGAAGTGCTCGGCTGCGTCGATCGCGATCCTCGTCGGCCCGGTCGCCCGGTCGCAGCGTTTCTCTCGTCAGCTGGTGGATGCCGCGACCTCTCTCCGCGTCGGTTCGCCCGAGGACCCGCTGACCGAGGTCGGACCTCTCGTCGAGAAGCCCTCCGGCAAGCTCGCGTGGGCGCTCACGACCCTCGACGAGGACGAGCAGTGGCTCGTCGAGCCGCGCGAACTGCCGAGCGAGCGGTACGACGGTCGGCTGTGGAGCCCCGGCATCCGCACCGGGGTGAAGCCGGGGTCGCGCGTGCATCTCGAGGAGTTCTTCGGTCCGGTCCTCGGTGTCATGCACGCGCGTTCGCTCGAGCACGCGATCGAGCTGCAGAACGCGGTCGACTACGGGCTGACCGCGGGGCTCTACACGCAGAACCCCGACGACCTCGCGCTCTGGCTCGACCGCGTCGAAGCCGGCAACCTCTACGTCAACCGCGGCACGACGGGCGCGGTCGTCCAGCGTCAGCCGTTCGGCGGCTGGAAGCGCTCATCGGTCGGCGGGGGGGCGAAGGCAGGCGGCCCGAACCACCTCATCGGGCTCGGATCGTGGCGGCCGACGTCGGGCGCCGGAACGTCGTCGACGCTGCACCTGAAGGGTCTCGACTCGTCGATCACCGACGTCATCGAGGCCGCGCAGCCTGCCCTCGGCTACGAAGCGTTCGAGTGGCTCCGCCGGGCCGCGCTCTCGGATGCCATCGCGTGGAACCGCACCTTCGGCAAGGTCGTCGACGTGTCGCACCTGGGTGTCGAGCGCAACCTGTTCCGGTACCGGCCCGCGAGCGTCGAGATCCGTTCGACGACGGATGCCGCGCCCCAGGCGTTCGTGCGGGCGATCATCGCGGCGGTGCGCGCCGGGTCGGCGTTCACCGTCAGCACCCCGACGGGTCTTCCCGCCACGGTCCGCTCGGCGCTCACGGCGCTGGAGGTTCCGGTGTTCGTCGAATCGAACGAGCAGTGGATCGCGCGGATGGCGGGGCCCGCCGCGGAGGACGGCCCGTCGCGGGCAGATCGCGTGCGGCTGGTCGGGTCCCGCGCCGAGATGGACGAGGTCGCGGGGGCGCTCGCCGTGGCGATCGCGGGCGACCCCGACCTCGCCGTCTACGCCGACGAGATGACCCAGGCGGGGCGCATCGAGTTGCTCCCGTTCCTCCGGGAGCAGGCCATCTCCATCACCGCTCACCGGTTCGGGAACCCCGATCACTGGAGCGAAACGGTCATCTGACGGACGCCGGCGGTCCGATGTGCCTGGATTTATCGATCCGCAGAAGAAAACAACTTATCTTTCTGGATCGACGGCGCTCGTGTTGTTTGAATAGACGAGCGCTTCTGGGGAGCGCGCATGGAACACTTCGGGGGGAGTGTGGCCCCGGGTCCGAGATCCTCTGGTCTCGGGCTCGGGGCATCCGTTCGTTCAGGCGTAACGCGGCAGGCGGACGGAGGCCTCGGGGTCCGCGTCTTCGCGTGGAGTCATGAACGAATCGACGAGCGCCCGCACCGTGAGGCCGAGCAGCGTCCACTCGCCCGCCGGGGTGCCGTCGGCTCCCGAGAGCTGATACGTCGGGTGGCCGAGTCGCTCGAGTGACCGGATCGCGAATCCCTCCGCCAGAGCGGCCATCGCCTCGGCGAAGTCCTCGATCGTCAGGCCCTCCCGGAGGCGCATACCGTAGGCATCGATGACGTACTGGTACACCTCGATGAAGGCTTCGATCGACTCCCGGTGGCGCGCGTAGCTGGCCTCGGTCAGCTCGGGCCACGTGTCCGCGGTCGTCCGGAGGGCGAGGGCGACGCGGAACGACTGCGCGTCCAGGAGGTCGGTGGGATCCTCGGTCGTGAGCTCAGAGGCCTGCACGTGCGCGAGCGCTGCCCCGCGGATGATCTCCTCGCCCGAGGCGCCTGCGGCGATCAGCTCATCGACGCGGGCGCGGATCGCATCGGCCGGGCCGGCCACCCGCATCCGCACCATCGCCACGGCGAGGTCGCGGTGGTAGTCGGCCTGGTCGTTCCACAAGCGGTACGCCGCTCCGGTCGTCAGGCCTGCGCGGCGGAGGACGTCCTGAAGTCGGATGTGCTGCACGCCCGCGCTGACCCCGCGTTCGAGGAGCATCTGCATCCCGGCGCGCAGCAGGAGGGCTCTGGTCTGTTCACCCGTGCGTCTGGCCATGATCTGCATCCTGTCAGTTACCGGCCACCCCGCGCGGCATGCATCCACCGGCTACCGCGTCGGTGCGACCTGCCATGATGGAATCCGGCGTGCCCGATCCGTCGGCTTCTGCAAGCTCCGTCGGGCCTCTGGACAGCGTCCGCCGCCCCGGAGACGAGGAGCGAGAATGACGACGCAGTCCGACACGGTCACCCGCCTCGCCCAGCACCGTCGATACCTGATGTGCCGGCCCGAGCACTTCACGGTGTCGTACAGCATCAATCCGTGGATGGAGCCCTCGCGGCCCACCGACACCGCGAAAGCCGTACGCCAGTGGCAGGCGCTCCACGACGCGTACGTCGCGCTGGGCCACGAGGTCGAGCTCATCGACCCGGTGCCGGGTCTGCCCGACATGGTCTACACCGCGAACGGCGGTTTCATCGTGGACGGTCGGGCGTTGGGTGTCCGCTTCCGCGTCGACGAAAGGCGCGGCGAGGAGCGTCCGTTCATGGACTGGTTCGCCGCGCACGGCTTCGAGGTCGTCGAACCCGTCGAGGTTCAGGAGGGCGAGGGCGATTTCCTGCTCGTCGGCGACACGATCCTCGCCGGGACCGGGTTCCGCTCCGTCGGCGACAGCCACCGCGAGCTGGGGCGGGTCTTCGAGCGCGAGGTCGTCTCGCTGCGCCTCGTCGACCCGCGGTTCTACCACCTCGACACCGCGATCACCGTGCTCGATCCCGTCGAGGGACCGGGCGGCGTCGAGCGGGCCAACATCGCCTACCTCCCCTCCGCCTTCGACGACGGGTCGCGTCGGATCCTCGCCGAGCGCTATCCCGACGCGATCCAGGTGTCGGATGCCGACGGTGCCGTCTTCGGGCTGAACGCGGCCAGCGACGGACTCCACGTCTTCGTCTCGCCCCGCGCGAGCGCCTTCGCCGCGCAGCTCGAGGAGCGCGGCTACGTCCCCGTCCCCATCGACCTGTCCGAGCTGCTGCTCGGCGGCGGCGGCATCAAGTGCTGCACGCTCGAACTGCGCGGAGGTGCGCGATGACCGATCTCGATCTGCCCACGTCGGACGCCGTGATCTCGGCCGAAGAGGCCCACGTCGCCCACAACTACCACCCGCTCCCGGTCGTCGTCGCCGAGGGCGAGGGTTCGTGGGTGACCGACGTCGAGGGCAAGCGGTACCTCGACCTGCTGTCGGCCTACTCGGCGCTCAACTTCGGGCACCGGCATCCGGCCCTCGTCGCCGCGGCGACCGAGCAGCTCGGCCGGCTCACGCTCACGAGCCGCGCGTTCCACAACGACCGGCTCGGCGCCTTCGCCGCGGCGCTCGCCGAGCTGTCGGGCAAGGACATGGTCCTGCCGATGAACACCGGCGCCGAAGCGGTCGAGACCGGCATCAAAGTCGCCCGCGCGTGGGCGTACCGGGTGAAGGGCGTCCCCGAGGGGCGTGCCAAGATCCTCGTCGCGTCGGGCAACTTCCACGGTCGGACGACCACGATCGTCGGCTTCAGCGACGACCCGCAGGCGCGGGACGGCTTCGGCCCGTTCGCGCCCGGATTCGAGATCATGCCCTACGGGGATGCCGCGGCGCTCACCGCGGCAATCGACGACGACACCGCCGCGGTGCTGATCGAGCCCATCCAGGGCGAGGCCGGCGTCGTCATCCCGCCGGACGGGTACCTGCGCGCCGTCCGCGAGGCGTGCACGGCGGCGAATGTCCTCTTCGTCGCCGATGAGATCCAGTCGGGGCTCGGCCGGGTCGGCACGACGTTCGCGTGCGAGCGCGAGGGTGTGGTGCCCGACCTGTACCTGCTCGGCAAGGCGCTGGGCGGCGGCATCCTGCCGGTGTCGGCCGTCGTCGGCGACCGCGACGTCCTCGGGGTGATCCACCCCGGCGAGCACGGGTCGACCTTCGGTGGCAATCCGCTCGCCGCAGCCGTCGGGCTCGCCGTCGTCGAGATGCTCGCGACCGGAGACCTGCAGCGTCGCGCGCTCGCGCTCGGCGACCACCTGCGCGCGCGCCTCGAGCCGCTGATCGGCGCGGGTGTCACGGGGATCCGCGTCGCGGGCCTCTGGGCGGGCGTCGACATCGACCCGGCGAAGGGGGCCGGGCGCGAGGTCGCGGAGCGGCTCCTCGCACGCGGCGTCCTGGTCAAGGACACGCACGGTCAGACGATCCGCATGGCGCCGCCGCTGATCATCCGCGCCACCGAGATCGACTGGGCCGTCGAGCAGCTGCGCCTCGCGCTCGCGGACTGACCGCACGGCGAAACACTCCGGCAACACCGCCCGGATTAGGCTCGTCGCATGGGTGACCTCTTCGACGGATACGGCTCCACGCTGGCGCCTCGCAAGACCCCGTCCGGTATTCCGGCGTTCGACGAGATGTTCGCCGAGATCGCGCACCCGGGCGAGGCGGCCCGGTCCCGATCGTCGTATCGCGAGCTCTATCAGGCGCTCGCGCAGATGACCCAGGAGGAGCTGCGCGGGCGCACCGAATCGCTCGCCAGTTCGTACCTCGCGCAGGGCGTCACGTTCGACTTCGCGGGCGAGGAGCGACCCTTCCCGTTGGATGCCGTGCCCCGCGTCATCGCCTACGACGAGTGGTCGCGCATCGAGAAGGGCGTGCAGCAGCGCGTCCGCGCGCTCGAGGCCTTCCTCGACGACGCCTACGGGCACCAGCACGTCGTCCGCGACGGCGTGCTGCCGGCGAAGCTGATCGCGTCGTCGCAGTACTTCTACCGTCAGGCCGCCGGCATCCGTCCCGCCAACGGCGTCCGCATCCAGGTCTCCGGCATCGACCTCATCCGCGACGAGCACGGCGAGATGCGCGTTCTCGAGGACAACGTCCGCGTGCCGTCGGGGGTGAGCTACGTCATCTCGAACCGCCGGGTCATGGCGCAGACGTTGCCCGAGCTCTTCGTCTCGATGCGCGTGCGGCCGGTCGGCGACTACCCGAACAAGCTGCTGCAGGCGCTCCGCAACTCCGCCCCTCCCGGGGTCGACGACCCGAACGTCGTCGTCCTCACGCCGGGCGTCTACAACTCCGCGTACTTCGAGCACACGCTCCTCGCGCGGCTCATGGGCGTCGAACTCGTCGAGGGGCGCGACCTGGTCTGCCAGGGCGGCCGGGTGTTCATGCGCACGACGCGCGGACCGCGCCGCGTCGACGTCATCTACCGCCGCGTCGACGACGACTTCCTCGACCCGCTGCAGTTCCGGGCCGACTCGATGCTCGGCGCCCCCGGGCTCATGCTCGCCGCACGGCTCGGGAACGTCACGATCGCGAACGCGGTGGGCAACGGCGTCGCCGACGACAAGCTGCTCTACACGTACGTTCCCGATCTCATCCGGTACTACCTCGCCGAGGAACCGATCCTCAAGAACGTCGACACCTGGCGCCTCGAGGATCCGGGCGCCCTCGAAGAGGTGCTCGACCGGCTCGACGAGCTCGTCGTGAAGCCCGTGGACGGCTCCGGCGGCAAGGGGCTCGTCGTGGGCCCCGACGCGAGTCCCGCCGAACTCGACGCGCTCCGCACGAAGCTCCGCGCCGATCCGCGCGGCTGGATCGCACAGCCCGTCGTGATGCTCTCCACGATCCCGACCCTGGTCGACGACGGGATGCGTCCGCGCCACGCCGATCTGCGCCCCTTCGCCGTCAACACCGGCGACGAGGTGTGGGTGCTCCCCGGCGGGCTGACGCGCGTCGCCCTCCCCGAGGGGCAGCTCGTGGTCAACTCGAGCCAGGGAGGCGGCTCGAAGGACACCTGGATCGTCGGCGGCGACGCGCCGAATCGCGGCGAGTACGGGCAGTCGCAGTCCCTCGCCGGTCTCGTCGCCGAGCAGGCCACCGCGACCTCGGCCATCCCGATCATCTACGACGCACAGGACGAGCCGGATCACTCCCCGCAGGATCGGCCGCGCACGCTGTCCGAACAGCAGGAACAGCAGCAGCAGGGCAGTGACGCCGAGGGAGGGGATGAGGGATGCTGAGCCGCATCGCCGAGAGCCTGTTCTGGATCGGCCGCTACATCGAACGCTCCGACGGCACCGCCCGCATCCTCGACGTGCACCTGCAGCTCCTCCTCGAGGACCCGTGGATCGACGAGGACATCGCGTGCCGGTCGCTCATGGGCGTCATGGGTGCGACGCCCCCGAAGGGCGGCGGGGAGGTCACCCGCACCCACGTGCTCACACTCCTGGCCGTTGACCGGGTCAACCCGTCGTCGATCGCGTACTGCCTGCAGGCGGCCCGCGAGAATGCCCGTCGGGCGCGGGAGATCGTGTCGACCGAGCTCTGGGAGACGCTCAACACGACGTACTCCCGGATGCCGCGCCGCCTCAATGACGAGAAGACCCACGAGTTCTTCCAGTGGGTCCGCGAACGGGCCGCGCTCGCCGTCGGCGTCACCGACAACTCGTCGAGCCACGACGAGGCGTGGCAGTTCTTCACGCTCGGTCGGGCCATCGAGCGCACCGACATGACCGCGCGGATGCTGGCGACGAGGTCGCTGACCGAGGCATCCGGTCCGTCCTGGACGACCATCCTGCGCTCGTGCGGCGCGTACGAGGCGTACCTCCGGACCTACCGCGGGATGCCGAGCTCGCAGAACGCGGCGGAGTTCCTGCTGCTCGACCGGCTCTTCCCGCGGTCGATCATCCACTCGATCCGCACGGCCGAGCAGTGCATGAGCGCGATCGACCCCGTAGCCGATCGCGTCGGGCACTCCAACTCGGTGCTGCGGGCTCTCGGGCGTATGCGCAACGAACTCGAGTACCGCCCGATCGACGAGGTGCTCGCCGAGCTCCCCGCCCACATGCAGAGCGTGCAGTCGGTGACGCGCGAGGCGTCCGAGGCCATCCGGGCGCGGTTCTTCCCGACCCAGGCCGAACCCAGTTGGATCGGAGAGACCTCATGAAGCGCCTGCGCATCGAGCACACGACCGGTTTCGACTACCCGGGCGAGGTGGGGGCGTCGTACAACGAGGCGCGGATGCTGCCGACGACGAGCGACAGTCAGTTCGTCCTGAGCTCCCAGCTCGACATCGACCCGTCGACGAACGTGAACTACTTCGTCGACTACTTCGGCACGCGGGTGGCGGCCTTCGACGTGCTCGCCAAGCATTCGGCCCTGCAGATCACGGCGCGCTCGCTCGTCGAGGTGCGCGCACGGCCGCTGACCCACCCCGACATGTCGTGGGACGCTCTGGCGCGCGACGCTCAGCGGTCGATCGGCACGGTCGAGATGCTGTCGCAGACGCGGCGCACCGAGCCGCATCCCGAGGTAGCCGACCTCGCCGCGGGCATCGCCGCCCAGCACGAGAACCCCTCGCACGCGGCCCTGGCGATCGCGACGGCGATCGGTCAGGCCGTCGAGTACGTGCCGGGTGCGACCGAGGTGCAGTCGACCGGCGCCGAGGCATGGGCCGAGCGGAAGGGCGTGTGCCAGGACATGGCGCACATCGCCCTCGGCGCGCTGCGCTCGGTCGGCATCCCGGCGCGCTACGTGTCGGGATACCTGCACCCGAACCCCACCGCCGAGGTCGGCGTCCCCGTCATCGGGGAGTCGCACGCATGGATCGAGTGGTACGCGGGGTCCTGGCACGGCTTCGACCCGACGAACGACGCCGAGATCGGCGATCGTCACGTGACGGTCGGTCGCGGGCGCGACTACAACGACGTGCCGCCGCTGCGCGGCGTCTACGCGGGCCCGTTCAAGAGCCGTCTCGAGGTGAAGGTCCTCATCACCCGCGAGGCCTGATCGCGCGGACGAGGCTCCCCGTCAAGCGGGGGAGTCGTTCGGGTCGAGGGCTTTGAGGGTGTCCTCCTCGACGGCGTTGTCGGCATCGAGCTGATTCTCGGTGCCCTCGTCGCCGCCGGTCGGGTCGTCCTGTTCGGGGGTCGTGGATGCGTCGCTCATGGCGGTGACGCTACGCACCGCGGGCCGCGGCATCCGCCCCCTTGACAGTCGGCCGCCGAGGGGAGGGGCTCGGGGCCGGGACTTCCCCCGAAGTCGACCGGTCCCCGATCCGCCGAATCGAAGCCTGATCCGACGGTTCCCCCGTGGCATACGATACGGGCGGGAAGGCGCTCGAGCGCCGCGATCCGGCGCGGATACGGTCGTCGCCCCGGTCGGGCCTTCCGATCGGCCGCCGAGTTTCATCCGATTGAGTGAACCATTCCTCCACCGGCTCGACGTAACCGCTGAGAGGCGTCAGTCGTGGCATGCTCCTAGGCGACCCGCACCGAACCGGACCTCGCCGCATCACGGAAACACGCCCCGATGACTTCACCCCCGCTCGTCACGACCGACACCGCGAACTCGCACATCGCCCTGCAGGGATCCGCCCGCGCCTCGTGGTTCTTCGTCGTCGCTGTCTTCCTCACGACGGTCGTCCAGGCCCTCGTCTCACCGACCGTCGCGTTGCTCGAGGGAGGCCAGCCGTGGCCGCTCCCCGTGCCGGTCGGGGCCGTGTACGTCCTCCTGACCCTCGGCTGCGCCGTGCAGGCCGGCGTCCTCTTCCTGTCCCAGCGGCTGCCGCGCTCCACGATCGTCGTCGTCGTCGGCATCCACCTCGCCCTGGCGACGGGACTCTCGGTGCCGACGTGGCTCATGGGGATGTCCCTGCCGATCTCGGTGGCGATCTTCCTCGCGGCGACGCGGTTGGCCGCCGCCCGGGCCATCGCCTGGTGCGTCGTGGTGATCCTGGCCGAGTCCGTCGTCCTGCTCTGGTGGGTCATGACGACGGGTGCGAGCCTCACCGCAGCGGTCGGGTGGATGGCGGCCCAGGTCGTGTCGATGGCGGCCCCGGCGGTCGGCGGGACGGCGCTCGGCCTCTGGTGGTCGGTGAAGGCGAGACGGATGCGGGTGGCCCGGCAGCAGGCTGAACTCGCCGCGCGTGAGCACGATGACCGCGTCGCCGATGCGCAGCGCCGCGAGCGGGCCCGGATCGCGCAGGAGCTCCACGACATCGCCGGGCAGCACCTCGCAGGACTCATCACGCTCGCCGACGCCGCCCTGAAGGTCGCGCCGACGCACGCCGGCCAGGCGTTGGCGTTGATGCAGGACGTCCGCGACGAGGGTCGGTTCGCGGCGGCGGGACTCGCCGGAGCCCTCGCGGATCTGCGCGCAGGCGACGTCGGCCCGTCCGACGCCACGCAGGACCTGCGGCATCTCGAGGAGCTGGTCGGCTTCTGGCGTGCGCGTGGTGTCGCCGTCGCGCTCACGGCGACCGGCGATCTCGACTCCCTTCCCGCCGTGGTCTCGGCGACGGCGTTCCGCTGCACGCAGGAGGCGCTGACGAACGCCGCGAAGCATGCGCCCGGGGCGCCGGTCGACGTCCGGATCTCGCGGAACGCCGACAGCATCGCCGTCACGGTCTCGAACGGACCCGCCGTCCCGGTCGGCGACCTGTCCGGCATCGGGCTCGGGTGGGGCCTCGGCGGCATCCGTGAGCGGGTCGAGATCCTGGGCGGCTCGTTCTCGGCAGGAGCGGATGCCGGTGGCGGCTGGACCCTGGCCGTCGGCATCCCGGTCGCCTCGGACGAGGGGACGGCGCCGTGACCGCCCCGCGTGCGCCGATCCGGGTCCTCATCGCGGACGACAACAGGTCGGTCCGGAAGGGCCTCCGCCTCCAGCTCGAAGCCGCCGGCGGCATCTGCATCGTCGGCGAGGTCGGCAACGGTCTCGATGCGGTGCGCGTCGCGCAGGCCGAGACGGTGGACGTCGTGCTCATGGACATGCAGATGCCGGGCATGAACGGCGCGGATGCCACGCGGCGGCTGCTCGCTGCCGAGGGCGACGTGCCCGCGGTCATCGTGATGACGAGCTTCGCGGTCGACGGCTACATCACCGACGCGATCGACGCGGGCGCGGTCGGATACCTCCTGAAGAGCTACGACTCCGACCAGGTGGTCGCCGCCGTCGAGGCCGCGGCACGCGGCGAGTCGATCGTGTCGCCGCGTGCCATCGCACCGGTTCTCCGGGAGTTCGTCCGACGGCGCGGCCCCGATCCGGACGTCGAGCGGCTCGCCTCGCTGAGCCCCGCGGAGCGGCGCGTGGTCGCCCTGCTCGCCTCGGGGATCACCGCGAACGAGGCGATCGCGGCATCGCTGCACGTCTCCGTCCACACGGTGCGGACGCAGTTGCAGTCGGCGCTGCGCAAGGTCGGCGTCGCGGACCGGACGCAGCTCGCGCTGTGGGGTGTCCGCAACCGGCTCGACTGACCTCGGGCTGCGCGGGAGTCGATTCAGGGACGCGGGCGGGCCGCGGCATCCTTCCGCGTCGCGATGTCCGTATCGGGGAGCCGGATCGGGGTGGTCCCCGCGACCTCGTCGCTGAACTCCTCGGGAGCGACGACGCTGATGGGCCGCGTCTCGTCGATCGTCACCGCGAACCGGCGCGACTCGTGGCGGTGCAGGCGGCCCGAGAAGAGCAGCCAGCCGCCGCCGACGGCGAAAGCGATGAGGGCCGCGGCCGCGCCGAGCAGGATGGCGGCGCGCGGGCCGAAGGCATCCGCCACCCAGCCCACGATGGGTGCGCCGAACGGCGTGCCGCCCATGAGGATCGCCATGTAGAGCGCGAGCACGCGTCCGCGGAGCGCCGGCTCGGTCGTCGTCTGCACGTACCCGTTCGCGGTCGTCAACGTCGTGACGGTCGAGAAGCCGATGAGCATGAGCGTCGCGGCGTAGGCGATGTAGACCGGCATGGCCGCCGACAGCGCCGATGCGACCGCGAAGAGTCCGAGCCCACCGATCACCAGGCGCAGTCGCGCCCGGTCGCGGCGGGCCGCCAGGAGGGCGCCGGCGAGCGATCCGATCGCGAGGATCGAGCTCAGCACTCCGTAGCCGTCGGCGTTCTGCCCGAACTCGAGGGCCATCGTGGAAGCCAGGATCGGGAAGTTCATGCCGAATGCGCCCAGGAGGAACACCATGATGAACGTCACGACGAGGTCGGGCCTGCCGCCCACGTAACGCAGGCCGTCAGCCATCCGTGACGCGGTCCGGAGCTTCGGGCGCGGTACGAGTTCGGCGGGGCGGATGAGGATCAGCGCCACGAGCATCGCGAGGAATGTGAGGGCGTTCACCATGAACACCCATCCGGTGCCGACCGCGACGATCACGATGCCGGCGACGGCGGGCCCGATCATGCGGGCCGTGTTGAAGGATGCCGCATTCAGTGCGACGGCGTTCGAGGCGTTCTCACGTGCGACGAGGTCGGAGACGAAGGCCTGTCGGGTCGGGTTGTCGAAGGCGGCCACGATCCCGAGGGCGAACGCGAAGGCGTACATCGTCCACAGGTTCATGCTGCCCGTGAGCAGGAGGACGCCGATGATGAGGCCGAGCAGCATGAGCGAGCCCTGCGTGAA
Organism: Microbacterium sp. MDV22-iso44; assembly: GCF_058629135.1. NCBI lineage: Bacteria > Bacillati > Actinomycetota > Actinomycetes > Micrococcales > Microbacteriaceae > Microbacterium > Microbacterium sp. MDV22-iso44. The sequence goes on from NZ_JBZVWS010000003.1 coordinate 386,511, forward strand.
GAACAGGAGCTTGCGGCGGTCGAACCGGTCGGCGACGAGACCGGTGACGCCGACGAGCAGCAGTGGGGGAGCGAACTGCAGCGCCATCGTGACGCCCATGGCCGTCGCGTCGTTGTCGGTCAGCTGCGTCAGCACCACCCAGCTGAGGGCGGTCGACTGCATCCACGCGCCCACGTTCGAGACGAGGGCGCCGATGAACCAGACGCGGTAGTTGAACACCGAGAACGAGCGGAACATGGCGGAGCTCATCGGCCGGCCACCTCCTGCATGATCGCAGCGGCCTTCGCGAGCGTCGCGCGCTGCGCGGCGCTCAGTTCCTCGAACGCGTGCTCGAGCCACGAATCGCGCCGGCGGACGGTCTCGACGACCACCTCGCGACCCGGCTCGGTGAGGTCGATGACGACCTTCCGGCGGTCGCTCTCGTCGGGGGTGCGGGTGAGGTAGCCGAGTTCCTCGAGGCAGTTCACGGTGCGGTTCATGGACGGCGCCGAGACGCGCTCACGCTCGGCGAGCTCGCCGAGCGTGTGGGGCCCGTGCACCTTGAGGCCGGCGAGGACGGCGAACTGCCCGTCGCTCATCGTGTCGACGGCGCGCTGCGAGCGGAGGCGCCGCGCGAGACGGAAGGTGGCCATGCGGAAGTCGGATGCCGCGAGCGCGAGCTCCGTCGTCGAATCGTCCGTCGTCGAGGTCTCGGGTGCACTGCTCATTTTCGTTAGCATAACTCATTAGTCTGGCTAAGAGCTTGGAGTCCGGCATCCGCCGACCGCGTCAGCGCCCTAGGATTCGAGCCATGCCCGAGTTCATCGATGCACACGGCATCGCGATCGTCTACGACGTCCACCCGGCGCAGGGCAACCCGCGCGGCGTCGTCCAGCTCCTCCACGGCGTCGGCGAGCACGCCGGCCGCTACGGCAGCACCATCGCCGCCCTCACCGCCGCCGGCTTCATCGTCTACGCCGACGACCACCGCGGCCACGGCCGCACGGGACTGCGCCAGCACGGCGGCGATCACTCCCGCCTCGGGCGGCTCGGCCCCGGCGGCCTCCGCGCCACCGTGGCGGGACTGCAGCTGTTCACGCGCGTCATCCGCGACGAGAACCCCGGGCTCCCGCTCGTCCTCCTGGGGCATTCGTGGGGGTCCTTCCTCGCGCAGAAGCTCGTGAACGCGGACCCCCGCGCGTACGACGCCGTCATCCTCTCGGGCTCGTCCCTCCTGTGGCCGGGGGACTTGAACGCCGCGCCCCTCAACAAGCGCTGGGCAGGACCGGACGCCACCGGCGTCGAATGGCTGTCGACGGATGCCACGGTCGGCCGTGCGTTCCTCGACGACCCGCTCACGACCACGGTGCCCCTGCTGAAGCTCTTCGGTCCGGTCGACACCCTGCGCCTGATCGGCAAGCCGAAGCGCGACCTCGGCGTCGACGTCCCCGTGCTCCTCATGGTCGGCCGTGACGACCCCGTCGGCGGACCGCGGAGCGTCCACCGCCTGGCCGACGCGTACCGCACGCGCTCCGGCCTCACCGACGTGACGACGCTCGTGTACCCCGAGGCGCGCCACGAGATCTTCAACGAGCGCTGCGCGCCGGAGGTGCACGCCGACCTCGTCGCGTGGCTCGACGCGCGCATCGCGCGGCGGGACGCGGCATCCGTCCCCGAGAGTGGATCCGCACCCGCTGCGGGCACGGGAGAATAGGACCATGCACGGCGAGTACAAGGTCCCTGGCGGCAAGCTGGTCGTCGTCGACCTCGAGGTGGAGGACGGCCGCATCGCGGACTTCCACCTCGCGGGCGACTTCTTCCTCGAACCCGACGACGCGCTGGCCGACATCGATGCGGCGGTGACGGGTCTGCCCGTCGAAGCCGACGTCGCGACGATCGCCGCCGCCGTCCGCGGCGCGCTCCCCGAGGGGGCGCAGCTGCTCGGCTTCACGCCCGAGGCCGTCGCCACCGCCGTCCGCCGCGCGCTCATCGTCGCACCGGGCTGGGCCGAGTTCGAGTGGGAGGTCGTCCACGAGAAGGCCGTCTCGCCCGCGATGAACCTCGCGCTCGACGAGGTGCTGACCGCTCGCGTGGGCGACGGTCGACGCACCCCCACGCTCCGCATCTGGGAGTGGAACGAGTCCGCCGTCGTCATCGGATCGTTCCAGTCGTACCGTAACGAGGTCGACCCCGAGGGTGCCGCGAAGCACGGCTTCCAGGTCGTCCGACGCATCTCCGGCGGCGGCGCGATGCTGATGGCCGCGAACTCGATCGTCACCTACTCGCTGTACGTGCCGGCATCCCTCGTCTCGGGCATGACCTTCGCAGACTCCTACGCGTTCCTCGACGACTGGGTGCTGCACGCGCTGCGCTCGCTCGGGATCGACGCGACGTACCAGCCGCTCAACGACATCGCATCGTCGAAGGGCAAGATCGGCGGCGCCGCGCAGAAGCGCCTCGCCAACGGGGGAGTGCTGCACCACGCGACCCTGAGCTACGACATGGATGGCCAGGTGCTGACCGAGGTCCTGCGCATCGGACGCGAGAAGCTCTCCGACAAGGGCACGGCATCGGCGGCCAAGCGCGTCGACCCGCTCCGCAGCCAGACCGGCATGGCGCGCGCCGACATCATCGAACGCTTCAAGGAGACGTTCACCTCGCTCTACGGCGCGAAGGCGGGCTCGATCTCCGAGGAGGAGTACGCCGAGGCCGAGGCGCTCGTCGAGTCGAAGTTCTCGACGGACGCCTGGCTGCGCCGCGTTCCGTGACCGTCGAGATCCATCTCGGCGACAACCTGGAGGTCGCCCGGCGCCTGCCGGACTCCTCGTTCGCGCTCATCTACCTCGACCCGCCCTTCAACACCGGGCGTACCCAGGAGCGGGCGATCGAGTCCGCGGTCCGCACGGAGGGGTTGCAGCCCGATCCCGACGCGCCCGCGCCGGCCGTCGGTCCGGTCAAGGGCGGCTTCCGCGGCGCGTCCTACGCCCGCACGCGTGGCGCGTTGAAGCTGTACGACGACCGGTTCGACGACTACTGGGGGTTCCTCGAGCCCCGGCTGCGCGAGGCGTGGCGGCTCCTGGCCGACGACGGCACCCTCTACGTGCACCTCGACTACCGCGAGGCGCACTACGCGAAGGTCATGCTCGACGCCGTCTTCGGTCGGGAGTGCTTCCTCAACGAGCTCATCTGGGCGTACGACTACGGCGCGAAGTCGCGCAAGCGCTGGCCGAGCAAGCACGACACGATCCTCGTCTACGTCAAGGATCCGTCGGCGTACTTCTTCGACTCGGATGCCGTCGACCGAGAGCCCTACATGGCTCCGGGGCTCGTCACCCCCGAGAAGGCTGCTCGCGGCAAGCTGCCGACCGACGTCTGGTGGCACACGATCGTCCCGACCTCGGGGCGGGAGAAGACCGGCTACCCGACCCAGAAGCCCGAGGGCATCCTGCGGCGGATCGTGCAGGCGTCGAGCCGGCCGGGCGATCGGGTGCTCGACCTCTTCGCCGGCTCGGGGACGACCGGCGCGGTCGCCCACGCGCTCGGCCGCGACGCCGTGCTCGTCGACCACAGCCCCGAGGCGCTCGCCGTCATGCAGGCGCGCATCCCCGAGGCCGTCGTCGTCGGCTGAGCCCCGGCATCCGCTCGCCTGTCACGACGCGCCGTCGGCGGGCGCGGTTCGGGACAGGGGAGCGTCGTCAGGGGCGACGGATGCGGGGAGCCGCAGCGCGCAGGCGCGACACGTCGGCGTCGTCGAGGAGCTCCCGCGGCACGATGATCGCCGGTCCCGTGAGTCCGGTGATCCGCACCATGACCGAGTTCGGCGCCGTCGAGACGCGCCAGATGGCGGATGCAGCGACCGTGAGGCTCGTGGCCGAGGTGGTCACCGTCAGGCCGGCGTCGGTCGCCGCGACGGTGAGGCGGTCTCCGTGCGGGTAGATCCCCTCGATGACGCGGGCGAGTTTCTGCGACCCCATCCGGCGGACGGAGAAGAGGGCGATGACGAGGACCACGGCCCAGAACCCGGCGATCACGAGGGAGCGGAAGTTGCCGTTCAGGGCGAACATCCCGACGCCGAGCAGGAGGAACAGGGCGATCCCGGCCGCCCATAGCCCGGGCTCCTTCGTCCGCTGATGGTCGCGTGCCAGGCGTGCGGTGACCGCACGGTCGATGACCATCGACTTCCCCGTCGTCGTCTCCTGCACTGCGGCATCCGCCATGGCGACCCCCTCGCTCGTGCCTTCATCGTGGCATGCGGCCTGTCCACGCACCAGCGCCGGCAGCCCACCCGGCGACGGGCGGACTGCCGACAGGAGGCATCAGGCCTGCAGGAACCCCAGCAGCGCCTCGTTGACCTCGGCGCCGTGGGTCCACAGCAGGCCGTGCGGGGCGCCCTCGATCTCGACGTACGTCGCCTCGGGCAGGAGCTCGCGGAACCGCCGCGCGGTCGCGTCGATCGGCAGGATGTTGTCCGCCGTGCCATGGACGATCAGTGCCGGAACGGTGACGGCGGGGATGTCGCCGCGGAAGTCGGTCGGCCACGTCAGGGGCGCGGCGGCGATGGCGGCGTTCCCCGCCTGGTTCGCGACGGCGATCGACGCGTCGACGGCCTCCTGCGAGATGCGGTCCCCGAGGTAGTCGTCGAGGTTGTAGAAGTCCCGGAAGAACCCGGTCAGGAATGCATACCGGTCCTCGGCGACGGCAGCCGCCGTTCCGTCGAAGAAGGCTTGGTCGCCGGCGCCGTCGGGGTTGTCGTCGGTCTTCAGCAGCCACGGCTCGAGCGAGCCGAGGAAGGCGACCTTGGCGATGCGGTCCGCGCCGTAGCGCGACAGGTAGCGTGCGATCTCGCCGGTTCCCATCGAGAAGCCGACGAGCACCGCGTCGGTGAGCTCGAGTTCCTCGATGAGCGCGTGCAGGTCGGCGGCGAAGGTGTCGTAGTCCGAGCCCGACGCCGTCTTCGTCGACGCGCCGAACCCACGGCGGTCGTAGGCGATGACGCGGTAACCGGCCTCGAGGAGCGCGGCCTGCTGCTTGCCCCAGGACTCCCCGTTCAGGGGGAACCCGTGGATCAGCACGACGGGCTGGCCCGATCCCTGATCGGTGTAGAAGATGTCGACGTCGACCGAGTTCTCGGTCCCCACGGTGATGTGCGCCACAGCGGCTCTCCTTCCAGCCGGAGCGAACCTCCGGCGACACCTCGACGCTACGGTCCGCGCGGCTGCCCGGCCAGCGGTTGACGGATCCTTCGTCCGTCGTTCACCGCCCGCCCGCCGGTACCGTGGCCTCATGGCGTCGATCGACCTGAACGCGGACCTCGGTGAGACCGTCGACGGCGTGCCGACCGCCGACGACGAGGCGATGTTCGCGGTCGTCTCCAGCGCGTCGGTGGCCTGCGGCGGACACGCCGGTGACGCCGCGTCGATGACGGATGCCGTCGCCCGCGCGACGGCTGCGGGCGTCGCCGTGGGCGCACATCCCTCCTTCGTCGATCGGGCCGGCTTCGGCCGTGTCGCGCGCGCCGTCGCGCCCGACCTCCTCCGCACGCAGGTGCGCGAGCAGATCGGCGCGCTCGTCGCCGCCGGCGCCGACCTCCGCTACGTGAAGCCGCACGGTGCGCTCTACCACTCCGTCACGGTCGATTCCGCGTCGGCGGAGGCCGTCGTGGCCGCCGTGGCCGACATCGCCCACGACCTCGGCAGGCCGCTGCCGTTGCTCGGGATGCCGGGTGTCGTCGTCGGGGCCGCGGCGGCCCACGGCATCCCGTTCCTCGTCGAGGCGTTCCTCGACCGCGGCTATCTGCCGTCCGGCGCGCTCGTGCCCCGCGGCGAAGCGGGCGCCCTGCTGCACGACGCCGACGCGGTCGCCGCGCGGGCGGTCCGGCTCGCCGGCGACGGGCTGGTCGACGCGGTCGACGGGTCGACGCTCCGCGTGCAGGCGGCCTCCCTGTGCCTGCACGGCGACACCGCGGGGTCGGTCGCCATGGCCCGGGCGGTGCGGGCCGCGCTCGACGCGGCGGGGGTCGCGGTGCGCGCCCCGTGGTGATCCGCCCGTTCGGCGACAGTGCGCTCCTCGTCGAGGTCGACGGGCTCGCGGATGTCCTCGACCTCCACGCGCGACTCGCCGAGGCGCCCCCACCGGGCGTGCTCGATCTGGTCCCGGCGGCACGGACGGTGCTCGTGCACGTCGACACCGCCGTCCTCCCGCTGTCCGCAGCCCGCACCTGGATCACGGCGGGGGAGAGCGCCGAGAGGCGCACCGGCACGTCGCCGGCGCCGAGCGAGGTCGAGCTCCCCGTCGCCTACGACGGCCCGGACCTCGCCGAGGCGGCATCCCTCGTCGGTCTCTCACCCGACGCGCTCATCGGGCGGCACCTCGCGGCGCGGTGGCGCGTCGCGTTCACCGGCTTCGCGCCCGGGTTCGGGTACCTCGTCAGCGACGACTGGAACCTCGACATGCCGCGACGGGCGACGCCGCGCACCCGCGTGCCCCGCGGCGCGGTGGCGCTCGCCGGCGGGTTCACCGGCGCCTACCCGCGCGAGACCCCCGGCGGGTGGCAGCTGATCGGCACGACGGACGCGCCCCTGTTCGACCCGAGCGCTGCCGAGTCCGTCCTCCTCCGCCCCGGATCGCTCGTGCGATTCCGCCGCGTCGCCTCGGTGGCCGTCGCCGCGCCCGCGCAGGCCGTCCGGCCGGCGGGACCCCACGCGTTCGACGTCGTCGACCAGGGCGCCCTCGCGACGGTGCAGGATGCCGGTCGCCCCGGACGCCTGGCCGACGGGATCGCCCTCTCGGGGGCGGCCGACCGTCCGGCGTTCGCGGCTGCGAACCGGCTCGTCGGCAACGCCGAGGGTGCTTCGGCGATCGAGATCACCCTGGGCGGTTTCCGCGCGACCTCCTCCCGCGACCTCTGGATCGCCGTGACGGGTGCGTGGGGCCCGGTCCGCATCGCCGACCGTGAGGTCGACGCCTACCGCCCGGTGCTGTGGCCGGCCGGCACCGACCTCTCGATCGGCGCGTTCCGGGCCGGCGTGCGCGCGGTCCTGGCCGTGCGCGGCGGTGTCGCCGCGGCAGCGGCGCTCGGGTCGGCCGCGACCGACTCGCTCGCCGGGCTCGGGCCGGCGCCGCTGCGCGCGGGCGACGCGGTCGCGACGGCGGATGCCGCGCGGCATCCGGTCCCCGCAGTGGACCTCTGGCCGTGGACGCCGCCGCCCGATGTGCTCGAGGTCGCGATCGCCGCGGGGCCTCGCGCAGCGTGGTTCACCCCCGAGGCGCGTCGGGCGCTCGTCGAGAGCCGGTGGGTGGTCGGGGCGCGGGCGGATCGCGTCGGCATCCGCCTCGATGGTCCGTCGCTCACGCGGACGCCGGGCGCGGTGGGGCGCGAGCTCCCGAGTGAGGGGATGCTGCCGGGCGCCGTGCAGGTGCCGCCCGACGGCGTCCCGGTGATCCTCGGTCCCGACGGTCCGGTCACGGGTGGATACCCCGTGATCGGTGTCATCACGGCGGCGGGCCGGGCGGCGCTCGCGCAGGCTCGGCCGGGCTCTCATCTTCTGGTGCGGAGCGCAAGCCCCCGCCGGTGACACGCCCCGCCGCGTAGGGTCGGCGGCATGTCCCTCCGCCGCGCCTCCGCCGTCCTCCTGCTCCTGGCGGGACTGGGTCTCGCCGGATGCGCCGCGGAGTCCGCTCCGCCCGCCGAGTCGAGCCAGGCGGCTCCCGAGAGCGACGCCGTCGAGTTCGCGCCGGCGTCGGGCGACGTGATCACCGCGGAGCAGTACACACTGACCCTGCCCGAGGGATGGGGCTACCCCGACGGTGCTCCCGACGGCTTCGACGAGACGACCTTCGCGGCCGACCTGACCATCGAGGACGGCTACCGCGACAACGTCAACATCCTGGTCTCCCCCGGGGGAGAGGTGACCTCCGAGCAGGTCGAGGAAGCGGGGGTCGCCCAGCTCGAGGAGGCCGGCGCGTCCGACGTGAAGGCGCTCGAGCGCGTCACGGCAGCCGGCTCCGAGTCGGCCCACCTGTCGGCACGCGTCGAGCAGGGGGAGACGCCCTACGTGATCGACCAGTTCTACCTGGTCAACGCGGGACAGACCTACATCGTGACGTTCGCGTCGGATGTGGAGAAGTCGCAGGAGGAACGGGACGCCCTCGCGCAGTCCGTCCTCGTGACCTGGCAGTGGACCTGACCCACGCCCGCGAGTTATACCGCAGCCCGTCGAACTCGTCAACGATTCGACTGGACACGGCGCGTCGCGCGTCCTATAGTGGGTAGTTGCGCTCCCCTCTACTTGCCCTCATATGGTGGTCGGCTTGTGCCTGCGCCCCCGACGGTCTCCGTCGGCGCGCGCCGCAGGCGTTGACGGGAGTACTCCACCTGACGACAAGGAAAACCAGCCCTCCCCGGGCTCACGGAGGTAATCCCCTTGGCTGCTGCGCGCAACGCAACTTCCACCACCACCAACAAGAACGGTCGCGGAGCATCCCGCCTCTCGTTCGCCAAGATCTCCGACACGCTGGAGGTCCCTGACCTCCTCGCGCTGCAGACCGAGTCGTTCGACTGGCTCGTCGGCAACGAGGCATGGAAGGCACGCGTCGCTCAGGCGCAGGCCGAGGGCCGCACCGACGTGCCCGAGATCAGCGGCCTCGAGGAGATCTTCGAAGAGATCTCGCCGATCGAGGACCTGGGCGAGACCATGCAGCTCTCGTTCACGAACCCGTACCTCGAGCCCGAGAAGTACTCCATCGAGGAGTGCAAGGAGCGCGGCAAGACCTACGCCGCCCCGCTCTACGTCGAGGCCGAGTTCATGAACCACCTCACGGGTGAGATCAAGACGCAGACGGTCTTCATGGGCGACTTCCCGCTCCAGACCGCCAAGGGCACGTTCATCATCAACGGCACCGAGCGCGTCGTCGTCTCGCAGCTCGTGCGTTCGCCCGGTGTCTACTTCGACAAGACGCCCGACAAGACCTCCGACAAGGACATCGTCTCGGCGCGCGTCATCCCCAGCCGCGGTGCGTGGCTCGAGTTCGAGATCGACAAGCGCGACCAGGTCGGCGTCCGCATCGACCGCAAGCGCAAGCAGTCGGTCACCGTCTTCCTGAAGGCCCTCGGCCTGTCGAGCGAAGACATCATGCAGGAGTTCGCGGGCTTCAGCTCGATCGAGGAGACCCTCGAGAAGGACACCATCCTCACGAAGGAAGATGCGCTCCGCGACATCTACCGCAAGCTCCGTCCGGGCGAGCAGGTCGCCGCCGAGGCCGCCCGCGCGCTGCTGGACAACTTCTACTTCAACTCGAAGCGCTACGACCTCGCCAAGGTCGGTCGCTACAAGATCAACCAGAAGCTGGGCATCGACAAGGCCCTCAGTGACTCGGTCCTGACCGTCGAGGACATCGTCGCGACGATCAAGTACCTCGTCCGTCTGCACCGCGGCGACGTCAGCTACGACGGCGTCCGCAGCGGCAAGCCCGCCGAGATCCGCCTGGACGTCGATGACATCGACAACTTCGGCAACCGTCGCATCCGTGCCGTCGGCGAGCTCATCCAGAACCAGGTCCGCACCGGTCTGTCCCGCATGGAGCGCGTCGTCCGCGAGCGCATGACCACGCAGGACATCGAGGCGATCACGCCGCAGACCCTGATCAACGTCCGCCCCGTCGTGGCCGCGATCAAGGAGTTCTTCGGAACCTCGCAGCTGTCGCAGTTCATGGACCAGAACAACCCGCTCGCGGGTCTGACCCACAAGCGTCGCCTGTCGGCGCTCGGCCCCGGTGGTCTGTCGCGTGAGCGCGCCGGCGTCGAGGTCCGTGACGTCCACCCCTCGCACTACGGCCGCATGTGCCCGATCGAGACCCCGGAAGGCCCGAACATCGGCCTGATCGGTTCGCTCGCATCGTTCGCTCGCATCAACGCGTTCGGCTTCATCGAGACGCCGTACCGCCGCGTCGTGGGCAACAAGGTCACCGACCAGATCGACTACCTGACGGCGGCTGAAGAGGCCGACTACGTCGTGGCCCAGGCCGGTGTCGAGCTCAACGCCGACGGCACGTTCGTCAACGACCGCATCCTGGCCCGTCGCGGTCAGGGCGGCGAGGTCGACCTGTTCCCCGTCGACGAGATCGGCTACATGGATGTCTCGCCGCGCCAGATGGTGTCGGTCGCGACCTCGCTCATCCCGTTCCTCGAGCACGACGACGCGAACCGCGCCCTCATGGGTGCGAACATGCAGCGTCAGGCCGTCCCGCTGCTGCGCAGCGAGTCGCCGATCGTCGGCACCGGTATGGAGGGCTACGCCGCCATCGACGCGGGTGACGTCCTCACGGCTCAGAAGGCCGGTGTCGTCTCCGAGGTCTCGGCCGACGTCGTCACCGTCCAGCTCGACGAGGGTGGCACGCAGGACTACTTCCTCCGGAAGTTCGACCGCTCCAACCAGGGCACGTCGTACAACCAGCGCGTCGTGGTCTCGGCCGGTGAGCGCGTCGAGGTCGGCGAGGTCATCGCCGACGGTCCCGCCACCGAGGAGGGCGAACTCGCCCTCGGCAAGAACCTCCTCGTCGCGTTCATGACGTGGGAGGGTCACAACTTCGAGGACGCGATCATCCTCAGCCAGGAGCTCGTCAAGAACGACACCCTCTCCTCGATCCACATCGAGGAGTACGAGGTCGACGCTCGCGACACCAAGCTGGGCAAGGAGGAGATCACCCGTGACCTCCCCAACGTCAGCCCCGACCTGCTGAAGGACCTCGACGAGCGCGGCATCATCCGCATCGGCGCCGAGGTGCGTCCCGGCGACATCCTCGTCGGCAAGGTCACGCCCAAGGGCGAGACCGAGCTCTCGGCCGAGGAGCGCCTGCTCCGCGCGATCTTCAACGAGAAGAGCCGCGAAGTCCGTGACACCTCGCTGAAGGTTCCCCACGGTGAGCAGGGCACGATCATCGCCGTCAAGGAGTTCAACGCCGAGGACGGCGACGACGAGCTCGGCTCGGGCGTCAACCGCCGCGTCGTGGTCTACATCGCCCAGAAGCGCAAGATCACCGCGGGCGACAAGCTCGCCGGTCGTCACGGCAACAAGGGCGTCATCGCGAAGATCCTGCCCGTCGAGGACATGCCGTTCATGGCGGACGGCACCCCGGTCGACGTCGTCCTCAACCCGCTCGGCATCCCCGGTCGAATGAACTTCGGCCAGGTCCTCGAGACCCACCTCGGATGGGTCGCGAAGCAGGGCTGGAAGGTCGACGGCTCGCCGGAGTGGGCTGCGAAGCTCCCCGAGCAGGCTCGCGAGGCCGCTCCCGGCACGAAGGTCGCCACCCCGGTGTTCGACGGCGCGTTCGAGGAGGAGATCGCAGGTCTCCTCGACTCCACGAACCTGACCCGCGACGGAGAGCGTCTCATCGACAGCTCCGGCAAGGCGAAGCTGTTCGACGGTCGCTCCGGTGAGCCGTTCCCGGCCGGCATCTCGGTCGGTTACATGTACATCCTGAAGCTGCACCACCTTGTCGACGACAAGATCCACGCACGCTCGACGGGCCCCTACTCGATGATCACCCAGCAGCCGCTCGGCGGTAAGGCCCAGTTCGGTGGCCAGCGCTTCGGTGAGATGGAGGTCTGGGCGCTCGAGGCCTACGGCGCCGCATACGCGCTGCAGGAGCTGCTGACGATCAAGTCCGACGACATCGTGGGCCGCGTCAAGGTCTACGAAGCGATCGTCAAGGGCGAGAACATCCAGGAGCCCGGCATCCCGGAGTCGTTCAAGGTCCTCATGAAGGAGATGCAGTCCCTCTGCCTGAACGTCGAGGTCCTCTCGGCCGACGGCACCGAGGTGAACCTGCGTGACAGTGACGACGAGGCCTTCCGTGCAGCGGAAGAGCTCGGCATCAACATCTCCACCCGGTTCGAGTCGACGTCGATCGACGAGATCTGACCCGTACCGGCAACGAACAGAATTCCGACACAGGAGAATCAGTGCTCGAGTCACACACCTTCGATCAGCTTCGCATCGGTCTCGCCACCGCCGACGACATCCGTCGTTGGTCCTTCGGCGAGGTCAAGAAGCCCGAAACCATCAACTACCGCACCCTGAAGCCCGAGAAGGACGGCCTCTTCGGAGAGCAGATCTTCGGACCTTCGCGCGACTGGGAGTGCGCCTGCGGCAAGTACAAGCGCGTCCGCTTCAAGGGCATCGTCTGCGAGCGCTGCGGCGTGGAGGTCACCAAGTCCTCCGTCCGTCGTGAGCGCATGGGCCACATCGAGCTCGCCGCCCCCGTCACCCACATCTGGTACTTCAAGGGCGTTCCCTCGCGCCTCGGATACCTGCTGGACATGGCGCCGAAGGACCTCGAGAAGGTCATCTACTTCGCCGCCTACATGGTGATCTCGGTCGACGAGGATGCGCGTCACCGCGACCTCCCGACCCACGAGGCGAACCTCCGCCTCGAGATCAAGAACATCGCCGACCGTCGTGACGCTCGCGTCGCCGACCGCCTGCAGAAGCTGGAAGACGAGCTCGCCGCCCTCGAGGCGGAAGGAGCCAAGGCCGACCAGAAGAAGAAGGCCAAGGACGCCGCCGAGAAGGAGATGACCACGATCCGCAAGCGCGGCGACGAGCAGGTCGCCAAGCTCGAGCGGATGTGGGACGAGTTCCGCGGTCTCGAGGTCGGTCAGCTCAAGCAGGAAGACGACATCTTCCAGGAGCTGCAGGACCGCTTCGGTCAGTACTTCGAGGCCTACATGGGCGCGGAGTCGATCAAGCGTCGCCTGCTGGCGTTCGACCTGGCCGCTGAGGCCGAGTCGCTCCACCTGCAGATCTCCGAGGGCAAGGGCCAGCGCAAGATCCGTGCGATCAAGCGTCTCAAGGTCGTCAACTCGTTCCTGTCGACGGGTATGAGCCCCGCATCGATGGTCCTGGACGTCGTCCCGGTCATCCCGCCGGAGCTCCGCCCCATGGTCCAGCTCGACGGTGGCCGTTTCGCCACGTCCGACCTGAACGACCTGTACCGTCGCGTGATCAACCGCAACAACCGTCTCCGTCGCCTGATCGACCTCGGTGCCCCCGAGATCATCGTCAACAACGAGAAGCGGATGCTGCAGGAGGCCGTCGACGCCCTGTTCGACAACGGCCGCCGCGGTCGTCCCGTCACCGGTACCGGCAACCGCGCCCTGAAGTCCCTCAGCGACATGCTGAAGGGTAAGCAGGGTCGTTTCCGCCAGAACCTGCTCGGCAAGCGCGTCGACTACTCGGGCCGTTCGGTCATCATCGTCGGCCCGCAGCTGAAGCTGCACCAGTGCGGTCTGCCCAAGCAGATGGCGCTGGAGCTCTTCAAGCCGTTCGTCATCAAGCGCCTGATCGACCTCGGTCACTCGCAGAACATCAAGGCCGCCAAGCGCGCCGTCGAGCGCACCCGTCCCGAGGTCTGGGACGTGCTCGAGGAGATCATCCGCGAGCGTCCGGTTCTGCTGAACCGTGCGCCCACGCTGCACCGCCTCGGCATCCAGGCGTTCGAGCCGCAGCTCGTCGAGGGCAAGGCCATCCAGCTCCACCCGCTCGTCTGCGCCGCCTTCAACGCGGACTTCGACGGTGACCAGATGGCCGTGCACCTGCCGCTGTCGGTCGAGGCTCAGGCCGAGGCCCGCGTGCTGATGCTCGCCTCGAACAACATCCTGAAGCCGTCTGACGGCCGTCCGGTCACCCTGCCCTCGCAGGACATGATCATCGGTCTGCACCACCTGACGACCCTCAAGGAGGGCGCTGCCGGTGAGGGCCGTGTGTTCGGTTCCGTCGGCGAGGCGATCCTGGCCAAGGACGAGGGCACCCTCGACCTGCAGGCCAAGGTCCGCATCCGCGTCCCCGGCCTGACCTTCCTCGAGGGGGAGGCTCCGGAGGGCTACGAGCGTCACGGTCTGGTGGATGCCTCGCTCGGCCAGGCGATCTTCAACGACACCCTCCCCAAGGGCTACCCGTTCGTTCGCGAGCAGGCCGACAAGGGCAAGCTGTCGCAGATCGTCAACAAGCTGGCTGAGGAGTACCCGAAGACCGAGGTCGCGGCATCCCTCGACCGGATCAAGGACGCCGGCTTCTACTGGGCCACTCGTTCGGGTGTGACCGTCGCCCTCAGCGACGTCCTCACGCCGCCGAACAAGAAGGAGATCGTCGCCGCCTACGAGAAGCAGGCAGCGAAGGTCCAGGGTCAGTTCGAGAAGGGCCTCACGACCGACGCCGAGCGTCGTCAGGAGCTCATCAAGATCTGGACCGAGGCGACCGACGAGGTCCAGAAGGCGATGCGGGACAACTTCCCGGCCGACAACACCATCAACCGCATGGTGAGCTCGGGTGCCCGTGGTAACTGGCTGCAGATCCGCAACATCGCGGGTATGCGAGGCCTGGTGAACAACCCCAAGGGTGAGATCATCCCCCGTCCGATCATCTCCTCGTACCGCGAGGGTCTGTCGGTGGCTGAGTACTTCATCGCGACGCACGGTGCGCGTAAGGGTCTGGCCGACACGGCCCTCCGTACGGCCGACTCGGGGTACCTCACGCGTCGTCTCGTGGACGTCTCGCAGGATGTCATCATCCGCGAGGAGGACTGCGGCACGACCAAGGGTCTCGAGTTCACGATCGCCGCTCCCGGCGCCGACGGCGAGCTCGTCCGCGACGCGAACGTCGAGAACTCGGTGTTCGCCCGTACCCTCGCCGCCGCCGTGGTCGACGCTCAGGGCACCGTCCTGGCCGAGGCCGGCGACGACGTGGGCGACGTCCTCATCGACAAGCTGGTCGCCGGTGGCATCGAGAGCATCAAGGTGCGCTCGGTCCTGACCTGCGACTCGGCCGTCGGTGTCTGCGCGAAGTGCTACGGCCGTTCGCTGGCCAGCGGCAAGCTCGTCGACATCGGCGAGGCCGTCGGCATCATCGCCGCTCAGTCGATCGGTGAGCCCGGTACCCAGCTGACGATGCGTACGTTCCACACCGGTGGTTCGGCATCGGCGGACGACATCACCCAGGGTCTGCCCCGTGTCCAAGAGCTGTTCGAGGCTCGTACCCCCAAGGGTGCGTCCCCGATCGCCGAGGCCGACGGTGTCATCAAGATCGATGAGACCGACAAGGCCAAGAAGCTCATCCTGACTCCGGACAACGGCGACGAGCCGCACGTCTACCCGGTCCTCAAGCGCGCCACCCTCCTCGTCGAGGACGGCCAGCGCGTCGAGGTCGGTCAGCCCCTGCAGGTCGGCACGCTCGACCCCAAGGAGGTCATGCGTGTCATGGGTGCCCGCGAGGTGCAGAAGTACCTCGTCGGCGGCGTGCAGGGCGTCTACCGCTCGCAGGGTGTGCCGATCCACGACAAGCACATCGAGGTCATCGTGCGCCAGATGCTGCGCAAGGTCACGGTCGTCGACCACGGCGAGACGGACCTGCTGCCCGGTGAGCTGGTGGACTTCAAGCGCTACCAGCAGATGAACCGCGAAGCGGTCGCCGCGGGCAAGCGCCCCGCGTCGGGTCGTCCCGAGCTGATGGGTATCACGAAGGCGTCGCTCGCGACCGAATCGTGGCTCTCGGCCGCGTCGTTCCAGGAGACCACCCGCGTCCTCACGCAGGCGGCCATGGAGGGCAAGAGCGACCCGCTCGTCGGCCTCAAGGAGAACGTCATCATCGGAAAGCTCATCCCCGCCGGCACCGGCCTTGCGAAGTACCGCAACGTCGTGGTCGAGGCGACGGAGGAGGCCAAGAGCGAGCGGTACCCCAACCGCATCTTCGCCTCGGACGGTGCGTACAGCGACGCCGACCTGAGCTACGTCGACTTCGACAGCTTCTCGACCGACGACTTCACCCCCGGCAGCTACAACTGATTGAGGTGAGAGACGAGCGAGCTTGCTCGCTCGGCCGAGCCGATTGAAGTTGTCGAGCGACGCAGTCGTGAGAACAACTGATCGAGGTGTGATCGTCTGACCGAAGGCCCCCGGGACTCGTTCCCGGGGGCCTTCGGCGTTGCCGCGCGAAGGTGGCGCGGCGGGGCCACTACCGTGGACGCATGGCACGGGTGGGTGGGCGCAACGCCGCTTTCGCATGGTTCGTCGGCATCGTCAGCGCGGCGATCGTCGTGACGTTGCTCGTCCTCGCGATCCCGATGTTCCCGGTGGCGTCGCAGTGGCTCGCCCAGAGCGGACGGACGACGGACGGGTCCGACGGTGCCGGGGCTCCGTCGCCCGGGGCGTCGAGCGCCTCCGATGCCGCGTCATCGCCGCAAGGCTGCCGCGACCTCTACAACGACGCCGCGTGGGCGGTCCTGCGGCAGACCGACGGCGCCGTGGTCACCGCGTCGACGGACCCGCCCGTCTCGAGTGCGAAGGACGTCGTGGCCGCGCTCCAGCCCGCGGTCGTCCTCACGTGTCGCTGGACGTCCGATGCGGGTGAGATCTCGACGACGGTCGCGGCCGTGCCGACGGATGCCGGGGCCATCGCTGCCGCATCCCTCCCCGCCAAGGGGTTCACGTGCGCCGACGACGACGGGCGCGTCCGATGCGAACGCACGGACGGCGATCTGGTCGAGTCGATCGAGGCGGGCGGTGGCCGGTGGCTGTCGACGTCGCAGCAGGCGTGGCATCCGTCCCGGTACGCCGAAGGCGTGGCGGATGCGGTGTGGCCGGCCGAGGGGTGAGCCCTCAGCCCCGGACCCGACCCCTCAGCCCCAGATCTTCGACACGATCGCCGCGGTGTAGCCCTGCGGGGCGAGGTTCGAGTACTGCGTGTCGATCGCCACTCCGTCGCGCCAGTAGACGGTGCGACCCACGGGGAGGCCGAGGTCGTCGGTGCCGCTCTTCTCGCACCGCAGGCCTTCGTCCGGCTCGTAGCAGAGGTAGCCGTCGTCGACGCCGAGCAGGTACAGGGCGTCGCGCGCTTCGCGCTCGGGGGAGTAGCCGACGACCGTGACGAGACTCGTGCGGCTGGCGCCCGGGTCGGCCCACACGCAGACGCGGCTGCTGTCGGGACGGATGCCGCCGCCCATCCCCGGGGCGTTCAGCGGGATGCCCTGGAGGGTGGTGAGGATGCTGTCGCTCAGGATGCTCTTGCAATCCGAGGGGAGTGGAGTGGTCGACGTCGAAGGGCCGAACGGGAAGTCGGCGATCGCGACGGGTGTCATCGTCGGTGTGGGGGTTCCGGATGCCGCATCCGTCGGTTCGGGCCGGAGCGTGTCGGGCTCGGGGGCGCAGGCCGACACGGCGGCCGCGAGCGCGGCGGCGCCGAGGAGGGCTCCGACGGCCCGTCCGATGCGTGCGCGCCGAGAGGACATGGTCACCACGATACGCACACCGCGCCACGCCGCCTGAAGAAACGACGGGGCGCCTCCCCGGCGCCCGTGGAACGCCGGGATACGCTCGCTTCAGCGGTGGCGCACGCCCCCGCGTGAGGAGTGACACGGCAATGAGCGACCCCAAGTTCGGCGAGCGGAACGACCAGGCCAACGAGCCCGCTTACGGTGAGCCGATCGAGGAGCCGACGACCTCCGACGACTCCCGCGGTGTCGACGACGTCGTCGGCAGTGCGAACGACAGCCTCGCCGACGCGGAGGCCGCCTCGCGCGCCTCGGATGAGCGCACCCGCGGCGACCGTTCCTTCGACGTGACCGATCGGGGCTCCGACCTGTCGATCGACTACGGCAAGTACAGCGAACCCGACGCGCCCGTCGCCTCCAGCGCGGTCAGCAGCGAACCGCTCTACCGCCCGTCGGCCGAGACCCGCGACGATGCGGTCACCGAGGCGATGCCTCACGCCGATGCTCCCACCCGCGTCAACGAGTCCGTGCCCGCCGATTCGACGACGGATGCCGCGGCCCCCGCCGCAGCGACGGCTGCCGCCTCCCACGTAGACCAGACCCCGACGACGGTCACCTCCAGCGAGCCCGCCGCCGCGCCGACGGCCGCGTACTCGCAGCAGCCGATCTTCGTGCAGGCGCCCGAGGCTCCCCGCCCGCGCGGCAACCGCGGCGCTGCGGGCCTCATCGGCCTGCTCGCCGCGCTCCTTTTCGCCGTCCTCTACCTCGTGGCGATCCTCGGGCTGGATGCGCTCGAGAACGGACTCACGGTCGACACCGTCGGGCAGCGGCTCGTCGAGGTCGTGACGACCTGGGCGTTCTGGGTCCCCGTCGCCGTGTTCTTCCTCGGCTTCTGGCTGCTGGGCGCGTTCATCAACCGCGGTCGCTGGGGCCTGTGGGTCGTTTTCGGGCTGATCGTCGGTGCCGTCGCTTACGGCGGGCACATCCTCGGGCAGCTCTTCCAGGCCCCGTTCTGGTCCATCGCGCCGTCGCGCGCGAACGAGATCGTCGGCGAGCAGCTCCTCGCACCGCTCGCCGTCATCGCTTTCGTCCTCGGTCGCGAGATCACCATCTGGTTCGGTGCCTGGGTCGCCAGCCGCGGTCGTCGGGTCACCGAGCTGAACGACGAGGCGCAGCGCGAGTACGAGCGCACCCTCGAGGCCGGCCCCCAGCTCCACCAGTACTGATGACTGCCCGCGGCTGATGACCCAGCCCGCCGGCGTCGCAGCGCCGATCGCCACGTTCTTCGCGGCGGTCGGCTTCGCTGCGCTCGCGATCTGCGGATTCGGCTTCACGAGCCTGGTGACCGACACCGACGTCATCGCCGCGCCGGGCCTCGGGCAGGGCGCCGGCATCGCCGCGATGCTGCTCGCGGCGGCCGCGTTCGCGGGCGCCGAGTACGGCGCGGTGCGCCGCGGACGGTACCCCGCCGCGGTGTGGGTCATGATCGCGACGGTGGCCGGTTATCTGGCGGGGATCGTGCTCGGGGGAGTGCTGACGGGTGCGGATGCGGCGCTCGCTCTGGGGGCGGCGGGCACGTTCTCGCTGTCCTGGTTCGCCCTCGTCCTCGCCGTCACCGCCGCCGCGGCGTCATGGGCCGGGATCGCCCTCGGGCGGACGCGCGCACGCCGACCCGAGTGGCCGTGGGAGCGCAGCGACGAGGACGAGTGACGGGCGCGGCATCCCGATGGCCGGAAATACCCCCGATCGGCCCGGATCTCCGCGAGAATGGGTCCGTGGAGCGCTCGCTCGAGACGCAGGTGAACCAGGCCGTCGAGGCCTGGTTGCGCTGGTTGCCGCGCTGGGAGCCCGCGACGCACCGTGGCCGGGTCGCTCCGTGCCGCCGATGTCTGGGGTCGCCGATCCTGTCGGCAGCGGGCCTCGGCTCCGACGTCCCGCACGGTGTGCAGCACGGCCTGTCGACGCGGATCAAGACGATCGTCGACTCGTCCGTCGCGCAGTACACCGAGCGCAACCTGCCCATGCTGCAGGCCGAGCTCGATCAGCAGGCTGATCGCAACAGGTCCCGCACCTACCGCCCGTCCGAGGGACTCGAGCCCGAGTTCGAGGGCCTTCCCCTCGACCCCGACCCGGTCCCCGGCGCGCCCTTTCTCTTCACGATCGCCGGCATGGCCGATGAAGCGGATGCCGCCGTGCCCGCGCTCCCGCCGCTCACCGAGGATGCGAAGGCTGCACTCCGGCAGGAGGTCCGGCTGGCCGACGAGTACGCGAGCATGGTCGGCCGCGAGGTGTGCACGATCCTCCTGCGCCACCGGCTCCGGATCCAGACCGCGGTCGCGCAGTACGTGGAGCCGCAGATCGCCGCGATGCTCGAGGAGCTGACACGGTCGCTGGATGCGCCGTTCGACACCGGTGAGGGACTCCCGGGCGTCTGACCGTACGCCTCACCTGCTCATTTAGGGTGGGGGGATGAACACGGGTGTCGACAGCGGTGCGGGTGTCGTCCTGGGACTGCTGTCGATCATCCTCGGCCTCGCCGTCTACGTCTGGATCGCCCTCGCACTGTCGGCCGCCTTCCGGAAGATGGGCGAGGAGTCGTGGCACGCCTGGGTGCCGGTGCTCAACGTCGCCGTCCTCCTCCGCTGGGGCGGGTTCTCGCCCTGGCTCGCCCTCCTCGTGCTCGTCCCCGGCCCCGGGACCGTCGCGGTGTGGGTGCTGATCGTCGTGACGATCCATCGCCTGAACCCCGGTTTCGGCTACGGCACCGGGATGACGGTGGTCGGTGCGCTGCTGTTCCCGGTATGGGTCACGATCGTCGGGTTCGGACCGGCGGAGTGGCGCGGTGCTCGTCCCGCCCACCTGCGACCCGTGTCACCGTCGCCTGCCCCCTCCCCGCTGTATCCGCCGCTCGACTCGTTCTCCTCGGAGTTCGGCGCCCCGCTCCCGCCGCCGGCGTTCCCCGCACCCGCCGAGCCCGCCCCGGCCGTCCCGCGCGCCGGGACGACACCGCAGCCCCCGGCATCCGTCGCCCCGGAGCCGTGGACGCCGGTGGCGCACGATGCGCCCGCGGCCGAGCAGCCCGCCTCCGACCAAGCGCCTCTCGAGCAGCCCGACCCCACGTCGCCGAATCCGACCTTCCGTTCCGAGTCGCCGTGGCGGGAGGACGTGGACGAGGTGTCCGCGGTGTCTCCTGCGCCTTTCCCGCCGAACGCAGCCCTCGGCGGGGCCGTCGATCCCGCCGCCGACCCGGGGACCATCTCCGCGGTTCCCGGACGCGACGAGGCACCCGTCGCCTGGGTGCGCCCGGCCCCGGTGGGAGCCGACCGCGACGAGAGCGACGTGTTCCCGGAACTGACCGACGAGGTGTCCGCCGTGGCGGGCTCCCCGGCGGCGGGCGCACCGGTCGCGGCGACGCGGTCGGTGTCGGCGCAGGAGCGCCTGCGCGACGAGGCCGATGTCGCTCCGATGGACGACGAGCTCGAACGCACGGTCGTCGTCCGGCGTGGCCACGCCCGGTGGGAGCTCGTGCTCCCCGACGGGTCGACCGTGCCGCTGTCGGGAGACGTCGTCGTCCTCGGACGCAATCCCGTCGCCGATCCCGCGCATCCTCGGGCGCAGCTCGTGGCGATCGCCGATCCGACGCGCACGGTGTCGAAGACCCACGCGCGTCTGGAACGTCGTGGCGACACGTGGCGCATCGTCGATCTGGGCTCGACGAACGGCATCCTGCTGCCGAATCTCGGGGCGGACGTCGAGGTCGAACCGGGCGTCGACGCCGAGGTCGCCGATCGCTTCCTGCTCGGTGACGCATCGATTCGTCTGCAGCGAGTGGATGCCGGTTCCTGAGGCTCGAGGACCGTCACCTGAGCACTCGCGGTGAACACCGGCCTCGTTTGACCCGGGTTCGCGATCCCGCGTATCATTGACCGGGTGTGCGCATACGCGCGCCCTGCGACGTGCCTCGGTTCGGAGCAGGCGAGGCGAACGCATCCAGGGACAGGGCCTGCGAACAGGTCACCCCCACGGCATATCCATCACCCCGCACGTCGCACTCGCGGCGCGCTGATGGATCTGTGGTGAAACCACGAACGCTGTCACCGTGCAGCACCTGTGCGAGGCGAGAGCCGAGCGCAGATCGACAAGGAGAGAACGTGCCAACCATTCAGCAGTTGGTTCGCAAGGGTCGCTCGCCGAAGGTCACCAAGACCAAGGCGCCCGCCCTGAAGGCGAACCCGCAGCAGGCGGGTGTCTGCACCCGCGTGTACACGACCACGCCCAAGAAGCCGAACTCGGCGATGCGCAAGGTCGCCCGTGTGAAGCTCCGCAACGGGACCGAGGTCACCGCCTACATCCCCGGTGAGGGCCACAACCTGCAGGAGCACTCGCTCGTGCTGGTCCGTGGTGGTCGTGTCAAGGACCTCCCCGGTGTGCGTTACAAGATCGTCCGCGGCGCCCTGGACACCCAGGCCGTCAAGAACCGTAAGCAGGCTCGCAGCCGCTACGGCGCCAAGAAGGGTTGAGTTAGATGCCTCGCAAGGGACCCGCACCCCGCCGCGTCGTCGTCAACGACCCGGTCTACGGTGCTCCGATCGTCACCCAGCTGGTGAACAAGATCCTCGTCGATGGCAAGAAGTCCATCGCCGAGGCCATCGTCTACAACGCCCTCAAGGGCGTCGAGGCGAAGAACGGCCAGGACGCCGTCGCGACGCTCAAGAAGGCGCTCGACAACGTCCGCCCCACCCTCGAGGTCAAGAGCCGCCGCGTCGGTGGCTCGACCTACCAGGTTCCCGTCGAGGTCAAGCCGCACCGCGCGAACACGCTCGCGCTGCGCTGGCTCGTCTCGTACGCGAAGGGTCGCCGTGAGAAGACCATGACCGAGCGCCTCCAGAACGAGATCCTGGATGCCTCGAACGGCCTCGGTGCCGCGGTGAAGCGCCGCGAGGACACCCACAAGATGGCCGAGTCGAACCGCGCCTTCGCGCACTACCGCTGGTAATCAGCACCTCGGTGGCCGGCCGGGCAACCCCCGGCCGGTCACCTCGCGACATCCGTCACTACACGTAAGGACACCCCGTGGCACAAGAAGTGCTCACCGACCTCAACAAGGTCCGCAACATCGGCATCATGGCGCACATCGATGCCGGCAAGACGACGACGACCGAGCGCATCCTCTTCTACACGGGTGTCAACCACAAGCTGGGCGAGACCCACGACGGCGCCTCGACCACCGACTGGATGGAGCAGGAGAAGGAGCGCGGCATCACGATCACGTCTGCCGCCGTGACCTGCTTCTGGAACAAGAACCAGATCAACATCATCGACACCCCCGGTCACGTCGACTTCACGGTCGAGGTGGAGCGCTCGCTCCGCGTCCTCGACGGTGCCGTCGCCGTCTTCGACGGCAAGGAGGGCGTCGAGCCCCAGTCCGAGACCGTGTGGCGTCAGGCCGACAAGTACGACGTCCCCCGCATCTGCTTCGTCAACAAGATGGACAAGCTCGGCGCGGACTTCTACTTCACCGTCGAGACCATCATCAAGCGCCTCGGTGCCAAGCCGCTCGTGCTGCAGCTCCCGATTGGTGCCGAGAACGACTTCGTCGGCGTCATCGACCTCGTCGAGATGCGCGCACTGGTGTGGCCCGGTGACTCCAAGGGTGACGTCACCATGGGCGCCAAGTACGAGGTCCAGGAGATCCCCGCGGACCTCAAGGACCGCGCTGACGAGTACCGTCAGAAGCTCCTCGAGACCGTCGCCGAGTCCGACGACGAGCTGCTCGAGAAGTTCTTCGGCGGCGAAGAGCTGAGCCTGGCCGAGATCAAGGGCGCCATCCGCAAGATGACCGTCGCCGGCGAGCTCTACCCCGTGCTCTGCGGCTCCGCGTTCAAGAACCGCGGCGTCCAGCCGATGCTCGACGCGGTCGTCGACTACCTCCCGTCGCCCCTCGACGTGCCCGCCATCGAGGCGCACGACCCGAAGGACGAGGAGAAGGTCATCGAGCGTCACCCCGACGCCAACGACCCGTTCGCCGCGCTGGCCTTCAAGGTCGCCGTGCACCCGTTCTTCGGTCGCCTGACCTACATCCGCGTCTACTCGGGTCAGCTCGACTCGGGTGCGCAGGTCATCAACTCGACCAAGGGCAAGAAGGAGCGCATCGGGAAGATCTTCCAGATGCACGCCAACAAGGAGAACCCGGTCGACGCGGTCACCGCCGGCAACATCTACGCCGTCATCGGCCTGAAGGACACCACCACCGGTGACACCCTGGCCGACCCGAACGAGCCGGTCGTCCTCGAGTCGATGACGTTCCCCGAGCCCGTCATCGAGGTCGCCATCGAGCCGAAGACCAAGGCCGACCAGGAGAAGCTGGGCATCGCGATCCAGAAGCTCGCCGAGGAGGACCCGACGTTCCGCACCGAGCTCAACCCCGAGACCGGTCAGACCGTCATCAAGGGCATGGGCGAGCTGCACCTCGACATCCTCGTCGACCGCATGAAGCGCGAGTTCCGCGTCGAGGCGAACGTCGGCAAGCCGCAGGTCGCGTACCGCGAGACGATCAAGAAGACCGTCGAGCGTCACGACTACACGCACAAGAAGCAGACCGGTGGTTCGGGTCAGTTCGCGAAGATCCAGTTCGCCCTCGAGCCCCTCGAGGTCACCCCGGACAAGATCTACGAGTTCGAGAACAAGGTCACCGGTGGCCGCATCCCGCGTGAGTACATCGAACCCACCAACCAGGGCTTCCAGGACGCCATGCAGGTCGGCGTGCTCGCCGGCTTCCCCATGGTGGGTGTCAAGGCGATCCTGACCGATGGTGCGTCGCACGACGTCGACTCGTCCGAGATGGCGTTCAAGATCGCCGGTTCGATGGGCTTCAAGGAGGCCGTCCGCAAGGCGAACCCCGTTCTCCTCGAGCCGCTCATGGCGGTCGAGGTCCGTACTCCCGAGGAGTACATGGGCGACGTCATCGGCGACCTGAACTCGCGTCGCGGCCAGATCCAGTCCATGGAGGACGGTGCGGGCATCAAGATCGTCCGCGCCCTCGTCCCCCTGTCGGAGATGTTCGGCTACATCGGCGACCTGCGCTCGAAGACCTCGGGTCGTGCGGTCTACGCGATGGAGTTCGACAGCTACTCCGAGGTCCCGCGCGCGGTGGCCGACGAGATCGTCCAGAAGACCAAGGGCGAGTAACACCCGCTCTTCGGATGCCGGGGGCCCGGCCCCCGGCATCCGCCCAAACTGAATATCGTCACGTCAACTACACTGACAACATCCCCGTAGAAACCCGGTCGCAATCCAGCGCCCGGATGACTACACGACAGTCCTGAGGAGGACCCAGTGGCCAAGGCCAAGTTCGAGCGGACCAAGCCGCACGTCAACATCGGAACGATCGGTCACGTCGACCACGGCAAGACCACGCTCACCGCTGCCATCTCGAAGGTGCTCGCCGACAAGTTCCCGTCGGCCACCAACGTGCAGCGTGACTTCGCGTCGATCGACTCCGCTCCCGAAGAGCGCCAGCGTGGTATCACGATCAACATCTCGCACGTCGAGTACGAGACCCCGAAGCGTCACTACGCGCACGTCGACGCCCCGGGTCACGCTGACTACATCAAGAACATGATCACCGGTGCTGCCCAGATGGACGGCGCGATCCTCGTGGTCGCCGCCACCGACGGCCCGATGGCTCAGACGCGTGAGCACGTCCTGCTCGCCAAGCAGGTCGGCGTGCCGTACCTGATGGTCGCGCTGAACAAGGCCGACATGGTCGACGACGAGGAGATCCTGGAGCTCGTCGAGCTCGAGGTCTCCGAGCTGCTCGCCTCGCAGGGCTTCGCCGAGGACGCTCCGGTCGTCCGCGTCTCGGGCCTCAAGGCGCTCGAGGGCGACGAGAAGTGGGTCCAGTCGATCCTCGACCTCATGGAGGCCGCGGACGAGAACATCCCCGACCCCGTGCGTGACAAGGACAAGCCGTTCCTCATGCCGATCGAGGACGTCTTCACGATCACCGGTCGTGGAACGGTCGTCACCGGTCGCGCCGAGCGTGGCACCCTCGCCATCAACTCCGAGGTCGAGATCGTCGGCATCCGCCCGACGCAGAAGACCACGGTCACGGGTATCGAGATGTTCCACAAGCAGCTCGACGAGGCCTGGGCCGGCGAGAACTGTGGTCTGCTCCTCCGTGGTCTCAAGCGTGACGACGTCGAGCGTGGCCAGGTCGTCGTGAAGCCGGGTTCGGTTACGCCGCACACCAACTTCGAGGGCACTGCCTACATCCTCTCGAAGGAGGAGGGTGGCCGTCACAACCCCTTCTACACGAACTACCGCCCGCAGTTCTACTTCCGTACCACGGACGTCACCGGCGTCATCTCGCTGCCCGAGGGCACCGAGATGGTCATGCCCGGTGACACCACGGACATGACGGTGGAGCTCATCCAGCCCATCGCCATGGAAGATGGACTCGGCTTCGCGATCCGTGAGGGTGGCCGCACCGTCGGCGCCGGCACGGTGACCAAGATCATCAAGTAAGTCCTTTCGGACTCACCGACAAGGGGTCGGGCCTTCGGGCCCGGCCCCTTCGTCGTTCCCGCAAGGGGTGCCGCCCGAATCCTCGGCGACCTAGACTGACCGCGCCGCGACACCCGCGCGGGCATCGATGGAGATGAGGGAGAGCATGGGAATCGACGACATCGTGGGCAAGGGGAAGCAGTTCCTCGAGCAGCACAAGGACGAGATCGAGAAGAACCTGAAGTCCGACCAGGCCGAGGACGTGAGCGACAAGGTGCTCGACGCGGCGGCCGAGTTCGTGAAGAAGGTGGCCCCCGACTCCGTCGACGCCAAGGTCGACGAGGTCCGCGAGAACGTGGATCGGCGCATCGGCAACGAGTGACGATCGCGAAGGGGACGGATGCAGCTCGCATCCGTCCCCTTCCGTGTCCCCGACCGGCGGTCCGCCGTCTGACAGAATGAACGTCGGATGGTGAGGATCGGATGACGCAGGTGAAGCGGGACGCGTCGTGAGCGGCATCCTCGTCCACGAGTGGCTGTCTCGGCACGGGGGCTCCGAGAACGTGTTCGACGTGCTCGGCGGGGTGTTCCCTGACGCCGAGCGGTGGTGCCTCTGGAACGAGAGCGAGGGACGCTTCTCGGGCGTCCACGAGACCGTTCTGGCCCGGACCCCCCTCCGCGGGCACAAGGCGGCCGCCCTGCCGCTCATGCCGCTGGCTTGGCGGGCGCTGCCGGAGCGGGACGCCGACTGGGTTCTCTGCAGCAGTCACCTCTTCGCTCACCACGCGCGATTCCGCGGGGCCGCGCGCGAGGCGCCGAAGCTCGTCTACACCCACACCCCAGCGCGGTACATCTGGACGCCCGAGCTCGACGGCCGTGGGAGCGGCGTCGCCGCTCGCGCCGCATCCGCCCTGCTGAAGCCGCTCGACCGGCGCCGCGCAGCCGAGCCCGTCGCCATCGCCGCCAACAGTGCCTTCATCGCCGACAGGGTCGCGCGTGCCTGGGGTCGCGACGCCACCGTCATCCACCCGCCGATCGACGTGGCACGGTTCGCCGACGCGCAACCGACGGACGAGACGGATGCCGCCGTCGCCGACCTCCCGCGCGACTATCTGCTCGGGGTCTCGAGGTTCGTCCCGTACAAACGCCTCGAGCTCGTCATCGACGCCGGGGTCGCGTCGGGCCTCCCCGTGGTCCTGGCGGGTGGGGGAGCGGACGAGGAGAGGCTGCGCGCGTACGCGGCGGATCGCGGGCATCCCGTCACGGTCGTCCGTGACCCGTCGTCCATCCTGCTCGCCGCGCTGTACCGGGGCGCGCTCGCGCTCGTCTTCCCCGCCGTCGAGGATTTCGGCATCATGCCGGTCGAGGCGATGGCGGCGGGCACGCCCGTCGTGGGGAACGCCGTCGGGGGAGTCGCCGAGAGCGTCATCGACGGGGCCACCGGTGCGCTCGTCCACGAGTGGGCGGGCGCGGACCTGCGCGCCGCGGTCGAGCGCGCAGCGGCGTCGAGCCGCGAGGCGTGTGTGAGGCGCGCATACGAGTTCGATCGTCCCGTGTTCGAAGCGCGCATCGCCGACTGGGTCGCGGAGGAGACAGCGTGAGCGGGCTCCTCGTCGACGACCGGTACCGCGGTGCGCACGGGATCGGGCGCTACGCCCGCGAGGTGCTCGGTCGTCTCGATCGCGACTGGCGCGGCCTGGGACTGGACGGCACGCCCTACAGCCCGTTCGACGCGTTCCGTGCCCTGCCGGATCTCGCCGCGGGATCCGTGGTCTACTCGCCCGGGTACGGGGCGCTGGTCCGCGCGCCGCGGCAGGTCCTGACGATCCACGACCTCATCCAGCTCGAGAGCCCCTGGCCCGGCCGCGCGAAGTTCCTCGCCTACTACGGCGGCCCCGTGCGGCGTGTGGTCCGGCGAGCCGGCATCGTCCTCACGGTGTCCGAGACCTCGGCCGAGGCGATCCGGCGGTGGCTGCGCGACGACGCCGTCGACGTCGTCAACGCCGGCAACGGGTGCTCCGCCGCCTTCACCCCCGACGGCCCGCGCGAGGTCGCATCCGACCCGTACGTCCTGTTCGTCGGGAACGTCCGGGCGCACAAGAACCTCGACGTCGTGCTGCGCGCTCTCGCGGTGACCAGCGGCATCCGTCTTCGCGCGGTCGTGCCGGCCGGCGAGTCGGACCAGGTGCGGCAGGCCGCCGAGCGACATGGAGTCGAGGCCCGGGTCGACGTGGTGAGCGGTGTCGACGACGCGCGGCTCGCCGAGGTCTACCGGGGCGCCGCCGCGACCGTCATGCCGTCGTTGCTCGAGGGGTTCGGACTGCCCGCCCTCGAATCCGTGGCGACCGGGACGCCGGTCATCCATTGGGCCGGATGCCGCGCCGTCGCCGAGATCGTGGACGGGCGCGGCCCGGCGATGACCGACGCGCACGATGCACACGAGTGGGCCGCCGCGATGACGGATGCCGCCGCATCCCCTCGCGCCGTCGACCCGCCGCGCGGCACGTACGACTGGGATCGCACGGCGGGGATCGTCTCCGCGACGCTCGCGCGTGCGGGCGGGTGAGCGGGTGCCGGGTGAATTCGCGCTCCGGGGCGAGCGTATAGAGTGACTGGGCGGCACCGGTGGCGTGTGGCTCCGGCCGCCGTAACGCAGCCCGGCCACCGCAGCGAACGTGCTCGGTCGGACACGATCTGATTCGGGGATGTCGGCGGCGCCGTGGCGTGTGGACGTC
The DNA here is from genome assembly GCF_058629135.1 of Microbacterium sp. MDV22-iso44. Taxonomy (NCBI): domain Bacteria; kingdom Bacillati; phylum Actinomycetota; class Actinomycetes; order Micrococcales; family Microbacteriaceae; genus Microbacterium; species Microbacterium sp. MDV22-iso44. The sequence continues at coordinate 414,992 of NZ_JBZVWS010000003.1, forward strand.
CTCCCGATCGATGAGGGGTGCGCGCGTCGGCGGGGGCGATGCCCCGCCAAGGGCGAGTGGGCGCGAGCCTGCCGCAGACATGCGCCGAACGACGTGTTCGGCTCGTCGCCACCCGGGGGCGAGGATGCGATATGGATAAAGTGGGGATCTATGCGATTGATTGAGTACGACGCGTCCGAATTGACTCCTGAGGAGTGGCGCGACGGGGGCGAGGCTCGAGCGTTCAACCCGACGATCGCAGAGGTCGATGGCGGCTACGTCATCGCCTATCGCGTCGTCCAGGTCGACTCCGACCATCGGCGCATCGCCACCGCCCGCCTCGACGCCGATCTGGCGTTGGTGCCGGGCAGCGTCCGTCCTCTGTCGGACGAGATCGCATTCGCTGACGAGGGGCTTCCCGAGCGCGCGAAGACGTGGCACGCGGACCCCGTGTACCTGTGGCTGCGCGGCCGCCTCTACCTCCTCTGGAACGACGGGGGTGCTCGTCCGAGCAACCACCAGTTCCTTCTCGAGATGACGTCCGACGGTCAGCACCCGGCGTCGCCCGCCCGGGAGCTGACGACCCTCGACCGACGCCCGATCGAGAAGAACTGGACCCTCTTCGAGGCGGACGGCGAGGTCTACGCGAGCTACTCCTACCGGCCGCACCGCGTTCTCCGCGTCGACCTGGACAGCTCCGACACCCGCATCGTCGCGACGACGGCCCACCGCAGCAACTTCACGACGGACTACGAGCGCATCTTCGGCATCATCCGTGGCGGGGCACAGCCCGTCCGCCGCGGCGACAGCTTCCTCACCCTCGCGCACACGAGCTTCAAGACGGCCGACGGCCGTGTCTACCGGGGCGTGCTGCTCGAGTTCGAGGCGACGGCCCCCTTCCGGATCACCCGGATCGACGAGGTGCCCTTCGACCTCCCGAACCCCCGCGGCGCCAACTTCAAGCACGAGAAGCTCAACCCCGACGTGCACGAGGTCGTCTATCCGCGCGGCATGGTCCAGCGCGGCGACGACTGGGTGGTCGCCTACGGTCTCAACGACGAGGAGTGCGCTGTCGCCATCGTCCCCGGGGACGCGATCACGTCCGCCCTCGGTACGCAGGTGCGCAGCATCTTCACCACCGCGGATGCCCGTGCCCGCCTGACCTCGCTTCCTACCGAGGACGTCAGTTCCGGCTCGTCACCGAGCCTGCCGGTGTTCTGGTACGACGCGAAGAACAAGCTCTTCGACCCGTTCCCCGCCGGCCGTCGTTTCAAGACGGGCAACTTCGGCGACCTCGCCTCGCGCTGGGCGGCGAAGCGGGTTTCGGGCGTCGAGCTGCGCGAGCCCGCTCCCGGGGCACCTCGGCTGCTCGCGATCGGCTCCGTCCTGCAGCGCGCGACGGACGGCGATGTCGTCTGGGGGTCGGGCGTGAAGGGTGGCTCCGATCCGCTGCCGGTCGGGATCGACCTGGACGTGCGCGCGGTGCGTGGACCGTACTCACTGGAGTATCTGGCCGAGGCGGGCGTGTCGACGGAGCGCGTCACGCACACCTTCGACCCGGGCGTGCTCTTCCCGACCCTCTTCGCCTCGGAACTCGCTCAGACGCCCGACCGTCCGGGGCTCCGGATCGTGCCGCACTATCGCGATGACCTGGTCCTGCGCCGGAAGCACTACGAGCACCTCGATGCCTTCATCTCGGTCGACACGACTCCGCTCGGCATGATGCGAGCGATGAAGGGTGCGGACCGCGTGATCGCGAGTTCGCTGCACGGCATCATCTTCGCCGAGGCGATGGGGATCCCCGCCTACTGGTTGGCCCCGGTTGGCGGCGAGGACGAGCTCAAGTACTACGACTACTACTACGGCACCGGTCGTACGGACGTGAAGCGGTTCGAGTCGATCGACGACGCGATGCGGGCAGACCCCATGCCGCTTCCGACGTTCGACATCGAGGCCTACCTCGCGACGTTCCCCCACGACGCGGTCGACCGCCTGACCTCGGACATGATCCGTCCTGGCCAGCGGTTCCCGTTCACGCAGTGGGGACTCCACCACTTCGCCCGCAACTTCCAGCTGGCGGGTTTCGGCATCCGCGATCAGCAGGGCGTCTGGATGACGGAGCCCCGCGCCGCACTCAGCGGCGAGCTCGAGGGAGCTCCCGGCGACGTGTTCGACGTCACGATCACCTTCGCCCCCGGCGACCCCACCCTGTTCGCCAACTCGCAGAGCCTGCGCGTCCAGGCGAACGACGGCCCCGCGCAGGTCGTGCGGTGGCGCCCGGGCGGACGCGACCCCGTCGAGGTCACCTTCCAGGTGACCGCTCGCTCGACGAACCCCCTCCTGCAGCTGGACTTCGGTGTGACCCCCTCGCCGGCGACGACGAACATCACCCTCGTCGACAAGCTGGCCCGCCGCGACCCGACCGGGCTGCTCCGGAAGATGATCCCCGCAGCGCCGCTCGGCAAGAAGCCGCGCTACGGCGTCATCAAGGCGGTGCGGGTGTCGTCGCTCACGCGACGCGCGTGACTGCGCCGCGGGTGGGGCGTCCCTCGGGGCGCCTCACTCGCGCGGCGGGATGTCCGCGGGGTAGAGGCCCCGCAGATTCGCCAGCTCTTTCTTGTAGGTGAGCGCCTCGCTCATTCCCCACTTCTCGGCGAAGTCGAGTGACTGGCGGCCTTTGTCCTTGCCGGTGAAGTGCAGGACGAAGTGCTCGAAGCCGCCCGCGACGAAGTGGCGCGGCCGGCAGTTGAACGCGGTGTAGTCGAGTTGGGCGTAGAAGCCGTCGACCGCGAAATCCGGGTTCGTCATCATCTGATAGACGAGCGCATCCTGATCTCCACCCGTCCAGTACCCGTAGACCGAGTCGTCCCACCACTCGCGTGCCTTGGCCAGATCGGTCGCGATGGTGGCGTCGATGAGCTTCCGGCCCAGCTCGGTGTTGCGGATCAGCATCGTGCCCGAACTCATCCAGGTCCAGAGGCCGGTGTCCTTCGGGCTCGCGCAGAAGATGATCGTCGCATCCGGATGCGCCTCGATGAAGCTCGTCAGGGTCGTCTTGCGGCCGGTGAAGAAGGCGTCGTCGTCGATCCAGAAGAGCCAGTCGAACAGCGGCAGGAACTTCTTGATCTTGGCGAGCTTCAAGAAGAAGTTCTTGTGCTGAGCGGGTTCGGCCACTGGGGCGATGTCGAAGATGTAGGTGTACCCGTGGGCGCGCGCGTAGAGCTCGTGATTGACGTGCGCGTTCGTCCGCAAGCGGTCGCAGTAGCTGATGATCCCGACCCGCGGACCGGTTGGCTCGCTCATGGTCGGGATGTTACGGCACGGGTCGGAACGACCGCAGGCACTTGCGCTTCGCGGTGGCGCAGGGCATGTGGACGGATGCCGCCGGGTAGGATTCTCGTGCCTCACACCGCATACCGGCGCGCGCGCGTCAGACAGGTCTCGCTTTGTCTCTTCCCCCTGATGTCATCGTCTGTTCGTTCTTCACCGATGACGAGTACTACCGCGGATGGGCCAAGAAGCTCGAGGAGAACCTCGACGATCTGGGCATCGCGCACGTCTTGCGTGAGGTGCACAAGGAGCCTGGTCAAGACTGGGCTGACATCTGCCGCCAGAAGGTCGCCTTCCTCGACACCGTGTGCCGTGAGAACCCGGACGCGCGCGTGTTCTGGACGGATGTCGACTGCGAGATCCTCGACCTTCCCGCGTACGTCCGCAACTTCACGGCCGACATCATCGGCTTCCAGCACGGTTTCTCCCGCCCGATGGAGATCGGCTACAAAGCCGCCACTCGTTTCTGGGCGCCGAGCTTCATCGGCGTGAACACGACCCCGGCGGCCCGGAAGTTCGTCTCGGATGCCGCCGACTTCGAGCGCCTGTCGACGCTCAAGGCCACGGATGACTACTTCTTCGAGGAGTCCTGGCGCGCGAATGCGGACTCGCTCAGCTTCCAGGTGATCCCCGCCGGCGGCGTCCTGGGACGCGGTAACGGCGACGTCACCGCCTTCTACGCGTTCGGGTCGAGCGGCAACGTTCCGCAGTTCCGGAACCTGGTCGTGCAGCACACCGCTCCCGGAGCCAAGGCGGCTCCGACGTCCCGCGAGGCCGGCGCGATCGCCTGGAAGGTGCGCGTCAAGGTCGCCGCCTACCGGGCGCTCAAACAGGTCGACGCCGTCGTGACGCGGATCGCGCCGCAGCGTGCGCCTCTCGTGCGCGACTGGGTCAAGCAGCATCCGCTCATCCACCGCATCCGTCCGATCACGCCTCCCAAGGCCGACAACCACCGTTCCCGCCTTCTTGCGCAGGCCGTGGCCGTCGGTCAGCGGGGCGACCTCGAGCGTTTGGACGCGATCGAACGTCGGCTGCACGCCGGTGGCATCCTCTCCGCTGCGGAAGCCGCCACCGTCGATGCGGCGAAGGCGTTCGCGTCGTACGCCACCTTCGGGTCCCCGGCCGCTGACTCGGCCGACACGACCGCGGCGGTGCCCCTCGTCTGGTGGCCCCGTCCCTTCCCCGGCAACTTCGGGGACTGGTTGAGCCCGCTCATCGTGGCGAGCGTCGCGAACACTCCGGTGGAGTTCGTGCCGGCGACGGGCAACGCGCGCAAACCGCATCTCGTCGGCCTCGGTTCGATCGCGAAGTTTGCGAACGAACACTCCGTCGTGGTGGGTTCCGGTGCGTCTGCGGGCGATGCGGAGCTCCACCCCGGGGCGCGGTACCACTCGCTCCGTGGTCCGCTGACCGCCGACATCCTCACCGCCCGCGGCGGCCCCGCCGTCACCACCTTCGGCGATCCCGGAGTGCTCCTGCGTCGCGTCCTGCCCATGGAGCGCCCCGAGACGAACGGCCGGCTGGCACTCGTCCGTCACTTCACCCACGCGACGCTCCCGGTGCGCCGGCCCGCCGGCCTCGATGAGATCAGCGTGCTCCAGTCCAGCCCCGAGAGTCTGCGGACGTTCATCGAGAAGCTGCACCAGTACGACGGCATCGTCACGAGCGCGATGCACGTCGCGATCGCGTGCCACAGCTACGGCATCCCGGTAGCGTTGATCGGGTTCGAAGGTGCGGCGAGCACCGTCGCCGGCGACGGGATGAAGTACCGCGACTACTCGCTCGGCGCGGGTCTCGAGCGGCTCTGGGAGCCCCAGCAGCTGATCCTCGACCTGCGCAACGTCGACCTTCGGTCGATGCTCGACTCCGAGTACGTCGCCGAGGAGAAACTCGACGAGGTCGAGGCAGCCATCAAGAACGCCGTCGCCGACTGGCGAGATATCGTCGCCTGAATGTTCCGGGACATCTTCGCGGCGTTCGCCCAGCAGTTCCCGCGCTGGCGGGAGCGGCGCATGATCATCGCGCTCCTCGTGCTGATGGCGATCCTGCCGGTCGGGGAGCTCCTCGTCCTGCAGGTGTTCTCGAACCTGTTGGTCGAGGCTTCGCAGTCCCTCGCCGGACAGCTCGGCACGGTGGTGCTCCTCCTGTCGCTCTTCCTCGCGGGGTTCGCGGTGACACGAGGGCTCCAGCACGGGACGAAGTTCTGGCGTGTGCGCATCTTCCGCGCCGCGTTCGCCGACCTGCAGGACCGAACCGGAGCAGGCGCCGCGAACTGGCAGTGGGCGAGGGCCTTCGGCGTCTCGTCGATCATCGCCGACCTGATGCAGATCGTCGCGGTGCTGGGCGTGCTCTTCTACTTCGATCTCGTCATCGGAGGCGTGAGCGCCGTCCTGACGGTCGTCGTGATCATCCCCCTGTCGCTGCTGTACCGGCGTCAGCTGCGGGTTCAGCTCGAGTTGATGGATGCGCCGGTGAAGCGCGTCGAGGCGCCCATCCGGGAGCGCATCTACTCCGGCGAGTTCGCCGCGATCGCGGCATCCGCCGGAAGTGGGATCGCCCTCGCGCTCGTCGTGCTCCGGATCTTCTCCGGCGGGCTCGATGTCGCCACGGCGATCGTGCTCGCCATGGCCCTGCGCATCTACTTCGGCCGCATCGCGGCGCTGTCTCCGACGTTCATGCGCTTCGCGCGTGACTCACTGCGTCACCAGCGGGACGTGGAGCGGTATCTCGCCCGAAACGGGGGCGCCCCGGATCCGGCTGCCGACGGCGATTTCGACAGCGATACCGACGCCGACCCGGATGCGGTCGCCGCTCCCGTCAAGGACGAGAAAGCCGAGAGCCGGCGTCGATCGGCTCTGGTCGGCCGGATCCTCCTCGAGGCGCAGCGGGGCGAGAGCGCCCGCTTCCACCGGGCCGCGTCGCAGCTCTGGTCGAACGGCGATGTGACCGTGCCGGAGCGTAACGCGATGCGAGGCGCCGAGGCCTTCCTGGCTTACGCGACCGCGACCTCGGCCGAGGCGGTAGCCGACGATCCGGTTCCACTGTTCTGGTGGTCCAAGCCGTTCCCGGGTTCTTTCGACGAGTGGCTGAACCCCTATCTCCTGGGAGCATCGACAGGGCGGGCGGTGCGATTCGCTGCCGCGACGGGCGCGCAGGAGGTCCCGCCCCATCTCATGATGGGCGGGTCGCTCGCGTCCCATGCGCAGTCCCGCTCGATTCTCGTCGGAACGGGTGTGTCCAAACTCGAGGCCACCGTCGAGCCGACGGCCGAGTTCATCTCCCTCCGCGGACCGCTCACTCATCGCGTCGTCCGCCGCAACGGCGGCAGCGTCACCGACAGCTTCGGCGACCCCCGCCTTCTCCTCCGGCGCGTGCACCCGCTCACGCTCGGGGGCAACAACGGGCGGCTGGCCTTCGTGCGCAACCACTCGGATGCCGGCGTCCCCTACGTGCTCGCCGAGAACATGGATGAGATCTCCATCAGCGGTTCCGCTCCGGAACAGGTCGTCGGCCTCGTCGACCGACTCGCGACCTATCGCGGCGTCGTGACGACGAGCCTCGGCGTCCTCGTCGTCTGCCAGAGCTACGGCATCCCGAGTGCCCTCGCCTGTGAGGAAGAGAGCCGGCGGATCAAGCGTATGGACATGGAGCTCCGTGACCACCTGCTGGGCTCGGGTGCAGAGGGGGACTGGGAGCTCCACAAGGTTCCCCTCGACCTCGGCCGCGTGCCGTGGTCGCTCCGCCTCGTCGGTGAGAGGATCGCCGACACCAAGCTGGACGAGATCTCGGCGGCGCTCGAGTTCGGACTGAGCCGGCAGGCCGAAGCGGTCGCTGACGCCCTCGAGCGCGAGCTCGCGGATCAAGAGCTCCCGGGCGATGGCTGACCGTCCGGGTCGTCTTCGCGTCACGCAGCTGCTCGCCGACCCGAACCGGTCCGCTCGCCCCGTCGAGAACCCCTACACGTCGCTGCTCGTCTCCTCGTTGCCGGACGAACGGATCGAGACGCGGTACTTCGGATGGGCGGACGTGCTCACCTCGGACGCTGACGTGGTCCACATGCACTGGCCCGAGAACTCCCTCCGGCATCCGCGAACGGCTGTGCGTCTCCTCAAGCGCGCCCTGTTCCTGCTGTTCATCCTGCGCCTCCGGATGCGTCGGATCGCCGTCGTGCGGACGGTGCACAACGCGCGGCCGCACGAAGAGGGGGACCGCGGTGAGCGATGGATCCTCGGCCTGCTCGAGGCTCGGACGACGCTGTGGGTGACGCTCAACGACGTGACGCCGACGCCGGACCCCCGCAGGACGGTGGTCATCCCGCACGGGCACTATCGGGATCGGTTCGCCTCTCCGACGCCGGAGCCGCGGCGAGGGAATCTCGTCCACTTCGGGATGCTGAAGCCCTACAAGGGCGTCGATGAACTGATCAGCGCCTTCGCCGCCGTGCCCCACGAGCTCGATTACCGCCTGCACATCGTCGGGGAGAGTCACGACGGGCCGCTGACCGAGCGGGTGCGCGCGGCTTCGCGCCGCGATGAGCGGATGGATATCGACCTGCGGTTCGTCGACGAGACCGAACTGGCGGATGCCGTCGGTGCCGCGGAGATCGTCGTCCTGCCGTACCGCGCGATCGAGAACTCCGGCTCGGCGCTGCTCGCCCTGTCGCTGCATCGCCCTGTCATCCTCCCCGAGTCCCCTTCGACCCGGCTCCTGGAGGAGGAGTTCGGCGACGAGTGGGTCGGCCTCTACCGGGGACCGCTCACCGCCGAGACCCTCCAGCGCGCAGTCGAGGACCTCCGCGATCGACCGAGGGACGCCGCCGGCCCCGACATGTCGGAACGCGACTGGCCGCGCCTCGGCTCGCTGCTGGCCGATGCATACGACCGCGCTGCCGCATCGCTCAGGCGCCGGGCCTGATCACAGGCCGCCGACGAATGTGAGGATGGCGGCCACCTTCGCCGTCCACGAATGGGATTGGGCGAGTTGCGCGCCGGATCCGTTCGGCTCGCGCCCCTCCAGAGCCGCCTGCAGTGCGCTCTGGGCCTCCGCCTCGTCGGCGTAGGTGTAGACCCCGTTCGGGGGATCGGAGGCGATGACCGGAGTGCGACGCGAGACCACGTTCAGCCCGCTCGCGAGGTACTCGTACAGCTTCATGGGGCTGCGACCGGCGTTGCCGGGGTCATCCGACAGGGGCAACAGGCCCACGCGGGCCGCCGCGAAGCGCGCGGGGAGCTCGTCGTAGGGGAGAGCGCCGAGGACGGCGACGTTGTCGGGGAGCGTCGGGGGCTCGCCGGTGAGCGGCCCGATCAGCTCGAACCGCACGTCACGGTGCGCACCGGCCCAGCGTGCCACCTGCCCCCAGTCGAATCGCCGGTCGAGGGCGCCGGCGTAGACGCACGTCTCGGCGCGGATGCCGTTCGTCTCGGTGAACCGCGCCGTGTCGACACCGTTGGGCACGACGATCGCGGGCACGCGCACGTCGCCGAGGCCCCGCAGCACCTCGACCGACGTCGCGATGACACCGTCCACGTGGTGGAGGGCGTCACGCTGCAGACCGGCCTTCATCCCGCGCGGGTACTCGTCGGTCGGGCGGTAGACGACGATGTCGGCGAGCTCTCGCACGGACTGGTGCCACATCAGCGGTTGGTCCACGAGGACGAGGTCGAACCGGTCGAGCCGGCGCCGTCGTAGTTCGGTGGCGACGGAAAAGGTGCCGATGCCCGCGGGGAGCGCGGTACGCGGCACGATGTGTCGCACCCCCGAGGCATCCACTTCATCCGAGGGCGTTGCGCGCGCGCGACTGCGAGGGACGCGACCGAGCACGCGATGGACCATCGAGATCGGCGTCGAGAGGTGGACGACGTCGTGGCCGAGGCGGGCGAGTTCCGCGGAGAGGTGGTGGCTGCCGACGCGGAAGATCCCGTGGCTGTCGGTGTGGCTGACGAAGAGGATGCGCATGGGCTGATTCACGGCGTCTGTGCCGCCGATGTGCTCCAGAGGTCATCAGGGAACGCCTCGAGCAACGCCGCGGCATCCCACCCGCGGAGTGGAGGGGCAGGAGGCGTGTCCAGAGCGGCGCGCCAATCGGATGCCGCGACGGGAAGCGCTCGGCCCGTCCCCGCGTAGTAGTCCTCGTACTTGAAAGCCGGCTCGGTGCTCGCGGCGACGAGGACGGCGGGGACGCCGAACGCCTCCGCGACGACGATCCCGTGAAGCGAGCTCGCGATCACCGAATCCGCCGATGCGATCTGCCGGACCTTCTCGAGCGCCGGTCCCCTCGGCGACAACGCCGTCGGGGGGAAGCGGTGCCGGTCGTGCAGATTGGGGACGAGGACGGTGCCGCCGGAGCCGCGCACGATGCCGAGCTCGTCGTCCGTCCACAGGTGGGGGAGGAGGAGAGCCGGGTCACCGAACACCTCGCTCGAGCGGTTCCCTCCCTCACGCAGGCGGGCCGCGGTCAGCGGGCCGCGCACCGCGCGGACGTCGAGGTCCCTCGGGATCGGGGCGGGCTCCTTGACGTTCGCCCCGCTTCCCCAGACGACGTCGCCGGGGCGGGCGAGGTGCAGGATCGAGCCCACGGTGAGGATGCGGCGCAGCTCCGGCCGCTCCTCGAGTCCTCGCGATCGTGCGATGCGGGCCACGATCTCCGGGCCGAGCAGGTCGCCGAAATTGTTGACACGCGGACCCACGTGGATCCGTGCCGTCACCCGACCGGATCCGAGCTTCCGGCGAGGGTTCCAATACACGACGCGCGGCACGGTCCCTCATCTCGGTCGGCGAACGCCCCGAGCCTAGTCGACGGATGCCGCGCCCCCTTCGCCGGGCCGAGCGCAGCGATCCGCCGATTCGGTGAGGCCAGGGACATCTGTGAGGATGGGGGCCGACTGTAGACGTATCGAGAGGCTGCGACAGGTGCGGATCAAGAAGTGGCAACTTTTCGCGGGCGGTGCTGTCGTGCTCGCCGGTGGGCTCACGACGGCGATCATCGTCTCCAACTCCTTCGCCTCGAACGGCGTGGCGCCCACGACGCGGCCGACGGCCGAGGCGCAGCAGACGCCCACCCCGACACCGACTCCCGAGCCGCAGCCGGCACCGGAGCCGCAGTCCGCGCCGTCGTACGGTGATCTGGTCGGGTGGGATCAGGCAGGGACGACCACGGTCGCCCGGGTGCTGCCGCAGGTCGGCGATGCCGCGGCCGGGTCCGTCGCCGCGTACGTCGACGCTCCCGTGGTCGACAAGCAGACGACGGTCCTCCAGTCCGTCGCGAAGGTCGATGCGGGTGCGCAGTACACCTTCACGGCGCAGGTCCGCTCTGCCACGGCGTTCCCCGAGCCGGTCGACGCGAAGATCGTCGTCGGCGACACCGAGATCCCCCTCCCCGACATCAGTGCCGCATGGTCCGAGGTGACCGCGGACGTCCGCGTTCCCGCAGGCGCCGACACCGTGGCGGTGGGCCTCGTCGTCACCGGCCCGGTGCGCGGCCTCGGGCTCGACGCCGTCTCGCTCACTGCGGTGACCGGCGGATCGAACGCCGTCGCCAACGGCTCGTTCGAGGACGTCAAGACAGACGACCGCATCCTCAACCGCTCCCTCATCCTGCCGGCGAGCCGACCCGTGCTGGCCGTCCGGCTGCCCGAGGGCGCCGCTTCCTGGAAGGCTCTGGATGCCGCCGGCAAGGTCGCCGCGTCCGGTAAGGCCGATCTCTCGAGCCCCATCAGCAGTGTCGACCTGACCGGCCTGCCTCAGGGGTACTACGACGTCTCGGTCGAAGCGGGCGGCACGTCGGTGTCGACGCTTCTCGGCGTCGTCGATTTCGACGGGGTCGAGATCGCGAAGGACGACCGGTTCGGGGTGGGCCTGCACGTCGAGAACGGGATCTACGCCGGCGCCGCCGACCTCGCGGCATCCCTCGGGATCGGGATGGCGCGCAACGACGTCCTCTGGCGCGACAACGAGACAACGAAGGGGAGATACGACTTCGCGGACCACTACGTCGACGGCTTCGCCCGCCTCCACGCGCACGACATCAAGGTGCTCGGCATCGTCAACTACGGCAACTGGCTCTACGGCAACGGGCAGGTTCCGGTGTCGGGCAACGCCATCGCCGCCTACGGCAAGTACGCGGCTGCGATCGCCGACCGCTTCGACCTGGTCGGGCTCGAGGTCTACAACGAGTTCAATCACGCCCGCTTCAACAAGTCCTCCTGCGGCACCTCGCCGCGCTGCTACGTGCCGCTGCTGAAGTCCGTGCATGACCAGGTCCGCAAGGTCGACCCGAAGCTCCCGATCATCTCGGGGGCGACGGCGCGGTACGAGTCGGGTTGGTTCGACGGGCTGTGGCGTGCCGGCGGACTGAAGTACTCCGACGCCGTGAGCTTCCACCCGTACGAGGTATCCAGCAAGCCCGAATCGCTCGCCGGCATCATCGACGAAGCAGACAAGAGCATGTCGACCTACGGCGGCGGGAAGCGACCCATCTGGATCACTGAACTCGGAAGCTCGTCGAAGACGGGCGGCCGCACGGTGTCCGCTCAGGCCGACTACCTGGTCCGGACCGCGACGACCGCCCTCGCCGGCGGAGCCCAGAAGTTCTTCTGGTACGACCTCATCAACGATGATCCGGACCCCGCCAAGCACGAGGGCAACTTCGGCATGTACTACCAGAAGAGCAAGGGCGTCGCGGCTCTCCAGCCCAAGCCGGTCGGCTACGCCCAGGCCCTGATGATCTCGCAGCTCCAGGGGCGTGCGTTCGCGGCATCCGAGTCCGTGGGCAAGGGCATCCAGTCGCACCGTTTCGGCGACGAGGCGAATGCGGTGCGCATCGTCTGGTCGCCCGCCGGCGACGGCGCGATGACGCTCAAGAGCGACGTCCCGGTGGCCGTGACGAACATGAACGGGGCCACCCGGTCGGTCGCCCCGGTCGACGGCGTCGTGACGATCCCCGTGAGCCCGCGTCCCCAGTTCGTCCAGACGAGCGCGGCGCCCGCCAACGCGACTCCGACGCCGACTCCCACTCCGACGGCCTCCCAGGCTCCCGCCGAATAGACTGTGACCCATGCCTCCTGAGACCCGTCGCGGCGCCCGCGAAGCGGCCGCCCGAGCTGCGGGAGACGCGTCGCCGTCGACCGATGCCTCCACCGAAGCCAAGCCCAAGGCCTCGCGTCGCCGAATCGTGGGCCGCGTGGTCCTCGGCCTCGTGATCGTCGTCCTGGGGCTCTCCGCGTGGTTGGCCGTGAAGGTCGTCATCGCGAAGAACGGCCTCGAGTCCGCGCAGGCGGCGGTCGCGTCCATTCAGAACGGCGGGCAGGTCTCCGAGGCCATTCCGCGGCTCTCCTCGGGCGCGGCGGATGCGGCGGGCGCTGCAGCCGACCCGGTCTGGCGCATGGCGGAGTTCCTCCCCTTCGCCGGCGACAACCTCCGCGGCGTGCGGCTGGCGTCCGAGACGCTCGACGTCTTCGCGAACGGCGTCGGTCGCCCGGTCTTCGCCATGCAGGATGACGGCAAGGGCAAGATCCTCGCCCGTGCGCTGCCGCTCATCGAGGCCGCAGCGCCGAAGCTCGACAAGCTCCGCGGCGAGCTGACGGGTGTCGCCGCTTCGGGCAGTCTCGTCGGGCCGGTGAAGGCCGGCGTCGAGCAGGTAGCAGAGGTGGCGGATGCCGCCGGGCCGCTGTTCGATCTCTTGCCCCGACTCCTCGGCTCGGACGAGAAGCAGAACTACCTGCTGGTGTTCCAGAACAACGCGGAAGCCCTGCCTCTGGGAGGAAGCTCCGCCTCGCAGACGCTCATCACCGCCGATGCCGGTGACCTCGCGATCGCCAACCAGGCCAGCAGCGCCTCCTTCGTCGAGGGGTCGTTCGTCGACATCGACCTGCCCGAGTCCGCGAAGACGCTCTACGGCAGCCGCTACGGCAGCTACATCAACCTCGCGCCGTCGCAGCCCGACTGGCCCGGGGCGGCCGCCATGGTCAAGGCGTTCTGGAACCGCGACATCGACGACACGCGGATCGACGGCGTCATCTCGGTGGACCCCGTCGCCCTGCAGCGCATCCTCCTCGCGACCGGCCCCATCGAGGTCGACGGGATCACCATCGATCACAACAACGCCGTGAAGACCCTCCTGAGCGACGTCTACAAGTGGTGGAACCCGTACGACGATCCCGACCTCAAGTCGGACGCCTTCTTCGCCGGTGTGGCGGGCTCCGTTTTCAGCAAGATCGCCAGTGGCGACTTCAACATCAAGGACATGGCCTGGGCCATGACCGAGAGCATCAACCGCGGCAGCATCCTCGCGTGGAGCAGCGATGCCGAGACGCAGGAGATCATCGGTGAATCGGGACGCCTGTCCGGCATCCTGCCGAAGGAGAACACCGCGCAGACGGTGAATGGCGTCTTCTTCCGCAACGTCTCCGCGTCGAAAATCGACTACTACACGAAGACGGCCGTCGAATCGACGCTCTCCTGTGCCGATGGGGTCACGACCCTCACGACCACCGCCAAGGTCTCGCTCGACATCACCCAGGGTGCAGCCGAGGATCTTCCGACGTACGTGCAGAGTCGGGCTCAGGGCGCGAAGTACTTCGGCACGCAGGTCTACATGTACGCGCCTCCGGGAATGGAGCTCGCCTCCACCGAGACCACCGGTGGTGCCTCCGCCTTCCGGCAGGGGAACGTCGACCTCGGCCGGGTCGTCGAGCCCTTCCAGGCCCGATTGACCCCCGGCGGGACCTTCACCGTGACCGCGACCTTCACGGGGAAGGGCGATTTCGGACCCCTCGAGCTGTGGACCACCCCGATGATCCACGAGACCAAGACGACGGTCACCGACACGTGCCATTGAGCGGCTGAGCGGGTATTTCCAGCTGTTTGATAACATCCTCGGAGACCGGCACCCGTCCGTCGTCGAAGATGCGAGGCCTGCCGGAGGAGTGGACGTCGTCCGCGCCGTCGACAGGAAGGCAGACCTCCGTGATGCAGACCGCTTGCACTCCGGCGTGGGGTCACCGCACCGGTCAGGCGGGCGAAGGGTGCCCGTGCTGAGGCGGGCCGCCGAACGGCAGGGCACTCGCATCGGGCGGCGCCTCGGCCGGCGCCCGAGCAAGCCGTCGCTGGTCGTCCCCGCGCGTCGCTCCGCGCGTGATTGGCCGGCGCGGTTCAGCGGTCGCATCGCCTACAGCGATCTCGTCGTCATCGTCGCCGTGCTGTTGGCCTTCCGGTTCCTGGTCCTCCCCGACACGCAGCGGGACGTGACGTGGCCGAGTGGTCCGCAGATCCCGTACGACGTCGCCCTCGGTCTGATCGGGATCGTGTGGCTGGTGGCGTTGAGCGTCTTCGAGACGCGGGATCGCAACATCGTCGGTGCGGGCGAACAGGAGTACCGCCGGTTGGTGAACGCGACGATCGCCGTGTTCGCGATCTTCGTGTCGGTCGCGTTCTTTCTGCGCATCGAGGTCTCGCGCGGTCTGTTCCTCGTCGCGATGCCGGTGGGTCTCGTGGCGCTCATTTTCTCGCGCTGGCTGTGGCGCATCTGGCTGCGGCGGCAGCAGCGCCGGTCGAAGTACGTCTACCGCGCACTCGTCCTGGGAGAACCGGCGAAGGTCGGCATGATCATCCGCGCGATCCGGCGGGCGGACACCTCCGGATTCGACATCGTGGGTGTTGTGACGAATGCGCGCGGCCGGCAGTCCATCGGCGACGTGCCGGTCGTCGGCGGCTTCGCCCACGCGATGCAGGCGATGGATGCCACCGATGCCGACACGATCATCGTCGCGGAGGCGGACGAGGTCCACCCCGAGATGATGCGTCAACTCGGATGGGATGTCGCGGACCGCAACGGCAACCTCGTCGTCGCTCCGGCGCTGACCGATGTGGCGGGCCCCCGCATCCATTCCCGCCCTGCGGCGGGTCTGCCTCTCGTGCACGTCGAGTTCCCCCGGCTCGAGGGCGTCCGTCGGTTCGCCAAGCGGACGTTCGACCTGTTCGGCTCCGTAGCCCTCATCGTCGTCTTCTCCCCGGTCATGCTCGTCACCGCCGTGGCGATCCGGATGGAGACGCCGGGGCGCGTTCTCTACCGCCAGCCGCGGATCGGCCTGGGCGGCGACGAGTTCGGGATGCTGAAGTTCCGCTCGATGGTCGCGGACGCCGACGACCAGCTCGCAAGTCTGCTGGACATGCAGGGGACGAACGACAGTCCTCTGTTCAAGGTGGCCGACGACCCGCGCATCACGAAGGTCGGCCGCGTCATCCGCAAGCACTCGCTGGACGAGCTCCCGCAGCTGTTCAACGTCCTCGTCGGCACGATGAGTCTCGTCGGACCCCGCCCGCAGCGTGCCGCCGAGGTCGCGCTGTACGACGACGCCGCGCACCGCCGGCTGCGTGTGAAGCCCGGGATGAGCGGTCTGTGGCAGGTCAGTGGACGGTCCACCCTGTCGTGGGAGGACGCGCTGCGCCTCGACCTCTACTACGTCGAGAACTGGTCGTTCATGCAGGACCTGCAGATCCTGGTGCGCACGCTGACGGCTGTCATCGCGCCGGGCCGGACGGCTCACTGAGGCCGATGGGGGAGCGTACCCCGGTGCGCGACACGCCCGGGTTTGCGACACGCCCGGACGGCACGTAGACTGTACAGGTTCCACATTCCTGCGCTCTGCGCGGGATCACTGCCAGGGCAGTGCATAGGCGTGAAGCCTAGGCCGCGGGCAGCAGAACATCACATCCCCACACCCCACTCCGGAAACGGATCTGCACGCATGCGTGCGCGGGGACGGGATGCCGCAGGTAGCCCTGCGGACTGACATCAGAACAGCGGTGCCGATCACCTCGCCTCCGGGCGGGGAGAAGTGCCCGGCGCGTAAGCGCCCCGTGCGTCCAATGCCCCCGAGGTACGACGCGAGAAAGAGAGTGAGCAGACAATGGCGGGACAGAAGATCCGCATTCGCCTGAAGTCGTATGACCACGAGGTCATCGACTCGTCGGCACGCAAAATCGTCGACACCGTGACCCGTGCGGGCGCGACGGTCGTGGGCCCCGTGCCCCTTCCGACCGAGAAGAACGTGATCGCCGTGATCCGTTCGCCGCACAAGTACAAGGACAGCCGCGAGCACTTCGAGATGCGCACCCACAAGCGCCTCATCGACATCATCGACCCGACGCCCAAGGCCGTCGACTCGCTGATGCGTCTCGACCTCCCGGCCGACGTCAACATCGAGATCAAGCTCTGAGGTCGATCATCATGGCTGACATCAACTCCAAGGTTTCCAAGGGCCTGCTGGGCACCAAGCTCGGCATGACCCAGGTCTGGGACGAGAACGGCAAGGTCGTTCCCGTCACCGTCATCGAAGTCGCCCCCAACGTGGTGACCCAGGTGCGCACGCCCGAGCGCGACGGCTACAACGCCGTTCAGATCGCTTACGGCCAGATCGACCCCCGCAAGGTCAACAAGCCCCAGACGGCTCACTTCGACGCCGCTGGTGTGACCCCGCGCCGCCACCTCACCGAGGTGCGCACGGCGGATGCCGCTGACTACTCACTCGGTCAGGAGCTCACCGTCGACGCCACCTTCGAGGCCGGCCAGCTGGTCGACGTCGTCGGCACCAGCAAGGGCAAGGGCTTCGCCGGTGTCATGAAGCGTCACAACTTCAAGGGCGTCTCGGCTTCGCACGGTGCGCACCGCAACCACCGCAAGCCCGGCTCGATCGGCGCATCGTCGACCCCGAGCCGCGTCTTCAAGGGCATGCGCATGGCCGGCCGTATGGGTGGCGAGCGCGTGACCGTCCTCAACCTCACGGTGCACGCCGTCGACGCCGAGAAGGGTCTGCTGCTCGTCAAGGGCGCCGTCCCCGGTGCTCGTGGCCGCATCGTCTACGTCCGCAACGCAGTGAAGGGTGCCTGATCATGGCTGACTCGACTCTCGCGCTCGACGTCGTGAAGGCAGACGGCAAGAAGGCCGGCTCCGTGGAGCTGCCCGCCGCACTGTTCGACGTCAAGACGAACATCCCCCTCATCCACCAGGTCGTCGTCGCGCAGCTCGCGGCGGCTCGCCAGGGCACCCACTCGACCAAGCGTCGCGGTGAGGTCTCGGGCGCCGGCCGCAAGCCCTTCAAGCAGAAGGGCACCGGTAACGCCCGTCAGGGCTCGATCCGCGCGCCGCACATGACCGGTGGTGGCATCGTCCACGGACCGAAGCCGCGCAACTACTCGCAGCGCACCCCCAAGAAGATGGTCGCCGCCGCCCTCCTGGGTGCGCTCAGCGACCGGGCACGCGGTGGTCGTCTGCACGTTGTCGACTCGTTCGGCATCGAAGGCGCTCCCTCGACGAAGGCCGCTGTCGCGGTCCTCGGCCAGCTCGCGCCGACCAAGAACGTCATGGTCGTCATCACCCGTGATGACGAGCTGACCGTCAAGAGCGTCCGCAACCTCGCGTACGTCCACGTGCTGACGTTCGACCAGCTCAACGCCTACGACGTGCTCGTCTCCGACGACATCGTCTTCACCAAGGCCGCCTACGACGCGTTCGTCGCTGCGAAGGCCGGCGCCACCGAGGAGGTCTCGGCATGACCGCCGTCAACAAGGACCCGCGCGACATCATCCTGAAGCCGGTCGTCTCCGAGAAGAGCTACGGGCTCATCGACGAGGGCAAGTACACGTTCCTCGTGGACCCCCGCGCCACCAAGACCGAGATCAAGCTCGCCATCGAGAAGATCTTCGGTGTCAAGGTCGCGTCGGTGAACACGCTCAACCGCCCGGGCAAGGCCCGCCGCACCCGCTTCGGCACCGGTAAGCGCAAGGACACCAAGCGCGCCATCGTGAGCCTGAAGTCGGGCACCATCGACATCTTCACGGCCGTCGGCTGACAGCTGGGATAGAGGACTAGAGACATGGCTATTCGCAAGTACAAGCCCACGACCCCCGGTCGTCGCGGTTCGTCGGTCGCCGACTTCGCTGAGATCACGCGGTCGACGCCCGAGAAGTCGCTCCTTCGCCCGTTGGCGAAGACCGGTGGTCGCAACAACCAGGGCCGCATCACGACCCGTCACATCGGTGGTGGCCACAAGCGCCAGTACCGCGTCATCGACTTCCGTCGTAACGACAAGGACGGCGTCAACGCCAAGGTCGCTCACATCGAGTACGACCCCAACCGCACCGCACGCATCGCGCTGCTGCACTACTTCGACGGTGAGAAGCGTTACATCCTCGCCCCGAACAAGCTGTCGCAGGGTGACATCGTCGAGTCGGGTGCTGGCGCCGACATCAAGCCCGGCAACAACCTGCCGCTGCGCAACATCCCCACCGGTACCGTGATCCACGCGATCGAGCTCCGCCCCGGCGGCGGCGCGAAGATGGCGCGCTCGGCTGGTGCGTCCGTCCGCCTCGTGGCGAAGGACGGCCCCTACGCGCAGCTTCGTCTGCCCTCGGGTGAGATCCGCAACGTCGACGCACGTTGCCGCGCCACCATCGGTGAGGTCGGCAACGCCGAGCAGTCCAACATCAACTGGGGTAAGGCCGGCCGTAACCGCTGGAAGGGCATCCGCCCGACCGTGCGTGGTGTCGCCATGAACCCGGTCGACCACCCGCACGGTGGTGGTGAGGGTAAGACCTCCGGTGGACGTCACCCCGTCACTCCTTGGGGCCAGGCCGAGGGTCGTACCCGGCACCCCAACAAGGAAAGCGACAAGTTGATCGTTCGCCGTCGCAACGCCGGCAAGAAGCGGAAGTAGGAGTAGAGGAAGATGCCTCGCAGCCTTAAGAAGGGCCCCTTCGTCGACGAGCACCTGCTTCGCAAGGTCGTCTCGCAGAACGAAGCCGGTACCAAGAACGTCATCAAGACCTGGTCGCGCCGTTCGATGATCATCCCCGCCATGCTGGGACACACCATCGCCGTGCACGACGGACGCAAGCACATCCCCGTGTTCGTGTCCGAGACCATGGTCGGTCACAAGCTGGGCGAGTTCGCGCCCACCCGCACCTTCCGCGGCCACGAGAAGGACGACAAGAAGGGTCGTCGCCGCTAAGGCGGTGGCGCTCTCAGAGAGAGGAAGAGGAGGAGTAGTAATGGTGGAATCCATCGCACGCGTGAAGCACATCCGCGTGACCCCTCAGAAGGCTCGTCGTGTCGTCGCGCTCATCAAGGGCAAGCAGGCTCAGGAGGCTCTCGCCATCCTGAAGTTCGCTCCCCAGGGTGCCAGCGAGCCCATCTACAAGCTCGTGGCCGCCGCGGTCGCGAATGCTCGTGTGAAGGCCGACAAGGACAACGAGTTCCTGGACGATCAGGATCTGTACGTGAAGAACGCCTACGTGGACGAGGGCACGACGCTGAAGCGTTTCCAGCCCCGCGCCCAGGGTCGCGCGTTCCAGATCAAGAAGCGCACCAGCCACATCACCGTGGTGCTCTCGACCCCCGAGGTCGCTGACACCGCTGCGGCTGACACCAAGAAGGCGAGCAAGTAATGGGACAGAAGGTCAACCCGTACGGCTTCCGCCTCGGCATCACCACCGACCACGTGTCGCGCTGGTTCTCGGACTCCACCAAGCCCGGGCAGCGTTACGCCGACTACGTGGCCGAGGACGTCAAGATCCGTCGTCTCCTGACGACGTCGCTCGACCGTGCCGGCGTGAGCAACATCGAGATCGAGCGCACGCGTGACCGCGTCCGCGTCGACATCCACACCGCCCGTCCGGGCATCGTGATCGGCCGCCGCGGCGCCGAGGCCGAGCGCATCCGCGCCGACCTCGAGAAGCTCACGGGCAAGCAGATCCAGCTGAACATCCTCGAGGTCAAGAACCCCGAGGCCGACGCTCAGCTGGTCGCCCAGGGCATCGCCGAGCAGCTCTCCGCTCGTGTGGCGTTCCGCCGCGCGATGCGCAAGGGTCTGCAGGGCGCGCAGCGTGCCGGTGCCAAGGGTGTCCGCATCCAGGTCTCCGGCCGTCTCGGCGGCGCTGAGATGAGCCGGTCGGAGTTCTACCGCGAAGGCCGTGTGCCCCTGCACACGCTCCGCGCGAACATCGACTACGGCTTCTACGAGGCCAAGACCACCTTCGGCCGCATCGGCGTGAAGGTCTGGATCTACAAGGGCGACCTCACCAACAAGGAGCTCGCTCGCGAGCAGGCCAACGCACCGAAGTCCCGTCGTGACGACCGTGGCGGCGACCGCCGCCGTGGCCCGCGCAACGAGGCCCCCGTCGCAGAAGGAGCGTCAGCCTGATGCTTATTCCCCGCAAGGTCAAGTACCGCAAGCAGCACCACCCGAAGCGCGACGGCGCCGCCACCGGCGGCACCACGGTCAGCTTCGGTGAGTACGGCATCCAGGCTCTGACCCCCGCGTACGTGACCAACCGTCAGATCGAGTCCGCTCGTATCGCCATGACGCGTCACATCAAGCGTGGTGGAAAGGTGTGGATCAACATCTACCCCGACCGTCCGCTCACGAAGAAGCCGGCCGAAACCCGCATGGGTTCCGGTAAGGGTTCGCCCGAGTGGTGGGTCGCCAACGTCAAGCCGGGTCGCGTCCTCTTCGAGGTCGCGGGCGTCAACGAGGAACTCGCTCGTGAGGCCCTGACCCGTGCTATCCACAAGCTGCCGCTCAAGGCACGCATCATCAAGCGCGAGGAGGGCGACGCGTAATGGCTGTCGGCACCAAGACGCTCGCCCCGAGCGAGCTGGACACATTCGAAGACCAGCGCCTCGTGGAGGAGCTGCGCAAGGCCAAGGAAGAGCTGTTCAACCTGCGCTTCCAGTCGGCCACCGGCCAGCTCGAGAGCCACGGCCGCATCCGTGCGGTCAAGCGCGACATCGCGCGGCTCTACACCGTCATCCGCGAGCGGGAGCTCGGCATCCGTGCCACCCCCGCCCCGGTCGAGACGGCCACCAAGGCGAAGAAGAGCAAGGCCAAGAAGGCGGACGAGTCCGCTGAGGCCGCGAAGGAAGAGGCCGAGTGATGGCTAAGAAGGATGCCGCCGAGGCGACCGTGGCCGCTGGTCACGAGTCGTCCGAGCACGACGTCCGCGACGTCAACGCCCGTGGGTACCGCAAGGCCCGCCGTGGCTACGTCGTCAGCGACAAGATGGACAAGACGATCGTCGTCGAGGTCGAGGACCGCGTGAAGCACCCCCTCTACGGCAAGGTCATCCGCCGCACGTCCAAGGTGAAGGCTCACGACGAGCAGAACTCCGCGGGCATCGGTGACCTCGTCCTCATCAACGAGACCCGTCCGCTCAGCGCCACGAAGCGCTGGCGCCTGGTCGAGATTCTCGAGAAGGCGAAGTAACCCATGATCCAGAACGAGTCCCGCCTCAAGGTCGCTGACAACACCGGCGCCAAGGAAATCCTCACGATCCGCGTTCTCGGTGGTTCCAACCGCCGCTACGCCGGCGTGGGCGATGTCATCGTGGCGACCGTCAAGGACGCGATCCCGGGCGGCAACGTCAAGAAGGGCGACGTGGTCAAGGCTGTCGTCGTCCGCACCGTCAAGTCGACCCGTCGGCCCGACGGTTCGTACATCAAGTTCGACGAGAACGCCGCCGTCATCCTGAAGAACGACGGGGAGCCCCGCGGCACCCGCATCTTCGGCCCGGTCGGTCGTGAGCTTCGCGACAAGAAGTTCATGAAGATCGTCTCGCTGGCACCGGAGGTCATCTGATCATGGCGCACATCAAGAAGGGTGACCTGGTTCAGGTCATCAGCGGCCGCAAGCAGGACAAGGGCGGCGACCGCGGCAAGCAGGGCGAGGTCCTCGAGGTCCTCGTCGAGCAGAACCGCGTCGTCGTGCAGGGCGTGAACTACGTCACGAAGCACTCCCGTGTCGGTCAGTCGCAGCGCGGCACCAAGACGGGCGGCATCGAGACGATGGAAGCCCCGATCCACATCTCCAACGTGGCGCTGGTCGACCCGTCGACCAAGAAGCCGACCCGTGTCGGTCACCGCGTCGAGGAGCGGACCAAGGACGGCGTCAAGCGCACCGTCCGCGTCCGTTACGCCAAGAAGAGCGGCAAGGACCTCTGAACATGAGCAACGCAACTGCCGCGGCGGCTGGCAAGATCCAGCCCCGCCTGAAGCAGAAGTACCAGAGCGAGATCAAGAAGGCTCTGCAGGAGGAGTTCGGTTACGCGAACGTCATGCAGATCCCCGGTCTCGTCAAGGTCGTCGTCAACACCGGTGTCGGTGAGGCTGCGCGCGACAGCAAGGTGATCGATGGTGCGGTCGACGACCTCACCAAGATCACCGGCCAGAAGCCGGTCGTCACCAAGGCCCGCAAGTCCATCGCGCAGTTCAAGCTGCGTGAGGGCCAGGCCATCGGTGCCCACGTCACCCTTCGCGGTGACCGCGCGTGGGAGTTCGTCGACCGCCTCGTCAACCTGGCGCTGCCCCGCATCCGCGACTTCCGTGGACTCTCGGCTGCCCAGTTCGACGGCAACGGCAACTACACCTTCGGTCTCCAGGAGCAGTCCGTGTTCCACGAGATCAACCAGGACAAGATCGACCGCGTCCGCGGTTTCGACATCACGATCGTGACGACGGCCAAGACGGATGACGAGGGTCGGGCGCTGCTGAAGCACCTCGGCTTCCCGTTCAAGTCGGCCGACGCTCAGGCGTGATCCGATAAGATCGATCGTTCGGCCTCGGGGCGTGCTCCGGGGCCGAACGACTGCACAACTGAATATTGCTCATTCATAGAAGGTCGGCTGTCGTGTAACGGCAGTCGAAACCTCATGACTAAAGGAACATACTCATGACGATGACAGACCCGGTCGCAGACATGCTGACCCGTCTGCGCAACGCGAACTCCGCGCACCACGACTCCGTCGCGCTGCCGAGCTCGAAGCTCAAGACGCACATCGCCGAGATCCTCCAGCAGGAGGGCTACATCTCCGGCTGGGAGGTCTCCGACGCTCGTGTCGGCCAGACCCTCACCCTCACCCTCAAGTACGGCCCGAACCGCGAGCGGTCGATCGCCGGAATCAAGCGCGTCTCGAAGCCCGGCCTCCGCGTCTACGCGAAGTCGAACGAGCTTCCCAAGGTCCTCGGTGGCCTCGGTGTCGCGATCCTGTCCACCTCCTCTGGCCTCCTCACGGACCGCCAGGCCGAGCAGAAGGGCGTCGGCGGGGAAGTCCTCGCCTACGTGTGGTGATCTGACATGTCGCGTATTGGACGTCTTCCCATCGACATCCCCGCCGGCGTGACCGTTTCGGTCTCCGGCCAGGACGTCGCCGTCAAGGGCCCCAAGGGTGAGCTCAGCCTCACCGTTGCACAGCCCATCGAGGTCAAGGTCGAGGAGAACCAGGTTCTGGTCTCCCGCCCCGATGACGAGCGCGAGTCCCGTGCTCTCCACGGGCTGACCCGCACCCTCATCAACAACAACATCATCGGCGTGACCCAGGGCTACACCAAGGGCCTCGAGGTCGTCGGCACGGGTTACCGCGTCGCTCAGAAGGGCACGGCGGTCGAGTTCGCTCTCGGCTTCTCGCACCCCGTCCTGGTCGAGGCTCCCGCGGGCATCACGCTCACCGTCGAGGGCAACAACAAGGTGACCGTCGCCGGTATCTCGAAGCAGGCCGTCGGCGAGGCAGCTGCCAACATCCGCAAGATCCGCAAGCCCGAGCCGTACAAGGGCAAGGGTGTGCGGTACGCGGGCGAGGTCGTTCGCCGCAAGGCCGGAAAGAGTGGTAAGTAACCATGGCTCTTAAGTCGAAGTCCGACGCACGTTCGCGTCGTCACCTCCGTCTTCGCAAGAAGATCGTGGGCTCCGAGGTGCGTCCGCGCCTCGTCGTGACCCGCTCCGCCCGCCACGTCTTCGTTCAGCTCGTCGACGACAGCAAGGGCACCACGCTGGCGTCCGCCTCGACCCTCGAGTCGGACCTGCGCACGTTCGACGGTGACAAGACCGCCAAGGCCCGCAAGGTCGGCGAACTCGTTGCTGAGCGTGCCAAGGCTGCCGGCATCGAGACGGTCGTGTTCGACCGCGGCGGCAACCGCTACGCGGGCCGCGTCGCTGCGATCGCCGATGGCGCTCGCGAAGGAGGTCTGAAGCTGTGACCGAGAACAAGGAGAACGAAGTGACCGCGACCGAGCAGCCCGCTGCGGCTGCGGCTACGGCCGAGGCTCCCGCCGAGCGTGAGCGCGAGCCGCGCCGCGGTGGCCGCGAGCGCAGCCAGACCCGCGACCGCAACTCGCGCGACCGGGGCGACAACCAGTTCCTCGAGCGCGTCGTCACGATCAACCGTGTGTCCAAGGTCGTCAAGGGTGGTCGTCGCTTCAGCTTCACCGCACTCGTCGTCGTGGGCGACGGCAACGGTCTCGTCGGTGTCGGCTACGGCAAGGCGCGCGAAGTCCCCCTCGCCATCTCCAAGGGTGTCGAAGAGGCCAAGCGCAACTTCTTCCGGGTGCCGCGCGTCGGCTCCAGCATCCCCCACCCCGTCCAGGGTGAGGCTGCTGCCGGTGTCGTGCTGCTCCGTCCGGCTGCTGCCGGTACCGGGGTTATCGCCGGTGGTCCGGTCCGCGCCGTCCTCGAGTGCGCCGGCATCCACGATGTGCTGTCGAAGTCGCTCGGTTCGTCGAACACGATCAACATCGTGCACGCGACCGTTGCGGCGCTGAAGCAGCTCGAAGAGCCGCGCGCCGTCGCCGCTCGTCGTGGTCTCGACTTCGACCAGGTCGCGCCCGCGCGTCTTGTTCGTGCCGAGGCTGACGCCGCCAAGGCTGCAAAGGTGGGTGCATGATGGCTGCTCGTCTGAAGGTGACCCAGGTCAAGTCCAAGGTGAGCGAAAAGCAGAACCAGCGTGACACGCTGCGTTCGCTCGGTCTTAAGCGGATCAACGACTCCGTCGTTCGTCCCGATGACGCGCAGACGCGCGGTTACATCAAGACCGTCGCGCACCTCGTGAAGGTTGAGGAGATCGACTGATGGCTGAGAAGAAGGACGAGACGGTCGAGACCGTCGAGCCCAAGGCCAAGAAGCCGGCAACCCGGAAGGCTGCGGCCAAGCCCGCCGCCGACAAGGCTGCCCCGAAGAAGGATGCGGCACGCCCCGGCGTGCTGAAGGTCCACCACCTGCGTCCGGTCCCCGGATCCAACGTCGCGAAGACCCGTGTCGGTCGCGGTGAGGGTTCCAAGGGTAAGACGTCGGGCCGCGGTACCAAGGGCACGAAGGCTCGTTACCAGGTCAAGGTGGGCTTCGAGGGTGGGCAGATGCCCCTCCACATGCGTACGCCGAAGCTGCGCGGGTTCAAGAACCCGTTCCGCGTCGAGTACCAGGTGGTCAACCTCGACAAGCTCGCGGAGCTGTACCCCAATGGTGGCGACGTCACCATCACGGATCTGGTCGCCAAGGGCGCCGTCCGCAAGAACGAGAAGGTCAAGGTGCTCGGCACCGGCGACATCTCGGTCGCGCTGACGGTCTCCGTCGACAAGGTCTCGGGATCGGCCGAGCAGAAGATCGTCGCCGCTGGCGGTTCGATCAAGTAATCACGTGCCAGGGGCCGGAGGGTAACCTCCGGCCCCTGTTGCCGTATGTTGGAGTGCGGCCCGTCTGGGCGGGCCCGGCATCCCACTGGAGGAAATCCCCTTGTTCAGCGCCATCGCGCGGGTCTTCCGCACCCCGGATCTGCGTCGGAAGATCGGTTTCACGCTCGGCATCATCGCCATCTACCGATTCGGCGCGCACATCCCGGCTCCGTTCGTCGACTTCCCGAACGTGAAGACCTGTCTCGACCAGTCGGGCTCCACGCAGGGCCTCCTGTCGCTGGTCAACCTCTTCTCCGGCGGCGCCCTGCTGCAGCTGTCGATCTTCGCCCTCGGTGTCATGCCGTACATCACGGCGACGATCATCGTTCAGCTCCTGCGCGTCGTCATCCCTCACTTCGAGACGCTGTACAAGGAAGGCCAGGCCGGTCAGGCCAAGCTGACCCAGTACACCCGGTACCTGACGATCGCGCTGGCGCTGCTTCAGTCGACCACTCTCGTCACCGTGGCCCGTTCGGGCCAGCTCTTCGGCATCTCCGGTGTCGCCGAGTGCCAGCAGCTCCTCACCGATGAGGCCTGGTGGGCACAGCTCCTCATGATCGCCACCCTCACCGCGGGCACCGGCCTCATCATGTGGATGGCCGAGCTCGTCACCGAGCGCGGCATCGGCAACGGCATGTCCCTCCTCATCTTCACCTCGATCGCGGCGACGTTCCCGTCCGCGCTGTGGAGCATCGCCGTCGCGCGCAGCTTCGAGATCTTCCTCCTCGTCCTGGCCGTCGGCATCGCCACCGTCGCGCTCGTCGTCTTCGTCGAGCAGTCGCAGCGACGCATCCCGGTACAGTACGCGAAGCGCATGGTCGGTCGCCGGACGCTCGGCGGCAGCAACACCTACATCCCGATCAAGGTGAACATGGCCGGCGTCGTGCCCGTCATCTTCGCCTCCTCGCTGCTGTACATCCCGGCGCTGATCGCGCAGTTCAACGCCAACCCGGCGGCGGACGGCAGCGTCCCCGGTTGGGTGTCCTGGATCCAGGCGAACTTCGTCAACGGTGACCACCCGCTGTACATGGCGGTGTACTTCCTCCTCATCATCGGGTTCACCTACTTCTACGTCGCGATCACGTTCAACCCCGTCGAGGTCGCCGACAACATGAAGAAGTACGGCGGGTTCATCCCCGGCATCCGTGCGGGTCGTCCCACGGCCGAGTACCTCGACTACGTCCTGACCCGCATCACCCTGCCGGGTTCCATCTACCTGGGCCTCATCGCCCTGCTTCCCCTTCTCGCCCTCGCCACGGTCGGCGCCAACCAGAACTTCCCGTTCGGCGGCGCCTCGATCCTGATCATCGTCGGCGTCGGTCTCGAGACCGTGAAGCAGATCGACGCCCAGCTCCAGCAGCGCCACTACGAAGGACTCCTCCGATGACGCAGACCCCCGCCCGCCTCCTGATCATCGGCCCGCAAGGTTCGGGCAAGGGGACGCAGGGGGCCCGGATCGCCGATCTGCTCGGCATCCCGACCGTCTCCACCGGAGACGTCTTCCGCGCGAACGTCAAGGACGGCACCGAGCTCGGGCTGAAGGTCAAGGCACTGATCGACGCCGGCGACCTGGTTCCGGATGACCTGACGAGTGAGATCGTCCGCGACCGGCTGGAGCAGGAGGATGCCGCAGAGGGCTTCCTCCTCGATGGGTACCCGCGGAACCTCGGCCAGGTCGGCGACCTGGATGCGTTCCTCGACGGGCGAGGTGAGCCGCTCACCGCGGTCATCGAGCTCTCGGTTCCCCGGGACGAGTCGATCGCGCGGCTCTCGCGTCGCGCGGCCGAGCAGGATCGGTCCGACGACAACGAGGAGTCGATCGCCAAGCGGCTCTCGATCTACGAGTCCGAGACGGCACCCATCCTCGACGTCTACCGCGAGCGCGGCATCGTCGACGAGATCGACGGTGTGGGCTCGCTCGACGAGATCACCGAGCGCATCGCGGCGGCCCTCGCAGCGCGCGGCATCACCGCCTGATGGTGTTCCGCCGCTCCATCTACAAGACTCCCGCGCAGCTGCGCGCGATGGTCGCCCCCGGCCTCATCACGGCGGCTGCGCTGGATGCGGTGCGTCCGGCGGTCCGAGCCGGTGTCACGACGGCCGAGCTCGACGGGATCGCGGAGGCGACGATCGTCGCTCGCGGTGCGGAGTCGAACTTCCAGCTCGTCCGCGGCTACCGCCACACGACCTGCATCTCGGTCAACCAGGAGGTCGTCCACGGCATCCCCGGCGACCGTGTCCTGCAGCCGGGCGACATCGTCTCGATCGACTGCGGTGCGCAGTTCGAGGGGTGGAACGGCGACTCGGCCATCACGATCGTCGTCCCGGATCCGGAGCGGCCTGAGCTCGTCGCGCGTCGGCAGCGACTGTCCGATGTGACCGAGGGGTCGCTGTGGGCCGGCATCGCCGCGTTGGCCTCGGCGTCACGCGTCGGTGAGATCGGCGACGCCGTGCAGACCTACGTCGAGTCGTCAGGGGAGGGCTACGGCATCCTTCGCGACTACGTCGGACACGGGATCGGCCGCAAGATGCACGAGGGGCCGACCGTCTTCAACTACCGCGTCGAAGACCTCGGGCCCGAGGTGCGGCCCGGTCTGTGCGTCGCCATCGAGCCGATGATCGTCGGCGGAGACGAGGCGACCCTGGTCGAGGACGACGACTGGACCGTCAGCACCGTCGACGGTGAGGACGGCTCCCATTGGGAACATAGCGTCGCGGTGCACGATGGAGGCATCTGGGTGCTGACGGCACCCGACGGCGGTGCCGCGGGTCTCGCCGCTTTCGGTGTCACCCCGACCCCCATCTCCTGAGAGGACACGCTCATGGCCACCGCCACGCGCAAGACCAACTGGTTCGCGATCTGGATCAGCGTGGGGGTGGTGGTCGTCCTCGTGGGCCTCGTCGCCGTCGTCGCCGTGTTGAACTCCCGCGCGACCGACCCGGGTCCGGTGCCCGCGGCCAGCGGCATCAACCGGGAGACCGGTGCGATCACCTTCGGCAAGGGGCCCGACAAGGTGTCGACGTACGTCGACTTCATGTGCCCTTACTGCGGTCAGTTCGAAGAGGCAGAGGGTAAGACCATCTCGGGCCTGGTCGACGACGGCAGCATCACCCTCGAGGTCCACCCCGTCACGATCCTCGACCGTCTCTCGCAGGGCACCGAGTACTCGAGCCGTGCGGCATCCGCCATGTACGCCGTCGCCGAGGCCGACCCGGGCAACGCCTACGCGTTCTTCCGGGCTCTGTACGACAACCAGCCCAAGGAGCAGACCCCGGGCCTGACCGACGACGAGCTGATCTCGCTCGCCAAGGACTCCGGCGTGAAGATGACCGCGAAGCTCGAGAAGGCGATCAAGGACCACGAGTACAAGAGCTTCGCGCAGTCGCAGGAGCTCCCCGAAGGCGCCACCGGCACGCCGACGCTCCTGGTCAACGACCAGATCGTGCCGGTCACCTACGACGCTCAGAAGGACATCGTCGCCAACCTCACGTCGCGCTGACCGGTAGCCCCCGGCGCGTGACGCGCCCGAGTGGCGGGGTGGTCCGATATCACGTACACTAAATCTTTGGTGCGTTGCGCCTGTTTCGGCGTGTCACCACAATCCCCACTCACCGCAGACCGACCGGTCTGCCAACTGTAAGCGAGCGTATGGCCAAGAAAGACGGTGTCATCGAGATCGAGGGCGTGATCTCCGAGGCTTTGCCGAACGCGATGTTCCGCGTCGAGCTCAGCAACGGTCACAAGGTCCTGGCCACGATCTCCGGCAAGATGCGGCAGAACTACATCCGCATCATCCCCGAAGACCGCGTGGTCGTGGAGCTGTCGCCCTACGACCTGACCCGCGGCCGCATCGTCTACCGCTACCGCTAGACCGGTCGAGAAGTAACGCCGCGCTCGTCAGAGCGTCGGCGAAGACAGCGAATCAGGAACATCATGAAGGTCAACCCCTCCGTCAAGCCCATCTGCGACCACTGCAAGGTCATCCGCCGCCACGGCCGCGTCATGGTCATCTGCAAGTCGAACCCGCGTCACAAGCAGCGCCAGGGCTGATGGGATGCCGCGCCTCGCGCGGCCCGCAGGCTCACAACTGAATACATCTCGGCAGGATCAGAACCCGCTCAGCGGGGGACACCTCGGGTCGGAGGCCCGGGCACCGATCCTGCTCCACACCTCCACCGACTCCTAGGAGACATCGCATGGCACGTCTTGCCGGCGTTGACATCCCGCGCGACAAGCGCGTGGTGATCGCCCTCACCTACATCTACGGCATCGGCCGTACCCGCTCCGTCGAGATCCTCACCTCGACCGGTATCGACGAGTCGATCCGCGTCAAGGACCTCAGCGACGAGCAGCTGGTCGCTCTCCGCGACCACATCGAAGGCACCTACAAGGTGGAAGGTGACCTCCGCCGCGAGGTCGCCGCTGACATCCGCCGCAAGGTCGAGATCGGCTCGTACGAGGGCATCCGCCACCGTCGCGGCCTGCCTGTGCGCGGCCAGCGCACGAAGACCAACGCGCGTACCCGCAAGGGTCCCAAGCGCACCGTCGCCGGCAAGAAGAAGGCGCGCTAAAGCGCCGCCGCCACAGGTTTAGGAGAACACTCACATGGCACAGGCCAAGTCCGCAGCGCGCAAGCCGCGCCGCAAGGAGAAGAAGAACATCGCGTTGGGCCAGGCCCACATCAAGTCGACGTTCAACAACACGATCGTTTCGATCACCGACCCCTCGGGTGCGGTCATCAGCTGGGCCTCCTCGGGTGGCGTCGGCTTCAAGGGTTCGCGCAAGTCGACCCCGTACGCCGCCGGCATGGCCGCCGAGTCCGCTGCGCGTCAGGCGCAGGAGCACGGCGTCAAGAAGGTCGACGTCTTCGTCAAGGGTCCCGGCTCGGGCCGCGAGACCGCGATCCGTTCGCTGACCGCTGCCGGCCTCGAGGTCGGTTCGATCCAGGACGTCACGCCCCAGGCCCACAACGGCTGCCGTCCCCCGAAGCGCCGCCGCGTCTGATCCTCGACGGATGCCGGGGGTGGCGACGCGAGTCGCGCCCCGGCATCCCGGACACAACTCAACACTTCACCAATTGCACGTGTCATATAGCGGTCACGTGATTGAAAGGAACACATAGTGCTCATTGCACAGCGTCCCACTCTGACCGAGGAGAAGGTCGGCGACTTCCGTAGTCGATTCGTCATCGAGCCCCTGGAGCCCGGCTTCGGCTACACGATCGGCAACGCGCTGCGTCGCAGCCTGCTGTCGTCGATCCCCGGTGCCGCGGTCACCAGCATCCGCATCGACGGCGTGCTGCACGAGTTCAGCACGGTCCCGGGTGTGAAGGAAGATGTCACCGAGATCATCCTGAACATCAAGCAGCTCGTGGTGTCGAGCGAGCGCGACGAGCCCATCACGGCGTACCTGCGCAAGACGGGTGCCGGCGAGGTCACGGCCGCAGACATCTCCGCTCCGGCGGGTGTCGAGGTCCACAACCCCGACCTGGTCATCGCGACGCTCAACGACTCGGCGAAGTTCGAGCTCGAGCTGACGATCGAGCGTGGCCGCGGCTACGTCTCGGCCACGCAGAACCGCAACGAGTACGCCGAGGCCGGTCAGATCCCGATCGACTCGATCTACTCGCCCGTCCTCAAGGTCAGCTACCGCGTCGACGCCACCCGTGCCGGTGAGCGCACCGACTTCGACAAGCTCGTCCTGGACGTCGAGACCAAGTCGTCGATCAGCCCCCGCGACGCCGTCGCATCGGCCGGTCGCACGCTGGTCGAGCTGTTCGGTCTCGCCCGCGAGCTGAACGTCGAGGCCGAGGGCATCGAGATCGGCCCCGCGCCGGTCGCCGAGGTCCTGACCAACGAGCTCTCGATGCCGATCGAGGACCTCGACCTGTCGGTCCGGTCGTACAACTGCCTCAAGCGCGAAGGCATCAACACGGTGTCCGAGCTCGTCGCCCTCTCGGAGACGCAGCTCATGAACATCCGCAACTTCGGTCAGAAGTCGGTCGACGAGGTCAAGGACAAGCTTGTCTCGCTCGGTCTGTCGCTGAAGGACTCGGTCCCCGGGTTCGACGGCTCGCACTTCTACGGCGGCTACGACGACGAGACCGTCTGATCGGATCTCGGTTCGCCGGGTCCTTTTGACTGACTTTCATTCCCAGGAGTAATTGACATGCCCAAGCCCACGAAGGGTGCCCGCCTCGGAGGCGGCCCCGCACACGAGCGTCTGATGCTGGCGAACCTCGCCGCTTCGCTGTTCACGCACAAGTCGATCACGACGACCGAGACCAAGGCCAAGCGCCTGCGTCCGTTCGCCGAGCGTCTCGTGACGTTCGCCAAGCGCGGCGACCTGCACGCCCGCCGCCGCGTCCTCGCGGTCATCGGCGACAAGAGCGTCGTGCACGAGCTGTTCGCCGAGATCGCCCCGCTGGTGGCCGAGCGTGAGGGTGGCTACACCCGTATCACGAAGGTCGGCAACCGCAAGGGTGACAACGCCCCCATGGCCGTGATCGAGCTCGTCCTCGAGCCCGTCACCCCGAAGGCGAAGTCCACCAAGAAGGCTGCTCCGGCCGCTGCCGCTCCGGCTGCTGCCGAGGAGCCCGCGGTCGAGGAGACCGAGGTCGAGACGCCCGCTGAGGACGCCGCTGCCGGTGCCGAGTCGCCCGAGGAGGGCGCTGCTGCCGAAGCCACCGCCGAGGACGCCGTCGCGTCTGAGGACGAGAAGGCCGACGAGGCCAAGTAAGGCTCCCTCTTCGGAGGGAATCCGAGGGCCCGCCCCCGTTTCGGGGCGGGCCCTTTCTCGTACCCTGCGCCGTGCACGTGTCATGGCAGGGCGAGCGGATGCCGTGGCTGCGGCGCCAGCGCGGGTGCGGTCAGCGCGCGCGGTGGAAGGTGTCGCCGACGGCCCACTGGGCGAGCTCGAGCCGGTACTGCAGTTGTGCGCGGCCGTTCTCGACACCGTCGATGGTGGAGGCGACCGCGGCGGCGTAGCGCGCACCTCCGGTGGCGCCGGGGTGGATGCCGTCGCCCGCCAGCAGGTCTTCGTGGCCGCTGATCGCGCCCGACCAGTCGGCGACGGCGACGCCCGGCGTCCGGGCGGCGAAGTCCCGCAGCTCGTCGTTGACGCCGGGGATCCAGTCCCGCGGCGCATGCGCCGTGACGAGGACGAGCGTGCGGTCGGCGCCGACATCCTTCTTCAGCCGCGCCAGGTCATCGGGGTCGACCGGCCCGTTGGTGCCGAGTCCCACGACGACGAAGTCGCGCAACTCGCCACGGGCGGCGAGACGGTCGACGATGGCGACGCCGGCGCTCATCGACCGTGAGACCTTGGCGTCGATGGCGACACCCGGCATCTGCTCGATCAGTCCTCGGGCAGAGGCGAGCATGACGGAGTCGCCGACGGCGGTGACGCGGGTTCCGGCGACGCGGGCGGGCGCCGGGGGAGCGGGGCGGCCGTCGGGGGCGACGCAGAATCCGTCGTCGTCGGCGAGGTGCGCCGAGGGGCATTCGGGGCGGAGCATCGGATCGTCGGTCAGGATCGCGGCGCCGGGGAGGGTCGCGTGCTGCGGGCCCGCGGAGTCCGCGTCGAGCGCCGCCTGACCGTCTTGCACGACCACCTCGCTCGAGGCCATGGGCGGAGCGTCGGCGACGGCGGCGGTCGTCCCCGCCGCCACGAGCAGGCCTGCAGCGACCGCGGTGGTCGCGGCGAGGCGCCGGATCGGTCCGCCGCGGAACGCTCGGGTCAGCGACCGCAGCGCGGCTCGCAAGCCGAGGCGACGGACGGGCTGCTCGACGAAGCGGTACGACACCTCGGCCGCGAGCACCGTCAGGGCGAGGGTAAGGAGTGCGACCTCGACCGGCACCGCGACGTCGGGGGAGGTACGGGTCGTCGCGACGGTGAGGAGGACGACGAGCGGCCAGTGCCACAGATAGATCCCGAACGAGCGCTCCCCGATCCACCGCAGCGGCGGGGTGTCGAGCAGTCGCCCCAGCGTCGAGGCGGAACGCACCGCCGCCGCGATGGCCACTGCCGTCAGAACGGATGCCGCCACGAGAAGCCCGGGGAATGTCTCCACGCCCGTTCCGGGCGTCACGAAGGCGAGCCCGACGACCCCGACGACTGCCGCCCCGCCCACGACGCCGGGGACGCCGCGGGAGCGCTCGGAGGGGCGCAGGAACGCGAGGGCCACGCCGAGGAGCAGCCCGAAGGCGTGCGTGTCGGTGCCGTAGTAGACCCGCGTGGCGTCGCTGCTCGCAAGGGCGACGGCTGTCAGAGCGGATGCCGCGGCCAGAGCGATCGCGATCGCGACCCGGCCCCGCCGCAGCAGCAGGACGAACGGCAGGACGAGCGGCCAGAGCAGGTAGAACTGCTCCTCCACGGCGAGGGACCAGAGGTTCCGCAGCAGTTCGGGGGTGGAGGCATCGAATCCGCCGCCGAAGTAGGAGGACCCGGCAGCCACCGCGACCCAGTTGTAGGCGAAGGTCGCTGCACCCGCGAGCTGTCCGCCGAGCCCGACGAGGACGTCGCCGCCGACCATCCAGGCGAGGGAGGCGCAGACGAGGACCATGACCCCGATCGCGGGGAGCAGGCGCCGAGCCCGGCGGCGCCAGAAGTCCCACAGGCGGAGCCGGCCGTGCTCCTCGTGCTCGCGGACGAGGAGGGTGGTGATGAGGAATCCGGAGATCACGAAGAAGACGTCGACGCCGAGGAACCCCGCCGGGAGCGCGGGGAAGAGGTGGTAGACGACGACGAGCAGGACGGCGACGGCGCGGAGTCCGTCGAGTCCTGACAGGCGCGCGGAAGGGGTTCGGTTCATGTCGGGGGCAGACATCGGGGGAGGGCGATCACGGGCCGGGGGCGAAGGGCGGCATCCAGTCTAAAGAGCCACGCTGAGGACCGAGAGTCTCTTCCGGCGCGGCGCCTTCGCGGATAGGTTGGCAGCACCGAGACACGGACGAGCGCCGCAGACGTCACCGCGATCCGGCTGGCGCCTCGTTCCCAGGAAGGGACGGCCATCATGGCGGGGAACATCATCGTCGGAGTCACGGGCGCGGCGGTGTCGCGTCGGGCAGTGGACTGGGCGATCGAACGGGCGGCGCGGCGACGGCAGTCCATCGAGCTCCTCGCGGTCGTCGGGGGAGCCATTGGCGCCATCGGCGAGGCGGAGGTCCTCGGGGCGGCGCAGACCGCGACGCAGCAGCTGCTCGATGCAGAGGCGCGGCGGGTGACGGATGCCGGTGTCCCGGTGTCCACGCGGGTGGAGTCCGGCAACCCCGTCACGAAGCTCGTCGAGGCGTCGTCGGGAGCGGCGATGCTCGTGATCGGCAGCGACTACCGCGGCCCCGGCACCGGCCCGGCGCGCGGGGTCCATGGCATCCGGATCGCAGCCGGCGCGGCGTGCCCCGTCGTCGTGATCCCCGACCGGGACCTCGGCGAGGGGATGGGCGTGGTGGTCGGCGTCGACGGGTCGGACGTGTCGGAGCACGCGATCGAGTTCGCGGCATCCGAGGCCGACCGTCTCGGCGAGCCCCTCATCACGGTCAGCGTCTGGACTCCGGTGCACACACCGCGGAACGCGATGGAGGTCTACCCCGACCTCTACCTCGCGAACATGCAGTCCACGACCGAGGAGGTCCTGGCGTTGTCGCTCGCGGGGCTCTCGGCGCGCTACCCGGACCTGCGCATCATCCGCCGGGTGGAGCGGGGACACCCGTCCCACGTGCTCGCCGGTATCGCGGCGGATGCGCGCATGGTCGTCGTCGGCACTCACGGTCGGGGCGCTTTCGCTCGCTTCCTGCTCGGTTCGATCAGCCAGGAGCTGCTCTCGCACCTTCCGACGGTGACCGCCGTCGTCCGGTGACGCGCGGCGGCGGGGGACGTGCGAAAGTGAGGGCATGACCCACGCGACCTCCGTCCTCGTCATCGGCGAGGCCCTGATCGACATCGTCGAGCGCGACGGCGGCGACGTCGAGTTCGTCGGCGGCAGCCCCGCCAACGTCGCCGTCGGCATCGCGCGACAGGGGGTGGCCGCGAGCCTCCTGACGCGCCTCGGGCGCGACGACCGCGGCCGCCGCATCGCCGCGCAGGTGACGGCGTCGGGCGCGGCGATCGAAGAGGCGTCGTGGACGGATGCCCCGACCTCCACCGCGAAGGCGCGACTGCGCCCTGACGGGTCGGCGGAGTACGAGTTCGACATCGTCTGGGCCCTCGATGCCGAGGCGGCTGAGGCGGCGGCAGAGGCGGCATCCGTCGTACATGCGGGGTCGATCGCGCTGTTCCTCCAGCCCGGGGGAGAGGTCGCGCTCGCGACCCTCGAGGCCGCGCGACGTGACGGCAGGATCGTGACGGTCGACCCGAACGTCCGCCCCGCGCTCGTGGGCGACGACCCGCGGCCGATCGCCGAGCGCGCGTTCGCGGCCGCGAGCCTCGTGAAGCTCAGCGACGAGGATGCCGAGGCGCTCTACCCCGGCATGCCCGCCGACCGGGTGCTGCAGACGATCGCGGCTCTCGGCCCGGGCGTCGTCGTGATGACCCGCGGCGGGGCGGGGGCCCTCGCCCTCGGTCCGTCGGGGTCGTCGAAGGTCCCTCCGATGGCGGTCGAGGTGGCCGACACGATCGGGGCCGGGGACGCGTTCATGGCGAGCCTCATCACGAGCCTCGTCGACGACCCGGACCTGCTGGCCGGAGACCCCGCAGCACTCGACCTGGCGCTCCGCCGCGCCGCCCTCACGGCGGGCATCACGGTGTCGCGCGAGGGCGCGAACCCGCCCACGCGGGCCGAGGTCGACGCGGAGCTCTGACGGCCGCGGATAGGCTGGCAGCGTGCGCCTGCGGATCGACCTCGCCTACGACGGCACCGACTTCCGGGGTTGGGCGCGCCAGCCGAACCTCCGCACCGTGCAGGGCACCCTCGAGGCCGCGATCGCGCGCATCCTCGGCGGCGATCCCCGCCTGGTCGTCGCAGGACGAACGGATGCCGGGGTGCACGCGTCGGCGCAGGTCGCCCATCTCGACCTCACCGAGGGGCAGGAGCGACGGCTGCTGTCGGGACGGCGTCCCGAGCCGGCCGCCCTGGCGGGCCGCATCAACGGCGTGCTGGGGCCGTACCCCGACGTCGCGGTCCACCGCGTCGATGTCGCGCCCGAGGGGTTCGACGCGCGGTTCTCCGCCGTCTGGCGCCGATACGCCTACCGCGTCGCCGACCGCGTCACGGGCTACGATCCGCTCGAACGGGGCCGCACGACGTGGGTCGCGGCCGAGCTCGACGTCGACGCGATGGATGCCGCGGCCCGCAGCCTCCGCGGACTCCACGACTTCGCCGCCTACTGCAAGCCGCGCGAGGAGGCCACGACGATCCGGACGCTCCTCGAGTACGGGTGGCACCGCGACGCATCAGGCATCCTGATCGCCTCGGTGAAAGCCGACGCGTTCTGCCACAGCATGGTGCGCGCGCTCGTGGGGGCCTGCGTCGCCGTCGGCGAGGGGCGGATCGAGATCGGCCGGGTCGCGGAGATCCGCGACGAACTCGAGCGCACGAACGAGGTCAAGGTGCTCGCCGCGCGCGGGCTGACCCTGACGGAGGTCGGGTATCCGTCGCACGATCTGCTCGCTGCGCGGGCCGAGCAGACGCGGGCGCGTCGAGAGCTCGGATCGCCTGACGCGTGATCGTCGCCTCTTGGGCAAAAAGGAACTCCCCTCGGGCCGTGACCCGGGGGGAGTTCCTTTTGCGTTGGTTCGCGAGAGCCTTATGCCCGACGAGCGCGGCGCACCGACGTGGCGACCGCGATGCTCGCGCCGGCGAGGACGAGCACGCCGCCGCCGACCCAGAGGCCGAGGAGAGCGTCACCGTCGAAGCCGGTGTTCTGGAGGACACCGCCACCGCCTTCGCCACCTGCACCGCTACCGGTCGCCGCGACGGAGATGGTCGTCGACGCAACGGTTCCACTCTCCTGACCGGTTCCGGTCAGTTCGTAGGAGCCGCTTGCGTTGGAGGGGAGGGTGACCTCGACCGAGGCGTTGCCTTCCGCATCGGCCGCCTTCGTGACGGACGTCGAGTCCACGACGAAGGCG
Source organism: Microbacterium sp. MDV22-iso44 (assembly GCF_058629135.1). Lineage (NCBI taxonomy): Bacteria > Bacillati > Actinomycetota > Actinomycetes > Micrococcales > Microbacteriaceae > Microbacterium > Microbacterium sp. MDV22-iso44. The sequence continues at coordinate 452,857 of NZ_JBZVWS010000003.1, forward strand.
ACGAAGGCGAGCGAGCCGCCGGAGGCGTTCTCGCCCCGGAGGGTGAACGTCACATCCTCGTTGGCGGCGAAGTCCGTGAACGACACCGTGCCAGGAGTGCCCGGAACCAGGGCGCCGGGCGCGGAGACGACCACGGGGTCGGAAGTGTAGGCGCTCGCGACGGCCGGTGCCGCGAAGACCGCCGCGACGGCGATGGCGAGAGCCGCCGATGCCTTGCTGATCTTGTTCTTCATGGTGACTGCTTTCGGTCGTCGAGAGTTCGAGGCTCGGACGGCAAGAAAAAATCCAACCGACCGCCCCTCGTTGGTTGGACATAGCCAGTATCCAGGAACCACTCAGAATCAGCAAGGTAATCGGGTTTCGGTCTGGTAAACAGTGCCTCACTTCGTCACATCCCCCGCGGCGGTGAATCCGGCGATGCGCGCATAGACTGACGGGACCGCGGGGAGGGGTCATGATGCGGATGAGAACCATGCGTCTGGCCGCAGCCACCGCGATCGTCGGTGCCGCCGTCGCCCTGTCCGGCTGCGGACCGTCGCCCTGGGCCCTGCAGAGCCCGACCCCGTCCGCGCCCGCGCCGTCGTCCTCGGCTCCCGTCGTCGTCGCCCCGCCCGTCGAGAACGACCTCTCGAGCGGCTCGACGCAACGCGACCTCACGGCCGGCGCCGTGAAGGCAGCCGTCAACTACTGGTCCGATCTGCGGATGGACCGGTGGACGCCGAACGCCGTCAAGCCGGTCAGTCTGTCTCTCGTGACGACCATCACGCCGAACGACGGCCAGAAGGTCTACCTGCAGAAGGCGACCATGCTCGCCGTCCCCGCCAACGCCACGGAGACGTTCCCGGCGCTCGACCCGCAGACCGACGAGGCGACCGTCAAGAACGGCTACCTGGTGCTCAAGCCCTACAGCTATTCGCAGACGTTCAACGTCGGTCAGGTCCCCGAGAGTGCGACCTACGTGACCCTGCAGTTCACGTTCGACTTCCTCGTGCAGACCAAGCCGAAGTCCGACGAGTACGCCAAGCAGACGGCCACCGACACGGTGACGGTCGCGATCGCAGCACAGGCGGCATCCGGAACCGACGGCTGAGCCGGCGGATGCCGGGGCCAGCCCGGCCCCGCAACCTCAAGAACCTCAAGATCAGGTAAAGGCCGCCGCGAGGCTTCGCGAAGTCCGCTGTCCGCGGGCTGCCGCGCCCGTACGGTGAAGACGTGGCACTGGCGGCGGTGACCCGAACCCCGCCGCCGGTGCCCTCCATCCCTTCACTCGAACGAGGTTCGCGCATGCCCATCCGTCCCCACGCCCGCCGCCGGCTGGCCGTCGTCGTGCTGGCTGCTGCGGTAGCGGCCTCGCTCTCGGGCTGCGCTCAGATCGTCGAGGCGTTCAACTCCGTCTCGGGTTCCAGCGGTGATGCGGCGGCCACGCCCGCACCGAACGCGACGCCCGCGGTCGGAACGACCGACATGCCGTTCGACTCGCAGTTCAGCTACGACGGCTCGGTGCAGATGACGTACGAGGTCGCGGACGGCCTGCAGATCGTCCTCGATTTCTGGGCCGTCGATTCCAAGCGCACCCAGGAGTGGCATCCCGACAACCCGAAGACGTTCGGCTTCGCCGTCAACGTCAAGGACACCCGGGTCGATGAGAAGGCCGTCCTCAAGCAGAAGCGTCGCGTCTTCCTGTCGAACGTCACGATCAGCTCGCAGACGGCGCAGACGTCCAATCAGGTGAGCTCGCCGTTCCAGTTCAGTGCGGACCCTCGCACGCTCGTGCCGACCGACACGCTCCGCTCCGCGCGCGGCCTGCTCATCAACAGCTACCAGGGCGGTCTGCTCGTCCCCCAGACGACGATCAACCAGCTGCCGCAGGACACCTACGGGATCACGCTGCAGTTCGCGCTCGACATCTGGGTCGAGGGCACCGCCAACGACGACAAGTCGTTCGCGCAGCAGACGGTCTACCCGGTCATCCCCATTGCGATCTATCCTCGTGAGACAGGAACCGACGGATCCACGGGGGGATCGTCCGACGGAACGTCGTCGAACGACACCACTCAGGGAACCACGGGTACCGACGGTTGGACTTCGACCGGCGGCACCGGCGGTCCCACCACTCCGTGAATCCAGTTCGAGGAACCGACGTGACCAGTCCGTACATCCCCGGCCCTCAGGGCTGGCAGCCCGCGCAGCCGCCTGTCGGCGCGTGGCCCGGTCAGAACGCTCCGGAGGGGTCCCCGTGGCAGCAGCAGGCGTGGCCCGCCGCACAGGGGCAGCAGCAGCCCGCAGCGCCGCAGCAGCCCGCCGCGCAGCAGCAGCCCGCCGTCCAGCAGTGGCAGCCGGCTCAGCAGTGGCCGCAGCCGGCTGAGCAGCAGTGGCAGCAGCCTGCGGGAGCGTGGCAGGATGCCGCGGCGCAGGGCTCGTGGCAGGCTGCTCCCGAGCACGCCGGCTTCGGGGGTGCTCCGAGCGGTCCGGGCGAGATCGTCCCCGTCGACGAGTTCGCCGACGACTTCTCCTCCGTGCTCGAGAACTCCTCGGTTCACCGCTCGACGATCGGATGCATCGTCCCGGCCTACAACGAGGCCGAGTCGATCGCCGACGTCATCCGCTCCCTCCTCGAGCAGAGCCGCGTGCCCGACGTCATCCACATCGTCGTCAACAACACCTCGGACGACACCGTGAAGATCGCGTCCGAGTTCTCGGGACCGCACGAGGTCGAGACCGAGCTCGGACTGCAGTTCACCGAGGTGTTCGTCCACGACATCGGCAAGAACCCCGACAAGAAGGTCGGCGCGCTCAACTACGGCTACGCGCTCGTCGAGGGCTACGACTACCTGCTCGGTGTCGACGGCGACACGACCGCCGACCGCCGCGCCGTCGAGTACCTCGAGAACGAGGCCGTGGCCGACTCCCGCATCGGCGGGATCTCCGCGATCTACACGATCGACGACCGGCCCATCAAGGGATTCATCGCCAAGTGGCTGATCGCCGGTCAGCGCACGCAGTTCGCCGCCTTCAACATGCAGAACCTGCTGCGCGGTCGCAACATGGCCGTGCTCGGCGGACAGTTCTCGATCTTCTCGACCACCGCGCTCCGCGACATCATGAAGGAGAACCACCAGAACTCCCCGTGGGTGAAGGACTCCGAGGTCGAGGACTCGCTGCTCTCGCTGCAGATCAAGTCGGCCGGCTACCTCACGAAGATCAGCCCGTTCGCCCGGGCGGATGTCGGCGGCATGACCACGCTCAAGGGCTACGACGCCCAGCAGGTCAAGTGGACCTACGGCGCGATCGAGCTCATGTGGCCCGGCCAGCGCGGTGACACGAAGGGTCAGCCCTTCCACCCGAACCTGCGCCTGCGCTGGTTCGAGCAGTTCTCGATGCTGACGAACTTCTTCGTGCGCGTCGCGTTCATCACGCTGCTCATCGCGTCGTTGTCGATCAACGCCTTCGTCTTCTCGCCGTGGTGGTTGCTCCCGCCCCTCGTGGCCGCAGGGCTGAACTTCCGCATGGCCCGGTCGATGCAGAAGGCCAACGGACGCGACATCGCGTTCGCGGTGCTGCTGTTCCCGGCCGAGATCTTCATGTGGATCCGCATCAGCCACTTCATCCGATCGTGGACCCGCTTCCTCTCGAAGAAGAAGGTCGACAACTGGGCCCTGCAGGCGCGAGCCGAGAAGGGCGGCGTGAGCTTCGGCCACTGGACGCCGTTCATCATCTTCGGCATCGTCGCGATCGCGATCGCCGTCATCTGGAACCTGCTCGACCCGGTGACGCAGTCAGCGATCCTGTGGGTCGGCTGGCCGATCGTCGGTGTCGTCACCGTCCTGCAGACCCTCACCATGGCGATCAAGCTGTTCCAGCGTCACCAGGGCTTCAAGGTCTGACCCCTCGCCTGCGGGTGTGCGCGGATGCAATGGTTTCGCCGCGGCACGCCGGTGACTGAGGCGGGGATGCCGGGTGTCGCCCGGCATCCATTGCATCCGCGAACAGCGCGCAGGGGCTTGAGTGGAGCCGTCGCGCTCGCGGCATCCGCCCGCCCGGCGGGTGGTGACCCGGCGCGTGGCCCAGAGGCTCGCGCCGGGGTGTTCACGGATGCAAGGGATCTGCGGCGACACGCCGGGGGTGGGCCCGCGGATGCGGGGTGTCGGGCGGGATCTCTTGCATCCGCGCACGCGCCGCGCGGTGCGCCGGCGGTGAGGTGCGCGGTCTCGCGCGCGCCGGGTGTTCGAGGATGCAAGGGATCGGCGGCGACACGCCGGGGATGGGCCTGAGGATGCCGGGTGTCGTGCCGGATCTATTGCATCCGCCTACGCGCACCCACGCGCGTCCGGGTCAGGCGCTGGCGACGGTTTCGGAGGTGAGGCGGTAGCCGACCCCGCGGACGGTCTCGATGTAGCGGGGGTTGTTCGGGTTGTCGCCGAGCTTGCGGCGCAGGTTGGTCATGTGCGCCTCGATCGCGCGCTTGTCGGCCTCGCCGACGAAGTAGCTCGTGACGTAGGACTCCCCGCGCAGCACGAGGGTCAGGTCGGCCTTGCTGCGGACGCGACGCTTGGATTCCATGAGGGTCGACAGCAGGTCGAACTCGGTGCGCGTGAGGGTGAGCTCCCGGCCGGCGACGAGGACCATGCGATGCTCGGCGTGGACGGCCAGGTCGCGGTGCACGGTCCATCCCGGCCCTCCCACAGGAGGGGTGGCGGATGCCGGGGCCACCGCGGTGCCCGGGTGACCGCCCTGCGGCGGCATGCCCTGCGGCGGCATCCCCTGCTGCGGGGCGCCGTACGGGGGCGCACCGTACTGGGGGCCGTTCGTCTGCGGGACGACGACGGCGGCACCCGGCTGGGGCTGCTGCGGGTCGGTGTAGACGGGCGTCATGATGCGCTCGTCGAAGACGGGCGAGGTCGGGGCGGCGTCGAACTGCGGCTGCGCGGCGGGGCGTGCTCCGGGGAAGGAGGGGCCGGCGGCATCCTGTCGGGGAGCGGCGGCAGCCGACGAGCCGGTCGCACGGGGGCGTCGCAGCAGCGACTCGACGCGGGCGCGCAGCTCGCGAGGACGGAAGGGCTTCACGACGTACTCGTCGGCGCCGGCGCCGAGACCGAGGACGACGTCGGCCTCTTCTTCGAGGCCGGTGATCATGATGATGTAGGTGTCGCTTTGCGCACGGATGCGGCGGGCCGCCTCGAACCCGTCGATGCCGGGCATGTTCACGTCGAGCGTCGTGATGAGCGGCTGATACGACAGCACGGCGCGCACGCCGTCGATGCCGTTGCCGACCGAGACGGTCGAGAAACCGGCGGCTTCGAGCACCTCCACGATGAGGTGTCGGATGTCGGGGTCGTCCTCGACGATGACCGCTGTCTTATGCATAGACATCGAATCGCTCATCGTTCTCTGCCCCCCGTCCCGGTGTGAAAGTCGGTCCTCATGCTACACAGGGCGCGGACCCGCGTTCGGGACTCACCGCACGGCGTCGGTCAGCTCGACGCCCGCCTGCGGCCAGTACACGCCGGCGGCGGGCCCGCCGTTGCACTCGCCGTCGCTCTCGCCGGCCGGCTTGATCCAGAGGTTCGTGTCGACCACGCCGTCATGGAACGTGCCGCCCGGTTCGCCGACCCGCTGGCCCGGCGGGTTGCACCATTCGCCGTCCGACGTCGCCTCGCCGTTGCGCGAGGTGTCGACGATCGCGTGCGCGCCGCCGAGGAGGGCCGACAGCGATCCGGCGTAGGCGAATTCGTCAGCGGATGCCTGATAGTTCGACACGTTCGTCGCGAACCCGCGCACCCGGTCGATCACGCCTGTCTGGCGGATCAGGTCGGCCATCTCCTGCGGCGGAAGCCAGTTGCTGTGCCCGCCGTCGATGTAGATCCAGGTGCCCGCCGAGGTGATCTCGTCGACAGCAATGCTCAGCTGGCGGGCGCGTTCGGCAATGTTGCCGCACTCCTCCGCAAGGGCGATGCTGTCAGGTTCGAGCACAACGATCTTCTGCACCTCGGGAGCCGTGTCGAGCGCCGCGCCGATCTCCCGCAGCCACACCGGGTAGTCCTGTTCCGACAGTCCGCCGGCGGAGTGGTTGCCGCAGTCACGGCCGGGCAGGCCGTAGACCACCAGGGCGACGGAGCGACCCTGGTCGCGTGCCTGCGAGATGAGGTCGAGCACGGTGCCGCCGGCGGTGCCGATCGGGTCCTGCTCGGGGGTCAGCCAGTAGGCGGTGGGCTGCGCGGCCAGGTAGTCGGCGGCATCCTTCTCGTCACCGGCGAGGTCGCGCGCGGCCGCGGCGGCTTTCGCCTGCGACGGCGCGATGACGGTCGTCCCCAGGTGGGGAGGTTGAGCGGTGAGGGCGTGGATGCCGCGGGTCACCGCGCCTCCGATCACTCCGATGAGCACCAGAACCAAGACGAGGACCACGATGATCGCCACGGGGACGAGTACGCGGGCCGGCGGCATCCGCAGCTTCCTGGGAGCCACTCTTGAACTCTAGTCATAGGCTGAACATCGATGATCACCGTCGTCTCTTACAACCTGCGCAAGCACGCCGCCGCGGGCGAACTCACCGAGCTGGTGGGCCGCTACGACGTCGACGTGCTGTGCCTGCAGGAGGTGGACACGACCGACATGCCCGAGCGCATCGGCGGTCTCGTCCTCGCCGACGCCACGAGGTCGAATCGACTGGGCTTGGCGATCTACTACCGCGAGAACGGCTTCCGCGCGGGTGCGAGCAAGACCTTCTCGCTGAAGAAGTCGCTGCACGACATCGTCTTGAAGCCGGCGGACGAGCGGATGCTGGGGCTCAACCTGCACGACATCGATTCCGGCACCGACTTCATCGTCTCGTCGTTCCACGCGGCTCCGCTGACGGCGCTGAACTCGCTGCGCCGGCATCAGATCCGCGCGGCGCTGAAGGAGCTGTCGACGCTCGGCAAGGGCGCGCCGATCCTCATGGTCGGGGATTTCAACTACCCCGTGTTCAAGGAGAACCTGAGCCAGGTGATCCGTGAGAGCGGCTACGAGTTGAGCCTCAGCGACGCGCGCACCTACACGCGCTACAAGTTCTTCAAGGGGTACTACGACTTCGCGACCTCGAGCGGTTTCGAGATCGAGCAGGTGCGGACGCTCCCGCAGGGCGCGAGCGACCACCTTCCGATCCTCGTGACGGCGAAGCCGATGCAGCCGAAGAAGCCGAACGCGGCCTGACTCAGTCGTCGGTGCGGCTGCGGTGACGGCGGACGGCCGCCGCGATGAGCACGACGGCTCCGGCGGCGATGAGCGCGCCGGCTCCGATCCACAGGCCCATGAGCTGGTTGCCGTCGAACCCGGCGCGCACGAGCGGGTCGCTGCTGTCGCTCGTGTCGATGACGGCGCTCGAGGTGCCGCCGGCGGAGGTCGCCGAGACGGCGGCGATGTTGTAGACGCCGCGCGCATCGGAGGGCAGGGTGATGCGGATCGCGGGCAGAGCCCCCGACGCGTCGGAGGTGAATTGCGCGCTCGCCGTCGAGACGGCGGTGCGGACGAGTGCGAAGGTCGCCGCGGCGCCGTTCTCACCGGTCACGGTGACGGTGACGGTCTCGTTGGCGCCGAAGGTGGTCGAGTCGCACTCGAAGGTGATGGTGTCGCCCGCGCCGGCACCGGCGGCATCCGACGAACAGGCGTCGACCGGCGGGTAGATGGTCGACGCATTCGCGACGGCGGGCGCGCCGAAAGCCATCGTGACGATGAAGAGGACGGTCAGAAGGGCGCGGGGGGAACGGCGCATGGGGTGCTGCTTTCGGGCCGGGTACTCACCCGAGTGTAACTGAGGCGTTCCGACCTGGGGTTTCTGCCCGATGACGTTTGCGCAACTCCCGGCTCAGCGGAGGGTGAGGTCCGACCCGGCCGGCTCGCACGACGCGTCGACGATCGGCGACCGCGACGCGTCAGCCGTCGGCGTGACCCACGCCTCAGCATCTCGGATGTCGGTGTCGGCGACGAGGTCGATGCTCACCGACTCGGTCTCACCCGGCTTCAGGTCGAACGAGTACGAGAGCACCTGGCGGCCGTCGATCATGCCCCCGCCGAAGCCGGCGCCCGTCGAGGTGGTGGAGGGTCCGATCGCGAATCCCGCGGGCAGGTAGACCTCGCCGACGACGCGGGCGATGCCCTCGGGAACTCCGTAGACGCCGCTGCCGGTGATGTACTCGGGCAGCGATGTCGCCGCGTCAGCGGGAACGGTGTTGGTCAGGGTGACCTGCAGCGAGAGCGTCCGCGGAGTCGCGCCGGTGCCGCAGCCCGACCAGCTCAGCTGCACGTCGGGTGTCACGTAGTAGTCCATCTTCGAGCCCGTGCCGTCGTTGAAGTAGACGCCCATGCGCGCCGTGTCGGCGGTGCTCTGCACCGGCTCGCCCGCCAGCGTCGTGCCGGCGAGGACCGTCTCGTCCGCTTTCTTCGCGCTCCACAGGTAGAGGCGGTGCTCGGAACCCGCGCGGCCGAGCGCGGTGATGAGGGCGCCGGGGTTCACATCGCCCTTCGTGAGGGCGGTGAAGACGGCGCCGGCGGCGGCCGAGAACACCAGGTCCTGCTGGTCGGCATCCGGGTAGCGGATGTACACCTCGTTGAGGAGGAAACCCGCGGCGTTCTCACTCGTGAGCACGTCGCCCGTCGGGAGGGTCACCGGTCCCGTGGCCTTCAGCAGGTACGACAGCGCCACGGGGTCGATGGACATGACGCCGTCGGCCGTCACCCCGTTGCGTTTCGCGAATTCCGTCGCGAGCTGGGACGTCAGGCGGAAGTCGGGCACCTGCGTGATGTTCTGCAGGAAGCGGCCGGGCTTGGCGTTGTAGATCGTGCGGTAGTCGCCGAGATCGAGCACGGAGTCCGGGTAGGACGGGATGCCGCGGGCCTGGATCTGCTCGCCCAGGGCGAGCGCTCCGTCCTTCGCGACAATGGGGGTCATCGACCCGACGATCCCGCCGAGCGTCCGCCATTCGGAGTTGTTCTGCACGAGCAGCAGGTGGGTGCGCGGGCCGTCCGCGCCGAGCATCGACGGCAGCAGGGCGCTGGCGCGCGCGAGGGCGTCGGTCCCCGAGGCGACCTCTGACAGCAGCCCGCCGAGCTTGTCGACGGCATCCGCGATGGGGGTGACGAGGGGAGTGCGGTCGATCGACGCGACGTCGTCGCGAGCGGATGCCGCCACCTTCGCCGCCTTCGCTGCGGGGTCGGCGAGCGCCGAGAAGACGGACGTGTCGATGCGTCCGTCGACGGGGACGAACGCTGTCATACCGAAGCCACCGGCCACCGAGGCGATCGGACGGGCCGTGCCGTCCACGACGTCGTCCACCGCCTCAGCGACATCGGCGACGGCGGCCAGCTGCGGCCCGATCCACGGCACTCCTTCGGCTCCCTGCCAGATGGGGTCGGACGTCAGCGACCGGGCGTTCGACGTGTCTTCGGCGAGGTCGTCGAGTGCGGCTTGCGCGGCGCTCAGGTTGTCGATGTCCTTGGCGATCGCGGGCGCCTTCTGCTGCGCGGCCGAGAGGTGCCAGTAGGCGAGGTAGCCGCGCACCCCGAGCCAGCCGATCGCGAAGACGAGTAGCAGGACCGCGAGCCCGAGGACCCAGACGACGACGCGGCCGGCGGTGCGGGCGGCGGGAGGGAGGAAAGTCTCGGGCATCGGCATGATCCTACGGTGACGCCGTGACGGACAGGTGTCGGGGATCGGAGATCAGGGCGCGAACACCGCGCGCTCCCACCTGTCGCCACCCGAGACCTGCGCGTGCGCGGCGGCGTCGGCCGCCGCGGCGCAGAGCTTGTCGAGGTCGTAGTCGGCGAGCGGTGCCGCTGCGACCCCGATGCTCGCAGAGAGGCGGATGGGGACGGACGACTGGTCGGTGAGCGTGCCGATCTGCTCGAGCAGTCGGGACAGGTAGCCCCGCACGGCCGTGTCGGGGCGCGGCAGGAGGACGAGGACCTGCGTCGGCGACACGACATGGACGTCGGCCTCGGGCGGCATGACGTCGCGGATGTCGCTCACGAAGCGCGCGGAGATGCGCTGGAAGGCCCGGCCGCTCGAGGCCTCGAGGAGCTCGGTCGGGTCGTCGAGGCGCACATCGATCAGCGACCACCAACGATCGTCGGCCTTCTTCGCGCGTGAGAGGCGGTCGCGCGCGATGCTGAAGAAGTCGACCGTCTGCTGGTGCTCGGGCTTCGGTGCGCCGCGGCGCACGAGGTAGAGCAGCGTGACGAGCGCGCAGACGAAGTAGAGCAGGGCGACGAGTTCGTTGATGTCGTAGAGGTCCCTCATATCGGACTCGGTCTGGCCGATCGCGCCCCGAGCGAGCCGCATCACGCCGTCGACCGCGACGACGACGGCCAGGCCCACGAAGCCGAACGAGACGACGAGCAGAGGCAGTGCCATCTCCCTCTCGGCCTTGCGAAGCCTCAGCAGCTCCCACGCGGTCAACCCTCCCGTCACGGCCGCCATGAAGAAGGCGAGGCGGAAGAGGGGACCGTAGGCAGGGGTCTCCGCGGCGAGTCCCAAGGCGATGGTGAAGGCGCTGAACACGACGATCGTCGGGATCAGCATGATCGGCTCACGCCCGCGTCGCGCCCGCAGGCCGACCCATGTGTAGGCGGCGGCGCACAGGATCGGCCCGTGTGCCGCTCCCCGCAACGGCTCGGAACCGATCTGGTCGGCCGCGACGAGCAGGTAGCAGCTGAGCATCGCCAGCGCGAAGCCCGCCGACCAGATGGATGCCGCGCGCCCGGGGAACGGCAGGAAGCCGAGGCCGATCATCATGATCGTGCAGGTGGTGGCGATCGCGACGAGGACGATCGTCACATCGATGTGCGTCATCGCTCGTCCCCCTCTTCGCGGCCTGCGGCGGGCAGACGGACCGTGACGGTCGTCCCGTGTCCGAGTGCGCTCTCCACCGTGATGCTACCCCCGTGGCTTTCGACGATCTCGCGCGCGATGCCCATGCCGAGCCCGGTGCCCGGCACGCCGCCTTCCTGCGCGGCCTGCGCACGGAAGTACGGGGTGAACACCCGTTCGACGTCGTCGGGCGACATGCCGATGCCTTCGTCGGCGACGGTCACGGCGCCCCAGCCGTCCTCGTCGACGGCGGCCACGACGCGGAGCGTTCCGCGGTCGCTGTACTTGATCGCATTGCTGATGATGTTGTCGATGACCTGCCGCAGGCGGAACTCGTCGCCGTCGACCTCGATCGGGCCCGCCACGACGGCATCGATCGTCAGGGCGGAGGCGGATGCCGCCGGCTCGAACGCCTCGATCGATGCGGTGACCAGCTGGGCGACGTCGAAGCGGGCGCGGGGGTCGTCGGCATCCGTCGACTGCGCCAGCAGGCCTTGGATGAGGGTGAGCATGCGCTCGCTCGCGGACTCGATGACGTCGACGTGGTCGCGCTGCGCGGGGGTCAGCGGGTCGCCTTCGAGAAGAAGGTCGGCGTGCCCGAGGATCGCGGTCAGCGGGTTGCGCAGCTCGTGGGCGACGACCCGGGTGACGTGGGGGCGCTCGCGCTGCGCGTCGGCGACCGCTGTGAGGTCTTCCAGCTCGACGACGAAGGTCTCCTCTCCCAGGGAGTTGGCGCCGGCGGGGCGGATCGAGAGCCCGAGGGCGCGCCAGGTGCCGGTGCGGTCGAAGAGCCACAGCCGCTCGCCCGAGACGGTCTCGCCGCGACCGGCGCGGGCGATCGCGGTCTCGGAGGGGGCCAGGGCGCGACCGCGGTAGCCGGTGTACTCGACGGCGCCGCCGACCGGGAAGCGCAGATCCTGGGTGTCGAGGGAGTACAGCGATCGGTAGGCGGCATTCGCCGAGACGATCTCTCCCCCGGGGGCGACCCGTGCGAGGGCGACGGAGATGGAGTCGAAGACCGCGTTCACGCGCTGTTCGGCGGACTGGACGCGGTGGACCGTGGTGGACAGACGGCGGGCCTGATTGCGCGCGAGGTCGCGGAACGCGCGGGTGCGCTGGGAGCCGACCGAGATGGTGATCGCGAGGAACGCCAGCGCCAGCAGGATGATCAGCAGGTCGACGAGCACAGCAGCCGAGAAGTCCCAGTGGGACGGGTCTGTGAGGTTCATGAGCGCGACGGCGCTCAGCGAGGTGACGATCTCGACGGTGCCGTAATACGTCGCGATCCACGCGATCGGGAACACCCACAGGTAGCCGAGGCTCGGCTGGCTGAGGCTCAGGAATCCGATGGCGACGATGTCGACGAGTGGCAGCACGAAGGCGGAGTGCTTCGAGGTGCGTGCCCATGGCGTGACGAGGGTCGTGATCGAGGCGATCACGATGACGAGGATGCCGACGAGGTATCCCGGCGTCGCGAGGAGGCTGACGTCGAGGACGCCCACGGCGACGCTGATGGCCACCACACTGAACGTGAAGATCAGCTGCCACTGCCACACCGAGCGCACACGGGTGCCGATCAGTTGACTGTCGGCCCAGCGGCTTTCGATCGTCGGCATAAGGGCTCCGCCGCCAGTGTGGCACGGATTGCGCACGGGCGTCAGAAAGCGGTGTCTCCCGGAGCGAGCGCGGCACGCGCCGTCTTGACGAGGATGACGAAATCGCCGACGAGGGTCCAGTTCTCGACGTACGAGAGGTCGAGGCGCACCGATTCCTCCCACGACAGCGACGACCTGCCGCTGACCTGCCACAGGCCCGTGATGCCGGGCTTCACGAGGAAACGCCGGTGGACGTGGTCGGCGTAGAGCTCCACCTCGCGGGGGAGGGGCGGGCGCGGCCCGACGAGCGACATCGACCCGCCGATCACGTTGAACAGCTGGGGAAGCTCATCGAGGCTGAGTCGCCGCATGATGCGCCCGATGGGGGTGACCCGCGGATCGTGCTTCATCTTGAAGAGGACCGCATTGCCGGCATCCCGGTCCTGCTCCATCAGTGCGGCGAGCCGGTCTTCGGCGTCGGTCACCATCGAGCGGAACTTCAGCATCGTGAACTCGCGGCCGCCGTGGCCGACGCGCGTCTGTCGGAACAGCACGGGGCCCGGGCTCGAGAGCCGGATCGAGATGGCGAGGAAGGCGAGGAGCGGGCTGATGACGGCGACGCCGATCGAGGCGGCGCTGACGTCCATGACGCGCTTCAGGACGCGCTGGCCGCCGCTGAAGCGCGGCGTCTCGACGTGGAGCAGGGGCAGGCCGGCGACGGGCCGGCTGCTGATGCGGGGGCCGGCGATGTCGGCGATGCCGGGCGCGATGACGAGGTGCTGACGCCCCGCTTCGAGGCCCCAGGAGATCTCCTTCACCTTGTCGGCGGGCAGCTCGTCGGTGCTCGTGATGACGACGGTGTCGGCAGAGGTCGCCGCCATCGCGTCGCCGAGCGCCGAGATCGATCCGATGATCGGGATGTCGGTGCCCTCGATCGTGTCGGCGACGGCGCCGCCGGGCACGCAGGCGCCGACGACGTAGTAGCCGGCGCTCGGCGTCCGCAGCAGCTCGTTGGCGATGTCGATGACAGAGCGCCGCGACCCCACGAGGAGCACGCGGGCCGAGAACGCGCCGCTGCGCCGCTGGGCGATGAGCCACTGGCGCCAGAGCCAGCGTTCGAACAGCAGGATGAGGATGCCGAGGGGCAGGCTGATCAGCAGGAAGCCCCGGGCGACCTCGGTCTGGGTGAGGAACGCGACGATCGCGATCACGCCGAAGAGCGTGACGCTGGAACGGGCGGTGCGGGCGTACTCGGCCGAGCCGGCACCGATGACCCGGTGGTCGCGGGTGTCGGCGAGGCTGAGGGTGAGCATCCACAGGAGGATGAGGGCTGTCGAGAAGCCCCAGTACGAGACCTCTCCGGCGACGCGCCCCGCTTGGATTGCGAGGTCGGCCGCGCCGAGGCCGAACCAGGCGAGCTGCGTGCCGTAGACGACCCAGATGAGGACGAGCAGGTCGCTGACCCACAGCCGCCGGGCGTAGGTGCGGCGCCAGCGTTTGACGGGTTCGTCGTGACGCGCGCCCGAGGCCTTCTCGTCACTGTCCGTAGATTTCGATGTCACCGTGATCGCCATCGTTTCGCCACTCCCCGCGAGACGTGAAACTCCCCTTTCGCGGAAACTACCAGCAGCGTGTGACGCTCGTGTGTCCAACCGGTCATACAGCGCCACCGTCTATCAGCGCAGGCAGGCGGAGCGCCGCCGAGACGCCGTGGCCCACGTCGGACGAGAGGGTGACGTCACCGCCGTTGCGGCGGGCGAGGTCGCGGGCGCTGCCGAGACCGAGGCCCAGTCCGCCCGCCCCGCGACCCTCGGCCTCGGGGCCGCGGTAGAACCGGTCGAAGGCGTGCTGCAGAGTCGTGGGCGACATCCCGGGGCCGTCGTCGGTGACCGTGATCCACATGTCGCCGTCGATGCGTGAGGCGGTGACGGCGATGGTGCCGTTCTCGGCGAAGGTGACGGCGTTCGAGACGAGGTAGGTCAGCGCGCGTTCGACGTCGATGGGGGCCGCGCGGGCGACGAGGCCGCTGGCCACCGTGACGATGGACGCGTGGCGGGCGGCGGCATCCGTCGCGAAGGCGGCCCTCACCCGCTCCATGAGGGGGTCGACGGCGACCGCGTCGGAGGTGCTCGCCTCCCGCGACTCGATGAGGCCGTCGACGAGCGTCGTCAGGCGGTCTGCACCGCGGCGGACCTTTGCGATCCACCCGCGCTGCTGGTCGTCGATGTCGGTGTCGAGCAGCAGGTCGGTGTAGCCGACGATGTTCGTGAGCGGCGTCCGCAGCTCGTGGCTGGTGGTGGTCGCGAAGTCCTCGCGCTGGCGCTGCAGTTCGAGCTGTGCGGCGAGGGCGGCGACGCGGGCGCGCTCGGCTTGGGCCACGTCTTCGGCAGCCTGCAGGGCGAGGGCCGCGTTCGCGCGGCTCTCGTAGCGCGCGACGGAGACGAGCAGCGTGAACACGCCCACCGTGCTCATGAAGATGACGAGGTCGACCGGCCCGATTCGGGACGCGGCGAGGTCGAAGCCGAACGAGCCGCCGGCGGTGAGGGCGAGCAGCAGCGCGGCGATGGAGATGATGAGCGATTGCAGGATCGCGGTGCGCAGGGGGAAGCGCAGGCACCCCGCAGCGAGCACAGCAAAGACGAGGAAGCTCAGGTTCGTCGCTCCGCCGGGTCCGAACGTCAAGAGGAGCGTGGGCACTGTGACGGCGGCGTGTGCGGCGAGCTCGCCGGCCTGTGGCGGGCGGCCTTCGCGGGGCGGGAGGACCGCGAGTGCGCCGATCAGCATGGTCGCGGAGCTGTGCGAAGCGAAGGCCACGAGGGCGACGGGGCCGAACGACGACCCGACGAGCAGCGACCCGGCCGTCGCGATCGTCAGGCCCAACGCCGCCGCTCCGGCGAGGGATGCCGCGACGAACCGCACGGCACGCGTGAGGGTCGTGAGGCGGAAGCCGTCGTCGTGGCGTCCGAGCACCGAGAGGAGGACGGCGATCTCGATCGTGTTGCAGAACCCGTACAGCAACGCCACCGACCAAGGCCTGCCGACCAGGGCGTTGCTCGCCGAAGTGGCGACGAAGGTGGCGAGCAGGGCCCACCGCCGCTCGCCGGGCTTGGCTCGGAGCGCGAACCACGCGGAGGCGCCCGCGGCGGGCCACCACCAGGCGATCGGGAGGCCCGGCGCCTGCAGGGTCAGGCCGACCATGCCCAGCGCGATGATGACGACGGGGGTGGCGATCCAGAACCACCAGCGCCGCGACCGGGACGACGCCGGGGAAGGCGCCTTCCCCGCTGCGGTCGGAGTCGTCACGCGTACACCGTACAGCGCGTGTGTGTCGCGTATAGTCTCACGGAACAGTCGGTGTCTCGATCGACTAGCGAAAACAAGGTGGGTGCTCGGTGTCACGAGTCCTTGTGGTGGAAGACGACGTGGACGTCGCCTCGCTCCTGACCCACGTCCTCGCCTCCGTCGGGCACGACGTCGAGGTGGCCCACGACGGCGGCGCCGGCCTCGAGTTGGCCTACGAGAAGCATCCCGACATGGTGATCCTCGACTGGATGATGCCCATCAAGACGGGCATCGAAGTGTGCTCGACGCTGCGGTCCGACCCGGAGTTCTCGTCGACGCGCATCATGATGCTGACGGCGCGTTCCTCGCCGCAGGATGTCGCCCAGGCGCAGGCTGCCGGTGTCGACGACTACGTCGTGAAGCCGTTCACGCCGCGTCAGCTGCGCGAGCGCGTGGCCACGCTGCTCCAGGCCGGCTGACTCAGCCGGCCTGCGCGACCGGGACGGCGAACTCGCCTTCGAGGACGACCCGGTCACCTCTCTGCCGCAGGGTGGTCCGCGCCCCTCGCGTGCCGATGCCCGTCACGTGCTCTCCGCCGGGCGCGCCGGTGAGGCGAAGGATGCCGGGGCTGCCGACGCGCACGCTGAGCTGATCGTCGACGCGCTCGATCGCGACCTCGGCCCACCGGGCGCCGGAGTGCTTGACCGCGTTCACGAGTCCCTCGTTGACGAGGCTGGTGACCGCCTCGCCGACGATCGCGTCGTCGAGGCTCGCGCGGGCGTCGTCGTGGATCGCGAGCGAGACGTCCATGACGACCGACCACGCGCGTACCAGGTCGTGGATGTCCTCGGCGTCGACTGCGGCCGGGGCATCCGCGGTGCTCACCTGGTCGAAGATCTCGTCGGTCTGCGCCCGGAAGGTGGCGAGCATTTGCTCGTCGGCGGGGTTCTCGTCGACGTGCGCGGCGAGGATCACGCACCGCCCCTGCAAGCGGCCGTGCAGCAGGTCGGTGGCGCGGCGCAGGGGGAGCTGCGCGGCATCCACCTCAGCGGCGAGGGTGCGCGCCGAGTCGAGCAGCACGGTCGTGGCGCGCTCCTCCTCGGCGCGGGCGCGGCGGTACGCGTCGACGGACACGCTGATGATGACGGCGACGAGGGGGACCGCGACGAGAGGCACGAGCCCGAGTGAACCGACGCTCGGGATGAGGGCGAACGAGAGCGCCATCACGCCGACGCCCACGGCCAGCCAGGTGGCGACGAAGACGGCGCCGCGCAGGCGTGGACGCAGCCGGCGGGTGGATCGGATGATCGCCGAGGCGACGAGGTCGAGCGCCGCGCACACGAGGATCGCGGTGAGGGCGACCGACGGTCCGCCGTGGGCGAGGCCGAACGGGAGCGTCGCGCCGACGTACGTGAGGCCCACTGTCAGCAGGGGGGTCCTGCCGAGTCGTCCGACGAGCGGGACGCGCTGGGCCTCGCCGACGCTGACGTCAGCGGGCGAGCGGGGCGTGGGGGCGGTGCGCACGGCGTCGAGCGCGTGCGACGCGGCCCGCACCCGGTCGGAGTACTCCCGGACCGCGTCGTAGGTCACCGGACGGCCCAGCAGATCGTCGCGCGATGCGCGCAGCTCGGCGACGAGACGGTCGCGCTCGGCGTCGCCGTCGGTACGCAGCCGATTCACCTCGGCGATGGCGGCGCGCATCTGGGCGCCGGCGAGCTGTAGGCGGGTCGTCGTCGCCCGCAGCCGACGCTGGTAGGTGATGGCCACCGCGCACGCCGTGAACAGGGCGACGCACGTGACGAGGTTGGTGGTGATGCGGTTCGGCCAATTGCCGCCGGTGGAGGTGCCGAAGACGAGGGTGCTGATGCCGTCGTTGACGAAGGGCCGGATGCCGGAGATCAGGACGATCGCTCCGATGATCGCCCATGCCCTCGCCGCCGGCCGCTCGAGGCGCCGCTCGGCCCAGGTCGACGCGAAGCCGATCGCGATGAGCGGAGGCGAGCCGAGCGCCGCCACGGCGACGCCGCGGAGATAGCCGAGGAACGAGGGGTCGCCGACGCTGGGCACGCTCAGGAGGACTCCGACGGCGAGGGCGAGGATCAGCGACCAGCGGCTGAAGTACTCACCGCTGACGAACGTCGCGCCCAGCGTCCGCCAGACGCGTCGTACTCTTCCCATCAGCGTGTCGTGCTGAGGAGCTGATCTCCCACCCACACCCGCACGGTATCGCTCGTGAGGGCCAGGGCGACAGGTCCGGTGGCGTCGGTGGTGAGGCAGTCGATGGGTGCGCTCTCGGGGGCGAGTGTCGCGACCTGGATGCCGTCGCAGTCGGGGCTCGTAGCGACGCCGACGATGTCGCCGTCGAGCACATCGAGGGCGATCACCCCGGTGCCGATCTCGGTGGTCTCGCCATCGGACACGCCGTACGCCGTGCCGTCGCAGATGAACGCCGCGGTGCCGCTCGATGTGCGAAGACCCCACGGCTGCGCGCACGGGGCGTCGACGGTGGTGCTGTCGATGACCACGCTGTCGCCGGTGATGTAGGCGGATGCCGGCAGCAGGTCGTCGTACGGCGACCAGAACGTGCCTTCGGTGAACGTGCGCAGAGCCTGGGTCTCGCAGCCGTCGTCGAGGTCGGCGACGAGGTCGGCCTGGGCCTCGGCGAACGGCGTCAGGGCGCGGATTTGCCTGATGTCGCGGTAGGTGGGGGTGACGTCGACCCACGTGTCACCGTCGTCATCCGATCGTTCGACGACGGGTGCCGGGCCGTCGCACCGGCCCGCGGTGGCGCGCCACATCATGTCGGCGTTGACGGCGAGGAACCGTTCGTCGGCGTCGGGCGGTGCGATCGCGGCGGCGCTCGCCGAGGGTGACGGTGAGGACGCCGGGGGAGTGAGGCCGACGGTGGGTGCCGGACGCGTCGCCGGGTCGACGCCGTCGCCCTGGCTGCGCTGCAGGGCCAGCACGACGAGGGCGCCGACGGCGACCGTCAACGCGACGACGAGCAGCGCGACGACGATCGAGGGCAGCCCGCGTCGGACGGGCGAGCGGCGTGCCATGACTCAGCGGGCGGCGGCGTCGCCGGCATCCCGCGCGCCGCGACGCGAGTCGATGCCGATCTCGCCGAAGGCGGGCGCCGTGTCGGGGACGACGGCGACGGGCGTCTTGCGCTTGCGGCCGCGGGCGGCCTTCGGCTGCTCCTGCGTGTAGCCGTAGGCACCGTACCCGTACCCATAGCCGTACCCGCTGTAGTACGAGTCGGGTCCGCGGGTGGGCACCATCGACATGACGAAGCCGGCGACCTTCGCGCCCACCGTGTGCAGCGCCTCGACGGCGCCTTCGAGCTGGTGGCGGGTGACCTTGCCGGCCGAGGCGACGAGGATGGCGCCGCTCGTGCCGCGCGCGAGGATCGCCGCGTCGGTGACGGGCAGCAGGGGCGGGGCGTCGCAGAGGACGACGTCGAAGTCGCGTTCGAGCACGTCGAGCAGAGTCGACATCTGCTTCGATCCGAGCAGTTCACTCGGGTTGGGTGGGATCTTGCCGGCGGGCAAGACGAACAGGCTGCGCCCGCCCCACGGCAGCATGACGTCGCCGACGCGGGTGCGGCCGATGAGCACGTCGGTGAGGCCGACGCCGCCCTCGATGCCGAGGTATTCGGCGACCTTGGGCTTGCGAAGGTCGGTGTCGAGCAGTGCGACCTTCTTGCCTGCGTCGGCGAGGGCGATCGCGAGGTTGATGGTCGTGGTCGACTTGCCCTCGCTCGGCACCGAGCTCGTGATGACGAAGCTCGCGCGGCCGCCCATATCGAGGAACTGCAGGTTCGTGCGGAGGGCGCGGAACGACTCGGCGCGCGGGCTGAGCGGGTCGGCGTGCACGATCAGCGGACGTTCCTTTGCCTTCGAGTCGAACGCGATCGCGCCGAGCGAGGGAGCGGACGTGATCGCCTCGGCATCCCGCGGGGTACGGACCTTGTTGTCGAGCACGGTGCGCAGGACCGCGATGCCGATGCCGAGGGCCAGGCCGACGAGCAGACCCAGCGCCAGGTTGAGCGGCACGTTGGGGCTCGCCGGCGAGAGGGCGGGCTGCGCGTCGCTGACGCGGGTGAGCCGGATCGGGCTGCCGCCTTCTTCGATCTGCGGCTCGATCTCGGGGACGACGGTCGACAGGCTCGCCGCGACCTGATTGGCGAGGTTCGCCGCGACCACCGGATCGGGATCGGATGCCGTGATCGTGATGATCGTGGTGTTGAGCGCCGACGACGCGGTGACCTGCTGAGCGAGGCTCTGCGCGGTGACGCCCAGGTCGAGCTCGGCGATCACCGGGTTGAGCACGATCGGGGTTGTCACGAGCCCGACATACGTGTTGATGCGCGTCTGAGCGAAGTTCGCACCCTGCTGGATGTCGGATGCCGTGCCGCCGGTCTGCGTCGAGACGGCGACGCTGCTCGACGACTCGTACACCGGAGTGCGCGTCAACGAGTAGGCGGCTGCAGCGCCCAGACCGACCAGCGTCAGCACCACGATGACGAGCCAGTTCTTGCGGAGGACGCGGATGTAGTCGCTGAGCTCCATGGTGCCTCTCGTGCCTACGCCCGGCGGACGTGCGAACAATGCGGCTCAGTCTGCCACAGGGCTGTGTCGGGCAGATGACACGCGGGCTACCTCGGCTCGCGGTGGGCGAGTCGGTCTCAGCTTCAGCGGACGCTCCAGGATCCGTCTGCTGTCACGACGATGATGCTCGGTCCGGCGGCAATACGTTTGCGGCCCGAGTAGTTGCCGATCTCGTTCACGACGAGGTCCCAGTCGGACCCTTTGTAGGCCTCCACGATGAAGTTCGACTCGCCCCGGTGCGTGATGGTCATCGTGGTCGCCGCGGAGGCGAGGTATTGGAAGACGCCGTCACCCCGACCCGTCGAGGGCAGAGTCGGAGCTTTGGACACTGGACGGAACGTGATCTCCCAGGGGCCGTCTGCGGTGATCTCGAGGTACTTGGGGATGCCGTCCGCCCAGGGGTCGATCCCGAAGGCGGACGTTCCAGAGTAGGTTCCAATCTCGTTCACGAGCAGGCCCACGTACTCGCCGCTATTCGTCGTCGACTCGATGATGAAGTTTGAATCCCCGGAGTGGGTAGCGATGACGATGCCGGCCTTCGCGCCCGTCGGCAGCATGACCACATCGTCTCCGCTGCCGGTGACGCGACGCTCCTCAAACGCTCCGTACTTCGTCGTTGCCCACGTGGGTCCCTGGACGGCGCTTGTCGACGTCGATTGCCTCGTTGCAGTGGAGTAACCCACCTTCTTGCCGGTCACCTTCACACTCAGCTTGGCGCCACGATAATTCGAGCTGACGAAGTACGAGGCCTTCGTCGCCGACGCGATCGCCTTCGTACCTGAGAACCATTGGTAGCTGAGCGAGGTCCCGGGGCTCCACGTGCCTGGCTTCGCGAGGAGTGTGTCTCCCACGCGTGCCGATGCCGCATGCGTAGGGGCTGCCGTGACGAGTGTTCCCGGTGCGACTGCACTGGTGGGCTTGGAAGTCCGGGAAACCGTCGTGTAGCCCTTTTGTCGGCCAGTCACGGTGACAGTGAGCTTCTTGCCGAGATGTCCTGCGTTCACGCTGATGGACTTCTTGGTACCGCCGGTGATGACTTTCCCATCGGCGCGCCACAAATAGGTCAGCACAGTGCCCTTCGTCCAGGTGCCAGGGGCTGCGTTGAGCGTGACACCCACCTTCGGGGTCCCCGTGACGACCGGCGTGCTGGCCTGCAGTGAAGCCGCTGTGGCGGTAGCGGTGGAGCGGATCTCGCCTGAAGACGAGATCGCCGCCGCATGCGCGGGTGTGCTGACACCAAAAGTGAGCAGTAGTGCGGTAACGATGCTCGGACCGCTGAGATGCCGTGAATAGGCCATCGAACTTCCCCCATGTAATTGAAGCGCACACCCCCGGCGCGTGATCAGACTAGCGGGATCGAAGGAATAGCCGAGCGAGATAACGAAGAACCGCTGCTCAGGCGTCGTAGTCGCCGATCCACCAGTCCGAGATCGCCGCCATCTCGGCGGCGACGGCCTGATGGCGCGGGTGCGCGCGAAACGCGGTGAAGGCGTCGACGTCGTCGAACGTGGCTTCTTCGACGATGACGCGGCCCTTGCGCTCGTCGGCCGACCGGGCGATCCGCCAGTCGACGATGCCGGGCAGGTCGGCGAGCGTGCGCAGCCGGTCGATCGCACCGGCGACGTCGTGCTCTTCGACGTGGTCGTAGATGCGGAAGAGTACGACGTGGCGGTACGCCATCGGGTTACTCGCGGATCGTGTCGACGTGGTCGCGGTACCAGGCGACGGTGCGCTCGAGGCCCTCTTGCAGGCTGATCTTCGCGGTCCAGCCGGCGTCGGCGAGCTTCGAGACGTCGAGGAGCTTCTGCGGGGTGCCGTCGGGCTTGGTGGTGTCCCATTCGGTGTCGCCGGTGAAGCCCGTGACGTCGGCGATGGTCTCGGCGATCTCGCGGATGGTGACGTCGCTGCCGGTGCCGACGTTGACCTGGTCGGGGCCGTCGTAGTGCTCCATCAGGTGCAGGACGGCGTCGGCCATGTCGTCGGAGTGCAGGAACTCGCGGCGGGGCGTGCCGGTGCCCCAGTTGGTCACGGCGTCGGCGCCGGTCTTGGCGGCATCGTCGTAGCGGCGGATGAGGGCGGGCAGGACGTGCGAGCCCTTCGGTGAGAAGTTGTCGTTCGGCCCGTAGAGGTTGGTCGGCATGGCGCTGATCCACGGAAGCCCGTACTGGCGGCGCACGGCCTGGGTGTGGAGGATGCCGGCGATCTTGGCGATCGCGTACGCGTCGTTCGTGGGCTCGAGGTGCCCGGTGAGCAGCGAGTCCTCGCGGATGGGCTGCTCGGCGAACTTCGGGTAGATGCAGGACGATCCGAGGAACGCGACGCGCTCGACATCCTGGGCGAGCGCCGCGTCGAGCACGTTGGTCTGGATCCGCATGTTGTCGGAGAGGAAGTCGACCGGGTAGGTGCTGTTGGCGAGGATGCCGCCGACCTTGGCCGCCGCGAGGACGATGTAGCGGGGCTTGATCTCGGCCATGTAGGCGAACACGTCGTCGCGGTTCTTGAGGTCGAGCTCGGCGGAGGTCTTGCCGACGACGTGGGTGAATCCTTCGGCTTCGAGCTTGCGGACGATCGCGGAGCCGACGAGGCCCCGGTGGCCGGCGACGTAGAACGTCGCGTCCCGGTCGAGCGCGCCGGGTGTGTAGGTGACGCCGTCGACCGCGCCGGTCACGCGGTGCCCCACGAGGCGAGCTTGACGGTGTCGATCCATTCCGGACCCTTTTCGAGTGCTTCCACGTCGGCGTCAACCATGAGGGTCGCGAGTTCCTTCCCGTGGATGGTGGGAACCCAGCCGAGCTTGTCGGCGGCCTTCGACGGGTCGCCGATGAGCGCGTCGACCTCGGTGGGTCGCAGGTAGCGCTCGTCGAACTTCACGAACTCCTGCCAGTCGAGCCCGACGTGACCGAACGATGTCTCGAGGAAGTCCTTGATCGTGTAGCCGACCCCGGTGCCGAGGACGAAGTCCTCGGGCTCGTCGGCCTGCAGCATCCGCCACATGCCTTCGACGTACTCGGCGGCGTAGCCCCAGTCGCGGATGGATTCGAGGTTGCCGAGGTAGAGGTCCTTCTGCACGCCGGCCTTGATGCGGGCGACGGCGCGGGTGATCTTGCGGGTGACGAACGTCTCGCCGCGGCGGGGCGACTCGTGATTGAAGAGGATGCCGTTGACGGCGAACATGTCGTACGCCTCGCGGTAGTTCTTCACGATCCAGTACGAGTAGAGCTTCGCGACGCCGTAGGGCGACCGCGGGTAGAAGGGGGTGTCCTCGCCCTGGGGCGGGGGAGTGGCACCGAAGAGCTCCGACGTGGATGCCTGGTAGAACCGCGTCTTGATGCCCGAGAGGCGGACGGCTTCGAGCAACCGGATCGTTCCGGTGCCGGTCGTATCGGCGGTGTGCTCGGGTTCGTCGAACGAGACGCGCACATGCGACTGGGCGGCGAGGTTGTAGACCTCGTCGGGGTTGATCTCGCTCATGAGGGTGACCATGCGGGCACCGTCGCTGAGGTCGCCGTAGTGCAGGAAGAGCTTGGCGCTCGGGTCGTGCGGGTCGACGTACAGGTGGTTGATGCGGTGCGTGTTGAAGGTCGATGCGCGACGGATGAGTCCGTGCACCTCGTAGCCCTTCCGCAGCAGCAGTTCGGCGAGATACGAGCCGTCCTGTCCGGTGATGCCGGTGATGAGAGCGCGCTTGGTCACGATGTGGTTCCCCCTGGGCTGAACGAGGCCGTCAGCTCGTCGATACGGCCGAACGCGGAGGCCGCGCACGGTCTCCATCGATGAGCGTTTGGAGAAGAGTAGCGAACGAGTCGATCGCAAATGTTTCGTCGAGGACCGTCTCGCGGTAACGCTTGCCGCTCTGACCGAGTTGCTCGGCGCGCTCGTGGTCGCGGCCGAGCTCGAGGCTCGCGTCGAGGAGAGATTGCGGGCTGGCCGCCGGGACGACGACGCCGGCTCCTGCCGCGCGGATCTCGTCGGCGGTGATGCCGTTCTTGTCGGTCGCGGCGATGACGGGGCGGCCACTGGAGAAGTACGACGTCAGCTTGCTGGGGACGGCCATCTCGCTGACGCCCGGGTACTCGTTGACGAGCAGGATGTCGGCCGCGGCGAGGGCGGCCGAGAACTCGTCATCCGGCAGCGGGTCGAGGAACTGCACGGTCGACACGCCTTCGGCGAGGGCCTTGAGGCGGTCGCGCTCGCCGCCGCCGCCCATGAGCACGAAGCGGATGGGGGCGCCCTGCGCCTCTGCGAGCCGGGCGGCGTCGACGACGTTGCCGAGGCCCTGTTTGATGCCCATGTTGCCGGCGTGGAGCACGACGACCTCGTTGCCCCAGCCGCGCGCGGCGCGCGCGACGCTGCGGTCGACGGGGGCGGTGGGGGCGAGGTGGGTCCAGTTGCGGACCACGTCGATGCGTTCAGGCGGAATGCCGTAGTCGTCGGTGACGCGGGCAGCGAAACGGTCGTGGATGACGACGACCCGGTCGGCGGTGGAGAGCAGCCACTTCTCGGTCACCTTGATGACCTTGCTGCTGAGGCCGCCGTCCTGGCCGGTCTCGCGCAGGCCGAGCCAATAGAGGTCCTGCACCCAGACGACGACAGGTGTCTTCTTGCGGAAGAGCCGCAGCCGGAACGCGGCGAGGGCCGAAGAGAAGAGGGCGGGCGAGACGAGCACGGCGGCGTCGCGACCACCCAGAGGTGCGAAGAGCAGACGCAGTCCGAAGCTGAGCTCAGAGAGCAACCGACGGATGCCGCTCGGCTTCGACGGCACGTAGTGGCGAACCCGCAGGGCGTCGACGCCGTCGAGATGTTCCCTCCGTGACCACTGCCCGTAACCTGCCGACACACGCCACTCCGGATAATGAGGATGCGTCGTGACCACGTGCGTCCGGTATCCCCGCCTCGACAAACCACGTGCCATGGCTCCGGTGTAGGGGGAGATGCCGGTCGGCTCGGGAGGGTAGTTCACTCCCAGTACAGTGACTGCGGGGGTGGGACGCGACATGTTCTCGACCCTAGCCGCGCGTCGGTTTCGGCCTGGTTTCGGAAGGTGGACGATGTCTGACATCCCGGTAATCGATCTCTCGAAGGCCCCTGGTGAGCGTGCGGCGTGGGATCGGCCGGCGTGGGTCGTCTACCTCTGGGCCGTGTGCGAGCTGTTGTTCGTCACGAACCCCTGGCAGATCAGCTCAGGGCTGCGTGTGCGGGTTCTTCGGGCCTTTGGAGCACAGATCGGGGCTGGCGTCGTCTTCCGGCCGCGGACCCGCGTGAAGTTCCCGTGGAAGCTGAGCATCGGCGATCGCTCGTGGATCGGCGAGGGGGTGTGGTTCCACAATCAGGATCAGGTCGACGTCGGGTCAGATGCCGTCATATCGCAGGATGCATTCGTCACAACTGGCAGCCACAGGCACCGGTCGGACATGGCCCTCGTGACTAAGCCCGTGGCGATTGGTGACGGTGCGTGGGTAACGAGTCGATGTGTGGTCCTGGGCGGGTCGAGGATCGGACGATCGGCTTTGATCCGGCCTCTCACGCTGGTGGACGGTGTCTCTGTGCCGCCAGGGGAGATCTGGGGCGGGAGCCCCATCGAGAAGTGCGGGACGCGCTTCGGGAACGGCGGCAACGTATGAAGAAGATCGACTTCCTCTCGGTGATCGTGCTGACGAAAAACGAGGAGGCTGGAATCGGCAACACTCTCGACAGGCTCCGAGCCTTCGACGAGGTGGTGATCGTCGATTCCGATAGCGAAGACCGAACCGTAGACATCGCAGAGTCCGCCGGTGCACGGGTCGTCCAGTTCCGCTGGGACGGGACATACCCGAAAAAGAAGCAGTGGGCGCTCGAGAACGCTGGCGTGCGAAATGATTGGGTCTTGCTCCTCGATGCCGATGAGTACCCGTCCGATGCGTTGATCGAAGAACTATCTGGCATGCAGGCTGTCCTCAGCAGCACTGTTTACTCAGCGTTCGATATTCACCTTTCATATCGCTTCGCGGGCAGGATTCTTCGCCACGGTCACGTCGTCACCAAGCGTTCACTGCTGCATAAAGACTTTGCGCGTTTCCCCGTGATTGATGACTTGAATGCTCCCGGCATTCGCGAGGTGGAAGGGCACTATCAGCCAGTCGCCGACCGCCGCATCGGTCAGCTGAAGGCTCGCCTGGTCCACGACGACCGTGATCCGGTGTCGAGTTGGTTCGCCAGGCACAATCGATATTCAGATTGGGAGGCGCACCTTTCACAGAACCGAAAGCTCCGCACAGAGATCGCAAGCAAGCGAACAGCAAAGGGGCGCTTATTTGACGCGGTGCCATTCAAGCCCGCGCTTTTCTTTATTTACGCGTACGTGGTCCGGATGGGCTTCCGCGACGGGCGGGCGGGATTCGATTATGCGGTGGCGCTGTCGATGTACTACTGGCAGATCGGAGTGAAGAGTCGGGAACTTGCTGCGGCGCAGAGTCAGCGAATCCGCGTAACACAGTTGGCTAACACTCTGGATCGAGGCGACGGCGGCCCTGCGCATCACGCATTGGAAGTGAACATTGCACTCAATGCCGACGGGGTTGCGACGCAGTTGTTGGTGCGTCGGGCGTCGGGCGGCCTTTCTACGTTTGACGATGCGGTGGCGGCGAACCGCGCGCCAAAATATAAGCCCCTCGGGATCCTTTCGATCGCTGGCATTCGAACGGCTATCGCCTCGGATGTTTGGATCATCCACGGTTACTACCTTCCGTGGGTTCCGATCGTGGTTTTGACCGGTCGCTTCCTTCGTAAGGGCATCCTGCTCATGCCTCACGGATCACTAACCAGCTATCAAGAGCAGCAGTCGCGTTTCCAAAAGAAGCTCTTCAATAAGCTGTTTGGGCGGCTGATCAATCGATCGGTCAAGTTTGTTGTCGCCACCCCTTCAGAGATGGCGGAAGCGGAGGGCCCCTCGCGAGAGATCGCTGTGGTGGGTGCTGGCGTGGAAGTGCCCGACCGTCTAGGGGACCGGGATGAAAGCGCATGGAGGTTGCTCACTCTGTCTCGAATCGCGTCAAAAAAGCGGATCGATCGTGCCATCGACGTTCATGCCGAGCTCGTTCGAAGGGGGCGTCCGGTGCGTCTGACCATCGCGGGAGATGGTGGCTCCGACATCGTCCACGCGTTGCGAGAGAGGGTGAAGTCCTTGGGGGTCGCCTCCAGCGTGCAATTCGCAGGTCCCGTGTATGGCGCGGCCAAGACTGATCTTCTCCTCAACACGCATGTTCTCCTCGCTCCCAGCGAGGACGAAAACTTCGGGTTCGGCCCGGTCGAAGCCCTCGCCCACGGTGTCCCGATCGTCGTGACTGACCAGGTCGCCTCAGTCGCATCCATTTCCTTGCCAGCTGGCTACGCCGCGTCTTTTGACGTGCAAGCGGCGGCCGACGCTGTTGAGAAACTCATGCAGGACCACGACGTAAGCTCGGCTGCGGCCCGGTCATTTGTTCGCGAGCGATTCTCGTGGAATTCGGTTGCGCGGAAGTGGACTGAACAGATCGACCTGGTTTCATGAGGATCGGCCTGGTCGTATCGACCTTCTCCGACAATTCGGTTGGGAGAGCATTCGCGCTGTGGCTTATCGCGGAGCGGCTCGGCTGGGACAGCCAAGTGATCTCCACCCGTGGTGGAGATATCTGGCGTCCGTTGCGGCACTCCCCATTCGCGGAGGCGTGTGTTCTCGCGGACGGTCTCGAAGGCAGGCCGACGTTGGCGGATGTAGCTGAGTCGCGTGATCTGTTGGTGGCGGTGAAGCCTCTGCCTGCCTCTTTCGGCGAAGTCCTCAAGTTGCACAAGCGAACGAACGCCCGGGTTCTGCTCGATATTGACGATCCGGATCTAGAGGCATGGATGTCCGTGCACAGCCGCTCGAGGCAGTTGGCGAAGGCTACTTTCAGGCCGCGTAATTACTGGCGGGCCTGGAAGTTGCGCCGTGCGTCGCGATCGTTCCCGAAGATCGTCAGTAATCCTGAGTTGCAGCGCCTACACGGTGGCACGATAGTTCCGCACGCGCGACTCGATTTCGGGGTGGGCGGCGCCCAGCGCGAAGCGCCTGTCCGTGTCGTCTTTGTCGGCACAGTTCGTGCTCATAAAGGGCTACCGCTGTTGCGAGCGGCCCTCTCTCGCGTGCAGGGTGAGGGGTTCGAACTGGTCATCACGGATGAGCCGCCGGAAGACGCCCAGCCGTGGGAGTCGTTCGTCGGAACGACAGATCTCGAAGCGGGACTTCGGCTAGTTCAAGGGGCCGACGTCGTTGTCATTCCAAGCACCGGTTCTGGAGGCATCTCGCGGCTACAACTTCCCGCGAAGCTCATGGACGCAATGGTCGCGGGTAGGGCAGTAGTGGCTGCGGACCTCCCACCCATTCGATGGGCGCTAGGTGGTTCAGGAGAACTTTTCCTGCCCGATGACGAAGACGCTCTGGTTGCAAGTCTCAGGTCGGTGCGGGAGAAAAGTCGTCGCAGTTCCATGGGTGAGATGGCTCGACAACGCGCACTCGCTGTCTTTGAAGTGTCTTCGGTGATGGATGACTTTAGACGAGCTTGCGAGGACGCTGTGGTGCGGGGGGCTAAGTAACTCTCGCGTGCACGGCACGAAAATACAGGCGCGTGGTTCGCTGTTTCTAGTCCGCAAGACCCGTACACCGGGGTGGGACTGGTCGAATCAATTTCCTGTGCGGCGCGTGTGTGTTCGGAGAGTGATGAACTGAGTCAAAAGGACCGCCGATTCGGAAGTCAGTACCCCGATGAATGCACCATCTGTTCCGAACCACAATGTGAGTAGTGGGATGGTCAAGATGCCCGAAGCAGCGCCAACCAGAGCGCTTGTCAGCAGTGCTCGGTCTCCCGAGATTACGACCAGGCCGAGACCACCGGTCGCTCGGCTTGTGCATACGACCAGAATGATCGCCCCGATCAGCAGAGCCTGAACAGCTGTGACGCCGACAACCCCCGAAAATATGATGCTCAACAGGAGTGGTGAGCACAGAGCGAATACGAGGCCAACGAGGCCGCCAACGGCCGCGTTTGCTCCGATAGCCAGCTTTGCGCGTCGCCAGCGTTCTGCTGTCTCGGGCGGAGAGTTGACCCACCTCTGACTAATGCTGGGCACCGGCGCGAGACCGGTAAGCGTCATCCGCATCAGTCGATCTCCTGCTGCGTACGCGGCTGCCGTGCCGACAGACGCGACCGCTGTCACGATCACGACGGGTGATTGGGTGTAGACGCTACTCGCTATGCGCGCCAGAGCGATTTTCCGTTGTCGCCGGATGGCGTGCAGGACCCTCCGATGGGTTACGCCTCGGAAGGAAGCTCGGCCCGCGCGAATCTGCGCCAACGTTAGGCATTGAGTAATGAGGGCGGGGGCGACGACGGCGATCAGAGGGTAAAAGATCAGTGGCTGAGAGGCGTAGATCATGACTGCGGCGGTGGCTGCGCCAAGAGCTCGCGGAACCATCTCGATCGTTATGAGGCTCCATGGTCGGCCGAGGCCTATATATAGCCAGCTCGGACTTAGGCCGATGAGGCTGGTGCCGATGGCCGTCAGCAGGGCCGTGACTTGGTGCCCAGGCGCCAGGTAGTAAGCAAGCAATGCTGCGGGCGGTGTCGCAACCAGCGCCGCAGCCGATCTTGTCATTAGAGCGGTTGCCCACACCCGCGGGAGCGCGCTCGGCGACGCGCGGGCGGCTCGGGCGGGCCCATTCCAGCCCCAGCCGAGTTCGATCACGGTTGATGCAATGGCGCCGATGGCCA
This sequence comes from Microbacterium sp. MDV22-iso44, assembly GCF_058629135.1. Classification (NCBI taxonomy): domain Bacteria; kingdom Bacillati; phylum Actinomycetota; class Actinomycetes; order Micrococcales; family Microbacteriaceae; genus Microbacterium; species Microbacterium sp. MDV22-iso44. Next base: position 482,945 of record NZ_JBZVWS010000003.1, read on the forward strand.
GACCGACCGCGACAGCGGACCAGCCGGTAGCTCCGTACCTAGAAGTGATTGCGGGAATCGCTAGGAGAGGCGTGACCACGGAGAATGCGGGCACGAGGAAGAAGCCCATCACTGCTGAGACACGCGACATCAACAGGCGCTTCCTCGATCCGACCTTCGCGGCCACCGCGATGTCGGCTGCCTTCCTAAACGTAGCGACGTCGTGAGCGGGATGCTGTTTGCGTCTCGAGCTGGCGGCGTCTTCGTCGGGATCACGTCTAGCTCGACTTTCGCTGCGGCGCCGGGGGATACGAAATCTGGCATCGCTACCCGACTGCGACGACTCGAGGACTCCCTCACCCGCGGATCATATCCAGCGCGGAAGTCGGCCACGTAAACTGCCGGACGCCGCCGCAACTTGATCTCACAATTCTGTGCGAGTCCGGTCGTGGTAGAGTCATTCTTTGGTGCCTGCGCCCTGCTGGCCTCGCACCGCGAACGTGAGCCCTCCACTGGCGTGTTCGACCGGCATCCCGAGCGAACCACCCCGGAGTGGGATTCACGAACTCCTCCGTTCGAATCTATGAAAGCAGCACTACTGTGACGCGCACTTACACGCCCAAGGCTGGTGAGATCACCCGCGAGTGGGTGGTCATCGACGCATCCGACGTCGTCCTCGGCCGCCTCGCCTCGCACGCTGCCACGCTCCTGCGCGGCAAGCACAAGCCCACGTTCGCGAACCACGTCGACACCGGCGACTTCGTGATCATCATCAACGCCGACAAGGTGGCCCTCACCGGCCAGAAGCTCGAGCAGAAGAAGGCCTACCGCCACTCGGGGTACCCGGGCGGCCTCAAGTCGGTCACCTACGCCGAGCTCCTCGAGAAGAACTCGGTTCGCGCTGTGGAGAAGGCCGTCCGCGGCATGCTCCCCAAGAACAGCCTGGGTCGTCAGCAGCTGACGAAGCTGAAGGTCTACCGCGGTGCTGAGCACCCCCACGCTGCCCAGCAGCCCACCACGTACACCTTCGACCAGGTCGCCCAGTAAGCGCCGCCGAGAAGAACAAGGATTATCTGATGGCGAAGATCGCTGACTCCCTCGACCAGACCCCCGAGAACTACTCGACCGAGACCCCTGCCGCTTCTGAGGCTGCCCCGGTCCGTCCCGTCCTCTCCGTCCCCGGTGCCGCTGTCGGCCGCCGCAAGCAGGCCATCGCCCGCGTGCGTCTGGTCCCCGGCTCGGGCACCATCACGGTGAACGGCCGCACGATCGAGGACTACTTCCCCAACAAGCTGCACCAGCAGCTGATCAACGACCCGTTCACGGTCCTCGGCCTCGCCGGCGGCTACGACGTGATCGCCCGCATCTCGGGTGGTGGCCCCTCGGGCCAGGCCGGCGCCCTGCGCCTCGGCATCGCGCGGTCGCTGAACCAGATCGACGAAGAGAACAACCGCCCGACCCTCAAGAAGGCCGGCTTCCTCTCCCGTGACGCTCGCGTCAAGGAGCGCAAGAAGGCTGGTCTCAAGAAGGCGCGTAAGGCTCCTCAGTACTCGAAGCGTTAATCCTTCGATGGCACTGTTCGGGACGGACGGTGTGCGGGGCCTCGCAAACGGCCCCCTCACCGCCGATCTCGCGCTCACCCTGGCCCAGGCGACTGCTGTCGTCCTGGGCCAGGGTCGTATCGCGAACGCACGCAAAGCCGCCGGCAAGCGCCTCACCGCTGTCGTCGCACGCGACCCCCGGGTCTCGGGCCACTTCCTTAGCGCGGCCGTCGCCGCAGGTCTCGCATCGTCCGGCGTTGACGTCCTCGACGCCGGCGTTCTGCCGACCCCGGCCGCCGCCTTCCTCGTCGGCGACATCGACGCCGACTTCGGCGTCATGATCTCGGCCTCGCATAACCCTGCGCCCGACAACGGCATCAAGATCTTCGCGCGCGGCGGCGTGAAGCTGCCTGACGTTGTCGAGCAGCGCATCGAAGAAGCGATGACCGGCCCCAAGCTCGCCCCCACCGGGGGAGCGGTCGGCCGCATCAGCCGTTTCGCCGACGCCGAAGACCGCTACGTCGTGCACTTGCTCGCGTCGCTGCGCACCAGCCTTCGCGGCCTGCACGTCGTCCTCGACTGCGCGCACGGCGCCGCATCCGGTGTCTCGCCCGAGACCTTCCGCGATGCGGGAGCCAAGGTCACCGTCATCGGCGCAGACCCCAGCGGCCTCAACATCAACGAAGGCCTCGGCTCCACCCACCTCGATGTCCTCGTCGCCGAAGTGCTCCGCACCGGCGCTGACCTCGGCATCGCGCACGACGGCGACGCCGACCGCTGCCTCGCCGTCGACGCCGACGGCCGCATCATCGACGGCGACCAGATCATGGCCATCCTCGCCGTATCGATGAAAGAACGCGGTCTGCTGCACAACGACACCCTCGTCGCGACTGTGATGAGCAACCTCGGGTTGCACCGCGCGATGGCGGCCAACGGCATCCACCTCGAAACCACCGCCGTCGGTGACCGTTACGTCCTCGAGCGCATGAACGAGGGCGGATTCTCGCTCGGCGGTGAGCAGAGCGGCCACGTCATCATGAGCGAGTACGCCACCACGGGTGACGGAGTGCTCACCGGCCTGCACCTCGCCGCGGAGGTCGCTCGTCAGCGCAAGCCGCTGTCAGAGCTCGCGAAGGTCATGACGGTCTTCCCTCAGGTGCTCATCAACGTGAAGGGCGTCGAGCGTTCGCGCTCGACCGACCCTGATGTGCTCGAAGCCGTTGCTGCCGCTGAGGCGGAGCTCGGGGATTCGGGTCGGGTGCTGCTGCGCCCGTCGGGGACCGAGCCGCTCGTGCGCGTTATGGTCGAAGCCGCATCCGAAGAGGACGCGCAGCGGGTCGGGGAACGGCTGGCGGCGGTCGTTAGTGGGTAGGTTCAGCCTGAACTCTCCGCCAAGATCGGCGGAGCCCGCGCGCTCCTGATGGGCTTCCTAAGCCGTGACCTGTCGAGTGCGTTCCTCCCGGTCGCGACAACCGGTCCCGCGATGTCCCAAAGCGCGAACAACGGTCTGTCGACCATCTCGAGCCCCGTCGAGAAGAACATCGGTGGGGGGGGGGGGGGGGGGGGGGGCATGGGCCATTGCATGACGCTGCAGAATTCCGTGGCATCTCCCCATGCCTGACTACCGCGACCCAGTGACAGACCGCGACTACTGGGCCACCAGGCTCCGCCCACCGAGATGGCTGTCAAGAAGGATGCAGCACGGTCCACGGTCACCGACCCGACACCCGCGGACGTCATGACGGCGACCGCGTCGTGGGACACCGGCGGGTCACGCCCAGGATCGTTCGACTGAACCGCGGCTCAGCTTGCCGCGGCTCTCTGGCCCGTCGAAAACCCTGGGGAAGCGCAACTCGGTTCGAGGGGTGCGTGTGGTGATCGCGAGCAGGATGACCAACCCGACGTACGGACTATTCAGCCCGCTGACGGAGAAGCTGTTGGCGATCATCACCCCCGCGATGGTCAGAGTCATCCATCGGCCCGCACCGCTCTTCCTGAGCGTGTACAACGTCACGGCCACGGCGAGGAGCAGGCCGAAGATCCCGGCGTCGAAGACTACTCGAAGGATGAAGGCGTGGAGGATGACGGAGTAGCACGAGCCGTCTTCGGTCGACGCGAATAGGTTCACATAGAACGCGAGCGAGTTGCATCCGTTAGCGCTCAAAGCGGTGAGCGGCGGGGTCCCGAACAGCCATGTGAGTATGTCCCAGTTCCGGGTCTCCGCCACGAACACAGTCAGGAAGTTCAGTCGGTCGATCCCCGCTACGAGAGCGCGGCTCTCGAAGACCTGAGTGACGAAATAGATGATGACGGGCACGCTCAAGCCGATCAAGTATCGGCGCAGCAGGCCGGCGCCCTTCGCCTGGCTAACGGCGTAGACGACTGCGATCGCGAAGACGATGGCCCCGCTACGTGAACCGGAGACGACGACGACAGCGGCGAGAAGCGCGAGCGTCCAGAACCGCGCGCGTGGTGACAGCTCGCCGTAGACGATGACCAGCAGCCCGGAGAAGAGAGCCAGCTCGAAGTTGTTCTCGATGAGTAACCCCGAGCGGGCTGTGGGCCCAAGGGCTGCAATCGTGAGCAGCGACTTCGCGAGCGACAGGGCCAGCAGCAGCCACGTCACGCGCCTGAGCCCGACCAGGGACCCCCAACGCCGCCCAACGGCGAAGACGAACGCGACCAGGTAGAGAATCCAGCGGTAAGCCTGCAAGAAGTCGACCAGGGGTGCTTCGGTTATCAGAGCGGGAACGATCCTTGTCAGCAAGTAGCCGACCAGGAAAAACAGCAGGGGGATTAGATAGGTCCTGCCCCGCCCGATCGACACGAGTATGAAGAGGATGATCCACGCATCCAGCAAAGTGCCGACCGGGATCGGCGAGTAGCCGCCGATGACAGGGATGCTGGTGATTGCGCCGAGCAACAAGATTGCATAGAGAGCTACCCGCAGGAACCGCGGGACGGCTTGCGGATCAGTTTTCAGCGGCGCCCGCGTCACTACGCGCGCTTTCGCGCGTAGTCCTGGGCATGCTCGTCGGCGCAGGCGACCCCGTTCTCGACAGCAGCTACGCCTGGGCGCGGCTCGATCTTGTTTCGGGACACTGGGCGTGCCTCGAAACCCTGCCGCTGACGCATAAAGCGCCGAGCCAGTCGCGAGATCGGGTCCATGCGCGCGAGCATACCGGACGTCCGCTCCCGGCCCTGTCGCCTCCGCCTGAGCGAACGCGAAAGTAGTGAAGACTCGAGAGCGATGAAGCCGAGCGGCGGACAGCATAACTCAGCCCGACTGACCCCGCCTGCACTGCCCGCATCGCGGATTCCTCTCAGATATGCGAGCCACGGCCCTTCTCAACTCGCGCCACGTCGGCCCTAACGAGGGGCGCTAGGAATTGAGGTCAGTCCCGCGGCTGACCGGCATCCCTAGTTCCAGGTGTGCACCGGTTCGTTCGTGTGCATCGCCTGCTGGTACTCGAGCAGGGTCGCCCGAAGCGCATCGAAGCGTTCCATGCCCTCGCGGGCGCGCATCTTGCGGGCGAACCATTCCGCGCCGTTCGTCTTCGTCACGCACCGCTGTTCGATGATGCCGAGGTAGCGCTCGCGTTCCTCGTCCGAGACGCCCCACGCGGCGAGACCCTCGTGCGCGAGCGGCAGCAGGGTGTCCCGCACCAGCTCGGTCGCCGGCACCCGGCCGACGCCCGGCCACGACAGTCGAGCGTCGATGCCGAGGCGCGCGGCCGACTGGAAGTTCTCCCGCGCGGTGCCGAACGACATCTGCGACCACACCGGGCGCTCGCTCTCGGCCAGCGCACGCACGAGACCGAAGTAGAAGGCGGCGTTCGCCACGGTGTCGACGACCGTCGGGCCCGCGGCCAAGATGCGGTTCTCCACCCGCAGATGCGGCACCCCGTCGGCCACGTCGTACACGGGACGGTTCCAGCGGTACACCGTGCCGTTGTGCAGCTTCAGCTCGGCCAGCGACGGCACCCCGCCCGACTCGAGCACCTCGAGCGGATCCTCGTCGTCGATGATCGGCAGAAGGGCCGGAAAGTAGCGAACGTTCTCTTCGAAGAGGTCGAACACCGACGTGATCCACCTCTCGCCGAACCACACCCGCGGACGCACGCCCTGCGCCTTCAGCTCCTCGCTGCGGGTGTCGGTCGCCTGCTCGAACAGAGCGATGCGCGTCTCGCGCCACAACTCGCGCCCCAACAGGTACGGCGAGTTCGCCGCCAGCGCGAGCTGCGCGCCGGCGATCGCCTGCGACGCATTCCAATACGCCGCGAACTCCGCGGGCGCCGTCTGCACGTGGAACTGCGTGCTCGTGCACGCCGCCTCGGGGACGATCGAATCCGCCGTCGTGTCCAGCTGCTCCTGACCCGCGATCGAGATGACGATGTCCTCACCGCGCGCGTCGAGCACCTGCTCGTTCAGCATGCTGTACCGGGGGTCGGCGCTCAGCGCACTGCGACTCAGGTGCCGATCGGCCAGGGTCGGCAGGATGCCGATCATCATCAGATGTGCGCCCTGCTCCGACGCGCGCTCCTCGGCGTCGTTCAGCTGTTGCCGCATCCCGCTCTCGAACGTGCTCAGGCCGCCGCTGCGCAACCGCGCCGGCGGGACGTTGATCTCCACGTTGAACCGGCCGAGCTCGCTCACGAACGCCGGATCCGGGATCGCACGCAGCACCTGCTCGTTGCGCATCGCCGGGTCGCCGACCTCGTCGACGAGGTTCAGCTCGAGCTCGAGACCCGTCATCGGGTCATCCGCCTCGAACCTCGACTCACTCAGCATCCGTTCGAAGACGTCGAGATTCTGACGGATCTTCTCGCGATGACGGGTGCGATCGGCCCCGGTGATCTCTTGCGACTCGACTGTTTCTCCCACCCCGCCACCCTAGGTGGGCACCGGGCGCGCACCCCGGGCGGTTGACAAGCCAGGCATCGTGCCGAAACTCCACGCGACTAACCCATCGCATGCGAAAGCACCACCCCCTCACCTGTCGACCCCACCGGACGTAGCCTCGGGGAACCCGGGACGCACCGATCCCGGCAACGATCGACGGAAGGACCAGATCATGGGACTCGACGACAAGATCAAGAACGCCGCCCAGGACCTCACCGGCAAGGGCAAGGAGGGCGCCGGCAAGGCGACCGACAACGAGAACCTCGAAGCCGAAGGCCACAAGGACCAGGCTTCTGCCAACCTCAAGCAGGCAGGCGAGAACGTCAAGGACGCGTTCAAGTAAGCCATCTCACCGAACGCCCGGGCCCCTCGTGGACCCGGGCGTTCGTCGTGTCCCCAGGGGGTACGAAGGGCGCTCACGTACACTTCACTCGACGTTCCCCCGACGTCGACGCCTGCCCTTCTCGTCGTGCACGGCCGTCGACGGACGCCCCAGGAGACCCATGAAACGGCTGACATCGCTCGACGGTCTGCGCGGTCTGGCCGCGCTCATCGTGCTGGTGCACCACATCATGCTGACGTTCCCCCTGTTCGCCGAGCCCTACCTCGAGGGACGCGCCGCGAAGGGGGTGCCCGAACTTCTGGCGTACACGCCCCTGCACGCACTGTGGGACGGCCGGGGTGCCGTCGTCATCTTCTTCGTCCTCAGCGGCGTCGTGCTCACCCTGCCCGTGCTCAAGCAGGGCCGCGACTTCTCGTGGGTCGGGTACTACCCGCAGCGCCTGCTGCGCCTCTACCTGCCGGTGTGGGGCGCGATCATCCTCTACCTCGGCTGGGTGCTGATCATCCCGCGCACCACCGCGATGGAGAGCGCCTGGCTGGGCATCACCGACAAAGCCGTCAGCCCCGAAGCCCTGTGGGGCGACGCGACGCTCCTGTTCGGCACAGGCGACCTCGTCACCCCGCTGTGGTCGCTGCAGTGGGAGATCGCCTTCTCGTTCCTGCTGCCCGTCTTCGTCTTCCTCGGGGTGCGGTTCGCCCGCTACAACTGGATCCTCGCCGTCGCGGCCGTCATCGGCATCGCCGTCTCGAGCAGCCTCGGCAACCGTGCCCTCGTCTACCTGCCGATGTTCCTCATCGGCGTCGTCATCGCCACATGGCTGCCCACCATCCGGGCGTGGCAGCCCAGCCGCGGCACCCAGGCGCTCCTGCTGCTCAGCGCACCGATCCTGCTCATCTTCCCGTGGCTCATCCGCCCGTTCGAGACCCTGCGCCCCCTCGTGGAGCCGTCCGACGCCGTGACGACCATCGGCGCCATCATCGCCGTCATCGCCGCGATCGTCGTCCCGATCTTCCGCCGCTTCCTCGAAAGCCGCGTCATGCAGTGGTTCGGGCTCATCTCCTTCAGCCTCTACCTCGTCCACGAGCCCGTCGTCATTTCGATGGCCCACCTGTTCGGCGACCAGAACCTGCGCATCGCCGGCCTCGTCAGCGTCGTCATATCGATCCCGCTCTCGTGGGTCTTCTTCAAGGTCGTCGAGATCCCCAGTCACAAGCTCTCGCGCCGAGTCGGCGACTTTGTCCGCTCCCGCACCAAGAAGCGCCCGCAGCCGCACGCCCCGATCGCCCCCGACATCCACGCGCACCAGGCCTGACCCGCCGCTAGACTGTCGCCGGGCCGACAGGCCCCTCTGGGGAGAGAAGCATGAAGGCTGGGCGGGTACCCGAACTCGCTGCGCATCGACGAGTCGGCCTCGGCGTCCACGTGTGGTGGGATGCCGTCACCAGTCGCGCCTTCTTCACGCGCCCCGCGCTCTGGATCAGCCTCGTCGTCTGCCTCACCGTGATGGCGCCGTTCCAGTACATCTCCGCTCCCTCGGGGTACGTCGGGGTCGAGATCGTAGCCGCGATCGCCTGGGCGCTGCTCGTCGCCGTGCTCATCCCGGTGGCCCTCGTCGAGCGCCGCCTGCCGCGCGCGGCGCACCGCGGCATCCTCGTCCTCACCGCAGTCGTCCTCATCGCGGCCGCCCGGCCCTTCGTCCACGAAAGCGCGTACGTCCTCGTGTACGGCGGCGTCTTCGACCTGACCGGCATGACGGCGCGGATCGTCTCGAACGTCGCCGTCTGGCTCGCCGGCCTGTCGATCATCGCGATGACCTCCCGCTCGATCGAGCTGACCCGCGGCAGTCGCCGGCGTCTCACCGCCGCCATCGCCGCGCTCACCGCCGGCCGCCGCCGGCTCGCGCGGTTCGAATCCGAGAATCGCGAACTGCTCGGCCCCGTCATCTCCGACCTCCGCCATCGTCGCGACGAGATGCTCGCCGGCGACATCGACTTCACGGCCGTCCGCGACTACGCCGACGAGGTCCGTACGGCCAGCCACCGGTTCGAGGAGCGCGCCGGGCTCGACCTGCGCGTCATCCCGACCGACGATGACCACGAGACCGTCCAGCCCCCGCGGTCGGCCCTCACGATGCTGCGACCCGCGCCGTACTTCGTCACCGGCTTCGTGTTCCTGCTCGGTGCGATCCCGTACACGCACCTCGTCGCGGGACCCTGGGTCGCGTTGGCGGCGATCCTCGTCGGCATCCCCGTGACCCTGGGCGCCGACCTCGCCGTCCGGGTGCTCGCCCGGGGGAGGACGAGCGCCCGACGCGGGTGGATCCTCGTCGCGGTCTGGTTCGTGACCGGGATCGTCATGACGGTCGTCGCGCACCTGCTCATCGGCACCAACGAGCCCACCCTGCTCGTCCCTGTCGCGTCGCTGCCCCTCGTTGCGTTGGCGCTCGCCGCGTGCACCGACGCGATCGCGCGAGCCGCCGACACCGCGCACCGCCTCGAAGCGGTGCTCGCGATGGTCGCCCGCACCCTCACCGCCAAGACCGCGTCGGCTCGCCGGCCCCTGCGGAACGCCGCGCACGTCCTCCACGGCCGCATCCAGGGCCGCTGCGTCCTGCTGGCCGCCGCCGCCGACGAAGACGAGGCGACGCCCGAGGTCGTCCTGTCGTTCCGCAGAGAGACGGATGCCGCCTTCGACTCCGTCCTCGCCTTCATCGCCGAAGTCGACTCCGCCGCCCTCGAAGGTTCGGTCCAGAGCGCGCACGAAGACCTGTTCGAGCTCGTCGCCACCTGGCGGTCGGTCCTCGACGTCTCGAGCGAGATCTCACGCGCCGCCGCGGATACCCTCGACGACCCGGCGCTCTCGCGTCGCGTCGCGACCATCGTCAACGAAGGCTTCGTCAACGCGATCAAGCACTCCATCGCGAAGAAAGTGTGGGTCGAGATCGACGTCGACGGCGACACGCTCATCGTCCGGACCTGGTCGACCGGGGTGCTCGACCGCGCGCCCGCCGTCGGACCCGAGCTGCGCGGCATCAGCGTGCTCGGCGTCGGCGCGCGCATCTACCAGCGGGGCGATGCCGTCGTGCTCGAAGTGCCCGTGCCGCTCCGCCCCGAGCGCGAGGCCAGCCCCGCGCCGATCATCGCGCTGCCCCGCCGCGCGTGGTGGGCGCGACGCGCCCCACGAGCGTCGCGCGTCGGCTGATGTGCCGCGCGCCGGCTGGCGTCAGTACTCGAGCAGCGCGGCGACGACGAGGATGATCGCCCCCAGGGCGACCACGATGAGAGCGGCATACGCCCACCACCGCAGCCCGGGAGGTTTCGGGGCGGAGCGCTGACGTGAACGGCGGTGCGACGAACGACCCGACATCGGTTTCCTCCCCAGGGCGGCAGCGCGAGAGCGCTCAGGCCTTCCGTTCGGCGCCGTTGACGAGGACCTGCGGCCCACCGTAGTGGATGCGTGTATCGGCAAGATGACGCGGTGTTGGCGGGTGGCTGCCGCTTCTGCCATGCTGAGCGCGAGGAGCCCGACGGCGGGGTCCCGGGGAAGTCGGGCGCTGGGGTGCTCGAGGGGGAGTACACGCATGCGCAGTCGGCGCCGTCTTTTCGCGCGCGGATCGGCCGTCCTGGCCGTCTGGGCGATCCTGGTGGGTGGGCTCGCGTCCGCTCCCGCTGCCATCGCGGCCGAGCCCGCGGCATCCGCCACCGCCGAGCGCACCGTCGTGGTCGACCCGTCCGGCACGGTCGTTGCCTCCGCTGATGACGCCGCGCCGACGACGGATGCCGGTGCCCCCGCCGACCCGAGGCGCGACGACCGCGCCCGTCCCGGCGACGCGAAGAAGAGCGCGGCGAGCCTCCGCGCCGAGAACAAGCTGGCGACCTCGGGCACGGCATCCATCTCGGGAACGGTCACCGACACAGCGAAGGCCCCCCTCAAGGGGATCACCGTCACGCTGTACCAGGACTTCGGGGACGACGGATCGAGCCCCGCGGGCGACACCACGACGAATGCCGCCGGTGCCTTCACGTTCGCGAAGCTGCCCGCCGGGCGGTTCACGCTGCGCTTCACCGATGAGGCCGGCAAGCACGTCGGTCAGTGGTTCGGTGGCGCCGAGAGCCTGTGGGGAGAGCCGGTCTGGTTCGCCGTCGCGCCCGGTGCGAAAGTCACCGGAAAGAACGCGCGGCTCGCGCTCGGCAGCAGCATCGCCGGATCGGTGCGCGGTCCCGACAACGTCGCCGTCGCGGATGCGTTCGTCCAGCTCTTCATGTGGAACGCGGAGTGGGCGGATTGGGAGGATGCCGGTGGGACGTCCACCGACTCCCACGGCGCCTATCGGCTCACCGGCCTCCGCGCGGGGAAGTACACCCTGTACGTGCAGAGCGCATTCGGCTCCGACCTGCAATCGGAATGGTGGAACGACGCGACCTCGCAGAAGGCGGCGACCCGGATCGCCGTCAGCGCCGGAAAGTCCATCACCGGGCTGCGCACCACCCTGGCCCTCGGTGCCTCGCTGGCAGGACGCGTCACGACCAGCACGGGCGCTGCGGTCTCGGCGTCCATCACGATCTACCAGCGCGTCAACGGACAGTGGGAGTACGTCGACTCGCCGTGGGTCGCCGACGACGGTACCTTCCGCGCCAGCGGGCTCAGCGCCGGCGACTACACGTTCTCGGTCGAGCCCGACCCGTCATCCGGTCTGACCGTCACGTGGTGGGGAGGAGGGCACCGCGAGAAGGACGCCAAAGTCATCACGCTGGCCGACGGCGCTGCCAAGAAGGGCCTGAACCTCGTCCTCACCTCGGGAGCAACGCTCTCGGGCACGGTGACCGGCGGTGGCAAAGCCCTCGCCGGCGCCACTGTGGCGCTCTACTCGGCGTCGAAGACCAGCGCCGACGACTCCGAATGGGTGGCCGAGACGACCACCGGGGCCGACGGTCGGTACCGGCTCGTCGGCATCCGAGCCGGCACGTACACGCTCCACTACGAGCCGCCCACCGGAACCAACCTGATGGGCGAGTGGTGGAAGGATGCCGCCAGCGCCGAGACGGCGACCCGCGTCGACATCGCGAAGAGCGGCGCGCGGACCGGGTTCGACGCCACGCTCAGCCTCGGCTCGAAGATCGAGGGCGTCGTCCGCGGCGACGGCGGCAAGGCTGTGGCAGCGAACGTCGCGCTCTACAGCGTGGAACGATCCGCTGAAGAGGGCACCGTCCGCCAGGAGATCGCCTCGTTCGCGACCCGGGCCAACGGAACGTTCTCGTTCGGAGGGCTCGCGGCAGGCACGTACACGCTCCGGACCTCGGTCGAGACGGGCACCTACGCGACCGAATGGTGGGACGACCGCGGCTCCGAATACACGGCGAAGACGATCACGCTCGGGACGAAGAAGAGCGTCACCGGACTCGTCGTCACCCTGGCGCGCGCTGCCGTGCTGGGCGGTGTGGTGACCGATGAGAGCGGGGACCCCGTGGCATCCGCCACCGTGGACGTCTTCGTCGGAACGGACCGCGAATTCCTCACTCAGGCGACGACAGACGGCGACGGACGTTGGCGGGTGGGCGGGTTGCGCGCAGGCAGCTACACCCTGCACACGCAGGCTCCCGAGGGCAGCGGAATGGTGCCGCAGTACTGGCGAGGCGCGCTGGAGTGGGAGGACGCGAGCGGGGTGAAGCTCTCGAGCGGTCAGTCCCGAACCGACCTCGACGTCGAGCTGCGTCGCGGCGGGACGATCTCGGGCGCCGTCACCGGTCCCGGCGGTCGCGCGGTCGCAGGGGTGACGGTGCGCGCGCTCCAGTGGGTCGACGGCGGGTGGTCGTCGGCCACCGAAACCACGACCGACCGTGCCGGCCGGTACGTCCTCGCGGGACTGCCCGGAGGGCGGTACACGGTCGAGTTCGCCACGGACAACGACAGTGAACTCGGCGCCCAGTGGTGGAAGGGCGCCTCGCGTCACGCCGAGGCGGCCACCTTCGAGGTCGCCTACGGAGCGAAGATCGCCGGAATCGACGCGCGTCTGATCACCGGCGCGACCATCGGCGGTACGGTCACGAACGCGCAGGGCGCCCCCGTCGCCGGCGTCAGCGTCAGCGTGGGAGTCGGCAACAGTCGGCGGTGGGCGCAGACCGACAAGAAGGGTGTCTGGCGGATCACCCAGCTCGACGCCGGCAGGTACACGCTCTTCTTCGAACGTCCCGAGGGCAAGAACCTCGTATCGGAGTGGTGGAAGAACGCGGCGACCGAGGCAGCCTCGACGCCGATCCAGGTGAAGGCAGCCTCCCGCACCCTCACCTTCAACGCCTCACTGGATGCCGGCAGCACGATCATCGGCAAGGTCACGGACACCAAGGGTGCAGGAGTCAGCTCGGTGCGCGTCGTCTACACCCCGCGCCCCTCGAGCCAGCCGGCGAACGAGAACGAGGTCGAGACCAGGCCCGACGGGACCTATCGGATCGACGGTCTGCGCGCCGGCTCGTACAACGTCGAGTTCCGCCCGTCGGATGACGTGAACCTCGTCGGCGAGTGGTGGCGCGACGCGGTCGATCGCAGCGCGGCGACCGCGGTCGTGGTCGGGACGAAATCCACCGTGAAGGGGATCGATGCATCCCTCGCCGCAGGCGGTGCACTCTCGGGTCGGGTCACCGATGCCGACGGCAAGCCGCTCGCAGAGGCCGTCGTCTTCGTCGTCAACCTCGACACGCGCCGCTGGTCGGATGCCTCGACATCGCGGAACGGGACGTGGACCATCGGCTCGCTGCCCGCGGGTACCTACCGGGTGCAGTACCTCGCACCCTACGGTGTCAACGCGGTCGGCCAGTGGTGGAAGGGCGCGACGACGATCGACGCCGCGGCCACCGTGACTGTGGCGGACGGCAAGACGGTGCGTGGACTCGACGCCCGGCTCGCCCGCGGCGGCACGATCAGGGGCGTCGTGACGGGACCCGGCGGTGCACCGGTTGCCGATGCCGAGATCGCCGTGTCCCGCGGCGGGGAGATCATCGCTTGGGCCCAGACGAATGCCGGCGGCTCGTACGCGGTCACGGGACTCGAAGACGCGACCTATACGCTTCGCGTCCGCCCCGCCCTCGGATCCGACTTGGCCGAGCGCTGGTGGAAGGCGAAAGCTCCCGGCGCGAAGCCCACCACGCTGAAGATCGCGAAAGCGAACGAGATCCGTGACATCGACGTCGCCCTGGTGCCGGGCGCGAAGATCACGGGCACGCTCCGCGCCGCGTCGGGCACACCGCTCGCCGGCGCGTACGTCGAGGCCTATCGACAGGGTGACGGCGACGGGGAGCGGGTGGCCGAGGCGAGCACCGACACGGCCGGCTCCTACACGCTGCCGGGGTTGGCCGCCGGCACGTACGCGGTGAAGTTCACGTACGAGGACGGCACCGACTCGCGGGTCGTCTGGTGGGGCCGAAAGCCGACCGCCGAGACCGCCCGGACGATCACGGTGACGAAGGCCGTCGCGATGCCCGGCCACAACGCCACGCTGCCGCGCGGGCTCGACTCCGGGACGCTCGTCCTCTCGGGCGCACCGCGCGTGGGGTCAACCTTGACGGCGGCGACGGCGTCGTGGCCGAAGGGGACGCACTTCCTGTACCGGTGGTGGGTCGGCGGCGATCGCGTCGACACCGCGACCGGGCGGACCCTGAAGCTCACCGCCGCGCACCGCGGATCGTCGGTCACCCTCGAGGTCGTCGCATGGGGGACGGGCACCAGTGCGGTCGAGCGGATGGTGTGGATGGACGAACCGATCCGCTGACCGCCCGCCGACCCGGACGTCAGCGCGCGGCGAGCATGAGGTCGGCGGTCCGCAGCGCGAGCGCCATCTGGGTCAACGCCGGGTTCGCCGTGAGCGCGCTCGGGAACGTCGAGTTGTCGCAGATCCAGAGGTTGTCGACCTCGTGGGACCGACCGGATGCGTCCACGACGCTGTCCTCGGGATCCGCGCCCATTCGCGCTGTGCCGAGCGTGTGGCACGAGCGCTGCAGCACTCGCGTGCTCCGCGCGCCCGCAGCGCGCAGGATCCGCTCCATCACCGCGACGCCGTGCCGGTCGATGGCCCGCTCGTTGTCGCCCTGCGAGAACGTGACCTCGGCCCGCGGCATTCCGTCCTCGGCGAGCTCATCGCTGAGGGTCAGGGCGTTGCGGTCGTCGGGCAGGCACTCGCCATTCATGCCGACGCCCGCGCTGAAGGGGTACTCGCTCATGGCCGACATGAGGTCGTCGCCCCACAGACCCGCCCCGCGGACGAGCTGCGTGCCGAAGTTGAGCGGCATGACGCCGAGGCTCTGCAGCAGGTAGCCACCCGCGAAATCGGCGTCTTCGGGACGCACGAAGTCCTCGCTGATGATCGACGACGGGTACCCGCGGTAGCCGCGGATCGGCTCGTCGAACCTGCCCCACACCTGTACGCCGCCGTGCGCCATGAACCCGCGACCCACGACGCCGTTCGCGTTGCCGACGCCCGTGTGCAGCAGCAGGCGAGGCGTCTCGACGCCGCCCGCCGCGAGCACGAGGGCCGCACACCGCTGCCGGTGGTCGGTGCCGCCGGAGCGGTAGACGACCGCGGTGACCTTGCCTGAGGCATCCCGTTCGATCCCGTGGACGAACGCGCCGGCGCGCACCTCGGCTCCGGCGGCCACGGCGGCCGGCAGGTAGGTGTTCGCCGTCGTCGCCTTCGCGCCGAAGCGATCGCCCTGGTGGATGTCACCGTTGTCGAGCGTCGCCGAGCGGAGGCCGTGGTGCTGCTGGTCGCGGTCGCGGGTGAGGATCGCCGCCGGGCCGTCGGTCGCTGTGATGCCGAGGGCCTCGCAGCCGCGGATCATCACGTCGGACGAGCCGTTGCGCCGCACGGGCGGGTACGCGTACGAGCGGGACGGGTCCCACGGGTAGTGCGCGGGACCGCTCACGCCGATGTCGGATTCGACCCGCTCGATGTAGCGGATCAGCTCGGGATGATCGATCGGCCAGTCGCGGCCCTGACCCGTGTCGGTGCGTAGGCGCAGGTCGCGGGCGTCGGGACGCGGCGTGAACGCTCCCCAGTGCAGCGTGCTGCCGCCGACGCCGAACCCGCTGTTGTTGGGTCCGAACGCCGTCGGGTCGTCGCCGCCGCTCAAGCGCTCGGACATCCAGTTGATCTTCGTGGACTCGAGCTCGTCCGGCGTGAACTCGCTCGGCGAGAAGTCCGGACCGGCCTCGAGGGCCACGACCCGCATCCCCGCCTCGGCGAGACGCGCGAGCAGGGGAGCGCCACCGGCACCCGTCCCCACCACGACGACGTCGACGACCTCGTCCAGATCGAACCTCTGCATGCCCGGGTGATCTGTCACCCGGCGATGATCGCCGGTCACGCGGCATCCTCCACTACTGTCTTGCCGAGCTCGCTCGGCTCCCATGTCTCTCGTTCGCCCGTCGCGATGGTCGCCCACCCCGCCGGACGCGGGCCGGTCCCGCCGACCGCGAAGCCGTCGAACCCGATGCGCGCCAGCGACGCGGGGTGCGCCAGCCACATGCGCAGCAGGTCGTTGCGTGCATCCTCGAACCACGACCGGATGCCGTCGGTACCGAGGCCCGCCGCGTCGATTCCGTCGGTGATCAGCCGCACGATCAGGCTCCGCTGCTCAGCCACCTCGCCCGGCCACACGGCGGCGATCGCGTCGAGCCCCAGGCCGTAGGCGACCGGGTCGGCGGGCGACCCCACCGGGCGCCAGCCGTCGGTCCCGCCCTCGGCGAGCATGTCGTCGATGCGGACGGCGAGGTCGATCGTCCCGCCCTCGCCCTGCGGCACGAGGAGCGCCGCGAGCGCACGCAACGTCTCGACCTGCGCACGGTTCAGCGTGCGGGGGGCGCGGTCGCGGTCGTCCACGAGAGCCCGCTGCGCGAGCGTCCGTCGCACCGCGACGTCGACGCGCGACGACGCGATGACGCGTCCCCACTCCGCCGGCACCACGGGAGCCGCGGCGCGGATCGCCTGCCACGTCTCGGCGAGCACCGCCGCGACCCGCTCCGGAGCCTCGTAAGGCTGCAGATGGCCGACACCCGGCATCCGCTCGACCCGGGCACGCGGGTACACATCGGCCACGAGATCGGGCTGCGCGTCGGCGCCGAGCGCCTCGTCGCCGTCACCCGCGAGCACCACGACGGGCAGGTCGAGCACGCCCACGAGGCGCGTCGCGTCCTCGAGGCTGCCCGCGGTCAGCCAGTCACGCCAGGCGGATGCCGGCTGGCGCACGACGGCATCGATCGCCGCGTCGTGCAGATCGGCGGCGAGCGGGGCGGCGATGTTCGCGGCGACGAAAGCCTCGGCATCCGCTCGCGACAGGTGCTCGCCCTGCGCGGTCGCGAGCATCTCGGCGCGCTTGTCGTCGGGCATCGGTTCGGGAGTCGGGGGAGAGGGGGCCAGCAGGACCGCGCCCACCAGCCCGAAGACCGGCTCGGTGCCGGCGAGAACGCGCGTCATGACACGGGCGGCGACCTTGCCGCCGAGGCTGTGCCCGCAGACGAGGAACGGGCCGCCGTCGGCCTCGGCCGCGATCCGCTCGAGCGCCGTGTCGGCGAGGTCGTCGACGGATGCCGCGCGCCCCCGGTCGAGCAGGTCGATCCCCACGACACGCAGCCGCGGATCGGCTGCCGCCGCGATGGCGCCGGCAGAGGCGGCATCCAGTCCCAGTCCCGGAAGGAAGAAGACGGTGCACTCGTGAGGGGGGTTCGCAGCGCTCGGCACGCGTCAACCCTAGGAACGCGGATCGTCGGGACCGACTGCTTGCGCACCGGTCGAGGAGATGCGATGATCGCGCGCTCCACTGCTCCACCCCTGCACCCCCGACGGCGCTCCCGCAAGGGGGTAAAGGGATGCCGCTTCCCGACCTACCGTGGCGGGATGACCGACCAGTACACGTTCGACAACCCCGTCACGCGCTACGCACGCGTCGAGCCGCCCGTGCAGCACCAGCCCGAGCCCGGCATCCAGGCGCGGATGACCCCGATCCCCGACCTGGGTGAGAGCACCTACCGCGGCACGGGACGTCTGCAGGGACGCAAGGCACTGGTCACGGGTGGCGACTCGGGGATCGGAGCGGCGGCGGCGATCGCGTTCGCCCGCGAAGGCGCTGATGTCGTCATCGTCCACCTCCCCGACGAGCAGGAGGACGCCGACCACGTCCTGCAGGTCATCGCCGACGCCGGCGTCCGCGGGCACTCGATCGCGGCCGACCTCACCGACCGCGCGCAGTGCCGCGAACTCGTCGCCGAAGCGGCGGAGTTCCTCGGCGGCATCGACATCCTCGTCAGCAACGCCGGCAAGCAGGTCGCCGTCGAGCGCATCGAGGACCTCTCCGACGAGCAGTTCAGCGAAACGTTCGAGACGAACGTGTTCGCCTTCTTCTGGATCGTGAAGGCCGCCCTCGTCCATATGCCCGCCGGTGCATCCATCATCAGCACGGCGTCGCTCGAGGCCTACAAGCCCGCACCCGACCGCCTCGACTACGCCGCGACCAAAGCGGCGGTCAACAACCTGTCGAAGGGTCTTGCGCAGCAGCTGGCGCCCCGCGGCATCCGCGTCAACGTCGTCGCGCCCGGCCCGGTCTGGTCGGCGCTGCAGGTGAGCGACGGCGTCTCGGACGAGCAGATGCGCGCGTTCGACGAGGAGAACGAGTACAAGCGCGCCGGCCAGCCCGCCGAGATCGCTCCCGCGTTCGTGTTCCTCGCGTCGGCCGAATCGAGCTACGTCTCGGGCGAGACCCTCAACGTCAACGGCGGCATGGTCACACCCTGACCGTCAGTCCGGCCGCGCGCTCGGGCGCTAGCGGGTGACCGAGAGCGACAGCACGGGCTTGGCCGGCGGCTTCGAGGCGTTCAGGATCGCCCCGACCTCGACCCGGGCGCCCTGCGAGAGGTTCGCCACGCCCCACTCGATGCCCGAGCAGGCGACTCGGGCACTCGCGGTGCCGGGCTTCGTGACGCGGCAGGCCATGCCCCAGGCGCTGTCCGCTCCCGTCGCGCCGGGGGAGGCCCAGGAGGCGGTCCAGGCCTTCACCTTCGCGCTCGAGGACGCGGTCAGGGCGAGGGCGACCTGGTACTTGCCGGGCCACGCGCTCGACACCGTGAGCGTCGCCGAGACGCCGTTGGACGAGGCGCTCGACGACTGCCCTACCGCCGGCGGCGGGGTGTTCCCCGGCTGCGACGGCTGGGGCGACGGCTGCGGAGGCAGCGGCGCCGGTGCCGGTGCGGGAGCGGCCGGGTAGGCGACCTTCTTCGGCGTCAGGATCGGCTTCAGCGCGGCGAGCTTGTCCTTGTCGCGGGTGACCCAGTCGTCCTTGAGCAGACCGCCCGTGTCGCCGCTGTTCGGGTTGAACGACCAGTACGCCCAGCCGAGACCGCGGTCCTTGATGTAGCCGACGAGCTTCGCGAGCCACTTCTTGTCGGACGACGTCTGCAGTTTGGTGCCGAACTCCCCGATCAGGACGGGGGCGATCTTCTTCGACGCGATGTAGCCCCAGTTGCTCTCCCACACGCCGGGGAGGTTGGCGGGGTAGTTGGCGTTGTGGAACCACGGCTGGTCCGAGATCGACGAGGGGTACTCGTGAGGGGAGTACACGACCCGGTTCTTCACCTTCAGGGTGACCGGCTTCTTCGCGACGCCGCGGAGGTTCCCGCCCCACCACGTGGCGCTGCCGTCGGGACCGTTCTGGACGCCCTCGACGATGACGAGCAGATGCGGGTTCACATCGAGCACGGCGTTGCCAGCACGGACGGCGGCCGCCTGCCAGTCGCGCGAGCGGTCACCGCACCCCCAGCACGCCGCGCCCCGGGGCTCGTTGTGCAGGTCGACGCCGATCACGGTGGAGTTGTTCCGGTACCGCTGCGCGAGCATCTTCCAGTCGGAGATCCACCGCTTCTCGGAGTACTGCGGGGTGTACCAGAGCTCGGACTGCGCATCGGTCCCCGGGCGGTGACGGTCGAGGATGACCCGGATGCCGTAGGCACGCGCCGTCGCGATGACGGCATCCATGATCTTCAGCGGCGAGGCCGTCGCGAGCGTCGGATTCAGTGCCTGGTTCACCGAGTTGGCCGTCTTGCGGGTGAGGCACTCGTTGGCGAAGGGCAGCCGGATCGTGTTGAAGCCCATCCCCGCGATCTGCGCCATGCCCTGCTTCAGCGAGATCGACCACAGTCCGTGCGGCGCGCAGGTGTCGGTCTCCATGCCGAACCAGGACGTCGCCTTGACGGTGAAGGTCGCACCCGTGGCGGCGACCTGGATCTTCGCGCCGCTCGTGCGCAGCCACTGGGCGGTCGCCGCGTCGGCGGGCGCCGCGGGCACGGTGAGGGATGCCGTCAGCACCACTGCGGCAAGGACCGCCAGGACACGTCGCAGCATCGAAAACCTCTGGTGAGAGCGGCTGAACGGCCGCGGGTGGACATCGATGCTCAGCGTACGGTACGCGCGCCCGCGACGCTGGCCCGCCTCCGCACGCGGGGGCACCCGCCGGGGCGGACTAGAGTTGCGGCAATGTCCCCCGATGAGACGCCGACGACCATCGACTCGCTGTACCGCGAGATCCCCCGTGCCGAATGGGCGCGCATGGCCGCCGGCATGGAGCAGCCCCTCACCGAGACCGAGGTCGTGCAGCTGCGCGGCATCGGCGACCGCCTCGACATCACCGAGGTGCGGGAGGTCTACCTTCCCCTCAGTCGGTTGCTGTCCCTGTACGCCTCAGCCACCAAGCGACTCGGCGCCGACACCGCCGGCTTCGTCGGTGAGGAGGATGCGACGACACCGTTCATCGTCGCCGTGGCCGGCTCCGTGGCCGTCGGGAAATCCACGGCGGCCCGTCTGCTGCGCGAACTGATGAGCCGGTGGCCCGGCACGCCCCGTGTCGAACTCGTCACGACCGACGGGTTCCTCTACCCCAACGCCGAGCTCGAACGGCGGGGGATCATGGACCGCAAGGGTTTCCCCGAGTCCTATGACCGCCGCGCGCTGGTGGAGTTCCTCGTCGCCGTGAAGTCGGGCGAGCCCGAGGTTCGGGCGCCCTACTACTCGCACATGCGGTACGACATCATCCCCGATGCGCAGGTGACGGTCCGCCGCCCCGACGTGATCATCGTCGAGGGCCTGAACGTGCTCGCGTCGGCTCCGAACCCGCACGACATCGCCGTCAGCGAGCTGTTCGACTTCTCCATCTACGTCGACGCCGACGTGACGCACATCGAGCAGTGGTACGTCGAGCGTTTCCTCGCCCTCCGCGAAGCCGCCTTCTCGAACCCGAATTCGTTCTTCAAGGTCTTCGCCGACATCTCCGACGACGAGGCCGTCTCGCTCGCCCTCGGTTTCTGGAACGACATCAACCTGCCGAACCTGCGCGAGAACGTCGAGCCCACGCGGCACCGCGCGAAGCTGGTCCTCCAGAAGGGCGCGAACCACACGGTCGAGACGGTCCGGCTCCGCAAGCTCTGACCGCGCCCTGCCGGTGGCTCAGCGGCGTCTGACCCGCTGCCACACGGCGAGACCCAGCATCCCGACACTGGCGCCGGTCACGTTGGCGACGATGTCGAGCACGCTCGGCACCCGCGCCTGCAGGACGAGTGCTTGCGTGCACTCGATCGTCACCGTCGCCACGAGGGCGATCGGCAGCACGAGTTCCTTCGCGCCGCGGAGGATCAGCGGCAGCAGCACCCCGAACGGGACGAACAGGGCCACGTTCGCCGCGAACTCCACCCGGGGGCGCGTGATCGCCGGCAGTCGGCGCGACAGTGCGTCGATCACGGGAGCCACGCCGGCGTCGACGGGCGTCGGCCAGAACGCGATGACCGCCAGCGCCAGCAGGTAACCGGCCAGCACGAGCACCGGGGCGGTGGTCGACGCCCGCCGGTGCTTCGGCGGCAGCGGTGGCTTGGGCGGAATCTGCGGCGGCGGGACGGCGTCGGGCATCGGTCCTCCTCACGGGACAGGACGCGACGCTGCGGTGGTCGACGAGTCTACGGCGCGAGCGGATGCCGCATCACCGCCGAGTCAGGAGGGGTAATACCCGAAGACCTGCGTGTAGAAGGGGAGGCCCTTCGACGAGCAGGCCACACCGATCCCGATGCGGTTGTACGACCCGAGGATGTTCGCGCGGTGTCCGGCGGATTTCATCCACGCGGGCGTGACCTTCGACGGCGCGTACCCGAAGGCGACGTTCTCGCCCGCCCTCGTCCAGCCCGACGGGATCTGCGACGAGTACTTCGGGTTGTGGCTCATCCTGTTGGCGGCGGCCTGCTTGCCCGACCAGGTGACGGCCACCTTCGACATGGCGGAGCTCAGAGTCAGCGCCTTCTTGCCGCCTGCCTTCCGTGCGGCGTTCACGTCGGTGAGGATGCGCTTCTGCACGGCGGCCTGGGTCGTCCCGGTGCACGAGGTCGACACCGCCGCCGAGGCGGCTCCGGCGGGCACGACGGCGAAGCCGAGGGTGAGGGCGGCCGTGAGGGCGAGCGCCGACCGTCGTCGGACGCGGGGGGATGCGGGCATGGGGGACTCCATCGTGTTGGGGGGCACGACCGTGCGGGGGACACGGTGCCTCATGGGTACCAAAGGATGCCGCGCCCGCCAAGTCCTTGCGCCCGGCGACGCGCCCGGTGCGGCGCCGCGCGGCGGAGTCCCAGTCGCCCGCGCCTAGCATGGAGCCCATGTGTGGAATCGTCGGATACGTGGGGCCTCGTGACAGTCAGGCCATCCTCCTCTCGGGTCTTGCCCGCCTCGAGTACCGCGGTTACGACTCCGCCGGTATCGCCGTGATCGACGCGGACGGCGACCTCGAGATGCGCAAGCGCGCCGGCAAGCTCCAGGTGCTGCGCGACGACCTCAGCGCCCACCCGATGGTGGACGGGACGACCGGCATCGGTCACACCCGCTGGGCCACGCACGGCGGACCGACCGACGTCAACGCGCACCCGCACCTCGCCGACGACGGCAAGCTCGCCGTCATCCACAACGGCATCATCGAGAACTTCGCCGAGCTGAAGGACGAGCTCCTCGCGGAGGGCTACACCTTTGTGAGCGAGACCGACACCGAGGTGGCCGCCGTCCTGCTCGGGCGCGAGTTCGCGGCATCCCACGACCTCGTGGCCGCCTTCCGCGCCGTCGTCGCCCGCCTCGAGGGCGCGTTCACGCTGCTCGCGATGCACCAGGACCAGCCCGGCCTCGTCGTCGGCGCTCGCCGCAACTCGCCCCTCGTGATCGGGCTCGGCGAGGGCGAGAACTTCCTCGGCTCCGACGTCGCCGCCTTCGTCGAGCACACCCGCAACGCGCTGGCCATCGGTCAGGACCAGATCGTCGCGATCACGCCCCAGGGCGTCGAGGTCACCGACTTCGCCGGTGGCGCCGTCGAGGTCGAACCGTTCGAGGTCGTGTGGGATGCCTCCGCCGCCGAGAAGGGCGGCTGGTCCTCCTTCATGGCCAAGGAGGTCTCGGAAGAGCCGGAGGCCGTCGCCAACACGCTGCGCGGGCGCCTCCACGACGGCGCCGTCGTCATCCCCGAGCTCGACGGGCTCGACGACCTGTTCGCCGGCATCCACCGTGTGATCGTCATCGCCTGCGGCACGGCCGCGTACGCGGGCATGGTCGGCAAGTACGCGCTCGAGCAGTGGACGCGCGTCCCCGTCGACGTCGAGCTCGCCCACGAGTTCCGCTACCGAGACCCGGTGATCGGCCCCGACACCCTCGTCGTCTCGATCTCGCAGTCGGGCGAGACGATGGACACGCTCATGGCCGTCAAGTACGCCCGCGAGCAGGGCGCCAAGACGCTGTCGATCTGCAACACCCAGGGGGCGACGATCCCGCGCGAGTCCGATGCGATCGTCTACACCCACGCCGGCCCCGAGGTCGCCGTCGCCTCGACGAAGGCGTTCGTCGCCCAGATCACGGCGCTGTACCTGCTGGCCCTCCACATCGGTCGCGTGCGCGGCTCGCTCTCGGCGGACGTCTCCCGTGACGCGGTCGCCCAGCTCGAGGCGATTCCCGCCGGCATCTCGCGTGTCCTCGAGACCGAGCAGGAGCACATCGAGCAGTTCGCCCGCTGGATGGGCGACACCCAGTCGGTGCTGTTCCTGGGTCGTCACGTCGGCTACCCGATCGCCCTCGAAGGTGCGCTCAAGCTCAAGGAACTCGCCTACATCCACGCCGAGGGCTTCGCTGCCGGCGAGCTTAAGCACGGCCCCATCGCGCTCATCGAGCCCGGTCAGGCGGTCTTCGTGATCGTCCCGTCGCCCCGCGCCTCGAGTGAGCTGCACAAGAAGGTCGTGTCGAACATCCAGGAGATCCGCGCCCGCGGCGCCCGCGTCATCGCCGTCGCCGAAGAGGGGGATGCCGCCGTCCTCCCGTTCGCCGACGAGGTGCTGCGCATCCCGCTCGCGGGTCCGCTGTTCGAGCCGCTGCTGGCGGTCGTGCCGCTGCACATCTTCGCGATGGGCCTCGCCACGGCGAAGGGTCTCGACGTGGATCAGCCCCGCAACCTCGCGAAGTCCGTCACCGTCGAGTGAGTCAGGCCGGGTCCGGGCGTCTGCCGGGACCCTGGCCCCTGCCGGGACCGAACGACGCGCCGCGCGCCTCGTCGACCCACGCGCGCAGCTGCCACGGCGCGAAACGGAACAGCCGGGCCACGTCGGCCTCGGCATGGCCCGCTTCGAGGACGGCGGCGACGGCGAAGTCCTTCATGGACGAGAACTCCCGTCCCTTCAGCGGACCGGTGCGCAGGTCGCGGAAGCTGCGCAGCACCGGGGGCTGACCAGGAGCGACCGGACGTCCCGTCCGCTCGGGTGAGGGCGCCGGGGCACCCTCGTAGGGCGCCGAGATGACGTAACCCGGTGCCGGTGCGTGCGGCGCCGGCGGTTCGGGGGTCGGCGGTTGCTGCGCGGTGGGGGCGTAGGGCGCGTACGGCCACGGTTCGGGGGCCGGCGGTGGTGCCGAGGCCCGCGCGGCCGGTTCCGGTTCCCTGATCTCGGGCTCCCTGGTCTCGGGTTCCCAGGGCGCGGGCATCTCGAGAGGTCGATATCCGGGTGGTGCTTCGGCCAGGAGGTGGGCTTCGGGCCAGAGCAGCGACGCGTCCTCGGGTGCCACCCGGTCGTCCGGGGTGTATCTGGGCGCGGGTGCGGGAGAGGGCTGGACGGATCCGCCCTCCGGAAGCCCTTCTGCGGAGGTGCTCACTGTGACGTCCTCTTCGGGTGAGGTGATGTCAGAACTCGGAAGTCGCGACGCGGCTGTCCGCCCACGATATCCATCCCGCCCCTGCCCGTCGAGCGTGATTCCGGTGCGGCGTCGATGGTTCCGGGAGCCTGCGCGACACAGGCGCGATAAGCGGCGGACACACCGATCTGGTACACAGAGCGAGGCGCCTTCCATCCGGCGCTTCGACGAGGGGGACTCTTCATGCGACTGTCTGTCATCGGATGCGGTTATCTGGGCGCCGTGCACGCGGCCGCCATGGCATCGATCGGCCACGAGGTCGTCGGCATCGACATCGACGAGCGGAAGATCGCCACTCTCGCGGCCGGCGAGGCGCCGTTCTTCGAGCCCGGACTGTCCGAGATCCTCGCGGACGGGATCGCCTCGGGGCGACTGACGTTCACGACCGACTTCGCCGCCGCCGCCGGTGCTGCCGTCCACTTCGTGGGTGTCGGCACCCCGCAGGTCAAGGGCGGGTACGCCGCTGACCTCACCTACGTGAACGCAGCCGTCGACGCGCTCCTGCCCCACCTCTCCGAGGGGGACATCGTCGCCGGCAAATCGACCGTGCCGGTGGGCACGGCGGCATCCCTCGCCCCTCGCATCACCGACACCGGCGCGACCCTCGTCTGGAACCCCGAGTTCCTGCGCGAGGGGTTCGCGGTGCAGGACACGGTCGACCCGGACCGCCTCGTGGCCGGAGTGCCGGCGGGGCCCGACGGCGAGCGGGCGACTGGCATCCTGCGCGAGGTGTATCACCCGTCGGTCGCGAAGGGCACGCCCTTCATCGTGACGGACTACGCCACCGCCGAGCTCGTCAAGGTGTCGGCGAACGCGTTCCTCGCCACCAAGATCAGCTTCATCAACGCCATGGCCGAGATCGCCGAGGTCGCGGGTGCGGACGTCACGATGCTCGCCGACGCGATCGGCCACGACGCGCGCATCGGCCGCCGCTTCCTCGGAGCCGGCATCGGCTTCGGCGGAGGCTGCCTGCCCAAGGACATCCGTGCCTTCTCGGCGCGCGCCGAGGAGCTCGGCCGCGGCGAGTCCGTCGCCTTCCTCCGCGAAGTCGACGAGATCAACATGCGCCGCCGCGAGCGGGCGGTCGAGCTCGTCGTGCAGGGCCTCGGCGGCAGCGTCTACGGCAAGAAGGTCACCGTCCTCGGCGCCGCGTTCAAGCCGCACTCCGACGACATCCGTGATTCGCCGGGTCTCGACGTCGCCGTCCGTCTGCACGGCCTCGGCGCGGTCGTCTCGCTCACCGATCCCGAGGCGATCGACAACGCCCGCCGTCAGCACCCGCAGCTCACCTACGTCGCCGACCGCGACGAGGCCCTCACCGGAGCCGACGCCGTGGTCCTCGTCACCGAATGGGACGAGTACCGCCGCGACCTCACGCCCGAGCACGCCGCGAGCCTCGCCGCAGGGCGCGTCGTCGTGGACGGTCGGAACGCCTTCGACCCGGCCGCCTGGCGCGCCGCCGGATGGACCTACTACGGCATGGGCCGCCCCTGACAGGCGGTCCGGCCGCGGGTGGGGCGCATCACTGCCCGGTCGCGACGACCGATCCGGCAGCGATCAGCAACAGCATCGTCACGTTGTAGACGAGGTGCACGAGCACGGCACCCCAGATGCGTCCCGTCAGGATGACGAGAGTCGCGCACACGAGGCCGACCGCGCCCAGCGAGATGGACTCGCTGAGCGGAAGCGACCCGTCGACGACGTGGATGAGGATGAAGCTCGCCGTCGAGACCAGGACCGCGGCGATCGCCGCTGACGCGCGGCCGACGGGGCGGCGCAGCAGCGAATAGACCGCGACGAGGATGACGGTTCGGAAGAAGAACTCCTCCACGACCGGCCCGACGAGCCCCGCCGGGACCGCATCGGTCCACAGCCAGTACGGCGTGAGCGTCGCGCGGGGGAACGGCTGCGACGCGGCATCCGTCACCCAGCCGTCGAGGACGCGCAGTGCGAGCCCGAGCGTGAGCGCGTAGACGAGGTCGGCCGGTCGGAACCGCAGCAGCCCGGCCGGACGTCCCCGGCGGAACGCGACCACGACCGGCGCGATCATCCCTACCCAGAGGATCGCGGTCGACGCCAGCGGCGCCCACGGGGAGCGCCACAGCAGGGTGACGAGCGATCCCGCGAAGATGGCCGCGCCGAGACTGACGAGCGCGACGATCAGCAGCCCGCCGTTCCACGTGCGAACGGCCGTTCCTCCCAGCCGCCAGTCGGTGCGGCGGCGCCGGCCGCGGCGGCGGTGCGGCTTCCCTCGAGTGTCCGCTTCGAGCGCGGGATCGGGCGCCTCGGCGTCCGCGAGGGGGGACGGGTCGCCGTCGCTAAGCTGATCCTGCACGGGCCTACCGTATCGGGTGCCCGTCCGCGTCCCGTCGCGGGACCCCGTTCCGCCACGCAGAGGGCGCGGGATGAGCCGCGGCATCCGTCTCGAAGGGCTCCGCGTGATTCAGATCCTCACCGTCTGCACGGGCAACATCTGCCGGTCGCCGCTCGCCGCTCTCGTCCTGCAGCACCGCCTCGGGGATCTCGGCGTCGCCGCGACGAGCGCCGGTGTGCGCGCCCGACAGGGCGATCGGATGCCGCGCGATGCCGTCGAGCTCGCCGTCGCCCACGGGGTGCCCACCGAGCAGATCGCGGCGCACGGATCGCGCTACCTCACCGAGGCGCTGCTGCGCGAGCCCGACCTCGTCCTCGCGATGGACCGCGACCACCGCCGCGCGATCGTCGAGCTCGCCCCGGCGAAGCTCCGCGTCGCGTTCACGATCCGTGAGTTCGAGCGCCTCGCCGCCGCGACATCCGACGACGCGATCAGGGCCGGCGCAACCGGCGACGACCCTCGCGACCGGCTGCGCGGCGCGCTCGCCGTCCTCGGCGGGCAGCGGGGACTCGTCCTCCCGCCCGTCGACCCGACCGACGACGACGTCGTCGACCCGTACGGCCGCTCCCGCGAGACGTACGCCCGCTCGGACGCGCAGCTCTCGCCCGGCCTCGACGCCGTCGAACGCGTCGTGCGGCTCGCCGTCGGCTGAGCCGCGCCCGATATCCTGATCTGATGCCGTAGCGCGCGGCGACAGGAGGCGGGATGATCATCGGAATCGGTGTCGACCTCGTCGACATCCCGCGGTTCGAGCGCTCGATCGAGCGCACTCCGAAGCTCATGACGCGGCTGTTCACGGCATCCGAGCAGACCCTCAAGCCC
Source organism: Microbacterium sp. MDV22-iso44 (assembly GCF_058629135.1). Taxonomy (NCBI): domain Bacteria; kingdom Bacillati; phylum Actinomycetota; class Actinomycetes; order Micrococcales; family Microbacteriaceae; genus Microbacterium; species Microbacterium sp. MDV22-iso44. The sequence goes on from NZ_JBZVWS010000003.1 coordinate 511,126, forward strand.
CACTCGCTCGCGGCTCGCTACGCCGCGAAGGAGGCGCTCATCAAGGCGCTCGGCGGATCCGAGGGCGTGCACTGGACCGACATCGAGGTGGCCTCCGAGCCTTCGGGCCGCCCCGTCTTCGCCCTGTCCGGCGAGACCGCAGCCACGGTCGCGAGCCGCGGCATCGCCACGGTCCACCTGTCGCTCTCGCACGACGCGGGACTCGCGACGGCGTACGTGATCGCGGAGTCCGCGTCATGACCCGGATGCCCCTCCCTCACCGGATGTCAGAGGGCATCGCGCGCGAAGCGGTCATCGACGTCGGCGCGATCGAGCACAACGTCCGCCACCTTGCACGGCTCACCGAGTCCGAGGTCATCGCCGTGGTCAAGGCCGACGGGTACGGTCACGGCGCGGAGCGCTCGGGCCGCGCCGCGCTGGCCGGAGGAGCGGCCCGTCTCGCGGTCGCAGACGTCCCCGAGGCCCTCCAGTTGCGGGATGCCGGGATCGACGCGCCCGTGCTCGCGTGGCTGCACGCGCCGGGCACCGATTTCGCCGCGGCCGCCGCCGCGCACATCGAGCTCGGCGTCTCGAGTCTCGAGCAGCTCCGCGCCGCCGCGCGCGCCGGATCGACGGATCGTCCGGTGACCGTGCAGCTCAAGGTCGAGACGGGCCTCGGCCGCAACGGCATCGCCCCCGCCGACTACGGGGCGGTCTTCGCCGAAGCGGCGGAATACGAGCGTCAGGGCGTCATCCAGGTGCTCGGCATCTTCAGCCACCTCTCCAACACGTCGTCCGACGACGACCGCACGGCGCTCTCGCGCTTCACGGTCGCCCAGGCCGCCGCCGAGTCCGCAGGTCTCCGGCCGCGACTGCGCCACATCGCCGCCTCGCACGCCGCCATCGGCCTGCCCGAAGCGCGGCTGGGCTGCGTCCGTCTGGGCGTCGCGATCTACGGGCTGTCACCGTTCGAGGACCGCTCGTCGGCGGACCTCGGTCTCCGCCCCGCCATGACCCTCCGCGCGTCCGTCGCCGCCGTCCGTCGGGTGCCCGCGGGCCAGGGCGTCTCGTACGGCTACCTGCACCGCACCGAGCGCGAGTCGACGCTCGCGCTCATCTCGATCGGTTACGCGGACGGCGTGCCGCGCGCGGCATCCGGCGCGGGTCCCGTCTCGATCGGCGGACGCACGTTCCCCGTCGCCGGCCGGATCGCGATGGACCAGTTCGTCGTCGACGCGGGCGACGAGCCCGTGCAGGTGGGCGACGAGGCCGTGCTCTTCGGTGACCCGGCCACGGGCGTGCCGTCCGCGACCGACTGGGCCGACGCGGCGAGCACCATCAACTACGAGATCGTCACGCGCATCGGCCCGCGCGTTCCGCGACGGGAGGTACGGTCGTGACCGGCATCGAGCAGTTCGAGGGGCGTCGCGAGATCGCCTCGCCGGACGACATGGAGGCCCTCGGCCGCGAGCTCGGCGCCGTCCTGACCTCCGGCGATCTCATCGTGCTGACCGGTCCGCTCGGGGCGGGCAAGACGACCCTGACCCGCGGGATCGGTGCGGGTCTCGGCATCCGCGGTCCCGTGCAGAGCCCCACGTTCGTCATCGCACGTACGCACCCGTCCGAGGTCGGCGGCCCGCCGCTCGTGCACGTCGACGCCTACCGGCTCGGTTCGCCCGCCGAGCTCGACGACCTCGGCCTCGACCCCGACAACGCCGTCACGATCGTCGAGTGGGGGCGCGACATGGTCGACGGGCTCGTCGACACATGGTGGGAGCTCGAGATCGAACGCGGGTGGAGCGGCACCGGCATCGACAACGCCTGCGGCACCACCGGTCATTACGCCGCCGAGCTCGAGGACGCCGCCCCGCGCATCGTGACGGTCACGCGCCGCCCCTGAGGCCGCTCGGCCGCCGCCCGCCCGGATACCCTTGATCCTGTGATCCTCGGCATCGACACCTCCCTCGGCACGGCCGTCGCCGTGATCGACGCCGACGGTGCGGTGCGAGCGGATGCCGCCAGCGCCGACGCCCTCGGCCACGCCGAGATCATCGGCACGCTGCTCGAGACGGCGATGACGGATGCCGCGCACGGCCCCATCGGTGCGACGGGTGCTCCCGAGGCCGTCGCCCTGACCCACGTCGCCGCGGGCATGGGCCCGGGCCCGTTCACGGGGCTTCGGGTCGGGATCGCGGCGGCGCGCGCGTTCGCCCTGGGACGCGGCATCCCGGTCGTCCCGGTGCGGAGCCACGATGCCGCCGCCCTCGCCGTGCTGCTCGCCGACCCGTTCGCCGACGTCCCCCGCTTCGCGGTCGTCACCGACGCGCGACGCAAGGAGTTCGCGTTCACGGTCTACGACGGCATCGACGACGACGGGCTCCCGATGCGCGTGACCGAGGCAACGCTCGTGAAGCGCGACGACGTCGACGCCGCGCTCGCCGAACACAGCGCCGAGCGTCGCGACACGACGGTCATCCCGGGCGCCATGGTCGCCCTCGTGGCGGCGCGCGCCGTCGCCGCCGGCCGCGTCGAGGACCTCGGCGAGCCGCTGTACCTGCGCGCCCCCGACGTCACCATGCCCGGCCCGCGGAAGAAGGTCGGCCAGTGACCCTCCGCACCGCCACCGGCGACGACCTCGACGACATCATGCGTCTCGAGCGCGCCTCGTTCCCCACCGACGCCTGGAGCGATGCGCTCATGGCCGGCGAGCTCGCCTCGCCCCATGGTCGCTACGTCGTCGACATCGAGGCCGGTCGCCTCGTCGGCTACGGCGGTGTGCGGGCCGTGCAGGGCGCAGCGGATGCCGACATCCAGACCATCGCGATCGCCGCCGACGCGCGGGGTCACGGCCGTGGGCGCGCGCTGCTGCGCGAGCTGCTGACGACCGCCCGCAGCCGCGGCGCGCGGGAGATGTTCCTCGAGGTGCGGGCCGACAACCCCGGCGCCACGGCGCTGTACCTGTCGGAGGGCTTCGTCGAGGTCGGCCGCCGCCCCCGGTACTACCAGCCCGACGATGTCGACGCGGTCGTCATGCAGCTGAACCTCGTCGCCTGGGAGGCACGGACCACGGCTGCCCCGACGGCCGGGAAGGGCTGGTGCTGACATGACGCGCGAACCCCTCGTCCTGGGTATCGAGACGAGCTGCGACGAGACCGGCATCGGCATCGTCCGCGGCCGCACCCTGCTGTCCAACACGATCGCGAGCTCGATGGACGAGCATGCCCGCTACGGCGGCGTCGTCCCCGAGGTCGCCGCCCGCGCCCACCTCGAGGCCCTGCAGCCCGCCATCGAGGCGGCGCTCGCCGAGGCGCAGGTGACCCTCGCCGACATCGACGCGGTCGCCGTCACGAGCGGTCCCGGTCTCGCCGGTGCGCTCATGGTCGGCGTCGGCGCTGCGAAGGCCCTCGCCGTCAGCCTCGGCAGGCCGCTCTATGCCGTGAACCACCTCGTCGGCCACATCGCCGCCGACATCCTGACCGGCGACGAGGTCGAGTATCCGACCGTCGCCCTGCTCGTCAGCGGCGGACACACGTCGCTCCTGCTCGTCCGCGACCTCGTCTCGGGCGTCGAGCTCCTCGGCGAGACGATGGACGACGCCGCCGGCGAGGCCTTCGACAAGATCGCCCGCATCCTCGGCCTGCCCTACCCCGGCGGACCCGAGATCGATCGCGCAGCGTCCACCGGGGACCCGAACGCCATCCGGTTCCCGCGCGGCATGTCCCGGGCCTCCGACATGGCCGAGCACCGGTACGACTTCTCGTTCTCGGGGCTCAAGACCGCCGTCGCGCGCTGGGTCGAACAGCACGAGGCGACGGGGCAACCGGTGTCGGTGCCCGACGTCGCGGCATCCTTCCGCGAAGCGGTCGTCGACGTCCTCGTCACGAAGGCCCTCGACGCCTGCGCCCGCCACGGCGTGCCGCGCCTCCTGCTCGGCGGTGGCGTCATCGCGAACAAGCGTCTGCGCGACGTCGCGCTCGAGCGCGCCGAGGCCGCCGGGGTCGCGGTCCGCATCCCGCCTCTCTCGCTCTGCACCGACAACGGAGCGATGATCGCCGCTCTCGCCTCGGAGCTGATCATGAGCGGCCGCCCGGCCTCGACCCTCGCCTTCGGCGCCGACTCCACGCTGCCGGTCACGACGATCCAGGTGGCGACGTCCTCATGACCGACGAGCGGATGCCGCCCCCCGCCTCCCCGTCACGGGGCCCCGCCTCTTCAGCTCAGGGTCCGGTCGTCGAGCCGCCGTCCGTCGACGTCGCGTCCGCGCCGACCGATTCCGCGCTCCCGGGGGCGCACCGCGGCGGGTTCCGGCGCGAGCTGACCCAGCCGCTCCCCGTCGCGCCGCCCCTCGCCGTGCACCCGGACCCCGACGAGGAAGCCTCGCCCGACGTGCGGTGGATCCCGCCGGCGCCGGTGCTGCCGCGGAGCGCGGGCTGGTCGCTGCTGTTCGGCGCGCTCGGTCTCGTCCTCGCGTGCTTCGTCGGCTGGGGCTTCCCGGTCGGGATGATCGGCGTCGTCCTCGCGGTCCTCGCCCTCCGCCGGCCGTGGGAGAAGCGCGAGACCGCGTACTGGGGTCTCGGGCTCAGCATCGCGTCCCTGCTGTACAGCGCCGGGTGGCTGTGGTGGGCCGGAACGCAGGGCGCCCTGGTCGGCTGAGTCAGACCCGGTCGGCCAGTATCGCGACCCGCTTCGCGTCCCGTCCCTCGCCCGTCCGCGTGAGGATGAGGGTGGCGGATGCCGCACCCCGCAGTGTGAGCTTGCGCCGGAACTGCGCCGGGTCGACGTCGACGCCGCGCTTCTTGATCTCGAGCGTGCCGATGTCGGCCTTCCGAAGCGCCGCATCGATCGCGCCGGTCTTGAGAGGGAGGGTCTCGCGCACCCGGAACGACTGGACGAACGGGTTCGTGAGCGGGGTGTCGGAGGTGAGGTACGCGATGCCGCCGCCGAGCATGCCGGCGTCGAGGCTCCGTGCGACCTCGCCGATGAGGCGCGCGCGGATGACGGCGCCCTCGGGCTCGTGGACGAACGCACCGAGGTCGCGGACGGGCTCGTCGTCGGTGTCGCCGGGCGCGGTGAGCTCTGCGGCGCTGCCGCCGCGCAGCACGAGCGCCGACCGGCGGACGCCCTCGCGGCGCAGCGATCCCGACCAGAGCACGAGCTCGACCGTCGAGCCGTCGACGCTGATCCACTGCGCTTCGACGTCGTCGGGGATGAGGTCGCGGTCGAGTCCGGGACCGAGCTTGATGCCCACAGGCATCCGTCCTGCGAGGTCGAAGGCCCAGTCCAGCGACGGCGACCAGTCCTCGGGCGCCGTGCGCGAGGTCTCGGAATGGCCGGCGGTGCGCCGGGCCGGGTCGAGCCAGACCGCATCCCACCCGTCGACGTCGGTCTCCTCGGCACGGCCGTGCCGCACGGTGACCGATTCGCCGAAGGGGGCGAGGTTGTACGCCGCGAGCGCGGCCGTCGTCTCGTCCGCGTCGACCGCGAGCACGTCCAAGCCGATGCCCGCGAGCCCCAGAGCGTCGCCCCCGATGCCGCAGCCGAGGTCCGCGACGCGGTGCGCACCGGCATCCCGGAACCGCCCCGCGTGACGCGCAGCAACCTCGAGCCGCGTGGCCTGCTCGAGACCCGCCCGGGTGAACAGCATGCGGTCCGCGAACGGGCCGAACTTCGCCGCAGCGCGCACCCGCAGGTGGGCCTGGCCGACGACGGCCGAGACGAGATCGGGGGAGTGGCCGGCCGCGCGCAGGCGCGAGACGGCGGCGGCGACCTCGGTGGTGGATGCCAGGGGTCCGACCTCGTCCACCATGCGCAATCCCTGGGCGGTCAGGAGGGCGGTGAGCTCGGCCTGTTCCATCCGGCCAGCCTAGGCCGTGCGGCATCCGGACCTCGGTTGGCACTCGCGTTGCATGAGTGCCAACCGCGCCCTAGACTTTCGTTAGCACTCTCGACAAGCGAGTGCTGATGAGTCTTGAAGCAGGACCCCACCAGCAAGAAAGAGGTAGACCGTGTCGGTTTCCATCAAGCCGCTCGAAGACCGCATCGTCATCAAGCAGGTCGAGGCCGAGCAGACCACCGCAAGTGGCCTGGTCATCCCCGACACCGCCAAGGAGAAGCCCCAGGAGGGCGAGGTCGTGGCCGTGGGCCCCGGCCGCATCGACGACAACGGCAACCGCGTTCCGCTCGACGTCGCCGTCGGCGACCGCGTCCTGTACAGCAAGTACGGCGGCACCGAGGTCAAGTTCGGCGCCGACGAGTTCCTCGTGCTCTCGGCTCGCGACGTCCTCGCGGTCGTCGTCCGCTGACACGCAGCACCTTCGACAGGGCCCGGATGCTTCGGCATCCGGGCCCTGTGCTTTTGCCGTGCCGATGGCAGTATCCGCGCGAACGTCGGCAGTCGCCATGACGCGCAAGCTGTCATGACCGTCGTAGGCTCGTACTCATGACACCCGAGGAGACCGCCCGCGAGAAGTCCCTCGGGGGGATCTTCGTCTTCTCGGCGTACGTGCTCTGGGGTTTCCTCCCGCTGTACTTCGTCAGCCTTGCGCCAACGACGCCGTGGGAGGTCGTCGGCTGGCGCATCGTGTTGAGCCTCGTCTTCTGCGTCGCGCTGATCGCGGTCACCCGCGGCTGGGGGCGGATGCGCGTCATCCTCCGCGATCGTCGGCTCCTGCTCTGGACCCTCGTCGCCGGTCTCCTGATCTACGTCAACTGGCAGGTCTTCCTCATCGGCACCCTGACGGGTCACGTCGTCGAGACGAGCCTCGGCTACTTCATCAACCCGATCGCCACCGTGCTCCTCGGCGTGATCGTGCTGAAGGAGCGTTTGCGCCCCGCCCAGTGGACCGCCGTCGGCATCGCCGCCGCGGCTGTCGTCGTCATCATCGTGGCGGTCGGCAACGTGCCGTGGATCGCCCTGACCCTCGCCGCGAGCTTCGCGACCTACGGGCTGGTGAAGAAGCGCATCGGACCGTCGGTGGATGCCGTCAGCGGCCTCACGCTCGAGTCTTTCTGGCTCGTGCCGATCGCCGTCATCCAGCTCGTCGCGGTCGGAGTGACGTCGGGGCTCACGATGGGGCGCGAGGGCACCGGCCACACGATCCTGCTCTTCCTGGCCGGAGCCATCACGGCGATCCCGCTCCTCTTCTTCTCCGCCGGAGCCCGACGCACGTCGCTGACCGTGGTCGGCATCCTGCAGTTCATCGCGCCGATCATGCAGTTCCTCACGGGCGTGCTCATCCTGCACGAACCCATGCCGTTCGAGCGATGGATCGGATTCGGGCTCGTCTGGGTGGCGATCGCGGTGTTCGCCGTCGACTCGCTCCTGGCCTCGCGTCGCCAGCGCACGCGCGCCGTGACAGCCGTTCCCGACCCTGTCTGAACCGCATCGGATGCCGCTTTCCCGACCGTTATGGGAGCGTGCCCACCTCGTTACACATCGTTAACGAACGGCAACACTCGCGAGACGACCTCCCCGCTAGGTTGATCACACCGGGCCGGACCCGATCCGACTCGTGTCACCACAGCAAGGAGCACAATGAGCGTTCTCACCCGATCGCGCACGGCAAAGGTCATGGGCGCACTCGCCCTGATCGGCGCGAGCGCACTGGTCCTGGCCGGTTGTTCCGGCTCACCCGCACCCGCCGGCTCGAGCGCCGCCGCCCCTGCTGCTGAAGCAGACTTCCCGGTGGACTGCGACAAGGCAGCGCCCGCGTCCTACACGCCGGAGTACGCGTCCACCTCCAAGGGTCCGGCGAAGGACCTCACGTACACGATCGGCACGGCCCTGCCCGTCACCGGCAACCTCGCCTTCCTCGGCCCGCCCGAGATCGCCGGCACCGAGTTCGCCGCCGACGAGGTCAACAAGGCCGACAAGGGCGTCACCATCAACCTCGAGCAGGGTGACTCGGGTGACACCGACAACAAGGCGTACGAGACCGAGATCCCGCGTCTGCTGAACGCCGGCGCCACCGCGATCGTCGGCGCCGCCTCGTCCGGCACGTCGCTGCAGTTCATCGACCAGGTCATCGCCGCCGACGCGATCCAGTTCTCGCCCGCCAACACCTCGGCCGCCTTCACGGGTTACAAGGACAAGGGCCTTTACTGGCGTACCGCCCCCTCCGACGTGCTGCAGGGCCAGGTGCTCGGCAACCTCATCGCCGGTGACGGCGCTGAGACGGTCGGCATGATCATCCTCAACGACTCGTACGGCACCGGTCTCGCGTGCTTCGCGAAGGCCGCGTTCGAAGATGCCGGCGGCTCCGTCGTCTCGGCCGCCCTGTACAACACGGGCGACACGAACTTCTCGTCGCAGGTCGAGACGGTCCTCGCGGCCGACCCCGACGCGATCGCGCTGATCACGTTCGAAGAGGTCAAGACGATCATCCCCGAGCTGGTGGCCGCCGACTTCCCGAAGGACAAGATGTACTTCGTGGACGGCAACCTCGCCAACTTCGGTGACGAGTTCGACGCCGGCACCCTGACAGGCGCCAAGGGCACGTACCCGGCCGTCGACCCGACCAGCACCGCGACCTTCCGCGAGGACCTCAACTCGTACTGGACCGGTACCGGCAAGTCCGAGCTGAAGGACTTCACGTACGGCCCCGAGTCGTACGACGCGGTCATCCTGCTCGCTCTGGCCGCCCTCGAAGCCGGATCGGCCGAAGGCCCCGACGTCGCCGCGCACCTGCAGCAGGTCTCCGGTGGCACCGGAGACGGCAAGAAGTGCACGAGCTACGCCGAGTGCGCCGACATCATCAACGCCGGTGAGGTAGCCGACTACGACGGTGTCTCCGGTCCGATCACCTTCGACAAGGTGGGCGACCCCCAGGGCGCCACGATCGGCATCTTCCAGTACGGCGAGGACAACAACTACTCGTTCCTCAACCTCGGCTGATCTGATCCGCCGCTGACGTACTCGAGCGGCCCCGGTCTTCGGACCGGGGCCGCTCTCTCGTGCGCGCGGCGATCATACAGATCGGCGACGGTGCATCCGCGTCGTCCGGGCGAACGACGATGCCCCCGGCCTGCAGGCCGGGGGCATGGTGCGTCGCTGTGCGGAGCGGTCAGGTCCCGAGCGTGCCCAGGTACAGGCCGATGACCTTGGGGTCGTTCAGGAGCTCGCGCCCGCTGCCCGTGTAGGCGTCTCTCCCCTGGTCGAGGACGTAGCCGCGATCGCAGATCTGCAGGCAACGACGTGCGTTCTGCTCGACCATGATCGTGGTGACGCCGGCCTTGTTGATCTCCGAGACCCGCAGGAACGCCTCGTCCTGACGCGACGGCGACAGTCCGGCCGACGGCTCGTCGAGCAGCAGGACGTAGGGGTCCATCATGAGGGCTCGACCCATGGCGACCATCTGTCGCTCGCCGCCCGAGAGCGACCCCGCACGCTGCTGCAGACGCTTGGAGAGGTCGGGGAAGATCGACGTCACGAAGTCGATCCGTTCCGCCACGACCTTCGGGCGCTGGTAGGCGCCCATCTGCAGGTTCTCGGCGATCGACAGGCTGGGGAAGACGTTGTTGGTCTGCGGCACGAATCCGACGCCCTTGGAGACGAGCTTGTTCGCGCGCAGGCCGGTGATGTCCTCGCCGTTGAGCGTGACCGCTCCGGAGCGGATCTTCACCTGTCCGAAGATCGCCTTCAGCATGGTCGACTTGCCGGCGCCGTTGGGGCCGATGATGCCGATGAGCTCGCCCTTCGCGGCGGTCAGGTTCGCGCCGTTGAGGATGTTGACGCCCGGAAGGTATCCGGCGTGGACGTCCCGGAGTTCGACGACGTTCTCGGTCGCCCTGGTCGTGGTGCCGCCGACGGGGGATGCTGCGGTGTCGCTCACTTGTCGTCCTCCGTCCGGTCCGCAGCGCGTGCGGGCGTGCCTGGCGCCGAGGAATCCTCCGCGGCGTGGGTCGTGGCGTCTGCCTCGACAGCCTCCTGCAGCTCGTGCTGTGCCTCGAGGAGCTCCTCCGCCTCGGGGGTGAGCTCACCGGCGTAGCGGCCCGTCACGACGCCCAGGTCGACATCCTGATGCGCACCGAGGTACGCGTCGATGACGGCCTGCTCCTTCATGACGGTGTCGGGCGGACCTTCGGCGACGACCTTGCCCTCGGCCATGACGATCACCCAGTCGGCGATGTGGCGGACCATGTGCATGTCGTGCTCGACGAAGAGCACGGTCATGCCGAGGTCCTTCAGGTCGAGGATGTGGTCGAGCAGTGACTGCGTCAGTGCGGGGTTCACACCGGCCATCGGCTCGTCCAGCATGACGAGGGTCGGGTCGCTCATCAGCGCGCGGGCCATCTCGAGGAGCTTCCGCTGCCCGCCCGACAGCGACGCGGCGAAGTCCTTCTCCTTGGCGTCGAGCTTGAACCGCGCGAGCAGGCCACGGGCCTTCTCCTCGATCTCGTTCTCCTGCTTGCGCCACAGGAAGGGGAGGATGCCGCGCCAGATGCTCTCGCCGCCCTGGCCGGGCGCGCCGAGCTTCATGTTCTCGAGCACGGTCAGGAGCCCCAGGGACTTCGTCAGCTGGAAGGTCCGGACCTGGCCCATGCGAGCGGCCTTGAAGGCGGGGATCCCGGCGAGGTTGGTCCCGTCGAACGACCACTGACCCTGGTTCGGCTTGTCGAAGCCGGTCAGGAGGTTGAACAGCGTGGTCTTGCCGGCGCCGTTCGGTCCGATGAGGGCGGTGATGGCGTTCCGGGGGATCTCGACGTGGTCGACGTCCACGGCGGTGAGTCCGCCGAAGATGCGCTTCACGCCGTCGGCGACGATGATCGGATCGACCTTCTCCACGCCCGGACGGATCTCGCCCTTGTGGAGGCCGGTCGCCTTGGGACGCGGTGCGGGGGGTGCGACGTCAGCGGACAAAGGTCAGCTCCTTCTTGCTTCCGAGGATTCCCTGTGGCCGGAAGATCACCAGGACCATGAGGGCGACACCCACGAGGACGAACACCAGCATCTGGCTCTGCTCGGAGGTCAGGAACGGCAGGACGCCGATCTTCGACAGCGCGGGCAGGAGGTTCGAGAGGAACGCGCGGACGACCCAGAACAGCACCGCGCCGAGCACCGGGCCGAAGATCGTGGCGGCGCCGCCGAGCAGCAGCGCGGTCCACACGTAGAACGTCTGGGACGTCACGTAGACGTTCGGGTTGACGTTCGTGCCGAGGGCGGTCACGATGCCGCCCGCGGCGATGATGACGCCGCCGACGATGAGCGCCTGCATCTTGAACGCGAAGACGTTCTTGCCGAGCGAGCGGACGGCGTCCTCGTCTTCACGGATGCCGCGGATGACGCGGCCCCACGGGCTCCGCATCAGCAGCCAGACCAACGTCACGACGATCGCGATCGTGATGATGCCGATGATGATCACCCACCACTGGTCCGACTGGTACGTCCACGGACCGAAGCCGTAGCGTCCCGGGGGCAGCAGGTTGCTGGCGCGGAAGTCGGCCTGGAAACCGACCAGGCCGTCGGCCGATCCCGTCGTCTCGCGGAAGGTCGCCGTCAGGAACAGCAGGCGCACCACCTCCGCCGCGGCGATCGTGACGATGGCCAGATAGTCACCGCGGAGGCGCAGCGTCGGGATGCCCATGACGATCGAGAAGAGGACTGCCCCGACGAGGCCGACGAGAGCCGCGACGGGCCACGGCAGGCCGAAGGTGAGCGTCGAGATGGCGAAGCCATAGGCGCCGATCGCCATGAAGCCGGCGACACCCATGTTGAGCAGCCCGGCGAAACCGAAGTGCACCGAGAGACCGATGGCCGCGAGGACGAAGCCGAGCGTGACCGGCGACAGGATCTGAGCCGCCGTGTTGTTGAGGATCTGCAGGAAGTCCATGAGCCGTTATCCGATTCGCTCTCGGCGTCCGAGGAGACCCTGCGGACGGAACAGGAGGATGACGATCAGCACGACGAGCGCGCCGACGTACTTCAGGTCGGAGGGGATCCAGAGCGTCGAGACCTCGACGAGCAGACCCACGATGATCGAGCCGACGAGCGCGCCGAACGCGGTGCCGAGACCGCCCAGCGTGATCGCGGCGAAGACCAGCAGCAGGATGCTGGTGCCCATGTCCCACTTGATGCCGGGACGGAAGTAGGCCCAGAGCACACCCGAGAGTCCGGCCAGCGCGGCCGCCATCACCCACACGATGCGGACGACGGCGTCGACATCGATGCCGCTCGCCGCGGCGAGCGACGGGTTGTCGGATACGGCACGGGTCGCCCGTCCGATGCGGGTCCTCATGAGCCAGAAGGCGAACGCGATGATAACGACGACCGAGACGGCCATGCTGACGACGTCGGTGACCGACAGGCTGATGGGTCCGAGGCCGGGGATGTTGGCCGTCGCCCTGCCCGGCAGGTTGACCGTGCCACCGCCCACGAACATCTGGAAGATGTAGCGCAGCGCGAGCGAGAGGCCGATCGAGACGATCATGAGCTGCACGGTGCCGATCCCCTTGCGGCGCAGCGGCCGCCACAGTCCGGCATCCATTCCGTAGCCGAAGAGCGCCGAGGCGACCACCGCGAGGGGGATCGCGACCCAGATCGGGATGTTGACCGCGACGGAGAAGAAGAGCGCGGCGAGTGCGCCGAACGTGACCATCTCGCCGTGCGCGAAGTTCGAGAGACCCGTGGTGCCGAACACCAGCGAGGCGCCGATCGCCGCCAGGGCGAGCATGAGTCCGAAGTTGAGGCCGTTGACCGCGCGGGACAGGAACTGATCGAGGAACGACGTCGTCGTGCGCTCCGCCGCCCCGAGGGTGAAGTTCCGGGTGACGTTGCTCGTCGGGCCGAACGTCACCTCCTGCGTGAACGCGAACCCTTCCGGAGCGGCCACTCCGCTCGGAAGCGAGTCCTTCACGAGTTCGACCGTGTAGGGGACGTCTTTCGTCGGGACCGGCACACGCCACGAGCCGTTGGCCGCCGTCTTCGCCTCGCCGGTGTACTCGCCGCCCGTCACGACGACCGTCGCGCCTTCGACGGGGTCGCCGGCGACACGGACGTTGCCCTGCACCGCGAACGGGAAGGTCTCCGGACTCTGCGTGTCGGCGGCGGCGGGATTCGCCAGCCCGAACAGCAGAGCGCCGGAGAAGACTCCGGCGATAAGGGCTACGAGTGCGCGTCGCCATCGATCGTGGGCGCGCACAGAGCGGGTGGTCGTCACCGACACCTCCTGGTTGAAGCATGGCCAGCGCGCAGAGGTACGGGTGCCCCCGGCGCCACACGACCGTATCCAGCGATTGTTGCCGGTGTGTTTCCCTGCCGCAACCATCGACACTCCGTCGTTTCGCGCGACCTCGTGTGCTCCTTATATCAAGGGCGACGCACGCGGGGAATGAATCGAGGCTCGTGCGCCTTAGAATTCAGACAAGCCGATCGACGCAGGAGAGCACATGGAGCACAACGACCCGTTCGGATTCGTGGGACTGACGTACGACGACGTCCTCCTGCTGCCCGGCCACACGGACGTCATCCCGTCCGAGGCCGACACCTCCTCCCGGGTCACGCGGCGCATCACCGTCGCGACTCCGCTCCTGTCCGCCGCGATGGACACCGTCACCGAGGCCCGCCTCGCGATCGCCATCGCACGCGAGGGCGGTATCGGCATCATCCATCGGAACCTCTCCATCGCCGATCAGGCCAAGATGGTCGATCGCGTCAAGCGCAGCGAGTCGGGGATGATCACCGACCCGATCACGACGACTCCCGACGCGACCATCGAAGAGGTCGACACCCTGTGCGGTCAGTACCGCATCTCGGGACTCCCGGTCATCGACGACGACGGCAAGCTCGTCGGCATCGTCACGAACCGCGACATGCGTTTCGTCTCGGGCTTCGAGCGTCAGACCACCAAGGTGCGCGACGTCATGACCGTCGAGGGTCTCGTCACGGGGCACGTGGGAATCGGGGCCAACGAGGTGATCGCCCTCTTCGCGCACCATCGCGTCGAGAAGCTCCCGCTCATCGACGACGACGGCAAGCTCGCCGGCCTCATCACCATCAAGGACTTCGATAAGAGCGAGAAGTATCCGCTCGCCACCAAGGACGACCAGGGACGACTCCGTGTGGGAGCCGCGATCGGCTTCTTCGGGGACGCGTGGGAGCGCGCAGAGGCGCTGCGGGATGCCGGGGTCGACGTCATCGTGGTCGACACGGCCAACGGTCAGTCGGCCGGTGTCATCGACATGGTGAAGCGCATCAAGGCGGACGAGTCGTTCGCGCACATCGACGTGATCGGAGGGAACGTCGCCACCCGCGAGGGTGCGCAGGCTCTCATCGACGCGGGAGTGGATGCCGTCAAGGTCGGCGTCGGACCGGGGTCCATCTGCACGACCCGCGTCGTCGCCGGCGTGGGCGTCCCGCAGGTCACCGCGATCTACGAGGCATCCCTCGCCGCGCGGGAAGCCGGCGTCCCGATCATCGCAGACGGCGGACTCCAGTACTCAGGTGACATCGCGAAGGCGCTCGTCGCCGGCGCCGACACCGTCATGCTCGGCTCTCTCCTCGCCGGCACGGATGAGTCGCCGGGTGAAGTGGTGTTCCAGGGCGGCAAGCAGTTCAAGCTGTACCGGGGGATGGGATCCCTCGGTGCGCTCCAGACGCGCGGCAAGAAGACCTCGTACTCGAAGGACCGCTACTTCCAGGCGGACGTCCCGAGTGACGACAAGCTCATCCCCGAAGGCATCGAGGGACAGGTCGCGTACCGCGGACCGGTTTCCGCCGTCGCCTATCAGCTGGTCGGGGGATTGCGGCAGTCGATGTTCTACGTCGGCGCGCGCACCGTGGAGGAGCTCAAGGCCCGAGGCAAGTTCGTCCGGATCACCTCGGCGGGCCTCAAGGAGTCCCACCCGCACGACGTGCAGATCGTCGTCGAAGCGCCGAATTACAAGCGCTGATAGGGATCCGGGGGCTCGACACGCCCGGGATGCGAGGCAAATTTGCCGAGTCCCCGATCCCCGCGTAACTTATTACTTGTTCGCCCCACAGGGAAGAGCGAGAGGCTGAAAAGCCCGCCGCCCCCTCAAGCTGGCGGACCACCCCCTCCAAGAAGAAACTGTCGCTCTGCGATTGGGTCTGACCTCAGGTCTAGGACGGGTCATCGGGACGTGCTCTCCGCCGTCATCCGAACTCCACGATCTCTCGAGATCATCGGCGTGTCGGGTTTGACGGTTTCAGAGCCTCGTCCTAAGGTAGAGAAGTTGCCTCACTACGAAGCCCTGCGGGGTGGTGTGGGAGCATCCGATCCTTGAGAA
>NZ_JBZVWS010000004.1:0-77 GCF_058629135.1 Microbacterium sp. MDV22-iso44
ACCGACAAAGTCGTCAAGCCCGTCACCGACAAAGTCGTCAAGCCCGTCACCGACAAAGTCGTCAAGCCCGTCACCGA
>NZ_JBZVWS010000004.1:177-177015 GCF_058629135.1 Microbacterium sp. MDV22-iso44
CACCGTTCTACCGCCCGTGATCGGCGTCGTCACGCCGATCACTGACGGAGTCGTCGTGCCCGTCGTGGAGGCGGTCCGCCCGGTCGTCGACCCGGTAGTGGATGCGGTCGACCCGGTGATCGAGACCGAGCTTCCCCCCCTCGTCGACGACGTCGAGCCCGTCACGGTGCCCGCGGCACCTGGCTTCGGCGTCACGCCCGGAGTGTCCTCGCCGAGTTCGCCTGCAGCGCCGGGGAGCGACAGTTCTGCCCCTCGCGTCGAAGCCGGCGCAACGCCCGCCGCCCCCGTGGTGGGTGCAGATTCGACCTCCACGTCGGCCGCCCCGGCGACCCCCGCGGCGCTCGCGACGCGCGACGCCTTCCGTGCGGCCGTGGCGGCTGGTTCGGCCGCCGACGTATCGTCGGCCGCTGCTGAGCGTGCAGCATCCCTCACGCCCGACACCGCCCCGCCCGCGCCCGCGGCGCCTCTGGCGGGAACAGGTTCGTTGACTTCTGCTTCATCCGGAGGAGCTGCCGGGTTGTTCGCCCTGCTTCCGTTCGGTCTCCCCGTCGCGCACCGTGCCTGGGCGCGGCGGGGACGGCCGAACGATGAGCACGGCCTGCCCGCGCCCTTCTTCGACACCGACGTCTCTCCCGACTGACGGGGACTCTGCCGCGCATCTTCGCGGCACGCATCCCGCACGTCCCGCGTGACGGCGCACTCGCGCCATCCCCAGTCATGTTCCAGGAGAGAGAGAAATGAACACCATGTTGTCGCGCGCCCTGCTGGGCACGCTTGTCGCCGGGGGGATCACCCTCTTCGGCGCGGCAGCCGCACAGGCTGCAGAACCGACCACCTCTGGAGAGGACGGGCTGCTTTCGGGCACCCAGGCGCTCCTCAACGTCGATGTCCCCATCAGCGTCGGCGACACGGCGATCTCGCTGATCGGCGACTCGTCCACGAGCTCGAGCGACAAGGGGTCCTCTGCGGCTCCGTCGCGCGACTCCGGCTCCGCCTCCACCAGCGGGTCCAACGGTGCTGCCTCCGGATCGCAGGCGATCATCGACGTGTCCGTCCCCGTCACCGTGAAGGACACGGCGGTCTCGGTCATCGGCGACAGCTCGACCAAGAGCACGGACGCCGCACCCGCCGCACCCGCAAAGGAGCCCGCCACGGCTCCCGCAGCGTCGACCAGCGGGTCTGACGGCGTCGGCTCCGGCACCCAGGTCGTCGGCCCCGTCAAGGCTCCGGTGACCGGCAAGGACACCGCGGTGTCGGTCATCGGTGACAGCAAGACCGAGTCCACGGATGCCGCACCCGCCGCATCGGCAAAGGAGCCCGCCACGACTCCCGCCGCGTCGACCAGCGGGTCCGACGGCATCGCGTCCGGCACGCAGGTCGTCGCCCCCGTGAAGGCTCCGGTGACCGTCAAGGACACCGCGGTCTCGGTCATCGGCGACAGCAAGACCGAGAGCACGGATGCCGCGGCCCCGGCCGCACCGTCGTCGCCCGCACCGTCGGCCACCACCGACGGCTCCGACGGCGCCGTCTCCGGAACGCAGGTCGTCGCGCCCATCACCGTCCCCGTGACGGTCGAGGACGTCGCGATCTCCGTCATCGGAGACAGCACCACCGAAAGCACGGATGCAGCCACCCCGGCCGCACCCGCCACCGGCACCACCGGAACGCCGTCCACCGACGGAACCGACGGCATCGGCTCAGGCACCCAGGTGGTCGCCCCAGTCACCCTCCCGGTGACCATCGACGACACCGCCGTCTCCATCATCGGAGACAGCACCACCGAAAGCACGGATGCAGCCACCCCGGCCGCACCCGCCACCGGCACCACCGGAACGCCGTCCACCGACGGAACCGACGGCATCGGCTCAGGCACCCAGGTGGTCGCCCCGGTCACCCTCCCGGTGACCGTCGACGACACCGCCATCTCCGTCATCGGCGACAGCACCACCGTCGGCGGCGGCACGGCCGGCACGCCTGGCACGGGCACAACGCCCGGCGCCCCGGTCACCTCGGGCGAAAACGGGGTCGGCAGCGGTACGCAGATCCTGCTGCCGATCGACATCCCCGTCACCATCGGCGACACCGCGGTCTCCATCATCGGCGACAGCACGGTGACCGACCCCGGCACGGACCCGACCGACCCGGTCGACCCCGTCGACCCGACCGACCCCGTGGACCCGACGGACCCGGGCACCATCCCGGCGAACCCGGGCACGGTCCCCGGTGACACTCCGGGCATGGGCACGGACGACCAGATCCCCGGCCCCGGCGCCGCTCCGACGGCTCCCGTGACCGCCGCGAGCGACACCGACGGGGCGAGCATGCTGGCACAGACCGGCGGCATCCCCCTGACCTGGCTGCCGATCGCGGCCGTCGCCCTGATCGCGGCGGGAGCACTGCTCACTCTGCGACGCCGCACCGTCTGATCTCCCCCGAGGGGGCGGATGCCGCGAGCCTCGACCCGCGGCATCCGTCCCACCCGTGCGCCGATGCAGGAGATCGCGAGCGACACCCCGACCCCGAGCCCCTCAGCCCGGCGTGTCGCCCCGAAACCCTTGCATCCGCGAACACCCGCAAACACGCGAACACCCGCACACACCCGCGCGCCCGCACACACGCCCCCAAACGCCGGATGCCGCGGCCCCCGCCCCGAAGGGAGGGAACCGCGGCATCCGAACCGCGCGCCAGGGTTACTTGGCGGCGACCACCTGCAGGGTGATCACGGCGGTGAGGTCGTCACGCAGGCGAATGGTCGCCTCGTGCTCACCCACGGCCTTGATCGGCGAGGTGATGTGGATCTTGCGCTTGTCGAGGTCACCGAAACCAGCGGCCTTGACGGCGTCGGCCACGTCGGCGGTCTTCACCGAACCGAACAGACGGCCTTCTGCGCCGGCCTTGACGGCCAGCTTGACCGTGTTCGACTCGAGCGTGTTCTTGAGCGCCACAGCCTCTTCGTGGTCGTGGATCGCGCGGGACTCGCGAGCGGCGCGGATAGACGCCACCTGCTTCTCGCCACCGCGGGTCCAGGCCACAGCGAAGCCCTGGGGGATGAGGTAGTTACGGGCGTACCCGTTCTTGACCTCGATGACGTCGCCTGCGCTACCGAGCCCGGCGACCTCGTTCGTGAGAATCAGCTTTGCCATGTCGGTACTCCTTACCGGCCAGCGCCGGCGTAGGGCAGGAGCGCCATTTCACGGGCGTTCTTGATCGCCTTGGCGATCAGACGCTGCTCCTGCACCGAGACTCCGGTGATACGACGGGCGCGAATCTTTCCACGCTCCGAGATGAACTTGCGAAGCGTCGCGACATCCTTGTAGTCGATGACGCCGACGCGGATCGCCTTCGCGGGAGCGGCGTTCTTCGCGCCCTTCCGCGGCTTGCGGCGATCGCCGGTTGCCTTTCCAGCCATGTGTCTTCCTTAAGAGAGGTGGATGCCGCAGCCCGCGGCATCCGGAATTCGAATCAGAACGGGGTGTCGTCGCCGTAGCTCGTCCCGGGCGCGCTCCAGGCGTCAGGGGCCGAAGACCCGGGCGTCGCCCAGGGCTCGTCTGCCTGCACCTGCGGACGCGACTGCTGCTGACCGCCGCCGAAGCTGCCGCCACCGCCGCCACCATTGCCACCGCTGGACGCGGCGCGGGTGACCTGTGCGGTCGCGTAGCGGAGCGAGGGGCCGATCTCGTCGACCTCCAGCTCGATCGCCGTGCGGTTGTTGCCTTCGCGGTCCTGGTAGGAGCGCTGCTTCAGGCGGCCGGTCGCGACGACCCGCATGCCCTTGGTGAGCGAGCCTGCGACATGCTCAGCGAACTCGCGCCAGACCGACGCGCGCATGAACAGCGCTTCGCCGTCCTTCCACTCGTTGGCTTGACGGTCGAAGCTGCGCGGCGTCGATGCGATCGTGAAGTTCGCGACGGGCAGGCCGTTCTGCGTGTAGCGCAGCTCGGGGTCCGCCGTGAGGTTTCCCACGACCGTGATGATGGTCTCGCCGGCCATGAGCCTTAGGCCTTCGCAGCCTTGCGGGCGGCCTTGGCCTCAGCGCGCTCCTTCTCGGCGGCGACCTGAGCGATCGCCTCCTCGGCGCGGAGGACCTTGGTACGCATGATCTGCTCGTTCAGCTTGAGCTGACGGTCGAGCTCCTTCGTGGCGTCGCTCGTGCCGGTGAAGTTGACGACGGCGTAGATGCCCTCGTTCTTCTTCTGGATCTCGTAGGCGAGACGGCGCTTGCCCCAGACGTCGACGTTGTCAATGGTGCCACCGTCTGCGGTGATGACCTTGAGGAAACCGTCGAGCTTGGGAGCGACCTGGCGCTCGTCGATCTCGGGGTCGAGGATGACCATGAGTTCGTACTGGTGGATGTGCGTCACTAACCCACCTCCTTCGGACTAGAACGGATGCCGAGCATTTCCCGGCATCAGGAGGGTTGATGCACGTGTCCGCTGATTCCGCGCATGAGCGCAGACGGACAACCACAACAGTCTAGCGGATGACCGGCCCGGTCACGGACGCCGCCATCCAGCTCCCCGCCCCCGCCGCCGCGGCGGCCAACTCCGGTGGGCCGACGACCTCGAACGGCACATCGAACCGCAGTGCCCAGGCGAGCACCCCCGCCCACGACCACGACCCGACCCGCACGACGCACGTGCCGTCCGGGCGCTCCGCGAGCTCGGCGTCGCCGAGCCACGGCGCGATCCGCCGAGCCGGCAGCGGCAGGGCGATCTCTCCCGTCACGGGCCACCGGTCCGCCGTCTCGGATCCCTTGAACCTGGCCGTGAGATACGTCTGCGCATCCCCCGTCGGGATCTCGCGCGGCTCGAACGGGACCCCGCCGCCCTGGCGGGGCCGCAGCCGGTCGAGCCGGAGGATGCGCCAGTCCGCGGCATCCCTGTCCCACGCGACCACGTACCAGCGTCCGTCGCGAGCGACGACGGCGTGCGGTTCCGCGTGCCGGGTGGGCCGATCGGCGTCGTCGCCGTAGTCGAAGCGGAGCGTCCGGCGCTCGCGTGCGGCGACGCTCACCGCTTCGAGCGCGGCGGTCGCGACCTGCTCGGCCGGCGGCCCCGCCTCGAACCGGATCCCGTCGATGCGGTGGCGCAGGTGCGACGGCATGACCTGCCGCAGCGTCGCGAGGGCTCGGGCCGCGGCATCCGTGATGTCGACTCCGGATGCCGACTGCAACGCGACGGCGATGGCCACGGCCTGCTCGTCGTCGAAGAGAAGGGGTGGCAGTTCGTCGCCCGGGCTCAGTCGGTACCCGCCGTACGGGCCCTTCGCCGCCGTGATCGCGTAACCGAGCTCCCGCAGCCGGTCGACGTCCCGACGGACCGTGCGGACGGTCACCCCGAGCCGGTCGGCGAGTTCCTGACCTCCCCAGTCGCGGCGCGACTGCAGGACGGACAGCAGATCCAACATCCGGTGCGACGGCGACGACATTCCTCCATCCTGCTCGAGAAGCGGACAGAAACGGTCCTCTATGCGGCGAAGAGTGGATCCCGACAGACAGCCACCGACCGAAGGACCACCATGACCCTCTCCACCACCACGCACCTCAACTTCCACGGCGACGCCCGCGCCGCGCTCGAGTTCTACGGCCGCGTGTTCGACGGCACCGTCTCGGTGACGACGTACGCGCAGGTCGGCATGCCCGCCGAGGCGCCCGGCGCCGAGAAGGTCGTGTTCGGCATCCTCCTCGCGGCGGACGGCTTCCGGCTCATGGCGTACGACGTCCCGGGCGAGACGCGGGGCGCCGAGGCCGTGGCCGGTTCGACCCGCCGCGAGAACGGCGCCACGATCACCGACCGGGCCTTCTTCGTCTCGCTGCAGGGCGACACCCTCGACGAGGTCGCCGCGCGCTGGGAATCCCTCGCCGACGGCGCGACGGTCATCGAGCCGCTCGCCGCGTCGCCGTGGAGCGCCGGCTTCGGCATGCTCACCGACCGCTTCGGAGTGACGTGGGTCGTCGACGTGCGCGCGGCCCACGCCGGCTGACACAGGCACAGAACGTGCACCCGACGCCACCCCGCGAGCAGGATCTCTCGCGGGGTGGCGCTTTCGGTACCGTGGCCGCATGAGCACCCCCGCCTTCGACGCGCGACCTCTGACCGACCCCGTCGACGCGGCCACGGCGCGGGCGTACCGCAAGCACCTCCTGTCGACGGGGCGCGCGCCGAAGACCGCTGGTTGGGCCGCGGGATGCCTCATCGTCGCCGTCGTCGGGGTCTTCGGCCTCGTCGTCGTCAACCTCGTCTTCCGACTCGTGTTCGCCCCGTTCTTCGAGGGGTCACCGCCCGAGGGCGCCGGGTCGATCGCGATCATCCTCGTGGTCGGCCTCATCGCCGCCGGCCTGACCGCCCTCATCGTGAAGGCGTACCGCAACGGCGGCGTGCGCTGGTACCGACTCGACCAGTTCGCCCGGGCGAACGGCATGACCTGGTACCCGCAGGCATCCAACCCGCCGCTGCCGGGGATGATCTTCTCGCTCGGCAGTTCGCGCACGGCGACGGACATCCTCCGCGGCGAGCAGCCCCGCCTGGTCGAGTTCGGGAACTACCGGTACACGACCGGGTCGGGCAAGAACCGCACCACCCACCGCTGGGGCTACGTCGCGATACGTCTCGGCACCCCGCTGCCCCACATCGTGCTGGATGCCGAGGGCAACAACACCTTCCTGGGCACGAACCTGCCGCAGACGTTCGACAAGCACCAGCGGCTCAGCCTCGAGGGCGACTTCGACAAATACTTCTCGCTCTACTGCCCGGAGGGCTACGAGCAGGACGCGCTCTACCTCTTCACGCCCGACATCATGGCGAGGTTCATCGACAACGCCGCGCAGCTCGATGTCGAGATCGTCGACGACTGGCTGTTCCTGTACGGCAAGCGCGACTTCTCCACCCTCGATCCGCGGACGTGGGGTTGGCTGTTCTCCGTCGTCGGTGCACTGATGGACAAGCTCGCGCAGTGGGAGCGGTGGCGGGACGACCGGTTGGCGATGCCCGCCGCCGGCGCAGCGGCATCCGGTGTCGTCGGCGGCGCCGCGAGCGGAACATCGCCCGACGGGGTGGCGGGCGCCCTCCCGTTCGCGCCGCCGGTCGAGGCGCTCCGCCCGCCGCCGGGCGTCGCCCCGAGCGGTCGCCGACTGAAGACGACCGTGCCGTGGGCGACCATCCTGATCGGCGGAGCGATCGTGATCGTCTGGTTCGCGCTGCAGAGCGGGGTGTTCGGGGCGATCTTCAGTCGATGACGGCGGTCGCCAGGACGGATCGGCGCGGGCGCACGATGGGGTCCTGATAGCGCGCGGGCGTCACCGTGATGTCGCTGCCCGCGTCGGACCACGACTCGGCGCCGCGCCGGCCGAGCACCTTGCGGGCCGTCAGGATGCCCCAGACGAGAGGGGCGCCGACGGCGAGCGCGACGGCTCCGAGGACCGAGTGATCTTCCGCGCCGAGGACGGCCTTGCGCTGCCACGCCTCGTGAAGGCGCCCGCCGCGGGCGATCGGCACGACGCGCGGCGCGAGCGCACCCCGGCGGCGCATGTCGACGAGCCGTTCGACGTCCGACCACCACGTCGATTCGGTCGCGTCGTGGAAGTAGTTGTCGGCCAGCCATGCGGTGTGGGGATGCCGGAACCGCCGAGCGATCACATCGTCGGCGCCCCCCTGCACGCCGCTCCGACTGAAGACGGTGTTGAGGTGGCTCTTCGAGACCCCGAACGTCGTGAGCGCGATGACGGGCACGCCCATCGCCATCGCCTCGATCGCGGCCGTGGAACTGACCGTGACGAGCCCTTCCGCGGTCTCGAGCGCCCGAGACATCGGCTCGTGCGAGAAGACGAGGTTGTCGGGCCGATCGCGCAGGAGATCGGTCAGCTCGGTGCGCTCGAAGTGCGTCTCGGCCTCGCCGAGGTCGGGCCGACTGCGCAGCTTGAGGACCACGCGCCGGGTAGGGTCTGCCAGAGCTGCGGCGCGGAGGATCTCGGCGAGCTGGCGCCGTTCCTCGGGCTCGCGCGGCACGATCGCCTGCGCGGCGAAGACGAGGTCCGTACCGCCCATGGCCTCGTGGGCGGGGCGGGCGAACGGCAGGGTGGCCAGACCGAAGCGCATCGTGAGCCCGAGCCGGTCCGCCAGCTGCCGGAACGCGCGCAGCTCGCGCTTCGAGTGCACGACCATCAGGTCGCAGTGCCGGCGATAGAGCGCCGCGCCCCGCTGGGCCGGGATCGACATCCCGGGCAGACCCGAGACGACCACCGGGCGCGGCGTGACCCGGTCGATCTGACGCATCACGAGGCGCACGAACGGACCGCGGCCGCCGATGACGACGACGTCGGGGCGGTCCTTCGCCAGCCAGGCGGCGATGTCGTCGTAGACCACGCGGGTGACCGCCTCGGGACGGATGCCGGTGCCCGCCAACGCCGCATGCTCCTGCGTCACGCTCACCACGAGCGGGGTCTGCACGAGCAGCAGGTGCGGATCGGCGGACGGCGCGGAGTCGATGAGCGCCGCCGACCACTTCACGAAGGAGTCGGCGTCGGCGATCGCGACGACGCGCAGGCGTCCCGGACGGTCACCGCGCATGATCATGCCGGGACGCGGCGCAGCTTCGCCATCGGAGCCAGCTCGCCGTCGTAGATGCGCTTGACGCCATCTCCGAGAGCCGTCTCGATGACACGGATGTCGCGGACCAGGTGCTCGAGGCCGGTCGGCTCGAGCGATGCCGCGTGGTCCGAGCCCCACATCGTGCGGTCGAGAGTGATGTGACGCTCCACCGCGACGGCGCCGAGAGCGACGGCGGCGAGGGAGATCTGCAGGCCCCGCTCGTGACCGGAGTAGCCGATGGGGATACCGGCGTACCGGTCGCGGAGCGAGGCGATCATCTTGATGTTCGCCTCTTCGGGCTCCATCGGGTAGGTCGACGTGGCGTGCATCAGCACGGTGCGGTCGGTGCCGAGCACCTCGAGTGCACGGTCGATCTGATCGATGGTCGACATCCCGGTCGACAGGATGACCGGCTTGCCCGTGGCGCGGAGCGCCTCGAGGAGCTCGATGTCGGTGAGGCTCGCGGAGGCGACCTTGTGGGCGACGACCCCGAGGTCCTCGAGGAAGTCGACGCTCGGCACGTCCCACGGCGACGCGAACCAGTCCAGCCCGCGCATCGTGGCGTGGTCGCCAATCTCGACGTACTGGTCGCGGTCGAATTCGACGCGGTAGCGGTACTCGAGGTAGGTCATGGTGCCCCACGGCGTCTCGCGCAGAGTGTCGCGCATGTGCGCCGGGGTGGCGATCTCGGGCGTGCGCTTCTGGAACTTGACGGCGTCCGCGCCGGCGTCGGCGGCGACGTCGATCAGCCGCTTGGCGAGCTCGACGTCGCCGTTGTGGTTGAGGCCGATCTCGGCGATGACGTACACGGGGTGTCCGCCGCCGAGCACGTGGTTTCCGATGGTCACCGTCATGGCGAGTCCTTTCGTCGTTACTCCTCTCAGGGTGGGTTCCGACCGTGAATGACGGATGAACCCCCGATGGCGAGGACCGGACGACTGGCTGTCGGATGCGTGCGGTCAGCGCGCGGCGAGCACACGATCGGCGAGTTCCCGCACCGCACCGTCGCCACCGCGGCGCATCAGGACGATGCGTGCGGCCGCCACGACCTCGGGCTGCGCATCGGCGACCGCGATCGGCCAGCCGACGAGCGCCATCGCAGCGAGGTCGTTCACGTCGTTGCCGAGGTACGCCGTCTCGGCGAGGTCGACCCCGCGGTCATCGGCCCACTGCCGCAGCACGGATGCCTTGTCCGCCACGCCGTGGACGACCTCGACCTGCAGCTTCTCGGCCCGCGCCCGCACCACGGCGTTCTGCTCCGTCGAGAGGATCAGGATCGGCACCCCCGCACGGCGCAACAGCGCGACGCCCATGCCGTCGGAGCGGCTCACCCTCACGTGCTCGGTGCCGGCGGCATCCACCCATGCGGAGTCGTCGGTGTGCACACCGTCGAAGTCCGTCACGACCACCGTCGCGGCGATCGGCTCGGCGGGCGCCACGAGGTGGGCGAGCGCCTGGGCGGTCCGCAGCTGGGCGGGGTCGTCGATCTCGATCGACGTCGCCTCGGGCACTTCGACGATCTCGGTGCGGCCGAAGAAACGGTGCCGCGCGCGACGGAAACCGTCGGTCGTGAAGACGTAGAACGCGCCGGTCTCGACGTAGTGCGGTTCCCGCTCCTGCCGGCGGGGACGGTGCGCCGCGTCGTGACCGAGAGCGGATGCGGCACCGTCGGCATCCCGCCGCCAGACGAACTCGTAACTCTCCCGCGCCGAGAAGGCGCTGTCGGCGCGCCCGCTCCGGACCGCGGCGAGCCCGTCGCGCAGCGCATCGGCCGGGATGAAGGGGCTCGTCGCCTGCAGGAACGCCGTCACCCGCGGCGCGATGCCGTCGTCGGCGAGGACGTCGAGGGCGTGCAGGAGTGCACTCTCGGAGCTCGCCGTGTCGCCCGAGATGTCGGCCGGGCGGGCGATGACGCGGGCGCCTGCGTCGCGTGCGGCGGCCGCGATCGCCTCGTCGTCGGTGGAGACCACGACGAGGTCGACGGCTCCGGACGCGTGCGCCGCTCGCACGGCACGGACGACGAGCGGCACCCCGCCCACGCGCGCCACGTTCTTGCCCGGCACCCCTTTCGACCCACCTCGGGCAGGGATGATCGCGATCGTCTCGACGGTGCCTGCCACGGTCATCCTCCTCGAAGGGCCTTCCAGGCCCGCTTGCCGCGGCGGCGAGCGCCGCGGAGGGCGAGCTGGATCTCGGTGATCCGACTCGCGCCACTCTGCGCCCCGAGGGCGCGGGCGAACAGTCCGGGCCGGGCACCGCCCGGCAGGCCGAGCGAGCTCAGCCGGGTGCGGGCGAAGTAGCGGTGCCGCTCGTCGGCGGGCGCCTCGGTGAGGAACTCCTCTGCGCGAGCGCGCAGGTGCGCGGCGATCACCGGCTGCATCGCGAAGCCGACCGCGTCGACGAGGTGCTGCATCCGCTCTCCCCGGTACGGCGAATCGGCGCGGGTGAGCGCGTCGATGATCGTGACCGGGATGCGGTTGCCGTTCTCATAGGGCGTGAGCCGCTGCAGCAGCAGCTCGGTGCCGACGGCGGCGATGGGGAGTCCGGTCAGCGCCTGCAGTGTCGGGAGGGCGGTCGAGAATCCCGCGACCGCGCCGACGAACGGGGCTCGCAGCGCCAGGACCTCGGCGGGGGTGCCGCCGCGGAACACGGTGAACCGCACGCCGCGACTCTCCGCGTGCGCGGCGAGGTCGTCGATCAGCGCGGGTGCGGCGGACGGATGCGGCTTGAACACGATCGCGCCGGGCGTCCACTCGAGCGCGCGGTCGATCATGTCGCACTGCATCTGCAGTTCCTCGTCGGCGGTGATGAGCTTCAGCGCCGAGAGGTATTGGCCCAGGACGAGCGCGGGCCGATCGAGATCGCCGAGCGCGTCGATGGCGGGATCGTCGGTCGCGGCGGCCACCTCGTCGACGACGGCGCGGAGAGCCGTCGCCGGGACGGGCAACCGGTCGGTGCCGGCGAACAGCAGCGGCTCGACCCCGGGGACGGTGTCGGCGTAGACGACGCCGACCACACGACCGGCGACCGTGTGCGGCCACCGGTTGCGGATGGGCGAATAGGTCATCAGACCGTCGCCGACGATCGACACGGGCGCGCCCATGAAGACGTCGATGAACACGCGCGACGGCGCGACCTGAGGGCTCTGCAGGAACAGCTCGACCGCGTGGTCGCCGATCCCCCAGGCCTGTCGGAGCAGCCGCTCGAGCACGGGCGCCTCACCGACGGTGACCCGCCAGTGCGGCGGCCGCTCCGGCGCGAGCAGTTCGTTGAGGTCGATCACGCGGTCGAAGCGGGACCGCAACGCCGCCAGATGCGGGGCGTCGACGATGCCGTCGCCGGCCTCGGGAATGATCGCGGCGTTGACGGCGACCAGGATGCGACCCGACGACGAGGCGGGGAGGGCACCGGCATCCATCGCGGCCACCGCCGTCATGAGACCGTATGCCGAGTTGAGGACGAAGATCTGGGTCATGCGCTGCGGACCTCGCGCACGAGGCGCGCAAGGATGCGGCGTCGCCGATCCGACAGGCGCGACAGGGCGGGGTCGATCTGGTCCGCGGGGATGGCGCGGAGGAGATCGCGGATGCCGCTGCGCAGCGCCGTGCGGTCGGCGGTCGACATCGCCCGCGCGCGGAACAGGTGGTACGCGCAGACCGACATCGTCGTGGTGGCGATCTTCGGCAGGAACCTGTCGGCGTCGTGGTCGTCTTCGACGACACGGATCGCCTCGGCGAAGGCAGGGAGGAAGTCGAGTTGGCGGCGGTCGAGGACCTGGGTCAGCGAGGTCGTGACGCCGCGGCGGTACAGGATGGCGGGCGCGTCGACGACGGCGAATGATGCCGCCCGCAGATGGAGCCGCCAGATCCACGGTCGGTCCTCCGCCGTGAACAGTCCGGGCTCGAAGTGGGCGAGACCCTGATCCAGGATGCGGCGATGGAACATTCCCGCCCAGGCATAGGGGTAGTCGACCATGGTGGTCTCGTCCGCGGGCAGGATCGCCTCGCGCGGCGACACCGCCCGTCCGCGCCACGCGTGCGGCGCCCTCATCAACCGGCGGCGGCCGTCCGTGTCGGTCACGTGGTCGGTGCGTACGAAGTCGCATTCCAGCCGGCGCATCGAGGCGATGAGGCTCTCGAGGCGCTCGGGATGCATCCAGTCGTCGCCGTCGACGAAGCAGAAGAACTCGGTGTCCACGCGCTCGAGTCCCTGGTTGCGGGCGGCGGCGAGTCCGACGGGCTGCGGGTTGGAGATGATCTCCACGTGGGGCATGTCGCGGGCGAAGTGCTGGACCTGCACACGGGTGTCGTCCGTCGAGCCGTCGTCGATGACCACCAGCCGTAGCCGGCCGGGGTCCTGGAACTGGCGTCCGAGAGTCGTGACGGTCGTGCCGATGTAGGGACCCGCGTCTTTCGCCGGAAGGATGACGGTCACGATCGGAGAGGACACGTCGCGATACAAACAAGTGGTCGTGACCGGGAGGTTGCTCCCGGGTGAACGGTCGCTGACCTCGTTCGCGTCGTAGCACAGCAGTACCCCTCGGTCCACGGTTCGAGCTGCTCGGACTCCTCGGCTACCGTTGTCGATCGTCGGGGGGCGCGTCGTCATGGTGCGTGTCCTCGCACACCGCAGACCAAGGAGACCCACATGTCACGTACGCACACCATCTCCGCCGGCTTCGCCGTCGCAACGCTGGCACTGTTCGCCCTGACCGGGTGCGGCTCGGCCGAATCGGGCACCACCACCAACCCCGCGCCGGTCAGCTCCGCTCCCGCCGCCCAGTCCCCGTCCGCTGACGCCGAGGCGCCTACCGGCGACCAGACCACGGCCGAGGCCTGCTCCATCCTGCAGTCCGACATGACCGACCTGTCGAGCGAGATCAACGCCGCGAGCGGCGAGGTCAACAGCGCGATCCAGTCCGGCGACACGAGCGCCGTCCGCGACACCCTCTCCGAGATCGGCGGGAAGATCGACGACGTCTCGGGCAAGATCACCAACCCCGAGGTCTCCGAGGCGTTCGACGCGTACGCCACGGCCTGGGGCAGCTTCGAGAAGACCTTCGCCGAGATCAGCGACGCGGTCGACGCCAAGGACCAGGCTGCGCTGCAGTCCGCCGCCGGCGACATCAACACGGGCGTCACGGCGTTCACCGACGCCGCAGGCAAGATCGGCGAAGCCTGCAACGGCTGAGTCCCCTGTTCGCACGGCGCCCCTCGTCCCTCGGACGGGGGGCGCCGTGCGTCAGGCGAGCCCGAAGGCGACGAGCTCGTCGGCGGTCAGCATCCGGGACCGGATGAGGAACCGCATCCCGGTCGGTCCTTCGACGCTGAACCCCGCGCCGCGCCCGGGCACGACATCGATCGTGAGATGCGTGTACTTCCAGTACTCGAACTGGGATGCCGACATGTAGACCTCGATCGGATCGTCGATGCCCGCGTCGATGTCGCCGAGCTTCACGTCTCCCGGTCCGGTGAGGAACATCCCGATCGGGAAGCACATGGGACTGCTGCCGTCGCAGCATCCGCCGGACTGATGGAACATCAGGGGTCCGTGCTGCGCGGTGAGGGTGCGCAGCAGAGCCGCCGCCTCGTCCGAGACGGCGACCCTGCTGTAGGTGGTGTCGGTCATGGGGGTCGGCTCAGAAGAAGCCCATCGCGCCCTCGGCGTAGGACACGAGCAGGTTCTTCGTCTGCTGGTAGTGGTCGAGCATCTTGAGGTGGTTCTCGCGACCGATGCCGGACTGCTTGTACCCGCCGAACGCGGCGTGCGCGGGGTACTGGTGATACGTGTTCGTCCAGACGCGACCCGCCTCGATCGCCCGTCCCGCACGGTAGGCGGTGGCGCCGGAGCGGCTCCAGACGCCCGCACCGAGGCCGTACAGGGTGTCGTTGGCGATCGAGATGGCGTCGTCGAAGTCGTCGAAGCTCGTCACCGAGAGCACCGGGCCGAAGATCTCCTCCTGGAAGATGCGCATGTCGTTCGTGCCCTCGAACACGGTCGGCGCGACGTAGTACCCGCCGCTGAGCTCGCCGCCGAGGTCGACCCGCTCGCCGCCGGTGAGCAGCTTCGCGCCGCCCTGCTTGCCGATGTCGATGTAGCTGAGGATCTTCTCGAGCTGATCGTTGGATGCCTGGGCTCCGATCATCGTGGCCGGGTCGAGGGGATTGCCCTGCACGACCTTGCCGACGCGCTCGAGACCGTCCGAGAGGAACGAGTCGTAGATCGAGCGTTGGATGAGCGACCGAGACGGACACGTGCAGACCTCGCCCTGGTTGAGGGCGAACATCGTGAAGCCCTCGAGCGCCTTGTCGTAGTACGCGTCGTCGGTGCGGCTGGCGACGTCCTCGAAGAACAGGTTCGGGCTCTTGCCTCCGAGCTCGAGGGTGACGGGGATCAGGTTCTGCGAGGCGTACTGCATGATGAGGCGCCCGGTCGTCGTCTCACCGGTGAACGCGATCTTGCGGATGCGCTTGTGCGAGGCGAGCGGGGCGCCCGCTTCGATGCCGAACCCGTTGACGATGTTCACGACGCCCGCGGGCAGCAGGTCGCCGATGATCTCGAAGAGGAACAGGATGGATGCCGGGGTCTGCTCGGCCGGCTTCAGCACGACGCAGTTGCCCGCCGCGAGGGCGGGGGCGAGCTTCCACGTGGCCATGAGGATCGGGAAGTTCCAGGGGATGATCTGCCCCACCACTCCCAGCGGCTCGTGGAAGTGATAGGCCACCGTGTCCTCGTCGAGCTGGCTGAGCGTGCCCTCCTGGGCCCGCAGAACGCCCGCGAAGTAGCGGAAGTGGTCGGCGGCGAGCGGGATGTCGGCGGCCAGCGTCTCGCGGACGGGCTTGCCGTTCTCCCACGTCTCGGCGACGGCGATCTTCTCGAGGTTCTGCTCGATGCGGTCGGCGATCTTGTTGAGGATGACGGCGCGCTCGGCGGGCGTCGTCTTCCGCCACGACGCGAACGCCTGCCAGGCGACCTCGACGGCACGGTCGATGTCCTCGACGGTGCCGCGGCCGACCTCGCAGAACGGCTTGCCGGTGACGGGGGTGATGTTCTCGAAGTACTGGCCCTTCACGGGCTCGACGAACTCGCCCCCGATGTAGTGGCCGTAGCGCGCACGGTACTCGGCGACCGAGCCCCGCTGGCCGGGTGCGGCGTAGGCGCTCGAGACGCCCTCTTCGACGATGGTCATGCTGTCTCCTTCGACGGACATGGATGCGGCGTCCTCGCCGCGGATCGGATTGCCCGCACGCTACGCCGCCCGAGGTTGCATCGGGTTGCGCGGGCCGGGCGGGGCGACCGTGCGCGGATGCAATAGATCTCGCGCGACACGCCGCGCCCCGGCATCCGATCCCGGCGTGTCGCGTCGGATCCCTTGCATCCGCGGACACCCGCAAGCGCGCCAGCCCCGCGGAGCGCGTCAGCCCAGCGCTTCGATGCGGGCGACGAGGCCAGCGCGGCGCGGCGACCGGGCCGGCAGCATCCCGAGGCAGAGGCGCAGCACCTCGGCATCCTCGGATCCCTCGGCCGTGTCGGCGTAGGCGAGGAGGACGTCCACGCCCGCCTCGGTGAGGAGCGTCTCGCGCAGGGTCGCGCGGACGGATTCGCGGAGCGCGTCCACCCCGGGGGCGAAGGACTCGGGCAGGACGGCGCCCGGGTAGGCGGCGAGCGCGACCCGGTGCGCACCGCGCCCGAGGAGCGACACGACGTGCTGCACGTCGGTCTCGAGCTCGGCGGGCAGCCGGTAGGGGCGCGACAGCGGCACGAGGTGAGGCGCGCGCTTCTCGAGCACCTTCCGCAGCCGCACCATCTCGGGTCGCAGGGTCTCGACGGCCGGCTCGCCGTAGACGAGCCCCGCCAGGGCGTCGGCCGACAGCCCCTCCCGGTGGGTCGCGAGCATGAGCAGGATCTCGGCGTGCCGGGCACTGAGCTCGACGACGGATGCCGCGGCATCCCCCGCCGTCTCGAGCAGGGCACGGTCGCGCCCGAGCACCCGCAGGGTCGCGTGGGGGCGCGTCGCGGGGCGCGTCGCCCGGCGCCTGGGCGTCGCCGCCCGGGAGCGCAGGCGTCCGACGAGCAGTTCGCTCTCGATGGCGCGGGCCGTCGCGTCGACGAGCAGCTGCGCCTGAGGGGTCACGGCCTCCGACCCGCCGGTGACGTCGATGACGCCGAGCAGACGCTGCGTCTCGGGGTCGTGCACGGGTGCCGCCGTGCACGACCACGGCTGCACGTACCGGTTGAAGTGCTCCGCCTGTCGGATCTGCACGGCGCGGTCGAGGGCGAGGGCCGTTCCCGGCGCGGAGGTGCCGACGGATGCCTCGGCCCAATCCGCACCCGCGACGAAACCCATGTCGCCGGTGAGCGTGCGGATGCCGCGGTCGCCCTCGACCCAGAGGAGGCGGCCCGAGGCATCCCCGACCGCGACGACGACGCCGGAGTCCTCTGCGGAGCCGGGGAGCAGCAGCGAGCGCACCATCTCCATGACACCCGCCAGGGGGTGCGCGCGTCGGTACGCCTCGAGTTCGTCGGCGGTCATGTCGAGCCGCGGCAGGCCTTCGGCGGCGGCATCCGAGGCGAGCGAGCGACGCCACGACTCGCGGACCAGCGGACGGACGTCGGCGAGACGCGGATCCCCGGTGTTCCCCGCGAGGAGCTCTTCGTGAGCGCGCTCGATCAGCAGGCGCGAGGTGGCGGGTGCGACCTCGGTCCGGGCGGACCACGGCGAGCTCATGGGGCTCCGATCATCGTCGAAGGAGCGATGCCGGCCAGTCTAGGTCGGGCTGCCGCGCGGCGACAGGCTCAGCGACGGAGGAGGTTGCCGTCTGCCCATTCGCCGAGCTGGGTCAGGATCGGTGCCAGGCGGCACCCCGCCTCGGTCAGCGCGTACGTGACCGCGACCGGCGGGCCTGGTTCGACCTGGCGCGCGATCAGGCCGGCGTCGGAGAGCTCGGTGAGTCGGTCCGACAGGACGGCGTCGCTGATGCCCGAGACGGCACGGCGCACTCCCGAGAACGAGAGCTCGCCCTCACCGAGGACGTCGAGGATCATGCCGTTCCAGCGTTTGCCGAGGATCGAGAACGCGTGCGAGACCGCGGCGTCGCACTGTCGCGCGTCGTGATCATCGGCCATGGATACATCGTAGGCGTGCTAGCGTTCACGAAGCCGCTATGTTTTCCATAGTCACTCTGATCGGAGAAGCACATGACCCTGTTCCGTCTCGATGCCAGCATCCTGCCCGCCACGTCCGCCAGCCGCGAGCTCGGCGACCTCGTCGAGGCGGAGTGGCTCGCCGCCCACCCGTCCTCCACCGTCGTGCGGCGCGATGTCGCCGCCGACCCGATCGTCGCGACCGCCTGGCGGGACTCGGTGACCTCCGGCTTCACGCCGGTCGAGGAGCTGACCGACGGACAGCGTGAGGCGATCGCGCTCCGCACGCGTCTCGCCGACGAGCTGATCGACGCCGATGCGCTACTGTTCACCGTGCCCCTCTACAACTACGGCGTCTCGCAGCACGTGAAGACCTGGTTCGACCTCGCCTACACGGATCCCCGGATCGACCCGCAGGGGACGGCGCTGCGCAGCAAGCCGGCGACCCTGGTGACCGTCCTCGGCGGCAACTACGCGCCCGGCAGCCCGCGCGAGGGCTGGGACCACTCGACCGGGTGGCTCCGCCGTGTCTTCGAGGACGTCTGGGGTCTCGAGCTCACCGTCGTCCACCGCCCCTTCACACTGGTGGGCGTCAACCCGGCGCTCGATGCCTTCACCGACGCCGCGGCCGAGCTCAAGGCCGGCGCGGAGCAGGCCGCGGTCGACGCCGGTCGCGCCCTCGCGGCATCCCGCGCGGCCTGAGACGACCCTCGCCCGTCACGACTCGCCGCACGGCGGTGCAGATCGTGACGGGCGAACGACCCCACGGTGCCGCCGCTCCCGCATCATGGACGCATGGCATCCGCGAAGAGCGTCACCGGCACCGTCGTCCGTCGCCTCACCCGGTGGGGCACGGCATCCGTCCTCGTCGGCGGCGCGCTCGCGCTGGTCCCCCGGACCCGCGCGTTCGGCGTGCAGACGCTGATGTGGGGGGCCATCGACGCGGGTCTCGCGGCGTTCACCCGCCGGCAGCAGACCGTCCCGAAGAAGCGGATGCTGCGCCGCATCCTGCTCGTGAACGCGGCGCTCGACGTGGGCTACGTCGCGACCGGCGCGCACCTCGCCGCGCGGACCCCTTCGTTCGGCGGTCGCCTGGGCGCGGCCGATGCCCGCGGACACGGCCTGGCGATCGTCATCCAGGGCGCGGCTCTGTTCGTCATCGACCTGACGGCGGCCCGGCGCCTCTGACACGACCCTTGCGCCGCTCACCCCGGCCGTGTCAAGGTTGCTTTACAGTAAAGCGACCTTGACACCTGGGAGAGCATCATGACGAACACCGACGGGACCGTGCCGAACATCGACCGCACCCGCTGGGGACGCCTCCGCGGTGGCAGCAGCACTCCCGCGATGGTGATCGCGATCCCGGCCGGCCTCGTCCTCGCCGTCCTGGTCGGCGTCATCGCCGCCGCGATGTGGGATGCCCCCACCCCGCCCGTCGTCGTGGGCATCGGCTTCACGGTCGTCACCCTCCCCGCGCTCGTCGGCCTGGTCTGGGCGTTCCTGGTCGATCGCAACACGCTGCGCGGCGCGATCGACCGGCCCGAGGAGTCCGTCGAAGGCGCCTGGTACGACAAGGCCGCGCAGGGTGCCTTCTCGGACATCCTCCTCATCGTCGGGCTCGGCACGGCGTTCCTCGCCATCACCGGCACCCGGATCGACGTGCTCATCGCCCTCATCGGCGTCCTTCTCATCGCGATGGGCAGCTTCACCGTCCGCTACCTCGTCGCGCGGCGCCGGGGCTGAGGGTGCGGAACACACTGCCTGCGCTGCGACAGGACCGCGGCTGGTCGCAGCAACGCCTCGCGGACGAGCTCGGCGTCTCGCGTCAGACGATCATCTCGATCGAACGCGGCCGATTCGACCCGAGCCTGCCGCTCGCGTTCCGCATCGCGCGTCTGTTCGAGACGTCGATCGAGACCGTGTTCGAGCCCGACGACGCCGACTGAGTCAGGCTCGCGCGGCCCACCAGTCGCGCAGGCGCTGCTCGGCGACCTCCGGCTCGACGACGCCCTCATCGAGGCGGATGTCGAGCAGGAACCGGTACGCCTCGCCCACCTCGCGACCGGGGCGGATGCCGAGGACCTCCTGGATCCGGTTGCCGTCCAGCGCCGGGCGCATCGCCTCGAGCTGCTCCTGCTCGGCGAGCTGCGCGATCCGCGTCTCGATGTCGTCGTAGGCCGAGCGCAGCCGACCCGCCTTGCGCTTGTTCCGCGTGGTCACGTCTGCCCGCGTGAGGATGTGCAGCCGTTCGAGCTGCTCACCCGCGTCGCGGACGTAGCGGCGGACGGCCGAATCGGTCCAGGCGCCCTCGGCGTACCCGAAGAAGCGCAGGTGCTGCTCGATGAGCTGACACACGGCGTCCGTCGTCGCGCCGTCGAACTTGAGGGCCTGCAGGCGCTTGCGTGCCATGCGGGCGCCCTTGACGTCGTGGTGATGGAAGCTGACGGCGCCGCCCGGCTCGAGCTTGCGCGTCGCCGGCTTGCCGATGTCGTGCAGGAGCGCCGCGAGGCGCAGCGTCACGTCGGGCGCCGCGCCCGGGTGCCGCTGCTTCTCGAGGTCGATCGCCTGCGCGAGCACCGTGAGCGAGTGCTCGTAGACGTCCTTGTGGTGGTGGTGCTCGTCGACCTCGAGCCGCAACGCGGGGACCTCGGGCAGGAACAGTTCCATGAGGCCGGTATCGACGAGCAGACGGATGCCGCGGTCCGGCGCGTCGGTCGCGAGAAGCTTCACCAGCTCGCCCTGCACGCGCTCGGGGCTCACGATCGACAGGCTCGGTGCCAGGCGGGTCATGGCCTCGAGGGTGGCCGGATGCACGTCCATGCCGAGCTGGCTCGCGAAGCGCGCCGCGCGCAGCATCCGGAGCGGGTCGTCGCCGAAGCTGACGTCGGGGTCGGTCGGGGTGCGGAGCGACTCGCCGACGAGGTCCTCGACGCCGCCGGTCGGGTCGACGAGGGAGGGACCGGGGATCCGCAGCGCCATCGCGTTGACCGTGAAATCACGCCTGACCAGGTCTTGCTCGAGCGTGTCGCCGAACTCGACGGTGGGCTTGCGGGTCGTGCCGTCGTAGCTGTCGGCCCGGTACGTCGTGATCTCGACCTGCTCGCCGCGGACCTTCGCACCGATCGTGCCGAATGCGCGACCGATGTCCCACGTCGCCGTCGAGAGGGGTTTCACGATGCGCAGGATGTCGTCGGGGCGCGCGTTCGTCGTGTAGTCGAGGTCGTTCACCCTGCGGCCGAGCAGCGCGTCGCGGACGGGTCCGCCGACGATCGCGAGCTCGTACCCGGCATCCGCGAACGCACGGGCCAGCGCGGCCGACACGGGAGCCTCCGCGAGCGCGCCCAGGCGCGCGAGACCCTCGGCCATGTTCAGCATGCCTACGAGCCTACCGAGCGTCGCCGGGGGCTCCGGTGGGTGCGCCCCGCCCCGCGCGCCCGCCGGTCAGACCAGGCGCAGGAACCCGGTGAACACGAGCTCGCGCACGCGCGGCAGGGTGTCGGCGCGGAGAGCCCCGGCATCCACCTCGAGCAGGTCAGCGATCGCGTCGATCAGCACGCCCAGCGGCAGGTCGCCGTCGGATGCCCCCACGAGGGCCGCGAGCGCCGGGTCGACGTTCAGCGCGCGCCCGAACCCGCCGCCCTGGTGCAGCTCGATGACCGACGGCTCCTCCGCGCCCGGGCGGTGGTGACGCGCCTCGGTGACGTCCGGGCCCACGATGACGGTCGTGTCGGCGAGCGCGTCGTCGTCGAGCAGTCCGAGCCGGTCCCACGCGGCGAGCGCCTCACCGAGGTGCGTCCCGAGAGCCCCGCCCACCGGCTGGGTGACCCGCTCGTAGCGGGCGAGGGACGGCATCCCGATCGGCGTGCGCCGCAGCAGCAGGTACCCGAACCCGACGGAGGTCACGCCGCGTTCCGCGAAGTCGGCGAGCCACGCGTCGATCAGGCGCGCGTAGTCGGGGCTGCCGGGGGTCGTGCCGCCGTCCCGCACCCACAGCTCCGCGTACGCGAGCGGGTCGAGGCGCTCGCGTTCCACGATCCACGCGTCGAGCGGGTGAGCGGATGCCGCGACCCACGCCCGCACGCGCTCGAGACCGTCGGCATCCTCCCTGTACTCCCAGTTGCCGAGCAGCTGCGCCGTGCCGCCGGGGGCGAGGACGTCGCCCACGCCCGAGACGAACGCGGCGACGAGGTCGTCGCCCGCGAAACCGGCATCGCGGTACTCGTACTCGGGCACCCCGGCGACGCGCGGGGTGATGACGAACGGCGGGTTCGAGACGACGCGGTCGAACTCCTCGCCGGCGACCGGTTCGAACAGGCTGCCGTGGCGCACCTCGACCCCGTCGACGTCGTTGAGGGCTGCATTGAGCAGGGTGAACTGCAGCGCGCGCTCCGAGACGTCCGTGGCGACGACGCGCGGTGCGCTCCGCCGAGCACGCAGGGCCTGGATGCCGCATCCGGTCCCCAGATCGAGCACGCGCTGCGCGGGGGTGTCGAGCTGCAGTCCCGCGAGCGTGAGCGAGGCGCCTCCGACCCCCAGCACGTGTCCCGTCGGCAGGGCGCCGCCGAGCGCCGCCTCGTCGAGGTCGCTCACGATCCACCACTGACCGGAACCCCCGGCATCCGCGTACCCCTGCGGGCGCAGCAGCGCGGTCGGGGTGACCGTGTCGGCGCCGAGCCGCACGAGACCCAGCCGCTCGAGGCCCGCCGCCCCGGCCGTGGGCAGGGCGGCGTCGACGTCGGTGACGGACGCCGGGTCACCGAGGAAGAGGAGTCGGCACAGCACCGCGAGCGCGTCGGCGCGGTCCGCGAGGCCCCGGCGGGCGGGAGCGAGCAGCCCGCGGCCGATCGCGTCGTCGGCGATCGCCCCCCACGCCGCCCGCACCGCGTCGGCCGTGTAGCCCGCCGCGGCGAGGTCCGCGCGAAGCGCGACGATCGAAGACGGGTCGGGATGCCGGGAGTCGCTCACCCACCCATTCAACCGGCCCTCGCACGCAATCAGGGGCTCTGCAGGGCAGTGACCCTAGAATCGCTCCCGATGGTGCGGTCATGGATCGCACGGGAATCGACCTCTTCATGACCTTCATCTCGCCTGTTCCGGGCCGACGTCCGCCGCGCCGACCGCGCTGGCTGCGTGCGGCGACAGCGGCGAGCGCGGCCATCGCCCTCGCTGCTCCCGCCCCGGCCGCCTTCGCCGCGGTGGACGGTGCCGGGGACGATGAGACGGCGACCGCAGTCCTGGCGCCGGCGAACGACGGTGTGCTCTCGGCATCCGCCCCACTCACACTCACCCTCTCCGCCGACAACGCCGGCACGGACGCCCTCGCGGCCGGCCAGGCGACGTTCGAGATCGGCACGCGCGCGCTGACCACGAGCGACACCCTCGACTCCTGGCTCGAACGCGGCGCTGCGGCGGTGCCGTTCGACGCGGTCGGCGAGACCGACGTGCCGGCCGTCGCCGGACAGCAGTCGACCTCGGTGTCGGTCACCGTCGACCCCGACGAGCCCGCGGTCCAGGACCTCGCCCCAGGTGTCTACCCGGCTCGTGTCGTCTACCGCACCGGCGACGAGACCCTCCGCGCGCAGACGGTCGTCGTCGTGCCGCGGACGGGCGAGCCGGCGCGTCGCGCGGGTGTCCTCGTCCCGATCACGGCCGGGCCGCAGGCGACCGGCGCGCTCGGCGCCGATGCCCTTCGCGAACTGACGGCGGAGGACGGCGATCTGCGTCAGCAGCTCGACGCCGTGTCCGGAACCGACGCGATCCTCGCCGTCGACCCCGCCATCACCGCGTCGATCCGCGCGCTCGGCAAGGCCGCGCCCGCCGATGCCGTGACGTGGCTCGATGAGTTGATGGCCCTTCCGAACGACCGTTTCGCACTGCAGTACGGCGATGCCGACCTCGCCGCGCAGGTCGGCGCGGGAGCGACGGCCCCGGCGCGGCTGACCTCGTACTCGGCCTACCTCGACGCCGCCAACTTCGAGGCCGACACCGGCGCCGGCGGAGCGACGCCCGCCCCCAGCCCGACTCCCGGCGCACCCGTGGTGCCCACTCTCGACGAGCTCCTCGACGTCGGAGCCGACCGCGGTTCCGTGTTCTGGCCCGCGACCGGAACGGCCGGCGCCGAGACCGCCGCCGCCCTGGGCGCCCTGACCGGCACCGACGACGCCCCCGTCACGCTGCTGCCGAGCTCGGTGGTCGGATCGGATGCCGCGGCCCACGCCACCGCCGGAGGCGCCGATCTGCTCGTCTACGACGAGGGGCTCTCGTCGCTCCTCGCGCAGGCGTCGACCACGGCAGACGCCGCCGAACGTGCCGACATCCTCGCGGAATACACGGCGCGCGCCGCACTGACGGCGCCCGCCGGCCCGCTCCTGGTCACCGTGGATCGCGCGACGGGCCGCTCCGAAGCGGCGCTCCGCGACGCGATCCGCGCGGCGACGGCGCTCCCCTCGTGGTCCACCACCGACCTCGGCGCTCTGCTCGCCACCGATCCGACGGCCGTCGCCCTGACCTCCGTCGCCCCCGACGCCGACCGCGTCGCGGTGATCACCGAGTTCCGCGACGCGCAGACCGGCCTCTCGCGCATCGCCGGCGTCCTCGAGGATCCCTCGCTCCTCGCTTCTTCCGAACGGGCGACAGAGCTGCAGTTGCTCGGCAACGCGTGGCTCGGTGATCGTGAGGGGTGGGATGCCGCGATCCAGACGCAGCGCGAACGCATCGCGACCTGGACCGACGGCGTCGCCCTCGTCCCCGGCGGTCCCATCACGCTCGCGGGCTCGTCCGCACCGCTCGTCTTCACGGTCCGCAACGATCTGCCGTGGCCGGCCCGTCTCGACCTGCTCGCCTCGCCGGGCGACGCCCGCCTGGTGATCGAATCCCGCACCGAGGTGGAGATCGGCGCCCAGCAGACCAGTCGCGTCGCGATCCCCGTCTCGGCCCTCGTCGGCAGCGGCGAGTCCTCGGTGCAGCTCCAGCTGCGCACCCGCGCCGGTGTCGACATCGGTCCCGGTGAAACGATCCGCGTCTCGGTGCGTGCCGAATGGGAGGCGGTCTCCGTCATCATCCTCAGCACCCTCGTCAGCGTCCTCCTCGTCTTCGGTGTCGTCCGCACCATCCGACGACGCCGACGGATGCCGGTGGACGCCTGATGGCCGGGCTCGGCCGCGCGAGCGCCACCGTCGCCGCCGGGACCATGGCGTCCCGGATCACCGGCCTCATCCGCAACATCGTCCTGACCATCGCGGTAGGCACCGTCGGAGCGAAGGCGGCCGACTCCTTCGCCATCGCGAACCAGCTGCCGAACTCCGTCTTCGCGCTCATCTCCTCCGGGCTGCTCGCCGGGGTGATCGTCCCGCAGATCGTCAAGGCGGTGAAGACCCACGACGACCGGGGCGACGCCTTCGTGTCGAAGCTCCTGACGCTGGGCGTGCTCGCCCTGCTGGTCGTCACGGCGGTCGCCGTGGTCGCCGCCCCCCTGCTGGTCGAGATCTACGCGGGCGAGTTCACGGAAGAGGCGAAGACCCTGACTCTCGCGCTCGCGTACTGGTGCCTCCCGCAACTGCTCTTCTACGGCTTGTACGCGCTCGTCGGCGAGATCCTCAATGCGAACCGCGTCTTCGGCCCGTTCGCGTGGTCTCCGATCGTGAACAACGTGATCTCCATCGCCGGCTTCGGTGTCTTCATCGCGCTCTTCGGCACGTACGAAGCCGCCACGGGCTGGACCGCGGGGATGATCGCGTTGATGGGTGGCACCGCGACCCTCGGCATCGTCGTGCAGGCCGGCAT
Source organism: Microbacterium sp. MDV22-iso44 (assembly GCF_058629135.1). NCBI lineage: Bacteria > Bacillati > Actinomycetota > Actinomycetes > Micrococcales > Microbacteriaceae > Microbacterium > Microbacterium sp. MDV22-iso44. The sequence continues at coordinate 25,689 of NZ_JBZVWS010000004.1, forward strand.
CCTCTTCCTGTTCTGGCGACGCGCAGGCCTCCACGTACGGCCTGACTTCCGGTGGCGGGGCATCGGTCTCCGCCAGATCGGCCGACTGGCCGGCTGGACCTTCCTCATGGTCGTCGTCGGCCAGGTCGCCGGGGCGTTCCAGGTCAACATCGTGGGCGCCGCGTCGGGCCCCGCAGCCGCCGGAGCGACCCTGCAGAACGCCTGGCTGCTGTTCATGCTCCCGTTCTCCGTGATCGTTTTGTCGCTGGGCACGCCGTACTACACGAAGCTCAGCGAGCACGTGGCAGAGGGACGGACGGATGCCGTCACCGCCGACCTGTCCTCCCTCACCCGCACGGTCGGCATCTTCATGGTCGGCATCCTCGCCGCCATGTCCGTCGCCGCCGTGCCGCTCTCGCGTCTGTTCACCCCTACGCCCGAGAAGGCGATCGCCTTCGCCTTCGTGCTCGGGGCCTATCTCATCGCCCTCCTGCCCCTGTCGTTCCAGTTCGGCATCCAGCGCACGTTCTACGCCCTGAAAGACACGCGCACGCCGTTCTTCTACACGCTGGTGCAGGCCGCGATGGTCATCGCCACGGCCGTGACCGCCTCCGCCCTACTGAAGGCCGGCATCCTGCCACTCACGTGGCTCGCTGTCGCCATCGCCCTCGGGCAGTCGATCGCCAACATCGTGCAGTTCGCTCTCGCCGTGTCACTTCTGCGACGCAAGATCGGCCCGCTCGGGCTCGGCGGTGCGTTCCGCGGCATCCTGCGCTTCCTGCTCGCGGCGGTCCCCGCCGCGGCGGCCGGGTGGGGCGTCTTCCTTCTCTTCGGCGGCGTGCACGGCTGGACCGTCTCCGACCGCTTCCTCGGCTTCCTCGGCGCCGCACTCATCGGCGGCACCACCCTCGTCGTGTACGCCGCCATCCTCGCGGCGTTCCGCACTCCCGAGCTCGCCACGGCGGGCCGCGCGCTCCGACGTTTCCTGCCCGGCCGCTGACACGGGCCCGCGTCCCCAGGCGACGTGGAATGCCACGCGACTAGCATTGGTTGGACGTGTCGGGGCGAGGAATTTCGCCCCGATGGAGAAGGGATTCATCGTGCGCAAGGTCATCATCATCGGCTCGGGCCCCGCGGGGTACACCGCGGCCATCTACGCAGCCCGCGCGAACCTGTCGCCCCTCGTGGTGGCGAGTTCGGTCGAGGCCGGCGGTGAGCTGATGAACACCACCGAGGTCGAGAACTTCCCCGGGTTCCCCGAGGGTGTCATGGGCCCGGACCTCATGGCCAAGATGCAGGAGCAGGCCGAGAAGTTCGGCGCCGAGGTCGTCTACGACGACGTCGTCTCGCTCGACGTCTCCGGCGACATCAAGAGCGTCACCCTCGGACGCGGCGAGACCCACGAGGCTGAGGCGATCGTCTTCGCCACCGGCTCCGCTCCCCGCAAGATCGGCATCGAGGGCGAGACCCGTCTGTCGGGCCGCGGCGTCTCGTACTGCGCGACGTGCGACGGCTTCTTCTTCCGCGAGAAGGTCATCGCCGTCGTCGGCGGCGGCGACTCCGCGATGGAAGAGGCGACGTTCCTCACCAAGTTCGCCTCGAAGGTCTACGTGATCCACCGTCGCGGCGAGCTCCGCGCCTCGAAGATCATGCAGGACCGCGCGAAGGCGAACGAGAAGATCGAGTTCGTCTGGAACAGCGAGGTCATCGACGTGCTGGGTGAGGATGCCGTGACCGGCGTGCGCCTCCGTGACACCGTCGACGGCTCCGAGCGCGACCTGGCCCTCGACGGCGTGTTCGTCGCCATCGGCTACGACCCCCGCACCCACCTCGTGCACAACGTCCTCGACATCACCGAGCACGGCACGGTCTGGGTCGACGGCCGCACCTCGAAGACGTCGGTCGCCGGTGTCTTCGCCGCGGGCGACGTCATCGACCCGACCTACCGCCAGGCGGTCACCGCCGCCGGCAGCGGTACGGTCGCCGCCCTCGACCTCGAGCACTACCTCGCCGCCCGGGGTGACGCCGGGGCCCCTGCCGAGGACGCCTCGATCATCGACGGCCTGCCGACCCCGGCCTGACCGCGGAACAATTCCGGCATCCGCCGCGTTTTCACACCTGACACGATCGTGTCGACCCCTAAGGAGACAGACATATGACCGCCAAGGCAACGAGCGAGAGCACCTGGCAGCAGGACGTCATCGACGCCGAAGGCCCCGTTCTGGTGGACTTCTGGGCCGAGTGGTGCGGACCCTGTCGCATGGTCGGGCCCATCCTCGACGAGATCCAGACCGAGAACCCCGAGAAGATCACGGTTCTGAAGCTCAACGTCGACGAGAACCCGCAGCTCGCCATGCAGTACCAGATCACGTCGATCCCGGCGATGAAGGTCTTCAACAAGGGTGAGGTCGAGAAGACGATCATCGGTGCGAAGCCGAAGTTCGCCCTTCAGCAGGACCTCGCCGACTACATCGGCTGAGACACCGCTTCACGAAGGACCCGCGCGACCCCGGTCGCCGGGTCCTTCGTCGTTTCACCCGGTCAACGCGAGAAACGCCGACGCCATCGCGCCCAAACCGAGTCCCGGCGGGCCGGGTGCAACTGCCGCCACACCATCCGGCCGGCCGGAGTTCGCTCGACGTGCTCGGCACCGGGCAGAGCGTCGATGTCGACGGTCCCCCGAACGATCCGGCCCACCTCGGTGGGCAGCCGGAACGCTCCGACAACGGCGTCGATCAGTACGTCGTCGTTGTCCCGCGTGAGCGTCTCCTCGATCTCGTTCCGCTCCGCTCCGAGTTCTGCGAGCGCAGCATCCCGGTCGACCGTTCGTCCGAGGGCGCTCGACGACGACTGCCGGCCGCGCCCCAGCATCCGTTCGATGTCCGCGATCTGGCCGCGTGCATCGGACACCGGTCGCCATCGCGCCTGCCAGCTGAACGTGAGATTCGGGATGCCGAGCATCTGAGCGTCGGGCGACCCGACCGCACCGCGCATCGCGTCGCGGCTCCAGAGCTCCACCGTCAGCGAGTCGCCGACAGCGGTGACGGCGACGACCGGACGCTGCGCACTCGGCCAGTAGTCCTGCGGTTCCCCGTGTGCCTGCAGAACCCACCGCCCATCGATCGCGATGACGCTGACAGAGGCCTCGAGTTGCGCGGCGAAATCAGGCCGTCGCGCCGGGTCCCCCGTCACGCCACCGCCGATCACGTACACACGCCGCCGCGGCGGCATCTCCGCGTCGCGCGTCGGCTCCGGTCGAGCGGATGCCGCCACGAAACACACGTCTGATTCGAGCGTGACGTCCGCCGACCACTCGCCCGCGAGCGATTCGACGACTCCTGAGGCGGATTCCACCGTCGGCTGTCGCCCCTCGATCGAGACGAGGACGTCGCCGGCGTCGTTCACCGCCGCCCGGGCGGCCGTCCGCCCCTCCACCACACCCACCACGCCGAGCACACCGCGACGGGCGAGTGAATCGGCAACGACGTCGACCGTGATGTCATCGGAGGCTCGGATATCGAGAGAGGCGATCCGGATGTCGCGTGGCACGGCCCAAGCCTACGTATCGCCGGTGAACGGCGATGTTTCACGTGGAACGGTCAGGACGCGCGGACGGACAGATCCCAGGTGCGGTGCGGCTCGCTGCCGAGAAGTCGCCACACAGCCGGGCTCAGCGCAGGGTAATCCAGTGCGATCTGGCGCAGAACCCGGTAGTTGCGCGCCTGCGTCGGCGGCTGACCACCATCGGAGGCGATGTTCTCCGCCCGAAGTGTCAGGACGACCAGCTCGTCGACCGTGGGGAGGTCCTCCATGAAGGCCCAGGGATCCTCACCGTCGCGAAGACGCTCTTCGACGAGCACAGAGAGCTCGTCCGCGGCTTCGGCACGCAACACCTCGAGGCTGGCGCGACGAGGGAGGTTCGGGCTGTCACTCACTCATCCAGCCTACGCTCGACCCCTGGGAAGGAGGGCCGCTCACCTGCGGATCAGGCTCCGCCGAACTCCGTTTCACCCAGTTCGCCGAGGATTCTGTTCAGGTCCTGGATGGTGGCGAAATCAATGCTGATCTGCCCTTTTCGCGCAGACAGCGAGATCTTCACCTTGGTGTTGAGTCGGTCCCCCAGCCGCTCTGCCACGTCGTCGAGGTGCGCGCGACGCGTTCCCGCCTTCGGGAGCGGCCGCACCCGGTTGCCGATCGTCTTAGCCGCCGCCTCGGCGGCGCGAACCGACAGATCCTCGTTGACGATCTTGTCGGCGAGCCGGGCCATGGTGTCAGTGTCCTCGACCGACAGGATGGCGCGGGCATGTCCCGCGCTGAGAACACCGGCGGCCACACGCTGCTGCACCGGGACCGGCAGCTTCAGCAGACGGATCGTGTTGCTGATCTGCGGACGCGATCGTCCGATGCGCGTCGCGAGCTCCTCCTGGGTGATCCCGAAGTCCTCGAGCAGCTGCTGATACGCGGATGCCTCTTCCAGAGGATTCAGCTGGGACCGGTGGAGGTTCTCCAACAGCGCGTCACGAAGGAGGTTCTCATCCTCCGTCTCGCGCAGGACAGCCGGAATCGCGGTCAGTCCTGCCTCGCGAGCAGCGCGCGTGCGCCGCTCGCCCATGATGAGCTCGAACTCACCGTCGTCGTTGCGGCGAACGACCACGGGCTGGAGCACACCGAACTCGCGAACACTGTGGACCAGCTCCGCGAGATCATCCGCATCGAAGTTGGTACGCGGCTGACGCGGGTTCGGGACGATGGCGTTCGGATCGACCTCGATGAGGCGCGTACCGGGGACCGCCACCAGGTCATCGGCCGGCGATGCGGCGGCGGCATCCGTCCCCGACTCAGTCTTCGTCGCCGCGGCATCCGACAGGGATGCGCCCGGGAAGAACACGTCCACGGGTCGCGCTTCTGAGGAGTCCTGGGTGGGGATGAGGGCACCGATGCCGCGGCCCAATCCGGTTCTCTTAGCCATCAGTGGGCTCCTTCGTCTGATTTCTGCTGGTGACCGCGCCGAACGATCTCGACGGCGGCCTCGCGATACGCGACCGCACCGACGGACTGGCCGTCATAGGCGATGACTGTCTGACCGAAGCTCGGCGCCTCGGAGATGCGGACCGAACGCGGGATGACCGTGGTGAGCACCGTCTCGGGGAAATGAGTGCGCACTTCATCCGCCACCTGCTGTGCCAGGCGGGTGCGACCGTCGTACATCGTCAGCAGGATCGTCGACAGGTGCAGTGACGTGTTCAGATGCTTCTGGATCATCGTCACACTGCCGAGCAGCTGGCTCAGTCCTTCGAGCGCGTAATACTCGCACTGGATCGGGATGAGGACCTCCGTCGCAGCCGTGAAGGCGTTGATCGTGAGGAGTCCGAGCGACGGCGGGCAGTCGATGAAGATGAAATCCACGTGGTTGTCGCGCAGGTACGTGTCCAGAGCCGTCCGCAGACGATGTTCGCGTGCCACCTTGGACACCAACTCGATCTCGGCGCCCGCGAGGTTGATCGTGGAGGGCGCGCACAGGAGGTTGGGCGATTCCGGACTCGTCTGGATGACGTCGGCGAGCGGCTCCTCATCGATGAGGACGTCGTAGATACTCGCAACGTCGGCGCTGTGCGGGATGCCGAGTGCCGTCGAGGCGTTCCCCTGCGGATCCAGGTCGATCACGAGCACACGGGCGCCGACTGAAGCCAGCCCCGCAGCGAGGTTGACGGTGGTCGTGGTCTTTCCCACGCCACCCTTCTGGTTCGACACCGTCAGGACGCGGGTCGTGCCGTCGAACTCGACGTGCACGTCTGCCAGCGCTTTCCGACGCGACGTGAGATCTGCGAGTTCACGCGCGATCGGGCTGTCGTCGAAAGAGAAGGGTGCGGGAGAGGTCTTGTTCTCCGAATCCGGCACCTGTTACTCCTGTCGTGTCGAGGACCATCCCACTGTAGTCGAGGCCTCCCCCGACCGCGGACGGTCATGATGTTTCACGTGAAACGAGCCGGTTCGATCCGAGTGTGTTTCACGTGAAACGGAATCCAGTCACCGCGCCGGGCCGTGATGTTCCACGTGAAACGTCGTGTCAGCGCACGGTGGCGCGGATGACGCGGGTGGGCTCATCGACAACCCCATCGCCGACCGGCTCGATCCGGACGTGGGAGAGCCGGAACTTCCGGATCACTTTCTCGGCCGCCGTGATCTCATTCGCAGCATTCGCACCCTTCAGAAGGATGAGCTCGCCGCCATCACGGACCAACGGTGCAGTGATCGGGATGAGCGTGCGGAACGCGCTGACCGCGCGTGCAGTGACGGCATCCAAGACCGGACCTTCCGCCCAATCCTCGCCGCGGCCACGAACGATCTCGACGTTGTCGAGGTGCAGATCGTCCGTCTGCTCAGTCAGCCACGCGATACGACGTTCCATCGGCTCGATGAGAACCCAGCGCACATCCGGCCGTGCGATCGCGAGGACGAGGCCGGGCAGTCCCGCACCCGATCCGATGTCACCGACTCGAGCGCCGGCCGTGAACAGGGGTGCGGCGACCGCACTGTTCAGAATGTGGCGCGTCCAGATGCGGGGGAGTTCGAGCGGGCCGATGAGCCCACGCTCTTCACCCTGCGCGATCAGCGCGTCGGTGAACCGCCGTGCCAGGTCGAGGCGTTCACCGAAGACGGATGCCGCGCCTGCCGGCTCTATCTCGGGTGTTTCACGTGAAACGTCAGCCACGACGGAGAACCGTGTGACGGTCTGCACCCTCGCCGTACGACTCCGACACCAGACCGTGCTCGGCGGCGATGTCGTGGATCAGCTTGCGCTCATAGCTGGACATGGGCGGAAGGGATGCCTGCGACGCACCGTCATCGAGACGCTCGACCGCTCGTTCGACGAGCTTCTGCAGCTGACCGCGACGTGCATCACGCGAACCGCCGACGTCGAGGATCAGTCGCGAGAAGCGTCCGGTCTTCGTCTGCACGGCGATGCGGGTGAGCTCCTGCAGAGCCTGGACCGTGTCGGGGTCGGCGAGCAGCGACAGTGCGTCGGCCTGCTCGTTCTCGACCGACACGTAGGCACGGCCGGCGCGAACGTCGAGAGTCAGGTCGCCATCGATGTCGGCGATGTCGAGGATCCCCTCGACGAAGTCCGCCGCGATGTCGCCTTCCTGCTCGAGCTCGTCGACGGTGGGCTCAGGACGCGCGCTGGGGTTCTGTTCAGTGGTCGTCATCATCGTGATCCTTCGCTTCCGTCAGGACGTGCCGTCCTGCTTGCCCTTCTGAGCCTGCTTCTTCGCACGGTTCTTGCTCACGGGCTGCTGCCGCTTGGGGGCTGCCGCCTTCGCGCGCTCCGCCTCTTCGAGCAGTCGCTGCTGCTCGGCCTCGTACTTGGCCATCGGGATGACCTTGCCGGTGGCGTCGAGCGCCTTCCCCTTCTTGGCCAGGCGCTCCTCGCGGGCCTTGGCGGCCTCCGAGCCCGGCGTCGGAAGGTTACGGATGACGATGAACTGCTGGACCATGGTCCAGATGTTCGACGTGAACCAGTACATGACCACGCCGAGGGGGAAGAAGACACCCGAGAAGATGAAGGCGAGGGGGAGGACGTAGAGCATGATGCGCTGCATCTGGTACGCCTGGCCGGTCTTGGCCTCGGGGGAGAGGTTCTTCGAGATGATCTGCAGCTGCGTGAAGAACTGCGACAGGATCATCAGGATGACGAGGATCACGAGGATCACGACCGTCGCGGTCTGATTCGTGTTGATCGCATCGATCATGTTGACGTGCAGCGGTGCCACACCGAAGAGTTCGGCGTTGTAGAACTCGCGCGTCAGGACGGGGTTGAGCAGCCCGGTGCCGCCGACGCCCCACTCCGCGTGTCGCTTGACCTCACTGAGCGTGTAGAACATGCCGAGGAGGATGGGCATCTGCACGAGCAGGGGAAGACAGCTCGACAACGGTGACGTGCCGTGCTTCTTGTACATCGCCATGGTCTCGCGACTCATGGCCTCGCGAGAGAGCTGGTCGCGCTTACCCCGGTAGCGCTCCTGGATCTTGCGCATCTCGGGCGCGAGTTCCATCATCTTCCGCTGGCTCTTGATCTGCCGAACGAAGAGCGGGATCAGCGCGGCACGCACCACGATGACGAGGCCGACGATGGACAAAACCCAGGTCAGACCGGCATCCGGCTGCAGCCCGATCGACGTGAAGACCCAGTGCCAGAAGACGAGGATCGCCTCGACGACGAACTTGAACGGCCAGAGGATGGTGCTGAAGAAGTCCAGTCCGCCCGGTTTCGGGGTCGTCGGGTTCGGAAGCGGAGGCAGGGTCGCCGCGGCGGCGAAGAGATCCACCAAGGATCAGTCCTTTCTGCGGGGCACGACGAAGCCGTGCGAAGTCAGGTCGTGCCGGAAGTGCGTGTGGGCGGGAACGTCGTCGATGCCGCCCGCTGCCCACGGGTGGCATCGCGCGAGGCGGGAGGCTGCGAGAGCCGAGCCCTTGATCACACCGTGCTGTTGCACCGCGCCGAGCGCGTAGGCCGAACACGACGGATAGTACTTGCACACGTCGCCGTACACCTGGGAGATGGTGGCCCGGTATCCGTGCAAAAACCCGATGACGGCGTTGCGGGGGAGAAGCAGAACGGATGCCGGCAGTGCCGCGGCATCCATCACCGCTTCTCCTCGTGTGTACGAGGGGAGTGGTGCGGAGCTCACGCGGCGGCCTTCCGCTCGAGGCACCGGACCACTTCGGTTCGGAGATCCGAATAGTCGGCGGATGCCGCGGACGGCAGCACGCGGATCACCACGTCGGCACCCGGTCGCACGTCCGCGAGAGCCTCAGCGCAGATCGCTTTCAGGCGGCGCCGGACGGTATTGCGCACGACAGCGCCCCCCACGCGCTTGCTCACGATGAAGCCGAAGCGTGGGGGGCGCTGCTCAGACGTGCTGACCACATGGGTCACGGTGTGCGCTGCCGCACAGCGAGAACCTCCGCGGACGACGGAACGGTAGTCCGCCCCGCGGGTGATGCGATTCCCGCGCGCCAGCACCGTGTGGCGTCAGGCCGAGAGCTCGGTGCGCCCCTTGGCGCGACGAGCCGAGAGGATGGCGCGGCCGGCGCGCGTGTGCATGCGGGCGCGGAAGCCGTGCTTCTTGGCGCGGCGGCGGTTGTTGGGCTGGAACGTGCGCTTGCTCATGAAGATCACTCCGGGAAGGCGGGGTCACCCGAACGCTCGAGACCGGGGACACAGGTACATGGGGGACCCACGCCGAAAAGGCGCAAGTCAACCGACCTAGGATACGTCGAGATTCCTGAGATCCCAAACCGGGACGCCGACCGGCCATTATCCACCGAGGCCGGAAGCGCCCTGGCGACGACACGCGGGCCGGTTCTACAGTGGGTTTTGCCTTGCGGAGCCCTGATGACTAGCGTGATCCGGACACTTATCCACAGGTTGTGCACAGACCCGTACACACCATTGTCCACACCCCGGGAGGGTCATGTCCGAGCACGAACTTCCAGATGTCCCCGTCTGGAGCGCTGTGCTCGACGTGCTGGCCCAGGACGACCGCGTGACACCGCAGCTGCACGGGTTCGTGAACCTCGCCGTCGCGCAGGGCGTGATGAGCGGCACCCTCTACCTCGATGTGCCGAACGATCTGACCGCGGGTCAGTTCAACAAGCGTCTGCGCGGGCCGATCATGGAGGCCCTTGCCCAGGTGGATGCCGAGCCGGCGGCGAGCACATTCCGTGTCGTGGTCAATCCCGAACTGGGTGACGCGCACCTCACCGCCCCGGTCCCCGTCCAGTCGGCGCTCGCGCCGACACCCTCGGCGCCGACGCGGCCCGGAGCGGACGACTACGCGGAGCAGGCGGCCCCGGCATCCCGCAACGACACCCGACTGAACCCGAAGTACACGTTCGACAGCTTCGTCATCGGGCAGTCCAACCGCTTCGCCCACGCCGCCGCCGTCGCGGTCGCCGAGGCGCCCGCCAAGGCCTACAACCCGCTCTTCATCTACGGAGACTCGGGGCTCGGGAAGACCCACCTGCTGCACGCGATCGGCGATTACGCCATCAACCTCTACACGGGCATCAAGGTCCGGTACGTCTCGAGCGAGGAGTTCACGAACGACTTCATCAACTCAATCGTGAACAACCGCGCCTCCGCGTTCCAGGCCCGCTACCGGGATGTCGACATCCTCCTGATCGATGACATCCAGTTCCTGCAGGGTCGCGCCGAGACGCAGGAGGCGTTCTTCCACACCTTCAACCAGCTGCACGACCACGACAAGCAGGTCGTGATCACGAGCGATGTGCCGCCGCGACACCTCACCGGGTTCGAGGACCGGATGCGGAGCCGCTTCGAGTGGGGCCTCATCACCGACGTGCAGGCTCCCGACCTCGAGACCCGTATTGCGATCCTCCGGAAGAAGGCGCAGTCCGAACGCCTGCAGGTCCCCGACGAAGTGCTCGAGTACATCGCGACGAAGGTGTCGAGCAACATCCGCGAGCTCGAGGGCGCCCTCATCCGTGTCTCGGCGTTCGCGAGTCTCAACCGGTCGAACCTCGACATCTCCCTCGCGCAGACCGTCCTCCGCGACATCGTCGACCAGGATGACGCGAACGTCATCTCGCCGACCGACATCATCTCCGCCACAGCGCAGTACTTCCGCCTCACCGTCGACGACCTCTACGGCTCGAGCCGCTCGCAGTCGGTCGCGACCGCCCGCCAGATCGCCATGTACCTGTGCCGTGAGCGCACGAGCCTGTCGTTGCCGAAGATCGGTCAGCTCTTCGGCAACCGGGACCACACGACGGTGATGTACGCCTACAAGAAGATCAGCGAGCTCATGAAGGAGCGGCGCTCGATCTACAACCAGGTGTCAGAGATCACCTCGCAGCTCGGCCGTTCGGCACGCTGACGCTCGCACACACCCACGCTGAAGCTCGCACACGCCCGAGTGTTCCGGCGTACTTGACACGCCTCCGGGCAGACCCTCACAATGCGGTTTCCCACAGTGTGGAAAGCCTGTGGATAACTGTGCGGTGGCGGCCCTCGAATGTGAACGAACGGCGACAACCTGTGGATGACGATCTGAACCGAGCATCGACGGCCCCAACGTTCTCCCGCGTGTTTCCGCAGTCTCTGCACAAGTTACACGGATGTGGTTCCGGCTCGACGACTGGGATCCACCGACTTATCCACAGTTTCCACAACTGTTAACAAGAAGACAGAGAACTATCTAATGAGAGCCAGATCCGATCACACCCACGGGGAGCGGTCGGCGGCCGACGGCTCGTCATCGGTGCTTCCGGACCCGCTCCTCGTGGGCACTAGCATGAGAGGGCCCATCTCGCCGTCAAGGGAGCATCAGTGAAGTTCCACGTCAACCGCGATGTATTCAGCGAAGCCGTGTCGTTCGTCGTGAAACTGCTCCCGCAGCGGAACCCTCAGCCGATCCTGGCTGGTGTCCTCATCGAGGCCAGTGACGAAGGCCTCTCGCTGGCCGCATTCGATTACGAGGCATCCGCCCGTACCCGTATCGACGCCACCGTCGACGAGCCGGGCACGATCCTCGTCCACGGCCGCCTGCTCTCCGAGATCGCCAGCCGTCTTCCCAACGCCCCGATCCAGATCACGCAGGATGCCGACGGTGAGATCGTCCTGACCTGCGGATCCGCGCGCTTCACGCTGTCGGCGATGCCGGTGGCCGAATACCCGGCGATCCCGGAGGTGTCGGGAGAATCCGGACTCGTCCCGGGCGACGACTTCTCGACCGCGATCGCGCAGGTCGCCTTCGCGGCATCCCGTGACGACGTCACCCCCGTGCTCACCGGCGTCCAGCTCGAGGTGACGGGCAACGAGCTGAGCCTCGTCGCGACCGACCGCTACCGTGTCGCGCTCCGCGAGATCAACTTCGACAGTGGAGCCGTCGCCCGCGAAGAGGCGACCACCGCACTCGTGCCGGCTCGCACGCTGACCGAGGTCGGCAAGACCTTCGCCCACTCCGGCGACATCCAGGTGTCGTTCTCGGGGTCGGGCGACCGCGAGATCATCGCCTTCACGGCGGGCAACAAGACCGTCACGTCGCTCCTGATCAAGGGCAACTTCCCCCCGGTCCGGCGGCTTTTCCCCGCGCAGACCGAGCACTACGCCGTCGTCAACACCGCCGACCTCGCCGAGGCCGTCCGTCGCGTCTCGCTCGTGCTCGACCGTTCCGCGCCGCTGCGTTTCACGTTCTCCGACGAGGGTGTGTCGATGGATGCCGCCGGCACCGAGCAGGCACGCGCGACCGAATCGGTCGATGCGACGCTCGCCGGTGACGAGGTCACGCTGGGTCTGAACCCGCAGTACCTGCTCGAGGCCCTCGGCGCGGTGAAGAGCGAGTTCACACGTGTGACGTTCACCTCGAGCGAGAACGCCAACAAGCTCAGCCCGGTTCTCATCACGCCGCAGACCTCGGGCACGCCCGAGACGTTCAAGTACCTGCTGCAGCCGAACCTGCTGCTGCGCTGACCCCGTCGTCCGTCCACCTCGAGGCGTGTCGGTGCCTCGAAGGAGGGTGATCTGATGATCGTGGAGCATCTGAGTCTCGTCGACTTCCGCAATTACGCGTCGGCCGAAGTGAGCCTCGTCGCCGGCCCCAACGTCTTCGTCGGTCGGAACGGTCAGGGTAAGACCAACCTGGCCGAGGCGATCGGTTATTTCGCCACCCTCGGCTCGCACCGCGTCTCGCAGGATGCACCGATGGTCCGGTACGGAGCGGATGCCGCCTTCGTCCGCGCGCGTCTCGGCTACGGCGACCGGCGCATCCAGCTCGAAGCGCAGCTGAACCGCTCCGGATCGAACAAGGCGCGTGTCAACGGCTCGTCCGTGCGTACCTCCGAACTCCCGCGCTATGCGCAGGTCGTCCTCTTCGCGCCCGAGGACCTGCAGATCGTTCGAGGTGACCCGTCGGCCCGCCGCAGGTTCGCCGATCAGTTGCTCGTGCAACGCTCGCCCCGCATGAGCGGCGTGCTCGGCGACTACGACCGCGTGCTGAAGCAGCGAACCGCACTCCTGAAATCCGCGCGGGCCCGTGGGCTCAAGGCCGAGCAGCTCACGACGCTCGACGTATGGGACGACAAACTGATCTCGCTCGGCACCGAGATCATCCTCGCTCGGCTGCGACTGGCGGAGGATCTGGCGCAGCCCATGCGGGACGCCTACGAGGCGATCGCCGGTGCGGATCACGACCCGAAGCTCGAGTGGGTGCTCACCGTCGAGGGCGCGGATCCCGAGGACGACGCATCCGCTGTCGGACAAGCCGGTTCCGCCGTCGGCGCCGAGGCGATCGCGGCATCCTTCCGCGCAGGACTCACTGCCAAGCGCTCGCAGGAGCTCGAGCGTGGAGTGACGCTCGTCGGGCCGCACCGTGACGATCTCCTGCTTCGGCTGCGCGGTCTGCCGGTGAAGGGCTACGCGTCGCACGGCGAATCGTGGTCGACCGCACTGTCGTTGCGGTTGTCGTCCGCGCAGCTCCTGCGCGACCAGTTGCGGCTCGGCGACCCGATCGTCATCCTCGACGACGTCTTCGCCGAACTCGACGCGGATCGACGCGCGCGATTGGCCGGCGTGGTGGCGGATTTCGAGCAGGTCATCGTGACGGCCGCCGTCGAAGGCGACGTCCCCGAAGCGCTCCGAGTGCGGACCGTCCGAGTCGAAGCGGGCACGATCGTGACGGATGCCGATGTCTGATCCCGCCGGCATCCCGGAGACGGTCGCGACGTACATGCGCCTGCGCGGACTCGAGCCGTCGGCCGCCAAGAAGCGCCGCAAGCGCCGCCGGAACGACGACGACGAGAACCAGCCGTTCACGTCGGGACGCGATCCGAAGGGGGTCGGCGACCTGCTCGCGGACCTGACCCGTCAGTCCGGGTGGGATGCGCAGCTCGCGAAGGAGGACCTCGTCCTCCAGTGGGCCCAGGTCGCCGGCGAAGAGACCGCCCGTCACGCGGATCCCGTCGCGCTCAGCGACGGCGTCCTCACCGTGCAGTGCGATTCGACGGCGTGGGCGAAGAACCTGCACCTCATGCGGTCGACCATCGTCACGGAGCTCATCCGACGATTCCCCGAGGCCGGCGTCGAATCGGTGCGTTTCGTGGGGCCGGACGTCCCCTCATGGAAATGGGGCCCCAGAGCCGTTCCAGGGCGGGGCCCTCGCGATACCTACGGGTGAGGCACGTCCCGCACCATCCGGGAAGCTTTCACGCGCTCACAGCGCCGTTCAGCCGCTCATCGCGCCCCCTTTCCGATAGACTGGGGAGAAGGCCTGAACGATGGATGTGGAGCGCACGAAACCGATGACGTCAGAAACCCCCGACACCGTTCCCGAAGAACCCGAAACTCCCGCCGAACCCCGGATTCCCGCCGAATACGGCGCCTCCGAGATTCAGGTGCTCGAGGGTCTCGAAGCGGTTCGCAAGCGGCCCGGCATGTACATCGGATCGACCGGTGAGCGCGGCCTCCACCACCTCGTGTACGAAATCGTCGACAACTCGGTCGATGAAGCCCTCGCGGGCTACTGCGACACGATCCACGTGACGATCCTCGAAGACGGCGGGCTCCGCGTCGTCGACAACGGTCGCGGCATCCCCGTCGACCCGCACTCGTCCGACCCGAGCAAGTCGACCGTGGAGGTCGTGCTCACCGTCCTCCACGCCGGCGGCAAGTTCGGTGGCGGCGGATACGCGGTCTCCGGTGGTCTCCACGGCGTCGGCTCCTCTGTCGTGAACGCCCTGTCGACGCGGTTCGAGGTCGAGATCGCGCGCCAGGGTCACGTGTGGCGTCAGACCTTCTCGGGCGGCGGCAAGCCCGAGGCGCCGTTGGCGAAGGGCGAGGAGAGCGACAAGACCGGCACGACCATCACGTTCTGGCCGGACGGGTCGATCTTCGAGGCGACGGACTTCGACTACAACACGCTGCGCACGCGCTTCCAGCAGACCGCGTTCCTCAACAAGGGCCTCCGCATCACCCTCACGGACGAGCGTCCCGAGGCCCTCGACGTCGTCGACCTGCCCGAGGGCGGGTCCGAGACGGCCCAGCGCCACGACGACTTCCTGTACGAGCGCGGCCTCGTCGACTACGTCGAGTACCTCAACAAGGTCCGCAAGGCCGAGGTGATCAATGACGAGATCATCGAGATCGAGTCCGAGGACACCGTCCGCCACATCTCGCTCGAGCTCGCGATGCAGTGGACCGCGGGATACACCGAGAACGTCTTCACCTTCGCGAACACGATCAACACGCACGAGGGCGGTACCCACGAAGAGGGTTTCCGCGCCGCGATGACGATGTACATCAACCGCTACGCGAAGGAGAAGGGCCTTCTCAAGGAGAAGGACGAGAACCTCGCCGGTGAGGACATCCGCGAAGGACTCACCGCGGTCATCTCCGTGAAGCTCGCCGAGCCGCAGTTCGAGGGCCAGACGAAGACCAAGCTCGGCAACACCGAGGCGAAGGCCTTCGTGCAGAAGGTCGTCGGCGACCAGCTCATGGACTGGCTCGACCGCAACCCGCAGCAGGCCAAGCTCATCATCACGAAGGCGATCGAAGCCGCCACGGCGCGCATGGCCGCCCGCAAGGCGCGCGAGACCGCGCGTCGCAAGAGCGTCTTCGAGTCGGCATCCATGCCCGAGAAGCTCAAGGACTGCACGAGCAAGGACCCGTCCATCAGCGAGATCTTCCTCGTGGAGGGTGACTCGGCCGGCGGCTCGGCGGTCTCGGGTCGCGACCCGGAGCGGCAGGCGATCCTGTCGCTGCGCGGCAAGATCCTCAACGTCGAGAAGGCGCGCCTCGATCGCGCGTTGGGCAACGCCGAGATCCAGGCGATGATCCAGGCGTTCGGCGCCGGCATCGGTCCGGACTTCGACATCGCGAAGGCCCGGTACCACAAGGTCGTCCTGATGGCGGATGCCGACGTCGACGGCCAGCACATCACGACGCTGCTCTTGACGCTGCTTTTCCGCTACATGCGCGGACTGGTCGAGGCAGGCTACGTCTACCTGGCGCAGCCGCCGCTGTACCGCTTGAAGTGGTCGAACGCTCCTCACGAGTACGTGTACAGCGACGCCGAGCGCGACGCGCTGATGCGCGACGGGCTGGCGGCGGGCCGCCGCATCCCGAAGGACAACGGCGTGCAGCGCTACAAGGGTCTCGGCGAGATGAACGCCAAGGAGCTGTGGGAGACGACGATGGACCCCGAGACGCGCACGCTGCGTCAGGTCACCATCGACGACGCCGCGGCGGCCGACGAGATCTTCTCCGTGCTGATGGGCGAGGACGTCGAGGCGCGGCGCGGGTTCATCCAGCGCAACGCCAAGGACGTGCGGTTCCTGGACATCTGAGTCCGCTGCATCCGCCCCTGCACTCCGACGACGACGAACGAAGACTGAGAGAACATGGCTGACGAAGAGCGTCCCGACCCGACTGCCGGCTACCAGCACGGCAACATCGACCAGGTCGACCTCCAGGTCGAGATGCAGCGGAGCTACCTCGACTACGCGATGAGCGTGATCGTGGGGCGTGCGCTGCCGCGCGTCGAGGACGGCCTCAAGCCCGTCCACCGCCGTGTCATCTACGGCATGTACGACGGCGGTTACCGTCCCGACAAGAGCTACTCGAAGTGCGCTCGCGTCGTCGGCGAGGTCATGGGTCAGTACCACCCGCACGGTGACAGCGCGATCTACGACGCCCTCGTCCGCCTCGTCCAGCCGTGGTCGCTGCGCTACCCGCTCGCCGACGGTCAGGGCAACTTCGGCTCCCCCGGCAACATGGGTGCCGCCGCCCCGCGGTACACCGAGACGAAGATGGCTCAGCTCGCGCTCGAGATGGTGCGCGACATCGACGAGGACACCGTCGACTTCGAGGACAACTACGACGGTCGCACGCGCGAGCCGGTCGTCCTCCCCTCGCGTTTCCCGAACCTGCTGGTCAACGGCTCGGTCGGCATCGCGGTCGGCATGGCCACGAACATCCCGCCGCACAACCTTCGCGAGGTGGCCGACGGCGTGATGTGGGCGCTGCAGAACCCGGATGCCTCCCGCGAAGAGCTCCTCGATGCGCTCATCGAGCGCATCCCCGGGCCCGACTTCCCCACCGGTGCGCAGATCCTCGGCACCAAGGGCATCCGCGAGGCGTACCGCACCGGCCGCGGATCGATCACGATGCGCGCCGTCGTGAACGTCGAGGAGATCCAGAACCGCACGTGCCTGGTGATCACGGAGCTCCCGTACCAGGTCAACCCCGACAACGTCGCGGCGAAGATCACCGCACTCGTGCGCGAGGGCAAGCTCAGCGGCATCGCCGACATCCGCGACGAGACGAGCGACCGCACGGGTCAGCGGCTCGTCATCGTGTTGAAGCGGGATGCCGTCGCGAAGGTCGTCCTCAACAACCTGTACAAGCACACCCAGCTGCAGGAGAACTTCGGCGCGAACATGCTCGCGATCGTCGACGGCGTGCCCCGCACGCTGCCGATCGACGGTTTCATCAGCTACTGGCTGACGCACCAGTTCGAGGTCATCGTCCGTCGCACCCGCTACCGGTTGCGCGAGGCCGAGAAGCGCATGCACATCCTGCGCGGCTACCTCAAGGCGCTCGATGCGCTCGACGAGGTCATCGCCCTCATCCGCCGCTCCCCCACGGTCGACGAGGCGCGCGAGGGACTGAAGTCGCTCCTCGATGTCGACGACGCGCAGGCCGATGCGATCCTCACGATGCAGCTGCGCCGACTGGCGGCCCTCGAGCGCCAGAAGATCGTCGACGAGGCGACCGAGCTTGAGCTCAAGATCGCCGACCTCAACGACATCCTCGCCTCGCGCGACCGCCAGAGCGCGATCATCGGCGACGAGCTCGGCGAGATCGTCGCGAAGTTCGGCGACGAGCGCCGCACGCACATCCTGCACGGATACGACGGCGACATGTCGATGGAGGACCTGATCCCCGAAGAGGAGATCGTCGTCACCGTCACGCGCAACGGGTACGTCAAGCGCACACGCAGCGACAACTACCGCTCGCAGCACCGCGGCGGCAAGGGAGTGAAGGGTGCGCAGCTGCGCGCCGACGACATCGTCGAGCACTTCTTCGTGTCGACAACGCACCACTGGCTGCTGTTCTTCACGACCAAGGGTCGCGTCTATCGCGCGAAGGGCTACGAGCTCCCCGAGGGCGGGCGCGACGCGAAGGGTCAGCACGTCGCCAACCTCCTGGCGCTCCAGCCGGGTGAGGACGTCGCGCAGATCCTCGACATCCGCGACTACGCCGCCGCCGAGTACCTCGTGCTCGCCACACGCGACGGCAAGATCAAGAAGACGGCCCTCACCGAGTACGACACCAACCGTCAGGGCGGCATCATCGCGATCCGTCTGCGCGGTCAGGACGAGGAGAACGGCGACGAGCTCGTCAGCGCGATGCTCGTCGACTCGACCGACGACCTGCTGCTCGTCTCGCGGCTCGGCATGTCGCTGCGCTTCACGGCGAGCGACGAGTCCCTGCGTCCCATGGGTCGCTCGACGGAGGGTGTGAAGGGCATGTCCTTCCGCGACGGCGACAGCCTGCTGTCGGCATCCGTCGTCCGTGATGAGGGCTTCGTCTTCGTCGTCACCCAGGGCGGGTACGCCAAGCGCACGGCGGTCGATCAGTACCGCGTGCAGGGCCGTGGTGGCCTCGGCATCAAGGTCGCCAAGCTGCACGACGATCGCGGCGAGCTCGCCGGCGGGCTGATCGTCAGCGCGGACGACGAGGTCCTCGTGGTTCTTGCCAGCGGCAAGGTGGTACGCTCGGCCGTTGCTGAGGTGCCTGCCAAGGGCCGCGACACGATGGGCGTGGTCTTCGCCCGGCCCGACGACGACGACCGGATCCTCGCGATCGCCCGCAACGGCGAGCGTGGACTGGCCGAAGCCGCGGCCGACGCGGAAGCCCCGGCCGATCCCGCAGCCGCCTCGGCTCCTGAGACCACCGAAGAGAGTGACGCATGAGCTCTGTTGCCGACAAACTCGCCAAGAAGTCCTCGAGCCGGACGACCGCCAAGCAGGTTCGCCTCCGTCTCGTCTACGTCGACTTCTGGTCGGCTGTGAAGCTGTCGTTCCTCGCTGCGGTTGCCCTCGCGATCGTCACGGTGGTCTCGACGCTGCTGATCTACCTCGTGATCAGCTCGACGAACCTGATCGGCCAGGTCGACCAGCTCCTCGGTGCCGTCAACGGTGAGAACTCCTTCACCCTGTCGTCGGTGATCAACCTTCCGCAGGTGATGGCGTTCGCTGCCGTCGTGGCGATCCTCAACCTCATCGTCGTGACGGTGCTGGGCGCGGTCATGGCCGGGATCTACAACCTCATGGTCAAGGTCACCGGCGGCCTGCTGGTCGGCTTCACCTCGAACTGAGTCGGATGCCGCGGCATCCCGTCACGCGACGGAGGTGCCCAGCAGCAGACCCAGCGCCCACGTGACGGCGAGGGCGAGCGCCCCGCCGACGACGAGGCGGGTGACGGCGCGACGCTTGCCGGCGCCGCCGAGGCGGGCCGAGATCGTCCCGGTCAACGCGAGCGCGATGAGCACGGCGACGAACGTCGTAGGGACGCGCCATTCCGCCGGCGGGAGGATGATCGCGAGGAACGGCAGCAGGGCGCCCAGCGTGAACGCGATCGCCGACGACAGGGCGGCCTGCCACGGGCTCGTGAGGTCATCCGGGTCGATGCCGAGCTCGATGTCGAGGTGAGCGCCCAGCGCGTCGTGCGCGGTGAGCTCTTCGGCCACCTTCAGCGCCGTCTCCTCTGACAGTCCCTTCTCGCGGTACAGCTCCGCGAGTTCTGCCAATTCCTGCTCGGGCATCTCGGCCAGCTCGCGCTTCTCCTTCTCGATGAGGGCGCGCTCGGTGTCGCGCTGGCTGCTCACCGAGACGTACTCGCCGAGTGCCATCGAGATCGCCCCACCGACGAGCGCCGCCGAGGAGGCCGTGATGATGGGACCGAGGTCGGTCGTGGCGCCGGCGACGCCGACGGCGACGGCCGCGACGGAGACGATCCCGTCGTTCGCGCCGAGTACTCCGGCGCGCAACCAGTTCAGGCGCTGCCCGAGGCCAGCGCCCTGCGGTTCGGTGTGGAACGTCGTGCTCATGAGCCCAGTGAATCAGAACGAGCGGATGCCGCGGCCCACCCGTCGCTCGGATTCGTCAAACAGGCCCATCGTCGGGTAAAGTCTTGGAGGTTGCAGGCGTGAGCCGGCAACGACGGGGCTATAGCTCAGGCGGTTAGAGCGCTTCACTGATAATGAAGAGGTCCCAGGTTCAAGTCCTGGTAGCCCCACCGTCACCGCACCGGGGGCCTTAGCTCAGTTGGTAGAGCGCCTGCTTTGCAAGCAGGATGTCAGGAGTTCGAATCTCCTAGGCTCCACAGTACGAACGCCGGAATCCGCATCGGATGCCGGCGTTCTGTCGTTCTGTGATCGTTTCGTTGCCGGATCTTGCGGCTTTCTTGCGGTGGCCTTGCGCCTTCGTTGCGCCGAGGCGGCGACGATGATCGTGTCGCCGAAAGAACCGATGACCCGAATCTCGGATCCTTCGATGAGCACAGGCTCCCGCGGGGGACGCGGATCGTGTTCGCGACATTCGCCTGGGGCGCGTGGCTGGGGAGCCCGCGCTCCAGGCAGTCGCGCGCCCACCGGCATCCGCTCCCACTAGGGTGAACGCGTGGACATCCGCGTCGCTGCCTACGCCGTCATCACCGACGGAGACCGCATCCTTCTCGCCCATTGGAACAGCCCCACGCGTCCCGCGTGGACGATGCCGGGCGGCGGATTGGATCCCGGTGAGGATCCGATGGATGCCGCGGTGCGGGAGGTCCTGGAGGAGACGGGGTTCCACGTGGAACTCGACGGGATCCTGGGGACGGACTCGCAGGTGATCGCCGAGAAGGACCGATTCCACGGCAGCGGACCGATCCAGGCGCTGCGGATCGTCTACCGCGCGCACGTCGTCGGTGGCGCGCTCCGGAATGAAGAGGACGGCTCGACGGACGAGGCCGCATGGTTCCCCCTCAGCGACGTCCCCTCCCTCACACGGGTCGGGCTCGTCGACACGGCGATGCGGATGGCGGGCCTGGGCGCCTGACCGCGACCCGGCCGGGTCACTGAATCGTCTTGATGTAGGCGAGCACGTCGTCCACGCGCTCGGGGCAGAACGTGACCGGCCCCATCCCGACCATCCCGGACGCGCTCTCGCTGTCGAGGAATGTGCCGGCCGTGACGATGAAGTTGTCGATCGCATCCTTCATCGGCAGGGTCTCGAGGTCTGCGCACAACTCCCGCGAGATCGCGAGGGCCTTGGTGATGTCGACGTCGGGGAACTCCTTGGCCGTGTACTGCTTGAAGGCCTCGACGAGCTTGGGCTCGTCTCCCGGACAATACGTCTCGACGGCGGGCGTCACGATGATGTCCACCGCGTCTTCGCCGTACTGCTTCCGGATCTTGTCGTTGAAGACCCCGTACCCCAAGATGTAGCCCTTGTCGTCGTCGTACAGGTCCTCGCAGAGCTGATGCACCATCGGGATGAGCGTCTCCATGTCGGCCTCGGGCAGCTTCGCCGTGACCTCGGCCGTGAAGGCGGCGTCTTCTGCCGACACCGTCGGTGTGGGAGTGGACGACGGCGACGCCGACGGGGACGCCGTCGTGCCGGCAGCCGGACCCGTCGCCGTCGGAGCGCCGGAACAACCGACCAGGGTGAGCGCGGTCACGATCACGGCGAGGGCGGGCAACAGGCTGCGCGAGACGGCGGAAGTCATGACTTCATGCTGGTGCACGCCCCCGCTGAAGATAAAGGCTGGCGCCGGGCACCCCGCGTCCCCTAAAGAGGGGTCAGGCCCGTCGTTCGCTCATCGGCTGCGAGATGTCGTCGACGAGGGCGTCATAAGAGCGGATGAGGTCATCCGCGTCGACGAAGAGACTGAACCCGTGCGCTCCGGCGCCCATCGCGATCCGTTTGCCGACGATGCTCGCATCGGCGTAGACCGGCCAGGCGGTCGTGCTGCCGACCGGTGTGATGGTCCCGCGCTCGAATCCCGTCGCGGCAAGCGCCAGATCGGGTTCGGGGAGTCTCAGCTTGTTCACCCCGACGACGGCGCGCAGCTTCGGCCAGGAGATGGCGCGGTCCCCCGGGATGAGGGCGAACAGATACGTGTCGTCGCTGCGTTTCACGACGAGGGTCTTGACGATGTCGGATGCCGCGAGTCCGAGAAGCTCCGCGGCCTCGTCGAGGCTCTCCGCCGCCGGACGAGCCACGAACTCCACCGACAAAGACCGGGAGCGCGCCGCTTCAGCGACGCGCTCCGACGGTACGGGCGTGGATTCAGGCATCCGGTGCGCGCAGCGGGTCGTCCGCCACCCACAGCTCGTCGTCAGCACGAAGCGTCTGCCACGCGGCGTAGAGGACACCGGCCGTGGCGGCGACACCGAAGATGATGGCGAGGACGCCACCGGCGCCGAGGCCCTTCTTCTCGGGGACCGACAGCTTCTTGGTGGCCTTCTTGCCGGCCTTGGCAGCGTTCTTGCGGAACGAGTCGGCATCGAACCCTCCCAGGCCCTTGCCCTTGGAGAGGCGGTGGCGCTGGTCGTTGGCGACATCCCACACCGACATCGCGGTGCCGACGACCGCGCCGGCGGCGGGAACGATCGCGCCGTTCAGCACCTTGCGGCCGGTCTCGACGCCACGGTCGACGTACGGTGCGGCGTAGCGCTCGTAGGAGTCCTTGGCGGCAGGCACGACGTGGTCGTGGTTGTACTTGCCGAGCTGGCGACCCGCCTCGCGGGCGACGTCACCGGCCTGACCGACGAGCACCTGCTGTGACTCCCACAGGTTCGCAGCCTGCTTCTGCAGCTTGCGGAGTTCCTTCTTGGTCTTGCGGTTGAGGCTCACGGGGCCCTCCCTTTTCGGGGTTCATCCGGGGACGTAGTGGGTCCATACTGCCAGACGCATTCAGGCGGCGCGGGGGGTTGCAAGTGAGAGGATGATGAGTATGCCGATTCACTCCGCTGTCGCAACACTGCACACCAACCACGGCGACATCGTCGTCAACCTGTTCGGCGATCAGGCGCCGCGCACCGTCAAGAACTTCATCGGTCTGGCCGACGGATCCCAGGCCTGGACGCACCCCGCCACGGGCAAGCCCGGCGAGGGCCCCCTGTACACCGATGTGATCTTCCACCGCATCATCCCCGGCTTCATGATCCAGGGCGGCGACCCGCTCGGTCAGGGCGTCGGCGGACCCGGATACAACTTCGACGACGAGATCAGCCCCGAGCTGACCTTCGGCACGCCCTACCTCCTCGCCATGGCGAACGCGGGCCTCCGCCGCAACGCCATCACCGGCAAGGCCGAGGGCACCAACGGCTCGCAGTTCTTCATCACGACCGACCCGACTCCGTGGCTCAACGGCAAGCACACGATCTTCGGTGAGGTCGCCGACGACGCCTCGCGCGCCGTGGTCGACGCCATCGCCGCCGTTCCGACCGGAGCGCAGGACCGTCCGGTCGAGCCCGTCGTGATCTCGTCGATCGACATCACCGAGGCCTGACCCCTTCGTGACCTCAGCCGACCCCCGGACCAATCCGGACAACTTCTGCTACCGGCATCCCGACCGTCAGAGCTTCGTGCTCTGCCAGCGGTGCCTCCGCACCATCTGCCCCGAGTGCCAGACGCCGCTTCCCGTCGGCGTCATCTGCCCGGAGTGCCTGGCGGAGCAGCAGAAGGGGGCGCGGTCGGCTGAGGTGAAGCGGATGCCGGGGCGGTTCGCGCGCAAGATGCGCAGCGACCGCCCCGTCGTCACCTACGCGATCGTCATCTTCACGATCGCGATGTACCTCGTGCAGCTCATCCCGGTCGTGGGAGGGACGGTCACGAGTGCGCTCGCGTTCGTGCCCGCTTACTCGGTGCCGGGGACGGGTCTGCCGTACGAGCCGTGGCGGATGCTCACGGTCGCCTTCGTCCATTCGACCCCGCTCCCCTTCCACGTCGCGCTCAACATGTTGGCGCTGTGGGCGCTCGGCCGGAGTCTCGAGCCGCTGCTCGGCAAGGCGCGCTTCGTCGCGCTCTACGCACTCAGTGCGATCGGTGGTTCTGCCCTGGTCGCACTCATCGCGCCGGGTACCTTCGTCGTCGGCGCGTCGGGTGCCGTGTGGGGGCTTCTCACCGCGATGCTGATCATCGGTCGCAACCTCGGCGTGAACATCCTGCCGATCGCGATCCTGCTCGGGATCAACCTGGTCTTCTCGTTCGTGGGCTCCGGTGTTTCCTGGCAGTCGCACATCGGCGGCGGCCTGGTGGGCCTGCTCATCGGGTTCATCTTCTCGAGGACGCGCGCGCAGAAGCGTCAGCCGTTGCAGGCAGCACTGCTCGTCGCTGTCGGTGTGGGTCTCGTCGCGCTGACCGCAACGGTGCCGGCTCTGCTGTACCTCTGAGTTATCCACAGATTCATCCCCAGGCTGGGGATGAATCACACCGGTGTAATTTCTGTCGGTGGGATGCCGCGGCTCAGCGCCAGCGCGTCGTCATCAAGAAGCCGACGAAGGCGATGCCGAAACCGATCGCGAGGTTCCACGGACCGATGTCGGGGATCGGGAAGGCCTGGCCGCTCAGGTAGAAGACGATGATCCAGACGAGGCCGATGAGCATCAGCCCGATCATGATCGGCTTGAACCAGACCGGGTTGGGGGCGGCGTCGCCCTCGGGCTGGACCAGTCGGTCCTCGTCCTTGTCTCCACGTGCCATGGCGAGAAGTCTACCTGCCAGCCCTGTTTCAGCCTGCGCTGGCTAAACTCCGATCGTGACCGCCTCCTCGCCCACGGAGCACCAGACCCGACGCACTCGTCGGAACCGTCCTCGCCCACGCACCACCGTCCTGAGCGTTGTCGGTGAGATCCTGCTGACGCTGGGTGTCGTGACCCTCCTCTACGTCACGTGGCACACGTGGATCGGTGACGCGATCGTGCAGGGCGAACAGCATGCGGCCGCGCAGGCGCTGGCTGATCAGTGGGCCGCCGAGGGTGACCCGACCCCCGGCGCTTCGGCCCCCGCGACGCCGGCGCCGGACGACCCGGCGGCGATCCCGATCCTGGGCGATCAGAAGCACGCCGAGGTGTTCGGCATCATGAAGGTGCCGCGCTTCGGCAAGGACTGGCAGTTCAAGATCGCCTCCGGCATCTCGCGCCCCGACATCCTCGACCGCGGTGAGATCGGGCATTACCCCGACACCGCCATGCCCGGCGCGGAGGGCAACACGGTCTACGCCGCGCACCGCTGGACCTCGGGTGCGCCGTTCGATCCGATCGACCGGCTCGTCATCGGCGACGCCATCGTCATCCAGACCAAGGCCGGCTGGTACACGTACCGCTTCCGGTCCCTCGAATACGTGCAGGACACCCAGATCCAGGTGCTCCTGCCTGTCCCCAACAAAGAAGGCGTCGCCGCGAACGGTCGTTACCTGACGCTCACGAGCTGCGCGCCGAAGCTGAACTCCCTGGAGCGCATCATCGCCTACGCCGTCTTCGACGAGTTCACTCCCACGGCCGCCGGTCCGCCGGCCGCGCTGACGGCCGGGGTGGGTGCCTGATGTACGCGGCATTGTGGCGGGTGCTCCCGGGTCCGTGGTGGGTACGGGTGCTGATCCTGCTGGTCCTCGCGGCCATCATCTTGTATCTGCTCTACTTCTACGTCTTCCCCTGGGTGTTCCAGACGGTGTGGCCCAGCGAGGAGTCCACCGTCGGCGGCGGCGGGTGAGCGGCGGCATCCGGGTACTGGTCGTCGACAACCACGACAGTTTCGTCCACACCCTGATCGGCTACCTCGCAGAGCTCGGGGCCGAGGTCGACATGGTCGAGTCGGATGCCGCCGATGCCGTCGACCGCGTCGGTGCAGCCGACGCCGTGCTCATCTCTCCCGGTCCCGGTACCCCCGAGGGTGCGGGCGCGTCGATCGCCATCGTGGAGCGGTGCGCGAGCACGGCCACCCCGCTCCTCGGGGTGTGCCTGGGACACCAGGCGATCGCGGTCGCCTTCGGCGGGGTCGTCTCGCATGCGGCCGATCTGATGCACGGGCGGACGTCGCTCGTGCACCACGACGGTTCCGGTGTCTTCTCGGGTCTGCCGCGGCCGTTCACCGCCACTCGGTACCACTCGCTCGCCGTGGGGCGCGCGTCGCTGCCCGTCGACCTGCGGGTCACGGCGTGGACCGACTCCGGCACCGTCATGGGCCTGGCCCATCGGTCACTGCCGATCGAGGGGGTGCAGTTCCACCCCGAGAGCGTCCTCACCGAAGGCGGTTACCAGCTGCTCGGTACCTGGCTGGAGGGCGTCGGACTGCCGGATGCCGCGCGTCGGGGTGCGAGCTTGAGCCCGCATCGGGCGGTCGGCTGAGCCTGAGCGGTCAGCCGCTGCAGGTCGTGAGGGTGATCTCGGACCCGACCGGCACCTCGCCGATCGCGGACTGCACCTTCACCATCCGCGGGTCGGTCGCGGGGCACGACGGATCCTCCTGCACCACCGGATCGAGGTTGTACTGGTCGGACTCGAGGATCTCGACGGCCTTGTCGACCGTGTAGTTGAGCGCGAAGTCCTCGACGGTGACCGTGCCGGTGGCGACGACCAGGTCGACCGCGCTCCCCTTCGGGATCTCCTGCCCGTCGGTCACCGCGGCGCCGTTCACCGACCCGCTGATCACAACGTCGGCCGCCAGCCGCGGATCGTTGCGCCGGGTGATCGAGCCGAGCTTCAGGCCGGCCTGCTCGAGCGAGGAGGTGACCTCCGAGACGGTGAGATTCGCGAGCGCGGGGACGGCTGCCTTCTCGACGCCCTGCGACACGTAGACCGTCACCTGCTCGCCGGGTGCGACCGTGGTCCCTGCAACGGGATCGGTGCGGACGACGGCGCCTTCGGGCACGTCGGCGCTCGTCTCGTCGACCTGCTGCGGAACGAGTTTGGCCTTGTCGATCACCTGCTCCGCGCGGTCCCAGGTCATGGTGACGACGTCGGGCACCGTCAGGGCGTTGGGCGTGACCGTGCCCTCGTCGGGTCGGAGCGTGTTCACCCAGATGAAGACGGAGACCAGCAGCACCGCGAGCATCGCGATGCCCGCCCACACCCACGCGACCGGCGGTCCCGACTGGGTGCGGCGCATCGTGTCGTCGCTCGTGAGCTGACGCAGCGACCGCGCCGTCTCGGCGGCCTGCTTCGGATCGGGGCCGTAGAGCTCGTTGCTGAGCGATTCGACGCGGCGCTTGCTCGGAGCCTTGCGTCCGGTCGCGGCCGCAAGGGCGTCGCGGAACGCGACGGCCGTCTGCGGACGCTGGAACGGATCCTTCGCGAGCGCGCGGAGCACCAGGGCGTCGAGCGAGCGCGGGACGGTGTCGACCAGCTCGGACGGCGGAACGGGAGCCTCGGAGACGTGCTGGTACGCGACGGCGATCGGGTTCTCGCCGCGGAACGGCGGCTGCCCGGTGAGCAGCTCGTACAGGACGATCCCCGCCGAGTAGATGTCTGCGCGGGCGTCGACCGGGTCGCCCTTGGCCATCTCGGGCGAGAAGTACGACGCGGTCCCGATGATCGCCGTGGTCTCGGCGACCGTCGACGACGAGTCCGACACCGCGCGCGCGATGCCGAAGTCCATGACCTTCACCTGACCGGCATCCGTCACCATGACGTTGCCGGGTTTGATGTCGCGGTGGACGACGCCGGCGCGATGCGAGTACTCGAGCGCCTCGAGGATGCCGTCGGTGTACCGCAGCGCGTCCTCGAGCGGAACCGGGCCGTCGCTGATGATGTCCTTCAGCAGGTGCCCGGTGACGAGCTCCATGACGATGTACGGCTCGGGATGCGGCTGGCCCGCGGCATCCATCCTCGTCTCCTCGCCGGCGTCGTAGACACGGACGATCGCGGGGTGCGACATGCGCGACGCCGACTGCGCCTCGAGCCGGAACCGCGTGCGGAAGGCGCTGTCTGCGGCCAGGTCGGCCTCGAGGATCTTGATGGCGACCGGACGACCGAGGGTCAGGTCCTGTCCGCGGTACACGGAAGCCATGCCACCCCGGCCGATGAGGTCATCGACTCGGTAGCGGCCCGACAGCACGCGTGACGTAACGGACAATTCACTCCCCGGAATGGAACCCGGACAGCCTATCCGACCGTGTTCGAAAGCCTGCTGAATGCGGTCGTGATCAGCCGTCGCTGCCGTTGCCGCCGCCGTCGCCACCGTCAGCGGGAGGGGTCTCCTCCTGAGCGGGGACGATGGATGCCGCGGCCTCCGACGACTCTCCCGAGACCCGTTCGGTGCCCTCGCCGTTGCAGGTGACGTTGTAGGTGACCGAAAGGGCCTGACTGTTCGTGCCGACGACGACCTCCTGCGGACGGTCGCCGATCGCGAAGCTCGCGGTCGACTCGCCGTTCTTCTGGAAGACGCCCCCCGAGAGGGTCATCGTGTAGCTCGTGGCCTGCGGTGCGCCGGCGGGGCAGGTGTAGCTGTCCCACATGATCCGCACGGTCGACCCGGCGGTGACGGTTCCGTCGTCGTTGCCGCCCTGGATGCTCGGCGCTGCGGGCGTCTCCATCTGAGCCGTCTTGTCGTAGTACAGCAGGGTGATCTCACGATCGAACTGCACGTTGCCCGTGGGGTTGATGCTGTAGACCGTGCCGACCTGGTCGTCGGTGTTCGCCTGGTCGCCGCGCTCGCAGACGACGTTGGCGAATCCGTTGTCGTTGAGGATCTGCCTCGCGTCTTCGCACGACTTGCCCTCGATGTCGAAGGACTCGGGATCGGCCGAGGTCGGCGCCGCGGGCGTCGACGGCGGCGGCGAGGACGGCGGCGGGCTGGAGACCGGGGCCGGGCTGCTGGGCGGCGGCGTGGCCGGTCCCGTCTCGCCGGTCGGTTGGAAGAGGGTGACGAGGGCACCGATCAGCACGACGGCCAGCAGGACGATGAGGGCCACGAGGGGCCAGGTCCACGGGCTGCGCTTCTTCTTGGCGGGCTGCTGGCGAGCGGGCTGCTCGGTAGCGAGGGCGGCTGTCCCGGTCCCGACGCCTGCCGCTGCGCCGACGCCGGCGGCTGCTCCGGCCGCGCCCGCAGAGGGGAGCAGGCGGGTCGTCGCGTCGGTGCCGTTGTTGGACGTCAGGAGCTGCGTGAAGGCATCCGGTGACACGGCGCCGGCGATCGCCGGAACGATTGCGGCCGCGCCGGCGACATCGCCGCGGCGGAGTGCACCTGCAGCGCGGGCGACGGCCGAGGTCGACGCCGGACGCTCGTCGGGCTTCTTCGCGATCATGCTCATCACGAAGCGCTGCACGGGCTCCGAGATCGTGTCGGGAAGCGGCGGCGGGGTGTCGTTGATCTGCGCCATCGCGATCGCGACCTGCGATTCGCCCGTGAACGGGCGTCGGCCGGCCAGCAGCTCGTACGCGACGATGCCGAGCGAGTAGATGTCGGTCGACGGGGATGCCGCGTGACCCGACGCCTGCTCGGGCGAGAGGTACTGGACCGTGCCCATGACCTGACCGGTCGCCGTGAGGGGCACCTGATCGGCGATGCGCGCGATGCCGAAGTCGGTGATCTTCACGCGACCGTCGGGCGTGATGAGCAGGTTGCCGGGCTTGATGTCGCGGTGGACGAGGCCTGCGGCGTGGGCGGCCTGCAGCGCCGAGGCGGTCTGCGCGACGATGTCGAGCGTCTTGTCGGTCGACAGCGCGCCCTCGCGCTCGAGGATCGTCGACAGGGCTTCGCCGGGGACGAGTTCCATCACGAGGAACGCGGAGCCGTTCTCCTCGCCGTAGTCGAACACGCTGGCGATGCCCTCGTGGTTGACGAGCGCGGCGTGGCGGGCCTCGGCGCGGAAACGCTCGAGGAACCCGGGGTCGCCCATGTACTCGTCTTTGAGGATCTTGATGGCGACGGTACGCCCGATGACGTGGTCGGTGGCCTCCCAGACCTCGCCCATGCCGCCGATCGCGATCCGCGAAGCCAGTTCGTACCGTCCGCCGAAGCTCACACCCTGCGTCGGTCTCATTCGCTCAGCACCGCCTCAATCACTTTCTTCGCGATCGGGGCCGCGATCCCGTTGCTCGTTCCGTTCTGGCCGAGCCCACCACCGTTCTCCACCATCACCGTGACG
The DNA here is from genome assembly GCF_058629135.1 of Microbacterium sp. MDV22-iso44. Taxonomy (NCBI): domain Bacteria; kingdom Bacillati; phylum Actinomycetota; class Actinomycetes; order Micrococcales; family Microbacteriaceae; genus Microbacterium; species Microbacterium sp. MDV22-iso44. Next base: position 55,825 of record NZ_JBZVWS010000004.1, read on the forward strand.
ACCACCTTGGGGTCCTCCGCGGGGGCGAAACCGGTGAACCACAGCGTGTACGGGTCCCCCGGATCGTGCTCCGCCGTTCCGGTCTTCCCGGCGACGTCGACTCCGTCTATTCTCGCACCCGACGCGGCGCCGTTTTTGACATTGCCGATCATCAGCTGCGTCATCGTCTGGGCCACCTCGGGCGACACGGCCCGGCCGAACTCGGTGTCGGCGGGCTCGTCCTGAACCGTCAGATCCGACGCGACGACGCGGTCGACCATGCGCGGGTTCATGACGACGCCGTCGTTCGCGATCCCCGCGGCGACCATGGCCATCTGCAGCGGCGTCGCGCGGACATCCGTCTGGCCGATGCCGCTCAGCGCGGTCTGCGGCTCATCGAAGCCCTCGCGGTAGCTGGACGCGGTTACGTCGAGCGGGATCTCGAAGGCTGAGTTGAACCCGAACTTCTGCGCCTGCTCGCGGATCGCGTCGGTGCCGAGTTCGAGCGCGAGCTCGGCCATGGGGATGTTGCAGCTGAGCCGCAGAGCTGTCTCGAGCGTCGTCTTCTCGCCCGGACCGCACGTGCCGCGATCGAAGTTGTGCAGGACGTTCGTCGTTCCGGGGAGCGTGAAGGTGGCGGGGTTGTCGAACGTCGAGTCCGGCGTGTACTTGCCCGACGCGAGCGCCGCCGAGGCGACCACGAGCTTGAACGTCGACCCGGGGGGCTCGGTCTCGCGCGTCACCCGGTTGGTGAGGGGACGCAGCGGGTCGGCCTGCAGCTTCTGATCCGCCGCGTTCACGGACGAGCTGTTGTGCGAGGCGAGCAGGTTCGTGTCGTAGCTGGGGCTCGTGGCCATCGCGAGGATGCGACCGGTGTCGGGCTCCATCGCGACGACCGCGCCCTCGAGACCGTCGAGCGCGTCGTAGGCGACCTTCTGGACCTTCGGGTCGAGCGAGAGGAGGACGTTCGATCCGCGCGCCGGCTGACCGCTGACGATCTGGTCGAGCCGGGTCAGGAACTGCTGGCTTCCCGTTCCGGCGAGGGCCGCGTTCATGGCGTACTCCATGCCCGTCGACGAGCGGAGGACGGGGTTGATGAACCCCGTCACGGGCGCCCACATCTCGGCATCCGGGTACGTCCGGATCCAGCTGTAGACGTCGTCGCTCGGCTTCGACGAGGCGATCGCCGTGCTGCCCGCGTAGACCGTGCCGCGCTGCACCTCGTACGAGTCGTACAGGGTGCGGCGGTTCTCCCGGTTCTCGTTGAGCTGACCGGCCAGGGCCACCTGGATGACACTCGTCGCCGCGAACAGGCTGAGGAACATGAAGAGCACGACGACGCTCAGTCGGCGGAGTTGCTTGGTCATCCGATCACCACCCGGGGCCTGGAGCGAACCGCATCCGAGATCCGGAGGAGGATCGCGATGATGAGGAAGTTCGCGATGAGCGACGAACCGCCCGCCGCGAGGAACGGCATGGTCAGACCCGTAAGCGGGATGACGCGGGTGACACCGCCGACCATGATGAACACCTGCAGGGCGAGCGTGAACGAGAGCCCGGTCGCGAGGAGCTTGCCGAAGTCGTCCTGACCGGCGATGCCGATGCGGATGCCGCGGCTCACGAACACCATGTAGAGCGCGAGGATCGCGAACACACCGACGAGGCCGAGCTCTTCACCGAGGCTCGGCAGGATGTAGTCGTTGTGCGCGAGCGGTGTCAGGTCGGGGCGGCCGAGGCCCCATCCGGTGCCGATCAGTCCGCCGTGCGCGAGACCGAAGATGCCCGAGACGAGCTGGTAGCTGCTGCCGTTGATGTAGTCGGGGTTGAACGCGTCGAGCCAGTTCGAGAAGCGGGACCCGACGTAGGGCAGGATCCGCGAGGCGACGATCGCGCCGCCCGCCGCGAGGAGGACCCCGAGGATCGCCCAGCTGGCCTTTCCCGTCGCGACGTAGAGCATCGCGATGAACATTCCGAAGATCAGGATGCCGGTGCCCAGGTCGCGCTGCAGAACGATGATCCCGAGCGAGACCCCCCAGATGATCAACAGGGGGCCGAGCTGGCGGGCCTTCGGCCACGTGATGCCGAGGAACTTCGTGCCGACGGAGCTGAGCGCCTCGCGGGTGCGCACGAGGTACCCCGCGAAGAAGACGGCGAGGCAGATCTTCGCGAGTTCACCGGGCTGGAACGAGAAGACGCCGCCGATCGACACCCAGACGTCCGCGCCGGCCTTGATGCCGAGCCCCGGCACGAAGGGAAGCAGGAGCAACAGGATGCCGCTGAGGCCGAACACGTAGGTGTAGCGGAAGAGGACGCGGTAGTTGCGGAGGAAGATGACGATGAGGATCGCGCCGGCGATGGCGATTGCCGCCCACACGAGCTGACGGAAACCGAGCGATCCCCAGCCCGCACGGTCCTCTGCGATGTCGAGGCGGTAGATCATCGCGATCCCGAGACCGGTCAGCAGCGTCGCGATCGGCAGGACGAACGGGTCGGCGTCGCGCGCGCAGATCCGCGTGACGATGTGCATGGCGAAGGCGAGTCCGGCCAGGCCGCCGCAGTACGAGAGGAACGTCGGGTCGATCTGGTCGCGGGTGCCCAGCTGGACGAGGATGACCGCGACGGTCGTCACGACGATGGCGAACAGGAGCAGCCCCAGCTCGCGGTTGCGCTGGGTGGCCGGCATCCGCAGTTTGCGCAGTGCCTTGATGACCGTGGTGTCGGTCTCTACCGAGGCTGTCATGGGGTCCCCTGGCGGAGGTTGTCGACGATCGCCTGCGCGTCGGCGAGGGATCGTGCGGAGATGGTCTGCTCGACCGACTGCCGCTCGAGGGCGTCTAGGTCGGCGAGGAGGATGTTCGTGTCCTCGTACGGTGTCGACAGTGAGATCGGGCCGATGTCCTGCTGGATGCCGCGGTAGATCACGACGCTGTCGTCGTCGGCGCCGATGAAGTACCGCGTCTGCGTCCAGGCGTAGCCGGCGAACACACCGGCGGCGATGACCGCGATGATCGCGAGGAAGCCGACGAACCACCAGACGCGACGGCGCCGGGCGCGACGGCGGTCCTCCTCGATGAGTTCCTCGAGGTACTCCGCCGCCGGCTCGAAGTGGCTCGGCTCGTTGGCCGCCTGGCGCCCGGTCTGGAACCAGCCGGTGCGCGCCGGTCGCGCGACGGGGATCTCGATGCCCTTCGGCGTCGCGGCGGAACCGACGATCGTCGCGGTCCCGCTGTACATCGGATGCCGCCCGCCCACGTCCACGAGGACGATCGTGACGTTGTCGGGGGCACCGGCATCCAATGCCAGCTTCAAGAGCATGTCGGCGGTGCGGCCGGGGGCGAGGTCCTGACGGAGGACCTTGGCGGTCTGCGCATCGTCGACGACACCGCAGAGACCGTCGGAGCAGATCAGCCAGCGGTCGCCGGGCTGTGTCTGCATGATGAAGGCGTCGACCTCGGGGTCGGTGCCCATGTCGCCGAGGACGCGCATGAGGACGGAGCGCCGCGGGTGGTACCGCGCTTCTTCGGGCGTGATGCGTCCCGAGTCGACGAGACGCTGCACGAAGGTGTGGTCCGTCGTGATCTGGGTGAGCACGCCGTCGCGGAAGAGGTAGACGCGCGAGTCGCCGATGTGGGCGATGACGGCGTACTCGTCGACCATGAGGACGGCGCTGACCGTCGTTCCCATACCGGCCAGCTCGGGACGCTCGGCGACCGTGTCGACGAGGACGTGCGCCGCATCCACGATCGACTCGCGGAGTTCGCGCTCGGCCTCGGCCGGAGTCGGGAAGCCGTGGTCGAGGCCTTCGAGGTGGTGGACGGCGATGCTCGAGGCGATGTCGCCACCGGCGTGGCCTCCCATGCCGTCGGCGACGACGAACAGGTTCGAGCCGGAGAAGCCCGAGTCCTGATTGTTGGACCGGACCTTCCCGGTATGGGAGATCGCGGCGCTCGAACCCTCGAAGACCATCGGTGCGGGCCGTTACTTCCGCAGCTCGAACGTCGTGGCGCCGACCTTGATGGGCGCTCCGACGATCACGGGGACGGGAGAGGCGACGCGCTCGCCGTCGTGCCAGGTGCCGTTGGTGGAATCGAGGTCCTGCACCATCCACTGCTCGCCCCAGAGGACGAGGCGCGCGTGGTGGCTCGAGGTGTAGTCATCGCGGATGACGAGACCAGATTCGCTCGAGCGGCCGATCGTCAAGGGCTCGTCGCCGAGGGGGAGTTCGAGACCCGCCTTCGGACCGCTCGTGATGACGATGCGGGAGACCGTGGTGCGGGTGGCCTTCTGCGGCCCGCTGGGGGCGGCGGGCCGGCTGGTGATCGGCGAGACGATCGACGTCTCGGCGTTGGCCGGCGCGGTCGCCACGGGGCCGGGCGCGGCGGCGACGGGCTCGGGCATCTTGCGGACCTTGACGCCGAACAGGTCGGCGCGCAGCGAGTAGACCACCGCGAAGACGAAGAACCACAGCAGGATCAGGAACCCGATCTGCAGCAGAAGGAGTGTCAGTTCACTCATGCCTGGCCTCCGATGTCGAACATGCGGGTCGCGGGATCCTGCGGCCGCGGCGGGATGCGGGAGGCCTGCGCGATGACGCGGAAGGTGATGCGCGTGCGCCCGATGGTGACGACGGAATCCGGCTCGAGGGCCGCCTCCGAGACCTTCACTCCGTTGAGCTGCGTTCCGTTGGTGGAGCCGAGATCGCGGACCATGGCGCGACGGCCGTCCCAGAGGATCTCGACGTGCCGGCGGCTCGTGCCGGCGTCGGAGATCGTGATGTCGGCATCCGTCCCCCGGCCGATGACCGTGCGGCTGGCTGTGAGGGTGTGCGCGGTGCCGTCGATCTCGACGACGCCGTGCCACGAGACGTCGTCGACGCTCGCGGAGGCGGAATCGACGCGGACCGTACCGGTGCTGAGCGACTCGTCGGGGTTGATCCGCAGCGACACGGGCCCGGCGAAACTGTACTGCTGGCTCTTCGCGTGGGCTTCGACGAGCTGCAGCAGCTCGTCGTGCAGGGCACGGCCCAGCGTCCCCATGCGTTCGTGGTCCGCCGGCGCGAGCCGGACGACCAGCGTGTTGGGAACGAGGATGCGGTCGCGCGAGACGACGGCGGCCTTCGCATCGAGCTCGGATCGCAGTGCAGACGCGATCTCGACAGGCTGCACACCGCTGCGGAAGGTCTTCGCGAACGCGCCGTTCACGGCGCGTTCGATTCCCTTCTCGAAGCTGTCAAGTAGTCCCACGGGGCTCCTCAGGCAGTCTGGACCGGTGCTCACATGCTAGTTGTCGACCCTGGCAGGGTCTGGGGAACAAGGCTGCGGCTGTTTCTCCGGCGGGCTCGCGCCATGATATCCTCGGAAAGTTGATCCCGTGGCGACACGGGTTCGCGCGAGTGGCGGAATAGGCAGACGCGCTGGCTTCAGGTGCCAGTGCCCGAAAGGGCGTGGGGGTTCAACTCCCCCCTCGCGCACAGACAGTGCGACACGAAGCCGGTCGGTGGTGAGAACCCCGACCGGCTTCGTCGTTCGCGGCGCCGGGTCAGGCGGGCGAGTCGCCCAACTGGTCGCTCATCGCCGCAGTGCTGCGGCGGATCTCGAGATAGATGTCACGGACGCTGCCTGAGGTGCCGAGCTCGGCACGACGGGCCCACTCGTCGAAGGCCAGCCGGACGATGAAGAAGACGATCCCGATGGCTGCACGGGCGGTGAGGATGTCGGGATCCGAGCCGGCGGCATCCACGGCGACTCCGGTCAGAGCGTCCACCTGTTCGGCCTCGGTACGGAGGGCGAGCGCGAGCAGGGTCGGCTCGTGGCCTATGAGGCGGCGGATGCGCAGCGCGCGCTCGTGCTCGTCCGGTCGGGAGTCGAACTGGGCGATCTGCGCGAGCCAGCTGCTCTCGAGTGCCCGCAGCAGCGGTGTGCCGCTGCCGATCGCCTCGCTCACCGCGGTCAGCATCGACTCCGATTCCTCGGGCGTGGGGAGGACGGCCGCCTCTTTGGTCGCGAAGTAGCGGAAGAACGTCCGGGGTGAGGTGCCGGCGCGGCGCGCGATGTCGTCGACGGTCGTCCCGCCGACGCCGTGCTTCTCGAACAGGTCGATCGCCGCATCCGACAATTCGCGCTGCGTCTCGCGGCGACGCCGCTCGCGGAGACCTCCGGGGGCGGGCTCCTCACCCGTCGCGTCGCCGCGGGAATACCCGTTCATCCGATCATTGTTGCACTGATCGTCAAATATGCACTGACCGCCAAAATGGCAGTGAGTGTCACATATGATGGACCAGGACGACCCGTCCCCACCGACCTCGAAAGCGCCCCATGACCCTCAGCGACTCCCGACCCGACACGGCGCCCTCGCCGACGATCTCCGCAGCCCCCGCGAAGACCGGACCCGTCATCGCGCTCCTCGTCGTCGCGGCCTTCGTCGTCATCCTCAACGAGACGATCATGGGCGTCGCGTTGCCGAGCCTGATGGTCGACCTCGACATCACGGCGGCCACCGCGCAGTGGCTGACGACAGGCTTCCTTCTCACGATGGCGGTCGTCATCCCGCTGACCGGGACGCTCCTCGCACGCTTCACCGTGCGCCAGGTGTTCTTCACCGCGATGACGCTTTTCGCGATCGGCACGCTCATCGCGGCCCTGGCGCCGGGGTTCGGGATGCTGCTGGTCGGCCGCATCGTCCAGGCGTCGGGCACCGCGATCATGATGCCGCTGCTCTTCACCACGGTCCTCAACGTGGTGCCTCCGACGCACCGCGGGCGGATGATGGGCGTCATCAGCATCGTGATCGCCGTCGCACCGGCGATCGGCCCCACGGTCTCGGGGCTCATCCTGTCGGCCTTGGACTGGCGGTGGATGTTCTGGCTGGTCCTTCCGATCGCGCTCGTCGCCATCGCCCTCGGCGCACTGTGGGTGCGCAACGTCACCGAGACGAGGGACGCGCGTTTCGACATCCTGTCCGTCGTCCTCTCGGCGCTGGGCTTCGGCGGTCTCATCTTCGGACTCAGCTCCATCGGCGAGTCGGCTTCGGGTCACGCCCCGGTTCCCGTGTGGATCCCGATGATCGTCGGCGCGGCATCGCTCATCGCGTTCGTCGTCCGTCAGCTGGTGTTGCAGAGGACGGATGCCGCTCTCCTCGACCTGCGGACCTTCCGGTCGCGCTCGTTCAGCCTCGCCGTCGTCCTCGTCATCGTGGTCATGTCGGCGCTCTTCGGCTCGCTGATCCTGCTGCCCATCTACCTGCAGCAGGTCCTCTCGCTCGACACCCTGACCGTCGGACTCATGCTGCTGCCCGGCGGCGTACTGATGGGCATCATCGCTCCCGTCGTCGGGTCGCTCTTCGACCGCTTCGGACCGCGGCCGCTGGTCCTTCCCGGAATGGTCGTCGCGGCGGCGGCGCTGTGGGGCATGACGACCTTCGGCGAAGGCACGTCGGTCTCCTGGATCATCGCGGTGCACATGGCTCTGAACCTGGGTCTCGGCTTCGTCTTCACGCCGCTGCTCACGTCGGCTTTGGGATCCCTTCCGCAGCGCTTGTACTCGCACGGCAGCGCAACGGTCAGCACCCTGCAGCAGGTCGCCGGAGCGGCCGGTACCGCCCTGTTCATCACCCTCATGTCGGTCGGTGGCGCTGCCGCGGCGGCATCCGGTGCCGATCCGGTCGGTGCCGTCGCATCGGGCGTGCACACCGCTTTCTTCGTCGGCGCGGTGGTCGCATCCGTGGCCGTCGTGCTGGCTGCCTTCGTGCGGAAGCCCGTCAGTGAGTCGCAGGCACAGGACGCCGTGCGCTGAGGAGGTTCCGGGGATCGCCCGGTTCCCTCTCACGCTCGGGCCCTTAGACGGTCGTCCGTCGCGCGTAGGCTCTTGAGGTGAGTGCATCGCGTGGCCGGATCTGGACCGGGGTCATCCGTGTCGCACCCTACGACCGCGATCACACGGTGGCGATCCGTGCCGCGATCAGCGTCGGCGTCCCCCTGCTCGTCCTCTGCGCGATGGGCCGGCTCGATCTCAGCATCTACGCGAGTTTCGGAGCCTTCGCCTCGCTCTACGGGCGCACCGATCCGATCGGCGATCGCGTCAGGATGCAGGCGGCCGCGGGCGCGGTCCTGGTCACCGCCATGCTCATCGGCACGGCCACGTCGGTCGCCCAGCTGGCGGCGCCGTGGGCGATCGTCGTCGTGTCGGCGGTCGCCTCGGTCGTCACCCTGCTCGCGTACTCGGCCCAGTGGCATCCGCCGGGAGCGCTGTTCATCGTGTTCGCCGCGGGGGCGACGGCATCCGTTCCCGCCGATGCCACACGGCTGATCGACGTCCTCGCTGTGGGTCTCGCGGCCGTGGTCTTCTCGATCCTCATCACGCTCGTGTACGAGGCAGTCTCGGCCCGAGGGCTTCCGCGCCTGGCGCGAACGAAGAACCGCATCGCCGTCGGCGCTGTGGCCACGGAGATGGCCGTCACGGTGGCGGTGGCGACGCTCCTCGGCGGGATCGCGGGGCTTCTGCTCCTGGATTCCCACTGGTACTGGGCGATGGTCGGCGCGGTCGCGGCGGTGAGCGGTCCGCACGTGAAGGCGCGCATCATCCGCGGACTGCAGCGGCTCATCGGGACCGCGCTCGGAGTTCTGGTGGCAGCAGCCATCCTCGCCCTGGGCGTGCCTCCCCTCGGGGTCATCCTGATCGCCGTCGGTCTGCAGGCGACTGCCGAACTGTTCGTGGGTCGCAACTACGCGATCGCGATGATCTTCATCACGCCGCTCGCGCTGTTGATGGTCCAGCTCGCGGCACCGACCACCGTCGGCGTGCTGCTGAGCGACCGACTGGGGGAGACGCTCATCGGCATCGTTGCGGGAACAGCCGTCGCCGTCGTCTCGGCGTTCGTCCGGAGCCGTCGGGCGGCCCGCTGAAGTTAGCCGGAACCGTCCTCCGGCGCCTCCCACAGTTCGATCTCGAGTCCTTCCGGGTCGACGATCCGGACGAACCGGCCGTACTCCGTCTCCCACTCCGGGCGGGTTTGGACCGGGACCCCGGCGCCCTCCAGACGCGCGACGAGGGCGTCGAGCTCGCTCACCCGAAGATTCAGCATGAACGACTGGTCCGCCCCGAAGTAGTCGCTGTCGGCCGAGAACGGCGCGAAGACCGTCATCCCGGCATCCTGCTGCCAGACGGCTCCCTGGCCTTCGGCGCCGGCATCGATGCCGAGGTGTCGGCGATACCACTCCGCCCGTGCCTGCGGATGACGACTGCGGAAGAAGAGCCCGCCGATCCCTAGTACGCTCACGCGGCCGAGCATACTCACGCGCCCGGGGCCTGGTCCGCCCTGATAGCAGGTCAGCCCTGATAACCGATGAGCCAGGCGACCCCGAAGCGGTCGGTCACGGTGCCGTCATGGTCGCCCCACGCGCGCAGCTGCAGCGGATCGATGACGCTGCCGCCGTCGGCGAGCGTCGCGAACCAGGTCTCGAGCTCCGCCGGCTCGGTGGTGCCCAGGAGAGAGAACATGACGCCGCGCAGTTCCAGCGGCGGATCGCCCGGCACACCGTCGGCGGCGAACAGCTCGACGCGCCCGCTCAGCATTCCGTGCGCGATGAAGTCGCTCGGCCCGTCCTCCCGTCCGAAATCTCCGAAGGTGTGCAGCACCAGGTCACCGCCGAAGACCTCCTGATAGAAGGTGAGCGCATCGCGCGCGACGCCGGGGAAGTGGAGATACGGAGTGAGTCCGGTCATCCGGTCACGCTATTGGGCGGATCCTCTCCGCGGAAGCCCTGCCTCGACGCCATCGGTCCACGTGAGCCATCCGCCGTCGAGGTTGCGGACGTCGTGACCGAGCTGCTGCAGGAGGCGGCTGGCCGTGTGTCCTCGCTGGCCCACCTTGCAGTGGACGATGAGCGGCGCAGCGGGGAGCTCGCCGTGCCGCTCGCGGAGCTCGTCGAGCGGGAGCAGGATCGAGCCGGGGATCGAGCCGGCATCGTGCTCGCCGGCCGTGCGGACGTCGACCACGACGGCGCCGGCCGCGCGGGCGGCATCCACCTCGTGCCACTGGATCGTGCGATCGGCGCCCGTCGCCAGGTTCTCGGCGACGTACCCGGCCATGTTGATCGCGTCCTTCGCCGACCCGTACTGCGGTGCGTAGGCGAGTTCGAGTTGGGTCAGAGCGGATGCCGTGAGCCCGGTCGTCATCGCGACGGCCAGGACGTCGAGCCGCTTGTCGACGCCGGCCCGCCCGACGATCTGAGCGCCGAGGAGGAGGTCGGTCTCGGGGTCGATGAGGAGCTTCATCGCCATCTGCTCCGCGCCGGGGTAGTAGGTCGCGTGAGAGAAGGGATGCGTGTGAACGACCCGATGCGGCCGGGATGCCGCGACGAGTCGGCGTTCGCTCCAGCCGACGAGCCCGACGGTGAGACCGAGCACCCCGACGATGGTCGTGCCGAGGGCGGGAGTCGCGGCCGGAGTGGCCGTGCCGGCGATGTCGTCGGCTGCGGCGCGCCCGTGGCGGTTCGCGAGACCCGCCATCGTGACGAGGGTCGCCTGCCCGTCGAGGTGATCGGTCTTCTCGACCGCGTCGCCGACGGCCCACACCCCCGGGATGTTCGTGCGGTGCCGCTCGTCGACGGCGATGCCGCCCGTCGCCCCGAGCGCGATCCCGGCGGCCTCGGCGATCCGCACGTCGGGACGGACGCCGCGAGCGTCGACGACCAGATCGGCGGGCACCCGGGTGCCGTCGGAGAGCGTGACGGCCTCCGAGTCGACGCTCGACACCGTGACACCGGTGCGGAGGTCGACGCCGGCGTCGGCGAGTGCGCGATGGACGGGCGACACCATCTCGGGGTCGAGAGGGCTCAGCACCTGGCGTCCGCGCTGGACGAGCGTCACGTGCGCGCCGCGGGCGACGAGGTTCTCGACCGCCTCGATGCCGATGAACCCGGCCCCCGCGACGACCGCTCGAGGCGACGCGACATCGGCGAGGGCGTCGGTGATCGCGTCGACGTCCTCGACGCTGCGCAGGGTGACCACCGGCATCCCGTCACCGGGAAGGCGATCGGCTGTCGTCGCACCCATAGCGAGGACGAGGTCGTCGAACGGTTCGACCCGCTCGTCGCCGGCGTCGAGGTCGCGAACGGTGACGGTCCGCGCGGCCGCATCGATCGCGACGACCTCGTGGCGGACGTGGACCTGCAGCGCGGAGCGCGCGGCGAGGGATGCCGGTGTCTGCAGCAGCAGCGAGGAGCGATCCTCGATCACTCCGCCCACGTAATAGGGGAGTCCGCAGTTCGCGAAAGAGACGTAGGAGCCGCGCTCGAAGACCACGATCTCGCGGTGTTCGTCGAGCCGGCGGAGTCGGGTCGCCGCGGACATGCCGGCGGCGACGCCACCGATGATGATGGTGCGCATACCTCTGACTATACCCCGGGGGGTATTACGACATGTCGCGGGCTTGTCATATTGGTCACCGATCGGTGTCCGGCGGGCAACGTTTGTGTCACCTTCCTACGGAGGGGGTGACTGTACAGGTTGCGGGGGCTAGGTTGGGGAAGGACCGGCGGACGTGTCGCCGGCATCAATCAGTAAGGCAGTTCATGAGCGTCAGCGGTACCGTCAAGTGGTTCAACTCGGAAAAGGGCTTCGGGTTCATCGCCCCCGATGAAGGCGGCGCCGACGTCTTCGCCCACTACTCAGCCATCGAATCTTCGGGCTACCGCTCGCTGGAAGAGAACCAGCGAGTCGAGTTCGACATCGCCCAGGGCCCCAAGGGCCTGCAGGCGGAGAACATTCGCCCCGTCTGAGGTTTCACACCTCAGCAGTGAGGAGCAGGCGGCGGAGTTCGGCCATCGTGTCGACCGCCGCCTGCGCCCCTTCACTCTCGTGGGGCCAACTGAAGCCCCACCGTACGAAAATGACGGGGACGCCGTTCGCGGCGGCCCCGTCGACGTCGTGATGGCGGTCTCCGATGAGGACCGGGCGGCTCGTGTCCGCCCCCGCCGCCTTCAGGCGGCGCAGTGCCTCGGCGACGATGTCCGCCTTCGTGGCGAGTGTCATCTCGTCCGGAGTCGCACCGGCCATGGCCTGCATGTGCTCTGACAGACCGAAGTGCTCCATGAGCGCGACCACCTGAACCTCGGGCTTCGAGCTCGCGGTCGCCTGCGCGATGCCGGCTGCCGCGACATCCGCGATCAGCTCCCCGACTCCCGGGTAGAGCTCCACGTTCGCGGTGTAGCCGTCGGCCTTGCCGAGAGCCCGGTAGTAGGCGACCGCCTCGGTGGCCTGTTCCGGTGTCATCCCGACGTTCTTCTGGAACGAGTCGTACATCGGCGGCCCGATCCAGTGGACGAGTTCCGCGCGCGTCGGCGCCGCGTACCCGAAGTGGGTGAGGCAGCGATCGAGGCGGCTCAGGATGCCGACGGACGCGTCGACGATCGTGCCGTCCACGTCCCAGAGGATGCAGGACCAGGGGGAGCTCGTCGTCATGCGTCCAGCCTACGGGGACGGATGCCGCGGGTAGGCTCGTCGCCGTGCGTCTCGTCATCGCCCGCTGCTCCGTCGACTACACCGGTCGCCTGAACACGCATCTGCCCCCCGCCACCCGTCTCATCATGGTGAAGGCGGACGGTACGGTCGCGTTCCACCGCGACATCCAGCACCAACCGCTGAACTGGATGAGCCCGCCGTGCACCCTGACGGTGATCGAGCCCGGCGAGGACGACATCGACGTCGTCGAGAAGTGGCGCGTCACCCACGCCAAGACCGGCGACGAGCTCACCATCCGCATCTACGAGGTGCTCCATGACTCGTCGCACGAACTCGGCGTCGATCCCGGTCTGGTGAAGGACGGCGTCGAGGCCGACCTGCAGCGGCTGCTCGCCGAGCAGGTCGGCCTGATCGGCGAGAACCTCACGCTGGTGCGACGCGAGTTCCCCACGGCGATCGGTCCGGTCGACCTCCTGCTGCGCAACCCCGAAGGCGGCACGATCGCGGTCGAGGTCAAGCGCCGCGGCGACATCGACGGAGTCGAGCAGCTGACGCGCTACCTCGAACTTCTCGGGCGCGACCCGCACCTCGCCCCTGTCACAGGGGTGTTCGCTGCGCAGGAGATCAAGCCGCAGGCGAAGGTCCTGGCGACCGATCGCGGCATCCGCTGCGTCACCCTGGACTACGACGAGATGAAGGGCATCGAGTCAGGGGCGCCCCGCCTCTTCTGATCCCCGTCAGTGGCTGGTGCCGCGCGTGCCCGGCAGCGGCTTCGCCGCACCGGAGGCGAACCCTGACGCGGCCACCAGCGCCGCGATGATGAACAGCGTGTTCAGCAGACCGATGTGCGTGCTGATCAGGCCGAGGACCGGCGGGCCGCACAGGAACGCGACGTAGCCGATCGTCGCCGCCGCGCTCACTCGTGCCGCCGCGCGGGCCGGATCGTCGGCCGCCGCCGACATCCCGAGCGGGAAGCCGAGCGAGGCGCCGATGCCCCACAGGGCCGCGCCGACGAACACGAGCGGCAGGTTCGGCGCCAGGATGAACAGCAGGATGCCGGCCACCGCCGTCACGGCGAGGACGCGGAGCGTCGCGACCCGGCCGAAGCGGTCGACGAGCGGGCCGCCGAAGACGCGCACGACCGTCATGGCGATCGAGAACACGGTCAGGGCTGCCGCGCCGAGCGCGAAACCGCCCTCGTGATCCTCGCTCACGCCGAGGGCCAGCCAGTCGTTCGCGCCGCCTTCGGCGAACGCCATGCCGAGCATGACGACACCGAGGACGTAGGTGCGCGGCTCGCGCCACGCCGACAGTGCGGTCGCGAGTCGGTTGCGCCACCCCGTGGGTGCGTCCTCGGGCGAACCGAACTCCCGGTGCGGCACGTAGCGGAAGGCGACGAATGCGAGGACCACGATCGAGATCGCGATCACGGCGGTGTGGGGGAACACCGCGAGCCGCGCACTCGCGGCCAAGGCGCCGATGCCGGCACCGATCACGGTGCCGAGGCTGAAGAACGCATGGAACAGCGGCAGGATCGTCTTCTTCACCTCGACCTCGATCGCGGCACCGTCGACGTTCATGAGGACGTCGAGGGTGCCGTTGCCGAAACCGAACAGGGCGAGTCCGATGAGGACGAGGGGGAGCGAGGGGATGACGTCGGTGCCGACGCCGATGAGGAAGAGCCCAACAGACAGGACGAGCATGACCGCGAGCATGCCGCGGCGGGTACCCATGCGTGCCGCGATCATCGAGGACACCGAGAGGCCGATGATCGACGCGGCTCCCATGCCGAGCAGCAGGAGCCCGATCGTGGCGTTGTCGATGTCGAGCGCCGCCTTGATGGACGGAACCCGTGACGCCCACGTGGCGATGCTCAGACCGCTCGCGGTGAAGATCGCGAACACGGCGAGACGCCAGGTCCACAGGCGTGCGGAGGTGAGCTCGAGGGTCATGACGGTCACTCTAGCGGGATCTCCGAATCGATTCGACAAACGGATTCCGGCGGCTACGATCGAAAACATGAGCAGCCGCCGAGCGACGATCTCGGATGTCGCGCGCGAAGCCGGAGTGTCGGCCTCGACGGCATCCGTCGTCTTCAGCGGCAAAGTCGCCGTCTCGGACACGACGCGCGCGAAGGTGATGCAGGCCGCCGACGCGCTCGGTTACACGGGCCCCGATCCTCGCGCCGCCTCCCTGCGCACCGGCCGGGCCGGCGTCGTCGCGGTGCTGTTCCGCGAACGTCTCGGCGTCGCGTTCCGCGATCCCGTGACGACCGCCATGATGGACGGCCTCACCGACGCGCTCGGTCCGATCGGCGCCGGCATCCTGCTGCTCACCGACGAGGGGCCCGCCGAGTCCGGCCCCACGCTCACGACCGCCCCGCTCGACGCGGCGATCCTGCTCGGCTGCAACGAGATACTGCAGTCCTCGGTCGACGTCCTCCGTCGACGGGGCATCCCGGTCGTCGTGATCGAGGGGGATGCCGGATCCGACGTCCCCCGCGTCCTGCTCGACAACGTGGATGCGCAGCGCGCCGCGGCCGAGCACGTGCGCTCCTTGGGCCACGACGACGTCGCGCTCGTGACGCTGTCCACGGACGCCACGCGGGCTCGCGGCTTCATCGACGATTCCGCCCTGATCACCGTCGAGGTCACCCGCGACCGCCTGCGCGGCGCGCGAGAGGTCTTTCCCGACGCGCCGGCGTACGCGGTCAGCGAGAGCTCGATCGACGAGGGCCTCGCCGCGGGCCGGGTCCTGCTCGCCGGTGACCGACCGACCGCCATCATCGCGCAGAGCGACCTGCTCGCAGCCGGAGTCATCCGCGCAGCCGAAGAGGCCGGCCTGCGTGTGCCCGAGGACCTCAGCGTCACCGGTTTCGACGGCATCACGGTCGACGGTCTCGCGCCGTACGCCCTCACGACCCTCGAGCAGGATTCCCTCGCGAAGGGTCGCGCTGCGGGCGAGGCGGTCGTGGCGATGCTCGACGGGCGGGATCCGGCATCCGTCACCCTGACGTGCACATTCCGCCGCGGGAACACAACCGGCCCGATAACGGTCTGACCTGAGAGGCAACCGGGCGCCGCCTTTGCCTCAGCCGGTAGACTGGAATCCTCGACCCCCGATTGCGCAGAGGAGGCCAGGTTGCTGATCCTCCTCGCGGCGTTCGCGCTCGTCCCCCTGGTTCTGCCGACGCTCGTCGGCCGGTTGGGATCGCGCACCTTCCTCGTCGCCGCTCTCGTGCCGATCGCGGCGTTCCTCCACACGGCGATGCGGGCGCCGCAGGTCCTCTCGGGTGATATCCCGTTCGAGACATACGTCTGGATCCCCGATCTCGACGTCCAGCTCTCGATGCGGATGGACGTCCTCTCGTGGGTCATGGCGCTCATCGTCACCGGCGTCGGTGCGCTCGTGATGATCTACTGCCGCTGGTACTTCGCCGGCAAGCGCGAGGGCCTCGCGACGTTCTCCGCGGTCCTCCTGGCCTTCGCCGGCGCGATGTACGGACTCGTGCTCACCGACGACATCGTCGTGCTCATCATGCTGTGGGAGGTCACGAGCGTCCTCTCGTACCTGCTCATCGGCTTCTATCACCGCCGCGGCGCGAGCCGGCGCGCCGCCCTGCAAGCGCTGCTCGTGACGACCCTCGGCGGACTCGTCATGCTGATCGGCGTCGTCATGCTCGTCGTCCTCTACGGCACGACCAGCATCACCACGATGATCGAGACCGGACCCGTCTTCCAGGGCGGCGAAGCGGTCGCGCTGGATGCAGCGATCGTCATGCTCCTGGTGGGCGCCCTCAGCAAATCGGCCATCTTCCCGTTCCACTTCTGGCTGCCCGGCGCCATGGCCGCGCCGACACCGGTCAGCGCCTACCTGCACGCGGCGGCCATGGTGAAGGCCGGCATCTATCTCATCGCCCGGTTCGCGCCCGCGTTCGCCGACACCGACCCCTGGCGCCCGATCGTCATCGGCCTCGGGGTCTTCACGATGGTGCTCGGTGGCTTCCAGGCTCTCCGCGAATCCGACCTCAAGCGCATCCTCGCCTTCGGCACCGTCAGCCAGCTCGGCATGCTGACGGTCGTCCTCGGCTACGGCGAACGCAACAGCGCGCTCGCCGGCCTCGCTCTGCTCGTGGGCCACGCCCTCTTCAAGTCCGCGCTGTTCCTCATCGTCGGCGTGATCGACCGGCAGCTCAGCACCCGAGACATCACGGAGTTGTCGGGGGTGGGGCGGCAGGCCCCGACCCTCGCCACGTTCTCGATCATCGCGATCGCGTCGATGGCCGGCGTCGCCCCGACGGTCGGCTTCGTCGCGAAGGAGGCGGCTCTCACGTCCTTCCTCGAGGGTGGCGCGTCTCCCGCGGCCCTCATCCCGCTGATCGGCATCCTCGGCGGGTCGGCGCTCACGGCGGCGTACGGCATCCGTTTCGTGTGGGGCGCCTTCTGGACGAAGAAGGATGCCTCGGGCTCGTCGCGCGAGCGCACCGAGTGGCCCGACCCGCCCATCGGCTTCCTCGTGGCACCGGTCGTCCTCAGCGGTCTGACGATGGTCGCCGGCCTTGCGGCGCCCGTGCTCGATTCGGCCCTCGCCGGTTATGCCGACGGCATCCCGCTCGACGACGCCGGCACGGCGTACCACCTCGCCCTCTGGCACGGGTGGGAACCGGCGCTCTTCCTGTCGCTGGGGTCGATCGCGCTGGGTGCAGTCTTCTTCTGGGCGACGCAGCGACGTCCGCTCTCGGCGCGCATGCTGCCGTTCACCGCGAACGACATCTACAACCTGGCGCTGCGCGGTATCGCGAAGCTCTCGGTCTGGACGACGTCGCTGACCCAGCGCGGATCGCTGCCCTTCTACGTCGGCACGATCTTCGTCGTCTTCATCGCTGCCGAGGCCACCGCGCTCGCGGCGACGACCGAATGGCGCATCGCGGTCGACGCCTGGCAGAGCCCCGCGCAGCTGCTCGCCGCTCCCGTCATGATTCTGGCGGGCATCGTGGCGATCCGAGCGCGCAAGCGGTACACGGGCGTCGTGCTCGTCTCGGTGACCGGTCTCGGCATGGTGCTGCTGTTCGCGACGAGCGGCGCACCGGACCTCGCGCTCACGCAGATCCTCGTCGAGACGGTGACGCTCATCGCGTTCGCGCTCGTCCTCCGCCGCATCCCGGCTCGCCTGGGAGACCACAACGCCTCGGTGCTCCCGGTCGTCCGCGCCGTCATCGGCATCGGCGTCGGCGTCACGATGGCGGCGGTCGCCCTCATCGCGACGGGTGCACGCGTTGCCGACCCGGTCTCGGGCCCGTTCCCCGACCTCGCCTACGAGATCGGGCACGGCAAGAACGTCGTCAACGTGACCCTCGTGGACCTGCGCGGGTGGGACACGATGGGCGAGCTGTCGGTGCTCATCCTCGCGGCGACGGGCGTGGCATCCCTCGTGTTCGTCACCAACCGCTCCGACAGCCGCGTCCTGCCGTCGCTCCCGTCGAGCACGGGTCGCAGCCGTCGCCCGCTCGTCGAGACGGCCGACGGTCCTCGCCCCCGCTCGACCGCACCGGGTTCGACCCGGCAGGCGTGGCTCGTGGGCGGGCTCAAGGTGAAGCCCGAGAACCGGTCGCTGCTGCTCGAGGTGATCGTCCGCGTCCTCTTCCACTCGATCATCGTCGTGTCGGTCTATCTGCTCTTCGCCGGTCACAACCTGCCCGGCGGCGGATTCGCCGGCGGCCTGGTCGCCGGCATGGCCCTCGTCATGCGCTACGTCGCGGGAGGGCGGTGGGAGCTGGGTGCGGCCGCGCCGACGGATGCCGGTCGGCTGCTGGGAGCGGGCATGGTCCTCGCGCTGTCGTGCGCGATCGTGCCGCTCTTCTTCGGCGCCGCACCCCTCACGAGCACGTTCTGGGAGGCGAACATCCCGGTCATCGGTCACGTCGAGTTCGTCACGTCGACGATCTTCGACGTCGGCGTGTACCTGGTCGTCATCGGTCTCGTGCTCGACGTGCTGCGCTCGCTGGGCGCCGAGGTCGACCGCCAGACGCAGGCGCAGCGGGATCGGGTGAGCGCATGACCGTCTCGCTCGTCCTCGTCATCATCATGGGTGCGCTGTTCGCCGCCGGGGTCTATGCGATGCTCGAGCGCAGCCTCACGCGCGTCCTCATCGGCTTCCTGCTGCTGGGCAACGCGGCCAATCTCTTCCTCCTGATCGTCATGGGCGCGCCGGGCGTCGCCCCCTTCTTCGGCAGCGCCACCGAGGGCGAGACCTTCAGCGATCCGCTTCCGCAGGCCCTCTCACTGACGGCCATCGTCATCACCTTCGCGATCTCGTCGTTCCTGCTCGCCCTGATCTACCGGTCCTGGCAGCTCGGGCAGGCCGACACGGTCGCCGATGACGAGGCCGACCGCGAGGTGCGCGAGCGCGGTGCCCGCGACGAGGAGACGATGGACGACGAGATCACCGAAGAGGATGACGACGCCACGACCGACTTCATCGGGACGGAGACCTCCCCCATCCTGATCCTCCATGCGCAGGACATCGCCGAACTTCGCGACGACGCGGGCCTCGACAAGCCGGGAGGCCACCGGTGAGCGCACTCGTCCCCCTCCTCGTCACCCTGCCGCTGCTCGGCGCGGGCATCGCGCTGATCTTCGGTCGGCGCCGGCGCGTGCAGGTGGGCGTCTCGATCGTGACCCTCACCGTGGCCGCCGCCATCGCCGCCGTGCTGCTCTACTACGTCGACGTGAGCGGGATGCCGCTGGCCGTCTCGGTCGGCGGGTGGCCGATCCCGTTCGGCATCGTCCTCTACGTCGACCGACTGGCCGCCCTGCTCGTTCTCGTCTCGAGCATCGTGCTCCTCGCGGTCCTGCTCTTCTCCGTCGGACAGGGTGCCGCCGACGGCGACGAGGAGACGCCGGTCTCGATCTTCCACCCGTCGTACCTGATCCTCGCCGCGGGCATCTTCAACGCGTTCATCGCCGGTGATCTCTTCAACCTCTACGTCGGCTTCGAGATCCTGCTCGTCGCCTCGTACGTGCTGATCACGCTGGGGTCGACGGAGTCCCGCATCCGCACCGGCGTCGTCTACATCGTCGTCTCGCTGGTCTCGTCGATCCTGTTCCTCGCCGCGATCGCGGCGATCTACGGCGCCCTCGGCACGGTCAACATGGCGCAGCTGGCCGACCGGATGGGGGAGCTCCCCGATGAGGTGCAGCTCGTCCTGCACCTCATGCTGCTGCTGGCCTTCAGCATCAAGGCCGCCGTCTTCCCGCTGTCGTTCTGGCTGCCCGACTCGTACCCGACCGCGCCGGCTCCCGTGACCGCGGTGTTCGCGGGATTGCTGACCAAGGTCGGCGTCTACGCGATGATCCGCACCGAGACGCAGATCTTCCGCGACAACGACGTGAATCAGCTCCTGCTGATCGTCGCGCTCGCCACCATGATCGTCGGCATCCTCGGCGCCGTCGCCCAGGCCGAACTCAAGCGCATCCTGTCGTTCACGCTCGTGAGCCACATCGGGTACATGGTCTTCGGGCTCGCGATCGCGACGCCCGAATCGCTCGGCGCGACGATCTACTACATGGTCCACCACATCGTCGTGCAGACGACGCTCTTCCTCGCAGTGGGGCTCGTCGAGCGTCGCGCGGGATCGACCTCGATCCTCAAGGTCAAGGGCCTCATGCGGGCAGCGCCCCTGCTGGCGGTGCTCTACTTCATCCCGGCGATCAACCTCGGCGGCCTGCCGCCCTTCTCGGGCTTCATCGGAAAGTACGCGCTGTTCGACGCGGCCGCCGCGGTGGGCACGCCGATCATGTACGCCCTGATCGTCGCGGGGATCGTGACGTCGCTCCTCACCCTGTACGCCCTCATGCGCGCGTGGAACCTGTCGTTCTGGCGCGAGGAGGAGGACGCGAACGAGGAGTCCGGCGTCATCGACCGCATCTCGTACCTCGACGACGCTCCCGCCGCCGGTGTGCAGACCGAGCGTCGCGTCATCCCGAAGATCATGACGGCCTCCACGACGGGCATGGTCGCGGTCACGATCGCCCTCACCGTCTTCGCCGGGCCGCTCTACCACCTGTGCGCGAGCATGGGAGCGTCACTGTTGGACCCCGTGAGCCTCACCCAGCTGCAGGACGAGGTGAACGGTGGGAACTGACATCCGACGGAGTGCGCTGACCGGCATCTGGCGGCAGCTGCCGTTCTTCCTGTGGCTCATCGCCCTCTGGATGCTGCTGTGGGGGCAGTTCACGGTGCTCGCCTTCCTCACCGGCGTCGTCGTGGCCGTCTTCGTCACGAGCGTCTTCCGTCTGCCCCCCGTCGAACTGTCGGGACGCCTCAACCCGTGGTGGCTGCTCGTCTTCCTGCTCCAGTTCCTGGGCGCGGTCGTGAAGGGCTCCCTCGTCGTCGCGTGGCAGGTCGTCTCGCCGCGCAGTCAGCCCGGCGTCTCGGTCGTCGCCGTCCCGCTCGTGACCGACGACGACCTGATCATGGCGCACGTCGGGGTCACAGCATCCCTCATCCCGGGCTCGCTCGTCCTCGAGACCGACCGCGACCGCCGGATCCTGTACCTGCACGTCCTCGGAGCGTCGACGGATGCCGAGGTCGAGGCGCAGCGTCGCTTGGTGCAGCGGTGGGAGGCCCGGCTCGTTCGGGCCGTCGGGTCGCGGGCCCAGCTCGGCGCCATCCGCGCATCCCAGGCGGACGTCCGGACCTCCGTGAAGGGAGAGCGCTCGTGACCGCCGTCCTCATCGTCGTGATCAGCGCCGTCTTCGGCGTGGCCGCGCTGCTCACGGTCTGGCGCATCATCGTCGGCCCGTCGATCCTCGACCGCGCCGTCGCCTCGGACGTCCTGCTGACGCTGCTCATCTGCGCCCTCGGGGCCGAGATGGCGATCAACCACCACACCCGCACGCTGCCGGTGCTCCTCATCGTCGCCGCGGTCGGCGTCTTCGGGTCGGTCTCGATCGCCCGCTTCGTCGCTCGTCGCGACTCGGAGGTCGACCGATGACCGAGATCCTCCACGTCGTGTCGCTGCTGCTGATCCTCGCCGGGGCCCTCCTCTGCCTCACTGCCGCGATCGGTCTGCTGCGGTTCCGCGACGTCCCGACCCGTCTGCACGCTGCGACCAAGCCGCAGGTGCTCGGCCTGTTGCTCATCGCGATCGCCGTCGGACTCGAGCTGCAGTCCTGGCCGGTCGTCGCCTTCCTCGTCCCGGTGCTGCTCATCCAGTTCGCGACCGCACCGCTGTCGGCGCACATGGTCGGCCGGCAGGCGTACCGCAACGGCACGATCGACCGCCGGAACCTGCACGTCGACGAACTCGCCGACGCGAAGGAGACCCCGCCGGGAGCGGGCGGCTGACCCTCAGCCGATGAGGCTCGGCTGCAGGTCGCGCATGGTGCGCCGGAACGTCATCCGGGTCACGCCGGCCATGGCGACCAGCAGCGCGCCGACCAGCCACGTCGCGAGGACCGCGGCATCCGTCCATGCCCTGCCGGCGACACCGCCGTACATCACCTGCCGCATCGCGTCGACGACGAACCCCATCGGCAGCACGTGGTGGAGCGCCGCGAGCGGTGCCGGCAGCGTCTGCCACGGGAACGTGCCGCCGGCCGTGACGAGCTGCAGCACCATGAGGACGAGTCCGACGAACTGGCCGACCGACCCCAGCCAGACGTTGAGCGCGAGGATGATCGCCGCGAACGTCGCCGAGGCGAGCAGCAGGATGCCGAGGGTCGGCAGCGGATGCGTGAACGAGAACCCCAGGGCGATCGAGAGCACGCCGAACAGCGACACCATCTGCACCGCGCCGAGGGCGGCCGGCGTCAGCCAGCCGGCGAGGGTGACGCGGATGGGGGAGCGGAGCGCCGTGACCGCCCGCTTCGAGATCGGCTTCACGATGAGGAAGAGCGCGTAGATGCCGATCCAGCCGGCGAGGGCGGCGAAGAAGGGCGCGAGACCGGCGCCGTAATTCTGCGCCTGGGTGAGGGAGTCCTCGGCGATCCCGACCGGGTCGGAGAGCGTCGCGGCCTGCGCCCTGCGGGTGTCGGCGCTGTCGTCGGGGAGCTTCTCGGCACCCGCGCGGAGGGCGTCGCGCAGCGTGGCGGCGCCGTCGTCGAGTTTGTGGATGCCGGTCGCCAGGGTGTGCGCCCCGTCGTCGAGCTTGTGGGCACCGCTGTCGGCGCTCGCGACGCCGTCGGCGAGCGTGTGCGCTCCGGTCGCCGCGGTGGCGGCACCGGCGGCGAGCTTCGCGCTGCCGCGGGCGACCTGGGCGGCGCCGTTGTCGAGCGCGTCGATCTGGGCGACGGCCTGCTGGACGCGGGAGTCGAGTTCACCCACCCGCGTGCCGATCGGATCGACGACCTCGAGGACGTCCGCGATCTGCGCGTCGTCGAGCCCGCGCTTCTTCAGGGCGGCCGTGAGGTCCGTGCGCACGGTCGGCACGGCGGACGAGACGCGGTCGGCGGCCGATCCCACGCGGTCGGCGACACTGCGCAGCTTCGCCGTGCCTCCGGAGACCTGCTCGGCGCCCGACGTGAGCGAGGAGAGGCCGCTCGAGAGCGTGTCGACGCCCGACGCGAGCGACGCGGCGCCCGTGCGGAGCTTCGACGTCCCCGCGGCGAGGGTCCCGGCGCCGTCGGCGAGGGTGTCGGCGCCGTCGCCGGCGCTTCCGAGCCCGTCGGTGAGCTTTCCCGCGCCGTCGGCGGCGTCGATGAGCTTGACGCGAACGGTGTTCAGGGCGTCGAGCATGGTCAGGCCGGCCTCGCGGACCACCTTCTCCGTGACGGTGGTCCGGATCCGCTGGACCGCCTGCGACCCGATGGTCGAGGCGAGGTAGTTGTTGGCGTCGTTCGTCGTCAGGTCGATCTCGGCCTGACGCGGGTCCTTCGACGAGATGGAGGCGACGCCGGAGGTGAAGTCGGCGGGCAGTGTGACGGCGAAGTCGAACGTACCGTCGTCGAGGCCCCGGTGGGCACCGGCGGCATCCACCTCATGCCAGTCGAAGCTGCCGTCCTCGATCAACGAGTCGGCGACCTCGTCGCCGAGGTTGCGGTCGGCGCCGTTGAGCGAGGCGCCGTCGTCCTGCACGACGAGGGCGACCGGCACCTCCGACAGGTTTCCGTACGGGTCCTGGTTCGCCCACAGGTACAGGCCGCCGTAGAGGACGGGCACGAGGATGAGCGCGATCAGTGCGATGACCCGCATGCGCGTCGAGGTGAGGCGGCGCAGCTCGGCCGCGAACAGAGCGGGGATCTTCACGAGAGGATGCCTTCGGTAGACGTGCCAGTGAGGGGGCGTCGCCGGCGGCGCAGCGCCGACGTGGGCCGGATGCGCGGCCTGCCGACGCGGCCGCGGGGGGCCGGCGGTTCTGCGTCGAGCGCGGTCGCCGCGGCGGTGCCGGCGATGACCAGGACCGCGAAGCCGCGCGCGGCGAAGTCCTCGGCGATGCGCTGCCAGTGCCGCGGGTCGCCGCCGTGACGGTCGGGCGAGACGAGGACGAGCGCCTCGATCCCGCGGCGCAGGGCGGCGAGTTCGAGCAGCATCCGGATGCGGTCGTCCGCCTCTAGCTGTCCGATCGGGGTGCGGGCGAGCGTCCGCCAGCCGTGGTCGTCGAGCCACCGGCGCGCCGAGAGCGGATCGGCACGGCGCCCGGCGAACATCAGCTCTTCCTCCACCACGCCGACGACGGCGATGTCGGGAGCCGGGTCGTTGACGTCGGGGGCGTCGACGAGTGCCACGACCTTCCGCATCCTGCGAGGGCTGCGGCGGCCGTCGATCGTGACGGTACCGGTGGCGGGGCGCATGCGGCCGCTCGCGATGAGACCGAGCACGGATGGGCGCTGCTCGGTCTCGGCGGTGGTGAGGGTGACGCGACCGGAGGCGAAGGCGAGCCGGGTCGCCGGCAGGACGCCGCCGTTGCGTCCCTTCGAGACGTCGTCGAGCACGATCTTCATGCGCGGGCTCCTTCCAGCACCTCGTCGGCTTCGCGCCAGCCGAGACCGGCGACCCCGAGGATCGTCCGCACCGCGACCGAGGCGGCTTCGGGGCGACCGGTGTCGAGCCGGGTGATGACGGTGCGCGCCGCCTCTTCGACGAGCCGGGCGACCGTTGCCGCGGGCATGTCGGTGCGGATCGTGCCTTCGTCGCGCCCCCGCGTGACGATCGCGAGCACCCGGCGGCGGACGGGGGTCAGCACCGCGGCGGTCTCCTCGATGTGCGAGTCGTCAAGGGCGACGGTCGCGGCGAACTGCACGTCGGCTGCGCCGTCCCAGAGCGCCAGGGCGAGGCGGGCGAGGGCGAGAGGGGCGGGACCGCTGTCGTCGACGCCGTCGGCGAGGGCGTTGAACCGCTCCGCGCCGCCGAGGATCATGGCGCGCAGCAGCGCGTCACGGTCGTCGAAGTGCCCGTAGAGCGCGCGTCGGCTGAGCCCTGCGGCGCGCGCGATGGCGTCGATCGGGGCGTGGGGGTCGCGGGCGATGGTGGCCGCCGCCGCCGCGAGGATGTCGGCGCGGTTCGACGCGGCATCCTTTCGCGGACGACGCGGCGATGCGGTCGTGGTCACCCCACGATCGTACGAAGTTGCACAGTCGTGTGCAACTTGATTCAGCGACCTCTCAGTCGGCGCCGAAGTCGAAGGATGCCGAGTCGCCCGACTCGTCGATGGCACCCGCCAGCTCGTCGACCTCACCGGTGTTCCCCGTGATGGCCGCAGCGCCGCCCTGCTCGAGCTCGCCGACGAGCTCGGCGGTCGCGCCGCCGATCATGCCGAGCGACACGAAGTGCTCGAGGCGGGCCCGGGAGTCGGCGATGTCGAGGTTGCGCATCGTGAGCTGGCCGATGCGGTCGGTAGGACCGAAGGCGGCGTCGCCGACGCGCTCCATCGAGAGCTTCTCGGGGGAGTACGAGAGGTTGCGGCTCTCGGTGTTCAGGATCGTGTAGTCCTCGCCGCGGCGCAGGCGCAGGGTCACGGTGCCGCTGATGGCGGAGCCGACCCAGCGCTGGATCGACTCGCGCAGCATGAACGACTGCGGCTCGAGCCAGCGGCCCTCGTACATGAGGCGCCCCAGGCGCCGACCCTGCTCGTGGTAGGTCGCGAGGGTGTCCTCGTTGAGGATGCCGTTGACCAGGCGCTCGTACGCGATGAACAGCAGCGCCATGCCCGGCGCCTCGTAGATGCCGCGGGACTTCGCCTCGATGATGCGGTTCTCGATCTGGTCGCTCATGCCGAGGCCGTGGCGACCGCCGATCTCGTTCGCGGCCATGACCAGGGCCACGGCATCCGAGTACTCGACACCGTTGATCGCGACGGGGCGACCGGCTTCGAAGGTGACCGAGACGTCCTCGGTCTCGATCTCGACGGCCGGGTCCCAGAAGCGCACGCCCATGATGGGTTCGACGATCTCGAGCGACACGTCGAGGTGCTCGAGGGTCTTGGCCTCGTGGGTCGCGCCCCAGATGTTCGCATCGGTGGAGTACGCCTTCTCGACCGAGTCGCGGTACGGGAAGCCGTGTGCGACGAGCCACTCGCTCATCTCGGTGCGGCCGCCCAGCTCGGTGACGAAGTCGGCATCCAGCCACGGCTTGTAGATGCGCAGGGCGGGGTTGGCGAGCAGCCCGTAGCGGTAGAACCGCTCGATGTCGTTGCCCTTGTAGGTGGAGCCGTCGCCCCAGATGTCGACGCCGTCCTCCTTCATGGCCCGGACGAGCATCGTGCCGGTGACGGCACGGCCGATGGGGGTGGTGTTGAAGTAGGTGCGTCCGCCCGAGCGGATGTGGAAGGCGCCGCACGAGAGGGCGACGAGGCCCTCCTCGACCATCATCGGCTTGCAGTCGATGAGGCGGGAGCCCTCGGCGCCGTACTGCAGGGCGCGGCCGGGGATCGACGCGATGTCGTCCTCGTCGTACTGACCGAGGTCGCCGGTGTAGGTGAAGGGGACGGCGCCCTTGTCGCGCATCCAGGCGACGGCGACCGAGGTGTCGAGACCCCCCGAGAAGGCGATGCCGACGCGCTCGCCGACGGGCAGGGACTGAAGGACCTTCGACATGGTCCCCATCCTATCGAGGGGGCCGTGCTGCGATCGGCGCGGTTACGCGGGGGACCGTGTGGCGGAGATCCGCCCGACGCGCCGTGGGGCGGATGTCGGGGCCCGGCGCGGCGGCCGGGATCTCCGCCGTTCGCTCGACGGCGGATGTGAGTGCTCACATCCATGGAGGCGGGCGACGGAGGGGGACGTGGATGTCCTTCGGTGGTGGCACCCGCGTTACGCAAATGTTATCGCTCACAATCTAGCGCCGCGAGAAATGTGAAGGCTAACATTCGAGCAACCGGAGGCCACGGCGGCCCGGAACACCGGCGGTCAGCCGGACCCGAACAAGGAGGTTTTGGGATGAAGAAGACTGCTTTCGCAGCAGCGGCCATGCTGGGGGCACTGGCACTCGTCGTCACCGGATGCGCGGGCAACGGCGCACCCGGCGCAGGGGGCAACGGGGGTGGCGGCGACCTGATCACGGTCGGGTTCGCACAGACCGGTTCCGAGTCCGGATGGCGCGCAGCCAACACCGAGTCGATGAAGAAGGCGTTCTCGGAGGAGAACGGGTTCAAGCTGACGTTCAACGCGGCGGACAACAAGCAGGAGGCGCAGATCTCCGCCGTCCGCAACTTCATCAACCAGGGCGTCGACGCCATCGTCATCGCGCCCATCACGGTCGACGGCTGGGACGACGTCCTGAAGGAAGCGAAGGATGCCGGCATCCCGGTGATCCTCGAAGACCGCACGGTCTCGGCGAGTGACGACCTCTACGCCTCGTGGGTCGGTCTTGACTTCGAGCAGGAGGGTCGCACCGCGGGCGAGTGGGTCAAGGAGAACTTCGACGGCAAGGGCGCGAACCTGGTCGTCCTCGAGGGCACGACGGGTTCGTCCGCCGCGCTCGACCGTGCCACCGGCTTCGACGAGGCCATCAAGGGCACGGACGTGAAGGTGCTCGACTCGCAGACGGGTGACTTCACCCGTGACGGCGGCAAGAAGGTCATGGAGGGCTACCTCCAGAAGTACGGCAAGGACATCAACGTCCTCTTCGCGCACAACGACGACATGGGCCTGGGTGCTCTCGACGCCATCAAGGCGGCGGGTCTGACCCCCGGCAAGGACATCCAGATCGTCACCATCGACGCGGTGAAGGACGGCATGACCGCCCTGGCGAACGGCGAGTTCAACTTCATCGTCGAGTGCAACCCCCTCCTGGGAGAGAAGGCCGCCGACCTCGTCAAGTCCGTCGTCGACGGCAAGTCGGTCGAGAAGCGCACGATCGTCGAAGACCAGTCGTTCACGCAGGAGCAGGCCGCCGAGGTCCTCGACTCCCGCCCCTACTGATCGATCGCCACCCTCACGATCCTCAACGATCACCGAACCACCGCCGGGGACCGGATTCCGGTCCCCGGCGGTCATCACGGAAAGGCGCGCCTCATGGTCGATGTCGCAGCCACGCCGGCCTCGCCGGCCACCGCCCCGCAGCACGACGAGGTCGTGCGGATGCGGGACGTCACCATCCGGTTCCCCGGGGTCCTCGCGCTGGACCGGGTCGATCTGACGCTCCGCGCCGGCGAGGTCCACACCCTCATGGGCGAGAACGGCGCCGGCAAATCGACGCTCATCAAAGCGCTCACGGGCGTCTACGCCATCAACGGCGGGACGATCGAGGTCGCCGGCGAGCAGCGCGTCTTCCGCTCGACCGCCGACGCAGAGGCATCCGGGATCTCCACGGTCTACCAGGAGGTCAACCTCTGCACGAACCTGTCGGTCGGTGAGAACGTCATGCTGGGCCGCGAGGTGCGGCGGGCCGGCTTCATCGACTGGCGCGCGACCCACCGCGAGGCGACGCGCTACCTCGCGGCCCTCGGGCTCGACATCGACCCGCGCTCGGCCCTGTCGTCGCACTCCATCGCGGTGCAGCAGCTCGTCGCCATCAGCCGCGCGACGGTCGCCGACGCCCGCGTGCTCGTCCTCGACGAGCCGACCTCGAGCCTCGACCGCAGCGAGGTCGAGCAGCTCTTCACCGTCGTCCGGGGTCTCCGTGACCGCGGCGTCGCCATCCTCTTCGTCACGCACTTCCTCGACCAGGTCTACGAGATCTCCGACCGCCTCACGGTCCTCCGCAACGGGCAGCTGGTGGGGGAGTACCTGCCGGCCGAGCTGCCGCGCGGCGAACTCATCGCGAAGATGATCGGCCGCCAGCTCGACGAACTCGAGGCTCTCTCGCGCGCGTCCGAGCGCGAGATCGACCGCACCGCGACACCGGTCCTGCGGGTGGCGGGCCTCGGCCGCAAGAACGTCATCGAACCCGTCGACATGGAGGTGTATGAGGGCGAGGTCGTCGGCATCGCGGGTCTGCTGGGCTCCGGCCGCAGCGAACTCGTCCGCCTCGTCTACGGCGCCGACCGCGCCGACGCCGGTACGCACGAAGTGCGGGGGGATGCCGCGCGCATCACGAACCCGCGGAACGCGATCGACAAGCGCATCGCCTTCTCGAGCGAGGACCGTCGCGCCGAGGGGATCATCGCCGACCTCACCGTGGCCGAGAACATCGTGCTCGGCATCCAGGCCAAGCGGGGCGCCATGCGTCCCATCGGCCGCACCGAGCGGGACGCCATCGTCGCCGAGTACATCTCGGCGCTCGGCGTCCGCCCCGCCGACCCGAACGCGCTCGTGCGCAACCTCTCGGGCGGCAACCAGCAGAAGGTGCTGCTCGCCCGGTGGCTCGCCACCGCGCCGCAGCTGATCATCCTCGACGAGCCGACGCGCGGCATCGACGTCGGCGCCAAGGCCGACATCCAGCGCAAGGTCACCGAGCTGGCGGCCGAAGGCCTCTCGGTCGTCTTCATCTCCTCGGAGCTCGAGGAGGTGGTCCGCATCGCCCAGCGCATCGTGGTGCTGCGCGACCGTTCTAAGATCGGCGAACTGGACGCCACCGACGTGACGGTCGACGATCTGGTCGCCCTCATCGCGCAAGAGTCCGGCGAGACGACGTCGTCTCGCCTCAACCCGGAGACAGCGGCATGAACCCGACCCTCAAGCGCTTCCTGGCGCACCGCCTCGTCTGGCCGATCGTGGCACTGCTCGTGCTCGTCATCGTCAACACGATCGCGCGGCCGTCCTTCATCTCGATCACGGTGCAGAACGGTC
Organism: Microbacterium sp. MDV22-iso44; assembly: GCF_058629135.1. Taxonomy (NCBI): domain Bacteria; kingdom Bacillati; phylum Actinomycetota; class Actinomycetes; order Micrococcales; family Microbacteriaceae; genus Microbacterium; species Microbacterium sp. MDV22-iso44. The sequence continues at coordinate 85,430 of NZ_JBZVWS010000004.1, forward strand.
AGCTGTACGGCCCGCTGCTCGACATCCTGCGCAACAGCGCACCGCTCATGCTCGTCGCGCTCGGCATGACGCTCGTGATCGCGACGCGCGGCATCGACCTCTCGGTGGGCGCCATCATGGCGGTCTCGGGGGCGGTGGCCCTGACCGTCATCTCGAACTCCTCGTCGCCGGGGGACCTGTCGACCGTGCTCATCGCGATCGCGCTCGCCGTCTTCGTGGCGCTGTTGCTGGGGGCGTGGAACGGCTTCCTCGTCGCGGTCGTCGGCGTCCAGCCGATCATCGCGACCCTCGTGCTCATGCTCGCCGGTCGCGGTGTCGCCCTCCTCATCACGGGCGGCTTCATCACGACCATCACGAGCGCGCCGTACCGCTTCATGGCGCAGGGCTACCTGGTGGGCCTGCCGTTCGCCTTCTACGTCTCGGTCGTCGCGATCGTCATCGTCGCGGTGCTGCAGCGTCGCACCGCGCTCGGCGTCCTCACCGAGGCCGTCGGCATCAACCCCGAGGCCAGCCGCCTCGCGGGCGTGCGTTCGCGCGGCATCATCTGGGGCGCGTACGCGGCGAGCGGCCTGCTCGCCGGATTCGCCGGCATCCTCTATTCGTCGAACATCATGGCGGCCGACGCCAACGCGGCCGGCCTCTACATCGAGCTCGACGCGATCCTCGCCGTCGTCCTCGGCGGGACGAGCCTCATGGGCGGCAAGTTCACGATCGCGGGCACCGTCGTCGGCGTCTTCACGATCCAGACGCTGAAGTCGACGATCACCTTCCTCGGCGTCCCGCCGGCGGTCAGCCCGCTGTTCCTCGCGATCGTCGTCGTCATCGTCGTGCTCGTCCAGTCCCCGCGAACGCGGTCGCTGGTCGCGAAGGGGGTCGATGCCGTCCGAGGCGGCGGCCGTCGCACCGTGGAGGTGGCCTCGTGAGCGCCGTCACCGCAGACCTCGGTCGCACCGGCGGGTTCGCCGACACGATCCAGCGCTTCCGCAGCCGGCACGCCTCGTGGGTGCCCGTGTTCGCCGCCGTCGTCATCCTCGTCGCGATGCTCATCGGGGCGCAGGCCTACTTCGGCAACTTCGTCACGCCGCGTGTGCTGTCGGCGCTCCTGCTCGACAACGCGTACCTGCTGATCCTCGCGGTCGGCATGACCTTCGTCATCCTCACCGGCGGCATCGACCTGTCGGTCGGCGCGGTCATGGCGTTCACCGGGATGCTGGGGGCGAGCATGCTGAGCCAGGGCACACCGGTCGCGATCGTCATCCCGGTCATGCTCGTCCTCGGTGCGCTGATGGGACTGTTCGTCGGGGTGCTCGTGCAGTACTTCGGGGTGCAGCCGTTCATCGCCTCGCTCGCGGCGATGTTCGCGGCGCGGGGGCTCGCGTTCATGGTGAGCCTCTCGTCGATCCGCGTCGAGGAGCCCGCGATCCTGTGGCTCCAGTCGACCCGCATGCAGGGCGGCCCCGGCAGCTTCTACCTCACCCCGACGGGCATCCTCGCGCTCGTCGTGGTGGTCGTCGGCATCCTGATCCTGCAGTTCACGCGGTTCGGGCGCACGATCTACGCGATCGGCGGCAACGAGCAGTCGGCACGCCTCATGGGCCTGCCGGTCGTGCGGACGAAGCTGCTGGCGTACGTCATCAGCGGGGTGTGTGCGGGGCTCGCGGGTGTCGTCTTCACGGCGTACACCGGGGCGTCCTACCCGCTGAACGGCATCGGGACCGAGCTCGACACCATCGCCGCGGTGGTGATCGGCGGCACGCTGCTCACGGGCGGCAGCGGGTTCGTGCTCGGCTCGATGATCGGCGTGTTCGTCTACGGCACCATCAAGACGGCGATCTCGTTCCTCGGCGTCGACCAGTCCTGGACGCGCATCACGATCGGCGCGCTGCTGCTCGTCTTCGTGGTCGTGCAGCGCCTGCTGGTCGCGCGGACGGCGCGAACGTCACGGTGATGTCAGGCGTGAACCTCGGGGGAGGCTCACCGCGGGCATGATGGTCCGTATGGATGCGCGCGAAGCAGCGGTCGCGCCGGTCGTGGAAGTGACCGGCGCGACCGTTCGCTTCGGCGCCGAGACGGTGCTCGACGCCGTCGACTTCCGGCTGCTGCCGGGCGAGGTCCACTCGCTCATGGGCGAGAACGGGGCGGGCAAGTCGACGCTCATCAAAGCGATCACGGGGGCGCTCCGCCCGGACGCCGGGACGATCCGCGTCAGCGGAGAGCCGGTCCACTTCGCCTCGCCCGCCGATGCCCTCGCGGCCGGGATCAGCGCGGTCTACCAGGAGATCGATCTGCTCCCGAACCTGTCGGTCGGCGAGAACGTGCTGCTGGGGCGCGAGAGTCGACGCTTCGGAGCGATCGACTGGCGTGAGACCCATCGCCGAGCGGGGGCGATCCTCGAGGGCCTCGGACTCGACATCGACCCGCGGACGCGCCTGTCAGGTCATTCGCTCGCCGTGCAGCAGCTCGTCGCGATCGCCCGCGCGATCTCGGTCGACGCGCGTGTCGTCGTGCTCGACGAACCGACCTCGAGCCTCGACCTCGATGAGGTCGCCGAGCTCTTCCGCGTCATCCGCGAGCTGACCGTGCGCGGGGTCGCGGTGCTGTTCGTCTCGCACTTCCTCGACCAGGTCTACGAGATCTGCGACCGCATCACGGTCCTCCGCGGCGGGCGCCTCATCGGCGAGTACGTCCCCGCCGAGCTCCTGCGCATCGACCTCGTCGAGAAGATGCTGGGTCGCGGTGCCGACGAGATGGACGTCCACCAGAGGGAGGATGCCGCGGCATCCGTCCCCGTCGCGCTCGCCGGACGGGGACTCGCCTCGGGTACCGGGCTCACCGACGCGACCGTGTCGATCGGCGAGGGCGAGGTCGTCGGGCTCGCGGGGCTGCTCGGGTCGGGCCGCAGCGAACTGGCGCGTGCCCTCACGGGCGTGGACCGACCGGATGCCGGTGTCCTCGAGGTCCGTGGTGCTCCCGCCCACCTGCCGACCCCGCGCCGGGCGATCGGTCAGGGCATCGTCTACTCGTCCGAGAACCGCCGGACCGAGGGGATCATCGGCGAGCTCAGCGTGCAGGACAACATCACCCTCGCGCTGCAGGCCGATCGCGGCATCCTGCACCGGCTCGGCAACGCGCGCCGCCGGGAGCTCGCGATGAGCTGGATCGAGGCTCTCGACATCCGCCCCGCCGACCCCGACCGGCCGGCCGGCACGCTGTCGGGCGGCAACCAGCAGAAGGTGCTGCTCGCTCGGCTGCTCGCCCTGTCACCGCGCGTCCTGGTGCTCGACGAGCCGACCCGCGGCATCGACGTCGGAGCGAAGGTCGAGATCCAGCGGCTCGTCGCCGACCTCGCCGACAACGGACTGTCGGTGCTGTTCATCTCGGCCGAGCTCGAAGAGGTGCTGCGCGTCTCGAACCGCATCGCCGTCATGCGCGCGGGCCGCCTCGTCGACACGATCCCGGCCGACTCGTTGACCGTGGACTCGCTGCTCGCGCTCGTCGCCCGCCCCGAGGACGAGTCGTGAGCGACGAGCGCGGCGCGAAGTCCGCGAACATCTTCGACGTCGCGCGCCTGGCGGGGGTCTCGCACCAGACGGTGTCGCGGGTCCTCAACGACCTGCCGAACGTGCGCCCCGCGACGCGGGCCCGGGTCGAGCAGGCGATGGCGCAGCTGCGCTACAGCCCGTCGCCGGCCGCCCGCGCGCTCGTCACCAAGCGCACGCGAACGATCGGCCTCATCACCCCCGGCACCGCGGATTTCGGGCCGACGTCCATAGCCATGCACTTCAACGTCGCCGCCCGCGTGGAGCGGTACTCCGTCGACTCGGTGACCGCGCCCGACACGGATGCCGCCAGCATCCGCTCGGTCGTCGAGGGACTGCTCCGCCAGCGCGTCGACGCGATCGTCCTGGTCGTGACGGACCTGGGCGTCCTCGAGGTCGTGCGCGGGCTCGACCTCGGTGTGCCGATGGTCGCCGCGGCGGCGACCCAGCGGCGTCACCCGCAGCTCGTGTCCATCGACCAGTACCGGGGGGCGCGGGCGGCCGTCCGGCACCTCGCGGAGCTGGGGCACCGCCGCATCCTTCACATCGCGGGCCCGCCCCGCAATCCCGACGCGATCGAACGCATCCGAGGCTGGCGCGACGAGCTCGCGGCGCGTCAGCTCGCGGTCGCGGAGCCGCCGCACGGCGACTGGACGGCGGCCAGCGGTGCCGAGATCGGCCGGACCCTCGACGTCGCCCGAGGGGATGCGGTCTTCGCGGGCAACGATCACATGGCGATCGGCCTGCTCTCCGCCCTTCGCGCGCGAGGGCTGCAGGTGCCGGAGGACGTCGCCGTCGTGGGCTTCGACGACGTGCCCGAGGCGGCCTACCTCTCGCCGCCGCTGACGACGGTGCGGCAGGACTTCCGCGCCCTCGGCGAGCTGATGATGCAGAAGGTGCTCCTCGCCGTCGAAGAGCCCGACGGCCTCACCGAGGACACTCCGCTCCCCACGCACCTGATCGTGCGGGAGTCGTCCCGCCGCTGAGCGTCGGCTCAGACCGGGGCGGGGACGCGAGCCGCGCGGGTGCGCAGGCGCCCGACCCCGACGACGAGCGAACCGACGACGACGAACGCGGTCGCGATCCCGACGACGTACGCGCCGACCCCGCCCCACCCGTTGATCCCGTTCGGGTCGAGGAAGGGATAGGGGTACCAGAACGCCACCCCGTCGGTCGGGTCGACCACAAGGGGTCCGCGCACGAGCGTGTACCCGATCCAGGCGATCGGGACGGCGAGGATCGCGATCACCGCGCGCCACGGAAGGGCCCGACGGGTGGGGGCGAGGAACAGGTCGAGCAGCAGGAACAGCGGTGCGACGACGTGCACGATCTCGTTCGCCCAGGCGACGTGATCATCCGACGTCGGATAGCCGCGCAGCAGCAGGTTGTAGACGACGCCCGTGATGAACAGGTAGCTCGTCGCGGCGGCGAGTCCGAGCGCGACCCCCGCCGGCTCGCGCTGCTCGTGGTGCGGCCGCATCCAGAACCAGACGACAGCGGCCAACAGGGCGAGGGCCCCGACGATGTTCGACAGGATCGTGAAGAAGCTGAAGAAGTTGGCGATCGTCGTCGCGACGTCGCGGTCCTGCGAGATCGCGGTGCGGACGGTCGTGATGAATTGGGCCACGACGGCGACCGTGATGGTGGCCGCCGCGACGAGCCTCAGCGCCGACCACACCGTCGGCCACGTTCGGGTACGCATGACCGAACCCTAGCGCGCGCCGCGCCGCCTCAGGCGGCGCCTTCCCGCGGGTGCGTTCCGCGTCCCCATCGGGCTCCCGCGCGGAAGATCCCGGCCCCGATGGCGACGACGGCGAGGACAGCGGCGAGGCCCAGCATCCCGGTGACGACGTCCCACATCGTCAGCCGGATCAGCCACACGATCGTCCACACCGTCGCGGCGGCGCCGATGCAGCGGGCGACGGCGCGAGCACGCACGATCGCCGCCAGGAGCGCGAGCACCCAGACGGCACCTGCCACGAAGCCGGTGAACTCCTCCGTCAGGACCCGCAGCCAGATCGCGTCCGACGGGCTGCCGGGCGGCACCTCGAAGAAGAGGTGGAAGAAGACGAGGATGCCGGTCGTCATCGCCGCGGTCGCAGCTGCCGCGAGGCGCGCCCGGACGGGGGTGAGTATGGCGAGGAGGGCGAAGACCGTCATCGTCACCGTCGTGATCGCGCGGGGACCGGCGAGCGGGTCGAGCTGGGCGTAGACGAACGCCCCGACGCCGGCCACGGCCGTGGCCGCGAGGGCGATGCGCGCCGCCCGCGCGGCGCCGCACAGGATCAGGACGAACGCGATCACCCACAGCCCGGCGGGCACGAGTCCCGGGCTCGCCTGCAGGTCGAGGTTCTGTCCCTCGGCGGGGAGGCGCCAATCCACGCGTTCGCCGAACCCGCTGAACACGGCGAACATCACGGCGAGGGCGAACCCGGTGGCCGCGGATGCCGTGGCGAGGGCTTCGCGGGCGGGGTGCGGTATCCACCCCAGGATGCGAACGGCGAGGCCGCTCCGCATCAGCGCGATGCGCTCGCCGCGGGAGGGTTCGTCTCGTCCCTGCGCCTCGGCTTCGTCGAGCAGCGTGCCGAGCATGGCCTCGCCGTGCCGTTCGCGCCACGAGGAGGGGTACGCGCGGAGCGCGCGGCGCCAGGGGGTGTCATCGATCGTGGTCACAGGGCGCCTCCGAACGCCGGGCGCAGCGCGAGGCGGCGTCGGGCTTCGGCCACGGTCACCTCGCGTCGGGCGACCTCCTCGGCGAGCAGATCGACCCCGTCGGGGGTGAGTTCCACGTACCGGCGGACGCGCCCCTGCACCCGCTCCTCTCGGGCGATGCGGATCGTGCCCTCCTTCTCGAGGCGGTCGAGGGCCGCGTAGAGGGTCGCGACCTTCAGGCGGACGTGGCCGCGGGAGACGCGGTCGACCTCTTCGATCAGCGCGTAGCCGTGCTTGGGGCCGTCGGCCAGAGCCGTCAGCATGAGGAACGTCGGTTCCCGCATCTCCTGCGTCATGGGGCGACCATACTCTGACAGACAGAGTATCCGCCACCCTCCGTCGGCTCCCGACACCCGGCCCGATAGGATGGGGTGTAACCGTCCGATAAACGGGGGAGAGCCCATGCCAGGCATCGTGATCGTCGGAGTTCAATGGGGAGACGAGGGCAAGGGCAAAGCCACCGACCTCCTGGGTGAGCGCACCGACTGGGTCGTCAAGTTCAACGGCGGCAACAACGCCGGCCACACCGTGGTGATCGGCGACGAGAAGTACGCCCTGCACCTGCTGCCCAGCGGCATCCTGTCGCCCGGCGTCAACGCCGTCATCGGCAACGGCGTCGTCATCGACCTCGAGGTGCTCTTCGCCGAGCTCGGCGCCCTGCAGGCCCGCGGCCTCGACGTCTCGCGGCTCAAGGTCAGCGCGAGTGCGCACATCATCACGCAGTACCACCGCACCCTCGACAAGGTGACCGAGCGATTCCTCGGCAAGAAGATGATCGGCACGACCGGTCGCGGCATCGGCCCGACCTACGCCGACAAGATCAACCGCACCGGCATCCGCGTGCAGGACCTCTTCGACGAGAACATCCTGCGCCAGAAGGTCGAAGGCGCGCTCGATCAGAAGAACCACCTGCTGGTGAAGGTCTTCAACCGTCGCGCCATCACGGTCGACGAGGTCGTCGAGGATCTGCTCTCGTACGCCGAGCGCCTGCGCCCGATGGTCGCCGACACCGGGCTGATGCTCAGCAAGGCGCTGGATGCCGGTGACGTCGTCGTCTTCGAGGGCGGCCAGGCCACGATGCTCGACATCGATCACGGCACGTACCCGTTCGTCACGTCGTCGTCCGCCACGGCAGGCGGCGCCTCGACCGGCTCGGGTGTCGGTCCGAACCGCCTCGACCGCATCGTCGGCATCGTGAAGGCGTACACGACCCGTGTCGGCTCCGGTCCCTTCCCGACCGAGCTCTTCGACGAGAACGGCGACTTCCTGCGCTCACGCGGCTTCGAGTTCGGCACGACGACCGGCCGTCCGCGCCGCGTCGGCTGGTACGACGCCCCGATCACGCGGTACGCGACGCGGATCAACGGCATCACCGACCTCGTGCTCACCAAGCTCGACATCCTCACCGGGCTGAAGCAGATCCCCGTCTGCGTCGCCTACGACGTCGACGGCGAGCGGTTCGACGAGGTGCCGGTCAACCAGACCGACTTCCACCACGCGACGCCGATCCTCGAGAACTTCCCCGGCTGGGACGAGGACATCTCGACGGCCCGCACCTTCGAGGACCTGCCGCAGACCGCGCAGGACTACGTGCTCGCGCTCGAGAAGATGAGCGGCACGCGCATCTCGGTGATCGGCGTCGGCGCCGCGCGCGACGCGGTCATCGTGCGCCACGACCTGCTCGACTGACCCGTGCGGTTCCTGCTCGGCGGGTACTCCGCCGACATGGGCGGGTCGGCGACGGGCATCGGACTGCTGGATGCCGGTGGCCCCGACTCCCCGCTCGCGAGCGGTCCGCTCGGGGTGGGCCCTGACGTCGTCGCGGCGGAATCGCCGTCGTGGATCGCGCGGCATCCGTCCCTCGACGTCGTGTACGCGGCGCTCGAGGGCCGGGGCACCGTGCGCGCCTACCGGCGCACGGGTGACACCGCCTACGCTCCGCTCGGTGCCGAGGTGGCCGTCGGCGAGAGTCCCTGCCACGTCCTCGCGCTCGAGGACGCGCTGATCGTCTCCTGCTACGGCGACGGCGGTGTCGTGCGGGTCGCGCTGGCGGCCGACGGGCGACCCGGCGCCGCGCGACGGTGGACGGATGCCGCCGCGGGCGACCCGGCATCCGATCTCGCCGCGGCGGCTCGGGCCCTGCGTGCAGCCGTCGGCGCGGAGTACGCGAACGTCGTGCCCTACGCCGACGAGACCGAGCCCGAGCCCGACGCTGCACCCGACTCGTCGGCGCGACCCTCGCACGCGCACCAGGCGGCATCCCTCCCCGGCGGACTGGTCGCGACGACCGACACCGGCCTCGACCTCGTGCGCTTCTGGCGCGGCGGCCGCGAGATACAGCGCCTCGACCTGCCGGCGGGGACGGGGCCTCGGCACCTGCGCCCGCATCTGAGCGGGCACCTCTACGTCGTGACCGAGCACTCCGGCGAGGTGTTCGCCCTGGCCCCCGACGCATCCGGAGCCTGGCGGCTCGTCGGCGGCGCGCAGCTCGGCGCCTACCCGGGGGATGCCGGGGCCGAGCTCGCGATGTCGCGGGACGGCGTGTTCCTCTATGCGGGGCTGCGCGGGAGCGACACCATCGCGACCGTCCGGGTGCGCGGCGGCGGCGAGATGCTGCAGCCCGTCGCGCTCGCCGAGTGCGGCACCGTCTGGCCACGCCACCACGTCGTCGCCCGTGACACCGTGCTGGTCGCGGGTCAGCGTGCCGACGAGATCGTCTCGCTCGCGATCGACGAGCGGACGGGTGTCCCGGGCCGCGTGCGGCACCGGACAATAGCACCGGCACCGACGGCCCTCCTAGCCTTTCCGGCGTGATCCGGCGGCCCGGTAACGTGTCGGCTCGGAGGGGTTCATGAGCGCGGGCGGACGGACGAGGGCGGGCAGGTCCGTGGGCCCGAACCTCGACGGCTTCACCGTGCTCGTCTCGACCCTCGGCCTCGTGGTCGCCGCCATCATCGGTCTCGCGTACGCGGATGCCGGCGACTTCGAGCTCGATCGGATCGGGGCCGGCGGGGGTGGCGGCGACTACGCCCTCTCGCCCTGGACGAACCCTGATCCCGTCGTCGCGGACGAGAGCGACGCCGACACGTACCGCGGCCCGGACGGCGCCGTCATCCGGCTGACGGGTCTCGACGTCGACACCCCGATCGTCCTCACCCCCGCGGAAGACACCCGCGTCAGCGCCGTCTGGGTCACGGGTGCCGATGGCCGCATCGTCACGGAGGGCGAGGGTGGTGAGCCGCCCCGCTTCTCGACGCTGTGGGACGGTCAGATCGTCATCCTCGTCGAGCAGCCCGACGTCGAACTGTGGATCGACGGCTCCGGCGACGAGCCGTGGGAGGCGTCGTTGCGCTTCGACCGGGGACTGCGGGCCGACGACGTCCTCTCGAGCTCTCAGACCCTCATGTTCACCCACGACGGCGGCGCGACGACGGCGCGCGTGAGCGCACGCGGCGGTGACAACCTCTCGATCCAGGCCGTGACCGCCCACGGCAGCGAACGACCGCTCACCGAGGATTCGCCGTTCGACCGGTCGATCGCCTGGCGCGACGCGCCGCTCGTCCTCTTCTACATCGAGTCCTGGCACGACACGGCCTGGCGGATCGAGTTCCCGACCGACGCCGGATCCGCGCCGACCCCGACCCCGGAGGGGACGCCATGACGACCGCGGATGCCCGGATCCGGCGCTTCTCGACGATCACGTTCCTCGCGGGGTCGGTCGTCGCGGTCGTCCTGGCGTTCATCGTCGTGCCGTTCGTGGGCATCAACCCCGCCACGGGGGAGTTGCTTCTCGACGATCCGAACGAGTACGAGTACCGCCCGTGGGCGGACCCCGCCGCGCAGGAGGTCGGTCGTGACGGTGACACGCTGATCGGGGCCGCGGGCACCCGCTATCTGGACATCCCCGCGGGGGACGACGTCTGGGTCATCGGCCCGCTCACCGAGGGTCAGCAGGCCTACCTCAGCATCCATCAGCAGATCGACGCCGACGCGAGTACCGCCGACGATCGTCCGGCCTACATCGGCCTCGTGAGCGGGTCGCGGTCGCTCACGTTCGTGGCCGGCGACCACGCGAGCCGTCTCTGGTTCGCCCCTCGACTGACGGACTGGAGCGCGACGGTCACCCGCGAGACTCCCACGCCCGTCGACGGCGCGACGGTGTCGGGCGAGGGATCTGCCCTCCTCGTCTACGACGGCGAGGCCCTCAGCGCGCGGTTCGTCTACGCGGGCGACGGTTTCTTCGGCGTCGAGGCCGTCTACCCCGGCGAGGCCGCCCTCGACGTCGTGCAGGGTTTCGACGCCGTCGACACGAGATCGTCCTGGCCGCCGAGCGACCGGGTCGTCCTCCGCGTCGACTCCGACGAGGGATCGGGGAAGTGGACGATCCGCTTCGACGAACCGGCATCCGACTCACCATGACCACCACACGAAAAGGAACCGACGTGACCTTCGACGCCACGCTGGATGCGGCCTTCAAGGCCCGCCTGCCCCTGCTGTACCTCGAGACGGCCGAGGAGGTCCGGGCGGTGGCCGCGATCACGGATGCCGCGCACGCCCAGCGCAACCGTCGCCGCGTCTGGACGTGGACGTCGGCGCTCGGGCTCATCGACCCCGACGGCAAGAGCGTCTCGAACACGACGAACCCCGCGCGGGCGCTGCAGCACGCGGCGGGGGTGACCGACCCGAGCGTCTTCATCTTCTGCGACCTGCACGCCTACTTCGGCGGCGAGCACCGGCAGGGCGACCCTGCGATCGTGCGGACGGTGCGCGAGACCGCACTCGAGTTCCGCCACGGCGACGTGTCGCGGACGCTCGTCGTCACGGCGCCGGTGCGGGTGATCCCGCCCGAGCTCGACGAGCTGACCCACCTGTTCGACTTCCCGTTGCCGACCGCCGCGGAGATCCGCGATCTCCTCGACACGATGATCGAGAACAACGCGGGTGACATCCGTGTCGACGCCGACGACGCAGCGCGGGAATCGCTCGTCCAGGCCGCGCTCGGCCTCACGATGGCCGAAGCCGAGAACGCCTTCGCGCAGGCGATGGTGAACGACGGCAAGCTGACGGGCGACGACATCCGCGTCGTACTGCACGAGAAGCGCCAGGTGGTGCGCAAGTCCGGCGTGCTCGAGTTCGTCACGGGCGACCTCGACCTCGACGATGTCGGCGGCCTCAACAACCTGAAGCGCTGGCTCGAGCGTCGCAACGGGTCGTGGCTGCCGAGCGCACACGAGTACGGGCTGCCCTCGCCGAAGGGCGTGCTGATCACGGGCGTCCCCGGCTGCGGCAAGTCGATGACCGCGAAGGCGACGGCGGCCTCGTGGGGGCTGCCGCTGCTGCGGCTCGACATCGGCCGGATCTTCTCGGGCCTCGTCGGCTCGAGCGAGCAGAACCTGCGGACGGCCATCGCGACCGCCGAGGCGGTGGCCCCCTGCATCCTGTGGGTCGACGAGATCGAGAAGGGCTTCTCGAACACCACGGGGCAGGGAGATTCGGGCACGACGGCGCGCGTGTTCGGCACGTTCCTGACCTGGATGCAGGAGAAGAAGCACCCCGTCTTCGTCGTCGCGACCGCGAACAACATCGACGCCCTACCGCCCGAGTTCATGCGCAAGGGGCGCTTCGATGAGATCTTCTTCGTCGACCTGCCCACGACCGTCGAGCGCGAGGTCATCTGGTCGCTGCAGCTCGCCGCGCACGCCACCCCGGCCAACGGGCTCGACGCGATCGCGAAGGATGAGGCGGCCGTCGCCGCCCTCGTCGCCGCGAGCGAGAACCACTCGGGTGCCGAGATCGAGCAGGCCGTGGTCGCCGCCCTGTACGAGGGCTTCAGCGGCCGGAAGACGATCACCACCGATGTCGTCACCCGTGTCGTCGAGACGATGATCCCTCTCGCGGTCACGCAGGCCGAGGAGGTCCAGCGCATCCGCGCCTGGGCCGCCCAGCGCGCCGTCGGTGCGACCGGGACCGAAGACCTCGACGCCCACGACGTCACCGCGAACGGCACGGAGACCCACGGGGCCCTGTCGTCGCGTCGCGGCGGTCGTACCGTGGACTACTGACCGGTCGAGACACGCAGGAACGGGAGTCGGACATGAAGAAGCTCGTGGTGCAGTTGCGCTCCGACGGGTCGGTCGCGGCCGAGACCTTCGGGATGACGGGGGCCGAGTGCCTCGATTACATCGAGCAGCTCGAGGCGCTGCTGGATGCGGAGGCGACGTCGTCGCAGTTCACCGAGGACTACACGCGCGTCGCGTCGGCGGCATCCGATTCCCTCGTGCAGGAGGATCGGGACCGGTGATCGTCACCCAGTCGCTCGGCGTCGGCGGGGAGGGCAGCCTCCTCGGGACGACGCCGCCCCCGCGGGGCGGTGCAGCGCTGCGGTGGTCGCGTTTCGTGCCGGCCACCGCGGCCGAGGGCCCGGGGCTGCGGGCGGCGGTGTGGGTGCAGGGGTGTTCGGTCCGCTGCCCCGGATGCTTCAACCCGCACATGTGGGCCGAACGGGGGGCGCTGCTCGATGACCCCGCCGATCTCGCGTCGCGGTGGGTCGAGGACGCACGGGCCGCCGGCGCCGAGGGTGTGACACTCCTCGGCGGCGAGCCGTTCGATCAGGCCGACGCGCTCGCCACGGTCGCCGAGGCGTTCCGCGATGCGGGACTCGGCGTCATGGCGTTCTCGGGGTACACGCTGGACCGTCTGCAGGCCTGGGCCGCGGAGCGCGACGGCGTCGCGCGCCTGCTCGCCGCGACCGACCTGCTGTGCGACGGACCGTACCTCGCCGACCTCCCCGACACGCGTCGGCCGTGGATCGGGTCGCAGAACCAGTCGATCCGCGCCCTCACGCCCCGGTACGCCGCGGAGGTCGACCGCATCGCGCGCGACGGCGGCCGGGACGCCCTCGAAGTGCGCATCTCCGCCGACGGCGCCGTCGCCGTCAACGGGTGGGCGACGGATGCCGCGCTCGCCGACCTGCTGGACGATCTGGGCGTGCGCGGTGACCGCGTGGCATCCATCAGAAAAGGAACCTCCCGATGAGCATCTCGCTGATCCTCCTCCCCGCCGCCCTCGCCGCCGCCGCGGCCGTCGGCGGTACGGGCGCCCTCGGCGCGATCGCCCTGAACTCGCGGGCGACGTCCGAGCCCCGCGGCGAGTCGGAGGCCGTCCCGATCGCCGTGCAGACCCGCATGAAGGACCCCGACCTGCTCGCGGCCGCGCTCGCCGACCTGGGCGGGGCGGATGCCGCGCTCGTCGACGGGGTGCTGACGGCGACGATCGACGGCGTCGAGATCGTCATGTCGCGGACCGACGACGGGGTCTGGGGCGCCCACCTGTCGCGGCTCGACGGCCACGAGGTGACCGAGGCCGAGGCGACCGCCCTCATGATGAGAGTGGATGCCGCCTACGCCCGTCACGTGCAGCGTGCGGTCGCCGAGCGCATCCGCTCCCGCGCCGATCAGGCGGGGTTCGAGCTCGTCTCCGAGACGCGCGACGAGGATGACACCGTCACGATGGTGCTGAACGTGCGGGATTACGCGTGAGCACGCCCGCCCGCGACGGCGGGGTGCCGAGCTGGGGCTGGCTGCTCGGCGTCAGTTCGTGGCTCCTCCTCGTCTTCTTCGGGCCGGGGTCGGCGTGGATCGGCTTCCTCATCGTGGGGCTGGTCTCTCGTCGACGTGCCGCGTTCGTGGCGACCGCCGTGAGCGGGCTGTTGTACATCTCCGTGATCACCGAGCTCTGGGGCGGGCTGACGAGCATGGTCAACGCGGTCGCCCACCTCGGGGGCATCGTCTTCGCACTCATCCTGAACCCCGGGTGGCTGCGGTCGCGGTGGGAGGCCCGCACGTCGCGGGGAGCGGCGCGGACGTCGACCCACGGTTCGCGCGGACGGCGATCCACCCAGCGGTCCACGAAGCGCGCCACGACCGCGGCATCCTCCGGCTCGGCCCGCTCTGCGGCCTCGACCCGCTCCGCGGCTCCGACGCGCTCGACGGAGGCGACGCGCCTGGCCGCCTCGGTCGGCGCGTCGTCCGCCGACCTGCTGCAAACGGCGGAGCCGGTCGAACCCGTCGACGTGCAGAACGCGACGGCGGACGAACTGGCCGAGCTGCCGGGCCTCACCCGTACCAAGGCACGCCGCGCCGTGCGGACGCGCGGCAAGAACGGCGGGTTCACCTCGCTCGAGGACTTTGGAGAGGCCGCCGGCCTGCAGCCGCACGAGATCGTCCGACTGCGATCGGTGGCGACCTGCTCGCCCCGGCCCCGCGGCGAACGCCGGTTCGGCCGACGGGTGGATCTCTGACCGGCGCTTTTCCAACGTTGCAGTTCGGTCGCGCGGGGTCCAGGATCGGGGGCATGGCCGACTCCCCTCTCGAGCCCCTCGACCCGGCATCCCTTCCCCCTCGAGTCGACGTCAGCGACAACTCGGCGGCGATCGCCGCGGTGCAGGACGTCATCGACGCCGGCCCGTACGACGCGACGTGGGAGTCGCTGCGGGCGTACGAACCGCCGCTCTGGTACCGCGACGCGAAGTTCGGGATCTTCATCCACTGGGGCATCCCCTCGGTCCCCGCCCAGGGCGAGTGGTACTCCCGCACGATGTACCTCGAAGCCGATCGCGCGTTCGAGCACCACCGCGTCACCTACGGGTCGCACGATCAGTTCGGGTACAAGGACTTCATCCCCTCGTTCACGATGGACCGCTTCGACCCGGCCGAGTGGGCCGAGGTGTTCCGCCGCGCGGGCGCCCAGTTCGTCGTGCCCGTCGCCGAGCACCACGACGGGTTCGCGATGTACGACACCGATCGGTCGCGGTGGAGCGCGGCCCAGATGGGGCCCCGACGCGACGTGTTCGGCGACCTCATGACGGCCGTCGACGACGCGTGGATGGTGCGCGGGGCCTCCTCGCACCGTGCCGAGCACTGGTTCTTCATGAACGGCGGGATGCGGTTCGACTCCGATGTCCGCGATGCGCGCTTCTTCGACCTGTACGGCCCCGCCCAGCGCGAGGAGACCGCGCCGAACGAGCTCTTCCTCGAGGACTGGCTGCTGCGCACCGTCGAGATCATCGACAAATACCGGCCGCAGGTGCTGTGGTTCGACTGGTGGCTCGAGCAGCCCGCCTTCGAGCCCTACATCCGCGTGCTCGCGGCGTACTACTACAACCGTGCGGCCGAGTGGGGCCGCGGCGTCGTCATCAACTACAAGTGGACGGCGTTCGCCGAGGGGAGCGCGGTCTACGACATCGAACGCGGGGCGATGCCCGGCATCCGTCCCGACGTGTGGCAGAACGACAGCTCGGTCGGCAAGACGTCGTGGGGCTGGATCGAGGACCACGACTACAAGAGCGTCGACGACCTGATCGGCGAACTCGTCGACGTCGTCGCGAAGAACGGCAACCTGCTGCTGAACATCGGGCCGAAGGCCGACGGCACGATCGCCCCGGCCGAGCGTGAGATGCTCGAGGGGATCGGCGACTGGCTCACCGTCAACGGCGAGGCGATCTTCGGGACCCGGCCCTGGCTCATCCCCGGCGAGGGACCTACCGAGGTCGTCGCGGGGTCGATGATCGACGACGCGTTCGCGCCGTACACGTCCGAGGACGTCCGCTTCACGACCCGCACGGACGTCACCGGCGACTACGTCTACGCGACGGTGCTGCGCTGGCCGGAGGACGGCGTCGCGTCGATCCGCTCGTGGGGACGCTCGAGCGGTCTGCTCGGACGCCGCGTCGCGGAGCTCACGGTGCTCGGCGCGGGCTCGGCCGAATGGACTCAGGATGCCGACGCCCTCCGCGTCACGCTGCCCGAGACCCCGCCGTCCGCCGTCGGGGTCGTCGTGAAGCTCTGGCTCGAGCCCGTGCACGAGCCGGCGCGCAAGGACTTCCTGCACGGCTGAGTCTCATCACCGACCGCGGTACTCTCGTCGCCGGAGGAATCATGACCGACCCGAACGTCCAGCTGCAGACCCTACGATCCAGCATCGACAACATCGACGCCGCCCTCGTGTTCATGCTCGCCGAGCGATTCCGCTGCACGAAGCAGGTCGGCGTCCTCAAGGCGGAGCACGGGATGCCGGCATCCGACCCCTCCCGCGAGGAGCAGCAGACCGCGCGCCTGCGACGCCTCGCCGAAGAGGCGGACCTCGACCCCGAGTTCGCCGAGAAGTGGTTCAACTTCGTCGTCGCCGAGGTCATCCGACACCACACCGAGGCCGCCGAAGAGCGCTGACGGACGGGTCCTCGACGCGACCCGTCAGCGGATGCAACAGTTCGGCGGCGACACGCCGATCAGGCGAGGGATGCCGCGGCGCGCCGCGCGGCCTCTATTGCATCCGCTGACGCTGAACTCGCAGCCAGCGGACGCCGTGCGGCGCGAGCTCGAGGCCGTCGGTCAGATCCACGGCGGCATCCGTGACGACGTCGATCGCTGTCGCCTCGAACCCCGAGAGCGTCTCTCGGCCGACCGTCACCGCGTCGTCGCCGACGTTCGCGAACACGAGCACGACGCCGGCGCCGACGCGTTGGAACCCGACCACCGACGGATGCGGCGTGTGGAACGGCGTCAGTGGATTGCCCGCGAACTCGGGCGTCCGCCGACGTGCCGCGATGAGCGAGGTGAGCCGGGCGTGGATGCGCCCCGCGACCGTGGCGGTGTCGTGCCGCGCGGCGAACGCCGCGGCATCCGCTGCCGGACGATGCACCCAGCGGCTGTCGCCGGCGTGCGCGGGGTCGTCGAGGTACGAGTGATCGTTGAGCTGCCCGAGCTCGTCACCGAGATAGAGCAGAGGGATGCCGCCGGTCGACAGCGCGAGCGCATGCGCCAGGATGACGCGGTCCTCGCCGCCCGCGTCGCCAGCCTCGACGCCGGCGAGGGACGCCGTGGTCCCCGCGACGCGGGCGTCGCCGGTCTTCGGGTTCTCCTGGAACGGCACGCCGCGCGAGAACGTGCCCTCGAAGCGCCCCACGTAGAAATCGTTGAGGAACCGGCGGTGCGAGTGACCGTCGATGCCGAGGGTCGCGGCATCCTCGTCGGCGAACGTCCAGCCGATGTCGTCGTGGCTGCGGACGTAGTTCACCCATGCGGTACCGGCGGGCAGGGCGTGGCGCTCGTCGAACGCCTTCTGCAGGAGGCGTCCGTCGCGGGTCGCCAGCGCCTCCCAGCCGAGCGCCATCTGCAGCGGGTTGTAGGAGAGCTGGCACTCGCCGGGCGAGATGTAGGTGATGACCTCGTCCGGGTGCACGATGGCCTCGGATTTGAAGAGCACCGACGGGGCACCGAGGGCGAGGACCTGGTTGAACGCCTGCAGCAGCAGGTGCGCCTCGGGAAGCGATTCACAGGTGGTGCCGAGCCGCTTCCAGATGAACGCGACGGCGTCCATGCGGAGCACCTCGACGCCCTGGTTCGCGAGGAACAGCATCTCGCCCGCCATGGCGCGGAAGACCGCCGGGTTCGCATAGTTGAGGTCCCACTGGAAGTGGTAGAACGTCGCCCAGATCCAGCGGCCGTCGGGCAGCTGCACGAACGCGCCGGGGTGGTCGTCGGGGAAGATCTCGCGGACCGTCTGCTCGTAGAGATCGGGCATCGTGCGGTCGGGGAAGATCAGGTAGAAGTCCTCGTACCCGGGGACGCCGGCGATCGCCTTCTGCGCCCACTCGTGCTCGTTGCTCGTGTGATTGAAGATGAAGTCCACGACGAGCGAGATCCCCGCCTCGCGCAGCTCCGCCGACAGGGCGGCGAGGTCCTCCATCGTGCCGAGGCGGTCGTCGACCGCGCGGTAGCTCGACACCGCGTAGCCGCCGTCGTTGTTGCCCTCGGGGGAATCGAACAGCGGCATCAGGTGCAGGTAGGTGAGACCCAGCTCCTGGAAGTACGGGATGCGATCCCGGATGCCGCGGAGGGACCCCGCGTAGCGGTCGACGTAGCAGACGCCGCCAAGCATCTTCTCCGACAGGAACCAGTACGGGTCGGCGAGGCGTCGCCGGTCGAGGGCCTTGAGATCGGCGGGGCGGTCGCGCCAGCTCGCGGCGGCGGCGGCGATGACGTCGGCAAGGGCCTCCTGGCCGTCCTCGCGCTCGCCGTAGAGCTGCAGGAACAGGCCGTGCAGGACGGGGAACACGTCGTCGAGGCGAGCGTCGAACTCCGGGTCGGGTCGGCCTGACGCAGCGGATGCGGCGGCGACGGCGGCATCCCTGTCATTCTGCGTGCCCGGTGTCAGACGTGCCATCGTGCTCCCCACCGCCCTGTCGAGTGGATCGAATCGTATCGCGGCCGGGGACCGCGCCAGGCGATCCCCGGCCGCGGCCGTCGGAGGGTGTCGTCCTCAGGCGATGGCTCGTCGGAGCGTTCCGTACGAGACGGCCGACAGAGCGGCGGTGACGAGGACGAGTGCACCCGTCAGGGCGATCGGGGTCAGCGAGCCGAACCAGGTGAACACCGGACCCCAGGCATCCATCCGTCCGACGATCCAGAGGCCGCCGACGAGGACCAGCCCGAGTCCGATCAGCAGGACGATGAGGATGAGGTTGCCCCAGCGCTTGTAGACGGTCGCGAAGAAGAAGCCGACGACGAAGAACAGCATCGCGACGACGGCGAAGAACAGCCCTGCCACGAGCGGCCCCTGCGACCAGATCCAGGTGAGGCGGAACATGTAGGCGTTCATGCCCCACCCGCGCGTGGCCTGCTCGATGAACCCGCCGATGACGAAGATCACCGCGAGACCGACGGAGGTCAGCGCGGCGGTCAGGAGCGTGCCGAGGTAGAACTCGCGCCGCGTCACGCTCATGGCCTGCGAGAACGGGAAGCTCAGGGTCAGCGCCTGGACGCCGACGGCCAGGAAGTACCAGAGCGGAGCCTGCGCTCCGCCGCCGAACATCGTCGTGGTGTCGATAGCGCTCGTCGAGAGCATGCCGAAGATGAGGAGACTGATGGCGAGCGTGCCGCCCAGCACGATCAGCGGCACCCAGATGAAGGTGGCGCGGTTGACGAGCTGCATGCGCACGACGTTGAGGGTGCGGTTCATCGGAGTGCTCCTTCGTCGGTGTGGACGGCGTTCTGCGTCTGCCGCACGATGAGCTGCTGCAGCGAGACCGGCAGGACGTCGAGGCCCGCCAGCGAGAGCTCGGTGCGGTCCTCGGGGCTCAGCGCGCCGAGGAGGGTGGCGCTCGTGGTGCGTCCGAGGCTCTCGCGGTGGATGACCTCGCGACCCGCGACGAACTCCTCGACCACGGAGGTCTCGCCGACGATCGTCGACGCGCGTCCCCGGATGGACTCGGTGTCCTCGTCCATGATGATGCGGCCGGCGTCGATGACGAGGACCTTCTCGAGGAGGTTGGCGACCTCGTCGATCAAGTGGCTCGAGAGGATGATCGTGCGCGGGTGCTCGGCGTAGTCCTCGAGGAGGCGGTCGTAGAAGATCTGGCGGGCGACGGCATCCAACCCCAGGTACGGCTCGTCGAAGAAGGTGACCTCGGCGCGGGCGGCGATGCCGATGATGACGCCGACGGCCGAGAGCTGGCCGCGCGAGAGCTTCTTGATGCGCGTCTTCATCGGCAGGCGGAACTCGCGGATCAGCCGGTCGGCGACCCCCTGGTCCCAATTCGGGTAGAACAGCCGGGCGATGCGGAAGGCGTGCGTCGGCGTCGCGTCGTCGGGGTACTTCTGGCTCTCGCGCACGAAGCACATCCGACTGAGGACGGCGGCGTTCTCGTAGGGGGCCTCGCCGAAGACGCGGACATCGCCCGCGGTGGCGAAGTTCTGCGCCGTGAGGATCGACATCACGGTCGTCTTGCCGGCGCCGTTGCGGCCGAGGAGGCCGTAGATGGCGTCGCGCTCGATCGTGAACGAGATGTCGTCCACGGCGGTGGTGTCGCGGTAACGCTTGGTGAGGTTCTTCACCTCGATGACGGCGGTCATCGTGACGTTCCTTTCGTGGTCGTGGCGCGCTCGGTCAGCAGGCGCGCGAGGTCGTCGGGTCCGAGGCCGAGCTTGTGTGCCTCGGCGATCAGAGGATCGAGATAGCGGTCGGCGAAGGCCGATCGCCGTTCGGTGAGGAGCAGCTCGCGAGCGCCGTCGGCGACGAACATGCCGATGCCGCGGCGCTTCACGAGGACGCCTTTGTCGGTGAGCATCGCGATTCCCTTCGCCGCGGTGGCCGGATTGATGCGGTGGAAGGCCGCCAGCTCATTCGTCGACGGAGCCTGCTCCTGCTCGGACAGGCTGCCGTCGATGATCGAGTCCTCGACGCTCTCTGCGATCTGCAGGAAGAGCGGGCGTCCTTCGTCGACCATTCCGACTCCGCGTTCTCGTTCGTTGGTTAGTTACATGAGTAGGTAACCACCGAACCCCAACGGTGTCAACACCCGGATACGACGAATCCCGCGACCCCTGAGGGATGCCGCGGGATTCGTCGTCAGTGAGGTCAGCTTCGGATCAGCCCCGGACGGCGGCGCCGACCCGGCGCACGATCTGTTCCAGGATCGGTCGCGGCGTCGCGAAGATCAGCCGGGTGAAACCCGTGCCGGCGACGCCGCACATCGACCCCTCGGTCAGCGTCACGCCGGCTTCGCGGGTGAGGAACTCGGCGGGGTGATCGCCGAGCCCGACCGCGCGGAGGTCGATCCACCCGACGTACGTCCCCTCGGGCTTCGGCATCCATGCGTCGGGGATCTCCTCGGCGACAAGGTCGAGCAGGGTGTCGCGGTTGTGCTGGAGGTAGGGCACGAGGTCGGCGAGCCAGGGGTCGCCTTCGCGGTAAGCCGTTGCGTTCGCGATCGCGCCCAGGTTGCTCGTGCCGTGGCCGGCGAAGGGGCCGAGCCGTTCCCAGGTCGCGCGGTCCGTGTCGCTCGTGAGGACGAGCTGGGCGCACTTGAGCCCGGGCAGGTTCCACGCTTTGGACGCGCTCATCGCGGTGATCGTGTGCTGGGCGGCGGCGGGCGAGACCGTGGCGTAGGGCACGTGGGTCGATCCGCTGTAGACGAGGGGCGCCCAGATCTCGTCGGAGAAGACGCGCCCGCCGTTGCGTTCCACAACCTCCGAGATCGCGATCAGCTCGTCCCGCGAGAACACGCGGCCGACGGGGTTGTAGGGGTTGCAGAGCAGCAGGAGGTTCCCGCCGTCGTCGAAGGCGCGCTGCAGGGCATCGAGATCGAACTCGTACCGCCCGTCGCGGACGGCGAGCGGCACCTCGATGACGTCGCGTCCGCGCATCGGGGGCACGAAGAGGAACGGCATGTACGACGGCGTGGGTACGATGATCTTCGAGCCCGGCGCGGAGCAGTGCTCCATGGCCAGCTCGAGTCCCATGATCACGTCGGGAACCGGCTGGACGTCGGATGCCGCGACCTGCCAGCCGTACCGCCGCGCCACGAACTCGGCGGTCGCCTCGGACAGATCGGAGCTGATCCCCCTGGGCATGTACCCGAACGACCCGGCGTCGACCGCGCGGTGGAGAGCCGCCGTGATCGCGGGATCGATCCCGAAGTCCATCTCGGCGACGAAGGCACCCAGTGACCCGTCGTCGGCCGACCACTTCGTGGCGCCCGTCGACCTCAGGTGGTCGATCGTCGTGGCGTCGATGCGTCGGGCGAAATCGCTCATGCGTGGTGCTCCTCATTCCGGGTGGACTCCCTCCACTCTGCACCCCCGCGGGCGTGGACGGGTTGCTCTCGCGGCGGGTGCGCGCGCGTGATATCCGCGCTTCGGGAGGAGGTCAAGGGGGTGGCTCGATTTGATCCACGTCAACCGACTTCGTTACCGTCGAACGTGGGCCTCGTGCCCTCGACGACCAGTCCGCGGCCGTTCGAGCCGGCGCCTCAGGGCGTGGTGACGAGCGGACGTATGGTCGGCGGTCTGGGCGATGGACCCGATGTTCGTCGCCGAAGCTCTGCACTCGAGTGAGGTTTCGCTCGTGCGGATGCCGGTGATCGCCACCCGGGCGCTACCGATGCGGACGCGTGCGCGCCCGCCGAGGGAAGCACGTGACAACTGCCGCTGTCGAAGCGAAGAATCTGTTCAAAGTCTTCGGACGCAATCCCGGCCAGGCGGTCAAGCGCCTGAAGGCCGGGGAACCCCGAGACCAGGTCCGCGATGCCGGGACCGCGGCCGTCATCGACGCGAGCTTCCGCGTCGAGCGGGGCGAGATCTTCGTGATCATGGGCCTGTCGGGCTCGGGGAAGTCCACCATCATCCGCATGCTCAACGGGCTGCACGACGCGACCGGCGGAGAGGTGCTCGTGCACGGCGAGCCGATCACCGGCATCCCGGCCGCGAAGCTCCGCGGCATCCGTCGTGAGCGCATCGCCATGGTGTTCCAGCACTTCGCGCTGCTGCCGCACCGCACGGTGGCGGCGAACGTCGCCTACCCGCTCGAGCTGCAGGGCGTCGGCAAGGCCGAGCGGCTCGCGAAGGCCGAGGAGATCCTCGGGCTCGTCGGCCTCGAGGGCTGGGGAGACAAGCTGCCGTCGGCCCTGTCGGGAGGCATGCAGCAGCGCGTCGGCATCGCCCGTGCGCTCGCCGCCGACACCGACATCCTGCTCATGGACGAGGCGTTCAGCGCGCTCGACCCGCTCATCCGTCGCGAGATGCAGGAGCAGCTGCTCGAGCTGCAGCACAAGCTGCAGAAGACGATCATCTTCATCACGCACGACCTCAACGAGGCGATGTTCCTCGGCGACCGGATCGCGGTCATGCGCGACGGCCGCATCGTGCAGATCGGCACGCCGGAGGACATCCTCACCGACCCCGCCAACGACTACGTCGAGCAGTTCGTGCAGGACGTCGACCGCGCTCGCGTCCTCACCGCCGCGAACGTCATGGAGCGTCCCGGTTCCGTCTCGGTGACGGATGCCGCCGGCCCCCGCCGGGCTCTGCGCACCATGCGCGACGCCCGCATGGCCGCCGTCTACGTGACGGACCGCAGCCGCAAGCTCATCGGCATGGTGAGCGACCGCGACGCGCTCAAGCTGGTCCGCCGCGGCGAGAGCTCGCTGGCCTCCGCGCTCCGGCCGGTGCCGCAGGCCGTCGGCCAGGACGACGTCCTCATGGACCTCTTCGTGCCCGCTGCCGAGTCGCCGCTGCCGCTAGCGGTGACGGATGCCGAGGGTCGCCTCGTCGGCGTCATCCCGCGCATCACGCTGCTCACCGCGCTCGGCCCCTCGACGACCGAGACGACGGAGATCCCCGTGATCCTCGACCCGGTGCCCGGCTCCGTGATCGATGAGGCACTCGCCGGCGGCGCGGTCGACGGACCGGCCACCGAGAAGGAGGAGGTGCGCTGATGGGTGGTTTCCGCATCCCGATCGGTGAGTGGGCCGAAGCAGGCGTGGCGTGGATCCGCGACACGCTCGGCTGGCTGCTGTCCGGTGTCTCGGCCGTCGTCGGCTGGTTCGTCGACGCGCTCGCGAACGGTCTCCTGTCGTTGCCCATCGTCGCCGTGATCGTGATCTTCGCGGCGCTCGCCTGGGTGCTCCGTTCGTGGCGCTTCGCGATCGGCACGGTCGTCGGCTTCGTCCTCATCCTCGGGGTCGGCCAGTGGGTGACCTCGATGCAGACGCTCGCGCTCGTCCTGGTCGCGGCGATCATCGCCGTCGTCATCGCCGTGCCCCTCGGCATCGCCGCGGCCCGCAACGACACGTTCAGCGCGATCCTCCGCCCCGTGCTCGACCTCATGCAGAGCATGCCGGCGTTCGTCTACCTGATCCCCGCCATCGTGTTCTTCAGCATCGGCGTCGTGCCCGGTGTCGTCGCGACCGTCATCTTCGCGCTGCCCCCGGGCGTGCGTCTGACCGAGCTCGGCATCCGCGGCGTCGACAGCGAGACGGTCGAGGCCGGCCACGCGTTCGGCGCGACCCCGGGCCAGATCCTCCGCGGCGTGCAGCTGCCGCTCGCGATGCCGAGCATCATGGCCGGCGTCAACCAGCTGATCATGCTGGCCCTGTCGATGGCGGTCATCGCCGGTATCGCCGGCGCCGACGGCCTCGGCAAGGAGATCGTCCAGGCCATGTCGACCGTCGACATCGCCAAGGGCGTCGAGGCCGGCCTCAGCGTCGTCATCCTCGCCGTCTACCTCGACCGCCTGACGGGAGCCCTCGGCGCTCTGAAGACGCAGCGCGGCTCGCTGCTCGGTGCGATCGCGCGTCGTCGCGCACCGAAGGACGCTCGCGTCTCGACCCCGACTCCCGCACCGGAGCCCGTGGGCGTCTGACCCACCTGACCTGCTCGATACGGAACCAGCAATCACATACGGAAGGCACACATGAACAAGCGACACCTGACCGGCATCCTCGCGATCGGCGCTGCGGCATCCCTCGCCCTGGCCGGCTGCGCGACCGGCAACGACGTCGAGAACGGCGGCGGATCCAACGGGGGTGGCGAGGGCGACCTCGGCACCATCACGCTCGGCTACCTGCCCTCGTGGACCGACGGCCTCAGCACCGCGTACCTGCTCCAGGACCAGCTCGAGAAGGTCGGCTACACGGTCAAGATGCAGGAGCTCACCGAGGCGGGACCGCTCTACGCCGGTCTCGCGCAGGGTGACGTCGACATCTACCCGTCGGCCTGGCCCGAGCTGACCCACAAGTCCTACATGGACCAGTACAAGGACCAGATCGAGGACCTCGGTGCGTACTACGAGGGCGCGAAGCTGACGATCGCGGTGCCCGACTACGTCGACATCGACTCGATCGATGAGCTGAAGGCGAACGCGAGCCGCTTCGGCGGCAAGATCTACGGCATCGAGCCCGGCGCTGGTCTGACGAAGCAGACGCAGGAGTCGATGCTGCCCGAGTACGGGCTGGAGGACACCTACCAGCTCGTCACGTCGTCGACGGCGGCGATGCTCACCGAGCTCGACAGCGCCGAGGCCGCGCAGCGCGACATCGTCGTGACGTCGTGGCGTCCGTTCTGGGCCAACGACAAGTACAACCTGAAGGACCTCGAGGACCCGAAGGGCGCGATGGGCGAGGCTGAGGCCCTGCACTTCCTCGCGACCGACGGCTTCAAGGAGGAGAACCCCGAGGCGGCGAAGCTCATCGCCGGCATCAAGCTGGACGATGAGGAGTACGCGAGCCTCGAGGACACCGTCGTCAATAAGTACGGCGAGGGCAAGTACGCCGATGCCATCGACGAGTGGCTGACGAAGAACCCCGACGCCTACGACACGATCGTCACCGACTGATCGGTCGGTGAGGTCACGGGGATCCGGCTTCGGCCGGGTCCCCGTTGTCGTTCGGGCGCTCGGTCAGCGGCTGGGCGACCTTCTTCTCGAGCACCTCGACCGCCTCATCCGACAGGGCGATGAGCCCGTCGATCTCCTCGCGAACGCGCTGATAGGCGAGGTGGCGTTCCGCCGGCGTCGCGGCGTCATCGGTGGCGACGGCGAGCATGCGGGATGCCGTCGCGAGCCGTTTGCGCTCGGCATCCGTCAGTCCCGAGTCACGGGTGCGACGCGCTTCGCGCTCGGCGAGGTCGAAGGCGACCTCGAAGTCGGTGACGGCCCGGCGGTACTCGGCGACCTGCTCGGCCGTGGGCTTCGAGCCGTCGGCGGGGCGGGCGCGGTCGGCGATCTTCTTGGCGCGGAGGAACCCGGCGGTGAGGGGGTCGCGCCCGTTGCTCATCGACGGGAACGCGATGAGCTTGGCGACGTCGAGCTCGTAGTCGAGCCAGCGGTGCGTGACCTCGTCGTGGACGGCGCGCAGGTCGTCGGCCTGGTCCGCGACGGACTGCGAGGGGGCGTCGATCTCGGCGGCGGAGGCCGACCCGATGCCGCGCTTGGCCGCCGCGCGCGCCGCCGTGAGTTCGGCCTTCGCCTTCATGATCTCGAGGCGCTGCTTGTGTCGGCGCTTCGACGACGCGGCGAACGATCCGCTCGCCGCGGAGGCGAGCCCGAACAGCGGGAACACGAGCCACCAGTAGTGGCCCGCGAATTGCCAGAAATCGGTCACTCGCTACACCTTACGGGCGGTGCTGGTCGCGGTCGCGACCGTCCCGCCGTGAGCGGTAGGCGTCCAGAGCGGATGCCGCGCCCTCCGCGGCGCGCGAGATCCCGTCCACCGAGCGGGCGATCGCCTCGGTCGCGACGATCGTCCAGCGTGCAGCGGTCGAGTGGTCCGCGGGGGCGTCGTCGGGTCGGTGTCCGGCGAGGCGCCAGGCCTCCTGCTCCGCGGCGGCGAACGCGCGCCCGGTGTCGTCGACGGCAGCCCGGTAGGTCGAGAACTGCTCGGGCGTCAGGGTGGCGGTGGCGGATGCCGGGCGGTGCTCGCGGGCGATGCCCTCGAGGCGCAGGAACTCGGCCGTGGCGGGGACGCGCACGTCGCTGAGCGCGGGGAAGGCGAGGCGGCGGGCGGCATCCGTCTCGTACTCCATCCAGCGTGCGGCGATCGCGTCGTGCGCGGCCATGAGACGCGCGAGGGGGAGGTGCTTCGGGTCGGTGCCGCGGGCGGGGACGGCGGCGCGCTCGGCGCCGACGCGGGCGCGAGCGACGCGGATGGTCGCGATCGCCGCGGCTTTGGCGCGCTGCGCCGTCTCGAGTGCGCGCCGCGCGGTGCGGACGTCGTCGGGGTGGGCGCGGCCGACGGCGCGTTCGGCCTCGGCGCGGGTGAGTTCCGCCTGCGCGACGCGCGCTGCGGCGCGCGCGCTGACCGCGTCGGATCGGGCCTGCTGCAGCTCATGCTGGGCGGCCGTGAGCCCGAGGCGCCGGGCGCGGGTCGTCCGGCCGCGGCGGACGCCGACGAACCCGACCGCGCCGGCACCTGCGGCGGCGGGTGCGACCCACCAGAACTCCGCCAGCGCGGCTCCGACCCCCACGATCCAGAGCTGCATGCCGCCATGCTAGCCGCGACGGATGGTCGCGTTCCCAGGGATCGGACGTCGGGATGTCGCTCGGGCTCGCTACGCTCTGCCGCATGGGCACATGGAGCGAGGAACCGTTCGGCAACGACACCGCAGCGGACTGGGCGTGGGAACTCGACGAGGCGGACTCGTGGGCTTTCGTCACCGACGTCCTGCAGGGCTACGCGGCGGGTGATGAAGACGACGCGGACCGCGACGCCATCGCCGTCGCGGCGGCCGCGGTGGTCGCACACGGTTCCGGTCTTCCGCTCTCGGAGGAGGAGGACGCCGAGTCGGTCGAGGGCTTCCTCGCGCGGGTCGGCGCGCCGCCGGCATCCGTCGTGGCACTGGCGCGCGCCGCGCTCGACAAGGTCGGCGGCGACTCCGAGCTCGCCGAACTCTGGGATGAGTCCGACGAGATCGACGACTGGCGGGCGACCCTCGCGCGGCTGCGGGACGCGCTCCCCGCCTGACGCGCGTCAGCGCACCCGCTGGGCGCCCGAGAAGCGCGTGACGACGCCGGGATGCCGTGCGGGCATCGCGAGCACCGAGTCCGGCGCGCGGTCGGCGAGGTCGGGGAAGCCGGCATCCGCCAGGAGGCCGTCGTCGAGGCGCTCGACCTCGGCGCGCACCAGCGGCCACGGCTCGTGCTCGTTCGCGGCCCAGATCGTGCGGCCGAGGTGCCGCTCGTGGAAGCCCCAGCGTGCCGTGAGGAAGCGGCTCAGATCGTCGTCGACGACCTCGGTCCCCGGGACGACGCGGATGCGGGTGCGCGTCCGGTCGCCGAACCCCGGATGCCGCCGCGAGGCGTACTCGAGCGCGTCGCCGTCCGTTCGCATCGCGGCCTTCGCCCAGCGGTACGGCAGGCCGAAGACGGCACGCGCGCCGAGGACCGGCAGGAGGTGCTCGGCCTCGAGGGTCTGGAAGACGACGCCGCGGCGGCCGTCGGCATCCTTCGCGTAGGTGCGGACGTTGATCTCGACGAACCGGCCGACGAAGGGGACCGGGCGCAGCGGCAGGAAGCGGAACTCACTGAGGACGAACGGAATCAGCCCGACCCACGCCGACCCGTCGAAGAGGTCGGGTTCGGTTCCGGGCGGCAGGTGGGGTTCGACCCGTGCCGGATCGACCCGCCAGTGCAGGAAGCAGGCGCCGCTCCAGCGCTGCTGCAGCACCGCGCGACCCGGCAGGGCAGGCGCGGTGGCATCCATGGTCCGGGTCAGCCGAACAGCAGGGTGAGGACGGTCGCGCCGCCGCCCACGAGCACCATCGCGACGATCACGGTCCACGCGACCACCTTCGTGCGGGCGCGCTTGCGTCCGACGAAGTCGGCGTATTCGGGGTCGTCGCTCACGCGGTGACCTCGTCGACGATGGCTCCGAAGGCGGCGGGAAGCGTCGACTTCGAGACCTGACGGAGCTCGGCGACGGGGACGGTGAAGACACCCTGGATCTCGAGGGCCGCCTGCTCGCCCTCGGCGGCGTCGTCGGTCACGCCGATGCGGAGCACGGGGTAGCCGCGTCCCTCGCAGAGGCCCCGGAACTTCACGTCCTCCTCGCGCGGCACCGACACGATGACGCGGCCGGTCGACTCGCTGAACAGGGCGGTCGCGGCATCCACACCGTCGCGCTCCATGATCTCGCGGAGCCACACGCGGGCGCCGACGCCGAACCGGGTCGTCGCCTCGGCGAGAGCCTGACCGAGGCCGCCGGCCGACAGGTCGTGCGCGCTCGAGACGAGCATCTCGTCGCGCGCGGCCTGCAGCAGGCCCGCGAGGGTCTTCTCGCCGGCGAGGTCGACCTTCGGCGGGCGACCGCCGAGGTGGTCGTGGATCGTGTCGGCCCAGGCCGAGCCGTCGAGCTCGGTGGAGGTCGTACCGAGCAGGTAGATGTTCTCGCCGGCATCCTGCCAGCCGCTGGGGATGCGGCGCGAGACGTCGTCCATGATGCCGAGCACGCCCACGACGGGGGTCGGGAAGATGGGCTGGTCGCCGGTCTGGTTGTAGAAGCTGACGTTGCCGCCCGTGACGGGTACGCCGAGTTCGAAGCAGGCGTCGGCGAGACCGTCGACGGTCTGCCCGAACTGCCACATGACCTCGGGGTTCTCGGGGCTGCCGAAGTTGAGGCAGTCGGTGACGGCGGTGGGCTCGGCACCCGTGACGGCGACGTTGCGGTACGCCTCGGCCAGGGCGAGCTGCGCACCCGCGTACGGGTCGAGCTGGCAGTAACGGCCGTTGCAGTCGGTTGCGATCGCGAAGCCGAGACCCGACTCCTCGTCGACGCGGATCATGCCGGCGTCGTCGGGGAAGCTGAGGGCCGTGTTGCCCATGACGTAGTAGTCGTACTGGTTGGTGACCCAGGACGTGTCGGCGAGGTTCGGGCTGCCGAGGAGCTTCAGGAACTGCTCGCGCAGCACCTCGGGGTCATCGCTGCGCTCGAGGGACGCGGCGGAGTCCTCGCGGAGCGCGTCGATCCAGGTCGGGTAGGCGACGGGACGCTCATAGACGGGGCCGTCGACCGCGACGGTCGAGGGGTCGACGTCGACGATCTGCTCGCCGTGCCAGAAGATCTGCAGGCGGCCGTCTCCGGTGACCTCGCCGAGGACGCTCGTCTCGACATCCCACTTCTGGACGACGGCGAGGAACGCGTCGAGCTTCTCGGGAGCGACGATCGCCATCATGCGCTCCTGGCTCTCGCTCATGAGGATCTCCTCGGGCGTGAGCGACGGGTCGCGCAGCAGCACCTTCTCGAGGTCGACCTTCATGCCCGAGCCGCCGTTGGCGGCCAGCTCGCTCGTCGCGCACGAGATTCCGGCGGCACCGAGGTCCTGGATGGCCTCGACGAGCTCGCCCTGGTAGAGCTCGAGGCAGCACTCGATGAGCACCTTCTCGGCGAACGGGTCGCCGACCTGCACGGCGGGACGCTTGGTGGGGCCGCCGTCGGCGAAGGTGTCGGACGCCAGGATGGATGCCCCGCCGATGCCGTCGCCGCCGGTGCGGGCGCCGAACAGGACGACCTTGTTGCCGGCGCCGGTGGCGTTGGCGAGCTTGATGTCCTCGTGGCGGAGGACGCCGACCGCGAGCGCGTTGACGAGCGGGTTGCCTTGGTAGACCTTGTCGAAGACGGTCTCGCCGCCGATGTTCGGCAGGCCGAGGCAGTTCGCGTAGAAGCTGATGCCGCTGACGACGCCGTGCACGACGCGGGCGGTGTCGGGGTCGTCGATGTCGCCGAAGCGCAGCTGGTCCATGACCGCGACGGGGCGTGCGCCCATCGAGATGATGTCGCGGACGATGCCGCCGACGCCGGTCGCGGCGCCCTGGAACGGCTCGATGTAGCTCGGGTGGTTGTGGGACTCGACCTTGAAGGTGACGGCCCAGCCCTCGCCCACGTCGACGACGCCGGCGTTCTGGCCCATGCCGACCATGAGCCGTTCCTTCATCTCGTCCGAGACTTTGTCGCCGAAGCGGCGGAGGTAGATCTTCGAGGACTTGTAGGAGCAGTGCTCGCTCCACATGACGGAGTACATCGCCAGCTCGCCCGAGGTGGGGCGCCGGCCGAGGATCTCGCGGATCTTGTCGTACTCATCGGGCTTCAGGCCGAGGGCGCCGTAGGGCTGCTCCCGCTCCGGCGTGGCGATGGCGTTTTCGACGGTGTCTGCGACGGAGGGGGTGACTGGGGTGCTCACGCGGCTGGGCTCCAAGACTCGGGATGCCGGGGGACGCCCTCATCCTATCGGCGGGGCACCGGCATCCCGTCGTGTCTGCGAGGGCCGCGCTCCGATACGCTGACGCCGTCAGTTCGACGCATACTCCTGGGGGATTCATGTCGACACGTCGGTGGCGCTCGGGTGCGCTCGCAGCGGTGGGGATGGTCGTCGCCGTCCCCTTGATGTCCGGCTGCTCGGAAGCCGCGCTCTACCAGCTGTCGGGCGCGGTCTACCGTGACGCCTCCGGCGTGATCACGGTCGGCGGTGAACTCGACGTGTTCGATCTCGTCGCGGGGGATTGCTTCGACGAATCGGACGCCGTGCATCCTCGGGCCACAGAGGATTCGGTGTACGTCGTAGAGGCGATCCCGTGCGGCGACCCGCACACCTACGAGGTCTACCACGTGTTCGTGCTTCCCGCCGGTGACTATCCCGGTGAGGACGGGACAGCGACAGCGGCCGATGAGGGCTGCCTGCCGGCGTTCGAAGACTTCGTCGGACAACCCTGGGAGGACTCCCTACTCGAGTACTCCTTCTACACGCCGACCGAGAGCGGGTGGGACGGCATCGATAAGGACCGCATGGTGCAGTGCTTCATCGGTGACGAGGGCGTGAGCGTGACGGGCAGCGCCGCCGACGACGGCCGTCAGTCGTCCTGAGAGTCGTCCGGGTCGGAGTCGATGACGCCGATGCCGACGGCGTGGTGGCTGGGCTCCTCGCCCTGAGGCTGCGGCGCCTTCGGCTCCTCGCCGGGCTCCTTCGCGACGCTGGGCTCCTCGAGTTCCTCGGTATCGGGCATCTCTTCGGGGTCGTTGTGCTCGGTGCCGTCGTTGTCAGCCATGAGGGCTCCCTTCCGTTGCCCCCACTCTGGAGGGCGGATGCTGGTGCCGCGACGGTCTTGACGGTCGCCGGGTCGGTGGGTAGGCCTACGCTGACCGGATGGATCCGATCGAGCGGTTGCGTGCGCGCGAGCGGGAGCTGCAGGCGCAGTTGGCGCGTCTCGATGCCGACGATGCGGCGCTGCGGGTCGATCGATCGGATGCGACGGCCGACGACGAGCACGACCCCGAGGGCTCGACGCTGTCGGGGGAGTGGCAGCGGGTCGATGCGCTGAGGGCGTCGACGCGGGACGAGTTGGCGCAGGTCGCGACGGCGCTCTCGCGAGTGGATGCCGGCACCTACGGGGTGTGCGAACGGTGCGGTCGCCCGATCCCCGAGGCCCGGCTGGAGGTTCGGCCGCAGGCGACGATGTGCGTCGCGTGCGCGTCGCTCGGCTGAGGCGCGGCGGGGCGGTTCAAAAGGGTGCCGGGTCTCCGGGGTGTGTGGTGGCAGGTGTGAAGGCGACGGCCGGGGTGGGTGCGTCTTCGCGGTAGGTCCTGCCGAGGGGTGAGGTCCATTCGAGGACTCCACCCGACAGTTGTCGGACTCTCCATGCGGTGAATTGCTTCATCGAATGATGTCTCTGGCACAGATGCGCGAGGTTGGAGAGTTCCGTCCGCCCGCCCAGCGCGTAGTCGTGCGTGTGGTCGACTTCGCACCGGATCGCGGCGACCCGGCATCCGGGGAACCGGCAATGCTGGTCCCGGGCTTGCAGGAACCGTCGCATCCCGGACGGGACACGGTACGAATCCGTCGACACGGTGACTCCGGTGGTGGGGTCGTGGAACAGGCGCTCCCATGTGTGCGTCGCACCGGCGAGAAGGCGGGCGGTGGCCGGGTCGATGGGCGAGCGGCCGGCAAGATCGCACGGACCGTCGTCCGCTCCGGTGAGTGTCGCCGCAGGGACGAGCACTTGCACGCGGGCGCGGATCGCGCCCAGCGGCCCGGCGGTCGTGTCGCGCGTGTCATCCAACGCCGGGGTTCCCGCGAGGAGCAGGTCCGCGAACACGTCCGCGCGGACCTGATCGGTCGAGCGCGCGTCGGTCGCGACGACCTCCGAGTTCGCGGCGCGTTCGTCTCTCGTGTCGACGATCGCCCGCGCCTGCTGCGTGAGCCGAGCGTGGATCCCCTCCGCAATCACGGTCGGGAGAGTCGCGATCAGATCCGACATCCCATCCCGCCCCGGGATCACCCGCACGCACCGCCCCGCCGCGGCCTCTTCATGCCTTTCCGCGAACGATCGCGGGTGCATCCGGTGCGCGAGGATTTCCAGCTCACCTCGCACCCGGTTCGGCGTCTCACCTTCGCACCGTTCGATCGCTATGGTCTCGAACTCCGCCCACAACTCAGCCGGCAGGTTCACCCCAGCGTCGACGATCGCCCTCACATGCCCCTGCACGATCCGGCCCGCCTCCCACGCGGCCACCGCCGCCGGGAACCCTTCGATCGTCACCCGGGCTTCGCCGATCCGGCGTTGCACGGTCCGGTCGGTGGTCCGCATCGCCCCGGCGACCTCGGCCGAAATGGACCGGCGCACCATGTCGTGGAGGGTCACTTTCGCGTTCGGGGGCGCGCCCTGCTCCTCCGCCAGTCGGCCCGCGGCAGCGAGCACACGCAACTCCCGGATCTGCACGCGAGCGAGCTCAAGGGCCACGTCCTCGACGTCCGCAACGATCCCCGAGATGGCGGCGAGATACGACTCGCCACCGGGGGTTTCCGCCGCATCCGTCATACCTGCACTCTTGCACCAACCTCCGACATCGAGACCCCGAAAACCGCCGGAATCACACGTCGCGAACAGGCCGGCAGATGAGAAACGCCTCATCTGCGAGACGCCCCGGGCCCCGAAGAACATGATGGCGATGTACCGGCTGACGTCTCATAATGGCGGGGTGACGGACGAGACTGACCCCTGTGGGCTCGACGACCTCGACGGCATCGCGAACACCCTCATCACGCACCGCATCGGCGAGTGGGAGGTCATGATCGGCGGTGGGCCCGACAGGTACGTCCTCACTGCGCAGAACCCGTCGGGAACGCGCATCGTCAACGCGATCTCGCCGGCCGCCACGGCGACGGAGGACGACGACGAGGACGATGACGACACGATCGATCTGACCGTCGGAGACCAGGCGATCGACTACCCCCGCGAGTACGTGCTCGATCGCAGCGAAGTGCTGGACGCCATCGAGGACCTCCACACCGGGCAGTTTCCGACCGACCGATGGGGCATCACGGGCGACGCCTGACCCTCACGGGTTGCACGCCGCGCACGTCGCGGGGTCGGCGGCGAGACGGCCCGAGTCCGCAGCTCGCGCCCGTCGCACGCGTCGCACTCGTGGACGTCCGCGCTGATCTGATCGGTCGGCTCAGCACGCGGCGCCGCGCGGCACGTCCACGAGCCCGAACCCCGGGCATCCGCAGGAGTGCCGCCCTCATCCACGACAGGCGGCGGAGCGTGCGCCGGTGCTCCGGGTTGAGGTGCCCACAGAGGTCCGGTTCGAGGACGCCGGCTCCGCGGCGCACCAGCGCGAGAACGGATGCCTCGGCTTGCAGTCCCTTTCACAACTGACCCTCGCTCCGCGCGAAGACAGCCTGGTGCGGAAAACCGATGCGAGCGAGATACCCGCGCCTGCTGCTCACATTCGACCGTCCGCGCCGGCGCGACATTCGCGTGCGTCCGGCGGCCCTGCGAGACGTGGATGCCGCGGCTGAGGTCGACGAACACGGCCACCTCTTCGTGCACCATCGGCCCGAAGCCTCCGGAATAATACCCAGGGGGGTATAGTGAGTGGCACTTCGACGAGAACGAGAGGATGCCGACATGGATGAGGCTGCACAGGTCGGCGATCCGGTCACGCACGATGCTGAGGCGAAGCGCAAGGTGGTCAATCGCCTCAAGCGCGCGCAGGGCCAGCTCGCCGCAGTGATCACCGCGGTCGAGGGGGATGCCTCGTGCCGCGACGTCGTCCAGCAGCTCGCCGCCGTGTCCAAGGCGCTCGATCGGGCCGGGTTCCTCGTCATCTCGACGGCGTTGCGGGAGTGCCTGACCGACCCCGAGGGGTCCGCCGACCTGGACCCCGACGAGTTGGAGAAGCTCTTCCTCTCCCTGGCCTGATCGGCCCGCCGACACCGGGACCTCTTGACGCGAGGCATCCGCTGTTCTAACGTACAACCAAATGGTTGCACAAACGGAGCTCAGCGATGATCAGATCGATCGCGTCTTCCATGCCCTGGCGACGGCGACGCGGCGCGACATCCTGCGTCGCACGCTCGAGCGCGAGCAGTCCGTCTCCGCGCTCGCCGCGGACTACGACATGTCGTTCGCAGCCGTCCAGAAGCACGTCGCCGTCCTGGAGGCGGCGGAACTGGTCGTCAAGCGCGCCGAGGGCCGCGAGCGTCTCGTCCGAGCGGACCCCGACATGATCGCCCGCGCCCGTGCGCTGCTCGGCCGCTACGAAGACCTCTGGCGCTCCCGCGTCGACCGACTCGACGCACTGCTGGCCGAGCCCGAGAACTGACCGATCCACGAAGGAGTGAGACATGCCCGTCACCGACATCACCACCGACACCGAGAACCTCACCATGACGCTCACGGCCGACGTCGACGCCCCCGTCGACCGGCTGTGGCGTGCGTTCACGCAGCCGCGACAGCTCGAGCGGTTCTGGGGCCCTCCCGGGTGGCCGGCCACCTTCACCGCCTTCGACTTCACGGTCGGCGGTCACGCGCACTACGCGATGACGAGCCCGACGGGCGAGACCTCCCGCGGCACGTGGGAGTTCCTCGCGATCGACGAGGGCCGCGGCTTCGAGGTCCTCGACGCGTTCGCCGACGAGAACGGCGAGCCGCTCGCCGAGTTCCCGTCCATGCGGATGCGCTTCTCGTTCGACGAGACCGCGACCGGTTCGCGGCTCTCGAACATCACGTACTTCACCTCGGTCGAGGCGCTCGAGCAGGTCGTCGCGATGGGCGCCGTCGAGGGGTCGCGCCTGGCGATGAGCCAGCTCGACATCGTGCTCCACGACCTGCGCGACTGGTTCCAGGGCAAGGGGACGAACGTCGAGCTGCTCGACGACGTCCACGTCCGCATCACCCGCCTCGTCGACGGTCCGCGCGAGCTCGTGTGGCGCGCTCACAACGATCCCGACCTGATGAAGAAGTGGATGCTGGGGCCCGACGGGTGGTCGATGGTCGAGTGCGTCGTCGGCCAGCACTATCGGACGGTGTGGGAGCAGGACGGTCAGCCCGAGACCCGCTTCGGCTTCGAGGGCGAGACCCTGCTCCTCGACGAGCCGCGCCGCTCGGTCAGCACCGAGAAGATGATCGGCATGGAGGGTCCGTCGACGACGAACGACCTGCAGTTCTACGAGGAGGACGGCGCGACGCTGCTGACGCTCCTCATCGAGTACCCCGACAAGGAGACCCGCGACATGATCCTCGCCACCGGCATGGCCGACGGCATGGAAGCGTCCTACGCTCGACTCGAGCGCGAGGTGCTGCAGGCGGCGTGACGCCCCTCCGAGACGACGCCCTCGTCCGCCGGCTCAGGCCCGGGCGAGGGCGTCCTCGAGTGCGACCCACGCGAGCATCGCGCACTTGACGCGGGCCGAGAACTTCGACACCCCCGACAACGCTGCGGCGTCGGCGAAGGTCTCCTCGTCGAGCGGAATCGTGCCGCGCGAGCGCAGCGCTTCGCGGAACCCGTCGATGAGCTTCACGGCGTCCTCGCGCGGCAGGCCGGCGTCGCCGCCGTCCTCCTCGATCAGCGCGGCGAGCATCGACGCGGACGCCTGCGAGATCGAGCAGCCCGAGCCCTCCCACGACAGGTCGACGATGCGCTCACCGGCCTCGTCGACGCGCACCCGCAGGGTGATGTCGTCGCCGCACATCGGGTTGTGCTGGTGCGAGCTCGCCGTGCGGCCCTCTTCCGGAGTCAGGCCCTGCCCGTGGGGGTGCTTCGAGTGGTCCAGGATGAGCTCCTGGTACAGCGAGTCGAGACCGTTCATTCGTTCACTCCGAAGTAGGACCGGATGCCGCTGACGGCATCGATCAGGGCATCGACATCGGCGTCGGTGTTGTACAGGGCGGCCGAGGCGCGGACGGATGCCGTCACGCCGAACCGTCGGTGCAGGGGAGCGGCGCAGTGGTGTCCGACGCGGACGGCGATGCCCTGCGCATCGAGGAACTGGCCGGCGTCGTGCGCGTGCACGCCGTCGACGACGAAGCTCCAGAGGCCCACGCGCTCGGCGCCCTCGGCGTCTCCGAGCAGACGGATGCCGGGGATGTCGACGAGCCCTTCGCGCATCCGGGCCGCGAGCCGGGCCTCGTGCGCGTGGACGGCGGTGATGCCGGCATCCTCCAGGTACGACACGGCGGCCGCGAGGCCGATCGCGGGACCGATCGGCTGCGTGCCCGCCTCGAACCGCTGCGGCGGCGGCAGGTAGCCGGCCTCGTCGAGCGTCACGGTCGTGATCATCGACCCGCCGGTGAGGAACGGCGGCAGAGCCTCGAGCACGTCGCTGCGGCCGTACAGGCCGCCGACGCCGTACGGGCCGAGCATCTTGTGCCCGCTGAACACGGCGAGATCGACGCCCATGGCGGGCAGGTCGAGCCGCATGTGCGGCGCCGACTGGCAGGCGTCGAGCACCGTCAGCGCGCCGACCTCCTGCGCGAGGGCGACGATCTCGGCGACCGGGTTCACGATCCCGAGCACGTTCGACACGTGCGAGAACGCGACGATCCGCGTGCGCTCGCCGATGATCTGCGCCGCGGCATCCAGGTCGAGCCGGCCGTCGTCCTGCACGGGGATGTGCCGCAGCACGGCGCCGGTGCGCGCGGCGAGCTCCTGCCACGGGATGAGGTTCGCGTGGTGCTCGGCCTCGGTCGCGACGATCTCGTCGCCGGGCTGCAGCGCGAACCGAGCGGATGCCGGTGCCCCTCGCCCGAGCGTCGCGTTGCCGATCGAGTAGGCCACGAGGTTGAGCCCCTGCGTCGCACCGCTCGTCCAGGCGAGCTGCTCCTCGCGGGCGCCGACGAAGCGCGCGACGGCGGCCCGGGCATCCTCGAACAGGTCCGTCGCCTCGGCGGCGAGCGTGTGCGCACCGCGGTGGACGGCGGCATTGCTGCGGGTGAGGAAGTCGTATTCGGCCTGCAGCACCTGACGCGGCTTCTGGCTCGTCGCAGCGGAGTCGAGGTACACGAACGGATGCCCGTTGACCTCCTGCTGGAGGATCGGGAAGTCCTCGCGCAACCGGGTGGCGTCGAGCGTGGCGGGCTCGGACAGGGCGGGAGAAGTCACCCCCCTAGGCTACGCCGGTGGCGGGTCACCGGGTCGGCCGGCCCGGTCGGTCAGAAGTCGTAGTACGGACGGTAGGAGATGGACACGACCGTCTCGTCCGCGGGGTCGGTGTCTACCCAGGGTGAGTACCCGTCGAGCTCTCCGTTCTCCCCCGCCCCGTCGGCGCGGTCGATGGCGAAGAAGAAGCGCGGCTCGCCGTCCGGCATCGCGAGCTCCTTGTCCGGTCCGAGGGCGCGGACCTCGTCGGCGGTCAGGCCGATCGCCAGGTCGAACTCGGGCGTCACGGTGACGCCGTCCACGGCCTGGCCCGTCATCGTCACGTACGACGGGATGGAGTACTCGTTCCGGGACTTCCCGCCCTCGGTCGGGATCATGTCGAAGTAGGTGAAGCCGTCCCACGTGTACGACGTGTAGTCGGGGAAGTGCGTGCCGTCACCTTCGTAGACCGACTCCGACGGCTCCGAACCGAACGCGTCGGTGAGCGCGGATACCGCTCCGGCGGCATCGTCGCGCCAGCCGTAGGCGAAGAGCTCCGCCCCGTCGTCGGCGACGATCGTGAAGCCGTCCTCACCCAGCGCGACGTCGCTCGCCGTCGGTTCCTCCGCCTCGGTCGGCCTCGGGCTGGGCGCGACGGACGGAGTGGACGCCTCGGGCGTCGGTGACCCGGGCGCGGGGGCGGCAGCGGGTGCCGGCATCCGATTCATCAGGAGGACGATCGCGACGACGGCGGCGATCGCGAGCGCGCCCGCCAAGGTCAGCAGCGGGATGAGGTTGCGGGGGCGGCGGGACTCGGCCATGCCGTCATCGTGGCAGGGTGACCGTCATAACTCCATCAGTTGTCGGAATGCTCCACCAAACCGTAATGACGCTGGTCGATCCGGCCGCCGCGGTCGTCGCCGGGGAGCGGGCGCGAGCGCCGGCCGTAGACGATCTCGGACGAGTCGAGCAGCCACGGCACGAGGGTCACGGTCACGCCGTGGACCATCATCAGCTGCTGAGCGATGCGCCGCGCACGACGGTTGTGCAACGGCGTCTCCCACCAGTGGCCCACGATGTACTGCGGCAGGTAGACGGTGACGACCGACGGCCCGTGCTTCTCGCGGTACTTCTCGATGAACCCGATCAGCGGAGACGCGTAGTGACGGTAGGGCGAGTCGACGACGACGAGGGGCACCGGCATCCGGTGATACTCCCAATCGGCCTTCAGCTCGGCGATGTCGTCGGAGGTGACCGCGACGTGGACGGCGAGCGTCTTCTCGTGCTTGGCGGCGAGGGCGTAGTCGATCGCCTTCGCGACGGGCTTCTGCAGTGTGCCGACCAGGATGATCGCGAGGTCGCCCGACGAGCCGTACTTGACCGTGTCGTCCATCTCGATCTCGTGCTCGACGTCGCGGTAGTACCGGTTGACGCCGATCATGAGGAACGCGAGGACGGGCATGGCGAGGAAGACGAGCCAGGCACCGTGGGTGAACTTCGTCACCGTCACGATCGCGAGGACCGCGACGGTGAACGCCGCGCCGACGGTGTTGATGACGAGGCCCGAGTACGCCGCGCGCCGCTCGGGGGTGTTCCCCTTCAGCAGCTTCAGTTCACGCCGCCAGTGGCGGACCATGCCGATCTGGCCCAGGGAGAACGACACGAACACACCGATGATGTAGAGCTGGATGAGGGTCGTCAGGTTGGCCTGGAAGACCACGAGGATCGCGATGGCCGCGCCGCCGAGGATCAGCATCCCGTTCGAGAAGACCAGACGGTCGCCGCGCGAGTTCAGCGCCTTCGGCGCGTAGCTGTCGCGGGCGAGGACCGAGCCGAGCAGGGGGAACCCGTTGAACGCCGTGTTGGCGGCGAGCAGCAGGACGCACGCCGTCGCCGCCTGGATGATGAAGAAGAAGATCGAATCGCCGCCGAACGTCGCCGCGGCGACCTGCGCCATGAGGCTCGGCTGGGGGCCCGACGCGCAGTCGAACCCGACGAGCGAGCACGGGTTCTCGGCGTAGTGGACGTTCGAGACCAGGGCGAGCGTCGTGAGCCCGGCGAAGAGCACGATCGCGATCCCGCCCATGAGCACCAGGGTCGTCTGCGCGTTCTTGACCTTCGGGGCGCGGAAGGCGGGCACGCCGTTGCTCACGGCCTCGACACCGGTGAGGGCGGAGCATCCGCTCGAGAAGGCGCGCAGCAGCAGCAGGACGAAGGCGACCTGCGACAGGCTCTCGGGCTCGACCGTGTACGCCGCGCTCGACGCGACCGGCGCGTCACCCATCAGCCAGCGGAACAGCCCGGTGCCGATCATGACGGCGACCGAGCCGATGAAGACGTACGTCGGGATCGCGAACGCCTGCGAGGCTTCGCGGACGCCGCGCAGGTTCACGATGACCAGCAGGATGACGAAGCCCACCGCGAGCTCGACGCGCCACGGGTCGAGGACGGGGAGCGCGGAGATGATGTTGTCGACACCCGACGACACCGAGACGGCGACGGTCAGGACGTAGTCGACGAGGAGCGCCGACCCGACGACCACACCCGCCTTCTCGCCGAGGTTGGTGCGGGCGACCTCGTAGTCGCCACCGCCCGACGGGTAGGCCTTGATGAGCTGCCGGTAGCTGAGCACGACGACGATGAGGAGCACGACGACGGCGGCAGCCACCGGAGGGGCGAAGGCCATGAACGCCGTGCCGCCGATGAGCAGAATCATCAGCAGTTCCTGCGGGGCGTAGGCCACCGACGAGAGGGCGTCCGAGGCGAAGATCGGCAGCGCGCGCTTCTTCGGCAGCAGCTGCGCGTCGAGCTTCTCGGAGTCGAGCGGCTCACCGATCAGCATCCGTTTGACGGCGGGGGAGGAGGCCGCGTTCGGATCGCGGCTGTCAGTGGTCACGGCGGGCGACATTACGCCTCCCGCGAACCCGCCGCAACGCGGGCGGGTCGCGCCGTGTTCCCTAGACTCGCGCCATGAGTGGACAGGTCTTCCCCGCGGTCGTCGCGATCCTCTTCGGCGCGGTGGCGGGGCTGGTCCTCTTCGTGCCCGTCGTCGCCCTCAGCTACCGTCGCCGGGGCCGCCTCAGCGTCGGCCGTTTGGGGTTCTGGGCGGCATCCCTCGTCTACTTCCTGGCGATCTGGAGTTACACCCTCCTCCCGATCCCCGCCTCGGACGATTACCGGTGCGCGGGTGCCGTCCTGTCGCTCGCGCCGACCGTCGACGACGTCGTGGGGGCGTTCGCCGACGGGTCGCCCCTCACCGACGTCCGACTGCTGCAGGTCGTCTTCAACGTCCTCCTCTTCGTCCCCCTCGGCTTCCTCATCCGGGTCGTGGGGCGCCGCGGCATCGTCCTCGGGGTGCTGGCGGGGCTCGTGCTGTCGCTGTTCATCGAGACGACCCAGCTGACCGGCGTCTGGGGGATCTTCCCGTGCGGCTACCGCCTCTTCGACGTCGGCGACCTGCTGACCAACACGCTCGGAGCCCTCATCGGGTCGGTGCTCGGGCTCATCGTCCCGGCGCGGCTCCGCGGCGTCGAGAAGGCAGCGGATGCCGGGGCTCCCCGCCCCGTCACGCGCGGACGTCGCCTCCTCGGCGCCGTCTGCGACCTGGTGGGTACGGCCATCCTGGCCGGGGCCGCGGGCACAGTCGTGCAGTTGTTCCTGCAGTTCGCGCTCCGACGTGAGGACCTCGTGTCGGACGGGGTCATCGCCGACGTCGCGTCGGGATGGGTGCCGATCGTGGTCTGGCTCGGCGTGACCCTCGCGACGGGACGCACGGTCGGCGATCTGTGCGTCGAGCTGCGCTACGACGGCGGGCGGTTCCCCGAGCCGGTAGGCCGCCTGCTCCGATTCACGGGCGGGATCGGCGGCTACCTCCTGCTCGGCGAGCTCGGGGCCGTCGGCGGCATCCTCGTCGTCGCGTTCGTCGTGACGTGGCTCGTGCTGCTGTTCGCGACGCCCGCAGGGCGTGGCCTACCGGGCGTTGTCAGCGGCCGTCAGCTCGTCGACGCGCGGGCGAGCGAGCCGGTCGCTCACTGACCCCGGGCGCGGAACGTGTACGTGATCGAAGCGACCTTCTGCGTCGCGTCGTCCGACTCGACGAAGGCGCTGAACTCGCGCTTGCCGTTGCTGTAGAACGTGCCGCGGCCCTCGCCGAAGGTGAGGCGCACGTGGCCGTTGGTGAGCGCGAACTCGTCGAACGGACCCTTGCTCCGCGCCTGGTCGAGGGTGTCGCCCACAGCGACGCCGAACTCGTTCGTCACCTGGACGGACTGCGGCAGCCCCGAGGTCACGGTCACCCAGGTCGGTGCGGGGACCTCGCTGCGCGAGCGGCCGCCGTCGCCGAGGAACACGTCGTACAAGCGGAAGCCGGGCCACACGTAGATGTCGTAGGCCCAGTTCTCTGCGTCGCCGTTGACGAAGTCCTCCTTGGGCGCCGTGCCGAAGGCCTTGGTCAACGCGGCGATCGCCGGGCCGGAGTCGTCCGCCCACGTGTGGGTGAACGTACCGTCCGCGGTCTTCACCGTGAAACCCGAGCCGTTCAGGGCGATGGTGGATGCCGCGGCCGGAGGCTCCGGCGCGGGCGTCTCCGACGGCTGCGGGTCCTGCGGTGTCGAGGGTGCCGGCTGCGGTGCGGACTGCGAGCTCTGCGCCGGAGCGGGCGCCGCCGTGGTCGGCTCGGTCGCGCGCACGAGATACACGCTGACGACGACGATGACGGCGACGAGCAGGACGCCGGCGACGGCGCCGAGGATCATCGGAACCCGGTTGGGGTTCTCGCGGCGCTCGGGCTCGCGGTGCTCCTGCGGGTCGAGGGGGGCGAAGGGCAGCCAGTCGTCGTTGCTCATGTGAGGAACTCCCGCGCGGCGACGGCCAGGGCGTCGACGCCGCGCTCGATGGTCGGGTGGAGAACGGGGGCGAAGAACGGGGAGTGGTTCGTCGGGATGTCGCGCGAGATCGTGCCGGCAGCGGCGGCATCCGCGTACTGCTGCGGGTCGACACCGCCCCAGAACCAGTAGACGAGCGGGGCGCCGGCCTCGCGGGCGAACCACGAGACGTCCTCGCTGCCGGTGAACATGCCGGGGTCGACGACCGTCCCCTCGCCGAACGCGCGGTCCATCGCCGCCGTCAGCCGGGCCGTCGCGTCCGCGTCGTTGATGGTCGGCGGCAGGGTGTGGAGGGTCGTGATCGTCGGCTCCTGCTCGGCACCGGATGCCGCGGCCTCGGCGCGGACGACGCGCTCGACGCGGGCGAGGATGTCGGCCCGCGCCGCGTCGTCCGGGTAGCGCAGGCTCAGCTCGAGGGTCGCTTCGGCCGGGATGATGTTGTTCTTCAGGCCGGCGTGGATCGAGCCGACGGTGACGACGGCCATCTCGCGGGGGTCGACCTCGCGCGAGACGACGGTCTGCAGGCGCATGACGGTCGCCGCCGCCATGACGATCGGGTCGATCGTCGAATGCGGGCGCGAGCCGTGTCCGCCGCGGCCGTGGAGGGTGACGGTGATGCCGTCGGATGCCGCCATCTGCGTGCCCGGGCGCACACCGATCGAGCCGGCGGGCAACGGGGTGAGGTGCTGTCCGAGCACGATGTCGGGCTTCGGGTACCGGTCGAGCACGCCGTCGGCGATCATCGCCTGCGCGCCGGCGCCGTACTCCTCGGCGGGCTGGAAGACGGCGACGACCGTGCCGGACCACTCGCCGCGGGTCGCCTGCAGCTTCTCGAGCGCGCCCAGCATCGCCGTCACGTGCATGTCGTGGCCGCACGCGTGCATGACCGGGACGTCCTGCCCGGCGGGGTCGACGCCTCGGGCCGTGCTCGCGTAGGGGAGCCCGGTCTGCTCGGGGACGGGGAGGCCGTCCATGTCGGCGCGCAGCCAGACGACGGGGCCGTCGCCGCTGCGGATCACGGTGACGACGCCGGTGCGGCCGACGCCCTCCTCGTAGTCGAGGCCGAGCGCTGCGAGCTCGCGCGTGATGACGCCGGCCGTGCGGGTCTCCTGGAACGAGAGTTCCGGGTGCCGGTGCAGATCGGTGTAGATCGCTTCGAGATCGAGGGGCATACCTTCGAGCCTACGGCGAGGGACGGCCTGCTACCTCAGCGAGTCCTCCACGGGGAGCGCTCGTCGAGGTGCGCTCGACCAGCCGGAAGGCCAGATCGCCGATCTCGTCGCGGCCGTCGA
This sequence comes from Microbacterium sp. MDV22-iso44, assembly GCF_058629135.1. Lineage (NCBI taxonomy): Bacteria > Bacillati > Actinomycetota > Actinomycetes > Micrococcales > Microbacteriaceae > Microbacterium > Microbacterium sp. MDV22-iso44. The sequence goes on from NZ_JBZVWS010000004.1 coordinate 129,537, forward strand.
TGGCCGCGAGGACGGCATCCGCTGCGCGCTCACCCTGCTCGTGCGGGAACTGCGCGACCGTCGTCAGACCGAAGAAGTCGCCCATCTCATGCCCGTCGACGCCGACGACCGACAGGTCCCCCGGCACGTCGAGGCCCCGGTCGCGCGCGGCGAAGAGGGCGCCGAAGGCGATCTCGTCGGATGCCGCGAAGATCGCCGTCGGCGGATCGTCGCGCTCCAGCAGGGTGAGCGCCGCGCGGTGGCCGCCCTCGATCGTGAAGTCCGCGGCGGCGAAGGGGGCGTCGGGGATGCCGGCATCCGCCATCGCCGATGCGAACCCGTGACGGCGCAGCGACGGGATGTCGAGGCCCGGATCGCCCGCGTACCCCGCACCGATGTGGGCGATGCGCCGGTGGCCGAGGCCCAGCAGGTGCTCGGTCGCGGCGCGGGCGACGGCGAGCTCGTCGACGCGCAGGGCGGGGAACCGCGAGGTCGTCGCGCTGAGACCGACCACGGGCAGCTCGAGCGCCAGCATCCGGTCGACCTCGTCATCGGCGAGGGTGACGGACAGGACGATGAGCCCGTCGACCCGGCCGCGGCGCAGCGACGTGTCGAGCACGCCGTCGCGCTGCGCGCGGTCGTCGCTCATGCTGTACAGCGTCATGTCGTAGCCCTCGGGCGCCAGGCGACTCGCGATGCCGTCGAGGACGTTGGCGAAGAACCACCGGTCGAGCAGCGGCACGACGACACCGACGTTCGAGGCGCGGCCCGTCGCGAGAGCGGATGCCGCGGCCGACACCACGTAGCCGAGGTCGGCCGCGGCGGCGCGGACACGGGCGCGGGTCGCATCCGAGATGCGCCCGCGCCCGCTCAGCGCACGGGAGACGGTCGCCGCCGACACGCCTGCGGCGCGGGCGACGTCGTCGATGCCGGTCACGTCAGTCCGCGGCGATCCACACCGTGGTGTCGGCCGGCAGCTCGCGACCCGCGAACGCGTCGCTCTCGACCAGCAGCGTGCCCTTGGGGAGCGCGACCGGGGTCGTGCCGACGTTGGCGACGACGGTGACGTCGCCGTTGCGGAACGCGATGACGTCGTCACCGTAGCCGTCCAGCCACTCGAGTGATCCCGCACCCAGCTCGTGGGCGCGACGGGTCGCGAGGAGCGTGCGGTACAGCCACAGCGTCGAGTCCGGCTGGTCCTCCTGCACGTCGCGGGCCAGAGCGGTCCACTCGGCCGGCTGGGGCAGCCAGCTCTCGCCGGTCGGGCTGAAGCCGAACGCGCCCTGATCGGCGGTCCAGGGCAGCGGGACGCGGCATCCGTCACGCCCGTAGCGCTCGCCGTTCGTGCGGAACCAGGTCGGGTCCTCGCGGACGTCGTCGGGCAGCTCCATCGCCTCGGGAAGGCCCAGCTCCTCGCCCTGATACAGGTACGACGAGCCGGGAAGGGCGAGCATGAGCGCCGTAGCCGCGCGGGCGCGGCGCAGGCCTGCGGCCGGGTCGGGCTTGCCGGGCGTGTTCGGCCCGACGCCGTGGCCCTGCGGGTGGCCGGGCATCGCGAGTCGGGTCGCGTGGCGGATGACGTCGTGGTTCGAGAGCACCCAGGTCGCCGGGGCCCCGACGGCGGGGAAGGCGCGCAGGGACTCGCTGATGATCTCGCGCAGCTGCGCGGCATCCCATTCGCTCATCGCATAGGGGAAGTTGAAGGCCTGGTGCATCTCGTCGGAGCGGACCCACTTGGCGGTCTCGTCGACGGTCGGGAGCCACGCCTCGGCGCAGAGCGCACGGTCGCCCTCGTACTCGTCGAGCACGCGGTGCCACTCGCGCCACACCTGGTGGACGCCCTCCTGACCCCAGTACGGCACCGGCTCGGCGCCGCCCATCGAGTCGGCCTCGGCCGGGGGGGTGTAGTCGGGCAGGCCGTCGGCCTTGATGAGGCCGTGCGCCACGTCGACGCGGAAGCCGTCGACGCCGCGGTCGAGCCAGAAGCGGAGCGTCTTCTCGAACGCGGCACGCACCTCGGGATTGTTCCAGTCGAAGTCGGGCTGCGAGCTGTCGAACAGGTGCAGGTACCACTGGCCGTCCGGGATGCGGGTCCAGGCCGGACCGCCGAAGACGGACTCCCAGTTGTTGGGCGGCAGTTCGCCGTTCTCGCCCTTGCCGTCGCGGAACATGTAGCGGGCGCGCTCCGGGCTGCCGGGGGCGGCGGCGAGGGCCTGCTGGAACCAGACGTGCTTGTCGGAGGAGTGGTTCGGGACGAGGTCGATGATGACCCGGATGCCGCGGGCGTGCGCCGCCTCGAGCATGTCGTCGAAGTCGCCGAGGGTGCCGAAGAGCGGGTCGACGTCGCGGTAGTCGGCGACGTCGTAGCCGGCATCCTTCTGCGGCGAGGTGAAGAAGGGGCTCAGCCACACGGCGTCGACGCCGAGCGAAGCGAGGTCGTCGAGGTGCGACGTGATGCCGGGCAGGTCGCCGATGCCGTCGCCCGAGGCGTCCGCGAAGGAGCGGGGGTAGATCTGGTAGATCACGGCGGTGCGCCACCACTCGGCGCCGGGGCGGCTCTCGCCGATCGGTGCCAGCGTCGACGTGGCGGTCGGGGAGGGGGTCGAAGTCATGCGCGCCAGCCTAGCGCAAGCGCTTGCGCACGGTGCATCAGGCAGGGCGAGTACTCTCGACCCAGTGAATCCCGACGCACTCGCCCGAGCCGAATCGCTCATCGCGACGATCCCCGACTTCCCCGAACCCGGCATCCTCTTCCGCGACATCTCGCCGCTGCTGGCCGACCCGGCCGCGCTGCGCACCATCGCGATGGCCATGGCCGAGCCGTTCGTCGGCTCGTTCGACGTGGTCGCCGGCGTCGAGGCGCGCGGCTTCCTGCTGGCGGGCGCGATCGCGATCGCCTCGGGCACGGGTCTCGCCCCGATCCGCAAGGCGGGCAAGCTGCCGCGCCCCGCCGGCTCGGTGAGCTACGACCTCGAGTACGGCAGCGCGACGATCGAGATGACGGACGACCTCTCCTCGGGCGCCCGCGTCCTGCTCGTCGACGACGTCCTCGCCACCGGCGGCACGCTCCGCGCCGGACAGCAGCTGCTCGAGCAGCTCGGCTACAGCCTTGCCGGTACGTCCGTGCTGATGGAGCTCACTGCGCTCGAGGGCCGCTCCGTCTGCGGTCCCGTGCACAGCGTGTTCACCGTCTGATCAGGTCCGGATCACGACGTTCTCGGGCTCCTCGCCCGCGAGCAGGTGCCCGATCTGCCGACGCAGCAACCGTACGATCCGCGGGTGCATCGCGTCGGTCGCGCCCCCGACGTGCGGCGCGATGACGACGCCGTCGAGCGTCCAGAGCGGGTGATCCGCGGGCAGCGGCTCGGGGTCGGTGACGTCGAGGGCCGCACGGATGCCGCGGCCGCGGACGTGGGCGACGAGGGCGTCCGTGTCGATCAGCGACCCGCGTCCCACGTTCACGACGAGGGCGCCGTCGGGCAGGGCGGCCAGGAACGCGTCGTCGATGACGTGCCGCGTCCGGTCGCCGCCGGGGAGCGAGGCCACGACGATGTCGACGTCCGGAAGCAGCTCCGGTAGCTCGTCGACGCTGTGCACACGGATACGGTCCTCGTCGCGCGCGCTCGAGGCGACCGGCACCAGTTCGACCTCGAAGGGGGCGAGGCGCGCCGCGATCGCCTTGCCGACGCCACCGTATCCGAGCAGCATGACGCGCCGGTCGGCGAGTCCGGTGGCCTGGAAGGGGGCCCAGTCGCCCGTCGCCTGGGCGCGGACGAACCGGTCGATGCCGCGCTGCGCCGTCAGCGTGAGAGCGACGGCGAGCTCGGCGGTGGCCGCCTCGTGCACGGTCGCCGCGTTCGCGAAGACCGAGCCGGCGGGCAGCCGGTCCTCGATGCCCTCGTACCCGATCGCCTGCCCCTGCACGAGTCCGACCTCGACGCCCTCCAACAGGGGGAGCGGGCTGCCCTTCGACATGTACGGCGGGACGACGACGTCGATGCGCGGGCGGGGGGAGGGGGCATCCATCTTCCAGACGAACACATCGGCCCCCTCGATGTCGGAGAGGTCCTCGGCGAGGCGGGCGGTGGGGACGCTGACGCTGATCGAAGCCATGCGTTCGAGGCTATCGCCCGGCCCGGGGCCTCGGCCCGCGTCGCGGTCAGGACACCTAGGCTGGTTCGATGCCTGAAAACCCCCGCGGCGACGCCGATGCCTTCGTCCGCGTGCGCGGGGCGAACGAGAACAACCTGCGACACGTCGACGTCGACGTCCCCCGCGACGCGATCGTCGCCTTCACGGGCGTCTCGGGCTCGGGCAAGTCCTCGCTCGCGTTCGGCACCATCTTCACCGAGGCGCAGCGCCGGTACCTCGAGTCGGTCGCGCCGTACGCGCGGCGGCTGATCCAGCAGGGTCACGACCCGCACGTGGAGTCGATCACGGGGCTCCCGCCGGCCGTCGCCCTCCAGCAGCGGCGGGGCGCGCCGAGTTCGCGCTCCAGCGTGGGGACCGTCACGACCCTGTCGAACTCGCTGCGCATGCTGTTCTCCCGCGCGGGCACCTTCCCTGCCGGTTTCACGACGCGCCTCGACTCCGACGCGTTCTCGCCGAACACGGCCGCCGGCGCCTGCCCCGAGTGCCACGGTGTCGGCGTCGCGCATACCGTGACCGAGGACACCCTCGTGCCCGACCCGTCGCTGAGCATCCGCGACGGCGCGATCGCCGCCTGGCCGGGGGCGTGGCAGGCCAAGAACCTCCGCGACATCACGATCGCCCTCGGCTACGACGTCGATCGCCCGTGGCGCGAGCTCGACCAGGCCGACCGCGACTGGCTCCTGTTCACCGACGAGCAGCCCGTCGTGCAGATCACGCCGCAGCGCGACCGCGTCGCGAAGCCCTACAACGGCACGTTCTGGAGCGCGAAGAAGTTCGTCTTCCACACCCTCGCCGACTCGCAGAGCGCGTCGATGCGCAGCCGCGTGCTCGGATTCGTCCGCACCGGCGTCTGCCCGCTCTGCGGCGGCACGGGTTTGCGCCGCGAGGCGCTCGCCGTCACGTTCGCGGGGCACTCGATCGCCGAGCTGAACGCCCTGCCGATCCGCGAACTCGCCGAGGTCCTGCGTCCGACGACGCGGATCCGGGATGCCGCACCCGCCCTCCCGACCACCGCATCCGGTGAGCGCACCGACGTCGCCGTGGCCATCACGACCGACCTCGTCGCCCGCATCGAGGTGCTCCTCGACCTGGGTCTCGGCTACCTCGGACTCGGCCGGGTGACGACGACCCTCTCGCCCGGCGAGATGCAGCGGCTGCGCCTGGCGACCCAGCTCAGGTCGGGACTGTTCGGCGTCGTCTACGTCCTCGATGAGCCTTCGGCGGGGCTCCACCCCGACGACGCGGCTCCGCTCCTCGACGTGCTCGAGCAGCTCCGCGCCTCGGGCAACTCGGTCTTCGTCGTCGAGCACAACATGGACGTCGTCCGTCGCGCCGACTGGATCGTCGACGTCGGTCCCGGCGCGGGTGAGGCGGGCGGCGCCGTCCTCTACTCCGGCGAGGTCGCGGGCCTGGCCGCCGTCGCCGACTCGGCGACGCGCCCGTTCCTGTTCCCCGACGAGAGCGCAGCCGTGCGCCGCGAGCGCCGGGAGGCCACCGGCATCCTCTCGCTCCAGGGCGTCTCGCTGCACAACCTCGACGGCCTCGACGTGGAGGTCCCCCTCGGCGTGTTCACCGCGGTGACCGGTGTCTCGGGCTCGGGCAAGTCGACGCTGGTGAGCCGGGTGCTCCGCCAGGTGGTCGAGCGGCACGTGCGCGGCGACGTCGACGAGACGGATGCCGACGACGCAGCGCTCGACGCCGATGACCCGTCCGAACGCATCGCCGAGGCGACGCTCCCGTCGTCGTCGACCGACACCCTGCGCGTCGGCTCGGCCACCGGGCTTGACGGCGTCGACCGCCTCGTGCGGGTCGACCAGAAGCCGATCGGTCGGACCCCGCGGTCGAACCTCGCGACGTACACGGGCCTGTTCGACGCCGTCCGCACCGTGTTCGCCGCGACCGACCTCGCACGCGAACGCGGTTACGCGCCCGGCCGGTTCTCGTTCAACGTCGCGGGCGGCCGCTGCGAGACGTGCCTCGGCGAGGGGTACGTCTCGGTCGAGCTCCTCTTTTTGCCCGGCAGCTACGGCCGGTGCCCGACGTGCCACGGCGCGCGCTACAACCCCGAGACCCTCGAGGTGACGTACGACGGCAAGAACATCGCCGACGTGCTCGGGATGACGGTCGACGAGGCGGCACCGTTCCTCGCGGCGGTGCCCGCGGCATCCCGGAGTCTCCGGACCCTGCAGGACGTCGGCCTCGGCTACCTGCGCCTCGGCCAGCCGGCGACCGAGCTCTCGGGCGGCGAGGCGCAGCGGATCAAGCTCGCGACGGAGCTGCAGCGCGCGCGGCGCGGCCACACGCTGTACCTGCTCGACGAGCCGACGACCGGTCTGCACCCCTCCGACGTCCGGCTGCTGCTCGCGCAGCTGCACGCCCTCGTCGATTCGGGCGACACCGTCGTCGTGGTCGAGCACGAGATGGACGTCGTCGCGGCGGCCGACTGGGTCATCGACCTCGGTCCGTCTGGCGGGGATGCCGGAGGTCGCATCGTCGCGCAGGGGACGCCCGAAGCCGTCGCGGCAGCGCCCGACAGCCGCACGGGCCCGCACCTCGCCCGCAGGCTCGGCGGCTGAGCCGGGTCAGGCCGCGGAGTGCACCACGGCCGAGACGGCCGCGGTGAAGAAGCGCAATCCGTCCACGCCGGAGCGCATCGCCGCGGCGGTGTCGGGGCCGAAGCCCGGCTCGATCGCGTGCTCCGGGTGCGGCATGAGTCCGACGACGTTGCCGCGTTCGTTCGTGAGTCCCGCGATGTCGTCCATCGACCCGTTCGGGTTGACGCCCGCATACCGGAACGCGACGAGGTTCTCGCCCTGGATGCGGGCGAGCGTCTCGTCGGAGGCGATGTAGCCGCCGTCGGCGTTCTTGAGCGGGATGACGATCTCCTGGCCGCGGCGGAATTCGTTCGTCCAGGCGGTGTCTGCGTTCTCGACCACCAGGCGCTGGTCGCGGCGGATGAACTGCTGGTGCGCGTTGCGGATCAGGCCGCCCGGCAGGAGGTGGGCCTCGACGAGCATCTGGAAGCCGTTGCAGATGCCGAGGATCGGCATGCCCTTGGCCGCGGCATCCTTCACCTCGGACATGATCGGCGCGAGCGCTGCGATCGCCCCGGCGCGCAGGTAGTCGCCGTAGCTGAAGCCGCCGGGCAGGACGAGGGCGTCGACGCCCTCGAGGTCGTGCGAGCCGTGCCAGAGGGCGACGGGCTCGGCGCCGGCGAGGCGGACGGCGCGACGCGCGTCGCCGTCGTCCAGCGAGCCGGGGAAGGTGATGACCCCGACGCGGACGGTCACTCGACGACCTCGATGCCCACGACGTCCTCGATCACGGAGTTCGAGAGGATCTCCTCGGCGATCGTGCGGACCGCGGCGAGGGTCTGCTCGTCGGCCGTCTCGACGGTGAGCTCGAACCGCTTGCCGATGCGGACGTCGCCGAATCCGGCGTGGCCGAGTCGCTGCAGCGCCCCGGAGACGGCCTTCCCCTGCGGGTCCAGAAGCTCGGCCTTGGGCATGACGTCGACGACGATGGTGGGCATCAGAAAGCTCCGGGATGTCGCGGGCAGGGGTGCGCGACCAGTCTAGAGCCCGCGGACGCAGCGCACCGTCCGCGTGCGTCGTGTGCTGTGACCAAACCGTGATGGCGATGGTGGGAGCGCTCCCTTGACAGCCGTGGGAGCGATCCCATAGCGTCGGACCCACTCGATGAGAGCGCTCCCATGGGGATGACCCTGCACCTCGCTCTCGCCACACCACAAAGGAGTGTTCTGTGAACGCACGCGCCCTGCGCCGCGTCGGTCTGATCGCCGGCGTCGCCACCACTTCCGCTCTCGTCCTCGCCGGCTGCGCCGGCGGCGGCGACCAGGGCGGCACCGGAGCCGAAGGCGAGAAGGTCACGCTGACCATCGCGACCTTCAACAACTTCGGCTACACCGACGAGTTCCTCCAGAAGTACGAGGACGCCAACCCGGGCGTCACGATCGTCCACAACAAGGCGGCCGAGTCCGGCGACGCCCGTAAGAACTTCTTCCAGAAGCTCGGCAAGGGCGGGCTCGCCGACATCGAGGCCGTCGAGGTCGACTGGCTCAGCGAGGCCATGCAGTACTCCGACCTGCTCGCTCCCGTCCCCGACGACCTCAAGGGTCGTTGGCTCGACTGGAAGGAGAAGGCGGCGACGGACCCCGAGGGCAACCTCATCGGCTACGGAACCGACATCGGTCCGCAGGCGATCTGCTACCGCTCCGACCTCTTCGAGGCAGCCGGCCTCCCGTCCGAGCCGGCCGAGGTCGAGGCGCTGTTCGACGGCGACTGGAACAACTACTTCGACGTCGCCGACAAGTACCGCGAAGCATCGGGCAAGTCGATGATCGACTCGGCGAACTCGGTCCTGCAGGGCATCGTCAACCAGATCGAGTACACCTACGACAAGCCCGACGGCTCCGTCATCGCCACCTCGAACCCCGAGATCGCCGACGCCTACAAGAGCGTCATCGAGCGCGCCGTCCCCAACTCCGCGTACTCCGCTCAGTGGGGCGACGACTGGATCGCGTCCTTCCAGGGCGACGACTTCGCGACCGTGCTGTGCCCCGGCTGGATGCAGGGCATCATCTCGGGCTACGCACCCGACCAGAAGAACTGGAAGATCGCCAACACGTTCCCGAACGGCGGCGGCAACTGGGGTGGTTCGTACCTGACCATCCCGGCCAACGGAAAGCACGTCAAGGAAGCGCAGAAGCTCGCCGCGTGGCTGTCCGCACCGGAGCAGCAGGTCGAGGCGTTCGTGAACGTCGGAGCCTTCCCGAGCCAGGTCGACGCGTACGAGAACGCGGACCTGCAGGGGTACGTGAACGATTACTACAACGGTGCGAAGACCGGCGAGATCGGCGCCGACCGCGCCGAGGCCGTCACGGTCCTCCCGTTCAAGAGCGCGAACTACTTCAAGTACCACGACGCGCTGCAGAACGCCGTGAACCGCGTCTTCGACAAGTCGGAGTCCGAGGATGCCGCGTGGAAGACCTGGGTCGCCGAGGTCGAGGCCTTCTGATCCGTCCCTGACCGGGATGCCGGCCGCGCTTGCGGCGGCCGGCATCCCCCCACCGCTCGACCACGACGGAGACGCCACGTGACCACCACCGACATCCGACCACAGACCCCCGTGGAGGACCGCCCGGCCGCCGGGGGTCGTCCGATCCGTGTGCTCTCGTTCCGCCAGCGGCTGAGCCGGTGGGACGTGAAGGTCTCGCCCTACCTCTACATCTCGCCGTTCTTCATCCTGTTCGCGATCGTGGGCCTGTTCCCGATCGGGTTCACCGCCGTGATCTCGTTCCAGGAGTGGGACCTGATCCGCAACTCCGGCACCTTCGTCGGGTTCGATCAGTACGCCTGGATCCTGAACGACCCGAAGTTCTGGGTCGCCCTCCGCAACACCTTCAGCATCTTCCTGCTCTCGACCGTCCCCCAGTTGCTGCTCGCGGTGTTCATCGCCGCGATGCTCGACCGCAACATCCGCGCCAAGACGTTCTGGCGGATGAGCGTGCTCCTCCCGTTCGTCATGGCCCCCGTCGCCGTCGCCCTGATCTTCAGCAACATGTTCGGCGACGTCCACGGCCTCGTGAACAACGCGCTGAGCACCATCGGGCTCGATCCGATCGCCTGGCACAAGGACCCGTTCTGGAGCCACGTCGCGATCGCCACCATGGTCAACTTCCGCTGGACCGGCTACAACGCCCTCATCCTGCTGGCGGCCATGCAGGCGGTGCCGCGCGAGTACTACGAGGCGGCCACGGTCGACGGCGCCGGCGCGTTCCGCCAGTTCGTCAGCATCACGCTGCCCTCGCTCCGCCCGACCCTCATCTTCGTGATCATCACCTCGACGATCGGCGGTCTGCAGATCTTCGACGAGCCGCGCATGTTCGACAACACCGGCGAGGGCGGACCCGCCCAGCAGTGGCTGACGATCACGCTGTACCTCTACAACATCGGCTGGGGCGAGTTCAATTTCGGCCGCGCCGCCGCACTTGCGTGGATCCTCTTCATCATCATCGTGGTGATCGGTCTCGCGAACCTCCTCATCACCCGCCGCCTCGTCCGCGACGAGGGCGGCCGTGGCGTGAGAACGCCCCGCCGCGCACGGAAGGACACCGCACGATGACCACCGTCAGCGAGCCGCCCCTGGCCATCGTCGAAGAGAACATCCCGAACGCCGCCCGCCGTCGGCGCGGGGAGCGCACCACCCGCATCCGCGGCGTCCGTGCCGGCTTCTGGGTCTACGTCGGGCTCGGCGTCGTCGCCGTGTCGGCGATCTTCCCCTACTACTGGTCGTTCCTCATCGGCTCGGGCGACCAGTTCACGATCAACGACCCGAACATGTCGTGGATCCCCGGCGCGAACTTCGTGACGAATGCCCTCTCGGTCATGAACGACCCGGCCGTCAACTTCTGGCTGGCCCTGTGGAACTCGGTCTTCAGCTCGACGCTGATCGCGGCATCCGTCGTCGTCTTCTCGACGCTCGCAGGCTGGGCGTTCGCGAAGCTGCGCTTCCGCGGCAGCAAGTTCCTGCTCGCCTTCGTCGTGGCCACCATGGCCGTTCCGATGCAGCTGGGCGTCGTGCCGTTGTACATCCTGTTCGCCGACCTCGGCTGGACCGGCACCATCGGCGCGATCATCATCCCGGCCCTCACAAGCGCCTTCGGCGTGTTCTGGATGACCCAGTACATCGGCCAGACGGTGCCCGATGAGCTCATCGAGGCGGCCCGTGTCGACGGCGCGAGTCAGATCCGCACCTTCTGGACGGTCGGTGTCACCGCGGCGCGGCCCGCTGCGGCCATGCTCTTCCTCTTCACCTTCGTCGGTGCGTGGAACCAGTTCTTCTGGCCGTTCATCGTGCTCGACCGGCAGAGCCCGACCCTCCCGGTCGCGCTGTCGCTCCTGCAGGCGAACTACTTCGTCGACTACTCGATCGTCCTCGCCGGTGTCCTGCTGGCCACCGTGCCGCTGATCCTGCTGTTCGTCTTCGCCGGCAAGCAGCTCGTCAGCGGCATCATGGCCGGCGCGGTCAAGGGCTGAGGGTCATCCCGTGAACGTGCTTTCGCAGGAGTACTCTGCCCCCGTGCCCGCTCGAATCCCGCGTCCCTTCCCGACCGACTTCCTCTTCGGAGCGGCGACCGCCGCGTACCAGATCGAAGGAGCCGCCTTCGAAGACGGTCGTACCGCGTCGATCTGGGACGCGTTCAGCCGTGTCCCGGGCGCGGTCATCGGCGCCGACAACGGCGACGTCGCCTGCGATCACTACCACCGCTACCGGGGCGACGTCGCCCTCATGAAGGAGCTCGGCCTCGACACGTATCGGTTCTCGACGTCATGGTCGCGCGTGCGTCCCGACGGCGGCCCGGTCAACCCGAAGGGCATCGACTTCTACGAGCGTCTCGTCGACGAGCTCATGGGCGCGGGCATCCGTCCCTGGCTCACTCTCTACCACTGGGATCTGCCGCAGGCTCTCGAGGAGCAGGGCGGGTGGACGGCGCGCGAGACGAGCGAGCGGTTCGCGGAGTACGCGCTCTCGGTGCACGACGCCCTGGGGGACCGGGTCACCGATTGGACGACCCTCAACGAGCCGTGGTGCTCGTCGTTCCTCAGCTACACGGGAGGGATCCACGCCCCCGGCCGGTTCAGCATCGGTGACGGGATGCTGGCATCCCACCACCTGCTGCGCGGACACGGTCTCGTGGTCGACGAGCTGCGCCGCCGCGATCCCGCGCTGAACCTCGGCATCACGCTGAACCTCACGGTCGCCGAGGCGGCCGATCCGGCGAAGGCCGAGGACGTCGACGCCGCACGCCGGATCGACGGCCAGTTCAACCGTTGGTTCCTCGATCCGATCTTCCGCGGGAGCTACCCGGCCGACATCGTCGAGGACATCCGCGCCGTCGATCCCGAGGCCGTCGCGCGGTTCGAGGCATCCGTCCATCACGGCGACCTCGAGACGATCTCGCGGCCACTCGACGTGCTGGGCGTCAACTACTACCACGGCGAGTTCGTCGGCGGCACCGCCCCGGCCGACCCGCCGTTGCCGGGCGATGCGCCGACCGACCGCGTGGTGGGTTCGCCGTGGCCGGCGGGCGACGGCATCCACTGGTACGAGCGCGGACTGCCTCGCACGGCGATGCACTGGGAGGTGCAGCCCGCCGGGCTCACGGTGCTGCTCGAGCGGGTGTGGGACGAGTACGCGAAGGATGCCGGTACCGCCCTGTTCGTGACCGAGAACGGTGCTGCCTACGACGACGAGAGGGTCGTCGAGGGCGGCGAGGTCCGGGTGCACGACGCGGACCGCGTGGAGTTCCTGCGCGGCCACCTCGCGGCGATCCTCGACGCCGCCGATGCCGGCGTCGACGTGCGCGGCTACTTCTACTGGTCGCTCATGGACAACTTCGAGTGGGCGTGGGGGTACGACAAGAGGTTCGGGCTGATCCGGGTCGACTACGCCACGCAGGAGCGGACGTTCAAGGACAGTGCGCTGGAGTATCGTCGGGTCATCGCTGCCCGAGCGATCGAATGACAGCACTCTCCGAGGTGGCCGTGCCCGATACCCTTCACTCTCCGGTGACGATCGAAGAAGTCGCCGCGGCAGCGGGGGTCTCCCGGTCCACCGTCTCGCGCGTCGTCAACGGGTCGACGGCCGTCAGCCCCGCCGCGCTCGAGGCCGTCCGCCGTGCGATCGACGAGCTCAACTACGTGCCCAACCGCGCGGCGCGGTCGCTGGCGAGCCGCGCGACGATGGCGATCGCCCTCGTCGTCCCCGAGGACACGACCCGGTTCTTCGGAGACCCGTTCTTCGCGGCCATCGTGACGGGCATCAACAAGCGCGTCTCGAAGTCGGACTACGTCCTCAACCTGATCATCGCGAGCGATGATCCGAACGACAAGGCGACGGAGTACCTCCGCAGCGGCGCCGTCGACGGCGCGATCATCGTCTCGCACCACACGAGCGACGCCTTCATCGACCGGATCGCCGCGGCCGTGCCCGTCGTCTACGGCGGCCGACCCGTGCGTGAGCGTGAGCGGGACTACTACGTCGACGTCGACAATGTCGAGGGCGGCCGGCTCGCGACGCAGCACCTGCTCGACCAAGGCCGCACCCGCCTCGCGACGATCACCGGCCCCACGACGATGCCCGGCGGCATCGACCGTCTGACGGGCTTCCTCGAAGCGCTGGATGCCGCGGGCCTCGCGCCCGTCGCGGTCGAGGACGGCGACTTCACCGCCGCGGCGGGGGCTGCGGCCGTCCGGCGGATCCTCGACTCCGGTGCGGCGTTCGACGGCCTCTTCGCGGCGAGCGACCTCATGGCGCGGGGGATCCTCGTCGAGCTCGCTCGTGCGGGACTCCGCGTCCCTGAGGACGTTGCGATCGTCGGGTACGACGATTCGCCGGTCGCCACGTCGGTCTCACCGACCCTGACGACGGTCCGGCAGCCGTCGCTCCAGCAGGGCGAGGTCATGGCGGACGTCCTGCTGACCTTGTTGGCGGGCGGTCTCCCGCCGCGCGAGACGCTGCTCGAGACGCAGCTCGTGGTGCGCGAGTCCGCCTGAGGGTTCCTGCGCCGCTCGCGCGGGCTGGTGCGTCGGTTTACCGGACGGCGGCGTGGAGGACGTTGCGCCACGGGTCGGTGAACGACACCGTGCGTCCGTCGTCGGCGATCTGCACGCCGTGGTGACTCAAGCGCTCGCCGAGCTCACCGAGGCTGTCCTGATCAGGAAGGGCCAGGTCGACCCGGCCGAGACCGAGGGCGGGCATCCGCGGCCCGGCACCGCGGGAGTTCCAGACGTTCATCGCCATGTGATGGTGGTAGCCGCCCGCGCTCACGAAGAGCGCTGAGCCGCCGAGCTCGGCCGTCACGTCGAAGCCGAGCGCGTCGACGTAGAACTCTCGCGCGGTCCGCACGTCACCGACCGAGAGGTGGACGTGACCGACGGATGCCGCATCATCGGCGCTCGCGCCCTGGGCCGCGGCATCCGTCAGATGTTCACGGAGGAACACGTTGGGGTCGAGGTAGAGGGTGTCCATCTCGACCTGGCCGTGGGTCCACGACCAGGCGGTGCGTTCGCGGTCCCAGTAGAGCTCGATGCCGTTGCCCTCGGGGTCGGTGGCGTAGAACGCCTGGCTCACGAGGTGGTCGGCGCTACCGGTGAACGACTGCGGAGCGTGCTGCGCCAGCGAGAACAGCGCGGCGGCCAGCGCCGTCTGCGATTCGAAGAGGATCGCGGTGTGGAACAGGCCCGCGGCGCCGGCGGGTGCGTGGCGGAGCGACGGCTCGTGACGGAGGACGACGATCGGGCGCCCGGCGCGGCCCAGCGTGACGGTGTCGCCCGCCGCGTCGAGCACCGCGAGCGTGACGACGTCGCGGTAGTACCGCGTCGTCCCGTCGAGGTCGCCGAAGAGCAAGGTGACCGCGCCCATCGAGGTGGCGGGGGCGAGCCGGTCGAGCGCGGACGTATTCATGTGAATATGCAACGCGGCCTCGCCCGGCGTTGTTCCCGTCAGTCCGGGTCGCCGCCGAGCTGTCCGATCGGGACGATGGGACCGCCGTCATCCGCTCCGGTCTTGCGGGCCCGGGCGATGGCATTGCCGGCGTGATAGATCACGAGCGCTGCCACGGTACCGAGCACGATGCCGCCGAACTGCAGCTGACCGAGATCCATCGTGAAGTTCGCGATCGCGATCACGAAGGCGACGGCGACCGTGTACTGGTTCACGGGGCGCGAGAAGTCGACCTGGTTGTCGACCCAGATCTTGATGCCGATGACGCCGATGAGGCCGTAGAGCGCCGTCGTGACGCCACCGATCACGCCGCTCGGGATCGTGAAGAGCACAGCACCGACGACGGGCGAGAACGACAGCAGCACGGCGATGATGCCGGCCACCCAGTACGCCGCCGTCGAGTAGATGCGGGTCGCGGCCATGACGCCGATGTTCTCGCCGTAGGTGGTCGTGCCCGAGCCGCCGAACGCACCGGCGAGGGTCGTCGCAAGGCCGTCGGCGAGAAGGGCGCGGCCGGTCCGCTTGTTGACCGTGGGGTCGCCGGTCATAGTCGCCACACCGCGCACGTGGCCGACGTTCTCGGCCACGAGGACGAGCACGACGGGCAGGAACATCGGCAGGAGGCCCCACGCGACCGGATCGCCGAAGGAGGGCAGGTGGAAGGTCGGAAGGCCGATCCACTGCCCCTGGTCGATCAGGGTGGTGACGCCCGAGAAGTCGACGCGGCCCATGATCAGCGCGGCGAAGTAGCCGACGACGACGCCGAGGAAGATCGAGACGCGTCCGAGGATGCCGCGGAACAGCACCGCGAACAGGATGCACGCGACCAGGGTGATGGTCGCGAGCACGGCGTCGGTCTTGAAGTTGTTCCACGCGGCCGGCGCGAGGTTGAGACCGATCAGGGCGACGATCGCGCCCGACACGACGGGGGGCATGAGCTTCTCGAGCCACCGCGTTCCGGTCGCCTGCACGAGGAAGCCGATGCCGGCGAGCAGGATGCCGGCGACGAACACGCCGACGAGCGCCTGGCCGATCTGCTCCGGGCTGTCGAGCGGCTTGCCCTGGCCCGGGCCGAAGGCGGTGATCGGCGCGATGAACGCGAACGACGAGCCGAGGTAGCTGGGCAGCTTGTTGCGCGTGAGGAGCAGGAACAGGAGCGTGCCGAGTCCCGAGAACAGCAGCGTCGTGCTGACGGGGAAACCGGTCAGCAGCGGCACCAGGAACGTCGCGCCGAACATGGCTACGACGTGCTGTGCGCCGATCGCGATCGTGCTGCCCCAGCCGAGACGCTCGCTCGGGGTGACGACGGCTCCGGGGGCGACGCGGCGTCCGTCGCCGTGAAGGGTCCAGATGGGCATGCGCGTGCTCCTCAGATGGTGGGGGATGCCTGGGGTCAGGCTACCTGGGAGCAGGCTGTACGTGCGGGAGCGACGCTGTCAGGACGTGAGGCGTTCCAGGAGTTCGCGATACTTGGCCGCGGTCTGCTCGACGACGTCGGCCGGCACGGCAGGAGGCGTTCCCTCTTTGTTCCAGTTCGCCGCGAGCCAGTCGCGGACGATCTGCTTGTCGAAGCTCGCCATGCGTTCGGCCGGCGTCGAGCCGGTGCGCCAGGTCTCGGCATCCCAGTACCGCGACGAGTCGCTCGTGAGGACCTCGTCGGCGAGGGTGAGGACGCCGTCGGCGTCGTACCCGAACTCGAACTTCGTGTCGGCGAGGATCAGTCCCTTCGCCTCGGCGAGGGCGGCGGCGCGGCGGTAGACCTCGAGCGACGCGTCGCGCAGCGCGGCCGCGCGGGTCTCGCCGACGAGCTCGACGCTGCGCTCGAACGAGATGTTCTCGTCGTGCTCGCCGAGCGGTGCCTTGTACGCGGGGGTGTAGATCGGCTCGGGCAGGCGATCCCCGTTGTGCAGGCCCGCCGGGAGCGGGATGCCGCAGACGGTGCCGTCGGCCTGATACTCGGCCCACCCCGACCCGGTGAGGTAACCGCGGACGACGCACTCGATCGGCTGCATGTCGAGTTCGCGGACCACCATGGCGCGGCCGGCGACCTCGGCGGGCGACTCGACGCCCTCGATCAGGTGATTCGGGATCGGCCGGCCGCCGTCACCGCCCGCGAGCTGCGCGAACCACCACAGGCTCAAGCGCGTGAGGAGCTCGCCCTTACCCGGGATGCCGGGGTCGAGCACCTGGTCGAACGCGCTGACGCGGTCACTGGCGACCACCAGCATCCGTCCGTCCGAGCCGTCGGCGGGGCGGTAGAGGTCCCGGACCTTGCCCGAGTACACGTGGGTCCATCCGGGCAGGGCAGTCGCGGCATCCGTCACCCGGCCATTATCGCGGGCGGCGCGTGCCCGTGCGTACCCTGTCGTCATGCGCCGCCCGCTCCTCGCCTTGACCGCTCTCACGCTGTCGCTCGGTCTGAGCGGCTGCATCTCCACGACGGGGGTGGACGACGCGGCGCCCTCGCCGAGTCCGTCCATGCCGGTGTCGTCCGCGCCGTCGCCGTCCTCGACTCCGTCCCCGTCTGCATCGCCGGAGTCCGAGGAGCCGGCGGACCCGCCGTACGACATCCCTGTCGAGGATCCGCTCGAGGCGAGCCGACTCGTCTTCACCGGTGACGCGGTCGGCGTCGAGCCCGTGACCTCCCTGAACGTGTCGGCCAGCGCGGTGCGCGACCAGGAGTACACCCTGGAGTTCGACTGCATCCCGCGTGACGCGACCATCACCCTCTCGCTGAGTCCTGCGGCCGGCGAGGACGAGCCGCCCGTGACGATCAGGGGGCCAGTCAACATCACGCAGGGGTGCGGTGCCCCGGGGCGTCTGACGGGCATCACCGTCGATCGGATGGTCGGCATCCAGATCACGGCGATCACCGACGGCGTGGATCGGGCCTGGGCCATCCTGCACGTGGCCGACTGACGACTGCAGCGTGGTCCCGAACAGGCGTATAGTCCACATGGACTAATCGCTCGGAGGGAGCCCCATGACGGATGCCGTCTCGCGGCTCACCCCCACCGCGATCATGCTCCTCGCGCTGCTGCACGAGGACGACATGCACACCTACGAGATGGTGCGCCTCCTGCGCGAGCGCCGAGCCGATCGCATGATCGCCCTGACCCACGGCACGATCTACCACACGGTCGCCCGCCTCGAGCGGCAGGGGCACATCGCCGAGGTCGGCAGCGACCGTGCCGGCAACCGGCCCGAACGCACGACGTACACGTTGACGGATGCCGGTGACACCGCGCTCCTCGTCTGGATCCGTCGCGAGCTGGTCTCGATCGACGACCCCGAGCGGTTCCGCATCGCCCTCACCGAGGCGCACAACCTCGGCCGGGACGAGGTGATCGCGCTGCTCGACGAGCGGCGGGAGGGACTCGCGGCATCCCTGGATGCTCACCGGAGTGCCCGCGAGACCGCGATCGCGCACGGATCCCATCCCCAGTTCCTCATCGAAGTCCACCGGCAGGCCGCCCTGCTCGCCGCCGACATCGCCTGGCTCGACGAAGCGGTCGAGTTCATCCGTCGTCCCGACACCGTCTGGGGTGTCGTCGACATCCCCGTCACCGACCGCTATCTGGCACAGAGAGAATCCGCACGCACATGAGCGAGAGCACGACCACCGTCCGCACGCCGGGCGCACCCCCCGCCCCATCGAATCCGTGGCCCGCCCTCTGGGCGCTCGTCCTCGGGTTCTTCATGATCCTCGTCGACACCACGATCGTCTCGGTCGCGAACCCCGCCATCAAGGCGGCCCTCGACCCGTCGACGAGCAACCTCGACAACGTCGTGTGGGTCACGTCCGCCTACCTCCTGACGTACGCCGTGCCGCTGCTGGTCACCGGACGCCTCGGCGATCGGTTCGGGCCGAAGAACATCTACCTCATCGGGCTCGCGATCTTCACGCTCGCCTCGCTCGCGTGCGGACTGTCGGGTTCGCTCGAGATGCTGATCCTCGCGCGCGCCGCGCAGGGCCTCGGCGCCGCGCTCATGACGCCGCAGACGATGGCCGTCATCACCCGCACCTTCCCCGCCGAGCGGCGCGGAGCGGCCATGGGCCTCTGGGGTGCGACCGCCGGTGTCGCCACCCTCGTCGGACCGCTCGCGGGCGGGCTGCTCGTCGACGGCTTCGGCTGGGAATGGATCTTCTTCGTCAACATCCCGGTCGGCATCATCGCCTTCGTCCTCGCCGTGCGGCTCGTCCCGCAGCTCGAGACGCATCCGCACCGCTTCGACGTCCTCGGCGTGGTCCTGAGCGCGGTCGCCCTGTTCCTCATCGTCTTCGGACTGCAGGAGGGTCAGCACTACGAGTGGGCCGCATGGGTCTGGGTCATGATCGTCGCCGGTGTCGCCGTGCTCGCGGTCTTCGTGTGGACGCAGGCGCGCACCAAGAGCGAACCCCTCGTGCCGCTCGAGCTGTTCCGCGACCGGAACTTCGCGATCTCGAACCTCGCGATCGCCGCCGTCGGTTTCACCGTCACGAGCATGGCGCTGCCGATGGCGTTCTTCACGCAGCTCGCCCGCGGTCTCACCCCGACCGAGTCGGCGCTGCTGCTCATCCCGATGGCGGTGCTGTCGGGTGTGCTCGCACCCTTCGCGGGTCGCATCCTCGATCGCGTCGACCCGCGCGTGCTGCTCGTTCCCGGGCTGTCGCTCATGGTGATCGGGCTCATCGGGTACGTGCTCCTCATGAACACCGAGGCGCCCGTCCTGCTGCTGCTCATCCCCTCGGCCGTCATCGGCGTCGCGAACGCCGGCATGTGGGGTCCGCTGGCGACGACCGCGACCCGCAACCTCCCGCCGAAGCAGGCGGGCGCCGGTTCGGGCATCTACAACACGACGCGCACGATCGGTTCGGTCATCGGCTCCGCCGCGATCGCCGCCGTCATGCAGGCGCGCCTCGAGGCGAACCTGCCCGGTGCCGGAGACGCCGCCGGCGGCGACTTCGGAGGCGGTGGCGGGATGCCGCCCGCCGTCGCCGAGGGATTCTCGACCGCCATGGGTCAGGCCATGCTGCTGCCGGCCGCCGTCATCGCGGTGGGCGTCGTGCTGGTGCTGTTCCTGCGCCGCCCGGCGCACCTCGCGAAGCGCTGAGGTTCGCCTAGTTCGAGGCGCTGAGCGCGATGTCGCGGCGGTAGTGCGCCCCCTCGAGCGAGATCTGCTCGAGGGCGGCGTACGCCCGGCCGCGCGCATCGGCGAGGTCCGTGCCGACGGCCACGACGTTCAGGACGCGGCCGCCGGTCGCGACGAGTCCGCCGTCGGCGCTCTTCGTCGCCGCGTGGGCGATGTGAACGCCGTCGACGGATGCCGCGGCATCCGTTCCCGTGAGGGGGCGACCCGTGATCGGCTGCTCGGGGTATCCCTCGCTGGCCAGCACGACGGTGACGGCTGCCTCGGCTGAGAACTCGGGAGCGGGCTCCGACTCGAGCGTGCCGCTCGCGGCGGCGAGCAGCAGCCGCGACAGCGGGGTCGTCAGCCGGGGGAGGACGACCTGGGTCTCGGGGTCGCCGAAGCGCGCGTTGAACTCGATGACCTTCACGCCGGCGTCGGTCAGGATGAGCCCGGCGTAGAGCAGTCCGATGAACGGGGTGCCCTCGGCATCCAGCTGACGGATGACGGGTTCGGCGACCTCGGCGGTGACCTGCGCGACGAACGCCTCTTCGCTGCCGAAGCGGTCGGCCAGCCAGGGGAGGGGCGAGTACGCACCCATGCCGCCCGTGTTGGGGCCCTCATCGCCGTCGAGCGCGCGCTTGAAGTCCTGCGCGGGACTGAGCGCGCGGACCGTGTCGCCGTCGCTCAGGAAGAAGAGCGAAACCTCGGGACCGGCGAGGAACTCCTCGACGAGCACGGGGCCGCTCGGCAGGTACGTGTCGGCGTGGGCGAGGGCCGCCTCGCGGTCGGACGTGACGATGACGCCCTTGCCGGCAGCGAGTCCGTCGGCCTTCACGACGTAGGGGGCGCCGTACTCGTCGATCGCGGCGGCGACCTCGTCGCGGGTCTGCGCGCGCGCCGCGCGTCCGGTCGGGACACCGGCGGCATCCATGATCCGCTTCGCGAACGCCTTCGACCCCTCCATCTGCGCGGCAGCCTTGCCGGGTCCGAAGACGGGGATGCCGCGCTCGCGCAGCGCATCGGCGACGCCCGCCACGAGGGGCGCTTCCGGGCCGATCACGACGAGGTCGATGTGCTCCTCGTTGGCGAAGGCGGTGACGGCGGCGGGGTCGTTCTGGTCGAGGTTCCCGACGAGAGTCGCGTCGGCGGCGATGCCGGCGTTGCCGGGGGCCGCGAAGATCTCGTGCCCGGCGCCTTCGGCGACCAGAGCGAGGATGATGGCGTGCTCGCGCGCGCCCGAGCCGAGGACCAGGATCTTCACCCCGCCAGACTACCGAGCGCCGCCCGCGCGTTACGGTGACATCCATGGCCCGCACCATCACCACCGGAGACGGGCGCGACGCGCTCGCCGCCGTCGCCGCCGGCGGGGCGGCGCGCACCGACCTCGCCACCGCCGTCCGCTATCTGCTGCAGCTGCTCGTCGAGAAGGCGCCCGGCAACTCGGTCGAAGTGCGCGTCCCTCCCTTCGGCGCCGTGCAGGTGGTCGAGGGACCGCGCCACACGCGCGGTACCCCTCCGAACGTGATCGAGACGGATGCCGCGACCTGGATCGCGCTCGCCACCGGCCAGACCGCCTGGGCCGACGCCGTCACGGCCGGCTCCGTCCGCGCGTCGGGCGTGCGCGCCAACCTCGACGGGCTCCTGCCGCTCCGGCCCTGATGGTTATTGTGGAGAGCTCGACGATCACGTCGTCGCGGAATGCAAGACTGGCGCCGTGGGAGAGTTCGAGGGGAAGCGTCGTTCCGGCCGCGTGCGAAGGCATCTGAGCTGGGTGGTGCCTCTGATCCTCGGCGTGCTCGCATACGTCGTGTTCATCTCGTGGACTGCGGCGATCAGTTCGGAGGTCGACCCCGATGATCCGGCCGATGTCGGCGCCTCCCTTGCGGCTCTAGGCCTTCTGGGACTGGCTTTCCTGCTTCCACTCATTGCCCTGGTGTTCTTCGTCGTCGGCGTTGTGAAAGCCGTGAGCGGGTGGAGGCGTGATCGCCGGCACGCAACGGGAAGATACAACCGCGCTGAACTCGCTGATCGCGCACAGCAGGAGCAGTTCGCTCGGGCGTGGGCGGACACGTCGCAGCTGCGCGCAACGCTCGCCGCCCATCAGGTGCCGCCGCAGATCCGGGTGTGGGACGTGATTCCCCGCCCGCACGAGGTCTTCTTCGTCGACACAGCGGCCACCTACGCCCGCTTCTACGGTCAGAACGTCTCGTACGCGCAATCGGGGGGCTTCTTCTTCGGTCATCCTCTCTTCGTCGCGGCCGGTCTCGCCGTCACCGCGGCGGGCAACGCTGCACGACGCTCCGCAGCCGAGGCCGCCGCGGCCGCGCAGTGGCGCGAACACCAGGGTGTGCGACTGATCGCATCGAACCAGAGGCTGATCTGCCATGCCAATGGACAGTGGCTGAGCTTCGACTACGGGGCGATGACGGCGGTCTACCCCGAGGTCGAACAATGGTCGCTCGTATGCCAGTTCGACTCGGCTGAGCCGCTCATGTTGCACGGGCCGGGGGTTCCGGCGGCGGCGGTCATCACTGTCCTGATGACGTACGGTCCCGACGCCGTCGCGGAACACCCCAGCCTCGCACCGCTGGGACGCTGAGTCGCTCAGCCCATCCCGAGCAGGGTCGCGCGGTTGTCCCGCGCCCACGCCGTCACCGATCGCGCCGGGTGTCCGGTGAGACGCTCGACGTCGTCGGTGCGCAGGTCGATGCCGTCCATCGCGCGGCGTGCGACGCGTCCGAACTGCTGGCGCAGCCCCTCGGCGAACCAGGTCGGCATGCCGGTCAGTCTGAGCATTCCGGCGAACACGCGGCTGGGCAGGTGGACGTAGCGGACCTCGCGCCCGAGTCCGCGACTGAGGGCACGCGCAAGAGCGCGGCCGTCAAGGAGCTCGGGTCCGGTGAGGACGTGCTCTGCTCCCTGGTGGACGCCGTCCTGCAGGACGCGTGCCGCGACCCTGGCGATGTCCGCGGTGTCGATCCACGGGATGCGGCCGTCGCCCATCGTCTGCGGCAGGAAGCCGCGCCGCAGTGCCGGGGCAGAGGACGTCAGGTTGGACATGAATCCCGATGCGTGGAGGATCGTCCACGCCAGTCCGCTCGCACGCACGAGCTCGTTGGTCTTCCAGATGGCGGCAGCCCAGGGGAGCGGGGACTCCTCGGCGGCGTCGGACGCGGACAGGTGCACGATCGCGCGCACATCCGCGGCTCGAGCGGCGGCCACCCCGACAGCGCCGTGCTCCGCCTGCTCCGGCGAGACCGCGGTGACGAGGAAGAGCTGATCGACGCGCTCGAGCGCGCGGGTCAGCGCGTGCGGATCGCCGAGATCGGCGACGCGGGCGTCGATCCCGCGCGCCGCGAAGGCGTTCGCCTGGCGTTGTTTGCGGACGATCGCCCGCACCGGGACGCCCGCCTCGTGCAGAAGTGACAAGGTCTTGCCGCCGACGTCCCCGGTCACGCCGGTCACTGCGACGATGTTTCTCACCATTCCTCCTAGAATCAGATATCTGATACTCGACAACGATACCTATCCTGAACCCATGTCCGTCAAGCCCGTCACCCGCGATGAGATCGATGCGATCACCGCCTGGACCGTCGTCCGCGCCGCGCGCGAGATCGCGCGCCGACTCGGCGAAGCCCTCGCGCCGCTGCAGCTCACGCCTGTCGAGTTCGGTGCCCTGTCTCAGCTGGCGGCGGCGGACGGTCTCAGCCAGGCCGACCTCGCCCGCGCGGTCGGCATCCGGCCGCAGAGCGTCACGCCGCTGCTCGCCGGCCTGACGAACAGAGGCCTGATCGAGCGCCGGACCGCACCCGGTCGCGGCCGGCACTCCCGGCTGGGGCTCACGACGCAGGGGTCGACGTTGCTGGCCGAGGCTTGGCCTGTCGTCGTAGCGAGCGAGGAGTGGTTCGGCGAGGACCGCGAGCGCACCCGAGCGGTCGCCACCGCCCTGCGACCGATGCTGGACGCGCCCGCATCCTCGGTCTCGCGCCAGGACCTGGGAGTCCCGTAGCCGCCGGTACGATCTCCTGCGGAGAGGAACCGCATGCAGGCACGACACCTCGGGGCGACCGCGATCCTCGCGATCGCCCTCGCCGCGACCGTGCCCCTCGTCGGCGCGAGCCCCGCTCACGCCGCCCCTCGCACCTGCACGGTGACGGAGGCGAAGGTCGTGTGGGATGCCGGTGCCGCCGACGTGCAGGCGACGGGTTCCGTCGCCACCGCCGACGGCGCCCTCACTTTCGACGGCGGGAAGGGCGTCCTCGAGCCGGTCGCTCCGGCCGGCAGCGTCGGATTCGATGGTTCCCTGGTCTTCACGAGCGCGGCCGGTGTGAAGACCACCCTTTCGGCACCGACGCTCGTCGTCGACGGCGAGAAGGGATCCCTGCTCTTCGACGTGCAGGCCGACGGTGCCGATCAGATGCCCCAGGCGCCGGTGGCGACGATCGACTTCCGCGCTGCTGCGGTCTCCGAGTCGGACGACACCGTCAACCTCGACGGCGTGGGTGCCGCGACCGAGCTCACCCCGGAGGGGCGCGAGGTCCTCTGGTCGGGCGCGGGCGGCACGCTCGACCTGACGGTCGTGGCCACCTGCACCACCGCCGATCCCGCCGACGTCGCGGCGTCGCCGGCGGATGACAAGGAGGATGCCGGGGGCACCGGCATCCTGGTCCCGGTCGTCGTCGTGGGGATCGCGGCCCTTCTCGCCGCCCTGCTGGCCGTCGGGTCGGTGCAGCGGCGGAAGCGCAACAGCGCCCGCTCGGCGCAGCCCGAGCCGGTCGTCGACCCGCTTCCCTGAGGCGCGGGTGGACAATGGGAGCATGGCCGAGCATTCCGAATCGCACGTCGAGTCCGCCGAGCTGCGTCGGAGTCCCAAGTTCGCCGCCTTCTTCGGCGTCGGCGCCGCCCTCGGCATCCTCGTCGCCCTCATCCTGACCTTCGCCTTCGGTGACGGTCAGATCAGCGAGAGCACGGGCGCGACCTACTCGCAGAGTCAGGTGTTCGGCTTCCTCCTGCTCGGCTGCGTGCCCGCCGGGGTCGCGCTCGGCGGCGTCATCGCCCTGGCGTTCGACCGCGTCCTGGCGCGTCGACACCGGACGGTGCGCATCGAGCGGGAACGCGTCGAAGAGTCCGACTGATCAGGCGAGTTCGGCGATGATCGGCTGGATCGCCGGGTCGAAGGCCGCGACGTCGCCGCGCAGGCCGTCGGTGACCGCGATCGTGAGGGATCCGATCCACCACACGCCCCGCTGCGTCAGCGGGAGCACCTGCACGTTGAGCTCGAAAGAGTGCGCGCGCCGCCCGACACGGCGCTCGTGCTCGGCGATCGCGCTCGCATAGGCGCGGTAGCTGCTGGCCGACCCCGACCGGGCCTGCGCGGCGTAGCGCTCGCTCGCCCAGTTCGCGTAGGCGACGGCGTCCCCCGCCAGCGGAGCCATGGCCGCCCGCAGCTCGTCGAACCCCTCGACGGGCAGCACGGCGAGCGTCTCGAACCCGTCGACCAGGTCGAGCGGGACGGGGGAGGGATGCGCCTGCGGCTCGACCGACATCGCCCAGTACGCGAGCCATTGCCGCTGCAGCACCGCCGCGTCATCGTCGTCGACGGGCTGCGCGGCGGGAGCGCCCCGCAGGTGCGGCAGCTCCTCGGGAGCACGGATGCCGAGCGCCTGGCGCACGAACAGCGCGACGATCACCGTCGCGCTCGCATCCTCCCGTACGACCCACTCGGGCCGTTCAGCCCCGCTCATGGCGACATCCTATGGCTCCCCTGTGGTCGGCGTCCCGTGGCGACGATGGCGGATCACCCCGTCCGGTGGCCGGTAGGCTGTGCGGGTGGCCTCCACCCCCACCAATCCCTATTCCGCTGCCGGCGTCGACACCGCGGCGGGAGACCTCGCCGTCGAGTTGATGAAATCGGCCGTCCGTCGAACCCACGGCCCTGAGGTCCTCGGGGGTGTGGGCGGCTTCGCCGGCCTCTTCGACGCATCCGCTCTGCTCGGCTACGCCAAGCCGCTGCTTGCGACCTCGACCGACGGCGTCGGCACGAAGGTCGCCATCGCGCAGGCGATCGACAAGCACGACACGATCGGCCAGGACCTGGTCGGCATGGTCGTCGACGACATCGTCGTGGTCGGGGCGAAGCCCCTCTTCATGACGGACTACATCGCCACGGGCAAGGTCTTCCCCGAGCGGATCGCCGACATCGTCCGCGGCATCGCCGACGGCTGCTCCGCCACCGGGACAGCCCTCGTCGGCGGCGAGACGGCGGAGCACCCCGGCCTCCTCGGCATCAACGACTACGACGTCGCGGGCGCGGCGACGGGTGTCGTCGAAGCGGATGCCGTCCTCGGCGCCGACCGCGTGCGTTCGGGTGACGTCGTGCTGGCCCTCGCCTCGAGCGGCCCGCACTCGAACGGCTACTCGCTCATCCGCCACATCATCGCGAACGCGGGCATCGGCTACGGCGACAACGCCGCCGACTTCGGCCGGACGTGGGGCGAGGAACTCCTCGAGCCGACGCGCCTCTACACGTCGCCGCTGCTGCGCGCGATCGACGCGCACCCCGGGGCGATCCACTCCCTCAGCCACGTGACCGGCGGCGGCATCGCCGCCAACCTTGCGCGCGTGCTGCCGGTCGGCACCTGGGTCGACATCGACCGCTCCACCTGGTCGCCGTCACCCGTGTTCCGCGTCCTCGCCGACATCGGCGGGCTGACGCTCGAGCAGACCGAGGGCACCTGGAACCTCGGCGTCGGCTTCCTCGCAGTCGTCTCCGCCGAGACCGCCGACGCCGCGGCATCCACCCTCTCTGCGGAGGGCATCCACACCTGGCAGGTCGGGACGGTGTCGGATGCGGCACTGCCGGCCGGCGACTACGAGCAGGGCGCGAAGGGCGTCGACGGGGGCGCAGTGCGCCTGGTCGGCTCCTACGCAGAAACGGACTGAGCTACACCTATGTGCGGAATCGTCGGCGTCGTCGCTCAGGGACCCGCCAACCAAGAGGTCTACGACGCCCTGCTGCTGCTGCAGCACCGCGGGCAGGATTCGACCGGCATCGCGACCGCCGAGGCCAGCGGCATCTTCCACATCGCGAAGAACCGCGGCATGGTCCGTGAGGCGTTCCGCACCCGCGACATGCGCTCGCTGCTCGGCACGATCGGCCTCGGCCACGTCCGCTACGCGACGAAGGGCACCGCCTCGAACGAGGAGGAGGCGCAGCCGTTCTACGTCAACGCCCCGTACGGCATCGTCCTCGTCCACAACGGCAACCTGACGAACACGCGCGAGCTCACCGAGGAGCTCTTCCGCACCGACCGTCGTCACCTCAACACGAGCTCCGACACCGAGCTGCTCGTGAACGTCCTCGCGAACGAGCTGCAGCAGGTCATCTCGGGCCTCGAGCTCGACCACGAGCAGATCTTCGAGGCCGTCACGCGCGTCCACCAGCGCGTCGAGGGCTCGTACGCCGCGATCGCCCTCATCGCCGGCTACGGGCTGCTGTCCTTCCGTGATCCCTTCGGCATCCGCCCCCTGATCCTCGGCACCCGCAAGGCCGAGAACGGCCGGTACGAGTGGACGGTCGCCTCCGAGTCGCTCGTCCTCGAGAACGCCGGCTTCGAGGTCGTCCGCGACGTCGAGCCGGGCGAGGCCGTGTTCATCGACCTCGAGGGAAACCTGTTCACGCAGCAGGTCGCGCCGAGCCCTCAGCTCGTGCCGTGCTCGTTCGAGTACGTCTACCTCGCGCGTCCCGACTCGGTCATGAACGGCATCTCGGTCTACGAGGCGCGCCTGCGCATGGGCGAGCGCCTCGCCGACACGATCGCGAAGTACACCCCCGAGGGGTCGATCGACGTCGTCATGCCGATCCCCGACTCGTCGCGTCCCGCCGCGATGCAGGTCGCGCGCAAGCTCGGCATCGAGTACCGCGAGGGCTTCTACAAGAACCGCTACATCGGCCGGACGTTCATCATGCCGGGGCAGGCGATCCGCAAGAAGAGCGTGCGCCAGAAGCTCAATGCGATGTCGACCGAGTTCAAGGGCAAGAACGTCCTCCTCATCGACGACTCGATCGTGCGCGGCACGACCTCGAAGGAGATCATCCAGATGGCTCGGGA
This sequence comes from Microbacterium sp. MDV22-iso44, assembly GCF_058629135.1. Classification (NCBI taxonomy): domain Bacteria; kingdom Bacillati; phylum Actinomycetota; class Actinomycetes; order Micrococcales; family Microbacteriaceae; genus Microbacterium; species Microbacterium sp. MDV22-iso44. Next base: position 157,418 of record NZ_JBZVWS010000004.1, read on the forward strand.
TGCCGGGGCCAAGTCGGTGACGTTCGCCTCCGCCGCGCCGCCCATCCGCTTCCCCCACGTCTACGGCATCAACATGCCGTCGCGTCACGAACTCGTCGCCTACAACCGGACGATCCCCGAGATCGCCGAGGAACTCGGCTGCGACTACCTCGTCTACCAGGAGATCGACGACCTCAAGGCGGCGATCCTCGAGGGCGCGCCCGACGTCGAAGACCTCGACATGAGCTGCTTCGACGGTCGGTACGTCACCGGAACCGTGAGCGACGAGTACCTCGCCTGGGTCGAGGGCACGCAGGAGTCCTGAGCCGCCTAGGCTGAATCGGTGACGTCCTCCGATCTCATCGCCGTGCGACGGGGTCGGATCCTCGCCCTCGTCGGCATCGTCCTGCTCGCGTTCTCGCTGCGGTCGGCGGTCGCGTCGCTGTCGCCCCTGTTCGATGCGATCGGCGAGGACTTCGACCTTCCCGCCGCCGTCCTCGGTCTCATCGGCACCGTGCCGCCGCTCTGCTTCGCGGTGTTCGGTCTGCTCGCCTCGGGGTTCGAGCGCCGTTTCGGCTTGGAGCGCACGACCCTCGTCGCGCTCGGGGTCGTCGGACTCGGGCTCGTCGCCCGGGCCGCAGCGATCGACGCGTCCGGGCTGCTGCTCGGGTCGGCCCTGATCTTCGCCGGCGTCGGTGTCGGCAACGTCCTCGTGCCCGCGCTCGTGAAGAAGTACTTCGCCGACCGCATCGGCCTGCTCACGACCGTCTACACGACGACCATGGCTCTCTCGACCTTCCTGCCCCCGCTGATCGCGGTGCCCATCGCGGATGCCGCGGGCTGGCGCGTCTCGCTCGGGCTCTGGGCCGTCTTCGCCCTGGCCGGGCTCGCGCCGTGGATCGTGCTGGCACTCCAGGCCCGGCGGCTCGCGGCGGACGCCGACGTCGACCTCGCGCCGGTAAGCACCCGTGTCTTCGGGAGGATGTGGCGTCTCCCCACCGCGTGGGCGCTCGCCACCACGTTCTTCGCATCGAGCGCTGTCGCGTACACGTCGTTCGCGTGGCTGCCCAAGATCCTCGTCGACACGGCGGGGGTCACCCCGCAGGTCGCCGGCGTCCTGCTGTCGCTGTTCGCACTGATCGGTCTGCCGGCCTCGCTCGTCGTGCCGGCGCTCGTCGCACGCCGCGACATCGTGCTGCCGCTGTTCGTCATCGCGTCGGCGTGCGGGGTGCTCGGCGCGGGCGGGCTGCTGGTGGCCCCGGCATCCGCCCCCTGGTTGTGGGTGTCGCTGCTGGGCACGCTGCCGCTGCTGTTCCCGCTGGTGCTGACCTCGGTGGGTCTTCGCACGCGTACGCACGATGCGACCGTCGCGCTCAGCGCATTCGCGCAGAGCCTCGGCTACGGCGTGACGATGTTCATCCCGCTGAGCATCGGGCTGCTGCACGACGCGAGCGGGTCATGGACGGCGCCCCTCGTCATCCTCATCGTGATCTCGCTGCTCGCACTCCCGGCCGGCGTCGTGATCGCGCGACGGAAGACGGTCGAACAGGAGTGGGAACAGCGCCACGGATCGTGGTGAGTACGACCCGGGAGGTCAGGCCTTCTCGAGCGACGGGGAGGAGGATTCGGACTCGTCGTCCTCGTCGTCCTCATCGGCGTACTGATCGGCCCACTTGTCCTCGTACTGCTCGTCACCAGGCGCGCCGAGCTCCCGCTCGAGCGCGTTGATGTTCAAGCTGTAGGTGTCGTACTTCAGCTCACGGGCGATCTTGGTGTTCTTCGCCTTTTGACGGCCACGCCCCATGCGTAACCCCCTCATTTCACGAGTGCGGGCTTGGTCCGGCAGCCCGACGCAGTCACAGTCCGGCAGAGGCCGGGAAGAGTAGCATTCAGGGTACCACGGAGCGTTCCCACCGCCCTCGCGGGCGGCGAGCAGGAAGGTGATCTGCCATGTCCGATGCCGCATCGCAGCCGACCGCCCGTCGCCCTCATCGGCCCGTCATCGTGGGGATCGTGCCGCGGCAACCGTCGCGGGTGCTGCGCGAGGCCGCCCACTACGCCCGGCTGCACGGGGCGTCACTGCTCGTCGTCCACGTCGATGTCACCCGATTCGTCTCCTACGAGGACCCCGACGGGTACGTCCACACCGCGCCCATCAACTTGGACGCGGTCCCCGGCGAGGCGCTCGAGTCCCAGCTCCGCGACGAGGCCGCACGTGCGCTCGAGGGCGTCGACATCGCGTGGCAGCTCGAGATGCTCGCCGGGGACCCGGCGTTGGCGATGAAGGATCTCGCCGACCGCACCGAGGCGCGACTGATCGTCGTGGGCACCCGCAAGCGCGGGATCGGCGACTCGATCCGGGAGTTCTTCACCGGCTCGGTCGCTGCACGGCTGGCTCACCGTCAGCCCCGACCGGTCCTCGTCGTCCCCACCGGCGAACCGGTGAAGGATGACGAGGACCCGTGGCGCGAACGGCAGTCCTGGCCCGAGGAGCTCTGGCCCGGGGCCTGATCAGCCCCGCGTCGCCCGGCGGACGGCCTCGGCCGCGTCGTCGAGAGCGACCTTGAGGTCGTCGATGACGGATGCCGCGAGGTCGCCGCCCCGCGCGACATGACTGCGGAGGTCGGCGCGCAGCTCGGCACGGAACTCCGCCAGCAGCTCGTCGGCGCGGCGCACCTGTTCACGGGCGGCCGAGCGCGGGTCCGGCGCCGCGGGCTGCGTCGGGGAGGACGAGGGCTGGGATGCCGCGGCCAGATCGGCCTGCAGGCTGCGCATGGCCTCGCGGACACCGGCACGCACCTCGTCGGCGATGAGGCGCACGCTGTCGGCGAGACCCGCTTCGATTCCGGCGAGATCGCCTGAACGGGCCGAGACTTCGGCGCGACCGGCATCCGTGATCTCGTAGACGGTCTTGCGGCCGTCCACCGTCTTCGTGACGAGCCCCTCCTCTTCGAGCTTCGAGAGGCGCGGGTAGACGGTGCCGGCGCTCGGTGTGTAGGTGCCACCGGTGCGGTCCGACAGCGCCTGCATGAGGTCGTAGCCGTGCCGGGGCGCCTCGTCGAGCAGGCTCAGCAGGTAGAGGCGCAGATCACCGTGCGAGAAGACGGGGGGCATGTCAGTACTCCTCGGCGACGGGCGCGTCGTCGGAGATCGCGGCGGCGACCCGACGGATGACGGTGACGTCGCCCGACACCGTGTTGGCGCGCACCTCGGCGAACGAGCCGCTGAGCTCGCCGACGGTTCCGGTGTAGTTCGAGCCGATCCCGCTCTGCGAGCGGTCGATGCCGTCGACGTGGAGCTTCCCGCTGACGGTGCGGAGGGTGTACTTCGCGGCCACGGCCTCGTCGAGGCGCAGAGTCGCGGCTCCGCTCACGGTGTTGAACGACACGTTCTGGGTGGGGCCGCTGGAGTCGATGAGGACGGCTCCGCTGACCGTATCGGCGAAGGCGGTGCGGATCGTGCCGACCGCGGTGACGGCGCCCGAGACGGCATTGGCGTTGAGCGTCCCGGTGAGACCGCGCATCTGCACGTCCCCCGAGACGGAGTTCGCCGTCACGTCGCCGGTGAGACCGTCGACGATGATGTCGCCCGAGACGGTGTTCAGCTTCGCGTCGGAGGCGAGTCCGGCGACGAGCGCGCTCGCGCTCACGACACCGAGGGTGAGGGCGATGTCCCGGGGGACCGCGATGCTGATCTCGGCCTGGGGGCCGCCGCTGCCGAAGTTGCGGAAGGACGTGAGGAAGTTGTCCCAGCGCAGCTGCGCGTGGTCGATCTCGATCGCGCCGTCCTGAGCCTCGATGCGCAGTTCCTTCTGCGTGACCGAGTGCACCTCGATGCGGACGCCCGGTTCGTCATGGGCGACGACGTCGATCTGACCGCCGACGAGTCCCACTTTGAGTCGACGGATGCCGTCGAGGTCGATGATGCGGGTCTCCCCGGGCTGGACCAGCCACTTCTCGAGAGTCATGTTGTCTCCTGCGGATGAGCGCGAATCAAGATATATCGCGTTGGAAGGACGATAACACGATATATCTCGAGTGTCGAGATGGTCAGCGACGGTGCGCACTTGACCTTGACGTGGCGTCAACTCTTAGCGTGATCTCCATGACGCGCGAATGGTCGATCCAGCAGCTCGCCCGGCTCGCCGGGACGACGAGCCGAACGCTCCGTCACTACGACCACGTCGGTCTGCTGCCGGCGACGCGGGTCGGCCCGGGCGGCTACCGGTTCTACGACGCTGCCGCCCTGCGTCGACTGCAACGCATCCTGCTGCTGCGCGAGTGGGGTCTCGGCCTGCCGCGCATCGCCGAGATGCTCACCGACGACGTCCCCGAGGAGCAGGCGCTGAGCGCCCACCTCGACCTGCTCGAATCCGAGCGGGATCGCATCGAGCGGCAGATCGCCGCCGTCGCGTCGACCCTCGACGCGAGAAGAAGAGGAGAGGAACCCATGGCCGAGACCATGTTCGACGGCTTCGATCACACCGCCCACCGACAGGAGGTCACCGACCGCTGGGGCGCGGACGCGTACGCACGATCAGACGCCTGGTGGCGCGGGATGCCGTCCGCCGAGAAGAAGCAGTGGCAGGAAGACACGGCGCGGCTCGCCCAGGAATGGGCACGCGCGGCGGAGCGCGGCATCCGTCCCGACTCCGATGAGGCGCAGGAGCTCGCGGCGCTGCACGTCGCGTGGCTCCGCGCGATTCCGGGGACACCCGCGTCCGAGGGTGGAGACGTCCGCGGCTACGTCCTCGGGCTCGGCGACATGTACGTGGCGGACGATCGTTTCGCGAAGAACTACGGCGGAGCCGCCGGTGCGACCTTCGTCAGGGAGGCGCTCCGCCATCACGTCGGCGCGTGATCGGATGCCGGACGTGACGAGGCCCCCTCTACCGTGGTCGGGAGGGGGCCTCGAAGCGCTCCTGGGGGAGAGCGCCGCTGACGCACCTGGGGGAGTGCGTCAGACGATCAGGCGTTCTTGCGGAGTACTCGCAGCAAGAATGCGATCAGAGCGATGACACCGACGATGATGGCGACCCACAGCAGGAAGTTCAGAGCGCTGTTCAGGCTCCCGACGATGGCCAAAACGATGGCGATCACGATGATGATGATGAGTGCGAGGTTCATTGGAGGCTCCCTCTGTTTGTCTCCGTTGTCCGCCGGGGCGGGGGTGACGCGGGTGTGCGTCTAGACATTGTTATCAGCGTTCTTTCAGGTGATCACAGGCCCTTGACAGGTTGGCCCTGCGGTGACATAACGTGGCCGCACGCGGGCGATCCTTACCCGCGATCGACACGTGAGGCGGATGCACCATGCCGGCAGGACGCGGCTCGAACAGCCTGAAAGACCCCGAGCTCTACGAGGAGCTCCGCGCCGACGGTGCCTCGAAGGAGAAGGCCGCCCGCATCTCCAACGCGGCGGCCCGCGACGGCCGGAAGGCGGTCGGGAAGCGCGGCGGCGCAGCCGGCGACTACGAGGACTGGACGGTGGCCGACCTTCGTGGACGAGCGAAGGAGCTCGGCCTCAGCGGGTATTCCCGGGCGCGCAAGGCCGACCTCATCGACATGCTCCGATCGCACTGACGTGCCTCGCCTGAAGCGGGTGCGGCCCGGTGTCGACCTCGGCTACCGCCGACTGCGTTCGGGCGCCGGGTTCCGATACCTGGATGCCGACGGCAATCCCCTCCCGAAGGAGGAGGCCGAACGGGTCCGCGCCCTCGTGCTGCCGCCGGCCTGGCAGGACGTCTGGATCTGCGCCGACGCGAACGGCCACGTGCAGGCTACCGGCGTCGACGAGGCGGGGCGGGTGCAGTACCGCTACCACCCGCAGTGGACCGCGGGTCGGGACAAGGGCAAGTACGCGCGTGCGCTGCAGCTCGCCGAGGCTCTGCCGCGAGCGCGCCGCCGGGTGACGACATCGCTCCGCCGACAGGACATCGATCAGGAGCGTGTGCTCGCCGCCGCGTTCCGGCTTCTCGACCTCGCCGCGCCGCGCGTGGGCGCCGAGCGCTACCTCGTGAAGCACGGCAGCCGGGGACTCACGACCCTCCTGCGCCGGGACGCCGTCGTCGAGGGCACTGTGGTCTCCCTCCGCTTCCCCGGTAAGAGCGGTCAGCGACAGGAGATGGAGGTCGACGATGTCGACCTCGCAGCGGCCGTCGAACTGCTCGTGGGCGGGCGGCCCGCCTCGCCGCTGCTCGCCTATCTGCGCGGGCGGCGGCGCGTCGCTCTCAGCCCTCGCGACGTCAATCTCTACGTCCGATCCATGACCGGCGGAACCTTCACGGCGAAGGACTTCCGGACGCTCCGCGGGACGATCACCGCGGCCGACGCCCTCGCGCGGATCGGCCCCACGACCAAGAAGAGCGAACTCGCGCGCGCCGAGGTGCTCGCGGTGAAGGTGACCGCCGAGGCGCTCGGCAACACCCCGTCGGTCGCCCGCAGCTCGTACATCGATCCGCGCGTGTTCGACCGGTACCGTCGCGGCATCCTCCTCGACACCTCGGTGTCGCCCGAATCCGCCATCCGGACGCTCATCCTGTCCTGACACGCCCTCCCAGCCTGGGGCCCTGCGGCGCGTGGGATACTTGCGCGCATCCCCGCACCGCCCCCTGCACTGTGGAAATGGGCCTTCGTTGTCTCACCTCGCCGTCCTCAGCCTCAAGAACCGTGCGCTCATCGCCCTCATCACGATCGTCGCCGCGATCTTCGGAGGCCTCGCTCTCACGAGCCTCAAGCAGGAGCTGATCCCGCCGATCCAGCTGCCGCAGCTGTCGATCCTGACGACCTACCCGGGTGCCTCACCCGACGTCGTCAACAACGACGTGTCGACGCCCATCGAGCAGGCTATCCAGGCGGTCCCCGACCTCGAGTCCACATCGTCGACGAGCACGACGAACGCGTCGATCGTCCAGGCATCCTTCGCGTACGGCACCGACCTCGCGACGGCCGAGCAGAAGATCCTGCAGGCGATCAACCGGATCGATTCGCTGCCTGACGGCCTCGACACAAACGTCCTCGCCTTCTCGACCGACGACCTCCCGGTCATCTCGCTCGCCGTGACGGGGTACGACGACGAGGCCGCCGTCCAGGACCGCCTGGAGAACGCGGTCATCCCCGACGTCGAGGACCTCGACGGGGTCGCGGCCGCCCAGATCGTCGGTGGCCGGACGTCCCGCGTCACGATCACGCCCGACCAGGAGAAGCTCGCGGCCGCCGGGTACACCCAGACGGCGATCACCGACGCGCTCGACCAGAACGGCACGCTCTTCCCCGGCGGCACGGTTTCGGAGGGCGACCAGACCCTCACGGTGCAGACGGGCACGAAGCTCGACTCCGTCGACGGCATCGCCGCACTCCCGCTCGTCCCGACCAACGCCGACCAGATCGCCGCCGGCGCACTCACGGTCGGCGACGTCGCCACGGTCGTGCTCGACACCGACCCGGTCACCTCGATCTCGCGCGTCGACGGCAAGCCCGCCCTCACCGTGTCGATCACGAAGCTGCCGGCCGCCAACACCGTCGACGTCTCGCACCTCGTCCGCGATTCGCTCACGAAGATCAAGGACGACCTCGGCAACGGCGCGACCGTGACGGTCGTGTTCGACCAGGCCCCCTACATCGAGCAGTCGATCGAGGCCCTCGCTCAGGAGGGCCTGCTCGGCCTCGCGTTCGCGGTCGTCGTCATCCTGATCTTCCTGCTGTCGGTGCGGTCGACCCTCGTCACCGCCATCTCGATCCCGACGAGCGTGCTCATCACGTTCATCGGCATCCAGGCCTTCGGCTACTCGCTCAACATCCTGACGCTCGGCGCGCTCACGATCGCGATCGGCCGCGTCGTCGACGACTCCATCGTCGTCATCGAGAACATCAAGCGGCACTACGTCGGCGACGCCGACAAGCTGGCCTCGATCCGCCTGGCGGTGCGCGAGGTCGCGGCGGCGATCACGGCATCCACCCTCACGACCGTCGCCGTCTTCCTCCCCATCGCGTTCGTCGGCGACCTCACGGGCGAGCTCTTCCGTCCGTTCGCCCTGACCGTCACCATCGCGATGCTCGCCTCGCTGTTCGTCGCGCTCACGATCGTCCCGGTGCTCGCGTACTGGTTCCTGCGGCCGGGAAAGCCGGTCCTGGACGCCTCGGGTCGGGCCATCGACCCCGAGGACCCCACCGCCCCGCCGAGCCGCCTGCAGAAGTCGTACCTGCCGGTGCTGCGCTGGACGCTCCGCCACTCCCTGGTCACCCTGCTGCTCGCCGTGCTCGTGCTCGGCGGCACGATCCTCGCCGTGCCGCTCATGAAGGTCAACTTCCTGGGCGATTCGGGCCAGAACACGTTCACGGTGACCCAGAACATCGGCGCGACGGCGAGCCTCAGCAGTCAGGACGCCGCCGCGAAGCGCGTCGAAGCGGTGCTCCTCGACGTCGACGGCGTCGACACCGTCCAGACCTCCATCGGCTCCTCGGGTTCCGCGCTCCGCGACGCCTTCTCGGGCGGCGGCACGGGCATCACCTACTCGATCACGACCGACCCCGACGCCGATCAGGAGCAGATCCGGACCGACGTGCAGAAGGCCGTCGCCGACCTGAAGGATGCCGGTGACGTCACCGTCGCCGCAGCCCAAGGCGGCTTCGGCTCCAGCGACATCGAGGTCGACATCACGGCGCCCGACGCCGGGGTCCTCCGCGACGCGACCGACAAGGTGGTCGCCCAGCTGAAGGACGCCGACGGCGTCGACCAGGTCGACTCGAACCTCTCGGCATCCCTTCCCTTCGTCTCGGTCGCCGTCGACCGCGACAAGGCCGCGGAACTCGGGCTCTCCGAGGTCGCCGTCGGCGGTCTCGTCTCGAACACGATGCAGCCCCGTCAGATCGGCACCGTCGAGATCGACGACTCGACGCTCACCGTCTACCTGCAGGCGTCCGAGATCCCGAAGACCATCGCGCAACTGCGGGCGCTCGAGATCGCCGGCGCGTCGGGTCCGATCCGGCTCGACGAGGTCGCGACCGTGACGCAGTCCGAAGGCCCGTCCTCGATCACGAGCGAGCGCGGTCAGCGGACGGCGACCGTCACCGTCACCCCGTCGAGCGACGACCTCAACGCCGCCAACGCCACCGTGACCGCGGCGCTCGCCGACGCGAAGCTCCCGCAGGGAGCGGACGCGGAGGTCGGCGGTGTCGTCACGCAGCAGCAGGATGCCTTCGCGCAGCTGGGACTCGCGATCCTCGCCGCCATCCTGATCGTCTACATCGTGATGGTCGCGACCTTCAAGTCGCTGCGTCAGCCGATCCTGCTGCTCGTCTCGGTCCCGTTCGCGGCGACCGGCGCGATCCTGCTGCAGATCGCCTCGGGCGTGCCGCTGGGGGTCGCCTCGCTCATCGGAGTGCTGATGCTCGTCGGCATCGTCGTGACGAACGCGATCGTCCTCATCGACCTCGTCAACCAGTACCGCGAGAAGGGACTGTCGACGCCGGAGGCGGTGCTCGCCGGTGGCGCTCGCCGTCTGCGGCCCATCCTCATGACGGCCCTCGCGACGATCTTCGCGCTCACGCCGATGGCGCTCGGCATCACCGGGCACGGCGGCTTCATCTCGCAGCCGCTCGCGATCGTCGTGATCGGCGGCCTCGTGTCGTCCACGGTGCTGACCCTGCTGGTGCTGCCGGCGCTCTACAACCTCGTCGAAGGCGCCAAGGAGCGTCGCGCCGCGAAGCGCGGCGACGCGGTCCCGGCGGTCGCCGACGCGTCGGCGGGCACCCCGGCACCGCTCACGCGTCGCGCGCGACGGGACGCGGCATCCACTGCCGTCACCGGTGCGGCGGCCGTCGACACGGCGCTCGTCATCGAGGAGTCGCCGGACGTCGAGATCCCGATGGACGCGTCGGCTGCCGTCGAGGAACCCAAAACGGACGAGCCGCGGCGCGAGGAGTGAGGGTCAGTCGGCCTCGGTGAGGTCGACACCCCACTCGAGCGTCCAGGTCTCGCCGGGCGCGAGTCGGCGGAGGCTTCTGCCGGAGTTGAACGCGTCGGCGGGCGCTGTCATCGGTTCGATCGCGACGGCGACGTCGTGGCCGGGGAACCGGTCGGTCGTGAACACCTGCACGTACTCGAAGCCTTCGCCGGCCCACACCGTCAGACGCCGTGAATCGGGTGCGACGAGATGAGCCTCGATACGGCCGCCCCGCCGGGGGAGCCCGGCGAACGCGACGTCGAGCGACAGGTCGCCGACGCGGCGCGGTGAGCTCAGGTCGTGGTCGTCATCGACGGGCTCCTCGGCGACCGGGATGTTCTGCTCGTCGAGACGGAACCACGTCCGCGCCTCGAGCTGCAGCGACAGGTCGGCAGTGTCGACGTCCGAGATGCGGAAGTAGGGGTGGGTCCCGACGGCGACGGGCGCATCGCCGTCCCCGACGTTCGTGACCGCGTGCGTGACGCGCAGGCCGCGCCCCTCGAGCGCGTAGGTCACCCGGTTCTCGAGGTGGTACGGGTACCCCGTCTGCGGGAACACGTCGGCCCTCAGGGTGAGGTCGGCATCCGTCCGCTGTTCGGCCCGGTACGACGCGAACCGCAGCAGCCCGTGCGACGCGTTGCCGAACTTCGGCTCGGTGATCGCGAGCTGGCGGAGCTCGCCGTCGTCCTCCCAACGGCCGTCGCGGATGCGGTTCGGCCATGGCACGAGGACGATGCCGGATGCCGCGGGTGTCGGCACGTCGTCGGGGTAGTCCGGTACGAGATCGACATCGCCGACGCGCAGCGCACGGAGCGCGGCGCCGACCTCGGTGATCTCCGCGGAGACGTCGGCGGCGTGGAGGCTGAAGCGGGTTCCGGTGGGGTCGGCGGCCATGCGGCCAGCGTATCCGCGCGGCGGCTTCTCAGGTGGGGCGGGTATCGTGGAGCAGTCGGCGGAGGACACCGCGCTGTGCGCGGGCATCCTGTGTAGTCCTCGGGGCCGATCTCGAAACCCGATCCGCGGTTTCGGAACCAGTAACTGGAATGGCCCCCGGCCGACGGAAGTCCGGGTATCACCGTGCGTGGCGCACGGCGCTGTTTCGTGCGAGAACTCAGAAAGCACACGCATGCCCAAGAACAAGAAGCCGGCCGGCGGCCGCGCGCAGAACTTCGAACCCCGCTACGGCAAGAAGACCTCCTACCAGGACGCGAAGCGTCGCCCGGGTCAGGCCTCCGCCGGAACCACCGGCAGCAAGAGCCCCAAGCACCGCGGCTTCCGCGCCGCCGAGGAGTCGGCACCCGCGAAGGGTCGCTGGACCGAGCAGGACCGTGCCGGCCGGGCCGAAGCCCGCGGCATCCGCTCGAACAGCCGCGGCGACCGCGGTTTCGACGACCGTCCCCGTCGCGACGCCGAGGGCGAGCGCCCGCGTTTCGACCGCGCCGAGCGTCCCCGTTTCGATCGTTCCGGTGGTGCTGAGCGTCCGCGTTTCGATCGGAACGAGCGTCCGGCTCGGTCGTTCGATGACCGTCCGCGTCGTGATGACCGGACGGAGCGTCCCCGTTTCGACCGCAGCGAGCGTCCGGCGCGCAGCTTCGACGACCGTCCGCGTCGGGATGACCGGACCGAGCGTCCGCGTTTCGATCGTTCCGGTGGCGCTGAGCGTCCCCGTTTCGATCGGAACGAGCGTCCGGCTCGTTCGTTCGATGACCGTCCCCGTCGTGATGACCGGACGGAGCGTCCCCGTTTCGACCGCAGCGAGCGTCCGGCGCGCAGCTTCGACGACCGTCCGCGTCGTGATGACCGGACGGAGCGTCCCCGTTTCGACCGCAACGACCGCCCGCAGCGCGACGACCGTCCGCGTCGGGATGACCGGACCGAGCGTCCGCGTTTCGACCGGAACGAGCGTCCGGCGCGTTCGTTCGATGACCGTCCGCGTCGTGATGACCGGACGGAGCGTCCGCGTTTCGACCGCAACGACCGCCCGCAGCGCGACGACCGTCCCCGCCGGGACGAGCGGCCCCGCCGCGACGAGCGGCCCCGCCGCGACGAGCGAGCGAACCGGTCGGATTGGCAAGCCGCCGAGAAGTCGAAGGCGCACCAGGACCACGTCGACGTCGTGCACGAGCGTCTCCAGGCCGAAGCGGTGGATGCCGCATCCGTCGAGCAGGCCTCGTTCAGCGACCTCGGCCTCGGCCAGAACATCGTCCGGACCCTCGAGGGCCTCGGCGCCACGAGCCCGTTCCCGATCCAGGCGGCCACGGTCCGCCCGATCCTCGATGGCCGTGACGTGCTCGCCCGTGGCCGCACCGGCTCGGGCAAGACGATCGCCTTCGGCGCTCCGCTCGTCGAGCGCGTGCTGCGCGGTCAGGCCGGCAAGCGCCGCGCCTGGGGCCGTTCGCCGCAGGCCCTGATCCTCGCGCCGACGCGCGAGCTCGCGCTGCAGATCGACCGCACCGTGCAGGAGCTCGCGCAGAGCGTGGGACTGTTCACGACGCAGGTCTACGGCGGCGTGCCGCAGGGCCGTCAGGTCGGCGCGCTCAAGAAGGGCGTCGACATCGTCATCGGCACTCCCGGCCGCATCGAGGACCTCGAGAAGCAGGGCAAGCTCGACCTGTCGGAGGTCGGCATCGTCGTCCTCGACGAGGCGGACCACATGAGCGAGCTGGGTTTCCTCGAGCCGATGCAGCGCATCCTCCGTCTCGTGCAGGACGACGCGCAGAAGTTGCTCTTCTCCGCCACGCTCGACCGAGAGGTCGCCGCGCTCGTCGACGAGTTCCTCGTGAACCCGGCCGTCTACGAGGTCGCCGGCGAGACGCAGGAGACCAGCACGATCGACCACCGCGTGCTCGTGATCGACCACCGCGACAAGGCCGAGATCCTGACCTCGCTGGTCGACCGCGACGGCAAGACGCTCGTCTTCACCCGCACGCGCGCCTACTCCGAGATGCTCGTCGAGCAGTTCGAGGATGCCGGGATCGCCGCCGTCGCCCTTCACGGCGACCTCAACCAGGCCAAGCGCACGCGCAACCTGCAGCGCCTGACCGACGGCAAGGTGAACGTGCTCGTCGCGACCGATGTCGCAGCCCGCGGCATCCACGTCGACGACATCGACCTGGTCGTCCAGGCCGACGCGCCCGACGAGTACAAGACGTACACCCACCGCTCCGGCCGCACCGGTCGCGCGGGCCGCGCGGGCACGGTCGTCACCCTCATCACGCGTCAGCGTCGTCGGCGCATGACCGAAATGCTCGAGCGCGCCGAGATCGACGCGCCGTTCGACGAGGCGCGCGCCGGCGACGACGTGCTCGAAGAGATCACGGGTCGTCAGGCCGCGAACGTCGACGCCTGAGATCGCTCACTAGGGTGGGCGGATGCCGATCGTCATCCGCCCACTCGGTGATCCCGACGTCGAGCCGGTCGTGTCGCTGTGGCACGCGGTCGGCCTGACGCGTCCCTGGAACGACCCGCACCGCGACATCGCGCGTGCCCGCGCCGTCTGGCCCGACCTCTCGCTGGTCGCGTCCGACGGCGTTCGTGTCGTCGGGTCGGTCATGGCCGGCTACGACGGACACCGCGGGTGGCTGTACTACCTCGCAACCGATCCGGCGCGCCGCGGTGAGGGCATCGGACGGATGCTGGTCGCCGAAGCCGAGCGTCGACTCGAGGCACTCGGCTGTCCGAAGGTGATGCTTATGGTCCGTGAGGGCAACGACGCCGTCACCGACTTCTACGACACGCTCGGCTACGCCCGCGACGCGACCTCGGTCCTCGGCAAGCGCCTGATCCCGGACGACTGAGTCAGAACAGCATCGCGGATGCCTGTTCCCGGGTCGCGGTCTTCATCGCCGGCCCCGTGGTCCGCACCGGACCCGCTCCCCGCGGTGGGACGTCCTCCTCCTCGAGCCGACCGTGCAGGCCGTGGCGCCGCAGCAGCGGCCGGACCCGCGCCGACAGCCAGGAGCGGTACCCCTTCGGCGCAGACACCGAGGCCCCCGGGTACAGGCCGCGGTAGGCGGGCACGAGGTCGGGGCATTCCCGCTCGAGCCATGCCCAGAACCACTCCTTCGCACCGGGTCGCAGGTGCAGTGCGCCGAACACGACACGACGGGCTCCGGATGCGGCGATCCGCGCGATCGCATCATCGAGGACATCGACCCCGTCGGTGAGGTGCGGCACGATCGGCATGAGGAAGACGGTCACTGAGAAACCGGCATCCGTCGCAGCCTTCACCGTGTCGAGCCGCGCCTGGAACGACGGGGCTCCCGCTTCGAGGAGCTGTCGCAGCGGCTCGTGGGGGATCGCGATCGACATGGCGATGTGGATCGGGACGTGGGCCGCGGCATCCGTCAGCTGCGGCAGATCGCGACGCAGCAGCGTGCCCTTCGTGAGGATCGAGAACGGCGTGCCGCTGGCCGTCAGCGCGTCGATGATGCCGGGCATGAGTGTGTACCGCCCCTCGGCCCGCTGATACGGATCGGTGTTCGTGCCGAGGGCGACCGGCTCACGTCGCCACGACGGCTTGGCGAGCTCACGGGCGAGGACCTCGGCGACATTCACCTTGACGACGATCTGCGAATCGAAGTCCGCGCCCGCGTCGAGGTCGAGGTAGGTGTGCGTGTTGCGAGCGAAGCAATACGTGCAGGCGTGCGAGCAACCTCGATAGGGGTTCACGGTCCAGGAGAACGGCATCGCCGATCCGCTCGGAACGTGGTTCAGCGCGGACTTGGCGACGACTTCGTGGAAGGTCATCCCCGCGAACTCCGGTGTCGTGACCGAGCGGACGAGCCCACCCATCGACTCGAGGCCGGGCAGTGCCGCGTCGTCGACCGTCGAGATGTCCTGCCCCTGCCACCGCATCTCCACAGTCGAACACATATACGAAAGACTGTCAACGACACACGCGAGATGATCGAACACCGGGGATGCCCACTGGTGACTGCGAGACTGGTCACGTGTCAGAGACGAGGAGCGCCGCCCGGCGACGGGTGCTCCGCAGGCGACGCCAGCGGCGTGCTCTCGTGCTCCTGACCCTCGCTGCGGCCGTGACGGTCGCGCTCGTGATGGTCCTGTCTCGTGCGTTCGCGCCGGAGGGCGCCGTCGCCGATCCGGCATCCGATCCCGCCGCGTCGCCACCCGCGGCTGAGGCTTCCCTGCCCGCGGCCTCCACGCCCGAGGCCGATCAGCCTGACCAGACCCCGCCGATCTGCGAGACGGATGCCGTCGTCACCGCACTCGACAGCGGCTCGGATCGGGACGTCATCACGGCATTCGGCGGCGCCGAACCCTTCCGGGCAGCCGTCGCCGAGGGGGAGGCGCCTTGCATCGACCTGCACGAGGCCGGCCGCCTCTGGGTGGTCGCGAACAAGAGGCATCCACTGAGCCCGATCGACCACTGGCCCACGCCGCAGGCGCGACCGCAAAGCCTTCGGATCGTCGCGGGCGGGTGGCTGCTCGACCAGACCGCCGCCGCTCTCGACGAGCTGTCCGCGGACCTCGGCGCCGCCGGAGCCGGCAAGATCGGTGTGAGCAGCGGCTTCCGCCCCTATGACAACCAGGTCGAGACGTACAACCGCCACGTCGCCAACCGCGGCAAGGCCGCCGCAGACCTTCGTAGCGCTCGCCCGGGGCACAGCGAGCATCAGACGGGACTCGCGGTCGACGTCGTCGCCTGTGACTCCGGATGCGGAGACCACGACGGCTTCGGCGGGACCCCGCAGTCCGACTGGATCGTCGAGAACGCCTGGCGCTACGGCTTCATCGTCCGCTACGAGGAGGGCCACACGCCGACCACCGGATACTCCGCCGAACCGTGGCACCTGCGCTTCATCGGCCGCGAAATGGCCGCCGCGTATGCGGACGGCGGGTTCCATACCCTCGAGGACTTCTTCGGCCTCGAGGCCGCTCCCGACTACGGCTGAGGTTCCTGGTCGACGGGCAGCCAGAGCTCGCACGTCGCGGACGAGAAGTCGTCGGCGCGATCGAGGACGGCGACGATCGACGGCCCCGGTCGCAGTCGCCACGGGTTCGCCGGGAACCAGTCGGTCGCCGTCGCCGCCCACGTCGACTGCAGCGCCTGCGGGTAGGCGCCGCTCGTGCGGAACACCGCCCACGTCCCGGCGGGTACGTCGACGACATCGAGGTCCGCGGGAACCGTGCTGCCCTCGGCGCGAGCGACCCCGTGCAAATAGGTCAGCTTGCTGCCCTCGGTGTAGTCGGGGTCGACGTCGGCGCTGACCTGCAGCAGGCCGGCCGGGTCGGTGTCGCTCAGCCCCTTCAGTCGCGCGTGCTCGGTCGCGGGAAGCGCGGCGATGTGCGCCTGGATGGCGGGGTTCACCCCGCGATGCATGAGCGGCACGCGTGCCGCTCGCCCGATCAGGCGGAAGGCCGGTCGTTCGACGATGCGGGTGTCCATGGGGATGCTCCCTTCTACGGTCAGGCGGAACCTGAGCCGGGGTTGTGTGCGGAGGGGGCCTCCGTCACGCCGTGCGACGGAAGGGGCGATGCCGTGCACCGCCCGGAACGCCCGGGCGAACGCCTCGGTCGAGCCGTAGCCGTAGCGCACCGCGATCGTCAGCAGGTCTTCGCCCCCGACCACCTCGCCTGCCGCCGCGGTCATCCGTCGCCGCCGGACGTACTCCGACAGCGGCATCCCCGCCAGCGACGAGAACATCCGGCGGAGGTGGTACTCCGTCGTGCCGTGCGTCCTGGCCACTGCGCCGACATCCAGCTCGTCGCCGAGATGCGCCTCGATGTGCTCGACCGTGCGGGTGAGTGCGGTGATCACGGTGTCTCCCTCCGGCATCCACTCTCCTCTTCGTTCCTCGACGATGCCCGATATCTGCGGACCGGAACGGTCGGCTGAGCCGCGGAACTGAGTCGCGCCCACCCTGGCATCCGATCCCACGACGCGCGTACAGTGGAGGCTGGCGACGCCGCCCACGAGCGCAGCGTCGCGCGAGCGTGAGAGCACTGACACGAAGGGGGTCCGCGCATGGAGCGGAACATCTACGACGAGGATCATGAGGCGTTCCGCGACGTCGTCAAGGAGTTCGTCAAGCGGTACGTCACGAACGAGAAGCGCGAACAGTGGGATGCCGCGGGCGAGCTCGACCGCGCCACGATGCTCGCGGCGGGCGAGGCCGGCGTCATCGGCCTGAGCGTCCCCGAGGAGTTCGGTGGTGCGGGCATGCTTCAGGACTACCGCTTCCGCACCGTCGTGAACGAGGAGATCATCCGCGCCGGAGCGGGTTCGCTCGCCGGTGCCTTCGGCATCCAGGACGACCTCGCTGTGCCGTACCTCGTGCACATGGGCACGCAGGAGCAGAAGCAGAAGTGGCTGCCGCGCATGGCGACCGGCGAAATCCTCGGCGCGCTCGCGATGACCGAGCCCGGCGCGGGCTCGGACCTGCGCGGCATCTCGACCACGGCGAAGAAGACCGACGGCGGGTACATCGTCAACGGCGCGAAGACGTTCATCTCGTCGGGGACGACGTCCGACATCTTCGTCGTCTTCGTCAAGACGGGCGAGGGCAACCGCCCCGACGCCTTCTCGCTCCTGCTGCTCGAGGCCGACATGGCCGGGTTCGACCACGGTAAGAAGCTGCACAAGATGGGCTTCCAGGGTCACGACACCGCCGAGCTCAGCTTCACCGACGTCTTCGTGCCCGATGAGAACCTCATCGGCGGCGAGGAGGGCAAGGGCTTCATCCAGCTGATGATGAACCTGCCGCTCGAGCGCCTGTCGATCGGCGTTGCCGGCGCGGCCGCCGCGCAGGCCGGTGTCGAATGGACCATCGCGTACACGAAGGACCGCGAGGCCTTCGGTCAGCGGATTATCGACTTCCAGAACACGCGCTTCGCGATGGCCGACCTCGTCACGACGGTCGACGTCATGTGGGCCTACATCGACCGCGCGATCGCCCTCTACGGCGAGAACAAGCTCTCGGCGGAGGATGCCGCCCAGGTCAAGTTCTGGGCCACCGAGCGTGAGTGGGAGGTGCTCGACGCCTGCGTCCAGCTGCACGGCGGCTACGGCTACATCATGGAGTACCCGATCGCGCGCGCGTTCCTCGATGCCCGCGTGCACCGCATCTACGGCGGCACGAACGAGATCATGCGCGATATCGTCTCGCGCCGTATCGCCGGCAAGCGCTGAGTCCCGAAGGCTGCCTTTAGTCGCGTCTTAGGCGCGATTAAGGGAGGCGGGGTGTCATCGACGCATGCGCACTCGACACCTCCGCCTCACTCTCTCGCTCGCCCTCGTCTCGGTCGGCGCCCTCGTTCTGGCGGGATGCGTCGCGCCGGCCGTCGAGGAGGGGGGAGAGGGGACGGATGCCGCCGGCGCCGCGACCTCGACGGCCAGCTTCTGGGACTCCTCGACGGTGCATGCGATCTCGGTCGACGCGGATGAGGACGCGCTCGCCCAGCTTCTGAAGACGTACGGGAGCACGGGTGACAAGGAGTGGATCGAGGTCACCGTCACGATCGATGGCCAGGTCTACGAGCGTGCGGGGCTGAAGCTGAAGGGCAATTCGTCGCTGAAGAGCGTCACGAGCGATGACGACCCCAGTGGCATCCCCTGGGTCATCCGGCTCGACAAGTTCGTCGACGACCAGAACCACGAGGGCATCACCGAGTTCGTCGTCCGAGGCAACAGCTCTGAGACATCGCTCAACGAAGCCGTCGCGCTCGATCTCCTCGACCGGGCGGGGCTCGCCAGCGAGCAGGCCGCGGCCACGCGGTTCACGATCGGGGGGTCCACGTCGTTGCGCCTCGTCGTCGAGAACCCGGGCGAAAGCTGGAACGAGTCCACCCTCGGCGCGACCTCGCTCTACAAGGCCGAGTCGGGCGGGGATTACTCCTACCGCGGCGGCGACGCGGAGTCCTACACGGACGTCTTCGATCAGGAGGCGGGCGAAGACGATCTCAGTCCGCTCATCTCGTTCCTGGAGTTCATCAACGATTCCGACGACGACACGTTCAGCGCCGAGCTGTCGGAGCACCTCGATGTGACGGAGTTCGCCACCTATCTCGCGTTCCAGGACCTCGTCGACAACTTCGACGACATCGACGGGCCGGGCAACAACTCCTACCTCGCCTACGATGCGGACACCGACCTGATGACCGTCGTCAACTGGGACCTCAATCTCGCCTTCGGCGCCTCACCAGGGGGTGCCGGGGCAGGCGGTGCCCGCGGTGACGGGACGGCGATGCCCGACCGTGGTGACGCGGGAGCGCCCGAGGGCGATGCCGGGGCGAACCGACCCGCCCGGCCGGACGATACCGGTGGTGTCGCCGGGCCGGAGATGGGCGGAGGCGGGGGTCGCGGTGGCTCCAACATCCTGGCCACGCGCTTCCTTGCCGACGAGGACTTCCACGCGCTGTACGAGAGCGAGCTGGAGAGACTGCGCGACCTCTTCTACGGATCAGGGGCCGCGGAGGAGATCCTCCAGACGTGGTCGGACGCGCTCCTGGCCGGTGCCGGCGACCTCGTCGACGCCGACGTCATCGCCTCGGATGCTGCGGACCTGACGGCATCCTTCGAACGCCTCGCTGACTGATCCGTACCGAGGTCCCGATCGGGCCGGAAACGACGCGCTGTTTCCCGGCCCGATCGGGACCTCGATCGCGTGCGGCCTCTTACTTCGCGACGAGCGTCGTCTCGAAGCTGTAGAGGT
>NZ_JBZVWS010000005.1:0-152631 GCF_058629135.1 Microbacterium sp. MDV22-iso44
CCGGACAGCCGCCCGCCGGTCCGCCGCACCCGACCCCGCCGCAGGCCGGGCCGCCGCACCCGACCCCGCCGCAGGCCGGGCCGCCGTACCCGACCCCGCCGTACCCCGGGATCTCGCCGGAACCAACGGGCTATGCGCAGGCCGCGGGACCACGACCCCGGAGCTTCGGCGCCGGTGTGGGGATCGGCACCGGCATCGGATGCGGCGCCTACGTCCTCGGCGGGCTGCTCGCGATCGCGCTGATCTCCACGGGACTTGTCGGTTTCCTCATCCCGTTCGTGATCATCGCCGTCGTCGGCATCGCGCTGATGTTCTCCGCACGGACGCGACCCATCGGCACCGGCATCCTGATCGTCACGGCCGCCGCCTGGATCCTCGTCCTCGGCCCGTGCGTCGCACTGCTGGCACCCGGCGGCTTCACCTGACCCGGCCCGCTCGAGGATGCAACAGATCCGACGCGACACCCCGATGACCGTCACGCGGATGCCGGGTGTCGCCCGGCATCCATTGCATCCGCTGACGGCGGCTCAGAGGGGAAGGCGCAGGCACACGAGCTGTGCGCGCGACTCCCAAGACGGCGCGGCGACGAAGCCCTGCCGCGCGTAGAGCGCGAGGGCGTTCGCTCGCCAGTCCCACACCGAGAGGCGCAGCCCCGTCGCACCGAGGGCGCGTGCGCGATCCGCGGCATCCGCCAGCAAGGCCGACCCCGCACCGGACCGACGCCCCGCAGGGGCGACCCACAGACGCTTGAGTTCGACGTCGCTCCCCGAGCGGTGCATCACTGCCATCCCCATGGCCGCTCCGTCGCGCTCGGCGACGAGCACCTCGCCGCCGGCGAAGGAGGCCGCGGGATCGCGCACCTCGACCGCGTAACGCTCGGGCAGAGGTCCGGGCTCGGCGAGCCCGTGCTCGACCTTCTCCCGCTCGGTCTGTGCATGATAATCGGCCAGCATCGAGGCGACCGCGGCGAGGTCGGGCGCGTCGAGACCTGCCGGGCGGACGGTGACGGATGCGCGCACCCTCCCATCTTCTCCCGCTCGCGGCTGCAACGGATCCGACGCGACACCCGGACGACGGTGACGCGGATGCCGGGTGTCGCCCGGCATCCGTTGCATCCGCTGACGCACGCCCGCGGTTGAATGGACGGATGCGCTGGACCCTCCGCCCCTCGACGCCCGACGACGCGACCTGGATCGCCGAGCTGCGCGCGGTGGTCCTGCGGCCGGACCTCGAGCGCCTCGGCCGTTACGACGAGACCCGCGTGCGGCAGCGGTTCCTCGACGCCTTCGATCCGACTCTCACCCGCGTCATCGCCGTCGACGGAGCGGATGCCGGATCGATCGCCGTCCGGCCCGCAGCCGACGGCACCTGGCTCGAGCACTTCTACCTCGCCGAGCACGTCCACGGCGCCGGCATCGGCACCGAGGTCCTGCGGGCGACGCTCGCCGAGAATCACCCGCTCCCCTGGCGCCTGAACGTGCTGCAGGGCAGCCCTGCCCGGCGACTGTACGAGCGCCACAGCTTCGCACTCGAGACCGAGGACGAGGTCGACGTCTTTCTCGTGCGCCGCGCCTGAACGACGACAGGGGTCGGATGCCTCTCGGCATCCGACCCCTGTCGTTCGTGTCGCTTACGACCCGGCGATGATGTCCGGGCTCGCGGTGATCTCGCCCGCGGCGCCCACACCGACCGCTTCGCGGCCTTCCTGGCGGGTCGTCGCGAAGACGAAGGCGTTGTTCTGGACGTCTACCGCGACGTGGTCGCCGGCGTTCAGCTCGCCACGGAGGATGCGCTCGGAGAGCTGGTCCTCGACCTCGCGCTGCATGGCGCGGCGCAGGGGCCGGGCACCGAGGGTCGGGTCGAACCCGATCTCGATGAGGCGGTCCTTGGCGGCATCCGTCAGCTCCACCGTCATGTCACGGTCGAGCAGACGCTCGCTGAGGCGCTTCGTGAACAGCGTCACGATCTGGCGCAGCTCGGCCTTGTTGAGCTGCGGGAAGACGATGACGTCGTCGACACGGTTGAGGAACTCGGGCTTGAAGTGACGCTTCAGCTCCTCGTCGACCTTGCCCTTCATCCGCTCGTAGGTCGTCTGCGAGTTGCCCTCGACCTGGAAGCCGACCGGACCACCGGCGATCGCCGACGAACCGAGGTTCGTCGTCATGATGATCACGGTGTTCTTGAAGTCGACCACGCGGCCCTGACCATCGGTCAGTCGACCCTCTTCGAGGATCTGCAGCAGCGAGTTGAAGATGTCGGGGTGTGCCTTCTCGATCTCGTCGAAGAGGACCACGGAGAACGGCTTGCGGCGCACCTTCTCGGTGAGCTGGCCGCCCTCTTCGAAGCCGACGAACCCGGGAGGGGCACCGAACAGCCTGGAGACCGTGTGCTTCTCGCCGAACTCCGACATGTCGAGGGAGATCAGCGCGCCCTCGTCGTCGAAGAGGAACTCGGCGAGCGCCTTGGCGAGCTCAGTCTTACCGACGCCCGTGGGGCCGGCGAAGATGAACGAGCCCGAGGGGCGGTTCGGGTCCTTGAGTCCGGCACGCTGGCGACGGATCGTGCGGGAGAGGGCCGCGATGGCCTCCTCCTGACCGATGACGCGCTGGTGCAGGGCCTTCTCCATGAAGACGAGACGGCTGGTCTCCTCTTCGGTGAGCTTGAAGACGGGGATGCCGGTGGCCTGCGCCAGCACCTCGGCGATCAGACCCTCGTCGACGACCGCGTGCGACGCGACGTCACCCGAGCGCCACTGCTTCTCGAGGCGCAGACGCTCGGCCAGGAGCGACTTCTCCTCGTCGCGCAGGGAGGCTGCCTTCTCGAAGTCCTGCTCCTCGCTGGCGGCTTCCTTGTCCTCGCGGACCTTGGCGATCTTCTCGTCGAATTCGCGCAGCTCCGGCGGGCTGGACAGGATCGACAGACGCAGGCGTGCGCCGGCCTCGTCGATCAGGTCGATGGCCTTGTCGGGCAGGAAGCGGTCCGAGACGTACCGGTCGGAGAGGTTCGCCGCGGCGACGATGGCGCCGTCGGTGATCTGCACCTTGTGGTGAGCCTCGTAGCGGTCGCGCAGGCCCTTCAGGATGTTGATCGCGTGGGGAAGGCTCGGCTCCGCCACCTGGATCGGCTGGAAACGGCGCTCCAACGCGGCATCCTTCTCGAAGTGCTTGCGGTACTCGTCGAGCGTCGTCGCACCGATCGTCTGCAGCTCACCGCGGGCGAGCAGCGGCTTCAGGATGCTGGCGGCGTCGATCGCGCCCTCGGCGGCACCCGCACCCACGAGGGTGTGGATCTCGTCGATGAAGACGATGATGTCGCCGCGCGTGCGGATCTCCTTGGTGACCTTCTTGAGGCGCTCCTCGAAGTCACCGCGGTAGCGGGAACCGGCGATCAGCGAACCGAGGTCGAGCGAGTAGACCTGCTTGTCCTTGAGCGTCTCGGGAACTTCGCCCTTGACGATCGCCTGAGCGAGGCCCTCGACGACGGCGGTCTTGCCGACACCGGGCTCACCGATGAGGACGGGGTTGTTCTTCGAGCGGCGCGACAGGATCTGCATCACGCGCTCGATCTCCTTCTCGCGCCCGATGACGGGGTCGAGCTTGTTGTCGCGCGCTGCCTGCGTAAGGTTGCGGCCGAACTGGTCGAGGACGGCGGAGCCGCCCTGCGCCGTGGCCTGGGCCTGCTCGCCGGCGCCGGAAGCGACGCCCGCGGGCTCCTTGCCCTGGTAGCCGCTGAGCAGCTGGATGACCTGCTGGCGCACCTTGTTCAGGTCGGCGCCGAGCTTGACGAGAACCTGCGCGGCGACGCCCTCACCCTCGCGGATGAGCCCGAGCAGGATGTGCTCGGTGCCGATGTAGTTGTGGCCCAGCTGCAGCGCTTCGCGCAGCGACAGCTCGAGCACCTTCTTGGCACGCGGCGTGAACGGGATGTGACCCGTAGGCTGCTGCTGCCCCTGCCCGATGATGTCCTGGACCTGCTCGCGCACGGCGTCGAGCGAGATGCCCAGGCTCTCGAGGGCCTTGGCGGCGACGCCTTCACCCTCGTGGATCAGGCCGAGGAGGATGTGCTCCGTGCCGATGTAGTTGTGGTTCAGCATCTTCGCCTCTTCTTGGGCGAGCACCACCACACGACGTGCACGGTCTGTGAATCTCTCGAACATCGTCTCCACCTCCACTCGACGCACTGGCGGCGTCTTACGTAGAGGCTAACGACGGCGGGATGCCGGTATGCCCGTGTTCGCCGTGGGCATACGGGATGCCGGGGCTTGCGGCCGCGGCATCCGTGGGCATAACGTTTGTCGATAACAACGAATGTCGTTATGGGGGCGGGAATGGTTTCTGGGACGGACATGCCGAGCGTGCTGTTGTGGGGCACCATCGGGCTCGCGATCGTCGCGGCGATCGTCGGGCTGATGGTGTGGGATGCGCGGCGCCGGAAGTCTCCGTCGGTCCTGCTCGACGTGATCGCTGCAATGGCCCGCGTGTGGGTGGCGATCGTGGTGCTCGGGATCGTCGTGACGATCATCCGCTGGGTGTCCGGCGGCCCATACGACCTGACTGAGATGCCTGTCTCGCTCAGGTGGCCGACCGAGCTCCCGTGCCAGTCGCGCGGCGGCGGGATCACAGGTGAGGGCGCTGTGCTGCACTGCGCGGTCGCCGATTCGGCGAGCGCCACGGTCAGTGGCCTCGACGGCGGACTGCGTGCGCTGCTCGGCTTCGGGAGCGTCCTCTCTCTGCTCGTCGCGGCGGTCCCAGGAGTAGTCATCGCCGTCCTCGGCCAGCGCGCCCTGACACGAGCGCCGTTCGCCGCTCGCTCCGCGCGGTGGCTGCTCGTCAGCGCGATCGTCGTGCTCGTGGCCGGCACGCTCGGGTCTCTCCTCAATGACGTCGGCTCGTTCCTGGTTGCACAATCCGTCCTGGCGGAGCCGATCGCCGACTCCCCTGTGACGGCGCCGAGGGCGTTCAGCCTGAACCCACCGGTATGGCCTCTCGGTGTGGCGCTGGGGCTCGGGGCGTTGAGCGTGATCTTCCAGCAGGGCGCGAGGTTGCAGCGCGAGACCGAAGGGTTGGTGTGACGTGGGCGGATTCACCTGGATGATCGGCATGGCCGCGATGCTCGTCGTGATCCTGATCGCGGCGATGATCCTCGCGTTCGTCCTTGCTGCGGGTGAGCGTCGACGCGAACAGAAGGACCCGACGTCCTTGGTGCGCGTCACCCAGATCGTGGCTGTCGTGTGGGCCGGAGTGTCGGCCGTCGGCGCACTCGTCACGCTCCTGTTCATCCTCCTCTCGCCGACAGTGTCGATCACCATGCCGATTCAAAGCTTCTGGCCAGAACTGCCCAGCCAGGTCCGCGCCGAGCCGACGGAGGCCACGCGCGTGAGCGGCGGCTTCGATTCCGTGACGCTCGACGTGGCGGGTCTGAACCCTGCCGCACGGATCACCTGGGCGATCAGTCAGGTCGCTGCCTGGCTGGTGCCCGCGTCGATTGCCGCTCTTGTCGCCGTTGCGTGCTCCCACCTCCTGTCCGGCCGCGGATTCGCTCCGGTGGTTGCGCGGATGGCGTCGGTGTCGGCCGTGTGCGTCACTGCCGGCGGCACTCTTGCGCAGGTGTTCGGAGACATCGCGGGAAGCGTGGCGTCGTCGCAGGTATTCGAGGTGACGGGCAGATCCTGGAAAGACATTCCCGGGATCGAAGACCCTTTCGCCGCCTGGGTTCCGCAGGCCAACCTCCTCATCACCTTCCCGTTCTGGCCCATCGCGGCAGGCCTCGGCCTCGCTGCTCTGGCTGCGTTCTTCCGCTACGGCTCCCGCCTCCAGCGGGACGTGACGGGGCTCGTCTGATGGCCGCCGGGACCCGGACCACGGGCGCGTTGGACCTCGTCGTCTACGGCGTCGCCGCCTCCCTCGCGGCATTGGCCGTCGCTGTGTTCCGCATCACCGAGATCCTGAGCCCCGAGGGCCCTGCCGTGACGGTCGGGGCGGATGCGGCATCCGCTGCACTGGGACTCTCGGTGGGGACGACGGTGGATACCGTGAGCGTCCGGGCGCCCGATCTCGGCGTCGGCGGCCGTTCCTGGATGATCGCGGCGGTCCTGCTCGTCGCCGTCGCGAGCGTGGTCGTGGCCGCAGCGCTCATGCGCGTCGCTCTCGCCGTGCGCCGGGGACGCGTGTTCGCCGGGGGCGCCACCCGCGCGCTTGCGGTGATCGCCGGAACGCTGACGGCGGCCGTGTTCGCGTGGCCGATCGTCGACGGGATGGGGCGACAGCACGCGATGCAATCCCTCGGCATCCGGTTCGAGACGCTGTCGATGCTCGATCTGCTGCCCCTGCTGCCGATCCTGCTGGTCGCCGTCGCCGCGGCCGTGCTGGCGAGCGCCTTCGCGCAGGGCGAGCGACTGCAGCGCGACACCGAGGGGCTCGTGTGAGTCCGACCGAGGAGGACGAGCTCACCGGCATCCACTGTCGACTCGACGAACTGCTCGCCGAACGCGGGATGACGCTGACGCGCCTCTCCGAGATCGTCGGGGTCTCGGTTGTGAACCTGTCGATCCTCAAGAACGACCGCGCCCGCGCGATCCGGTACTCGACCCTGTCGGCCATCTGCCGCGCCCTCGACTGCGAGGTCGGCGAGCTGCTCGTGCGCGCGGACTGAGCCCGCCGCGCGTCGTGTGGCGTTGCGCGTTCGGTCGCGCCGAATGGCGACCTCCGCGTCCGTGTACCCGCCATACGGCGCGACTGAACGCACGCCCCGGGATTCACTCGCGCCATGTCGCGACCTCCGCACCCGTCTACCCGCCATACGGCGCGACTGAGCTCGGGCGAGCACACCCGCACCCGCATCTCGCATGCCCGGGCAACCCGCACATTCACTCGCGCCATATGGCGACCTCGAGGCTCGCGCACCCGCCATTCGGCGCGACTGAACACACGCCTCGCGATTCAGTCGCGCCGAACGGTGACCTTCGCGCCCGCGCACCCGCCATTCGGCGCGACCGAACGCCCGCGCCGCGCGACCGACCACGCACCGCCGCGCACCCAGCCGCACACCTCAGGCCAGAGCCCGCCCCAGTCGCGCGAGCAGGTCACGCGGGTCTCCGAACACGTCGCCCTTCGTCACCCGCAGCACCCGCCACCCGGCCTCGACCAGTCGGTCGTAGCGCGCGAGGTCGGCGGCCCACTGCGCCGGATCGGTCAGATGATGCTCGCCCTCGTACTCGAGCGCCACGCGCCGAGCCGGGTACGCGAGATCCACCTGCGCCAACCACATCCCCCGAGCGACGACGTCATGGTTCACGGCCGGAGGCGGGAAACCGGCGTCCACCACGATCAGGCGCAGCCACGTCTCGGGCCGCGACCTCGACCGCACCGAGACCCGCGGCAACGCCTCGCGCAGACGCGCGGCGCCGACACGACGGCCAGCCGCCACCGCCCGCTCGAGCTGCGTCCGCGTCGTGAGCGGCGGCGGATCGGCCGGGTGCATCGGCTCGCGCACAGCGGCATCCGCGGTCGCGACCAGATCGCGCACGTTCCCGAGCGCACCCCCGAGCATCGCCCAGGTCGTCGCGGGCGACGTCACCGGCACCCCGAACAGCGGATGCCGCACCACCCCCACCATCGACGGGTGCACCGCGTGTCCCACCACACCGGCCCCGGCTGGCGCGCGATGCGGCGCGCGCACGGAGACGTGCAGCGGCCCACCCGCGGAGGAGGGAAGCGGCATCCCCCACAATTCCGCGGCCGTCACGTGACTGAAGAAGACGTGCGGGCTCATCGCGCAGGCGTAGGCCGCGACCATCTGCGCAAGGTCGCCGTCGGGAACAGCCGTCGACCGTACGCCGCGGAACGGACGTGTCAGGTCCGCGGCCCGCAGTCGCGACCGGTTCACTCCCGCCGCGCGCGCCTGCGCGACCGAGAACGGCTCCCCGAGCCCGTCGGGGAGGGATCGCGCGCGCATCCCGTCACGGTCGCTGATGCGAAAGGCGAACGGATGCCACGCCCCGCCCTGTGTGCGCAACGGCGGAAATTCGCCCGCCGGGGAGGAACCCCTACTGCAGCGCCGACGTCAGACGGGCGAGGTTGTCGAGCACGACCGATCGCATAGGCCGCTTCTCCCATTCAGCGATCGTCAGCTCGCGCGACATGCCGCGGTACTGGTCCTCGACCGTGCGGAGCTGCTCGACGAACTCCGCCCCTCGGACGAGCATCGTCACCTCGAGGTTGAGGCCGAACGAGCGCATGTCCATGTTGCTCGACCCGACCACGGCGACCTCGTCGTCGATCGACATCGACTTGGAGTGCAGGATGTAGGGCCGCTTGTACATCCAGATCTTCACACCGGTCGCGAGCAGCTGCTCGTAGTAGCTGCGCTGCGCGTGGTAGACCATCGCCTGATCGCCCTCTTCGGACACGAACAGCTCGACCTCGACGCCGCGGTGGCAGGCGGTCTGGATCGCGAGGAGCAGTCCCTCGTCGGGCACGAAGTACGGGCTGACCATGACGATCTTCTTCTTCGCGCCGAAGATGAGGCTCAGGAACAGCTTCAGGTTGTTCTCGTATTCGAACCCCGGCCCGCTCGGGACGATCTGGCAGTCGAGGTCGCCGGTCCCGGCATCCATCAGGAAGTCGGATTCGACCGCGAACACCTCGCCGGTCTCGCCGTACCAATCCGAGAGGAACACGGCCGAGAGGGATGCCACGACCGGCCCGTCGACGCGGACCATCAGGTCAACCCACTGCAGCCCGCGGCGGAGGTTCGTCTTCAGGTTGTAGCTGCGGTCGGTGACGTTCTGCGATCCGACGAAGCCCACGACGCCGTCGATCACGAGCAGCTTGCGGTGGTTGCGCAGGTCGGGCCGCTGGTACTTGCCCTTCAGCGGCTGCACCGGGAGCATCAGGTGCCACTCCGCACCCATCCGTTCGAGGCGCGCAAGCGTCGCGTGATAGTTCGGCTTCCAGCGGTTCGCCCAGTGGTCGAGCAGCACTCGAACCCTCACCCCGCGGGCGGCCGCGCGCTCGAGCGCGGCGAAGAAGCCGTCGGTGGCGCCGTCGGACTGCAGGATGTAGAACTCGACGTGCACGTAGCGCTGGGCGCGGTCGATCTCGGACGCCATCGTGTCGAGGCTGCCCTGGTAGTCCGAGATGATCTGCGCCCCGTTGTCCCCGGCCATGGGAAGAGCGCCGAGCTTGCGGTTCAGGCCGACAAGCTGCGTGAACCACTCGGGGGCGTCGGGGCGGAGGGTCCCGAAGTCGAGACCCTCGCTCGCAGCACGGAACGCGTCGTTGATCGACTCTTGCTCCTTGCGGCGCTTGCGCGGAAGACGCGGATTGCCGATGAGGAGGAAGAGGAGGATGCCGAAGACCGGGATGAAGTAGATCGCCAGCAGCCAGGCCATCGCTGCGGTCGGGCGGCGGTTGCGCGGGATGATGAAGACCGCGATGGCGCGCACCGAGATGTCGAACGTGAGGACGAGGACGATCCACCACGTCCACGTCCAGTCGACGCTGATGCTGATCACGAGGCCCCCAGAGAGTGTGGGGTCAGCCTATCGTTTCGCGGATCGATCGGCGGTTTCGTCGCGGGGAGGAAGACCTCGCTTGCTCCGCTCCTCCGCCTCGACCTGCGCGAAGAGCTTTCGCTCGGTGCGGTCCATGCGAAGGATGCTGCGGATCACGAAGGCGAAGAGCCCGGCCACCACGATCGTGGGGATCAGTCCCCAGATGACCGCGCTCCAGACCTCATCCATGTCTCCATCGTAATGTGCCGGTGCGGCCGGACGGCGCGGAGCTCCCCTAACCGCGGGCATCCTCGGCGGATCGTCCACAGCCTCGCATCCTCGCGTCCGCGAGGGGTCCCGCTCAACGACCGTGGGGCCATGTCGACCATCGTCACCGCCGCGGATTCCGCGCACTTCCTCGCCCTCGTCCCCCGCCTGCTCGGGTTCACCCCCACCGAGAGCCTCGTCGTCGTCCCGATGACCCGCGGGCGCAGTCTCGGCGCCCTGCGCATCGACCTGCCACCCCGGGGCGCTCCGCTCGATCCCGTCGCGTCGACCGTCGTCGGCATGATCTGCCGGGTGTCGGATGCCGATGGTTTCACCGCGGTCGTCTACACGGCGGCATCCGCTCGTCGCCGACTCCCCCACGGCGACCTGGCCGAGGCGCTCGAACGGGCGGCGGCGACCTGCGGACTCGGGATCGTCGACGCGCTCACCGTCGCGAGCGACGGCTGGGGCTCGCACTATGACGAGCGGCTGCCCCGCGGCGGCCGCGCGCTCGCAGAACTCGAGCGTCACCTGCCCCGCCTGGATCACGACCAGCACGACGGCGCCGCATTGCCGACCGCGGACCCCGTCGTCATCGCGGACGTCGCCGCCGCCCTGCAGTCGCTCGAGTCGGCGCTGGCCGTGCTGTGCGGCATCCCGGCCCTGGCGGATGCCCCGACGCGCATCGATCCGGCGGCGCTCGAGGCGGGCTGCGCGCTCGACGACCTGCCCGCCCTGTTCGAGACCTGCCTGACGTGGGATGCCGCGCACCTCGACCCGATGCGGACGGCCGTGCTCGCGTGGTGCCTCGCACGTCCGTCGCTCCGGGACGTCGGGATCGTGCAGTGGGCGACCGACCGGGCCGGAGGGGATGCCGCCCTCGACGCGCAACGCCGGTGGGAGGACGGCGAGGAGT
Organism: Microbacterium sp. MDV22-iso44; assembly: GCF_058629135.1. Lineage (NCBI taxonomy): Bacteria > Bacillati > Actinomycetota > Actinomycetes > Micrococcales > Microbacteriaceae > Microbacterium > Microbacterium sp. MDV22-iso44. The sequence continues at coordinate 10,677 of NZ_JBZVWS010000005.1, forward strand.
ACCCCGCCGACCTGGCGTCGGTCATGTGGGGCGAGAGCCAACGGCCCGACCCGACCCGGCTCGAGGCGGCGCTCGAGCTGGTGCGGCACGTGGCCGCCCGCACGCCCGAGGCCCACCGGGCGGGTCCGCTGGCGACTGCCGCATGGCTCGCCTGGGCGCTCGGACGCTCGACCCACGCCGATCGTCACGCCGCGGCGGCGCTGCGCCTCGAACGCGAGCACGGACTCGGCGAGATCGTGCGATCGTTCGTGGCGCACGCCCACCTGCCCGACTGGGCCTTCCGGCGATGACCGGGCCGCGGCATCCCACGGCCCGGTCGGATCGTCACCGCTCGACGATCGCGAAGCCGCCGGCGGGCAGGGTGAGGACGCCCGTGCGGTCCTTCTTGGCGCGCACTTCGCGCCCGCGGTCGTCGTAGACCGCGAGGTCGCCGGCGCCCACCCTGACCTTCTGCGGCGAGCGCGCCGCCGAGTGCACGAGTTCGGTGCGCGCACCGCCGTCGCCCTCGAGCACGAGGCGGGAGACGAACGGCCGGACGAGGATGCCGTCGAGCTGCACCTCGCCGCGCGTCGACACGACGCGCAGCTCGTCACGCGAACCGGGCAGGGCCTTCTGCAGCGTGTGCGGATGCATCGCACCCGGTGTCGCTGAGATCCCCTGCCGAGGACCGGTGAGCTGCAGGCTCCCCAGTCGGCCGCGGTCGCTCGTCCACGTCGACGACGTGCGTTCGCCGACCTCCGACCAGACCACGGGCTCGATCCATCGATCCGTGCCCGCCGTACCGACGTCGAACACCGCGGTCTCACCGCGCGACAGCGTCAGCTTGTCGCCCGACCAGCTCGACTCGCCCGTCCACGACTCCGGCGTCGAGATCTCACCCGTCGTGCGGGCGGCATCCTCCGCCTCGACCCACGTGAGCCCCTCACGGTCGCCGACCTCGGTCAGCGAGAGGGCATGACGCCGGACGTCCGGGTGGGCGTCGAGCGCGAGCGCGGTGAGCAACCCGTGGATCGTGGACTCCGCACCACTGTTGCGGTTGACGGTGCCGTCCGGCTGCAGACCGTCGTAGGTGACGCCGGTCGCCGGGTCGTACATGCGCTGACCGGCGTGGTTTGCGCCGAAGAACCAGGCGGCCTGCATCGCCGCGAGGTCCTCGAACCCCTCCGATTCGGTCGCGTCGGCGACCGCCAGGAGCGACTGCACCCGCGAGTCGGCCCCATAGGCGATCTGCACCCGGTCGACCGGGCTCGGGTTCCACCCGTTGTCGGGTCCACCCGCCGTGAGCAGGGTGGTCGTGAAGCTCGTCGCATCCGCGACGGCGGGACGAGCGAGCGCACGGTCCTTCAGGACGACGGATGCCGCGGCCAGCGCCGCCGGCATCTGCGAGCCCCACGCGTGCCAGATCGCCGGAGACTCCGCCCACGGCAGCACGGCTCGGTACGGCCACTCCCGCGTCGACCCGTCCGACATGGCGGCGATGCCCTTCGCGAGCTGGCGGAGCGCCGTCGCCGAGGCCCGGTCGGCACTCGCGGCGACACGCGCCGCCAACCCGAGCACGGCCTCAGCCGAGGCATCCGCCCCGTTCGTGATGAGCCAGGCCGGCACGCGCTTGCCGTCCGAGACCGTCCAGGTGCCGTACCTGGACAGGACCTGGCGGTTCAGCGCGCCGAGAGAGAGGTCGAAGCGGTCGTCGAGGAAGGCGGCGAAGGCGGGGTCCTCGTCCTTGAACGCGGCGTAGCCCTCGCCGAGCGCCCACAGGGTGCGGGCGAGCCAATAGCTCGGCCCGCTGTCGGACGGGTCGGGGAGCTCGACGGGCTCGGGAGAGGGATTGAAGGTGCCGTCGGGCTGCATCCAGAGGACGACGTTGCCGGCATCCGGACCATCGTTCGTCTGGAAGTACGCGACCGAGCGGAGCAGTTCATACGCGGTGTCGCGACTGTCGTCGTCGCCGGTGAGCTCCCAGTGGCGGATGTAGACCACGGCGGCACGGGTGATGTCGTCGGCGTTGTAGGCCCCCTGGCCCCAGTAGCCGGTCTCGGGGTCGAGGGGTCCGCCGCCGACCCGCTCGAACGTCCCACCGTCCCGGGCATCGGCATAGGTCCAGGGCATGACGAGCGCGGGCTCCTCGGCCTGTCGGTAGGTGCTGTGCCCGTCGACGTCGGCGGGCGGCGTCGCTTCGTCGAGCAGGAAGTCGAGGTGCGCGAGGTTCGTGACGGGAGGGTCGGCGGGCGCCGCGGCAGCGGCGGTGACGCCGAGCGGGACGGTCAGGGCGAGCGCAGCGAGCGCGGTGAGGCCGACGGTCCTCGCACGACGGTGTGCGGAGGTGTTCACGGGGGGATTCCTTTCGTTGCGGTGCCGAGTGCAGGTCCAGAGTCGGATCGGAGCGCTTCAGGGCGCCCGATGGCCGAGGGGACCTGCACTCGGCACGCGATCAGTCGGTGCGTTCGAGCAGGGCGACGCCGATCTTCGAGTCGGCCATGCCGTAGAACACGAACAGGCGACCGTCGACCTCTTCGATCGCGGTCGGGAAGACAACGTTCGGCACGATGCCGCTCCGCTCGTCGTCTGTCTCCGGTGCCAGCAGCGGCTCCGGAGTGCGGGCGACGACCGTCGAGGGGTCGTCGGCGTCGAGGATGAGCGCCCCGGCGGCGTAGTTGACCTTCTGCTGCTGCGCGAAGGCGCTCTCGAGCACGCCCGTCACACCGTGGTGCAGGACGAGCCAGCCTTCCGGGATGCGGCGCGGCGGCGGTCCCCCGCCGATCTTCAGCGCCTCGAACGGGAACTCCGGGCCGGCGACGAAGCGGTGCTGCTCCCACAGGGTCAGCGCCGCGAGGTCGTCGCGGACGTCGGCGAGGGGGATGTAGCTGATCCAGATCGACTGCCGTTCGTCCTCGACGCCCGCCGGGAGGCGGACGCCCTGGCCGGGCTTCGTTTCGCCGAGGTCCCACATGGGGCGGTGGAGGACGGCGAGCGCCTCCCGCCCGTCGGGCGCGGTGACCGGCTCGGGGAAGAACACCGTGTCCTTGTTGTGGAACAGGTTCAGGTCCATGTCGAGGTCGTCCTGGTACCGGAACAGCGCCGGCCCGAGTCGGCGCCACTCGCGCAGGTCGCTCGACACCGCGATCGCCGTGCGCGGGCCGAGGGGCCCGTAGGCGACGTAGGTCATGACGTGCAGCCCGAGCGTCTCGATCCAGGTGACCCGGGGGTCCTCGACGCCGGCGTTGACGACCCCGCGCTCCCACCCTCGGTCGGGTTCGAGGACGACGCCCTCGCGTTCGACGCGGGTCGGCACCCCGTCCTCCACGACGACGCGGGCCAGGCCCACGCGCGACACGTTGCCGTCGGCCACGAGTCGCGGCAGCAGGTAGAGCTCCCCGTCGGGGCCGCGGCCGGAACCGGGGTTCAACACCCCCTCGACCTCGTTCGGATCGCCCGCGGCGGGGGTCATCACGACCCCCATGCGGGTGAGTCGGTAGGGCACGTGGGTCTCGGTGGTCATGGTCAACCTTTCACTCCGGATCCGAGGTCGTTGGACGTGAAGTAGCGCTGGAACACGAGGAACAGCACGACGGCGGGGCCGGCCAGCACCACGGCACCGGCCATCATCGCCCCGAACGGGTTCGCGGTGGATGCCGCGATGTTCGAGATGAAGTTCGCGAGAGACACCGCGAGCGGCTGCATCTCGGCATCCTTCGTGATGAGGAACGGCCACAGGAACTCGTTCCACGGCCCGATGAAGGTCAGCAGCACGACCGTCAGCAGCGCCGGTCGCACGAGGGGCAGCGCCACGCTCCACAGCAGACGGAACTCGTTCGAGCCGTCGATCCTCGCGGCGTCGAAGAGCTCCTTGGGCAGCTGCAGGAAGTACTGCCGGAAGATCACCACCGCCGTCGAGTTGATGAAGAACGGCAGGATCATGCCGAGGTAGCTGTCGGCCAGGCCGTAATCCCGGGCGATCATGACGTAGAGCGGGATCATCAGCAGCTGGAACGGTACGACCTGCACCAGGAGGGCGAGGGCGAACGTCGCCCCGCGCCCCCGCCAGCGGAGGATCGCGAGGGCGTATCCGGCCAGGACACCGAAGACGACCGTGCCGAGGATCACCCCGCCGGTGAAGATGCCCGAGTTGGCGAGCCCCTGCAGCAGGTCGATGCGCCCGTTGATGGCGGCGTAATTGTCGAGCGTCAGGTTCGCCGGGTTGGGGAACGCCCCCGCCGGCGTCGGATCGACGTTCGTCTGCAACGAGCCGACGATCATGTAGAAGAACGGGAACAGGAACGCGAGCGCACCGATCGACAGCGCCGTGTACATCGCGATCTTCGACCCGAGTGCGCGCTTCATCGCTCCTCACCTCCCACGAGCTTGCGCTGCAGGGCAGCGATGGCCAGGACGAACACGATCAGCACGACGCCGATCGCGGCGGCGACGTCGGGGTTCTGCTGCTCGATGCCGCGCTGGTACATGAGCAGCACGGGCGACGTCGAGGCTCCGTTGGGACCGCCGCCACCGGTCAGCAGATACGGCTCGGTGAAGAGGTTCGCCCCGGTGATCGTGGCGAGCAGGACGACGAGCAGCGTCGCCGGCCGAACGCTCGGCACCGTCACCGAGAAAAACTGCCGCATCTTCCCGCCGCCGTCCATCGACACCGATTCGTACAGCTCGCGCGGCACGTTCTGGAGGGCGGCGAGGTAGAGCAGGATGTAGAACCCGAGCCCCTTCCACGTCACGAAGATCGCGATGGTCGGCATCGCCAGCGACGAGTTCACGAGCCACGACGGATCGGGCGCGAGCGGTCCGAGCACGTTGTTGACGAGTCCGCCGCGCGCGAAGAGGAAGAGCCAGACCGCGACGACGGCGACGGATGCCGTTACGTACGGCACGTAGTAGCTCACCCGGAAGAAGGTCCGCGCCTTCGTGACGCGGTCGAGCGCCGTCGCCAGCAGGATCGACAGCACGACCGTCAGCGGCACGTTGATGATCAGGAAGATCCCGACGTTGCCGAACGACCGCCAGACCTCGGGGTCGCTGAGCGCCGTGACGTAGTTGTCGAAGCCGACGAACGGCCGGTCGACCACTGCCCCCGGGGCGGCGAAGAAGTAGTCCTGGAACGACATCCAGACGGCGAACACCACCGGGTAGGCGAAGACGACCAGGACGAAGACGATGTAGGGCGCCGAGAAGAGGAGCCCGTGCGGCTGCGCGCCGAGGAGGCGGTGGAGGATGCCGCGGCGAGGCGCGGCATCCTTCCCGTCCTTCCCGGGGGTGGCACCGCGGGTCGCGCCGGGATCGGACCCGGCGCGACCCGGGACGACGGCGGTCATCTCAGCCCGCCGACGCCAGCTTGTCGACCTCTGCCGCGGTGTCGGAGAGGAACTGATCGACCGGCGTCTCACCGAAGATGACCGACTTCGAGTAGCCGTCACGGAAGGCCTGCCAGATCTCCACCGATCCGACGACGTTGGGCACCTCGACGGTGCGCGCGGCCTGATCGCCGAACTGCTCGTAGGCGGGGTTGTCGGCGAAGTAGTCCGGATAGGTACCCGTCAGGTCCTGACGCAGCGGCATCTGGCCGGTGGCCTTCAGCCACTCGCCGTCCTGCTCCTCACTGGTGGCGAACTTGAGGACGTCCCAGGCCGTGCCCTTGCTCTTGCACGCGGTGAACATGCCGACGTTCTTCGCGTCGCTGAACGTCCAGGTGTCACCCGCCGAGGTGCCGTCCTTCGTCGGCACCGGCACGGCTCCCCACTCGATCGAGTCGCCGTACACACTGATCGCCCACGGCCCCACGATCGCCATGGCGGCGTACCCGTCGGCGAACGCGTCGCCCTGGTACTGCTCGTTGCCGGCGAGCTTCTCCTCGTAGAGGGTCCGCCAGAAGTCGGCGACGGCCTTGCCGTTGTCGTCGTCGAACGTCGCCTTGCCGTCCTCGAGCAGCTGCGTCCCGCCGGTCTGCGCCGCGTAGAGCGGGTAGAAGTCGAACCAGGACTGGAAGAACTCGCTCGTGGGGGCGGGGTTGATCGCGTACTCGGACACGCCCTTCTCCTTGAGCGTCCGCGCGGTCTCGAGGAACTCGTCGTAGGTGGACAGCTTCGGGTTCTCGGGGTCGAGCCCGGCCTTCTCGAAGAGGGCCTTGTTGTAGAAGATCATCACCGGGTTCGACTTCCACGGCAGCTGGTAGAAATCGCCGTCGTCGGAGCGGTACTGGTCGGCGAGGTCGCCGCTGCGGGCCGTGATGTAGTCGTCGCCGTCCTCGAAGGTCGACAGGTCGACGAGGCCCCCCTGGCGCTGGAAGCCCGGCACCGCCGCGGGCGAGGTGTTGAAGACGAGGCACGGGGCGTTGCCCGCGGTGATCGCGGCCCCGATGACCTCTTCGCTCGAGGCGCCGGCGGGGATCTCCTGCGCTTTGACCTGCTCGTCGGGGTGGTCGGCGTTCCATGCCTCGACCATCTTCTTGCCCCAGCCGATCTCGGCTTCGTTGTTGGAGTACCAGATGGTGATGTCGCCTCGGCTCTCGAGGTCGCCGCCACCACCTCCGCCTCCGCCGCCGCACGCGGTGAGGGCCAGCACACCGGCTGCGCCGGCTGCCGTGATGAGGATGCGTCGTTGCATGTCCTGCTCCTTCGTTCGGTTACTCGTGCTCTCTTGCTGTCGTCGGTCGCGCGTCACGCGCCCGTGGAGGTGCCGTCGAACCCCGGACGGCGAGGGTGGGATCGGGGAGGTCGAGGTGAGTGGGCGCGTCACCGGCGATCGCGGCGAGCAGCGTGCGTGCGGCGGCCACGCCCCAGCCGCGGGCGTCGGTCGCGACGCTCGTGAGAGCGGGGTGCACCCAGCGGCCGATCTCGGTGTCGTCGAATCCGGTGATCGAGAGGTCGTCGGGCACGCTCAGCCCGCGCTGTTGGGCGATCCCCATGCCGGCGACCGCCATGCTGTCGTTCGCGTAGATGATGGCTGTCGGCGGGGTCCCCTCGTCGAGGAGGGATGCCGTGGCGCGCGCGCCGTCGGCGGCGCTGAAGTCGGTCTCCACGACGACGACGTCGAGGCCGGCGGCATCCGCGGCATCGAGGAAGGCGTCGCGGCGGCGTTGGGCGTGAAGCATGCCGGAGGGCCCTGCGACGTGCCCGACGCGGCGGTGGCCGAGGCCGGCGAGGTGCTCGACGGCGAGACGGATGCCGGCTCCGTCGTCCGTCGAGACCGAGGCGAACGGCGAGGCAACGTCGGGGACGCCGAGGGTGACGGCGGGGATCCCGACTTCGGCGAGGAGCGCGATGCGCGCGTCCGCGACGCGGATGTCGGTGAGGATGACGCCGTCCACGCGCCGGTCCGAGGCGAGCGCCCGGTAGGTGGCCTCCTCCTGACGGCCCGGGTTCGCGACGGCGAGGACGAGGGCCTGCCCGGTGACGGAGAACTCGTCTTCGAGCCCGGCGATGAAGGAGGGGAAGAAGGGGTCGGCCGCGATGACGTCGGGGCTCCGCCCGATCACCAGTCCGCAGGCGAAGGCGCGCCCGACGCTGAGGGACCGGGCGCTCAGGCTCGGCGTCCAGCCGAGTTCGGCGGCGGTGTCCATGATGCGCTGCCGCGTCTCGGCGGCGACGCCGGGACGACCGTTCAGTGCGAAGGAGACGAGGCCCTTGCTGACGCCTGCCGCGCGCGCGACATCCGCGATCGTGGGGCGGGTCTCGGGGGGCATCGGTCACTCCTTCGTGGCGGACCTGGTCTACTAAACCGGTTCAGGCGACGAAAAAGCAAGACCTTGACACGCGCGTCGGCGCGGGCGTAAACGCTGATCAGCGCGTGGGCAGCTCCACGCGGACGCGCCATCGACCCTCGTCAGGGCCTGCGGCGAACGTGCCGCTCAGCACCTCGACGCGCTCTCGAAGCCGGGCCAGTCCGAACGCGGGGCCGGGGCGCTGACCCGACACGGGGCGATGCGGATCGTTGATCACCGACAGCACGACGGTGTGCGGGGTCACCACGAGCGACAGCTCGATCGTCATGGCCGGCGCGCCGTGCTTCACGATGTTCGTGACCGCCTCCCGCGCGGCGCGGGTGAGGGTCGTCTCGATGATGCCGGCGAGCGCCGCGTCACCGGTGACCTCCGTCCGCACCGTGTGCCCGAGGTCGCGGAGCTTCTGGGCGAGGGAGTCGACCTCTCGGCGGATGCCGGGGGCACCGGCATCCGTCACGCCGTCCGTCCCCGTCCTGCCGTGGATGAGCTGCAGCACGCGACGCGTGTCGGTCAGCGCCTGAGCGGATGCCGCGACGATCGCGCGCTGCGAGCTGGAGCGGATCTCGGGGTCGTCCGTGCGCTCCAGGACGCGGGCGTGCATGACGGTGATGGAGATCTCGTGCGCGATGACGTCGTGGAGCTCGTCGGCGATACGGGTGCGCTCCGCCAGCAGCGCCGCGTCGAGCTGCGCCTCGTGCGCGTCGACCTGCGAGGCGAGGACGACGTTCCGGCGGACGACGCGACGCAGGCCCCGTCCGACCGTCGCCGACAGGAGCCCGACGACGAAGACGGCCACGACTCCGCCGACGTCGAGACCCGGCGGCACCGTGGCGATCGCCGCCACCCAGGCGACGGCCGCGACACCGTACGCGGTCGAGAACACGGCGCTGCAGCAGTAGAAGACGACCCCGATGCTCATGGCGACCGCGGTCAGATACTCACCGCTCTGACCCGCGACGACGGCGACGAATCCGGCGAGCACGAGGACGATGGCTCCCCACGTGGGCCGCCAGGCCATCGCGATGATCGAGCCGTTGGTGAGCACGGAGGCGGCGATCGTCGGCCACGAGACCGACGGCCCCGATGTCAGCTGCGCCCACACGACGTCGACCGCCGCGAGCAGGGGCAGCAGAGCCAGGATGGCGCGGGCGACCTTCGGGGGGAGGACGTAGTCCCACAGCTCGCGCTGCACGGCACGGGCTGCTCCGCCCGCGCCTTGCATGCCGCGGGTCAGTTGCAGATGCGCAGCACCCGGCACAGGTGCGTCCACAGATTTGTCGGCTGACTCGCGAACGGGATCCATCGGAACATTCTTTCTCTCCCCATCTCGATTTCGTGCCGGAAGGAGCTCCCGGCACGCCCTGCGCCCATCCTGACGCGAGGAGCGCCGGGGGACGCTCCTGCTCAAGACGCAATCCCGTCACCGCAAGACGCAAAACCGGCACCTATGCTGATCGCATGGACCCCATCCGAGTTCTCATCGCCGACGATGAGGCTCTCGTCCGACGGGCTCTCCAGGTGTTCTTGAACGCAGAACCGGGGATGACGGTCGTAGGAGAGGCGAGCGACGGACCGAGCGCTGTCCGCCTGAGCCTCGAACTGAAGCCCGACGTGATCCTGATGGACATCCGGATGCCGGGAGGCGACGGCATCCGCGCGATCGAGCAGTTGTCGGTCGACCTGCCGTCCGCACGGACCATCGCGATCACGACCTACGGATCCGACGAGACGGTGGCCGGCGCCCTCCGGGTCGGCGCCGTCGGCTTCCTCGTGAAGGATTCCGAACCGGAGCACATCACGGCGGCCGTCCGCAGCGCGCACCACGGCGGCTTCGTCCTGTCGTCGGTCGCCGGCCGAGATCTCGTCCGGCGGATCGGCGCGCAGGCGGGTCAGCCCACCGTCACACGGAGCCCCGCGGAACAGGTCTCCCGTCGTGAGCTCGACGTCCTCGAGCTGCTCGCCAAGGGGATGTCGAACGCCGAGATCGGGCGGGGCCTCTTCCTGTCCGAGGCGACGGTCAAGTCGCACCTGCGCCGGATCATGACGAAGTGGGGCGTGCGCGATCGGGTGCAGGTCCTCCTCTACGCCGCGACCACCGGCGTCATCCGACTCCCCTGAGCGGGGCGGCGTCCCTCAGCTGCGCGAACGGCTCCGGCGCGACACGATCGCGTAGGCCGTCGCCGCGGCGGCGATGCCGGCCACGGCGGTGATCCCCCAGCGCAGGATCACCTCGACGTCGGTGAAGACGGCCAGGCAGATGTTGACCGTCAGCGCGACGATGAAGAGTGCGGCGAATGCCGCGCCGTCCGCGGCGGTCCGCTTCTTGTCAGCCATGGGATTCCTTACGTCGCGGACGAACGGGCACCGTGTGTCTGCCGCGCGTCGATGTGGGTGGGAACGCCTCGGAGCCTAGCCGCGGCCTGCGCACCTCGATACGGCGCGAGAGCGCATTCCATCCGGGGGCGGCACCCCGGGTGGTCCCGTTGCGTCTAAAGGCGGATGCGGATTGCGTCCCCCGCACGAACGCTGGGGCCTTTCGACTCAAGAGCGGCGGCCCGAGCCGTCGGTAGCGTCACTTCCGGCGCTGCGATCGCGGTCACGAACGCAGCGTCACTGACAAACACCAACGGATCGAGAGGAAACATCATGGGGGCAGTTCTGAGGTTCATCGCGTGGGTCATCGCGAACATCGGCCGCTGGGGCCGTGCCGTCGCCGGCCAGGTCGGACGCATCACCGCGTGGGCACGCAACAACTGGCGTCGCGTGCTCGAGTGGATCAACGCGGGCATCTCGTTCGCGACGATCGTCGACTACATCCTGCGGATCCTCGGCATCGGCTGAGATCTGTCCCGATGGGACGGCACACGTGCGTGCCGTCCCATCGGGACACCGCGACCACCTGAGAGAGAAGGAGAGGCGACCTATGCCGCAGACACCGGACACCGGCATCCGCGTGAGGGGCGTCTCCAAAACGTACGGCGTCAAGCGCGTCCTCGACGACGTCTCCTTCGACATCCCCGCGGGCACCGTCACGGGCCTGCTGGGTCCCAACGGCTCCGGCAAGTCGACCGCGATGCGCACGATGCTCGGGTTGACGATCGCCGACGCCGGATCGACCACGTTCGACGGCGTCCTCTTCCGCGATCTCGCGCAGCCGGGCCGTACCGTCGGAGCCCTTCTCGACCCGGGCGCCCACCACCCCGGGCGCAGTGTCGAGGACACCCTCGCGACGGCCGCCATCCTGACCGGCTCACCGCGCGAGCGGGTCGGCGAACTCATCGCCACGCTCGGCCTGGCCTCTGCCGCACGTCGCCGATTCGGCGCGCTCTCCCTCGGGATGAAGCAGCGGGTCGCCCTCGCCGTCGCGCTCGTCGGTCGGCCTCGACACCTCATCCTCGACGAGCCCATGAACGGTCTCGACATCGAGACGGGCGACTGGCTGCGATCGACTCTGGTCCATCACGCGCACACGACGGGCGGCTGCGTCCTCGTCTCGACGCATCTCCTGCAGGAACTCCAGACCTTCGCCGATCGCATCGTCGTCCTCAGCGAGGGCGCCATCCGCTACTCCGGCGAGGTCGGCGACCTCACCGCCGAAAAGAACGCGACGGCGATCGCTGCGGACACCGACCTGCTGCGACGCGCGCTCACGACCCGCGGCATCCCGTTCAGTGTGCGTCCCGAGGACGGGCGCTTCTCGGTGGGCATCGACCCCCGCTCCCTCAGCGAGATCTGCATCGCCGACCGCATCCTGCTCGACGAGCTCGCCGAGGACCGCGAGTCGATCAGCGACCTCTACCGTCGCCTGACGCGCGGCCAGTACCGAGTGGAAGGTGACGTCTTTGATCCTCGCTGACAGCCCCCCGCAGACGGCCGGCCGCTTCGGCCGCAGCCTGCGGGCCGAACTGCGGAACGTCCGCACGACACGGGGGACGCGGTGGGCGCTGGGCCTCACCGCCGCGCTCTGGGTCGTCGTCGGCGCCGGTGTCGCCGCGATCGCGCTGCTCGTCGACGCGGAATCGGTGAGCATCTCCGGTGCGCTCCTCGGCATGGGAGCGGCCGTCACCGTGTTCGTCCCCATCCTGGCGATTTTCATCATGGCCGCCGACTGGCAGTCGCGAGACGTGCTGACGACGTTCGCCCTCGAACCGCGCCGGCACATCGTCTTCCTCGCCAAGGCGCTGACGGCGCTCATCGTGTGCACCGTCCTCGTCGCCGTCGCCGCCGTCCTGGCCGTCGTGTTCACCGCCGGCCTCGCCCTCGCCGCCGGGGCGACCATCGTGTGGAACGCGGATGCCGAGAGCATCGCGGTCCTGCTCTGGAGCGCCGCCGTCGGCACCGTGTCGGGCATCGCGTACGGCGCGGCGACGCAGCGCGTCGCGATCGCCATCGTGTTCTCGCTCGTGCAGGGATTCGTGATCGACCCGCTGCTCATGCTCATCCCGCACGGCATCGGCTCGTGGTTCCGGCTGACCGCCATCACCGAGGCCGGCAGCGGCACGGGCGAGCTCGGCCCGGCGCTGACGGCCGGACTGCTGTGGCTGGTCGTCCCGCTCGCCATCGGATTCGCCCGCAATCAGCGGGCCGACGTGCAATGACCGGCGCCCCCTCTGGAAAGGGGTCTGGCTGGCGTCTCGGTCAAGACGCCAGCCAGGGGTGCTTCGAATCGGATCGAGATGAAGCGGGATCAGTTTACGCGAGCACCCCGTCCTCGGGATACCCGCCGGCGCACGGCACCCGCGGTGACTCGGTGCTGGCACCCCGCACCCTGACCTACCTCAACGTCCGCGAGGGCGTGACGACGGTCCTCGTCACCACGGCACTCGCCGTCGCCATCGCCTTCCTCCCCGATCCAGGGTGGCGCACGGCGCTCTGGGTGATCGTCGGCATCCTCGCCGTCGTCTCCCTGCTGATCGAACTGCCCTGGCTCAATCGCAAGCAGGTCGAGAACACGAGCTACACCGCGACCGCCGACTACGTCTACATCACGCGCGGCTGGCTCTGGCGGCGGACCACCGTCATCGCGACGGCCCAGATCCTGAACGTCGAGGTCGTGCAGGGGCCGCTGCTGCGCGCGTTCGACGCCGTGAGCGTGAGATTCACGTGCATCTCCGAGGTCGAGGGCCTCGGCCCGCTCGAACCGCGCGCGGCGGAGCGCATCCGCACGACCGTGCTCCACGCGCAGGCGGAGCCGGCGCGGTGACCGTCCCCTCCGACGAGGTCCCCCGGCGTCTTCCGCTGCGCTACCTTCCGGCGTCGTACCTGGAGTCCTCTCCCAAACTCGTCGGCACTTTCATCGCCGGCGCCGTCTATCTCTTCGGACCGGCCGTGTGGCCGGGCGCCTGGGCGTGGCTGGCGCTCGGCCCCCTGATCGCCGTTCTCCTGTGCGAACCGATCTGGCGGTGGACCTTCACCCGGGTGGCGCTCACCCCGGAGCACCTGGTGGTGACGACCGGTGCGTTCACGCGACGCCAGCAGTCCCTCGCCTGGGCCGACATCGGAACGGTCGACAGCAGGCAGTCCTGGGCTTTCGCCCGGTGGGACCTGCGGGTCCTCACGCTGTCTCAGGCCGGCGACGAGCGGACCAAGGTCCACCTGTGGGCGGTCGACGAGGACCTCCATCGCGAGGTGACGGCGCGCGCCGGGCACGCGCTCGGGACGACTGAGGCGGAGGTGACCGCCGAGCAGCCTGCCGAGCAGGCGCGGCCGGCGCCCGGCATCCTGCTCTACCGGGTGCAGCTGACGCACCTGCTGCTCGCGAGCGTCGTCTACGGCCAGTTCGCCCTCATCGGCGGTGGCGCGGCGTTGGGGGTGTCCGAGACGCTGGGCATGTTCGGCGCCGACGCGGCGCTCACCCGGTGGCTGCCGCTCCCCCCGGTCGTCTGGGCGGTGGCGATCGCCGTCGGCATCGTCGCGCTCGGCCTCGTGCTGACGGTGGTGCGCTACACCTCGTTCGAGGTGCGACGGATGCCGGGCGACCGGATCGTGATCTCCTACGGCCTGTTCTCCACCCACACCCGGAGCGTCTCGCGGGCGACGACGGTCGGCGTCGTGCTGCAGCGCAACCTCGTCGAGACGCTGCTCGGGCGCGTCCGGCTGTCGCTTCTGACGACGGACTCGGCCGCGCAGCTCGGCACGAACCTCCTCCTCCCGTCGCTCCCCCGCCGGGTCGTGGAACGCCTGCTGCACGAGGCGTTCGACGAGGACCCGTCGACGCGCCTGCTCACCGGCGATCGGGGTGCCCGAGCCATCGGTACGGGTGTCGTTCTGCTCGCCGGGCTGATCGCTGCCGCCGTCCTCGCCGGCTGGGTCGCCGCGTGGCTGGGGTGGCCGCCGCTGCTCGTCCTCGCGACCGGTGCGATCGTCTTCGCGATCGCCTGGCCCGTCACGGTCGTCCTCTGTTCACGACTGCGGGTCGACGCAGGTTCCAACCGGGTCGTCCTCCTCGTCAGTCACGTCGTGCAACGGCAGACGGTGCTGTCCGCCGCGGCCGTGCACATCGTGGGCACGAGCCGGCTCGCGGGGCATCCGCTCGTCGCCGACGTGTGCTTCTACGCAGGGATGCCGCGCACCTTCCGGGCACTCCGGTTCCGCCCCGCGGAGGTCGACGCGCTGTCGGCTCGGATCGCCGAGACGGTTCCGCTGGCGAGGACGCATCGTCGTGCGCCCGCGCCCGCGCCCGCGCTCACTTGACGAGCGGGAAGAGGATCGTCTCGCGGATGCCGAGGCCGGTGATCGCCATCAGCAGGCGGTCGATGCCCATGCCCATGCCACCGGTGGGCGGCATGCCGTGCTCGAGCGCGCGCAGGAACTCCTCGTCGACACGCATCGCCTCGTCGTCGCCGCGCGCGGCGAGCTTCGCCTGCTCGACGAAACGCTCGCGCTGGATGACGGGGTCGATGAGCTCGGAGTAGCCGGTCGCGAGCTCGAAGCCGCGGACGTAGAGGTCCCACTTCTCGACGACACCGGGAATGGTGCGGTGCTCGCGCACGAGGGGCGAGGTGTCGAGCGGGAAGTCCATGACGAATGTCGGGCGCTCGAGGCCGCCCTTCACGAAGTGCTCCCACAGCTCCTCGACGAGCTTTCCGTGGGTGGCGATCTTCTCCGGCACCTCGACGCCCGACTCGGCCGCGAAGGTCTGGAGCTCCTCGAACGAGGTCTCGGGCGTGATGCGGCGACCGGCGGCATCCGACAGCGACTCGTACATCGAGATGCGGTCCCATTGGCCGCCGAGGTCGTACTCGGTGCCGTCGGCCCACGTGACGGTGGTGGAGCCGGCGACGGCGATCGCGGCGTTCTGGATGAGCTCCTGCGTCAGGTCGGCGATGCCGTTGTAGTCGCTGTAGGACTGGTAGGCCTCGAGCATCGCGAACTCGGGGCTGTGGGTGGAGTCGGCGCCCTCGTTGCGGAAGTTGCGGTTGATCTCGTAGACCCGGTCGATGCCGCCGACGACGGCGCGCTTGAGGAAGAGCTCCGGCGCGATGCGGAGGTACAGCTCGGTGTCGAACGCGTTGGAGTGCGTGATGAACGGGCGGGCCGCGGCGCCGCCGTGCTGCACCTGCAGCATCGGCGTCTCGACCTCGAGGAAGCCGTGCGCGTCGAACGTGCGCCGCAGCGACGCGTTCACCTTGGCGCGGGCGACGACGGTCTCGCGGGCGGTGTCGCGGACGATCAGGTCGAGGAAGCGCGACCGCACGCGGCTCTCCTCGCTCAGCTCGGAGTGCAGGTTCGGGAGCGGCAGCAGCGCCTTCGCGGCGATCGTCCAGTCGGTGACCATGATCGACAGCTCGCCGCGGCGGCTGGAGATGACCTGACCGGTGACCGAGACGTGGTCGCCGAGGTCGACGAGCTCCTTCCACGCCTGCAGCGACTCGTCGCCCACCTCGGCGAGGGAGACCATCGCCTGGATGCGGCTTCCGTCGCCGGACTGCAGGGCTGCGAAGCAGAGCTTGCCGGTGTTGCGGCTGAACACGATCCGGCCGGCGACCGACGCGGTCTCGCCGGTCTCATCGCCCGCCTCGAGCGATGCGAACCGCTCGCGCAGTGCCGAGATCGTGTCGGTGACGGGCACGGTCACGGGGTAGGCGCCACCCGCGGCATCCGCTCGTTCGCTCAACAGCCGTTCCCGCTTCGCGAGACGGACCGCCTTCTGCTCGATGACGTCCTCTTCGGTCGTCTCGGCGGGCGTGGGCGCGGACGCGTCGGTCATGTTCGGGGGCTCCTCGGGGATTCGACCCTTCAGTCTATCGACGGGCGGCGGGCGGTTTCGGCGCGGGCGGCGCGGGCGCGTGGTGTGCGCGCCGGGTGTGCGCGGATGCAAGAGATCGACGCCGACACGCCGCGGCACGGCATCCCACCCCGGGGTGTCGCGCACGATCCCTTGCATCCGCGAACAGCCCGACGGCCAAGCCTCAGCGGCGCGGGGACCAGCCGGGCGGGCGGGGGTCGCCGCCGGCCGCACGCTCGGCATCGATCGCGGCCGACCAGCCCTGTGCGGCGTCGACCGCATCGAAGCCGCCCCGCGCCACGCGGAACCCGACGTCGTCGTGCGTCATGCGGGGTCCGCCGCCGCGGCGGGTGCCGGCGCGGACGTTCCACGCGTCGTCAGCGAAGCCGCCGCCGCGGAACACCCGGTAGTCGTCGTAGCGTTCGGTGTCGAGGAAGTCCCAGCACCATTCCCACACGTTGCCGAGGGTGTCGAACAGCCCATTCAGGTTCGGGAGCTTGCCGCCGACCGGCTGCGGCGAGGTCACGCCGTCACCGGCGGTCCACGCCACCTCGAGGAGTGGACCGTAGTGCGGGCCGGTCGAGCCGGCGCGGCACGCGTATTCCCACTCGGCCTCCGTCGGCAGCCGGAAGCCGTCGCTGTCGACGTGCCACCGCACCTCTTCGCCGTCGACGGCATAGGCCGGGTCGAGCCCCTCCCACTCCGACAGCGCGTTGCAGAACCGCACGGCGCGCAGCCAACTGACCTCGACGGCGGGACGGCGGGGGTCGGATGCCGCCACCCCGATCACCTCCGACAGCTGCTCCTGCGTGACGGGGTAGACGCCGATCTCGAAGGGCTCGAGCGCGACGGTCCACCGCCGCCGGCGTCGAGCGTCGTGCAGGTCGACGCTGCCCGCGGGGATGCGGGCGAGCTCCACGTCGCTCACGGGAGGAGCGGCCCGTCACCGACCGCAGGCGCGGCGTCGCTCAACGCGCGGTCGATCGTCGTGTGGACGAGCGCCGAGAGGTACCGCGAGGGATCCTCGACCCCGGCGCCGCGAAGCAAACCGGCCGCCTGTTGCACGATCGACGACGAGAAGGCCGTCGCGGTCGAGATCGCCTCGCCGTATGCCGCGCGGTCGGCGTCGGCGACCACGACCGGTTCGCACCCCATCTCGACCGCGAGCGCCTGCGCGATCGGCAGCACCGCGGCGGGCGCCGTCACGGCGGCATACGCGTCCTTGAGGGCGCGAAGGTCCGTCGACGTCCCCGTGAAGGCGATGGCGGGATGGATGGCGACGGGTATGGCGCCCCGCGCTGCGGCGGGAGCCAGTACCTGTATGCCGTGCGCGGCATCCGTGTGCATCAGGATCTGCCCCACCTGCCAGGCACCGAGTTCGGCGAGGCCTGACACGAGCCCCGGCAGCTCGTCGTGCGGCACGGCGAGGACCACGAGTTCGCTGCGTCGGACGACCTCTTCGGCGCTGACCCTCGGCACGTCGGGGAGGATCGCCTCGACCCGGTCATCGTCCGAGCCCGACGTGATCCCGGTGAGCGCGTGCCCGGCCCCGGCGAGAGCGGCGGCGACGACGGGCCCGACCCGCCCGGCGCCGATCACGCCGACACCGAGGCGCCCCTCGCGGTTCATCGCTCCCCCGTCGGCGGGGCGGGGGGCACCCACAAGGGCGGCACCGGCGCAGGGGGCGCGAGCGGCGGCGCGACCGAAGCCGCCTCCGGCCACTCCACCTCGACCGCGTTCCCGTCGGTCGGCTGAGCGCTCTCGGCGGATGCCGCGGCCACCGCGGCATCCGTGATCGCCCGCCACAGCTCGTAGGCGCGAGCGTGGTCGATCGACTCGATGGCACCGTTCACGGGTCCCATGACCGTGTGTCCCGTGATGGCGGCCAGCCCGAGGCGACGCGCGAGCGGGCCCTGCGAGAGACGCACGGACTGCATGCGGGCCAGCGGCAGGATCGTGAGCTTCGGCCACAGCCGGCCGGTCCGCATCAGCACCGCCTGCGGCAGGACGAGGATGCCGTTGCGTCGCCACGTGAGCGGGTCGATCACCCGCGCCCGGGCAGGCGACGTGACGTACCCGTCACCCTCGCGGGGACCGCGGAGACCCGCGTCGAGCATCGCGGCGTCGACGGAGAGGGACGGCAGCAGCAGTCGCAGGACCCGCTCGACGTCGGCCTGCGTACCGATGGGCAGCACGTCGCCCATCTGGGCTGCCGATGCGTCGCTTGCCGAGCGGCCCGAGAGCTTGTTCACCCGGATCCGGTACCAGCCACCCCACCGCCACAGCAGCGGCTGCCGGATGTCGACGGCGTGCACGCGACCCGGGGGCAGCGTCTCGGTGACCGTCGTGAGCAGACCGAAGGTGACGCGCACCCCCGCCGACGACGGCGCGATCGAGTAGCGGACCGTCTTGATGAACTGCCGCACCGCGTACGCGCCGAAACCGATCGCCGCGGGGATGGACGCACCGAGAGCGGGGATGATCCAGATCGGTTGCAGCACGAGCCCGACGATCGCCGCCACCACGACCAGCACGAACCAGATGGTCGAGCCTGACAGCAACCCCGCGAGGATGAGGCGCGATATCGGCACGCGCACGATGGATTCGGGTTCGGCACCGTCGTCGTCGACACCGTCGATGATCTCGCTGATCCCGGCGGTCACGCGAGAGGTCAGCGGCCCGCCCGCGGATGCCGGGCGGCTCGCGGCATCCTTCGTCCGGTGTCCCGACGCGAGGCGCAGGATGTCGCCGCGGACCGTCTCGGCGTTGCGGGTCGACAGGTACTCGAGCTTGACGTTCGCGTCGAGGCCGGCGCCGACCACCTCGAGCTTGGCGAGTCCGACGAGGCGGGCGAGGGCGGGGCGCGTGAGGTTGACGCCCTGCACGCGGTCGAGCGGTGCGCGACGGTGCGTGCGGAACAGCACGCCGCTGCGCACCTCGACCTCGTCGCCCGTGATGCGGAAGGTGTGGAAGCGCCAGGCCGTCCAGAAGAGGGCGATCAGGATGACGAGGCCGACCGCCACGGCGACGATGGCCTGCACCGCGATGCCGTTCTGCAAGACGAAGTCGACCGGGTCCTCCTCGCCGTAGCGGAAGTTCTCGGGCAGGAAGAACGAGATCAGTCGGTCGCGGAGGTTCGCGACCAGGATGCCGATGATCACGATGAGCGTCAGCCCGCCGCGCAGGAGCGGCGACAGCGGATGCATCCGATGCCATTCGCCGTCGCTCATCTCGGAGCGGACCGCGGCGGGCGGCGGAGCGGACGCCTGCTCGAGCGGCGCGGGCTGGGGGTCGAGATCGCTCACAGACCGGTCCGCCGGGTCTCAGCCACCTCGATGAGGGTGTCGCGCAGCTGCTCCGCGTCGCGCTGCGGCAGACCGGGGATCGTGACGCCGGTGGATGCCGCCGCGGTGACGAGCTTCAACTGCGCGATGCCCAGCATCCGATCGAGCGGGCCGTGCGTGATGTCGACGAGCTGGAGGCGGCCGTACGGGACCGACACCATCCGCTGCCACAGGATGCCGCGTCGGAAGACGAGGTCGTCCTCGCGCAGCTGATAGCCGATCGACCGCGCCTGCCGCGGCGTGACGACGAGCGTCACGAGGAAGATCGCGAAGAGGATGCCGCCGGGGATGAACGGCCACGTCGCTTCGAACATGAGCCAGAGCGTCAGCACCGCGGCCGCGATCAGCAGGAGCACGACGACGTAGCCGATGACCTGCCCGATCACGTACTTGCGCGACAGCTGGCGCCAGGCGCCGTCCCCCAGCGGGAGCCGCGAGGCACCCCGCGGTTCGAGGATCTTCGTGAACGTCTCGTCAGTCGGAGTGGGAGAGCCCGTAGCCGGGTTCGTCGGGTCCGGGCTGGTCGTCATCATCGTCCTTCCGGATGGTGCACAGGTGTTCGGCGACGAGTGCACCGGCGACGAGGAGCAGCCCGCCCCCCACCGCGGCGATCACCGCACCCGTTGAGCCTAACGAGGGCGACACGGGTCGTGTGAGCACGAAGGCGAGAAGCCCTCCGCCGAATCCGGCGACGAGCGCTCCGACGATGCTCGATGCCTTGGCCAGCATCGCGATGCGGAGCGCTCGGAAGGGGTCGACCGGTGCTGCGGTCCCGGCTGTCGCCCGGCGGACCGGGATGGCTGCGAGGACGACGGCGGCACCGAGCGCGACGAGCAGGATCGGTAACAGCGGGGACGGGGTGAAGGTCGGCTGCCCCATCCCCGTGAGTACCTGGTCGACGAAGAACCCCGCGATGCCGGCAACGACGGCGACCGCGACGAGGAGGAGTGGGTTCGTGCGTCTCATCCCGCACCTCCGGGCAACGCGGCGCGCAGGTCGGCGACCGTGCCCACGCCGGGGAGCACCGCGTCGGGGTCGATGCTCAGCCACGGGTCGAGCACGAAGTCGCGTTCCGCGGCACGGGGATGCGGCAGCACGAGAGCCGGGTCGTCGGAACGCACGTCGCCGTAGGTGATGAGGTCGAGGTCGAGCGTGCGGCTCCCCCATCGCTCACGCCGTTCACGGCCGTGCCGGCCCTCGATCGCGTGCAGATAACCGAGGAGCAGCGACGGGGCGAGACGCGTGTCGATGAGCGCGACCGTGTTCAGGTAGCGGGGGGCGTCGGCATCCGGCCCGCCGAGGGTGATCGCGACCGACTCGATCGGCTCGGCCGCGGCGACCAGCACGGTCATCGGCAGGCGGCCGAGGTCGGCGATCGCCTCGGCGATGGTCTCGGCGCGCTGACCCAGATTCGCGCCGAGGGCGACGACGGCGCGGTGGGCGGGGCCGTGCGCGCGCGGCTCCTTCTGCGGCATCCCCTCGGCCAGGCGGCGGCTCATGCGCGGGACCGCCTCACCGTGACGGCGACATCGCCGAACGGCACCGGGATCGGCGCGGCGGGTTTGTGCACGGTGACGGCGACCGCGTCGACGAGCGACCAGCCCGTGAGGACGGCGGTCGCGATGCGCTCGGCGACGGTCTCGATGAGGTCGACGGGGTCGCCCGCGAGGATCGCGGCGACGCGCTCGGCGACCTCCCCGTAGTGGACGGTGTCGGTGACGTCGTCGGTCGCCGCGGCGCGGGCCAACGACAGCGACAGCACCAGGTCGGCGACGAACTCCTGCCCGTCGCGGCGCTCGTGCTCGTAGACGCCGTGGAATCCGGTGGCACGGATGCCGGTGATCGCGATCTCGTCGGTCGTCATCCTTCACCCTCCCACGCGGTCCGCACGGCGAGGGCGAGACGCGTCGCGGCGACGTCGTGCACGCGCACCGCCCAGGCGCCGGCCTGCGCGGCGAGGACGCTCGTGACGGCCGTGGCGAGGTCGAGGTCCGACTCACCGCTGAGCTCGATACCCGCGGCGGATGCGGCGACCGCCAGCATCCGCTTACGGCTCGTGCCGATGAGCACGCGATGCCCAGCGCCGACGAGCTCGTCGAGGCCCCGGACGACCTGCCAGTTCTGCTCGGGCGTCTTGCCGAAGCCGAAGCCCGGGTCCACGATGATGCGCTGATCCGGGATGCCGGCCGCCCGAGCCGCGGCGACGCGCTCAGCGAGTTCGCCGACCACCTCCGCGACGATGTCGTCGTAGACGGCGGTGCCGTACATGTCGTCGGAGTGCCCGCGCCAGTGCTGCACGACGACTTCCGCGTCGGTGCGGGCGACGACGGCGAGCATGTCGGGGTCGGCGAGGCCGCCCGAGACGTCGTTCACGATCCGGGCACCGGCTGCGACCGCGGCAGCCGCGGTGCCCGCGTTCATCGTGTCGACGCTGATGACCGCCCCCTCGGCGGCGAGCGTCTCGATGACCGGCAGGATGCGCGCCTGCTCGTCGCCCTGCGCGACCCGCGTCGCGCCGGGACGAGTGGACTCCCCGCCGATGTCGAGCAGGTCAGCCCCGTCGGCGAGGAGGGCGCGGCCGTGCGCGATCGCTGCCTCGTTCGTGGCGTACCGTCCGCCGTCGCTGAACGAGTCCGGCGTGACGTTCACGATGCCCATGACGAGGGTCATGTCCGACCGCCGGTCAGCAGGGCGATCGCCTCGGCGCGCGCCACGGGGTCGGTGAACACGCCGCGGGCGGCGATGGTGACAGTGGATGCCGCGGGCTGGCGTCCCCCGCGCATCGTCACGCACTCGTGCACCGCGTCGAGCACGACGAGCACGCCGCGGGTGTCGATCGAGCCGGCGATCGTGTCGGCGACCTGCTCGCCCAGGCGCTCCTGCACCTGCGGGCGCGCCGCGAGGATGTCGATCACCTTCGGCAGAGCGCCGAGTCCCACGACCTGCTCGCCGGGAAGGTAGGCGACGTGCGCGTGCCCGGCGAACGGCAGCAGGTGGTGCTCGCAGACGGAGCGGAAGCGGATGTCGCGGAGCATGACCGCACCGGAGGGGAGCGTGTCGGGCGCCGGACCGCGCGTGACCGAGATCGTATGCGCGAGCGGGGCTGCGGCATCCTCACCCACACCCGAGAAGAACTCCGCGTACGCGGCGGCGACGCGCTGCGGAGTCAGCTTCAGGCCGGGACGTTCCGGGTCTTCACCGATGGCGACGAGCAGTTCCCGCACCAGTTCGGAGACGCGCTCGCGGTCGACCGCCATGCGCGCCGCCTCAGGCCGTCGCGGGTCGAGCCTGCCCGGTCGCGTGGCGCGCCGGCGAGGTCTCGGGGGCCGGCTGCTCGGCCTCGGTGTTCGCCGCGACCGGAGCCTCGGCACGACGGGGCACCTCGACGGGCGGAAGCGTCGAGACGGGACGCTCGCTGCTCGAGAGCCACTGCGGCCGGGGCGGCAGGCGCTTGATGTCCTTGAAGATCTCAGCGAGCTCGAGGTGGTCGAGCGTCTCCTTCTCGAGCAGCGCCAGGGCGAGCCGGTCGAGGACCTCGCGGTTCGCGTTCAGCACCTCGTACGCCTCGTTGTGCGCCTGCTCGATGAGTCCGCGCACCTGGGCGTCGACGCGCTCGGCGATGCGCTCGCTGAAGTCGCGGCCGTGACCCATGTCGCGTCCC
Organism: Microbacterium sp. MDV22-iso44; assembly: GCF_058629135.1. Taxonomy (NCBI): domain Bacteria; kingdom Bacillati; phylum Actinomycetota; class Actinomycetes; order Micrococcales; family Microbacteriaceae; genus Microbacterium; species Microbacterium sp. MDV22-iso44. The sequence continues at coordinate 33,635 of NZ_JBZVWS010000005.1, forward strand.
ATGAAGACCTCGCCCGACGACGATCCGAGCTTCACGGGCCCGACGTCGGTGGTCATGCCGTACTCGGTGACCATCTTGCGGGCGATGCCGGTCGCCTTCTCGATGTCGTTCGAGGCACCCGTGGTGGGGTCGTGGAAGACGATCTCCTCGGCGACGCGGCCGCCCATCGCATACGTCAGCTGGTCCTGCAGCTCGTTGCGGGTGATGGAGTACTTGTCGTCGAGCGGCAGCACCATCGTGTACCCGAGCGCCTTGCCACGGGGAAGGATCGTGACCTTCGTGACGGGGTCGGTGTGGTTCATCGCTGCGGCGGCGAGGGCGTGGCCGCCCTCGTGGTACGCCGTGATCAGCTTCTCCTTGTCCTTCATGACCCGCGTGCGACGCTGCGGACCGGCGATGACGCGGTCGATCGCTTCGTCGAGGGCGCGCATGTCGATGAGCTGGGCATTCGAGCGGGCGGTCAGGAGCGCGGCCTCGTTCAGGACGTTGGCCAGGTCGGCGCCGGTGAAGCCGGGCGTCTTGCGCGCGATGACGGCGAGGTCGACCGAGGGCGAGAGCGGCTTGCCGCGGCCGTGCACCTCGAGGATGCGCTGGCGACCCTTCAGGTCGGGCGCGTCGACGCCGATCTGGCGGTCGAAGCGGCCCGGGCGGAGGAGCGCGGGGTCGAGGATGTCGGGGCGGTTCGTCGCCGCGATCACGAGCACCGAGACCTTCGGGTCGAAGCCGTCCATCTCGACGAGCATCTGGTTGAGCGTCTGCTCGCGCTCGTCGTGACCGCCGCCCATGCCGGCGCCGCGGTGGCGGCCGACGGCGTCGATCTCGTCGATGAAGATGATGGCCGGAGCGTTCTCCTTGGCCTCCTTGAAGAGGTCGCGCACGCGGCTCGCGCCGACACCCACGAACATCTCGACGAAGTCGGAACCCGAGATCGAGTAGAACGGGACGCCCGCCTCGCCGGCGACGGCGCGCGCGAGCAGGGTCTTACCGGTTCCGGGAGGGCCGTACAGCAGCACGCCCTTCGGGATGCGGGCGCCGACGGCCTGGAACTTCGCCGGGTCCTTCAGGAAGTCCTTGATCTCCTGCATCTCCTCGATGGCCTCGTCGGAGCCGGCCACGTCTGCGAAGGTGACCGTCGGGGTCTCCTTGGTCACGAGCTTGGCGCGCGACTTGCCGAACTGCATGACCTTGCTGCCGCCGCCCTGGGCGCTCGAGAGCAACCACCAGAAGAGCAGACCGAGGATGAGGATGGGGAGGAGGATCGAGATCAGGCTGCCGAACCAGCTGGTCTGCGGCACGACGTCGTTGTAACCGTCCTTGGGGGCGGCCGAGTCAACCGCCTGCACCACCGCGTCCGCACGTTCGGTGACGTAGTAGAACTGCACGTTCGTCGAACCCTCGAACGCCTTGTTGAGCGTGAGGTCGACGCGGTTGTCGCCGTCGGTGATCGTGGCCTGCGAGACCGTCGACCCGTCGAGGAGCTTCAAGCCCTCCTGCGTGGTGATGCTCTTGGCGCCGGTGAGGTTCGAGATCAGCGTCATGCCGATGATCAAGAGCACGCCGATGAGCACCACGTAGAGGAACGGGTTGCGGGAGAGCTTCTTGACGTTCATTGTGCGTTCAGGCTACCCCCGCGGCGCTATGCGGGGTCTGTGCGTTCGTTTTGGGCGTACCGCGCGGATTCAGGAGTAGACGTGGGGCGCGAGGACCGCCACGTCGCGGAGGTTGCGGTACTTCTCCGCGAAGTCCAATCCGTACCCGACGACGAACTCGACCGGGATGTCGAAACCGACGTAGCGGCAGTCGATCTCGACCTTCGCGGCCTCCGGCTTGCGCAGCAGTGCGAGGACCTCGATCGACGCCGCGCCGCGCGAGGCGAAGTTCTCCAGCAGCCAGCTGAGCGTCAGGCCGGAGTCGATGATGTCCTCGACGATCAGGACGTGCTTGCCCGAGATGTCGGTGTCGAGGTCCTTCCGGATCTGCACGACGCCGCTCGACTTCGTGCCGGCACCATAGGACGACACGGCCATCCAGTCCATCTCCATGGGGCGCTTCAGCGAACGGGCGAAGTCGGCCATCACCATGACCGCGCCCTTCAGCACACCGACGAGCAGCAGGTCCTTGCCCTCGTAGTCCGCCTCCACCCGACGGGCGAGCTCTTCGAGCTTCGCCTGGATCTCCTCCTCGGTGACGAGGACATCGGTGAGCTGGTCGGCGATCTCGGCTGCGCGCATTGCAGAAGTCTAAAGACCGGATCCGGCCCCCGTGAACTCGATCAGGGCGCCCGCGCGGCGGGCGCGGCATCCGGGCAGGTCGATCGGCCCCTGCCCCGCCCACTCGGTGACCAGTCGCGCCACCTCGAGCGTCTGCGTGCGGGTGAGCGAGACGTGGAACTCGCTGGCGACCACGTGCCGGATGATGCGGTGACGGAGCGCGGGCGGGTTGGCGGCGAGCGCGGCGACCGAGACCGCGATGCCGGCCTCGGCGGGTTCGACGATGTCCTCGATCGTCTCGTCGATCATCTCGTCGAAGGCCTCTGCGTCCTCGCGCAGCTGCGCCGCCGTGCGCACCAGTGCCTCGGCGATGCCGGGTCCGAGTTCGGCCTCGAGCATCGGCAGCACCGTCTCGCGGACGCGCACCCGCGCGTACTTCGGGTCGCGGTTGTGCGGGTCGTCCCACGGCTCGAGTCCCTGCGCCGCGCAGGCGTCCCGGGTGGTCGCACGGCGCACCTCGAGCAGGGGTCGCAGCAGAGGGATGCCGTCGAGATCGGATGCCGCCGCCATCCCCTGCAGGCTGCCCGCACCGGATCCGCGTGCCAAGCCCAGGAGCACCGTCTCGGCCTGGTCGTCCAGCGTGTGCCCGAGGAGCACAGCCGCAGCACGCACGTCGCGCGCGGCATCCCGCAGCACGCCGTATCGCGCATCGCGCGCCGCCGCTTCGGGACCGCCCTCCGTGCCGACCTCCACCCGCACGATGAGCGGATCGACGCCGAGCGTCGCGGCGGCACGCGCAGCGGCCGAGGCGACCTCGGCGGAGTCCGGCTGCAGACCGTGGTCGACGGTGACCGATGCCGCGCGCAGCCCGAGCTTCGGCGCCTCGAAGCCGACCGCCGCAGCGAGCGCGAGCGAATCGGCGCCGCCCGAGAGCCCCACGATGACGACGGCGCCCTCCGGGAGGCCGGTCAGTGCGGAGCGGACGGCACGGCGGACCTCGGCGACAGCGGGATGCAGGGACGGCACGAGGTAACGCTATCCGGCCGGGCGTTCCGTCCTCAGTCTCTGCGCCGCGCCGCGGGCGGGGTCGCGGCGTCTTTCCGGGGCTTCGTGCGGGTGCGGCGGCTGCGGGGACTGAATACGGCACACGCTGCCGCGCCAGTAGGCTGGTCGGCGCATCCCACCGGACTTTCAAAGGAGCACAGGTATGGGCGCGTACGACGCCGTCATCGAGATCCCGCGCGGCAGCCGCGTGAAGTACGAGGTCGACCACGGCACGGGCCGCGTCTTCCTCGACCGCGTTCTGTTCACCCCCATGGGGTACCCCGCGAACTACGGCTTCTTCGAGAACACGCTCGGCGAGGACGGCGACCCGCTCGACGTGCTCGTCCTCCTCGACCGCGAGATCTACCCCGGCGTGCTCGCCAAGGTCCGCCCCGTCGCCGTCCTCAAGATGAGCGACGAGGCCGGCGGCGACGACAAGGTCGTCGCGGTCCTCGCGAAGGACCCGCGTTGGGCGCACATCCAGGATGTCGACGATATCGACGAGTGGACCAAGGGTGAGATCGGCCACTTCTTCGAGCGCTACAAGGACCTCGAGCCCGGCAAGTGGGTCAAGGTCGACGAGTGGGCCGGTGCGGCCGAGGCCGAGCGCCTCGTGTCCGAGGCCTTCACGCGCTTCGACGAGCACGAGGGCGAGACCCGCACGCAGGGTGAGGGCGAAGCGCCCAACAGCCTCTGAGGCTCACAACGAGAAGGTCGGATGCCGCGCGGCATCCGACCTTCGTCGTTTCGGGACGCTGAGCGTCAGACGCTGATGCCGCGGGCGCGCAGGAAGGGTGCCGGGTCGACGCGGATGCCGCCGCGGTAGACCTCGAAGTGCAGGTGGCAGCCGGTGGAGGCGCCGGTGCTGCCGATGTAGGCGATCGTCTGGCCGGCACGGACGTAATCGCCGTATCCGACTGCGTAGCCGCCGTCGATGATGTGCGCGTAGCCGGTGATGGTGCCGTCGCTGTGGCGCACCTTGATGAAGTTTCCCCAGCCGCCGCTGTAGCCGGCGAAGACGACGGTGCCGGAGGCAGCCGCGTAGATGGGCGATCCGCACGAGCTGGCGAAGTCGATGCCGCGGTGGCCGCTGGCCGTGCAGCCGCTGGGCGTGCAGATGCTGCCGCGGACGCCGAACCAGGAGCTGATGTAGCCGTGGGCGGGGCGTACCCAGCCGGATGGCTGCACGACTCCACCGCTGCCGCCGCTACTGCTTCCGCCGCCGGAGGAACCGCCCGACGACGATCCGCCGCCGCTGGATCCGCCGCCGTTGTTGTTGTTCTTGGCCTCTTCTTCGCGGCGACGCTTCTCTTCTGCGAGGCGACGCGCTTCCTCCTCGCGGGCCCGGCGAGCGGCCTCCTCGCGGGCCTTGCGGGCGGCTTCTTCACGGCGCTTGCGCTCGGCCTCGACGCCGGCTTTGTAGGCGGTGACGGTCTTGGCGGTGGTGTCCTGCAGGGCCTGCAGCTGCGCCTCGAGCACTTCTCGGTGCTCGTTCTGCGCGGCCAGCGCAGCCTGTGCGGCCTGCGCAGCATCCTGCGCGGCCTGCATCTTCTGCTCGGCCTCGACCTTGCGCTTGTCGCGCTCGTCGCGGGCGACCTTGGCCTGATCAGCGAGGCTCTTCGCGCTGTCGCGGGCGCCGACGGCTTCGGCATACACATCGCGGTTGGCATCGACGAGGCGATCCATCGTGCCGAGGCGGCCGAGGAGGTCGTCGGCGCTCGCGGAGGAATCCGAGAAGAAGAGCTCAAGGGTGGCATCACCCTTGCCGGATCGGTATTGCTCGGCGGCGAGAACACCGAGCTTGCCGGCGGCAGCCTTGGCGCGCTTCTCTTCGGCGTCGGCCTGTGCCTGGAGCGAGTCGGCTCGGGCCGCGGCATCCTCGTACTCGATGAGAGCGTCTTGGTATTCGACGCCCAAGCGCTCGGCCTCGGCCTGCTTGACGGTGACGTCGTTCTCGAGAGACGAGATGAGGTTCTGGATGCGGGTGATCTCGGTGCCCTTGGACGCCTCGTTCTGACGCGCCTTCTGGACGTCATCCCAGCTGGGGTAGGACGTGGCGGCGAACGCCGGCAGGGCGAATCCGAGACCGGTGGATGCCGCGGCCACACCGAGGACGCCGAGGCCCAGCGCGTTCCGACGGCTGATGCGCGACGAGAACGAGCGCGTCTCTTCGGCGGTGGGCGCGCAGCCGCAGTCGGCTCCGGTCGCTTCGGGCAGGTCGGTCACTGCACACACCCTTCCCTCGGCCAGATGGCGTGCTGATCCGCCCATCACAGTAGCAACACTGTTCACATTCGTCACAGGTCGAGACCGAGAGGGGCACCGCCATCCTGCCCCCGATTCCCCTGTCCGAACGGTGGGCGCGCCCTCGATTCGCACATTCGCGAGGGATCGCATATGCTTGACCCTCGGTAAGCGTGATCCCCCCGGGGTCGCTCGGCCCCATCGTTTAGCGGCCTAGGACGCCGCCCTTTCACGGCGGTAGCACGGGTTCGAATCCCGTTGGGGTCACTCCCACAATTTAATAAGCATGGCCCTGTAGCGCAGTTGGTTAGCGTGCCGCCCTGTCACGGCGGAGGTCGCGGGTTCAAGTCCCGTCAGGGTCGCTCCGAGCGACAGGCCCTTGTCTTCAGCTTCTGTTGAATTCACGGGCCTTTCGTCTAGGACATGGCACTTCTGATGCCATGCGGCTCTGTAGCTCAGTTGGTAGAGCGCACGACTGAAAATCGTGAGGTCACGGGATCGACGCCCGTCGGAGCCACACGAACCGTCGTTACAACGGTTCTAGGAACCCTCGCGAAGCTTCTATTCGCGGGGGTTTCGCCTTTTCCGGGGCTTACTGTGGCGCTTGCAAGGGAGAAACCCCGGGTGCCGGACGGGCGAATCGAGATGAAACCCTCGAAGCCGATCCATTCAGCCGCGGACCGCGCGCGTTAGGATCGGTTGTGGGCCAGCCCAGAAGGTGTTCTCTTCAGTGAACGATAGCCTCGGTGCATGCAGGGGTTGGTTCATCACACGCTTCGAAATCTGAGCAGCATGGACGCTGTCGACGACGTCATCGCGGCGTCGAAGGGGTGGGCTGACGGCGACACCGTGATACTCAATTTCCAACGTCTGCGCACGACCTGGCCGGACACGACTGTCAGCTTCGCCGCGGCTCTCGACTACCTGCGCACCCATCGCGGTATGAAGTTCTTGCCCGATCACCTCCACGTCAACCAATCGAAAACTTGGCTACACGCGCCTCGCGCTATCTCCGAGCTATCGAAGGACGATTACCCGACCAATGTTGTCTGGCGCTACGACAGCGAGCACGAGGCACAGCTCCTTGCGGACGCCTTCATGAAGAGCCTCACCGATCTGGTTGCCTGTGAGTCAGGCGTGATCGACACGCTGAACTGGTGCATTTATGAAGTGCTCGACAACGTCTTCCAACACAGCCATGCCGATCGCGGCTTCGTGATGATGCAGGTTCACACCCGCAACCGCACCTGCGTACTGGGCGTTACCGACACGGGGCGAGGAATCCATCGCGCCATGGTTGATGCGGCCCACGGCAGCTCGGTCGACCCAACGCGAGTCCGAACGGCTGACAGCGCTATCGCACACGCCCTCGAACAGGGGGTGACCAGCAAGGGCAAAGACAACCAAGGCAACGGCCTCCACGGCCTTCGAAGAGCGGTCGAGATCAACGGCGGCCAGCTATCCGTGCGGTCCGGCCGTGGGTCCTGGCGATATCGCGACGCGGCTGTCACGACTGCGATAGATGTTCGTCGACCGCTGCTGGACGCGAACTCAAGCCACTCAACGACCGTGGACTGGCGTCTGGATTGCGCAAAGGCCGTCAGTATCAACGAGGCGCTTGGCCGTCCGGAGATGGAGAGCGTTGTCCTCGACACGATTACGACGGCGGACAACCACTACCGCATCGACGCGTCTGAGCTCGAGGCGCTTGTCGGTTCACGTCAGCATGGTTCCGAGGTTCGAACCCGAATCCGAAACTATGTCACGGCCGGTGCAAATCAAATTGTTCTCGACCTTCGCGGCATCCCCTTGGTGTCCTCCAGCTTCGCCGACGAAGTTATGGGAAAGCTTGCTCTCGAGATGGGAGAGTTGGAGTTCAGGCGAACAATATTCGTCGACGGAGCTTCCCCGGTCAATCGGGGGTTGATCGAACGGGCCATTGAACTACGTCTTCAATCGGGCACCTGAGCCGGCGAGACTTCTCTTCCGGCCGGCCCGGGGCTGGGAACTCGGTTGGATCCGTCGAGAACTAGCCATCACCAACGAGCACGACTTTTCGGGATTGCGCGCCGGACTGGTCCTCGTGATTACCCGCCCATTAGGCGCACTCGACTGGGAATCGTGAGGTCACGGGATCGACGTCCGTCGGAGCCACGCGAATCGCTAGTACAACGGTTCTAGAAACCCGAGCAAAGACTCTATTCGCGGCGGTTTGGCCATTTCCGGCAGGCACCCCGCACTGACCGGACTCAGCCCGCGTCGACCCGCTGACCCTCCGTGGCGCGACGCGCCTCCTGGATGCCGTGCGCGACGGCCTTGCGGATCACCCAGTAGAGGACGTACGAGCCGGCGGCGAACACGGTGACGAAGAGCACGGCGCTCGTCAGGGGATCCATGCGACCAGTGTGGTCGCCACCGACTCGTCTGTCGACCGTCGCTACTCGCAGCCGACGCCGTCACCGTCCCGGTCGAGGTGCTTCGCGTAGCCGGGATCGCCCACGCGCACGGGAGCGGCCCCGGCTTCGCGGGCCGCCGTGCAGTTCTTGAAGTACACGTTCGCCGGCGGGGCGGGCTTCGACTCCTGCGTCGGCTGAGGCTTCGGGGCCGGCGCGGGCTTCGACTCATGCGTGGGCTGCGGATTCGGCGCCGGCGCGATGCTCGGGCGGGGCTTCGCCGCGGGCTCTTCCGCGATCGCCATGGCGTCCGCGGCGTAGTCCGACGTCCGCAGCTGCTCCGTCGGGCACCCCGTCAGGATGCGCTCCATCGCGTCGCGCTCCGCCTGCGTGACCCACAGCTCGTACGCGACCTTCACCGAGACCTGCCTCGCGACGTACGAGCAGCGGAACTCCGTGTTCTTCGGCAGCCACGTCGCGGCGTCGCTGTCGCTCTTCTGCGCGTTCGAGGCACCGTCGACGGCGAGAAGGTTGAGCGGGTCGTTCCCCAGGGTCTCGCGCTGGTGCGCGGTGAGTTGCTGCGCGCCCTTCTGCCAGGCATCCGACAAGGGAACGACGTGGTCGATCTGTACGAGCGACGAGGTGTCCTCGCCGCGCTCGAACGCGATGCGCTCGCCCGTGAACGGATCGTCCAGAATGCCGGAGGTCACGACGCATCGCCCGTCCTTCTGCACGCCCGCGAGGTCGCGGGCGAGGACGTCGTCGCGCTGCCCGCAGCCGTTGCGGTCGATGTCCTTCCAGCGCTGTCCGAACTCGTCGCGGTCGTAGCCCGTCTTGGGGGCACGCCCCTTCACCTCGAGGGTCTCGAGGGCCGCCAGAGCGGTACCCGGCTCTGGCGTGACGGTGTCGGCCGGAGCCGCGTACTCCGGCTGATCATCACCGACCGCGACCGCCTCGTCGGCGGCCGGGGATGCCGGCGCGAAGGCGACGGGCGCCTCGTCCACCGTCGTGTCCGCCCGCGGCAGGACGAGATTCGCCATCCCGGCTGACAGCAGGGCGACGACGACGGAGATGATCAGCGCACGTGCGGCGGTGGCCGGCGTCCTGAACCGCAGGAACGTCGGGGTCCTCTTGCCGAGCGAGACTCCCGCGGTGATCGCAACGGCGACCGCGAGGGTGCAGATGATCGGAGAGATCACGATGATCGCAGTCGCCAGGACCAGTATCAGAGAGATCCACCGGAGCTTGCTGTCACGGGCCGCCTTCGCGGTCGTGGTGTTCGAGGCCGCACGGGGCGGGGTCGACGAGGGCATGGTGGTGCTCCTTCGAGCGAGGGAAGACCGCACGAAGGGCGCGCGAGTACTGAGCGAACTGGCCACCGATCCGTGGCAGTGGCACAAGCCGGAGCGTCGTCGGGTGGGACGGTCGGGCATCGCCGGGACCGGGCTGCAGCAGCCCGTCGTCCTCGACCGTATCCCGACGTTCGGGCGCCCCCGCTGATCAGACAGTCAGCGTGTCGCCGTCCTCCGGAACGTGGACGGCCGCGGTGATCCCCTGCGCCTCTGCCCTCGCGCGCACATCGGCGCGGGTCACGGTGCAGTGGTCGAGTGCCTCCATGTGGACGGCGACGATGCGGGCGTCGGGGGCGAGGCCGTGCACCCGCACGACGTCCTCGGCGCCCATGAGGATCGGGTCGAGGCCGGGGAGCACGGCTTCGCCCGTGTTCAGGACGACGACGTCCGGCCGGTGGGCGGCGAGCGCCGCCTCGACGGCCGGGTGGTAGACGGTGTCGCCGGCGACGTAGAGGGTCGGCTCCGCGGAATGCGCGATGACCACCCCCATGACCTCGCCGAGTCGCGGGGCGGCGGCGAGCGTCGCGTCGGAGCCGTGCTGCCCGCCCGTGCGCGTGAAGGTCACGCCGCCCAGCGTCGTCTGCTCGTCGAGGACGATCACCTGCGTGAAGCCCGCGTCACCGACCACGGCGGCGTCCTCGGCGTGCTGGACGAGGACGGGGACCTCCCGAGGCAGGAGCGCGGCAGCCGCGGCATCCCAATGATCGGAATGCGTGTGCGTCACCACCACGATGTCGGGCTCGAGAAGGTCCGCAAGCGGGACGACGAGGTCGACCAGCGGATTGCGGCGCTCACTGGCGAAGCCGGGCTGCGAGCCCCGCGCACCCAGCATGGGATCGACGAGGATGCGGATGCCCCCGACCTCGAGCAGCAGCGTGGCATTACGCACCTGGGTGATCTTCACCCCGGGATCGTCTCACGCGGCCGGCCTCGATAGCCTCGCAGGGTGACTCGCATCACCGCCGCGTACTCCCGTCGGGCCACGGAGTACGCGGACGCGCTGGGATCGGTGAGCGCGATGCACCACGCGGATCGCGACCTCATCGAGAGGTGGGGAGCCGCGGCATCCGGTCGGCTCATCGACGCGGGCTGCGGGCCGGGGCACTGGACGCAGCACCTCGCCGAGCGGGGCTCCGACATCCGCGGGATCGATCTCGTGCCGGAGTTCATCGACCACGCCCGCGCGGCCCACCCGGGCATCCGGTTCGACGTCGAGAGCATCGAGTCGATCGATGAGGCGGATGCCGCGCTCGGCGGCATCCTCGCCTGGTTCTCGACGATCCACCACGAGCCGTCGACGATCGCGGTTCCGCTCGGCGAGTTCGCGCGCGTGCTGCGTCCGGGTGGATCGCTGCTGCTCGGCTGTTTCGACGCGGACGAGACGGAGGCGTTCGACCACGCCGTCCTGCGCGCGTTCCGATGGAACGCAGACGACCTGCAGCGCATTCTCGAGAGTGCGGGCTTCGACGTCGTCGCCGTCCACCGCCGAGCCGAGCGCGGAGCGCGACCCGTCGCGGCGATCGTCGCCGAGCGCCGCCGCTGATTTCAGCGCGGCTCCGTCACGCGCACGAGCCCGCAGTTGAGGCACGACCACGCGACCGTGAACCGCTCGTCGTCGAGGATCTCGAACCGCAGCGGATCCCCGCAGGTGGGGCACATGACCCCCGGACGCTCGCTCACCATTCGAGCCTAAGGTCGCCGCGGCACCCGGTTACCCTGATCGCATGCCGCAGTTGCTCAGCGCCGAACGGCGGTCGCTCCTCCTCGAGATGCTCGCCGAGTCCGGCAGCGTCCGACTCGAGCCGGCCGCCGAGGCGCTCGGCGTCTCGGCGATGACCGTCCGGCGCGACCTCGACGACCTGGTCCGCGAAGGGCTCGCGCGGCGGGTCCGCGGCGGCGCGGTCGCCGCCATCGTCCCGCAGGACTTCACCGCCCGGATCGCCGCGCGCGGCGGCGCGAAGGCCGAGATCGCCCGCAAAGCGCACGACCTGCTCCCCCACGGCGGTGCCGCGGCGATGGATGCCTCCTCCACCGTCGGCGCACTCATCTCGACCCTCGACGACGGCGACGAGCTCCTCGTCGTCACGAACTCGTACGACAACCTCCGCGCAGCGCAGGGGCGACCCGGCGTCGACGCGATCCTCCTCGGCGGCCGCCTCGAACCCCGCACCGGGAGCTTCGTCGGCGCGCAGGCGTGCGAGAGCGCGAGCCGGTTCCACTACGACCGCTTCTTCACGAGCGCCGCCGCCCTCGACCCGGCGTTCGGCACGAGCGAGACGACCCTCGAAGAAGCCGAGGTCAAGCGCGTCCTCTCGACACACGCCGACGAGACCGTCGTGCTCGCGGACTCGTCGAAACTCGAGCGACTCGCCGTCGCGCGCGCCCTCGCCTGGACCGACGTCGACCTGCTCGTGACCGAGCTCGACCCCGCTGACGAGCGACTCTCCGTCTTCCGGGGGCTGGTCGACATCCGCTGAGCCTGTTAGATTGTGAAAGGTTTCACAAGATCTTTCACGTCTGAGCCTCGCAGGAGAGTCGATGTCCCCCACGCCCACGGCCGCCGCCGAACTCATCGCGCGCAGCAACCGCCTCGGATCCGACCCCAAGGTCACCAACTACGCGGGCGGCAACACGTCCGCGAAGGGCACCGACACCGACCCCGTCACCGGCGAGCCCGTCGAGCTCCTGTGGGTCAAGGGCTCCGGCGGCGACCTCGGCACCCTGAAGCCCGAAGGGCTCGCCGTCCTCCGCCTCGACCGCATGCGCGCCCTCGTCGACGTCTACCCCGGCGTCGAGCGCGAGGACGAGATGGTCGCCGCCTTCGACTACTGCCTCCACGGCAAGGGCGGCGCGGCTCCCTCGATCGACACCGCCATGCACGGACTGGTGGATGCCGCCCACGTCGACCACCTGCATCCCGATGCCGGCATCGCCATCGCCACCTCCGCCGACGGCGAGAAGCTGACCGCTGAGATCTTCGGCGAGAAGGTCGCGTGGGTGCCCTGGCGCCGCCCCGGCTTCCAGCTCGGCCTCGACATCGCCGCCATCAAGGCCGAGAACCCCGACGCGATCGGCTGCATCCTCGGCGGACACGGCATCACCGCCTGGGGTGACACGTCAGAAGAGGCGGAGCGCAACAGCCTCTGGATCATCGAGACCGCCCAGGCCCACATCGACGCCCACGGTGCGGCGCAGCCCTTCGGCGGCATCCGCTCCGGCTTCGAGGCGCTGTCGGAGGAAGAGCGTCACGCGAAGGCCGCGGCGCTCGCCCCGACGATCCGCGGGCTCGCGTCGACGGACAAGCCGATGGTCGGCCACTACACCGACAGCGACGTCGTCCTCGACTTCCTCGCCTCCGAGAAGGCTCCCGCGCTCGCAGAACTCGGCACGAGCTGCCCTGACCACTTCCTGCGCACGAAGGTCAAGCCGCTCATCCTCGACCTGCCGGCATCCGCGTCCGTCGAGGACTCGATCGCACGTCTCCGAGAACTGCACGAGGCCTACCGCGCCGACTACCAGGCGTATTACGACGCCCACGCGACGGCGGACTCCCCCGCGATCCGCGGCGCCGACCCGCTCATCGTGCTCGTCCCCGGCGTCGGGATGTTCAGCTACGGCGCGAACAAGCAGACCGCCCGCGTCGCCGGAGAGTTCTACGTCAACGCGATCAACGTCATGCGCGGCGCCGAGGCCCTCTCGACCTACTCCCCCATCTCCGACGCCGAGAAGTTCCGCATCGAGTACTGGGCCCTCGAAGAGGCGAAGCTGCAGCGGATGCCGAAGCCCAAGACCCATCAGGGGCGCATCGCGTTCGTCACGGGCGCGGCATCCGGCATCGGCAAGGCCATCGCCACGCGACTCGCCGCCGAAGGCGCGTGCGTCGTCGTCGCCGACCTCGACCTCGAGAAGGCACAGGCCGCAGCCGCCGAGCTCGGCGGGACCGACGTCGCCATCGGCGTCGCCGCGAACGTGGCGGATGCCGCGGGTGTGCAGGCCGCGATCGATGCGACCGTCCTCGCCTTCGGCGGTGTCGACCTCGTCGTCAACAACGCGGGCCTGTCGCTGTCGAAGCCGCTGCTCGAGACCACCGAGAAGGACTGGGACCTGCAGCACGACGTCATGGCGAAGGGCTCGTTCCTCGTCGCGAAAGCCGCCGCGAAGGCGCTCATCGAGCAGAAGATGGGCGGCGACGTCATCTACATCTCGTCGAAGAACTCCGTCTTCGCCGGCCCGAACAACATCGCCTACTCGGCGACCAAGGCCGACCAGGCCCACCAGGTGCGTCTGCTGGCCGTCGAGCTCGGCGAGCACGGCGTGCGCGTCAACGGCATCAACCCCGACGGCGTCGTCCGCGGCTCGGGCATCTTCGCCGCCGGCTGGGGCGCCAACCGCGCCGCCACATACGGCGTCGAGGAGAAGGACCTCGGCCAGTTCTACGCGAACCGCACGATCCTCAAGCGCGAGGTCGTCCCCGAGAACGTCGCCGACGCCGTCTACGTGCTGACCGGACCGGAACTCTCACGCACGACCGGGCTCCACATCCCCGTCGACTCCGGCGTCGCCGCCGCGTTCCTGCGTTAATCCCGGCCCGCGTCGGATCACTCCAGAGGAGGATGGTTGCCATGGTGCAGCGTCAATTCCCGAAGCCGGTCGAGCTGCTCGAGCTCATGCAGTTCAAGAAGCCCGAGCTGAACGGCACGAAGCGACGGCTGGATGCCGCGTTCACGATCGCGGACCTCCGCACGATCGCGAAGCGACGCACTCCGAAGGCCGCCTTCGACTACACGGACGGGGCCGCGGAGGGCGAGACCTCGCTCGCCCGCGCGCGCCAGGCGTTCGAGGACGTCGAGTTCCACCCCGACGTCCTCCGGCCTGCCGAGAACGTCGACACGTCCGTCGAGATCCTCGGCGGACCGTCCGCGCTCCCCTTCGGCATCGCACCGACCGGGTTCACCCGGCTCATGCAGACCGAGGGCGAGGTCGCGGGCGCGGGAGCGGCGGGGGCCGCCGGCATCCCGTTCACCCTGTCGACCCTCGGCACGACCTCGATCGAGGGCGTGAAGGCGGCGAACCCGCACGGACGCAACTGGTTCCAGCTCTACGTGATGCGCGAGCGCGAGATCTCCTACGGCCTCGCGAAGCGCGCGGCCGAGGCCGGGTTCGACACCCTGCAGTTCACCGTCGACACCCCCGTCGCCGGCGCACGCCTGCGCGACAAGCGCAACGGTTTCTCGATCCCGCCGCAGCTGACCCTCGGCACTATCGTCAATGCGATCCCGCGGCCGTGGTGGTGGATCGACTTCCTCACCACTCCGAAGCTCGAGTTCGCGTCGCTCTCAGCCACCGGCGGCACCGTCGGCGACCTGCTGAACGCGGCCATGGACCCGACGATCAGCTACGAGGACCTCGAGATCATCCGCGGCATCTGGCCCGGCAAGATCGTCATCAAGGGCGTGCAGAACGTCGCCGACGCGAAGCGCCTCATCGACCACGGCGTCGACGGTATCATCCTGTCGAACCACGGCGGGCGCCAGCTCGACCGCGCGCCGATCCCCTTCCACCTGCTGCCCACCGTGGTGCGCGAGGTCGGCAAGGACGCGACCATCATGGTCGACACCGGCATCATGAACGGCGCCGACATCGTCGCCGCGATGGCGCTCGGGGCGAAGTTCACCCTGATCGGCCGCGCCTATCTCTACGGCCTCATGGCCGGCGGGCGGGCGGGCGTCGACAAGACGATCGAGATCCTCCGCAGCGAGATCGAGCGCACCATGAAGCTGCTCGGCGTCGCCTCGATCGCCGAGCTCGAGCCGCGGCACGTCACGCAGCTCACGCGCCTCGCGCCGATGCCCCGTTCCGACGCCTGATCCGCCGCGCTACCCTGGCGCGGTGAGCGCAGCCGACGAGACCGGTCCCTTCTTCCACGGCACGAAAGCCGACCTCGACGTCGGCGATCTGCTCACGGCGGGGCGACGCTCGAACTACCGGCCGTCGATCGTGATGAACCACATCTACTTCACCGCGCAGCGCGACGGCGCCGGCCTCGCCGCCGAGCTCGCCGCGGGCGACGGCGAGCCGCGGGTCTACCGCGTCGAGCCGACCGGCCCGTTCGAGGACGACCCGAACGTGACCGACAAGAAGTTCCCCGGCAACCCCACGCGCTCGTACCGCAGCACCGACCCGCTCCGCGTCGTCGGTGAAGAGACCGGCTGGCCCCGCCTGAGTCCCGAGGCGCTCGCGGACTGGAAGCGCCGCATCGCCGCGATCGAGGAGTCCGGCGGCGAGATCATCAACTGATGAGTGACGTCGTCCGCTTCTGCCGCAGTCGCAACGCCGGTCGCCGCTGCACGCGCCCGCTCGACCACCCCGGTCTGCACCGCCACCGCACGATCATGTGGACGGATGCCGCGGCCGACCCGTCCCGCTGCCCCGGGTCCGGCGAGCCGGGCTCCCCCGCCGCCGCGCTCGCGGACGGGTGGCCGCACGGCCGCGCCCTGTGCCCCGTCTGCCACCGCTTCGTCCCCCTCGTGGACGGCCTGCTCGAGGAGCACGTGAGCTCGGACGAGGACGAGACGGATGCCGAGGCATCGCGTCGTCGCGAATGGCTCAACACCCACGGGTGGTGACGGCCCTCGCTGTCCGACGCGCGTGCCATGCTGACGGGATGCGCATCGCCGTCACCGGTTCGTCCGGAAAACTCGGGTCCGTCGTCGTCCGCGAACTCGCCGCCGCCGGCCACGAGGTGATCGGCTTCGACCAGCACGGCACCCGCGGCCCCGGCTTCGTGCAGATCGACCTCACCGACCACGGACAGGTCGTCGACGCGCTGACGGGTGTCGGCGATCAGCACGACGGCATCGACGCCCTCGTCCACCTCGCCGCGATCCCGGCCCCCGGCATCCGGCCCGACGTCGCGACCTTCCACAACAACATCACGACCACGTTCAACGTGTTCTGGGCAGCGCTCCGTCTCGGCATCACGAAGATCGTCTACGCCTCGAGCGAGACCGTGCAGGGGCTGCCGTTCGAGACACCGCCGCCCTACATCCCCGTCGACGAGGACTACCCGGCGCGTCCCGAATCGGTCTACTCCCTCGTGAAGCACCTCGAGGAGCAGATGGCGATCGAGCTGACGCGGTGGTACCCGGCGGCATCCATCACAGCCCTCCGGTTCTCGAACGTCATGTGGCCCGAGGACTACGCGGAGTTCCCCTCGTTCGACGCCGACGCGCGGCAGCGCAAGTGGAACCTGTGGAGCTACATCGACGCCCGCGACGGATCGCAGGCCATCGAACGCGCGCTCGAGGTCGCCGGCCCCGGCTTCGACCACTTCCTCATCGCCGCGGCCGACACCGTCATGAGCCGCCCGAACGACGAGCTGGTCGCCGAGGTGTTCCCCGGCGTCGAGCTCCGCGGCGACCTCGGGGTCAACGACTCGCTGTTCTCGACCGCGAAGGCGCAGCGGGTGCTCGGTTACCGGCCGCAGCACTCGTGGCGCGACTCCGTGGGCTGAGCGCTCAGCCGCCGAATTCGGCGAGGACGTACACCTCGCTGTGGTTCACCGCGCAGATCTCGGCGATCGGGTTCTGGGCGTCCCAGAACTCCTGCACCTCGGTCATCCCGCCGGGGATCGGCGAGCGCTCCGCGAGAACCGTGTGGATCGACCGCAGGTACGGCGCGAGAGTGGTCGTCGACGACGCGGCGAGCGTGTCCGCCGCATCCGCCGCGGCATCCACCCGGCGGTTCCACTCGTCGGCGCCGAAGGCCGCGTAGAAGCCGTAGCCCTCGTCGGCGTTCGTGACCTGGCTGTAGACGCCCGAGAACAGCTCGCACTCCTCGGCGAGCGCGGCGTCCTGCGGGAACGGGACCGATGAATACGAGACGGATGCCGCCCACTCGGCCTCCGGGGCCAGGCCGAGCGTGAGCTCCGGCGCCGACCGGGCCTCCCACGGCCAGGCGAGGACGCGATCGGGATCGCAGGATCCGGACTGCGGCGCCTGCCCGAGCATCATCGAGTCGCCGAGCTCCGCCGTGAATCGCTCCGCGGGGTCGCACGTCAGCTGGACGAGCACCGACTGGGTGCCGGCCGGCACGTCGAGGGCGACGGGGCCGGGCCCGGTGCCCGAGAACGCCTGCGTCGCGATCACCGACGGGCCCGACGAAGCCGGCTCGGCCGTCGGTGACGCCGGCGCGGGCGCGACCACCGGCGCCTCCACCGTCGGTCGGGCTTCTCCCGCGGGCTCCACGACCGTCGACACGCATCCCGCCGACAGCATCACCACCGCGGCCGCGATCACGGCCGCCTTCGCGCCTCGACGCGTGCGCGGCGCAGCGGCATCCCCCCAGATCATCTGATCTGTCTATCAGACGGCCCGGGACCCCGTCAGCGGATCCCTGTCGTTCGCCGGGGACATCCTCAGTCCGGTGCGCCCGGTCCCGGCTAGGCTGAGACGTCCCCGTGCCCGCCGAGCATCGCGAGCCCCGCCATGGATCTGTCGATCATCGTCCCGACCTTCAACGAGGGTCCGAACATCGACGAGCTGTTGCGTCGCATCGGGGAGAGCCTCGAGGGGCGCGTGTTCGAGGTCGTCTTCGTCGATGACTCGACGGACGACACCCCGCAGGTCATCGCGGCCGCGGCGAAGGGCGCCCCGTTCCCCGTGCGCCTCATCCACCGGGAGAACGCCGATGCCGGCCTCGGCGGCGCGGTCGTCGCGGGATTCCAGGCGGCCACCTCGCGCTGGTGCCTCGTCATGGACGGCGACCTGCAGCATCCGCCCGAAGACATCCCCCGGCTGATCGAGCGGGCCGACCGAGGCGACGTCGACGTCGTCGTCGCCTCGCGCTACGCGTCCGGGGGCACGTCGAAGGGCCTCGCCGATGCGACCCGCACCGCCGTCTCGCGCGCCTCGACCGCGCTGACCAAGGCGATGTTCCCGCGGAAGCTCGCGAACTGCTCCGACCCGATGACCGGGTTCTTCCTGCTCGACACCCACGCCGTCGACGTCGGCGCGCTCCGCCCTCGAGGCTTCAAGATCCTGCTCGAAGTCCTCGCGCGACGTCAGCTGCGGGTCGACGAGGTCCCCTTCGACTTCGCCTCCCGCCACGCCGGCACCTCGAAGGCGACCTTCACGCAGGGCGTCCGCTTCCTGACCCAGCTCGCCATGCTGCGCTTCGGTCGGATGTCGGCGTTCGCCCTCGTCGGCGGGTTCGGCGCCATCGCGAACCTCGTCATCATGTGGGGTCTGATCCGGCTGGGGATGGACTACGTGCCGGCGGCCATCGTCGCGAGCGTCATCACGATCATCACGAACTTCCTGCTGCTCGAGTACCTCGTCTTCGCCGACATGAGGTCCGAGTCGGGGCGGATGCTCACCCGGTTCCTCAAGTCGTTCTCCTTCAACGGCCTCGAAGCGATCATCCGCATCCCGGTCCTGTCGATCATCGTCGAGGCCACCCACATCCCCGCCGTGCTGGCCGCGGCTCTCACGCTCGTGGCCGCCTTCGTCCTGCGCTTCGTCTTCCACGCACTCGTCGTCTACGCACCGCGCCGGCCGGGACGTGCCGTCGCGGCCCAGGAATCCGAGCCCGCAGCAGCGGGCGGGCGTACCCTGGAGTGATGACCGACACGTCCACTCAGATCACGATGTTCGGCGCCGAATGGTGCCGCGACTGCCGCCGCACGAAGGCGCAGCTCGACAGCCTCGGAGTCGATTACCGGTACGTCGACCTCGAGGCCGAGCCCGACGCCGCCGACATCGCCCGCGAGATCTCCGGACGCACCAACATCCCGGTCGTCGTGTACCCCGACGCCACGCATCACGTCGAGCCCAGCAACGACGACGTCGCGGCGAAGCTCCGCGAGCTGTCGCTCATCTGAGTCCACCGGCACAGCGACGATGACGACGACGTCACCGGCCACGCCGCATGAGCACTCCCCCGAGGCCCGCACCGATCTCGACTCCGCCCTCACACGGTTGCGCGCCGGTGCGAGCGAGTGGACCGCACTCACCGCTGCCGGGCGTCGTGATCTGCTCCGGCGCATCCGCTCCGCCGTCGCCGGCGCCGCCGACGATTGGGCGCGCATCGCCGCCGCGAGCAAAGGGCTCGAGCCGCGGCATCCGCTCGCCGGAGAAGAGTGGCTCGCCGGCCCGTACGCCGCCATCGTCGCGCTCGACGCGTACATCGGGACGCTCGACGCGCTCGCCCGCGGGCGCAGTCCGCTCGCCGGCGTCCGCACCGGCACCGCGCCCGGCGGTCGCACCGTCGTCCACACCTCGCCGCTGAACGCCGCCGACCGGATCCTCCTCTCGGGCTACACGACCGAGGTCTGGTTGCAGCCGGGCGTCACCGCGCACGAGGCGAGGGATGCCGCGGGCCTCGCCTCGCGGCATCCGCTCCGCAGCGGCGGGGTCGGCCTGGTCCTGGGCGCGGGGAACGTGACCTCGATCCCCTTCCTCGACGTGCTGTACGAGCTGCTCGCCGAGGGGCGCGTCGCACTGCTGAAGGTGAACCCCACGCAGGATGCGCTCGTGCCGGTGTTCGAGCGGGCGTTCGCGCCCCTCATCGAGGCCGGGTTCGCCGCAGTCGTGAGCGGAGGCGGTGACGTCGGGGCCTACCTGACGCGGCATCCCGAGATCGACCACGTCCACATCACCGGGTCGGAGACGACCTTCCGTGCCATCGTCGGCTCCGGCGACGACCGCCTGCGCGTGCCGATCACGGCCGAGCTCGGCGGCGTGTCGCCGATCATCGTCGTGCCGGGGCGCTGGACGGCGGCCGACCTGCGGTTCCAGGCCGAGCACGTCGCCACGATGCGGCTGCACAACAGCGGGCACAACTGCATCGCCGGTCAGGTCGTGCTCCTCAGCCGCGACTGGGATCAGCGCGAGGACTTCGAGCGCGAGCTGCGCCGCGCCTTCGCGCGGACGCCGAAGCGGCCCGTCTGGTATCCGAACGCGGCGGCGCGGCTCGAGCACGTGCGCGAGGTCTACCCCGATGCGGAGTGGTTCGCCGACGGCACGCGGGCGATCGCGGTGGGTGACGGTGAGATCGAGACGACCGAGTACTTCGCCCCGGTCCTCGGGATCGTCGACCTGCCCGGCACCGGCGCCGCGTTCGTCGATGCCGCCATCGCGCACGCGAACGAACGACTCACCGGAACCCTCGGCGCGAACGTCCTCGTCGACCCCGTCACCCAGCACCGCCTCGGCTCCCCGTTCGACGAGGCGATGGCTCGCCTGCGCTACGGCACGGTGGCCATCAACGCGTGGACGGCGTTCGGGTTCCTCACCCCCACGGCGACGTGGGGCGCGTTCCCGGGCGGCACCGTCGACGACGCGCCGAGCGGCATCGGGATCGTTCATAACGCACTCCTGCTGGACGAGGTCGAGCGGAGCGTCGTCCGCGGACCGTTCCGTCCCTTCCCCCGCTCCCTCGGCCGCGGGCGCTTCTCGGTGCTGCCGAAACCGCCGTGGTTCGTGACCTCGCGCACGGGACGCGCGGTGTCGGAGGGCTTCGCCCGGTTCCGGATCGATGGCCGCATCGGCCCGCTCGTCGTGACTCTCGCCCGCGCCTTCGGCGCCTGAGCTCGGCGCCCGGCGGCGCAGCCGGGGATCGCAGGCGCGGGGGCTCTGACGACATGACGCGTCGGTTTACATCGAGTTAACGCCCCGCGCTCGCACGACCGTTCGTCGCACGCTACAGTTGCCATCGAGTGGATCGCGCGGCCGGGGGGTCGCGCGGAGGTTCTTGGGGGACCGCGAAGCTCATTGGGGAACTATGCATCCGCCTTGGGGGCGGGTGCAGTGATCGCACATTGCTTGGGGGCATGATGCGGACACCGTCCGATGTGTGTGGGGACGCACGATGAGCGCGGTCGAGGGCATCTCGCCCGGCCTGTCGCTGCCGGGGCTGAGCCCGCTGACGACCGTGCGCACGTGGGCCGGCGAAGCGCCGCGGGCATCCGCCGCGCTGGTCAGCCGTCAGCAGTGGGAGCGTCGCTTCCGCGTGCGGCTGCGAACCAGCGACACGGCGATCGTCGCAGTGGCCTGCGCGTTCGCGACCGTGCGCGTGACGGCATCGGGCGCCGTCGCCCCGGTCCCGTACAGCGCGATCGCGATCGCGCTCGCGACCGGCACGCTCTGGCTCGTCGCGCTGATGCTCTTCAACACCCGGTCGGCGAGCGTCATCGGCTCGGGCTCGGTCGAGTACGCCCGCGTCGCTCACGCGACCGGGCTCGCGTTCGGGCTTCTCGCGATCATGTTCGTCGTCTTCGAGTGGGGCGGGATCCGCGCGCAGCTGTTCACCGCTCTCCCCCTCGGGACACTCGCGCTCCTGTTCTCGCGATGGGGATGGCGGCGG
This sequence comes from Microbacterium sp. MDV22-iso44, assembly GCF_058629135.1. Classification (NCBI taxonomy): domain Bacteria; kingdom Bacillati; phylum Actinomycetota; class Actinomycetes; order Micrococcales; family Microbacteriaceae; genus Microbacterium; species Microbacterium sp. MDV22-iso44. The sequence continues at coordinate 55,241 of NZ_JBZVWS010000005.1, forward strand.
TGGCTCGTCGCGCAGCGCGCCGAGGGCAGGTTCGCCTCGCGCACCGTCGTCGTCGGGTCGCGGGATGACGTCGAGTACGCGATCCGCACCCTCGGGCCCGCGGGCCAGCTCGGCTACCTCGTCGTCGGGGTCGCGCTCCTCGAAGGCGCCGGCGAGCGCGTGAGCGTCGACGGCGTCGACTACCCGGTGATGCACGGCGAGGACGCCGTCCTCCGTGCGTCGGAGATCTACGGAAGCGACACGATCGTCGTCGCGAGCCAGCCGGCGGGCGATCCCACGTATGTGAAGCGCCTCTCCTGGTCGCTGGAGGGCACGGCTGCCGAGCTCGTGATCTCGAGCCGGCTCGCCGACGTCGCAGGACCGCGGATGTCGCTCCGGCCGGTCGAGGGGATGCCGCTCATCCACGTGAAGATCCCGACCTTCGAGGGGGCTTCCTTCTACGTCAAGCGGGCGCTGGACATCCTGGTATCGATCACCGCCCTCCTCGCCTTCGCTCCGGTGGCCGCGGTCATCGCTCTCGCCATCAAGACGAACGACGGCGGCCCGGTCTTCTTCCGCCAGGCGCGCGTCGGCCGCGACGGGCACGAGTTCGCGATGCTGAAGTTCCGGACGATGCGGGTGGATGCCGAGTCCGAGCTCGCCGCACTGCTCGCCCGCAACGAGGGCTCGGGCCCGCTCTTCAAACTGAAGCAGGACCCCCGGGTCACCCGCGTCGGCCAGATCCTCCGGAGGTTCTCGCTCGACGAGGTGCCGCAGTTCTGGAACGTCCTACGCGGCGACATGAGCGTCGTCGGGCCGCGCCCGCCGCTGCCCGCCGAGGTCACCGCCTACGACGGCACCGTCTTCCGCCGTCTCTACATCAAGCCCGGCATCACCGGACCGTGGCAGGTCGGCGGACGGAGCGACCTCACCTGGGAGGAGAGCGTCCGCCTCGACCTCCGCTATGTCGAGAACTGGACCGTCATGACCGATCTCGTCCTGATGTGGCGAACCGCCAAAGTCATGGTCACACGTGAGGGAGCGTACTGATGGTCATCGAAATCCCGCGCCCGCTCGACACCGACGCCGACCGCGGTCGGCACCGGACGCAGACCCTCGAGACGCGGACGCTCCACATCGCGATGATCGGCACCCGGGGGGTGCCGGCCTGCTACGGCGGCTTCGAGACGGCGGTCGAGGAGATCGGTCGTCGCCTCGTCGAACGCGGCCACGACATCACGGTCTACTCGCGGGGCGCGGGGACCCGGACCTCGGAGTACCTCGGCATGAGGGTCGTCCGCCTTCCGGCCGTCCCCGTGAAGCAGCTCGAGACCCTCAGCCACACCGGGCTCTCCGCCGTGCACGCCGTGTTCGGCCGGCGGACGGATGCGGCCTTCGTGTTCAACGCCGCGAACTCGCCGTTCCTCCCGGTCCTGCGTGCCCGCGGCATCCCGACCGCCCTCCACATGGACGGTCTCGAATGGAAGCGCTCGAAGTGGGGCCGGCGCGGCAAGGCCTACTACCGCTGGGCGGAAGAGTTCGGCGTGCGGACGGCCGACGCCCTCATCGCGGACGCCCCCGGCATCCGCGAGTACTACGACCGCGAGTTCGGGGTCCCGACGGAGCTGATCCGCTACGGAGCACCCATCCTGGACGGTGCACCGACCGACGGCATCCGCGCCCTCGATCTCACCCCCGGCGGGTACCACCTGGTCGTCGCGCGGTTCGAGCCCGAGAACCATGTGCTCGAGATCGTGGCCGGCTATCGGGCCAGCTCCGCGACCACTCCGCTCGTCGTGGTCGGCTCGGCGCCGTACGCCGCCGAGTACACGCAGCGCATCCGCGCCGCGGCCGGCGACGACCCCCGCATCCGCTTCCTGGGCGGCGTGTACGACCAGGACCTGCTCGACGCGCTGTACTTCCACGCGACGTCGTACGTGCACGGGCACTCGGTCGGCGGGACGAACCCCTCGCTCCTGCGCGCCATGGGTGCGGGCACCGCCGTGCTCGCCTACGACGTCGGCTTCAACCACGAGACCCTCGACGAGCACGGCCTGTTCTTCGCGGATGCCGGCGAGGCCACCCGCCACTTCAGCACCCTCGAGAGCGATCCCGTCAGGGTCGCCGCACTCGGTCTGCACGCCCGCGAGCGCGCTGCCGCAGCGTTCCGGTGGGACGACGTGACCAGCGATTACGAAGACCTGGCGAGGCGTCTCGCCCAGGGGGAGTCCATGCACGCTCGAGGCCGCCGGGCTCGCCGCGACAGCCGAGCGCACAGCCTGAGGGGCACCGGATGAAGGCGAGGAACGCACTCATCGCACCGGGTCATGATGTGCCGGGACGCCATACGGCAGAGTGGGCGCCGACGTCACGGACGACGGGACGCGTCGAGTGGATGGACACCCTTCGAGGCACCGCCATACTCCTCCTCATCGTCTGGCACGCATCGTCCATCCCGGTGCGATTCGGGTTCGATATGCCGACCTGGCTGTTCCTTGTGAACGAAGCGTTCCTGCCCTGGCGGATGCCGACTCTGATGTTCTTGTCAGGGCTGCTTTTGGCGGGCTCGCTCCGCAAGCCCGCGTCCGTCTACATCGTCGGCAAGGTGAGGAATCTGCTCTGGCCCTACGCCTTGTGGGCCGCTGTCTACTTGTCGCTCTTCCCCGGATCCGGTGAGGCGATCAGCGACCCGATGTCGTGGTTCGGCGCGGGGTACCTGTGGTTCATCCTCTATCTCTTCGCCTACTACCTGGTGGCCCCGCTGGTCGTCCGCGCGCCGTGGTGGATCGCACTCCCGGCATTCACCGTCGGCGCGATCCTCATCCCGCATCCGTCGCCCCAGAAGATCTGCTTCTTCGCGGTGTTCTTCTTCGCCGGCCACTACGCCCGCACGCTGATCCCGTTCGTCCTCAATGCACCGCGCACGCTCGTCGGCGCCGTCGGCCTCGTCGCGGCGGCCTTCACCGCGGCATCGGTGACGCTGTCCGCGGTGACCGGAGCGCATTTCTTCGAGTTCGCACCCGCGTCGATCGTCTTCGTGCTCGCGCTCATCGCGCTCAGCATCCGCGTCGCGCACGCGCTCGGTCGTCGGGCATCGAAAAGCCCCCTCCGGCGCGGGATCGCGTGGATCGGTCGCAATTCCGTGGTCTTCTACCTGACGCACTTCCCGCTGATGATCATTGCGTGCGTGATCGCCCGACAGACCGCCGATGCGCTCGGACTGTGGATCGTCGGAGTCTGCTGCGCCACCGCACTTCTCGGCGGCGTCCCCCTGGCGCTGGCGAATCGCCACTGGAGTGTCTCCTGGCTGTTCCGCGCACCGAGCCTTCCCCAAGGGAGAACTCTCATCACCGCTCGCCCCCGGACCGTCGGCGGTGCCGCATGACGGCCGCCGAAACCGTCCGTGCCCGCAGCGACGCCGCGAGCGAAGAGTCGCCTGACATCGACGTCGACGTCGCACGCCGGCTCGGAACGCGACGAGGAATGCTCGCGTCCGTCGGCGGCAGCGCGATCGCTCGCCTGACGGTGATGCCGCTCAGCGCGCTCCTGGGCATCGTCGTCACACGACTCATCCTCGACAATTACGGTGAAGCGACGTACGCCCAGTACACGCTCCTGGTCGGCATCGCGGCACTTCTGCCCTTCGCAGACCTGGGACTGTCCGCCGCGATCCTGAATGCCGCATCCGCAGCCGGAAACCCCCGCACAGACCTGAACTTCCGGGGTGTCCTCGTCTCGTGCATCCGCCTTCTGGCGTGTTGCGCGCTGGTACTTCTGACGGTCGCCGTGGGCATCTACGCCTTCGGGTACTGGGACGCTCTGCTCGGCGACGGGTTGAGCCTGGATTCGGGGGCCCTCGCCGCGACGCTCTGCCTCGCCATCCTCGCCCTCAATCTGCTCGTCTCCTTCGGGCAGCGCATCCTGATCGCGTTGGGCCTGAACACCCTCGTCGTCCTGCTGGGAGCCCTGCAGACGCCGATCGTCCTCCTCGTGCTCTGGCTGACGATCTCGGCCGGCGCGGGCGGCGGCTACATCGCCGTGGCGTCGTACGCGGGCACCTTCCTGGTCAGCGTCATCGCCTTCGTCGTCGCCGTTCGCCGGACCTCGCCCACGATCGGCATCGCGATCCGTCAGAGCTTCAGCCCCCGCGTGCGCGGAGAGCGCGTGCTCAACGTGGCATGGCCGATGCTCGTGCAGATGATCGCCCTTCCTATCGCGATGTCCTCGGACCGTCTGGTGCTCAGCCATCTCGCCTCGCTCGATGACCTGACCGAGTACAGCTTGACGATGCAGATGTTCGGCCCGGCACTCGGGGTTCTCACCACGGCGGGAATGTCCCTGTGGCCGGTCTTCGCCCGGGCTCGCGCCACGGGAACCGCCACACCCTTCTCGCCGCACGCGATGGCCGGGATGTTCGCGGCGCTCGCGCTCATCGGCGGAACGCTCATCGTCTCGCTCTCAGGGTGGCTCGCCGAACTCGCCTCGGGTGGGCGCATCCATCTCGGCTGGCCGATCCTCGTGGCAGGGGCCATCTTCATCGTCGTCCAAGCGGTCAAGCAGCCGTACGGTATGGCGCTCACCGATCCGAGAGGTCTCGCCTTCCAGGCGGTCTGCGCGCTCGTGCTCCTTCCCGTGAACCTGGGGTTGACGATCTCCCTCACACCGAGCCTCGGTGCACCCGGGCCGCTCATCGGCTCCATCGTCGCCGTCGTCATCTGCCAGCTGGCGCCCAACATGATCCTCGTCCGGCAGCGCGCGCGTCGCGCCGCGCTCGTCGACGAGACACGAGAGACAGGAGTCCGCCATCAGTGACGTGTTGTCAGAAGAGGCGCCCGTTCGCACTTCGCCCGTGAGGCTCGCACAAGTCGGCGACTACTCCGTGTCCAATTGGGGCGATCAGCTCTACCCGGGTGTGACCGCTGACCTGCTCCGCCGCATCGGGCTCCTCTCCGAGATCACGCATTTCGCTCCTCTTGCGGGAACCACCCTGGCCGGCGAGCCGATCCGCCCACTGCGCGAGATAAGGCGGTCGGATGCCACTGCTGTGCTTGTCGGCGGCGGGGACCTCGTGCGCTTCGATACGACCACCGTCGCTCTCGACCACATGGCCATACCGGAGGCGGAACGGCATGGGCGCCTCCTCCGACTGCGAGCGGCGTGGTTCGCTCGAAGGCACTTCCTCGCCGGCCCCGGAGTGTGGCTCCCGGAGGACGACTGGGTCCGCGGCGCGCCGACGGTCCTGGTCTCCGTGGGAGCCCGTCGGATGGCGCACGATGCCCGAGCACGAGCGGTCGTGACTCGACTGCGCGGCGTATGGGTGCGGACGTCACACGCCGCACAGCAGTTCCAGGCGGCGGGCGTCGACGCTTCGCGCATCGTCCTGGCGCCCGACATGGTCTTCGCCCACCCGGCACTGTCCGATCCCCAAGGTTCAGCCGACCGAGGCCGACAGGTCATCCGTCGGCGACTCGGCATCGACGAGCCGCTCGTCGTCTTCCATGCCGCGGCGTTCCACGGCTGGCCTGAGGCCCGGATCGAAGCCGCCCTGCGGTCTCTGGCCGGCCTCCCCGTCGCTGTCCTCTCACTGGGCGCCTATTCCGGCGAGGACCGCGCTCTGGCCGCGGCAGCCGAGCGAACCGGTGTCGGCGCCCTCATCGGCCTCGACGCGGACGAGATCGTCTCGGTGTTCGCCGCGGCGGGGGTGGTCTTCACGACGAGCATGCATGCAGCGATCGTCGCGGGCTCGTTCGGCACCCCCGTGCTCACCCCCGGCGTGGCGAAGACCGCCGAGGCTTTCGCGGCGTGCCCCGTCCCCCCGCGCGTCGAAGGCGTCAGCGACGAGGATCTGGCAGAGACCGTGCGCGCCCGACGCGGCGAACGCGTGTCGCATGACCCGACCCCCAATGCCCGAGCCGCAACGACAGCGATGACGTCGATCCTCACGATGGCCGGAGTGCTGTGACCACGCTGCAAACGGTCCTCGTGGCGCACCCCGGGGCGGAGTTGTTCGGCTCCGACCGGATGCTGCGTGAGTCCGTTGCAGGGCTTCGCGAGGGCGGCGCACGAGTCGTCGTCGTCGTGCCCACGACCGGTCCCCTGATCCACGAGCTGCGCACTCTCGGCGCCGAGGTCGTCATTGCTCCTGGCCTCGTGCTCCGCAAGGCGCTCCTACGACCGTCGGGGTGGTTGCGGTTGGTCAGAGAGGCCCTGCGCGGTTTCGGTTCGGCGTGGCGGCTCATCCACCGCGTGAAACCCGACGCGGTGTACGTCAGCACCATCACCATCCCGCTGTGGCCGCTGGTCGCGTGGTTGCGCCGAGTGCCGGTCGTCAGCCATGTCCACGAAGCCGAGGCCTCGGGGAGTGTCCTGGTGAACCGGATGCTGTACATGCCCCACATGCTGGCTCAAGAAGTACTGGTGAACAGTCGTTTCAGCCAGGAGACGATACGACAAGCGCTGCCGAAGCTCGCCTCCCGCGCGCAGCTCGTCCTCAACGGCGTCGTCGGCCCGGATCGGCCCGAGCCGCCTCGGGCCGACACCGACGGGGCCCTCCGCGTTCTGTACATGGGGCGCTTGTCTCCTCGGAAGGGGCCCGACCTGGTCCTCTCCGCAGCGTCTCTGCTCGCCCAAGAAGGCCTTCCGGTCGATGTCACGCTCGTGGGCGACACCTTCCCCGGATACGAGTGGTTCGGAGCGGAGCTGAGGCAGCAAGCGTCACGCGCGCCGAGGAGGATGTCGGTCCGCTTCGCGGGCTTCCAGCCCGATGTGTGGAGCTATGTCGCAGCGTCGGATGTCATCGTCGTGCCTTCGCGGATCGACGAGCCGTTCGGCAACACGGCCGTTGAGGCCGTCCTCGGCCTGCGCCCGGTCATCGTCGCCGACACCAGTGGTCTGCGCGAGGCCGCCGACAGGTACGCCACGGCGCGCATGGTGCCCGTCGACGAGCCGGAGGCCATCTCAGCCCAGCTCCGGGCACTCTCGGAGTCGTGGGTGGCGGTGACAGCGGATGTCGAGGGGAGCCGGGCCGAAGCCCTCCGACGACACTCCCCCGAGTCCTACCGCGCGACCGTTCGCCGTCACGTCGAACGAGCGGTGCGTTCCGCCTCATCCATCAGCGTCGCGGCCGATCGACGGCGCGGCAGAACGCGGTAAGTGCGAAGCCCCCGACCCTTGGCCACATCGTTCGGCAGATGATCGACGCCGCGAAGGAACTCCCGCCCCTCCTCCTGTGCAGCATCCCAGGAGTACGTGCTCGCGACCTTGCGACTCGCGTGCACGACGGCGGCTGCGTCGATCACTCCCATGGCCAGGCCGGCGTCCTCCATGAGACGGGCCCACTGGAAGTCCAGCCCCCACCCCCAGCGAAGGTCCGCCGGGAACGGCAGCAGCAGCCGTGCGGCATCCGCGCGCACCAGCGTGACCGGACCGATCTCGACGAACCTCGTGGTTCGAGCGACACTCAGCAGACGACGCTTCGCAACCGCCCAGTTCGCGTTGCTGAACCGCGTCTGCGCCGGCTGCGCGAGGGCGAGGTCGAGCCGCTCGCACACTTCGATCGCGAGATCCAGGAACCCGTGGGGAAGGACGACGTCGTCGTCGATGATCACGAGCCAATCCACCTCGGGCAGATCCCGCACCAAGACGTTGAGATTCTGGAACTTGCCGGCGACGAGGTGGTCGGCGCCGGTATCCGCCTGCATCCCCGCCGGAACGTCCCCCATGGCCCCGAGGCGGATCTTCACCTCGTGGCGCGATGCTCTCAGCTCCGTGACGGCCGCGCGGATGGGCTCCGCGTTCCGATAGATGCCCACCACACCGACGCTGCGGGGTGGCCCTTTTCGCACCGCGCCGACGCCTCGTGCGAACACCTCGTCCACGGCCTCGGACAACCGACGCCCCAGACGCCTGACCCCAAACCCACTCGTGCGCATGCGACTCCCCAAGTCTGCGTATTCCCCAGGTCAGACGATACCGCTCGTCGTCACGATTCACACACTTCCGACATCGCACGAGGGGGCGACCCCGTAGAATGCGGAAAAGAAAAGCGTCCGCTGGGGCCGTTGGGGCGGACGGGATGCTTGGGGGGATCTGCCATGGTGGATGACGTCGTCCGCGCGGGGAACGTGCGCTCGGGTGCTTCGAGGACTGCACGGTGAGCCTCAACGACTACTTCCTCGCCCTGCGCAAGCAGTGGCTGGCCATCCTCGTACTCGCTTTCCTGGGCGCCGCGATCGGATACGGCTATGCGCAGACGCAGACCGACGTGTACCGCGCACAGTCATCCGTCCTGGTCCTTCCGGCGCGCGGCGACAGCACAGCCGAGCTCGTTCAAGGGTCGAGCTACGTTCAGAGCCTCGTCAACACCTACGCGCTGGTGGCGACGTCTCCGGTCGTGCTCGAACCGGTGATCGATCGACTCGGGCTCTCGATATCACCACGCGCCCTCGCCGGACAGGTCACCGTCGAAACACCCCTCGACTCCGCCGTCCTGAACATCACGGTGACCGGAGGGTCGCCCTCGGGGACTGCGAGGATCGCGAACGCGATCGCCACCGAGCTCGCTGACGCCGTCGAGGGGCTGTCCCCGCAGACGAACACATCCGGCCCGGCCGTCCGGATCGAGACGATCAGCCCGGCCGCGGAGTCACGCGTTCCCATCGCGCCCAACACGAGACTGCTCATCATCGTGGGCGCCCTCGCAGGCCTGGTCGCCGGCATGGTGTACGCCTGGCTCCGCCGGCTCCTCGCAACCCGCCTTCAATCCCGCGAGGACATCGCCGGGGTAACGGAGACGCCGGTGCTCGGCGAGGTCACCGGCGTCGCACGCGGCTCGACACTGCCCGATGCCGTTCGCAGAGCAGAGACAGGGCTGGCTGCCGAGTCCATCCGCGGCGTCGCCGCCGGACTCCGCTTCGCCAACGTCGACGGCGACACGAGCGTCATCCTCGTCACCTCCGCGACCTCCAACGAGGGCAAGTCCTCCGTGGCCCTCTCGACGGCTCTGATCCTTGCTGAACAGGGCCAACGCGTTCTGCTCATCGACGCCGACCTCCGACGTGGTTCGATCGCGAGGATGACCGGGCTCGAGGGCGGCGTCGGCGTGACGACCATCCTGGTGGGCGACATCGGCTTCGGCGACGCTATCCAGCACTGGGGAACGAGCAATCTCAGCGTTCTCGCGAGCGGAACCATCCCGCCGAATCCTGGCCAACTTCTGACGTCCGACCACCTGCGAGAGCTGGTCAAGGATGCACGTGCACGCTTCGACGTGGTCGTGATCGACAGCCCGCCCGTCCTCGCCGTGAGCGACCCGCTCTGGCTCGCACCCGTCGTCGACGGCATCCTCGTGGTCGCCAGACATCGCTTCACGAAGCGCCAGGCTCTCCGACGCACCCTGGACGAGCTCGAATCCACGCGCACGCGGATCCTCGGCATCGTTCTCAACGCCGTCAAGCGTGTCGACTCGAGCCCGTACCACGACAATGCCTACGCGACGTCGCAACCATCACGATGGCGCAAGAGCGAGCGTCTAGGCGGGAGAACGAAGGCGCGGGCGTGAGCACCCGCGCGGTCCTTCCGAACAGCACCACCTTCCTCCAGAGGAAGTGGACGGCTGAATCCGTCGTGGCGATGGTCGTGTGCGTCGTCATCGGGCTGAGACTCACTCTTCCTTTCAACGTTCCGGTCGGCGGCGCCCTCGGACTCCTTCTGATACCGCTGTGGCTCCCCCTACTTCGCCGCGCTCGTCTCTTCGTCGCCCTGGCGGCCCTTCTGGTCGTAGCCGCCGCGGCAGGAGTGCTCCTCACCTGGTGGATGGCGGCAGAACGCGTCTCCCTCCCTTCGGCGGTCATCGAACGCAGCGCCGTCGCGCTCGGCCTGCTCGGGGCGGTCGGAGCTCTCCTGTGGGCCCGGACGATCGTGGGACTGTCGACCGTGGCCATCACGTACGGGGCCGGGATGGCCCTCGGAATCGCGGGCGACCTCGGCGGCAACGTCAGCTGGAGGTTCACCTTCTCGATCCCCCTGACGATCCTGCTCCTGGCCTTGGCTGCCCGCCGAGATCGATTCGTGCCTCAACTCGTCGTGGTCATCCTGCTCGCAGCGATCGGTGCCGTGAACGACGCGCGATCCAACACGGCCATGCTCATGCTGGCCGCAGTCGTCTTGATCTGGCAGCGAATCGGCCGGGCGACGGGGACCACACGACGGCGTGCCGGCAACATCGTGGGCGTCATCCTCTTCGGAGTGGCCGTCTTCTTCCTCGCGCAGGCCGCCATCCTCGAGGGGTTCTTCGGAGAAGCGACGAAGGATCGCACACAGGCACAGATCGATGAGTCGGGATCGCTTCTCCTGGGCGGCCGACCCGAGATCGCGGCATCCGAGGCCCTCATTCGGCTCCACCCGCTCGGCTTGGGATCAGGAATCGTCGCCTCGCGCGCCGACATCACAGCGGCAAAGTCCTCGATGGCTGCCATCGGGTACGACCCGCACAACAATTACGTCGACAGATTCATGTTCGGCGGGGGAATCGAAGTCCATTCGATGCTCGGCGACTTCTGGCTGTGGTTCGGGCTACCCGGACTCATGGCGTGCGCAGTGATCGCGGCCATCGCAGGGCTCGGCCTGGAGCGCGCCCTCCGCGAGGGTGCGTGCACAGCGCTGGCGATCTACCTCGCCACGCGGCTCCTCTGGGATCTCGCGTTCAGCCCGGCTGTCTCGGCGATGAAAACCCTTCCCTTGGCGTTGGTCGTGCTGGCCGTGCCCGTAGCAGCCGTCATCGCGCAGCGCTCGTCGGGTCGGCAGGATGCGCCACCAGGAGACCTCGCGGGGGATCAAAGAGGAACCTGAGGGGCGGGCGAGTCGATAGTCGGTGGAGGCCGAGAGACAGCGCAATCGCCACGCATGCGGTGACCGGCGGCAAGAACAGTGCGGCAGCCCGCACGATCTCGCTGTTCTCCCCGAGCGCGACGCCTGCAGTCAGGAGGATGACGATCGGCGTGTGCGCGAGGTAGACCGGCAAGGTACGCGATCCGAGCCGCACGACAAGCGCGGAACGCTGCAACACCTGGCTGATGGCGATGCCCGCGAGCACCCCCAGACAGGCGAGCGCCGGATACACCCCCGGGATGCGCCCGAGGTCGAAGACGGTCACAGCCCATGCAGCCGCCGCCCAGCCGGTGAAGACCAGGCCGCGAAGAAGCCACCCGCTTCGCGCGGCGTAGGAGAACAGGGCCCGCCTTCCCACCATGCCTATCAGGAAGAACACGTAGTACTTGCAGGCGCCGGTCCAGCTGGGCGACGGAAGGGGCAGGACGTCGGTGAACGCGACGATGGACGCCGCTGCCGCGACCGGGATCGTGACGGCCGCAGGGACCCGGCGCAGCGCCCTGTTGAGGAGGAAGAACAGAGCCAATGCCCAGATGAACCAGAGTTCGAATCGCGGGATGAGGGGCGAGATCACGGTGTCGAAGACCTCTCGGCGCAGGTTGATCTCGACTCCGTGAACCGTTTGTCCGAGGAGGTACGGCCCGAGCCCCAGGAGCTCCCAGAGCAGGAACACCCAGACGAACAGCCGAAGCTTCGAGTTCCACAGCTGAGCGAGCGGCACCGAGACCCACTTGGCGGCGAAGAGACCGGCCAGCGTGAAGAACAGCGGCATCCGCATCGTGGCGAGGACATCGTTGAGCCAGATCCATCCCGACACATCACCCGCCACACCGGCGAGCCATCGTGCGGAGTGGAAGAGGACGACGAGGGCGATCGCCAGCCCCTTGCCGGCGTCGACCCAGTCGACACGACCCTGCGGAAGCGTCGACTCGCGCCGCCACACTGATCCGAACACGATGACCCCCCATCACCGACGCAGCCCCAACCGCGCACCCCACGCACCCCTGCGCAGATGAAAAGTGTCTCATGGCGAAAGGCCTCGGGCACGCCCCATGTTCTGATGAGTCTCCGTCCGCGCCCCCTACCCGAAGGCGAACGCCGAGATGTCACTCCCCCCAGCCCTCACTCGTTCCCGATTGCGGATGACCGCTGCTGCCGTCGCGCTCAGCCTCGTCGCAGCCGGCTCCGTCTTCACCGCGACGGGAGCAGCGGCAGCGACACGCGTCACCGACTCCTTCAGCCGCACTGTCGCGACCGGCTGGGGGACCTCGACCTCCGGGGCCGCGTGGACGACCTCCTCTTCGCGTGTCACGAGCGTGCGCGACGGGGCCGCCGCGGTCCTGCAAGCGCCCGGAACGGCGACGGTTCAGTCGATCCGTTCCCTCGCAGCCACGGACTCGATCCTCAGTGCGACCGTCTGGCCCGAGAAGGCGACCACCACGGGCAATGGATCGACGATCTCACTGGCACTCCGTTCGGACGGCAAGTATTCGTACCAGGCGCGCGTGGGCTTCGGCAGAAGCGGGGTGAACCTCTGGATCAGCCGCTTCGACGGTTCGAGTGGCCGGGAAGTCGTGCTCCGCTCTCTCAAACCGATCAAGGAGCTCCCCGCCGGCGCGCACGTTCGCGCCGAGTTCTCGCTGACGGGGACGTCTCCCGTGAAGATCCGCGCGAGGATCTGGACGGATGGCGCGACCAAGCCCGAGTGGCAGGCGTCCTTCGACGACGCCAGCGCGCAGCGCATCGCACGGGCGGGCTACCCCGCCATCTCGACCTATCTGTCGTCGAGCTCCCCCTCGAACACCGTGCGCATCGATGACGTCGACATCTCGGATGCCGCGTCCCCCACGCCCACCCCGACTCCGCCCCCCACGCCCCCTGTGGCGAACGGTTCGGTGGGGAGCGCGCCGGTCGGCAGCACCAGCTACCCCGTCCCTGCCCGCGCGATCTTCGTCGCGCCGAGAGGCACCCAGACAGGCTCGGGAACGGCGAACGATCCGTACGGGAGTGCCGCGTACGCCGTCTCGAGGGCACCTTCGGGTTCGACCATCGTGCTCCGCGGCGGCACCTACCGGGAGTACGTCTACGTCGGATTCAACAAGGCGCTCACGATCCAGGCCTACCCGGGGGAGGCGGTCTGGTTCGACGGCAGTTCGCCGGTGACCGACTGGGTGAGGTCGGGCAACACGTGGGTGAAGACGGGGTGGACCCACCGATTCGATCACTCCGTGTCGTTCACAGCGGGTCGGGACGACACCTCGCGGTTCGTCGACGACACCAATCCGCTCGCCGGGTACCCCGATCAGGTGTGGATCGACGATCAGGCTCTGAGACAGGTCGGCTCGGCGAGCGCGGTCACCGCAGGCACCTTCTTCGTCGACGAAGGCGGCCGACGCCTGGTGATCGGCTCCGACCCGAACGGCAGGCGCGTGGAGGCCAGCACCCTGGCCCGGGCGTTCAAGGTGCAGGGCAAGCACACGACGCTTCGGGGATTCGGTGTCGAGCGCTATGCGACGACGGTCTCCATGATGGGCGCGGTGACCGCAGAGGTCGATGACATCTCGCTCGAGAACATGGTGGTGCGCGACAACGCGACCATCGGTGTCTACGCATGGAACGACGTCAAGAACTTCCGTCGTCTGACAGTGACGGGCAACGGACTGATGGGACTCGGCGTCAACAAGGCAGCGGATGTCTCCCTGACGGATTCGGTCATCGCGCGCAACAACGCGCAGCGCTTCAAGCCGGCGCCTGCCGCGGGTGGCGTGAAGATCACAGAAGCGGACGGGGTCCGGGTGGATGGCAACATCGTCTCCGACAACATCGGCTCGGGTGTCTGGTTCGACGTCAACTCACGCGACATCCGTGTGACAGGCAACACGATCTCCGGCAACACGACCACCGGCGTTCAGATCGAGCTGAGCGAGAACGCGATCATCGCCGACAACCATCTCTCGAGAAATGTTCTCGGCGCCAAGATCATGAACAGCGGCGAGGTCGACATCTGGAACAACACCATCGACGCCGCCACCCGCGCGCTCAGCTTCGCTCAGGACGAGCGGCGCCAGCCGGTGTCGGGTCTGAAGTCGATCATCCCGTGGCTCCTCGACGACGTGACCGTCCGCAACAACGTCATCTCCTACGGCACCGACTCGAGCACCTGCCCCATCCTCGCCCAGGATTCCGAACGCCGACTCGTCGGCGCTGGAGTGGGAGTGGCGATGGACAGCAACGTCTACTTCCGGCGAGACTCCTCGACCCCCGCCAACCTCGCGTGCTGGGCGAATGGCGCCAACGGCACGAAAAGCGTGAAGACCCTCCCCGAGCTGACGGCGTTCACGGGCAACGACAGGAATTCGGCACTGTGGACAGGCACGCCGATCCTCTCGTCCTCGTTGACCGTGCGCAGCGATGTGCTCGCTTCACCGCGTGCCTCGCTGTCCGGGTTGCCGTCGGACGTCGCAGCCTCCATCGGCGTCGCAGCGGGAACGAAGCGGCCCGGCGCGTTCTCACCCGCCCTGGGCCGGTGACCGAGGTTCGTACCCGTGCGCCGTACGTGAGCCATACGATGTGAGCGTGGCTTCGGGGAGCGGTGCGAAAGCTGTCGTCTTCTATCCGGCAGAGCGAGACCTGGAGACGTGGGCCGCGCGTCACGCGGCAGGATCCGCGCCCGACCGATGGCCATATGGACTCGATCGGCTCGAGTCGCACATCGCCGGTGTCACCTCGAAGAACCTGCCGGCTGCGACACCGATCACGCGGGTCGCGCGACGCGTGATCGCCTTGCTGCCGCCGGACCGGCGGGCCTCGAACCCCGTCGGGGTGACATGGGATGAGAACGCTGGTGCGCTCCTGGCGACCACCACCCGCCTGAGCGCGCGGTACTCCGGCGTGGTCTGGTTGACGGACGGTGTCGCACGGCAGGGCGGAGGGCGATTCGCGAGCCTGCGCCGCGCACTCCGGCGAATGGATGGGCTCTGGGTACTCTCCGACGCGCAGGTCGCACCCCTCGCCGCCTTCCTCGGCGAGGGCGCTCCTCCGGTGCATTACGTTCGCTTCGGCGTCGACCAGGATTTCTTCCGGCACGCCCCCTACCCGATGCGCCCGCTCGTCGTGAGTGTCGGTGGTGACCGAGATCGCGATCCCGAGACCCTGCTCCGCGCGATGGCGACGCTGCGGCAGGTCCGACCCGACGTCGAGATCGTGGTGCAGAGCAAGACGAGCATCGACCCGCCTGCAGGCGTGAACGTCGTCCCGTACCTCACACACACGGAATTGCGAGATCTCTACGCTCGGGCCTCTGTCGTCGTGATCGCGACGCGGCCCAACCTGCACGTATCGGGTATGACCGTCGGACTCGAGGCGATGGCCACCGGTCGGCCCCTCGTGATCACCCGCACCCCCGGCATGGACGACTACTTCGGCGGCACTACGGCCGCTCGAATGGTCCAGGTCGGCGACGCAGACGCCTTGGCCAGCGAGGCACTCAGGTTGCTGGAGGACCCTGTCGCAGGCGCCGCTGCGGGCGAGGCAGCGAGTGCCCACGTCGCTGGTGGCTTCACGACTGAGCATCTTGCGGCGCGCGTCGCCGAGGTCATCACGCGGACGTAGTCGCTCGCGCCCCGTGCATCCACTCTTGCGCCGCGCGTCTACCGTCCACGGCGGGTAGGGCTGCGTGAACCTCGACGACAGAGCGGATGCTCGTGACCGCGGCGACGAGCGCCGCCGACAGGTCCTCGCCCACACTCGGCTCGGAGAGGACCCAGTGCCCGTGGGCGGATAGCCACTCCGCAATCCCCGTCTCCCCTGTCGTCACGATGAGGCATCCGTTCGCCAAACCTTCGACGATGGGGAGGCCCACCTGCTCACGCCACAGGGGGCGGCGTCGTGAGGGGAGCGCCAGGACTTTCGCCTCGCCCAAGACGTGCGCGATGTCGGCACGAGGCGGGTCGATCAGGACCGTGACCCGCTCGTCGGTCTCGGCGAGGGTGAGGGCGTCGTCGGCCCCCGCTCCCCGGCCGACGATGACGAGCCGCGCGTCGGGGACCGCAGCCCTGACATCGGGCCAGGCGGACATCACATCAGGGAAGCCCTTGCGCTCGGAGAGGTCGCCGAGGAAGAGGATGACCCGATCGCGCACCCCTTCTGCGGCGCGCGCCGGGGTCGGCAAAGCCGGGATCAGCGCGCGGACCGGTTGTCGGGCCGAGGCACCGAACACGCTCGTGTAGAGCGCTTCGGCAGCCGAGGTGCCATACGCGATCCGATCGATCCACCGCCAGAGCAGGGGTGTGACGAGGTGGCGGAGCCGATACCGCCACCTCGCCTTGACGGGGAGGTGGCGCACGGTCACGGCCGGGTGGAGGTTCTCAATCGCGTAGGTGGTCACGGAGGGCCGTTCCCGGCGCCGGGCTGCGGCCCGCAGTCGCGCCGCGGCCACGAAGGCGACGCTCGGGAGGGATGAGTCACCCGAGAGCGGCTCGTTCACCTCGATCACGTCGATGTCGGTCGAAAGTGCGAAGGCGACGGCCCCCCAGAAGCTCTTACGCTGCGGATTCGTCGCCTCCGCCAGCACCGGATCGAAGTCGTAGCGAGTGCGACGGTAGAGGATGACGGGCCGCGGACTCATGTCCGCAGCCCGCTCCAGATGAGCGCTTCTCACCACCTCGTACAGCTGCACGACACTTCTCTCGGCAGCGACCGGTCTCATCCTCCCCGTACGCATCCGACGATCACGGAGCCGCCACGATCTGGAGGTCGTCGAACGACAGCGCGACCGGGACGTTCGCCGTGGCGCTCGGGAGGTATCCATACACGCCCGCCGAACCCGCACCCTGGAGTGCAGCGGTCGCATCGCTCCGCTCGATCTGCCATGTGGTCGGAGCGGTGTCGGACGCGTTCCAGATCCTCGCCGAGATCGATGTCGTTGTGGTCGTCTTCGTGTCGACCTCGAAACGGTACGTCTGCCCAGCAGCGATCGTCAGTCCGGTCACGGTGACCGCAGCGCCGACCGACGTGCTGTCACCGCGAAGGACATTGAGCTTGACGGTTCCATCCGCCGCGATCCGTGCACGAATGAGCCATTGCGTCGACCCGACCCGACGGGCGATCACGCCGACATACATGCCTTCGTTGACCTTGTCGACGGTGAACGTGCCGCTGATCCTGGTAGAGGTGCTGTCGATGACGGGGGTGTCCGCGAACAACGAGGTGCCCGCGCCCACCGTCAGGGTCCCCACACCTCCCGCCGTCGCGAAACGGGTGGCCGCGCCTCGCGTCGTCCACGCCGCGCCGCTGTCGGACGTCCCCCACCCACCGGTCGTCGTGCGGGTGAAGGTGTCTGCGAAGAGCACCCCCGCGGGCGGGGAAGCGACCGTGACCTCCTGAGTCTCGGTGTCCGTCGCCCCGTCATCATCGGTGACCGTGAGGGTGATCGAATACGTACCCCCCGTTGCATATGTGTAGGAGGCCGTCGATCCGGTCGCCGTGCCAGCACCCGGGTCACCGAATGTCCAGGCGTACGAGGCGATGGTTCCGTCGGAGTCCGACGAGGTCCTGCCGTCTACAGCGACCGTCAGTCCCGCAGCCGTGCGCGTGAACGCGGCCGTCGGCGCGACGTTGGCCGCCGGGGCATCCACCGTCACATCGTGGGTCACCGTCGCGGTCGCTCCGTCGTCGTCCGTGACAGTGAGCCGGACGGTGTAGGTCCCCGCCGCTGTGTACGTGTGCGAAGCCGTGGCTCCGACGGCCGTGCTCCCGGCGGGGTCACCGAACTGCCAGGCATACGACGCGATACTGCCGTCGGCATCCGTCGAACCGCTACCGTTCACGTCGACCTTCAAGCCCGTCTTCGTGTGGGTGAATGCCGCAGTGGGTGCGGAGTTGCCCGCCGGGGGAACCACAGCATCCGGGTTCATCGCGACGATGCGATCGAAGGACACCGTCACGGGGTCGTTCGTCACGGCGGACGGGAGGAACCCGAAGACCCCGATCCGGCCCGGCGCCTGCAGCGCAGCCGTCGCGTCGGTGGCCTCGCGCTGCCAAGCCGGCTCGGAGCCGGTCGCGGCCCAGACCTTCGCCTTCAGCGACGTGGGTGACGTGCCCGCCACCTCGAACATGGCGTGGTACTTCTGCCCGGGCTGAATCGCGAACGGCAGCACGAGCGACGATCCGATCGCGACCGAGTTGTTGCGCAGGATGAACAGACGAGCGGTGCCGTCGGCACTGACCCTGACACGGAGCACGTAGAAGTCCGCACCGACCTGGCGTCCGGTGACAGCGACGTAGGTGCCCTCGGCGAGCTTGTCGACGGAGAACGTCGCGTCCACTCGCACGCGATCCGCAGTCACTGAGGCCGCATCGGCGTACACCGTCGCACCCTTCGGAAGAATGAGGTTCCCGCTGCCGTTCGAGACCGAGTAGCGGCTGGCGACCGATCGAAGCGACCACGCGCCACCGACGTCGGCGGTTCCCCACCCGGTTGCAGCGGTTCGCGAGAAGTCATCCGAGAACAGCGGGGTCGACGCGGATGGGGCTTCGATCGTCACGGTCGCGGTCTTCACGTCCGTCGCACCGTCATCGTCCGTCACGGTGAGCGTGACCGTGTACTCGCCGGAACGCTCGTAGGTGTGGGAAGCCGTAGCGCCGCTGGCGGTGCCTCCATCGCCGAACGCCCACGCGTAGGAGGAGATCGTCCCGTCCGTATCGGATGAGGCCGCACCGGTGACGGACACGGACATGCCCGTCACGGTGGGGGTGAAGGCGGCGGTCGGCGGGGAGTTCACCGGTGCGGCGACGACGACGTCCAGCGATGTCGTCGCGGTCGCACCGTCGTCGTCGGTGACCTTGAGGGTGACCGTGTACGACCCGGCTTGCGCGTAGGTGTGGCTCGGTGACGGCGAGGCATCCGTGTTGCCGTCGCCGAAGTTCCACTCGAAGGCGGCGATGGAGCCGTCGGCGTCGGTCGAGCCGGACGACGAGAAGGTCGCGTCGAGACCGACCGCGCTCCACGCGGCTTGAGCCGTCGGCGCCGCGTTGGCCACGACTGTGATCGGCACCTGCGACGTGTGCGAGGCGCCGTCGTCGTCGGTCACGGTCAGCTTGACCGTGTACTCGCCGCCGGAGGCGTAGCGGTGCGTCGGGCTGATCGCCGTCGATGTCTCGCCGTCGCCGAACTGCCACGCATACGCCGCGATCGTGCCGTCGGGGTCCGACGACGCCGAGCCCTGGAAGGACGCGTTGAGGTGATCGAGGGAGTAGGTGAACTGAGCCGTGGGCGCGATGTTCGGCGCCTCACCCGTCGTGCCCGCGGTGAAGTGCTGAGCTGCCTCGGCGGCGCTGAGTACACGGCTGTAGATCGCGGTCTCGTCGTAATTCCCGGAGAGGAACGCGGACGATGAACCCCACGTGGTGTCGCCGCCGACGCGCCAGTATCCGCCGTAATCCTGCGCCGACGTCTGCGGATGGGTCCCCACGGGGACTCCGTCGACGTACATGGCCATGCCGCCGGATCCCTGAGACGCGACAAGGTGATGCCATTGTCCGTTGTTGTAGGCGTTGGGTGACGTGATCGTGTTCGTCTGCCCGGTCCACGTGCCGAAGACGAGTTGACCGTTGTCCTGCATGTACACATGCCGGTCATAGCTGGACGACGTGCCAGACTGCGCGTTGCCGAAGCCGATGATCTTGCCGCCCTGCGTCGATGTCGTCTTGAACCAGGTCTCGAGCGTGTAGGCGCTGGGAGTCCCGAACTGAGCCACGGAGTACACGTTCGATGCACCGGACAGGGTGATGCCCGGGTCCGTCGTCCCCGAGATCGCGCCCGGCGCGTTGCGGGTCACCGTGCCGGCGATCGCCCCGGCGTACCCCGAGGTGCTGCTGTCCGCGACGTTCGTCCCCGAAGTTTCGCTGTAGCGCCAGTAGATGTCCGGTTGGGCCTCGTAGACGATCGCACCGTAGGCGTCGGTCGGCGCAGCAGGCACGTCGAGCGTGCGGCCGGACGCGCGGTAGTGCGACTGCACCTCAGCGAGCGTGAGCGGCGTTCCGTACACGGCGACATCGTCGATGGTGCCGCTCAGGTGTGACGACGACGGCTGGTTCGGCCACCCGCCGATGTTGTCCCCACCGACTCGCCAGTACCCGTTGTACGCCTGCGCGGTGGTGGTGTCGCTGCGTTGCGCGACACGTTTGCCGTCGAGGTAGAGCTTCATCCCGTCCGAGCCCATGCTCGCGACGATGTGATGCCACTGGCCGTCGTTGTATCCCGCGTTGGAGTTCACGGTCCTCACGCCACCGGGGTAGACGCCAAACCAGACCCGTCCATCGTTGTCCATGTACACGTGACGGTCGTAGCTTCCCGAGTTCGCCGTCGCACTGTTGCCGAAGCCGATGATCTTTCCGCCGGAGGTCGAGGTCGTCTTGACCCAGGCTTCCACCGCAAACGTGGTGGGCCCCTCGATGGAGTCGGTCATCGATGCGAACGCACCGTTCGAGAACGTCTTCGCCGTGTCAGCGTCCGACGAGATCGCTCCTGCGGAAGACTCCACAGCGCCGTTGACCGTGAGGTCCGACGTGCCAGCCCAGTCGCTGGCGGTCGCGTTGTCGGGGTCGGAGAGCCGCCAGTAGTGCGCGGCGTCATCCTTCAGCACGTCGTCCGCGTAGTCGCTGAGGACCGCGTCCGACACCGTCACGTTGATCCAGCTCGACTTCGCGACGTTGCCGTAGGGGTCGGAGGCGACCACCCGATATCGGTGGGAGCTTCCCGCCGTGAGCCCGGAGTCGGTGAACGTCTGCGACTGAGGCTTCCAGAACACCGTCGAGACGGTCTTCTCGGAGATGGGCGCCGAAGACTCGGAATCGCGGTAGACGCGATAGGTCAGCGTGGTGTCGTCCCGGTCCCAGTTGGTGGGGTACTTGACGCGGACTTCACCCGCGGCGAAGGACTTCGCCGAGAAGTTCCACGCATCAGCGGACAAGCGAGGTCCTTGCTTGTTCGGCGCGATCGAGCGGACGGCGTATCGAACGAGGCCCTGCTGGCGGGTGCCGTTGACGCTCGGGAACTCGCCGCCGTAGATGACGTAATCGGAGTTGCCGGTGACCGTCCACACCGCCTGGCTCGTGCCGGTGAATGTGCCGGGCGTGGTCTGCGGGAACCAGTTGAGCAGCTCGGGACGTGGCGTACCCGGGTGGTCCGGGTACCCGTAGATGTCACCGGTGTTGGTTCCGCGAGCATCGGTGGTCCATGCGGTGGAGTGGTAGAAGGACCACGGGTCGGTCTGCGGGAATCCGCCGCTGTTGCCGCAGTAGTGCTTGTGGCTGGCGGAGTAGGCGATCTTGCCCACGATGGCGATGTCGTAGGTGTCCCCGTGGCAGTCCTCGATCCAGGCGATCGAACCATCCGTCCAGTTCACGGCGAACGTGCCCTCGACATTGCCCGTGCCGCCGTAGTGCCAACCGGACCCGTAGAACTTCGTCCCGTCGGTTGCCAAACTCATGAATCCGGCGGCGTCGCCGGCGTTGCGCACCTGAGTGTTCGCGGGGAGAGGCAACCCGGAACCGGAGGTGGCATCGGCCAGATACAGGCCGAACCCGGGGGTGTCTCCACCGCCGACCGAGGTGAAGTTGCCCGAGAGAGCGACGCGGTCACCGGCGCCGTTCACGACGATGCTCTGCACCTGACCGTTGTCGACCGGAATCGCGAAGGGCTGGACAGCCGTCGCCGCAGCGTTCAGCTTCACGATTCGCTGTCGCGGCTGGCTCGACACCGAGGTGAAGTAGCCGCCGACGAAGACACCGCTCGAGGTGGCGTAGATCGCCTTGCCGATGTTGTTGAGGCCGACTGTTCCCGACACGAGGTTGCCGCTCGGGATGTCGAGGACGGCGAAGCGCTGCCGGGTCTGACCGTTGACCTGCGTGAACGAGCCGGTGACGTACAGCTTCGTCCCGTCCGGCGAGGCGGCGAGATCATTGATCCGGTTGTTGAACGTCGGCGCGAAGGAGGTGATCAACGCGCCCGTCGTCAGGTTGTACGCGAGGATGTTGCCACGCGCAGTGAGGCTGGTCCCGGGTGCGGCTCCCGCCGGTCGCGCATTCGAGAACTGTCCCGCCGCGTAGACCGTGTTCCCCACGATGACCTGGGACCACACCACGCCTCCGTCGATCTGGACCGTGGGCAACGAGTCCGCCGACACCGTCTCAGGCAGGGCATCGGACGCTGCCGCCACGGGTGGATTAGCAGCGACAGCCGCTGCCGGCACCACCCCCAGCGTGAGTCCAGCCGCGACGACAGTCGCAATCATCATCGACAGAGCCGCACGGCCCGCAGAAATCGTCCCCACGATTTGCATCCCCTATATACGCGCCAGCACACACGCAGAATGCGTCGTGCCGCCGGGTCCCCAGAAATCCCCCCAAAGGATTTCTCGCACAACATACGCCATAAGCGGTGCCGCGCGCGAACTGTTTTTCAGATTCGGCCCCTACGCGTTCACCCGATGTCGCCTTCGAAGGCGATCAGGGGTTCGGAAAGGGAGAGATCGACTTCGACTCGTACACCGTCGCGCTGGTTCTTCGGCAGCTCGAAAACGAAGGCGCCCCGGGCGACTTCTCCCGGCGCGACCTCTGCCGGGAATGCCTTCCCTGCCGGCTTGGACACCGGGCTGGCCTGCAGATCGTCGTTGCCGGTGTAAAGAGTCACGACGGCCGCGGCGAGTTCGATCGGCTTCTTCGTCGTGTTCTTGACATCGACCGCGATCCGCACGGCGGGGCCGCTCACCTCACCGGGCAGAATGGCTTCACCGGTCACGCTCTGGATGGAACTGACCGACACGAGCGGGCCACCGTCCAGCGCCACGGGCTCCGTCAGTTCTGCGGGTGGCAGCGTCTCGCGGGCATCAGGTTCCGACTCCGTCGAGCCCTCATCGGCCTCGGGATCCGGTGTCGGCGTCACATTCGATGCCGGAGGAACCGCGGAACCGCTCGGCGTCTCCGTCGGGTCCGGATCGTCCGCCGGCGTCGACGCCGTGGACTCCTTCGCCCCGCCCGGTGCCGCCGAGACCTGGCTGCTCCCGAGTCCTCCGACCGCGATGGCGACTGCGATGCCGATCACCGCCACGCCTGCGATCGCCGCGGCTACGACGATCCACCGACGTGGACGTCGCGGCTCCTCGCCCAGCACCCTCTCGAACTCGTCGCGGTCGCGCGCGAACGCTTCGTCGTCTTTCATTGTGATGACGTCCTCCCCAAAGAACGTGCCGTCCTCCCCAGTGGACGTGTCGCACGATTCAGCCAGATACTAACCGCTCGGCCCGACATTCACATCGCCTTCGCCGCCACCGTCCCGTCGGCGATCCGGCGCGCATCCCGAGAGCCGCGCACGTAGGCCCGCCACGGCGCAAGCGATCGAAGCAGCTGTGCGCGTCCGCCTCGGAGGATGACCTCGCGGGCCGACGCCGTCACCTCGGCACGCCAGCGCCGTACTCCCTCTTCGTCGAGGAAGCGGGTGGCGAACAGCATCCGATTCCGGATGTTGAAGTAGTAGTACGTCTCGGACTTGCTGCGGTCGCTCTGGCGACGCGACCGATGGGTCGCGCCCTCGTCGTGCACCGCCACGGCGTCGTCGATCAGTCGGAGGCCTCCCCCCGCGAGCACCACTCGACGCGAGAAATCGACATCCTCCCAGTA
Source organism: Microbacterium sp. MDV22-iso44 (assembly GCF_058629135.1). Classification (NCBI taxonomy): domain Bacteria; kingdom Bacillati; phylum Actinomycetota; class Actinomycetes; order Micrococcales; family Microbacteriaceae; genus Microbacterium; species Microbacterium sp. MDV22-iso44. Next base: position 78,785 of record NZ_JBZVWS010000005.1, read on the forward strand.
GAGGAAGTACTCCTCATCGAACCCCCCGGCCGCGGCCCACAAGGTCACGGTGAGCCACAGGCATGCCCCCGTGAGCCACTCCCACGACTCCTCGCCACTGTGCTTCGCGCGCGAGGAGTGCCCGCGGGTGCGGCCGTCGACGAGCGACACGTCGGCACCCGCGAACCAGACCGCCCCTGCGGGCGTGATGATGCGAGGGGCGCACAGGGTCATCGGCGCGCCGACGGTCCCCTCGCGAAGCGCGCTCACGGCGTTCCCGTCCATGCGTGCGTCGGGGTTCAGCAACAGGAAGCCCGTCGCTCCGCGCTCGATCGCCGCTGCCACCCCGAGATTGACTCCGCCGCCGAATCCCGTGTTCGCGGTGGGCTCCACGAGGATCCACCGCTCCCGCTCCGCGAGTTCGCGCATGCGTTCCCGCTCTGCGGCGGTCGTCGGATTGTCGACCACCACGACGAGGTCGGGGTCCGCCTCCGCGACGGTCGCGACGAGATTCCTGGCCAGCAGCGCACTCGATCCGTAATTGACGACCACGACGGCCCACACATCGCCTTCAGTCGACACGGCGCATCTCTCTGAACCACTTGACGGCAGCAGCGCACAGGAACAGAGCGTTGACCGCGAACAGTGCACCGTAGATCAGGATGAAAAGCGGCGACGCACCCCACAGCACAAAGGCGAGGCACAACACACCGAAATCCGTCGGCAGCAGGAGCATCGAACGAGCGAAGGTACCGCCGGCGCGAGCGTGGGTGGACGCGACACCTCGAGCCGCTTTGAGGAGGTCGTTGAGGATCATCCCGAAGAAGGTCGCCGTGGCGACGACCGAAAAGCCGATCGGGACGAGCAGGACCACCTCGTCGACGTCACCGAACCGATAGAGCCCGACGACCACGGCCAGATGCAGGCTGGCGATCTTGACCGCGTCCACGAAGTGGTCGAGCCACTCACCGGCTATCGAGCCACCGCCGCGCAGGCGAGCGACCTGACCGTCGGCCGAGTCCCAGGCGTACCCGGCCACGAGCAGCGCTGCGACGACGACTCCTGCCCACCACGAGGAAGGCACGGTCGCGATCACCGCGATGCCGGCGAACGTGTGCAGGGCGCTCACCATCGTGACCTGATTGGGAGAGAGCCCCCAGCGATAGGCGACGGCGGCGAACAACCGCCCGATCCGTCGGTTGACGTACACCGAGTAGGCGGGGGCGCCCCGAGCATGCCCCTTCTGAGCGCCGCGCAGGCGAGCGAGGGTCTCGGGGAGAGTGGGCGGAGTCGAACCCGTCGTCGTCATCGGTTTGCTCCTCGCACAGGTTCTCCGTAGTGGATGCGGATGTGTCCGGCGGCGCCTTCCAACGCCCCGACACCCCGCATGGTGTCCCGGCGACCCGTGGCATCCAGCCGCTCCGAGCGAACGAGCGCGCCGGTCGCGGTCCGGGCGACGCCCGCGGCGATGCGGGCGACCCCCGCGAGGGTCGCCTTCGCGCGGACCACGGCGCGCCCGCTGCGGGTGGGAGCCAGGACGAGTCCGACCCGCACACCGGCCGCGGACATGCCCCGAACGCGCCCCAGCGCATGCGCCCGGGTCCGCCGTGTCTCGGGCAGGTGGTCGAGGACGAGCGCCTCGGCACACCACACCATGCGCGCTCCTGCCCGGTGCAACTGGCTGGTGAACAGCGAGTCCTCACCACCCGTGCGGCCGAATCTGTCGTCGAACCGGACTCCGCTCGCTCGCACGATGGCGAGGTCCAGCAACAGGTTGTTCGTCGCCGCACGCTGAATGACCTCGCCGGTGAGGATGCCGCGGGTGTGACGACGCGCGAAGAAGCCGCCCACCTCGATCCACGGGTCGATCCCCCCATCGACCACCGTCAGCACGGGGCCGGCGACCGCGTCGGCACGATGGTCCCGCGCTGTCTCCAGAAGACGTGCCAGCCAATCGCTCGCCGCGGGCGTTTCGTCATCGTCAATGAAGACCAGCACGTCGTGACCGATGCTCTCATCGAGGGCTCGATTGCGGGCAGCGGCGACGCCGGGCGACCTCTCGTGCACCCGGATCACGGGGGCGTCATCGGGGAGAACGGCGAGCCCCGACGCATCCGGGTCGTTGTCGATGACGAGGATGTCCACCCGGGATGCCGCGCCCACAGTCGTGGCGTACACGACGACGGGATCGAGAGAGCGGACAAGTCGTCGCAGGTCGTCCGGTCGGCGGTAGGTCGGCACGGCGACCATCACCGCCGGCGGTGTCGTATCGATCGATGCGGAGGGGGTCATCGGCCGCGTGCCACACGGAGCTTCATCAGCACCCAGCGCGGGTGCAGCACGCTGGCCGCGACCATGTTGGCCGCGAAGGCGACGGGTCGCCGGTTGAGCCACGCGAGCCCTGCCTGGCGATATCGCAGCGCACCGGTGTCCTTCCGGTACCACCGCCACCGGGTTCGCCGGTCGGGGCGGTTCGCCTCCCGCCACTCGGCGAAGGAGACGTAAGCTCCCCCCTCGAGCTGGGCGTGGTTGCGGTAGACGATGTAGCGCGTCATCATCCGCTGCGCCGCGATGTGGGAGAACGACATCGATGTGTCGTGGATCCGGTAGAGCACGTGCGGCTCCGCAAGAGTGCGCACCTGCCACCCGGCGGAGTAGACGAGCCGGTTGACGATCTCGAGGTCCTGCGCCGCGTCGAACTCGGCGTCGTACAGTCCTGCAGCGACCACGGCGTCTCGCCGATACATGATCGCGGGGTGAGGAATGAGGATCTCCCGACCCTCGTCGCGCATGCGGTGGAACTCGGCATCCGTCCGCGGCCCGACCGATACACGTCCTGCGATCCGGCCCGTCGGCCCGAGGTACCGGCCCTCACCGGAGACGGCTCCGAGTGAGGCATCCGACCGCAATGCCGCGAGCTGGGCGGCGAAGCGCCCGGGGAGCACGAGATCGTCGTGCTCCGCGACGGCGACGAATTCCGGACAGTTCTCGAACGTCATCCCGCGGTTCAGGGCGCGCGACACCCCGGTCGGTTCATCGTTGCGCAGCAGGACGACCCGATCGTCGCGCCGCACGATCTCGTCCACGAGCTGCCCACTGCCGTCTCGGGAGCCGTCGTCGACGACGACGACCTCCCCATCCTTGGGCAGGTCCGCCAGCACGCTCTCCAGCGCGGCGACCACGTAATCCGCAGCGTTGTGCACCGGCATCACGACGCGGACACCGCGTGTCCCCGGTCGCACCGTACTCGTTTCCCCCACGAGCGAAGTCATTCGCGCCACCCCCAAGTAGCCGGACGTTCGCGGGCACTGAAAGCGCCCTCCCCACGGACAGTATGACGTGCAAATCGCGTGGTGTCGTTAGTATTCCTTCACCACGCCTGTCTGGGGAGATGACGGGCGCGGTCTATCCACGGTGATGGGGGACGTGTGGAACACATCGACGATCGTGCGCGCGAGGGACGGCTTCGCGTGCTGATCAGCGCCTACGCGTGCGGTCCGGTATCGGAACCGGAAGCGAGCGCAGGCTGGCAGGTCGCCACCGCGGCGGCGCGCACCCACGACGTCTGGGTCATCACGCGGCCCCGATTCCGAGAGGCCATCGACGCGGCCCTCGCGACGGATGCCGCTCTGCGCCGACGCCTCCATGTCGCCTACCTCGATCTGCCGCCGAAGGTCGTGCGCCGCAAGCGCCGAGGCTGGGACCTGTATTGGTACTACCCCCTCTGGCAGCGCGCTCTCGGACGGCGGGCGCGATCGTTGCACGACGTCACGCGCTTCGATGTCGCACACCACGTGACCTTCGCGAACGACTGGATGCCGTGCGGCCTGACCGCTCTGCGCGACGTACCCCTCGTCTGGGGGCCCGTAGGAGGGTCGAGCACCCTCCCGATCCGGCATCTGAGCCGGTGGCTCGGTGTCAGGGGAACGCTCACCGAACTCGTCCGGAGCCTGACGACCACCATCTTCCGCCGTCTGTGGGCGGCGCCGGTCGCGAAACGCGCGTCGCTCATCGTCGCTCAGAATCCGGACGTCGGCCGCATGTTCCAGCCTTTCAACGACGCTGTCGTCGTCGAACCCAATGCCTGCCTGGATGACCTGCCCGCCCGGGTGACCTCGGCCGTGCAGCCACGGCACGCTGTCTTCGCCGGTCGGCTGCTCGCCTGGAAGGGAGCCGCGATCGCCATCGAGGCGCTCGCCCGCCCGCAGGCGGCGGACTGGACGCTCACGATCTTCGGCGACGGGTACGAACGCCGTCGACTCGAACGGCTGAGGAGCCGGCTGGGACTCGACGACCGCGTCGCCTTCGCCGGTCACCGACCGCGTCCGGAGGTCCTCGATGCGATCGCGCGCGCCGAGGCGTTCGTCTTCCCGTCGATGCATGACCAGGCCGGATGGGTCGCGGCAGAGGCGAGCACCATGGGATGCCCGGTCGTGTGTTTGCCGCTGGGTGGGCCGCCTCTGCTCGCGGGAGACAACGCCTACATCGCCGATCTACGGGGCGACCTCCCCGGCGCCGTCGCGCACCAGCTCGTCGCGGCAGCCACCGCGGGCGGTCGCCCCCACGATCGCTGGTCCGCCCATCGCCTCCCCGCCCTCGTCGACGGCTGGTACCGAACCGCATTGCGCGCGACGGATCCACCCTCGATCCGCGTGCTCGAGACCTTCGGTACACCGAAGGTCACCACGAACCCGTACATCGCGCAGCTCCACGCCAGCCTGAGGGCGACCCCGGGCCTCACGACCCTGACGTTCGACTACCGCACCGCACTGCTGGGGAAGTACGACGTCGTTCACGCCCACTGGCCGGAGCTGATGGTCGACGGTCACAAAGCGCTCGGCCGCGCGGCGCGGCGAACGCTCGCGGCGCTCACGGTTCTGCGGTGGCTCGTGACGCGAACACCCGTCGTCAGGACCCTGCACAACGTGGAAAGACCTCAGGGCATCTCATGGTTCGACCACGTCGTCCTGAGCGGGATCGATCGGGCGACCACGCTCGACATCGCTCTCAACGACCTCACCCCTGCTCGCGCCGGCGTGCCACAGGTCACCATCCCGCACGGGCATTACCGCGACTGGTTCGCTGTACGGGAGCCCTCGCCCAGCGTGGCCGGACGGGTCGGCTACGTCGGCTTGATCCGCCGGTACAAGGGGGTCGAAGACCTCGTCGAGGCGTTCAAGGAGTGGGACCGGGCAGGAGTGAGCCTGCACGTCGCCGGTAAGCCGTCGTCGTCCGAAATCCTCGACGGTCTCCGTACGGCAGCGGCATCCGACGACCGGATATCGATCGATGCGCGCTTCCTCGACGAGCCCGATTTCGTGACGGCGATCCGCGCGTCGGAGCTCATCGTGCTGCCCTACCGGCACATGCACAACAGTGGAACCGCTCTGGCGGCCCTGTCGCTCGACCGGCCGGTGCTCGTCCCCGAGAACGCCGTCAACCGTGCGCTCGCCGAGGAGTGCGGTCCCGGCTGGGTCCACACGTTCGAGGGTGAGATCTCCGCGGATGACATCGAGCGGGCCTGGAACGACTCTCGAATGCGCGGCGCGAGACCGGATCTGTCCCGTCGCGAGTGGGCGGCGGCGGGTGCCCACCATCGCGACGCCTTCGAACGCGCCGTGCTCGAGTACCGCCCCCGCACCGGATCGTGACGCCCGCGCCCGTCGTGGTGTAGTGTCCTCCGCATCGGGCTTTGGGGGCTCGGTTCGAGTTGGGGCTCGATTTAGCTGGCTGGGGAGCTTGCTATGACTGTGCGTATCGGTTACGCCGCGGGGGCGTTCGATCTGTTCCACGTGGGACATCTGAACATCCTTCGCCACGCGAGGGACAACTGCGACATGCTCGTCGCCGGTGTGGTCAGCGACGAGATGCTGCACGAGGTGAAGGGCGTCGACCCGTTCATCCCGACGGCTGAGCGAGCCGACATCGTGCGCGGCATCCGCTTCGTGGATCACGTCCACATCGAGCGCGTGCCCGACAAGCTGGCCGTGTGGCGCGAGGTCGGTTTCACGCACTTCTTCAAAGGCGACGACTGGCGCGGCACCGAGAAGGGCAACCGTCTCGAACGGGAGTTCGCCGAGGTCGGGGTCGAGGTCGTCTACTTCCCGTACACGGCGCACACCTCGAGCACCCAGCTGCGTCGTGCGCTCGAGGTCGCCTCAGCCGAGACGCTGTACGACCGCGAGCTGCGTTCCGAGTCGGCGTGACCACGGCGCGCGACGACAGCGCGCGATCCGAGGGTCCCGACGAAGTCGTCGAACTGTTCGTCGGCCAGGTCCTCGCCCTCTACCCCCTGCGGGTGTTGGGCGGACCGACCAGCGGACTCGACCCTCCGCCGCTGCGCCGCATCTTCCCCCGCTCCCGTGACCCGAGAGCCTCCTCCCGCGCCGAGCAGGACTGGGCGCGGGCTCGAGCGCGGACCTATGTGGTCCTCGCCGATGCGCCCGGCCACGGCATCCTGACCGTCGGCGACTACCGGGTGGAGGTTGTCATCCTCCCCCTCGACGCCTCGACCCCGCCGCAGGCGACCGTCTTCCGCGTCGCCTCGATCACCGGCCGCATGGTCACCGTCACCGGCGCCGTCATCGATCCGCTGATGGATGCCGCCGGCTGAGCCCCGGACTTTTCGAGACCTGTCCCGCCCACCGTCGTGCGGGACAGACGGCGAGAGCCGCACCCCTGTGGACGGGGTGCGGCTCTCGACCTGGATGCTGCGGGTCAGCGACCGCTGCGGCGGCCGGCACCGTTCTGGCGGACGACCGACCCGACGGTGAGCGCACCGCCACCGCTGGCGCGACGACCGGTGCGACGAGCGCCGCCGGCCGGGGCGGCCTTGGGCGCGCCGTGCGACGCGGTCTGGCCGGAGCCGGCGGTGCGAGCGGGCTGGCCGTCACGGCGCGGCGCGTCGGCGGAGCGGCGCGTCGAATCGGCGGCACGACCCTGGCCACGGCCACGGCCACCCTCGCCGCGTCCGCCGCCCTGGCCGGAGCGACCGCGGTCGCCCTGGCCCTCGCGGGCGGCGCGCTTGCGCTGCGCGTTCGCGCCCTGGCTCTGACCGCCGCCGCGGGTCTGCGGCTGCTCGGGTGCCGGGGTGACGTGCGCGGCGACCTCGCCGACGAGCTCGACGACCGAGGCGGATGCCGCGGTCACGGTCTCGGGCGTGACGGAGATCGCGGCCTTGCGCAGCAGCGACTCGACGTCGCGACGCTGCTCGGGCAGGACGATCGTGACGACGGCGCCCTCGGCGCCGGCGCGGGCGGTGCGGCCCGAACGGTGCAGGTACGCCTTGTGCTCCATGGGCGGGTCGACGTGGACGACGAGCTCGACGTTGTCGACGTGCACACCGCGGGCGGCGACGTCGGTCGCGACGAGCACACGGGCGGTGCCGGCGGAGAACGCGGCGAGGTTGCGGTCGCGCTGCGGCTGCGACAGGTTGCCGTGCAGGTCGACCGACGGGATGCCCTGCGAGGTCAGCTGCTTGGCGAGCTTCTTCGCGGCGTGCTTGGTGCGAAGGAACAGGATGCGACGGCCGGTGCCCGAGGCGAGGAAGCGCACGAGCTCCTTCTTCTCGTCGGAGCCGGGCACGTGGAACACGTGGTGGGTCATGGCGGTGACGGGCGAGTGCGCCTCGTCGACCGAGTGGAGCACCTCGTTCTGCAGGAAGCGGCTGACCAGCTTGTCCACGCCGTTGTCGAGCGTGGCGCTGAACAGCAGGCGCTGCGAACCCTGCGGGGTCGCGTTCAGGATGCGGGTGACCCCGGGCAGGAAGCCGAGGTCGGCCATGTGGTCGGCCTCGTCGATGACGGTGATCTCGACGGCGTCGAGGCTCACGAGCTTCTGCTGCATGAGGTCCTCGAGGCGGCCCGGGCAGGCCACGACGATGTCGGCGCCGGCGCGGATGGCCTCGACCTGACGGTTCTGGTTCACACCGCCGAAGACGGTGGCGGTCTTCATCCCGTAGGCGGCTGCCAGCGGAGCGAGCACGCGGTCGATCTGCGTCGCGAGCTCGCGGGTCGGGGCGAGCACGAGGCCGAGGATGCGGCCGCGGCGGCGGGTGCCGCCGGCGAGCTCCTGCCCGAGGCGGGCGACCATGGGGATCGAGAAGGCGAGGGTCTTGCCCGAGCCGGTGCGACCGCGGCCGAGCACGTCGCGACCGGCGAGCGTGTCGGGGAGCGTGTCGATCTGGATCGGGAACGCGGTGGTCTTGCCGTCGGCAGCCAGCGCGGCGACGAGGGGAGCGGGCACGCCGAGCGTGCCGAACGTGGGTTCAGTCATGAGAGAACTAACTCGGGCGTGATCGCCCGGATCGGTGTCCCGAGTGCGAGTGCGCAGACGGGTTCGCCGTGAGAAGGAGTCGCCAGCGACGATCGATGGATCGGCAGCGGATGATGCGTTCTACGACGCGAGGGGCACCAGGAAAGGCGCCGCAACCCTTTCAGCCTATCAGGTGGCTCCCGGACCGGCCTCTCAGAGCTGCTGGCCCGAGACGGAGAAGGTGTCGCAGGCGCCGGATCCGCCCGTGTATCCGGCCATGAACCAGCGCTGGCGCTGCTCGCTCGACCCGTGCGTCCAGCTCTCGGGGTTCACACGTCCGGACTGCTGCTGGATGTGATCGTCGCCGACGGCGGATGCCGCGGACAGGGCATCGTCGATCTGGGCCTGCGTCGGCTTCTGCAGGAAGGACTGACCGGAGGCATCCTTCTGATTCGGCGCCTCAGCCGCCCACGCCCCGGCGAAGCAGTCGGCTTGCAGCTCGGTGCGGACCGCGTTGCTGTCCTCGCCGGTCCCGTCGCGCGGGTGGTCCTCGAAGATCCCGGTGAGGTGCTGCACGTGGTGGCCGTACTCGTGCGCGAGCACGTACAGCTGTGCGAACTCGCCTCCCTCGGCGCCGAGCTGGTTCCGGAGGATCGACCAGAACGTCGGATCGATGTAGACGGTCTCGTCGGTGGGGCAGTAGAACGGACCGGTCTGATTGGATGCCGTGCCGCAGGGCGATGACGTCTGCTGCTCCACGAGCACGAGATCGGGTGCGCGGTACCCCTCGACTTCGTTCTGCCAGTACGAGTTGATGACCTCCTCGCCGGCGTCGAGCCGGCACGCGTCGTCGTTGTTCGCGTCGGCGCCTGTCGTGCAGTTCTGCAGCGCTTCGCCCTCGGAGCCGGTGCCCCCGCCGGGCGACCCGCCCAGGAGCCCGCTGAAGTCCTGACCGGTGAAGAGGCTGATCAGCAGGACGGCGATGCCGATGACGCCGACTCCGGCCCCGCCGGCGACGACGGCGCCGCGGCCCCCGCGGCGAGTCGCGCTCTTGCCCCGCACGTCGGCATTCGGGTTGAAGGTCATGCCCGGGACCGTACTCCGCCCCGGACGTCACGGCACACGGGTTGCATTCGTGCCGCGAACCGTGTTCGGGACGGTCGCGCGTCGGCCAGAATGGGGCGATCGGTCACAATGGACTGCGACGGGGCTGACCGCATCGTCGCTCGCGGAGGAGATCACAGTGGACGCACACGCGGACGAACCGGCACCCGGGGACTACGCGGAATCGCGCCTCATCGCGATCCCCGACGATCCGACGACGGATGCCCCCGGCTTCGCCGCCCTGCACCCCAGCCCGGAGTGGTGGCTGGCGCTCCCCGCCGGCTCACGACTCGTGGGGCTCGTCGTCTCGCGGCCCGACATGCCGAGCGTCGTCGCCCAGCGTGACGCGCTCGCGCAGTTCGGCGTGCCGATCGAGGGGTTCCGGCATCCCGCCCCCGACATCGGCGAGACCTGGGAGGAACGTCTCACACGCCTGTTCGGGCGCCTCGGCGCCGGCGACGTGCTCGTCGTCACCGACGTGAAGGCCCTCGGCCGCGACGCGCACGAGGAGACCCGCACGGTCGCGGAGCTCCGCCGCCGGTCGGTCATCGTGAAGGTGCTCGACCGGGGCTGATCCCCGCCGTCAGGATGTCGCGCAGATGCGCAGCGGGTCGCTCGTCGCGCCGTTCTCGCGGCGCACGCTGACGTCGATGCAGATCTGGGTCTCGTCCCCGAGAGGAACGGACACGCGCGCCTTGGGGGCGTTCGCGGGGGTGGCTTCGGCGCCGTCGAGGCGAACCTGCTGCCACAGGTAGGTGTCGCCGTCCTGCGGGTCGGGGTTGACCCACCGGAAGACCGCCTTGCCGTTCTGGATGCGGCTCGACCCGTCGGTCGGCGCCGCGATGAACTCCGCGTCGGGTTCCTGGGGTTTCGGAGCCGCGGCCGAGGATTGCGCGGGCTTCGCCTCCGTCGCGGGAGGCGCGAGCAGCGATGCGACGACGACCGCGCCGACCACCACGACGACGACAACGGCAGCGGCGATGAGCCCGACCCACAGTCCCCGACGCGACCGAGCCGGCGCGGCCGTCCGACCGACGGTCTCACCGGCCGACGCCGGCGGCGCGGTCGGTGATGTCGCCGGCGGGGTCTCGCCGGCAGCGATCCGCTGCGGACCCCGGACGATCGTGCCGTCATCCGGCCCGGACACCGCAGTGGCGGGGGCCGACGGCGGGATCGCGGTCGGCGGTCGCAGGACGGTCGAGTCGACGCCGGTCGCGGAGGCCGTGGCACCGGGGGCCCACCCCGAGGTGTCGCGGTGCTGCGTGGCATCCGTCCCGGTCGCGAGACCCGCCGCGAGGGCGGTCCGCTCCCACGTGGGTCCTGCCGCCGGGGAGGTGTGCGGGTCGATGCTGACGATGCCGCGGACGCGGGTGAGCTCGCCCTCCTCCTCCTGCTCCTCGACGGGCGGGGCGTCGTCGAGGATGTCGATCGGGGTGACCGAGTGGGCCAGCTCGATCTGCACCTTCTGCAGCGCACGGGCGAACGCGACGGCCGACTCGAAACGGTCGGTCGGGCGCTTGGACATCGCCCGTTCGAGCACCTGGAAGAGCGACGCGGGGACGTCGGCCCGCTCGAGGCGGGCGAGTGGCTCGGATTCGATCCGGCGGATCAGGTCCGCGCCGCCGTTGCGTCCACCGGGCACCTCGAACGGCGACCGTCCCGCGAGCAGGTTGTAGACCGACGCCCCCAGCGCCCACACGTCCGAGCGCACGGTGAAGTCCGGCGCGTCCGCGAAGGACTCGGGCGGCGACCACGGGATCGACATCCCCGCAGACGGATCCATGCCGTCCGCCGTCGTCGCGATGCCGAAGTCGGTGAGGGCGGGCCTGTTGTACTCGGTGACGAGGATGTTCGCCGGCTTGATGTCGCGGTGCAGGATGCCCGCACGATGGGCGGTCTCGACCGCCGCCGCGACCTGGATGCCGACGCGCAGCGCCTCGGCCACCGAGATGGGGGCCGAGCGGGCGCGGACCTGCAGGTTCGGCTTGGAGCAGTACTCCATGACGAGATACGACCTGCCGTCGCCGGCGACACCGGCCTGGTAGATCGTGACGATCGCGGGATGCGTCGAGAGCATCGCCATGACGTTCGCCTCGGCCTGGAACTGCTCGGCCGCGCCGCTCGTCATCTTGTCGGCGAGGAGCACCTTGACGGCGACGCGACGCCTGGGCAACGCCTGCTCGTACAGGTAGACGTCGGCGAATCCGCCGGAGCCGAGCACCTGGACGTAGGAGAAGCCGGGAAGCTCCGGTGGCGCGGCGGGGGCTCGCTTCGAGCTCACGGAAGGTCCTCGAAGGTCAGGGTGACGCCGTCGCCGAGGTCGAGCACGTCGCCGTCGATCACCATGGTGGGCTCGTTCGGGTGCAGCCGCACCGGGTCGTGGCCGCCCCGGAGCAGGACGGTGCCGTTCGTGCTCGCGAGGTCGACGGCGAGCACGTGCTCACCCTCCGCGCGGATCTCGACATGGTTGCGCGAGATGTCGTGCTGCGGGCCGTCCACGGCGACGAGGGTCGGCAGCTCGTTCTCGGCCGGTCGCGTCGAACGCGGCCGGCGGCCGATGATGACTGTGCGCTCGAGTTCGACGATGCGGCCGTCGGCGAGGCGGATGCGGCCCCGCGACGGGCTCCGCGGCGGCACGTCCTCGATCGAGTCGAAGGATGCCGACCGCATCGCGCGCGCTTCGGCGACGGACACGGTCGCGCCGTCGTGGTCGCCCAGCGCCGACGCATCCGCAACCGGTGGGAGGGGCGGCGCGGGGTGCGGCGGCACGAACGGGGGCAGGGCGGGGACGGGCGCGGTGCCCTGCGACGCCACCCGGGAACTCACGATCGTCGCCCCGAGGACGGCGTCCTCATCCGGCCCGGAGATCGTCTCGCCGGGGTCCGGCGGCCGCGGCGCATCGTGCGGCACGGGGACCGAGACGGGCGAGCCGCCGAGCGTGTGGATCGGCGGAACCCCCGTGACCAGCCCCGGCGTCTCGGTCTCCGGCTCCGATTCCGGTTCAGGCTCCTTCGCCAGCGTGCGCGGCGAGGCGACGGTCTCGCCCAGATCGTCGGGTGCCACAGCGGATGCCTCCGGCTCCGGCTCGGGCTCCGGCTCCGGTGCGGGCTCCGGCTCCGGTGCGGGCTCGGGCTCGAGCTCGGGCTCCGGCTCGGCGACAGGCTCGGGCTCGGGCTCGGCGACAGGTTCCGGCTCCGGCTCGGCGAGGGGCTCCCCCGCCGTCACGGGCGCTGCGACCGGCGCGGCGGTCTCGGGCTCTGCGACGTCGAAGATGATCTCGGCGACAGGGACGACGCCCGACTCGATCGGCAACAGGTCGGCATCCGCGGCCGTCCCGAGGTCGACGCTCACGCGGATGACGCCCGGCAGGAACCTCTCGGTCCACGTCGCGACGCCGGCACCCGAGACCGCATCGACGCCGTCGGCGGTCTCGACGACGAGGGTCACCGGACCGCGGACTGCGACGCGCACCCCGTCGCCCTCCGCGACGGCGAGACCGAACGGCGGGATCGCCGCGAGCGACGTGCCGAACGCCCCTGTGAGGGATTCGAGGACGGCGCCGATCCCGCCGTTCTCGAGCCGGCGCCACACACCCTCGACGGCGTGCGGGGTCACAGCCGGGGGCAGCACGGCGAGCGCCGAGCCGGTCACGGCGGCACGCCAGGCTTCCGGGGCGCCGTCGGGCCGATATCGCACTGCGCGCATCAGGCGTCTCCTCCTGCCGCTGCTCGCGGCCGTGTGTCCTCTTCGGCGTACGACGCGCCCCCCGCGGGAGCCGTGTCGTACGCATCATCATCCTGCCCCGCCACGCGGACGGCATCGACCACCACGGCCGTGATGTTGTCGCGACCGCCGTGGAGCATCGCTTCGTGCACGAGGCGGGTCGCGGCATCCTGCGGGTCGACGACCTCTCGGAGGATGTCGCTGATGCGGTCCTCGGGAACCTCGCCCGACAGGCCGTCGGAGCAGATCAGCATGCGATCGCCCGGCTCGGCCGCGATGAGCCAGAAGTCCGCCTCGCCGCCGCTGCCCGCGCCGATCGCCCGGGTGATCTCGTTGCGGCGCGAATCCCGTCCGGCGGCTTCGCCGGTCAGCTCGCCCGCGTCGATGAGCTCCTGCACGACGGAGTGGTCGACGCTGATCTGCTCGAGCTCACCGTCCGCGAAGCGGTAGGTGCGAGAGTCGCCCACGTTGACGGTGAGCCAGTATCCGTGGCCGCCGACTTCGGTGACCGCGACACCGGTGAGGGTGGTGCCGGCGGCCCGCCCCTCGTGACCGATGCGGTGCACGGCGGCGCGGGCGCGCGCGAGGACCGCCCGCATCCCGTCGATCCCGACGGAGTCCTGACCGACGAGGGCGCGGAACTCGGCCACGACGGCGGAGCTCGCCGCGGCGCCCGCATCGTGGCCGCCCATGCCGTCGGCGACGAGGAAGAGCGGATACTCCGCCAGGTGGGAGTCCTCGTTCACGCGTCGACGGAGGCCCGGGTGCGTCGCCGCCCCGACTTGCACGTCCATCGCGATCATCGCGCGGACTCCACCGTCAGTCGTCGATCGCCGAGTTCGAGGACGTCGCCCGACCAGATGCGCGCCGGTTCACCCGGGACGAGCCGCTGCGGCTGACCGGCACGGACGATCACGACGCCGTTGAGCGAGTGACGGTCGACGACCCACGAGCCCCGCTCGTCGGCGCCGACCTCGAAGTGCGTCTTCGACAGCGACAGGGTCTCGTCGCGGACGGGTGTGCTGCGCCGCCCCTCCTGCTGGCCGGGCCCCCGACCGAACAGCGTCGGCTCGTAGATCGTGTGCCGCGTCCCGTCATCCCAGCGCAGGATCGCGATCACGGGCGGCGAGACCCGTTCGGCCGATGCGGGCCGGCCGTCGCGGTGCGGCACTCCGGGGACGGTCGAGATCACGTCGACCGGCAGCGTCCGCGGGATCGGCCGGTTCGCCGGAACGGATGCCGGAGCCCACGACGGCGCCGGAAGGGCGGCGCCCGATGTCTGGGGGATGAGGGCGGGCGCACGCTCGACCGATGTCGCGGGCGCAGGCCTGACCGGCGCGGGCTCGACAGGCGCGGCGGGCGTCACCGCCGGGACGTCGGCCGGGTGGACGACGACGGCACCCACGGCCAGGTCGTGCCATCCCCGCCGCCACCGCGACGAGTCGAACAAAGGTGAGAAGAGACCGACGACGACACTGCAGGTGAGCGTCCACACGAGGTTGCGCCCGAGTGCGCGGCCGAAGCCGAGCCGCCCGTCGCCCTCGTCGGCGCGCTCGAGCCGCAGCCCCATGACGCGCATGCCGATCGAGCCCCGGCCGCCCTGCAGGGCGGTGTGGACGAGGAACCAGGCGAGCGAGGCGCCCGCCACGGCGGGAAGCAGGACCAGGATCCCCACGACGCCGGCCGACAGGACGGACACGGCCAGGACGCCCCCCGTGACCGCGGCGACGACCGCCGCCGCGATGACGGAGTCGATGACGACGGCGCCGACGCGGTGAGGCATCGTCGCGGGGGCACCCACGGTCATCGCCGGCGCACCGATCGACCCGCCCGACTGCGTCGGAGCGATCGCAGGCTCAGCCGGGCCCGAAGACGCTGCCAGAACGTGGCCCCGCCGGCCATGCCCGCGACGATCTCGTCGACCTCGCGCCAGAAGGCGTCGACGTCCTCAGGGGTCGGGTCACCGGGGCCGTACACCTCGGCGTCGGCCTGCTGCGCGAGTGTCGCGACGCGAGAACCGTCGAACGCGTCGCCGACGACCGTTGCGCTCTCGGCGCGGGTCGATCCGGGAGGCACGGCCACGCGGTAGTCGACAGCGCGGTCGACCAGCTCGTCCCAGCCGCCCGACACGCGGTCGGCGGTGCGCTCCGCGCGCAGTCGCCGGGTGCGACGAGCCGCCTTGAGCCCCCCGATCACCAGGAACGGCGACATCAGCAGCAGGATGCCGCCGAGTCCCACGCCCGTCCAGAGGAGCACGGGTCCGAGCCAGTCCGGGCCGGGCTCCTCGTCCTCATCCTGATCGCGCTCCTCGGCGAGTGCCGGCGGCTGATCGGCCGGTTCCTGCGCAGGCGGCGGCGGCTGCAGCACCTGCGGCTTCGGGTTGGCGCGCGGCTTCGTGTTCTGCTGGCTCGGCTCGTTGTCCTCGTCGGGAGTCGGGTCGAAGGGGATCCACCCCTTGCCCTCGAAGGCGATCTCGACCCAGGCGTGCATGTTCTCGCCCGTCGCGGTGAAGACACCCCCGGCATCCTTCTCACCCTCATCGGGATGCCAGCCCATGACGACACGGGCAGGCATGCCGAGCTGGGTGGCCATGAGCGCCATCGTGACGGCGTACTGCTCGTCGTCGCCCACCATCTGGTCGTTGTTCACGAGCATCGAGATGCGTGCCGAGCCGTGACCGGACGGCGAGTACACGTCGTCGGCGAGACCGTGGCTGAAGTATCCGTCGGTCTTCAGGTAGCTCTCGAGCGCGCGCGCCTGGTCGATGGGCGTCTCGGCGTCCTCCGTCGCATCCGAGGCGATCTCGCTGAGCGCCTGCGGGATGCCGGTCTGCTTGGGCATCTTCAGCGGAGCGAAGGGCGTCTCGGCGAGCTGCTCGTCCTTGATCACGGGCGGGATGATCGTGTCGATCGTGTATGCATCACCGGACTGGACGCCCGAGGTGACCACCGCGGTGCCGGTCGCATCGTTGAAGTGGGCGCCGCGACGGAGGTCGGTCGCCCGGTCTCCCTGGAACTCGATGTCGCGCGCGGATCCGACGGAGGGGAGCCACACGCCGGACAGGTCCTCGATGTCGACGCGCACCTTGGTCTCGGTGCCGGTCGCCTCGGGCGACATGTTCGACCGGATCGAGGTGAAGGCGCTCGACGATCCGGCGCCGTCCTCGGCGACGTTGTAGACGACGCCGTCGTAGGCGTCCATCGTCGCGAGGCGCACGCGCCCGTCCTTCGGCAGCCCGCTGACGGTGAACAGCTGGTCGGTCTTGAAGTCGCGGACGTACTTGCGCCAGGACTGCAGCGGGCTCGCGTAGTCGTGGATGTCGAAGGGCGGGACGACGAAGTCGCGCAGGATGTACCGCTGGGTCGGCGGGCTGGCGGTCGCCGCGACCGCAGCCCCTGCACCCGTCGCGAGGGCCAGGACGATCCCGCCCGACACCAGACGGCGCAGCCGAGCGGCGCGCGAGGCGTCGGCTCCGGGGGTCGCGGCCTCGACGGCCGTGCGCTCCGGACTCCACATGGTGCGCAGCGCGAGCCACACGACGGCGACGGCGACGAAGAGGGCGCCCTGCACGATCGGCGCCACGGTCTGCGCCGTGCCGAGGAGGATCTCACCGGCGATGTAGACGGATGCCGGGATCAGCGCCCACGCCGCGCGACGCAGGCGCAGCGCGAGGGACGCCGTGAGCACCGTCGCGACGAGGGTCATCAGGAACGGGACGATCAGGTGGCCGTCGCCCGGGTCGACCGGCGGCACCGTCGTGAGGAGGTCCTTCCACGAGGTGACGGCGCCGAGCGCCAGCTGGCGCCACGTCTCGAGGGTCGGCACGACGCCGAGGAAGGTCGTGTTCGGCAGTGCCAGCGCACCGCCGAGCAGGAAGTAGAGCGCGATCGTCGCCCCGGCGAGGGACAGGATGCCCCAGCGCCACCGGGCACCCACCCACGCGAGAGCCAGGCCGAACACCAGCGCGCCGATCGCCGCGAGGAGGTAGGCCGGGCCGTCGAAGGTCGCGGCGAACCCGACGATCCCGACGCCGAGCAGGAGCACGACGGCGGCGATGTCGGCGACGAGACGCCGCCAGGTCGCACCCGGCAGCAGAAAGAAGGCGAGCCGGTTCACGAGAGGACCTTGCGGAGGGCGTTGGGAAGCTGATCGAGGTGGCCGAGGGCGACGACATCAGCGTCGCCCACGCGGCGGAGGACCGGCGATTCGAGGCGACTGTCGGCGATGATCGCGAGGGTCCGCACGCCGAAGGGCACGCGCGAGCAGGCGACGCGCAGCTGTCCGGCGTCGACCGTCGACCCGCAGAGCAGGACCGCGACGGCGGCATCCGGGGAGTGCGCGGCCAGGATGCCGGCGAGCGCGACGATCCCGCCGTCGCGCGGCTTCGTGCTCTCGAGCGCGGAGAGCGAGTCGAGGTACCGGCGACCGGTCTCGGCACGGATCTTGCCGGCCGACGTGCGCACGTCCAGGGTGCGCGAGTCGCGGAGGGCGCGCAGGCCCACGGAGCCGGCGACGGAGATCGCGGTCTCGAACTCCTCGGGGTCGCGGTACTCGCCGGGGTGCGTCGACAGCGCCACGACGAAGTGCGAGCGACGGGTCTGCTCGTACTCGCGCACCATGAGCGTGCCGGTGCGCGCCGTGGACTTCCAGTGCACGTGGCGCAGATCGTCGCCGGGCTGGTACTCGCGCAGCGCGTGGAACGAGACGTCGTCACGGGCGAGGTGCTGATCGGGCAGGCCCTCGAGGTCGCGCATCTGCCCGAGCGAGAGCCCCTCGAGCGGCAGCGTCCGCGGGTGTACGAAAAGGTCGACGGCCTGACGGCGGTCGTGCGTGCGTTCGAACAGACCCAGCGGGTCGCCGCGGAGGACGCTCACCGGACCGACGGCGAGCACGCCGCGGTGGGTCGTCGGGATGGCGAAGAGGTCCTCGTGCTCCTCCCCCGCCTGAAGCCGCGGCACCTGGAAGACGCCGCGACCGGAACCAACCGGCAGGACGATCTCGGAGGGCAGCAGCGAGCGGGACGTGAGGTTCGCGAGCTTCAGCGCACCGACGGCCCGCTCGCCCACCACGACGCGCGTGCGGGTGAGGTCGAGGTCGACCTCGTACGCGGTCCGCCCGAAGAGGAAGACGATGCATAGGAGCGCCAGCACCGTCGCCACGATCGCCGCGACGAACGCCTCCTGCCAGCCGAGCGAGAATGCCGTGATCCAGAGGATGATCGCGGCGGCGATGACCACCCATCCGGTGAGCTGGATCACCTCGGCGATGATCCGCGCGCGGGAACCTGCGCGGCGCGCCCACACCCCGGCATCCTCTCGCAGCTTCTCCCACCGCGTCGCTTCGCGGGGCGCGAGCAGCGCCGTGTCCTCGGCGGCGTCCGGTGCGGTGCCCGCGGGCGCGCCGGAGGGGCCGGGCGCGTCCGGCGCCTCGGCGACCGTCTCCGGCGTCATCGTCATTCGGCGGACGCCCTCGCGAGAGGCGCCTCGACCTGGCCGAGGGCGCGCTCGATGACCGACTCGGACGTCGTCCCCGAGAACTCGGCCTCGGGGTCGAGGACGAGACGGTGGGTCCAGACAGGTGCCGCCAGCGCCTTCACGTCATCGGGGATGACGTAGTGACGACCCTGGGATGCCGCGACCACACGCGCGATCCGCATCATCGAGATCGCGCCACGGACCGAGACGCCGAGCTTCGTGGCATCCGATTCGCGGGTCGACTCGACGAGCTGCGCGGCGTAGCGCGCGACGGCCGGGTCGACGTGGACGGTGGCGGCCAGGTCGGCCATGTCGGCGACGGCCTTCGTCGTGATGACGGGGCTCAGCTTGCCCGACGGGTTGCGGTCGACGTCGCCGGCGAGGATCCGCTCGGCGACGGCGAGAGACGGGTAGCCGATCGAGGTCTTGATCATGAAGCGGTCGAGCTGCGCCTCGGGGAGCTTGTACGTTCCCGCTTGCTCGATGGGGTTCTGCGTCGCGATGACGAGGAACGGTCGACCCACCTCGTGCGGCACGCCGTCGACCGTCACGCGGGACTCCTCCATGACCTCGAGGAGCGCCGACTGCGTCTTCGGCGAGGCGCGGTTGATCTCGTCGGCGAGGACGATCGAGGCGAACACGGGACCCTTGTGGAACTCGAACTTGTGGTTCTGCTGGTCGTAGATCGTGACGCCCGTCACGTCCGAGGGCAGCAGGTCCGGCGTGAATTGGATGCGGGTCGACGACCCCTGCACGCTCGCCGCGAGTGCCTTCGCGAGGCTCGTCTTGCCCGTGCCCGGCGCGTCCTCGAGGAGGACGTGACCTTCGGCGAGCATCGCCGCCAGCACGAGGCCCACGACCTCACGCTTGCCCATCAGCGCCTGGTCGACGTTGTCGACGAGTCGCGTGAACGTGTCGCGGAACCAGGCCGCCTGTTCAGGGGTCATGCTCATTCGTTCAGTCCTTGCTCTCGAAATCGTTGGTCACGTCATCCACGCGGCCAGGGTTGCTTCTCGGTGTCGACGGCCCCACCCCAGCCCTGTAGGTCGACCCAGACGTCGTACCCGTCGGCACCGAGCCAGCACTCGATCTGCTTCGAACCGTTAGAGGGGATGTCGTATGCGTAGAAGTTGTCGCTGACATTGCCGCCGCTGTACTTGCAGGCCACGGTGTACCGTCCCCCGTCGAAGTTCTCCGTGTTGACGACGAACTTGTAGCACCCGTTCACGCAGCCCGAGACATAATCGCCGCGCGTGACCCAGACGCGAGGCTTCGGCGGCGGCGGCGCGTCCTGAGTCGTAGCCGACGCCGTCGCGCTCGTGTCCCGACTCCCATCGGACCGGGCGACGACATTGATCTCGACCTTCTTGCTGTACCCGGGGTTGTACGAGCGCGACCCGTCGCCGGTCACCTGGAACGTCTCGTTGACTGCACCGCTGATGTTGACCGTGGCGGAGACGGGACGCCCATTCGCAGTCGGCAGGGACCAACTCACGTTGACGTTGGTAGCGCCGGCAGAGGCTGATGCGCCCGGGTTGCCGATCTGCCCGTACGGCGCGACCTGGTTGGATGCAGCCGACGCGGGTCCCTCGTAGGTCGTGCCGTCCGCGGTGGCCACAGCCCGAATCTGAACGGTGTATGTGCCGTTGTTGTTGACCACACCGTTGCCGATCGTGCCGGACGTTCCTGAACCGCCGCCCGCGACCCAATCGGCACGCCACCCGCCGCCGTTCACGTTGTACTGGTATTGGATCTCGTTCGCGGTGGCACCGTTCGACGCGGCCGGCTGCCATTGGACTGTGACCTGGTTGTCGCCCTCGCCCGCGGTGACACCAGACGGAGCACCCGGCGGCGTGAAGGCACGGCGCGGAGCCGACTGCGGGCTCATCTTGCCCCACCCAGCCTTGTTCTTCGCCCGGACGCTGTAGGTGTAGTTCGTCTCGGAAGTGTCGACGACGACCGCCTGGCTGGTTTGGCCGGCCGCGACGGAGATCTTCTGGATGACGCTGCCGCCGCGGATGACGCTCAGCTCGTAGCCCGCGATGGCGTCGCCGTTGTTGGCCGGTGCGTTCCACGAGACACGCATCTGCGCCCGGTTGCCGACCGGCTCGAGGCGGGCCACCGTTGGAGCGCCCGCTGCTGCGGGCGGCGCGGCCGGGATCTCTCCCGCGGACCACTGTGAGAAGTCCGACGGCTCGGGTGCGCGGTTATGCGCGCGAACCCGGACCTGGTATTCGGTACCGTTCTGCAGACCGTCCCACTTCAGCTTGTTCCCGGTCACGCCTGTCTTCTGTGCGACGCCCGAAGGCGGCGCGGGCGAGATCTCAAGCGTGTAGCTCTCGACCGGCGATCCCTCGGTGGCCGGCGTCTTCCACGTGACGTCGAGACTGCGGTCGCCGAACGCGAGCGCGGGAGGCGCAGGCTGGTCTGGACGGACGTCGGGACGCGCGGTCTCGGACGGAACCGACGGCTCGGACTCGCCGACGCTGTTGGTCGCTGTCACGACGAAGTTGTACTCGACGTTGTTCGTGAGCCCGTCGAGAGTGCACGTCGTGGACGGGCATTCCCTTGCGTACCCACCCGCTGTCGACGTGACCGTGTACCCCGAGATCCGACGGCCGTTGTCCACCGGCGGGGTCCAGCTGAGAACCACCGTCCGGCTTCGGACAGTCGTAACGGTGGGCTTGCCGGGTGCGTCCGGTCGCCCCTGGACGGTTATGCGGATGCGGCCGTCAACGCGTCGATCGGCATCGCCCGTCGCATCCTGCACGGTGTAGCGCACGACGACGTTGCCGACGAACTCCTTCGCCGTGGTCACGTTTACGTTGGGGCCAGACACGTTCACGCTCGTGACGTCACCCGTTTCGATCTGGGTCTTCACGATTTCGAGCGCTTTTTCCGGGAACGGATTGACGTCGTTGCGGAGCACGTTGACCGAGACGGTCTCACCCTGGTCTGCCTGTCGCACGACGTCGTCGTTGACCGAGGGGAGCTCGCGGGTAGACGCAGTGACCGTGACCTGAATGTTGGCCTCGACGGGCTCGGTCTCGCCGTCGGTGACGCGAACGGTCAGAGAGAACCGGGTCCCCTTCTTGACATCCGATTGCGCCGAGACCTGCAGCGTCTGCCCGTCGATCGATGCATTCACGCCCGAAGGTGCATCGGATGCGAGGGAGAACTTCAGTTTTTCCATGTCGCCCGGGTCGGGGTCCGACGTCAATTCCCGCAGACCGAGAGTCGTGGCATCTTCGCCGGGGGCGACAGAGATCGACGCACCCGTCATCGTGGGCGGCTCGTTGTCGGGAGGCAACACCGTAATGGGGATGGTCAACGTCGCCTTGCGGCCGGTGTCATCATCGGGCCCGGAGCCGTCGGTGACCTCGAAGGTCAGTGCATCAGAGCCGAAGTAGCGCTCCGCAGAGGTGTAGGTGAGCGTCGACTCGTCCTTGACGAGGCTCGCCCCGTTGCTGTGTGCCGCCGAGACCTTCTCGGTCTCGGTGATCACGACATTGCCGCCACCCGAAGCGCGTACGTACTTCGACAGGGGCAGGTCGATCGACTCGCCGCTCTTGACAGTCACGCCCTCGGTCGAGAGAAGGGTGGGCGGAAGATCAACGAGCGCCGGAACGTGGATGAATGCTGCAGCGACCTGGTCGTCCTCGTCCTTGACGAGATACGTGATGAGCTGACGCTGATCGGTCACGGTCAAGCTGACGCGACCGCCTGATCCGACACGCGCATTTTCTCCGCCCTTGCCAAGCGACACCTCAAGGGCAGACCTTGTGCCGTCGGGGTCATCGTCGTTGGCGAGGACATCGACCGTCACGGTGCCGTCTTCCTTCACCTGGTCGGGGAGGACGCGATCGTCTCGCGCTATCGGACGGGCGAGAGGGACATCGGGGTCGACCGTGATCTGCACGGACGTCGTCGCGCGGAGCCCGCGCTCGTCGGCGATCGTGTAGACGACACTCGTCTGCATCGGGTTCTCAGGCGCGGTGATGAGCAACTGCTGTCCTGAGACCTTCGCGCTGAGCCCCGCGACGTCGGGGACCTCCACCGCGTTCTTGGCGAACGTGAACTTGTCACCGTCGGGGTCGGAGTCGTTCTTCAGCACGTCGACGGCGACCGTGCGCCCAGGCCGCATCGTGATCGTGTCGCGCACTGCGTACGGAGCCTGGTTGGTCGTCGGGGCCGGGGCGATGCCGATCTGAACGGATGCTGTCGCCTCCTTGCCGAGAGCGTCGCGTACCCGGTACTGGAACCGATCGACACCGACCGCATCTTCGAAAGCGGTGTAAGTGAAGGAGCCAGCCTCGATCGCAGACACCCGGCCCTTCTTCGGCGAGGATGCGAGACCCACGAGCTCGACGGAATCGCCGTCCGCGTCGATCCCGTTCAGGTCGACGGGAACCGTGACCGCCGACCCGCTGAGCGTGCGGACCGTCACGTCGCGCGGTCGCGGCGCGGCGTTCGACGTGTCGTCGCGGGGCAGGATCCGGATCGTGACGTAACCGGCGTCGCGTTGGCCGCTGGAGTCCTCGACCTCATACGTCGCGTTGACCGTCTTCGGCTCCGGCCCGGCGCGGAAGCGCAGCGTGTCCTCGGAGACGAAGAGGTCGCCGTCCGCATCGTCGACGAGCGGCGGCACGAGTTCGGGCGAGATCTGGATCTCGTCGTTGTTCGGGCTGTAGTCGTTGTCCATCACCGGAATGGTCACGACGTCGCCGGTACGTACGACGACCTCGTCGTCGACGGCGATGGGGGGACGGAGCTTCTCGGGCGCCGGCACCGGGATGACGATGATCTCGCCCTCGGCCGACTGCGATCCGTTCGAGATCGTGTACGTCAAGCGGACCTGCTTGTCGAGCGACGCCTGGTCGCTGACGCGGACGGTCTCATGCCCGAGCACGGCCGCGGCCACACCCGCGTCCTCATCGACGGCCACGGACTGAACGACCAGAACGCCGCCCGCCGGGTCGGTGTCGTTGCCCAGCACATTGACGAGCACGTCGCCGCCGGCCGGCAGGAGCGCGACGTCGCGGACGGCGATCGGTGCGACGTCGACATCCTCTTCGGGCAGGACGTCGATGCGCACGATGCCGGGGGCGGAGTTCGCGCCGGCCGACGCCAGGTAGGTCGCGTAGTAAGTCCCCGTCTTCGACGACTGGAACGTGAAGGACTTGTCGGGGTAGTCGCGGGTGACGGTGCCGCCCTCGACGTCGTCGACGCGGGTGAGGCGGAGCTGCTCGTTGCCGGTGCTCGTGTCGTTCGTCAGCGGCCGAACGGTGGCCGGCCGGTCGGGGCGCGTCACGACGTGGTCTGCGTTCGTGACCGGGAGGGTAGTTCCGAGGGGGCGGATGTCGTACCGTGCGATGCCTTGGGCGGATTCGCTGCCGTCGGATACCGCGATGGGCACGTCCTTGCGCCCCTGCGTGCCGCCGATCGCGCGGTAGGTGATCTGGCCGTCAGAGGTGAACTCGGCCTCGTCGCCGCCGTCGGGGGTGACAGATTGCAGGAAGATGTCGTCCCCGTCGGGGTCTACCCAATCAGTCAGCACGTTGTACGAGACCACGCCCCCCGTCTCCACGGTGATCGCGGTCTTGCGCTTCTGGACCGGCGGGGAGTTCTCGCTCAACGGCCGGACGGTGAGCGCGACGCGCGCCGAGTCCTTGCCGCCGCGACCGTCGGAGACCTCATAGGTGAACGAGGTGGTTCCGCTCGCGTCATCGGGCATGGCGATCTGCAGGGCGGTGCCGTCGTAGATCGGCGTCACCTTCCCGACCGACGGGGGCGTGACCACCTTCGCAACGAGGACGTCGCCATCGGCGTCGAGGTCGTTCTCGAGGACGGGGAGGACCGTCGTGCGACCCGGACGGACGCCGTAGCGGTCGTTCTCGGCGACGGGAGCCGTGTTCTGCTCGGTGCGCTCGGGGAGGGTCGACTGGATGGTCTCCTCCGTCGTCTCCTCCTCCTCCTCACCCTCGCCCTCGGGAGGAGTGATGTCCTCCCAGTTGTCGACCTGCTGCAGTGCGTCGCTCGCCATCCACGCCGATCCGCCGAAGATGTCGTTCAGGACGACAACGTCCCGGTTCACGCGGAACCGGAGCTGGCTGGACTTCTTGACACCCTTGATGGTCTTCTGCACGTCGTCGCCGTCGCCCGTGCAGTCGCGCACGAAGGCGCCGGTGCCCGACCAGGCACCGTACGCGCACCCCGCGACGTACACCGGCTGAGCCGGGGCACCGCCGCCGCTGCCGGCATCCTTCGTCACGAGGTCGCCGCCGCCCAGGGGCACGCGGACGAGCTGCGACGGCGTCGCGAGCGTCACGGTGTCGGTCGCGTTGGAGGGCTGCTGGAGAACCGCGTCGCCCGGCACTTCGGCCTGGAGGCCGTCGGTCGAGTAGAGCATCGAGGTGGTCTGGTCGAGGACCACGCTGACTCCGCCGACGGAGGTGATCGAGAGCTCGTCGTCCTTATCGATGCCCTCCAGCTCGCGCTCGGCGGTCTGCACGTAGGTGCCCTCGGCGTTGGGGCCGTAGGCGAAGATCTTGCCGGACTTCGCCGAGACGGCGTAGACGACGCCGGCGGTGCTGACGGTCACCGCGGCGCCGCGACCGAGCTTCGCGATCGGATCGCCGGCTTCCTTGCCGACCGCGGCGATCGAGGTGAAGGGGGCGGCACGCAGGGCGCCGTCCTCGTCGATCGTCGCGACGGTGGGGCCGCCGAGCACCACGTTCGCGCCCGAGGGGATGTCGGCGCTGTCCGAGAGCACGACCCGTGACGGGTCGATCGCGGTGGCGGTGTTCTCTGCTTCGTCCGTGACGAGGACCCGGTTGCCGGCCTGCTGGATGTCGTAGTCCGCCGACAGCGTGCGAAGACCCCCGTCGAGCACGCGCGACTCGTTGTTGAAGTGTCCGACGAGCAAGCTCGTCTGCTTGGTGAGCCAGACACCGCCGTCGTTGAGCTCGACCTCGGTCGTCGGCTCACCGTCGTAGGTCAGGGCGAGGACGCTGACAGCGACAACCGCGGCCGTCACCGCACCGATCGAGGCGAACGTCTTGGGCCGAGAACGCAGCCAGGTGAACGACTTCATGAGTGTTCTGACTTCCCCCGAGGCAGTCATGCATGCAGAACCGTGGCGGCCGGTGAGAAGACCGACTGCCACGGCGTGTGGACGCCATAAAGACTAAGCGAGAGACGAATATCGGGCGAGCGCGTGACGTGGGGAGTTCTCCCCATCTATGCTCGTGGGTTCGGCCGTGCCGAGGCGGTTCAGACCGCGCCGACGTACCGTGCGAGGTGCTCTCCCGTCAGCGTCGACCGCTCCTTCACCAGTGCCGCCGGCGTCCCTTCGAACACGACCCGTCCGCCGTCCCGTCCCGCGCCCGGACCGAGGTCGATGAGGTGGTCGGCGTGCGCCATGACCGCCTGATGGTGCTCGATGACGATGACGGAGTTGCCGGCATCCACCAATCGGTCGAGAAGCGACAGCAGGTTGTCGACGTCGGCGAGGTGCAGACCCGTGGTCGGCTCGTCGAGGACGTACACCGCCCCCTTCTTCGCCATGGCGATCGCGAGCTTCAGCCGCTGGCGCTCACCTCCGGACAGGGTGTTGAGCGCCTGACCGAGCGTGATGTAGCCGAGGCCGACGTCGATCATCCGGGCGAGCGTCGTCTTGGCCGACCCCGTCGTGAAGCCGTGGGCCTCCTCGGCCGACATCGCGAGGACCTCGGCGATGTTCTTGCCGTCGAGGGTGTACTCCAGGACGGCGTCGCTGAACCCGGACCCGTCGCACACCTCGCAGCGCGTCTCGACACTCTGGGTGTAGCCCAGGTTCGTGATGATCACGCCGAGCCCCTTGCACGCGGGGCACGCGCCCTCGGAGTTCGCGCTGAACAGCGAGGCCTTCACGCCGTTGGCCTTGGCGAACGCGGTCCGGATCGCGTCGAGCACGCCGGTGTACGTCGCGGGGCTCGACCGGCGCGAACCCTTGATGGGCGATTGGTCGACGACGACGACGTCATCGAATCCGGGGACGTTCCCGTGGATGAGGGACGACTTGCCCGAGCCGGCGACACCCGTGACGACGGTCAGCACGCCGAGCGGGATGTCGACGTCGACGCCCGTGAGGTTGTGCTGGGTCGCACCGCGGATCGGCAGCGAGCCGGTCGCGGTGCGCGTGCTCGTCTTGAGCGCCGCGCGGTGGTCGAGGTGCCGGCCCGTGAGCGTGCCGGAGGCGCGCAGACCCGCGACATCCCCCTCGTACATGATCTGCCCGCCGCGCGAGCCCGCCTGCGGTCCCAGGTCGACGACGTGGTCGGCGATCGCGATGACCTCGGGCTTGTGCTCGACGACGAGCACGGTGTTGCCCTTGTCGCGCAGCAGCAGGAGCAGGTCGTTCATCCGCTGGATGTCGTGCGGGTGAAGGCCCGCGGTGGGCTCGTCGAAGACATAGGTCACGTCGGTCAGCGCGGAACCGAGATGACGGATCATCTTCGTGCGCTGCGCCTCGCCGCCCGACAGCGTCCCCGACGAGCGGTCGAGCGACAGGTAGCCGAGGCCGATGTCGATGAACGAGGCGATGACCCGTTTGAGCGACGACAGCAGCGGACCGATCGACGTCGGGTCGACGCTGTCGAGCCAGGCCGACAGATCGGTGATCTGCATCGCGGAGACCTCGGCGATGTCGACCCCGCCGATCTTCGACGAGCGGGCGCCGGCGTTGAGACGGCTGCCGCCGCACTCCGGGCACGGCAGGAACTTGACCGCCCGATCGACGAACGCACGGATGTGCGGCTGCAGAGCCTCGCGATCCTTCTGCAGGAACGACTTCGTGATCTTCGGAACGAGACCCTCGTAGGTCATGTTCATGTTCTGGAGCTTCACCTTGGTGGGCTCCTTGTAGAGGAAGTCCGCGCGCTCCTGTGGCGAATACGACGCGATCGGTTTGGCGGCATCCAGGAACCCGGACTCGGTGAAGATGCGCACCATCCAGCCGTCGACGTTGTAGCCGGGCACGGTGATCGCGCCTTCCGACAGGGACTTCGAGCTGTCGAAGAGTTCGTCGAGGTCGACGTCGCTCACCTCGCCGAGCCCCTCGCAGCGCGGGCACATGCCACCGGTGACGGTGTCGGATCCCGGCGCGGAGGGGATGTTGAACGAGAAGGCCTGCGGCGATCCGATGTGCGGCTCGCCGAGGCGGCTGAAGAGCAGGCGGAGCATGGCATAGGCGTCGGTCACGGTGCCGACCGTCGAGCGCGCGTTGGCCCCCATGCGTTCCTGGTCGACGATGATCGCGGGACTGATGTTCTCGAGTCCGTCGACGTCGGGGCGGCTCAGCTGCGCCATGAACTGCTGCACGAAGGTCGGGTAGGTCTCGTTGATGAGGCGCTGGGACTCGACGGCGATCGTGCCGAACACGAGCGAGGACTTGCCCGATCCGCTCACGCCGGTGAACACCGTCAGGCGTCGCTTGGGGATCTCGACGTCGACGTCCTTGAGGTTGTTCTCACGCGCCCCGACGACGCGGATGACGTCGTGCGCGTCGGCGACGTGACGATCGGATGCCACGGCTCACGCCTCCGGCGCGGACCACGGCATCGGCCGCTCGGCGCGCGTCGAATCCGACGGCACCTCGGGGAGCTCCTCCCCGCCGGCGCGGATGCACAGCCAGCGGAGCTGACCGGGGCTCTCGGGGTGGGCGCGCCACGTGCGCCACACGCCCTGGCCGACCCGGACGACGGAGCCTGGACCGACCTCGACGAGGTCGTCGTCGAGTCCCATCTGACCCCGACCCTCGAGGAAGACGTAGAGCTCCTCGACCTCGGAGTGGGTGTGCCAGTAGCCGGCCTCCTCCCCCGGTTCGAGGGCGTTGGCGGTCAACCCGATGTACTGCATCGCCAGCTCGTGATCGACGACGCGTCGACCGTCACGCGAGCGCGCCGGCGCGAAGCCGCCGAAGTGGTCGCGCCACTGATCGAGCCCGCCGATCTCGGTGATCTCGTACCCCGTCATGTCTGCCTCCCGGTCGCCGTCTCCACATGATCCCGGGAGCAGACCTCACGGGGCAAGGCTCGGCGCGGCGGACTCGAACCTCGCCGCTGCGGCCATCGAGTCGAAGAGGTTCAGCATCGCGTCGTGCAGGTGTCCGAGCGGCGCCCCGAAGCTCGCGAGCACGACGCGCTTGGAGCCCGGGGACGGCGAACCAGTAATCGACCTCCAGCCGCTGCACTGGCGTCTCGACGGGCGGCGCCTCGACGGACGCCCCCTCGACCGTCTCGTCGATGCGCCGGTGGATGCGCAGCGCTCCCCCGTCGGGTGTCGGCACGCGAACGGCGGTGTCGATACCCGCCACCTCCAGCGTCTGGAGGCTGCGATGAAGGGTGTCGAGCACGGCGGCCGACGCGGTGCCGATCGCGGGGGTCATGGACATCGCCGAGGGCGCGTGCACCGTGAGCGTCGCGGGCAACCGCACCCCCGGCGCGACCTCGAGGCAGAGGAAGACGCCCTGCGCCCCCGACGCCCGGGCCGACCCGACCACAGTCCGGAGCTGATCGCGCAGCCGCCGACGGGCCGCGGCGGCATCGTCGGCCACGCCCACGACGTCTCGAACGGCGGCATCCACTCGGTCGAAGGATGCTTCTTCGTCTCGCGGATCTATCGCGAGCCAGGTCCCCGGCAGAGCGAAGGCGAGCCGTGCCATCACGCTCACTCCGTACCGGCGAGCGCCCGCAGTTCGTCGGGCGAGACGAGCAGCTGACGCTTGCCGGCATCGGTCACACCGAGGGTGGACGCGATCTCGGGCGCGAGGCCGATGACGTCGCGGTTCGCCTCACCGCGGGCCGTGTAGTCGCCGCGCTGACCGTCGATGAACGTCAGCGCCACCGCATCCGCGTCGGCGACGGCATCATCGGCCGACAGCACGGGGGCGGCGGCGCGCACGGCGTCGACGACTCCGGCATCCGAGGGGTCGTCGAGGAACAGCATCACCTGCACGCGGGTCACCCACGGTGCGTTCGGATGCGTCGTCCACACGAACGCGCCGTTGACTCCCCCGACCGACGCGAGCTCGCTTTCGAGCCCCGCCGTGTCGGGGTCCGCGGATGCGGCGCATCCGGAGAGGCCGAGCGCTCCGGCGCAGAGCGTGATCGCCGCGACGGCGAACACGGTCAGGGGGCGGCGCTGACGGGGCATGCGAACCTCACGATCCTCGGGTGTACTCGGCGACGTAGACCTCTTCGCTGCCCGAGTCTCCCGCACCCGCGAAGAAGATGTCGTCCCCGGGCCGCGGTTCGGGCAGATACCGCTCGGCGGCATCGCCGTACATCGTGGCATCGTGCATCGGCCAGCTGAGGGGCCGGTACGTCTGCCAGTCCTGGTCCAGCCGGACGTAGTCCTCGATTCCGAGCCCGAAGAACTCGAGCGTGTGCACCGGATCGATGCCGTTGTTGAACTGCGTCACACGGACGTCGGGAGGCATGTCGCTGTAGTGCTTGTCGATCGCCGAGCCTGCCGTCACGACGGACTCGACGCGGTCCGACACCCGCGGGTCCGTCGCCATCTCGCCCGCCATCATCCCGCCCAGCGACCACCCGGTGAACATGATCGGGGCGTCGCTCTGGAAGACACCGGCATCCGTCATCGCCTGCCAGGCGGCCTGCTCGTACTGCGTCTGCAGCTCGGGGAACATCGAAAGCATCACGTCGGTGCGGAGGTCGTTGAGCGCTCCGTCGGTGTTGGAGGGCGACCACTGCTGTGTGCTCGGCAGCTGGACACGCCAGGCGACGGTCTCGCCGGACCCGTCCCGCACCGCCACGACCCGGATCTCGGTGTACTCCTCGCCGCCGGCACCGTCCTGCGCGGCCAGTTCGCCGAACAGGTCGCGGTAGTCGCGGGGTTCGAGGTCGTCGGACACCTCGAAGCGGTCCGTGCGCTGCACGACCGGTGGCGCCATGAGCTCGCGGATCGCCATCGATATGAGGGATGCCGAGACGAGAGCGATGAGCAGGAGCAGGCCCGCGCCGCCCAACGTCAGGTAGACGAAGCCGAGCACCAGCACGCCGACGAGGATCATCACCGCGACGACCGCGGCCGAGACGAGAGCGCTGACCAGCTCCGCCAGCTCGAAGACGATCGCCGCGAGCACCCCTTCGGCCCAGTCCCGGACGATGGCGAACACCTCGCCGACGCCCTCCCAGAACTGGTTCCAGTTGTCGCCGAACGAGTCGGCGCCCTCCTCGATCGCCGTGGCTATCTGTTCGCCGGCGCGGTCGGCGGCGTCCCACAGTCGCCGCCGCGCCGAGTTGAGGGCCTGTCGTGCATCCTCGGCGCCCCCCATCGCGGTGCTGAGAGCCGAGCGCGCCTCCCCCAGGCGGTCCTCGATGGTGCTCGTCGACTCGCCCTTCGCGATGGCGAGCGTGAGCGCGTTCTCGAGGTCGTGGACCTCCGCCTCCTGCAGCGGGATCTGACTGAGGTGCGCGTCACCCTCTTCGATGGCCGCGCGCGCCTCGCGCTGGATGTCCCCCAACTCCACCGCGTAGGTCACGAGCGCAGTCGACGTCCCCTGATATCGATCCTGCGCGCGTTGCAGTCCGGCGGCAGCCTCGCTCGAGGCGGTGCCCGCGGCATCCGTCGACAGGCTGTGCTGCTGCTGCACGAGGTTCCGGAGCGCGACGGCCGCCGAAGCGATCGCCTCGGCCGTCCGGCCCAGGTCCCGAGCCCGACCCTCGAGGTCGTCGGGACGGCCGTCGAAGAGGTCCTCGAACTCCACCGACAACGCGCTCACGGCTGACGTCCCCCCTCTGCGTCGAGCTCCGTGAAGGAGTCGACGATCGCCGTGAGCAGATCGCGGACGGTGACGAGCTGGTCTTCGAGATTTCCGCGGTTGTAGTCCCAGTTCGCCGCGAAGTCTCGGACCTTGTCCGCCAGCCGTGCCTCGCCGGTGAGGTCGGCGAGGTCCCCGCTCACCGCATCCGCCGACGAGAAGGTGTCGTATGCGGCGATCGCGCGGTCTCTGGCTGCGGCCAACTCCGCCAGGTCCAACTGCACGTCGCTCATCGTCACCCCCGATCGGCATCGACGCTACCGACTCGTCGCCGAGTCGCCCATGGGGACTCCTCCCCACTTCTGCAACGTCGTCAGTCTGCGGCGCGGTGGCATCCGACGACGTGGTCGTCGACCATGCCCGAGGACTGCATGAGCGCGTACATCGTCGTGGAGCCGACGAATCGGAACCCCCGCTTGCGGAGGGCCTGGGACATCGCGTCGGACTCCGTCGTCGTTGCGGGGACCTCGGCGAACGAGGACGGCCGGCGATGGGATGCCGGGGCGAACGACCACATGAACGCGTCGAGCTCGCCGGGGGCCATCTCGGTGACGAGCCGTGCGTTGCCGATGGTGGCGAGGATCTTCGCCCGGTTGCGGATGATGCCCGCGTCGCCCATGAGCCGCTCGACGTCGGACTCGTCGAAGGCGGCCACGGTCGCGGGCTCGAAGCCGGCGAACACCTCGCGGAAGCGCGGGCGCTTGCGGAGGATCGTGATCCACGAGAGCCCCGCCTGGAACCCTTCGAGGCTCATCTTCTCGAAGAGAGCGCGATCGCCGCGCAGCGGGCGGCCCCACTCCTCGTCGTGGTATCTCCGATACTCGGCGTCGTCCCCGACCCAGCCGCAACGAAGGAGGCCGTCGGGCCCGAGTCGCATGTCCACGCGCTCAGGCTACCGACGGCCTCCGACGCTCACTTCTTCTTCTTGAGCGACTTCTCCGGGATAGGCGCCTCGCCGCGCGCCGCGAGGTCCGCGTAGTGCGCGCGGGCCTCGTCCTGACGCTGACGCTCGACGCCCGACGCGATGGGAGCCCGCACGTGCTCGGGGGCGAAGCCGAACGCATCGACGAGGTCCTGCGCGTGCGGACGCAGTCGCGCGCACAGCCGGTCGATGTACTTCGACACCGCCGCGCCGCGCTGAGTCGACAGCCGCCCGTTGATGAGGTGCCACGCGAGGTGCTTCTCGATGAGGTGCAGACCGAAGAGGTCGCGCAGCCAGGTGAGGACCTGACGCGTGCTCTCGTTCTCGGTGCCCTTCACGGCATCCGAGAACGCCTCCCACTGCAGCAGCTCGCCGTGCGCCCGCGCCGCTTCGATGAGCTCGGCCTGGTGCTGGTTGAACAGCGCGGCAGCTTTGTCGGAGGGCAGTTTGGATGCCGGGCGCAGCGCACCCGCGATGTCGGCGACCATCTGCTCGACGCGTCCGGCGAGCAGCTCGTGCTGCTGTTCGGCGCGCAGACCGAGCTCGACCGAGCGGGCGGTCGACCCGAAGTCGGCGACAGTCTGACCGAGGCTCCGCAGGCCCGCCCCGTGGAAGACCTTGCCCGCGGTCTGGCCGACGGCGAACTTCGCGAGGGTCGCGGCATCCGCCCCCTTGAACTGCTTCGCGAAGTCGGCGAGCAGACGCTTGCCGACGAGCTGCAGGAGGACGTTGTTGTCGCCCTCGAAGGTCACGTAGACGTCGAGGTCCGAGCGGAGTCCGACGAGGCGGTTCTCGGCCATGAAGCCCGACCCGCCGCAGGCCTCGCGGGCCTCCTGGATCGTGTTCAGGGCGTTCCACGTGCTGAGGGGCTTGAGAGCGGCGGCGAGGGTCTCGAGGTTCTCCCGCTCGGCCGGGGTGTCGACTCTGCCGCTGAAGACGCCGTCGAAGGTGCGGAGCAGCTCGTCGTGCGCGAAGTACTGCGCGTAGTTCTGGGCGAGCAGGGGCAGGAGGCGCCGCTGGTGCTTGCCGTAGTCGAGCAGCACGACCTCGTCGGTGCCCGCGCCCGAGTCGAATTGGCGGCGCTGGTTGGCGTACGTCAGCGCGATGTGCAGGGCGAGCGAGGACGCGATCGTGGCCGAGCCGTCGAGCGAGACACGGCCCTGCACGAGGGCGCCGAGCATCGTGAAGAAGCGGCGTCCGGTGCTCTCGATCGGGCTCGAGTAGGTGCCGTCGGGAGCGACGTCGCCGTAGCGGTTGAGCAGGTTCGTCCGGGGAACACGCACGTGATCGAAGGCGAGGCGGCCGTTGTCGATGCCGTTCAGCCCGCCCTTGACGCCGTCGTCCTCGCTCTGCACGCCGGGGAGCAGCTCGCCGTCGGTCGTGCGGATGGGGACGAAGAAGCAGTGCACGCCGTGGTTCACGCCCTTCGTGATGAGCTGCGCGAACACGGTCGCGGCCTGGCCGTAGACGGCGGCGTTGCCGAGGTAGTCCTTCCACGCCGCGCGGAACGGCGTGTGGATGACGAACTCTTCGGTCTCGGGGTCGTACGTGGCCGTCGTGCCGATCGCCGCGACATCCGACCCGTGGCCGATCTCGGTCATGGCGAAGGCGCCGGGGAGCTTGGCGTCGCGGATGTCGGGGATCCACCTGTCGTGGTGCTCCTTGGTGCCCAGCTGCAGGACGGCCGAGCCGAACAGGCCCCACTGCACACCCGCCTTGATCTGCATGCTCGGGTCGGCGACGACGAGCTCCTCGAAGCCGGCGAGGTTGGCACCGTTGTCCTCGTCGCCGCCGTACTCCTTCGGGAGCGCACGCGTGGACCCGCTGTTCTTCGCCAGCAACCTGACCTGACCCATGACGCGCTCGCGATGCTCGGCGACGCTCTGGCCGTCGACACGCCAGTAGGCGGGGTCCTTGAGGAGCTCGCGGACGGTCAGGCGGGTCTCGCCCCAGGTGCCACGGAGCATCGCGCCCACGGCGTCGATGTCGATGCGGGGCTCGTGCGCCTCGTCGGCGCTGTGCGGCGCGGTCGGAGCGCCTCCGGCGGGGGTGCGCTTGTCGGCGGCGGGAGTGGAGGAGCGGACGACGGTGTCGGTCATCACTGGCCTTTCTGAGGACGCCCGGTCGGGGCGACGGGACAGGGAAGTTCGACATTCACCGTAGGAGTCCTCCAACAGCACGCCAACTGCATTGTGGAAGGGAGACAAGCGTGGCCTCCGACGTGGTCTGTGCGACTTGTGCTGCGCCTACACCCGGGGTGTCCCGGGGCGTTCAGACGGGCGGAAGACGCGCAGTGTGTGCACGTTCACGGACGGCGACTGCCAGACTTGAGGAATGCCCGTTCTCCCCTCTGACGAGACCGTCATCCACCTCCGCTCCGGCGGCACCAGCGTCGTCGTCGACCTGCAGCCCGACACCGCCCCGGCCATCGCCCACTGGGGCGCGGATCTCGGCGATGTGCCGCACGAGACGCTCGTCTCGCTCGCGACCGCCTCGCGTCTGCAGCGGGTCTCGGGCGGGCTCGACCGCACGGTGCGCCTCGGCGTGGTCGGAACCGCGGCATCCGGCTGGGCGGGAACGCCGACCCTGGAGGGTCACCGCGACGGCGAGGACGTCGGCGCCCTCTTCGCGCTGACCGACCTGAGGGCGACCGAGAACACCCTCGAGCTACACTTCACGGACAGCGAGATGCAGCTGTCGGCCCGGTACGAGCTGCGGGTCACGGCATCCGGTCTCGTGCGGGCCCGGACGACGGTCCGCAACGACGGCGCGGGTGTCTACACGGTGCAGGCCCTGCACACGACGCTGCCGCTGCCGTGGGACGCGACCGAGATCCTCGACACGACGGGGCGCCACCTGCGGGAGCGCTCGGCGCAACGCCATGAGCTCACGTTCGGCACGCACGTGAGGGAGTCGCGTCGCGGCCGTCCGGGGGCGGACTTCACCCTGCTGTTGGCCGCCGGGACGCCCGGGTTCGGGTTCGAGCGCGGCACCGTGCACGGCGCGCACCTCGCCTGGAGCGGCAACTCCCGGATCTTCGCGGAGCGGATGCCGACGGGCGAGTCCTTCCTCGGGGCGGGCGAGCTCTACCTGCCCGGCGAGATCCGTCTCGCGCAGGGCGAGGAGATCTCCTCGCCCGAACTGCTCGGCTCCTGGGGAAACGGCCTCGACGAGCTCGCGGTGCGATTCCACGAAGAGTGGCGAGCACGCCCTCAGCACCCGACCCGCCCCCGGCCGATCACCCTCAACACGTGGGAGGCGGTCTACTTCGACCACCGCCTGCCCAAGCTCGTCGCCCTCGCCGATGCGGCGGCCGAGATCGGCGTGGAGCGCTACGTCCTCGACGACGGCTGGTTCCGTCACCGCCGCGACGACACCGCGGGCCTCGGCGACTGGTACGTCGACGACACCGTCTGGCCCGACGGCCTGCATCCCATCGCCGACCACGTCGTCGCGAAGGGGATGGAGTTCGGCCTCTGGTTCGAGCCCGAGATGGTCAACCCCGACAGCGACCTCGCCCGTTCGCACCCCGACTGGATCCTCCGCGGGCGCACCGACCTACCGCCGTCCGCGCGTCAGCAGCAGGTGCTGAACCTCGCGCACCCCGAGGCGTACGCGTACATCCGCCAGGTCATCTCCGACATTCTCGCCGCGTACCCGATCTCGTACGTCAAGTGGGACCACAACCGCGACCTCGTCGACGCCGCCGCCGGCCCCGGCGGTGCGGCCCGCGTCCATGCGCAGACCCTCGCCGTCTACCGCCTGATCGACGAACTCAAGGCCGCCCACCCCGGCCTCGAGATCGAGAGCTGCGCCTCGGGCGGCGCGCGCGTCGACCTCGGCATCCTCGACCGCACCGACCGCATCTGGACGAGCGACTGCCTCGACCCCGTCGAGCGCCTCGAGAACCAGCGCTACACCGCGCTCGTCGTCCCGCCAGAGATGATGGGCATGCACCTCACCACCCCGCACGTGCACTCCACCGGCCGCACCGTATCGCTCAGCCTCAGCGGCGCCGTGGCTCTGTTCGGCCACTTCGGCATCGAATGGGACGTCACGACCCTGTCCGAGACGGATGCCGCGACCGTCGGCGCGTGGGTCGCCCTGGCCAAGCGGGTGCGCCCCCTCGTCGCCACGGGCCGCCTGGTGAACGCGGACGTCGCCGACCCCGGACTCGACGTCCGCGGGGTCGTCGCGGAGGACGCGGCATCCGCCTTCTTCACGATCACACAGACGCAGACGCTCATCTCGTCGCCGGCGGGCCGCGTGCGACTGCCGGGACTCGACGCGGATCGCGTCTACCGGGTGCAGCTCGTCACCCCCGGCGGGATCGTCGAGACCCCCGCGCAGTCGCCGCTCGAGTGGGCGCACCACGACACCGTGCTGACCGGCCGTCAGCTCGCCGCTGTCGGCCTGCGTCCGCCCGTGCAGAACCCTCAGCAGTCGGTCGTCGTCGAGGTCACCGCGGTCTGAGACCCGTCAGATCCGTTCGAGCTGGTCGAGGAACTCGTCGGCCATCTCGACCTGACGGCGCAGTTTCTCGCGCCGGGATGCGGCCTCGGCGCGGACGCCGTCGAGACGGGCACGGATCTGCGGGTCGTCGGCACCGCCCGCCATCGCGTCGACGACCTCGAGGAGTTCCCGCATCTCGTCGAGGGTGAAGCCGAGCGGCTTCATGCGACGGATGAGCAGGATACGGGCGACGTCGCCCTCCGTGTAGAGACGGAAGCCACCGTCGGTCCGCGCGGACGGAGTGACGAGGCCGATCTCGTCGTAGTGGCGGAGGGTGCGGAACGAGAGCTCGGTCCGCTCGGCGACCTCGCCGATGCGCATCGTGTCGTCGGTCATCCGGTTCCCTCCGAGTGGACAGCAAACCTCACGTTACGTTAGGTTTGGTCGTGCGCGATCTTCGCGCCCCCCATTCTTCCGCGCCGCCCTCGGGCCTGCGCACACCCCTTCCCCGACGGAGCCATCATGACCACCACCGCTCCCGCGCGCCCCCGCATCGAACCGACGGTGCTGCAGGCCCTCCGCAGTCCGCGCCTGCTGACCCGCGAAGTCCTCGCCGGACTCGTCGTCGCGCTCGCCCTCATCCCCGAGGCGATCGCGTTCTCGATCATCGCGGGCGTCGATCCCCGGGTCGGGCTCTTCTCGTCGTTCATCATGGCCGTCGCGATCGCGTTCCTCGGCGGTCGCCCCGCGATGATCACCGCGGCGACCGGCGCCGTCGCGCTCGTCATCGCGCCCGTCGTCCGCGAGTACGGGATGGACTACTTCATCGCGACCGTCCTCCTCGGCGGCGTCATCCAGATCGTCCTCGGGCTCGTGGGCGTCGCGAAGCTCATGCGCTTCATCCCCCGCAGCGTCATGGTCGGCTTCGTCAACGCGCTCGCGATCCTGATCTTCCTCGCCCAGCTGCCGCAGCTGTTCGGCGACGGCATCCCCTGGCTCGTCTGGCCGCTGCTCGCCGTCGGCCTGGCCATCCTCTATGCGATGCCGCGACTCACCAAGGCCGTGCCCGCCCCCCTGGTCGCGATCGTGCTGCTGACCGCGGCCGTCGTCGTCTTCGCGTGGAACGTCCCGACCGTCGGCGACCAGGGCGAGCTCCCCGAGAGCCTGCCGTCCCTGTTCATCCCGAACGTGCCGCTCACGCTCGAGACGCTGCAGATCATCGGCCCGTTCGCCCTCGCGATGGCCGTCGTCGGACTGCTCGAGTCGCTCATGACCGCCAAGCTCGTCGATGACATCACCGACACGCACTCCTCGAAGACCCGCGAATCGCTGGGTCAGGGCGCCGCGAACATCCTGTCGGGCGCCTTCGGCGGCATGGGCGGCTGCGCGATGATCGGACAGACGATGATCAACGTGAAGGCCTCGGGGGCTCGCACGCGCATCTCGACGTTCCTCGCCGGCGTGTTCCTGCTCATCCTCGTGCTCGCGCTCGGCGACGTCGTGGCGATCATCCCGATGGCCGCCCTCGTCGCGGTCATGATCATGGTCTGCATCGGCACGTTCGACTGGCACAGCATCCGCCCCGCGACGCTCCGCCGGATGCCCAAGAGCGAGACCGCCGTCATGCTCATCACGGTCGTCGCGACCGTCTGGACCCACAACCTCGCGATCGGCGTCGTCCTCGGCGTGATCGCAGCGATGATCATGTTCGCCCGTCGGGTCGCGCACTTCGTGACCGTCACGCGAACGGTGGATGCCGAGGCATCCACCGCCCACTACGCGGTCGACGGGGAGCTGTTCTTCGCCTCGAGCAACGATCTGACGACGCAGTTCTCGTACCCGGACGACCCGGCGAACGTCGTGATCGACATGTCCCGCTCGCACGTGTGGGACGCCTCGACCGTCGCCGCCCTCGACGCGATCGTCAACAAGTACGAGCGGATGGGCACGACGGTGACGATCGTCGGGTTGAACGACACGGCATCCGCCTTCCACGGCCGGCTGACCGGGAAGCTCGGCTCCGGCGAGTGAGGCACCGGGGTTGACCCCTGTGCGGCATACCTGAAGGATGCCGGGGGCGCCCCGCTTCGGAGCGTCACGACGAAGGGGTCCCATGGCAGAGCCGACACGATTCGCGATCATCGGCACGGGGTGGCGCTCGGAGTTCTTCCTGCGCATCGCCACGGCGGCGCCCGAACGGCTGCAGGCGGTGGGCGTCCTCGCCCGCTCC
The DNA here is from genome assembly GCF_058629135.1 of Microbacterium sp. MDV22-iso44. Taxonomy (NCBI): domain Bacteria; kingdom Bacillati; phylum Actinomycetota; class Actinomycetes; order Micrococcales; family Microbacteriaceae; genus Microbacterium; species Microbacterium sp. MDV22-iso44. The sequence goes on from NZ_JBZVWS010000005.1 coordinate 117,745, forward strand.
GACGCGTCGGCGGCACGGGTCGCCGGCTGGAACGTGCCGATCCACCGCTCGCTCGACGACCTGCTCGCCGCCCGACCGGACTTCGTGATCGCTTCCGTGACGTGGCCGGCGATGCCCGGGGTGATCACCGAGCTCGTGGAGCGCGGAGTGCGCGTGCTCGCCGAGACGCCGCCGGCACCCGACGCCGACGGCCTGCGGAAGCTGTGGCACGACGTCGGCGCGAGCCGGCTCGTGCAGGTCGCCGAGCAGTACATGCTCATGCCGGGGCACGCCGCCCGCCTCGAGGTGGTGCGGTCGGGCGCACTCGGCACCGTCGGCGGGGTGCAGGTCTCTTCGACGCACCTGTACCACGCGACCTCTATGATCCGGATGTTCCTGGATGCCGGCATGGCCGAGGCGACGGTGTCGGCCCGGACGTTCACCGCACCACTCGTCGATCCACTGACGCCGGCCGGATGGTCGGACGACGTCTCGCCTAAGGATCGGACGACGACGATTGCGACACTCGACTTCGGCGATGGTCGGATGGGCCTGTACGACTTCGTCGACAACCAGTGGTGGAACCCGATCCTGTCGCGGCGCATCGTCCTCCGCGGCTCGCACGGCGAACTCACCGACGACACCGTGCGCCGGTTCGAGGGCACCGAGGTGATCACCTCGCCGATCACCTACCGCCGGACGGGTGTCGACCTGAACCTCGAAGGCAACGACGTCGTGTCCGCCGCCTTCGAGGGGCGGATCGTCTACCGCAACCCGTGGGTCGGAACACGCCTGTCGGAGGACGACATCGCGGTCGCGTCGTTGCTCGAGCTCACCGGGCAATGGGCCTGCGGCGACGGCGCGGAGCCCTATCCGCTGGCCGACGCCTGCCAGGATCACCTGCTGGGTCTCGCGATCGGCGAGTCGGCGCGGACGGGCGCCGATGTGCGGGTCGCCCCTGACGTGTGGAGCTGATGGGGTTCAGGCCTTGTCGTGCAGGGTGATCCGGTAGCCGTCCGGGTCGGCGAACGTGAACGTCCGGCCGAACGGACCGTCGATGGGCACTGCGACGATCTCGTGACCATCTGCGGCGAGGGCGTCGTGGACGTCCTGAACGTCGGTCGCGCGCAGCCAGATCGCAGCTCCCATTCCGGGGTGGGCGGCCGAGGCGAGGTCGGTGCCGGGCACGATGTCGCGCAGTGCGAAGGCGATCGGTGCGGTGTCGAACACGACGGCGTGGGGAGGTCCGGCGGGTGAGCGGACGAGGCCGAGGTAGTGCTCGTAGAAGCGCTGCGAAGCGTCGAGGTCGCTGACCTGCAGGGAGATGAAGTCGGGTCCGATGGCGGGCATGAGGCATCCTTTCGTGTGTCAGTTATCTGACATGGATGAGTGTATGTCAGAATACTGACATGGTCCAGTCCGACGAGATCGATCTGCCGACGTCGCTCGGCTATCTCCTGAAGGAAGCGGCGACCGCGCTGCGGGTCGCAATGGAGGACGCCCTCCGCCCGCTCGAGCTGACCGTGACCGCGTACTCGTGCCTCGAGATCCTCGCGCAGCGTCCCGGGTCGTCGAACTCGGATCTCGCTCGGGGCGCCTTTGTGACACGGCAGAGCATGAACGTCCTCCTGCAGACGCTGGAGCGCGAGGGTCTCGTGACGAGGCCGGCGACGGCCGTGGAGGGTCGTGTGCTGCCGGTCACGCTGACCGGCGCCGGGCTGCGGCGTCGGGAGCAGGCGAGCACCGCGGTCAAAGCCGTGGAGGATCGGATGCTTGCCGAGTTGTCTGCGCAGGAGCGAGCTCAGGCGTTCGACGTGCTCACCCGCATGACGCGGGCGCTTCGGGAGGGCTGATCCGGCTCGGCTCAGACTCGCTCAGGCTTTGGCGACGACGGCGACGACGGCCTCGCCGTACGCCTCGCGCTTCTTCGCACCGATGCCGGTGATGCCGTCGAGGTCGGCGACCGACGTCGGACGGTGCTCGGCGAGGGCGCGCAGGGTCGCATCGCCGAAGACGATGTACGCGGGAACGCCCTGCTCTTTCGCCTGCTCGGCACGCCACGCGCGGAGCGCCTCGAAGAGGTCGCGGTCACCCTCGGGCAGCGCGTCGGCGGCCGACTGCTTCTTCGCGCGAGTCGATCCGCCGCCGGTGCGGCCGAGGACGTCGCGGCGCAGCGGCACCGGCTCCGCGCCGCGGAGCACCGCCGCGCCGGCCTCGCCGACCGTCAGGACACCGTACTCACCCTGTGCGACCAGGATGCCGCGGGCCAGGAGCTGCCTCACGACCGAGCGCCAGTCCTGTTCGGACAGGTCGCTCCCGATCCCATAGGTCGAGAGCTTGTCGTGCCCCTGCTGGCGGATGCGCTCGGTCGAGGCGCCGCGGACGATGTCGATGAGGTGCCCGGCGCCGAACGCCTGATTCCGCTCCCGCTGAAGTCGCACGATCGTCGAGAGGAGCTTCTGAGCGGCGATGAGGCCGTCCCAGGTGTCGGGTTTGGTGAGGCAGGTGTCGCAGTTGCCACAGGCATCCGACGACTGTCCGAAGTAGTTCAAGAGGTTCTGGCGTCGGCACGAGACCGTCTCGCAGAGGCCGAGCATCGCGTCGAGGTGCTGCCCCATGCGCATCTTGTAGGTGCGGTCACCGGGCGACTGGTCGATGAGACGGCGCTGCTGCACAACGTCGCCGAGGCCGTAGGCCATCCAGGCGACCGCGGGCTCGCCGTCGCGGCCGGCGCGACCGGTCTCCTGGTAGTAGCCCTCGACGGACTTCGGCAGGTCGATGTGGGCGACGAAGCGGACGTCGGGCTTGTCGATGCCCATGCCGAAGGCGATCGTGGCGACCATGACGACGCCGTCTTCGCGCAGGAAGCGTGACTGGTGCCGGGCGCGGATCGAGGCATCCAACCCGGCGTGATAGGCCAGGGCGTCGAGACCCTGCGTCCGCAGATACTCCGCCGTCTGCTCGACGGACTTGCGGCTCAGCGCGTACACGATGCCGGCGGAGCCCTCGGGCTGGGAGCGGACGAACTGCACGAGCTGGCGACGCATGTCGACCTTGGGCTCGATGCGGTACTGGATGTTCGGCCGGTCGAAGCTCGCAACGAAGTGGCGCGCATCGGGCAGGTGCAGACGCTCGGTGAGCTCGGTGTGCGTGGCGCGCGTCGCGGTCGCGGTGAGTGCCATGCGCGGAACGCCGGGGAACCGTTCGGCGAGGTCGCCGAGCGCGAGGTAGTCGGGGCGGAAGTCGTGACCCCACTGCGACACGCAGTGCGCCTCGTCGATCGCGATGACACTGAGCTGGGCGCGCTGCAGGAGCGCGGTCGTCGCGGGGACGGACAGCCGCTCGGGGGCGACGTAGATGAGGTCGAGTTCACCGTCGAGGAGCGCCTGCTCGACACCGGCGCGCTCGGCCGGGCTCTGCGTGGAGTTCAGGAAGGCGGCGCGGACGCCGTTGGCGATGAGCGCGTCGACCTGGTCGTGCATGAGCGCGATGAGGGGGCTGACGACGAGGCCCGTGCCGGGACGGACGAGCGCAGGCACCTGGTACGTGATCGACTTGCCGCCACCGGTGGGCATGAGGACGACCGCGTCGCCGCCCGCGATGACGTGCGAGACGATGTCACCCTGATCGCCGCGGAACGCCGTGTAGCCGAAGACCTCGGTGAGCACCTTGACCGGGTCGTCGCCGACGTGGTCGCGCCGTTCGAGACGCAGGACGGATGCCGGGGGTGCGGAGGTGCGCTGCTGCGGGGCCGCGGGGCGGGTTGGCTGGGCGCGGGTGGGTTCGGCGCGCGTGGCGCGGGCGACGGACGCGGCGTAGTCGTCGTACCGCGGGTCGGGCGGCGGCGGCGAGTCGAAGTCGTCCGGCGGCGGAACGTCGTCGGGATCCCACACGAGATCGGCGTAGGGGTCGTTCTGCCATCCGCCGTCACTCACCCGGTCAACCCTAGCCGCGGCATCCGACACGGTCTGCGGATGTGGAGAGCCCCGGCGCTCTTGCGAGGATGGGGAGGAGGGGCGGTTCTCCTCGCGAGACTGCACTCCCGCGACGAGAATGCGGCGTGCGAGCGCAGTCTCGATGCGCGCGTGCAGTCTCGCCGCCTAAGGGCCGGGGGCGGGCGCCGTCAGCACCATTTCTCGGCCAGCGTGCCGATCACGTTCGCGTTCCGGTTCGTCGCCACGCCCAGCAGCTTCGCCGCGCCCAGCGGGTCGACCGCCCCGTCCTGATACCCGGGCTGCAGCAGCGCATGCGCCGCGCGCCCCCGCACCACCATCCGGCCGCGCTCATCGGCCCGCGCCTCGATGTCGGCGGTCTGCGACGCCGCAGGCTCGTCCTTCAGCAGATACACGTAGTGGCGGGCGAGCCCCGGATTCGCCTCGGCCAGCTCACGCGTCTCCCGAGCGACCTCGCGGAACTCCGCAGCGGAGTAAACGATCGTCGGCACCTCGAATCCCCGGTCGACGGCGAGCGCCTGCTCCAGCGTCTGCTCGATCCGTTCGCGCGACCGCATCCGCGAATCGAAGCGCACGTTCCCCGTGTTGATGTGCGTCTCGACACCCTCGAACCCCGCCGCCTCGACGACACGGCGGATGTCCTCCTTCGGGAACACCCGCTTCGCACCGAGGTTGATCGCCCGCAAGAAGGCCAGATACGTCGTCACCCGCCCAGTCTGCCCGGACCGGCCGACACCCCGCGAGGGAGCAGGATGAAGACATGAACGAGCTCACGCGCTGGCTTCGCGACCAACCGTCCCTCATCGGAACACCGCCGCCCCTCGATCTCTCCGACCTCCCGGCCGACCCTCACGACCTCTTCGACCGCTGGATCCGCGCCGCCGCCGACACCGGCATCCCCGAAGTGCGTGCCGCGACCCTCGCGACGGCGGATGCCGCCGGCCGCCCGGACGCACGGACCCTCATCCTCAAGGGCGTCAGCGCCGACGGGTGGGAGTTCGCCGGCCCGCGCTCCTCCGCGAAGGGGCGCCAGCTCGCCGACAACCCCGCCGCCGCACTGAACTTCTGGTGGCAACCGGTCATGCGCGCGGTGCGCGTGCGCGGAACCGTGCACGAGGCCGCACCAGCCGAAAGCGCGGCCGACATCGCCGGCAGCCCCGCCGGCGCACTCCTCGAACCCGGCGAATGGGCGCTCTGGCGTCTCGTCCCCGAGCGCATCGAGTTCTGGCAGGGCTCGCCCGACCGCCGCCACATCCGCATCGTCTTCACCCGCGACGGCGATGACTGGACCCGCGAGGCCTAGAGCCTCACGACCTCGGTCACCCGCACGACCGCAGCGCCCTCCTCGACGGATGCCTCGAGGTCCACCTCCGCGCGGATCCGCCAGTCGTGGTCGCCCGCCGGGTCGTCGATGATCTGCTCGACGCGCCATATGCCGTTCGCGGCATCCGACTCGTCGAACACGCACAGCGACGGGCTGCGCGCGGCCCCTCCCGTCAGGATCTCGTCGTGGTCGTCGAAGTACCGATCGAGGACCTCCGGCCAACCGGCATCCGGATCCAACTCGACCAGCGCGTCGTCGTTCTGCAGCGCGGCGAGCTGCACCCGCCGGAACATCTCGTTGCGCACCAGCACGACGAACGCGCGCCGGTTCGCGATGATCGACGGCGGCGCGGGCGGAACGACCGGCGCCTCGGGGTCGGCGGCCGGGTTGATGAGCGCGTTCCACTCGTCGACGAGACTCGAGTCGACCTGACGCACCAACTCACCGAGCCACTCGATGAGATCGAGCAACTCGTCGGTGCGCGCCTCGGCGGGCACCGTCTGCCGGATCGCCCGGTACGCGTCGGACAGGTACCGCAGCACCAGGCCCTCGCTCCGCCCCAGTTGGTAGAACGACACGAACTCGCCGAACGACATCGCCCGCTCGAACATGTCGCGGACGACCGACTTCGGCGACAGCTCGAAGTCCCGCACCCACGGCTGGCTCGACGCGAACGTCTCGTACGCCTGCGCCAGCAGCTCCGCGAGCGGCTTCGGCCACGTCACCGACTCGAGCAGCTCCATGCGCTCGTCATACTCGATGCCGTCGCGCTTCATCGCGCCGACCGCCTCGCCGCGCGCCTTGTACTCCTGCTGCGACAGGATCGCGCGCGGATCGTCGAGCGTCGACTCGATCACGCTCACCACGTCGAGCGCATAGTGACCCGTCCCCGTCTCGCTGTCGTCCGGGGACAGCAGATCGATGGCGGCGAGCGCGAACGGCGACAGCGGCTGGTTGAGCGCGAAGTTCGGCTGCAGGTCGACGGTGAGACGGATGCCGTCGGCGTCCGCCACGACGATGTCCGCCGCCGTGAGGGTGCGGAACAGCGCGATCGCCCGGCGGGCCAGCTCGTACTGCCGGGCGCGCGGTTCGTGGTTGTCGAAGACGAGGGAGCGGACGTTCGCGAACACGTCACCGCCGCGTCCGATGACGTTGATGAGCATCGCCGAGGTCAGCTTCAGCTGCGGCGACAGCGGCTCGGGCTCCGCCGCGACCAGCCGCTCGAACGAGCCCTCGCCCCAGTTCACGACCCCCGTCGGCGCCTTCTTGCGGACGATCTTCTTGCGCTTGGCGGCATCGTCGCCGGCCTTCGCGAGGGCGACGGCGTTCTCGATCTCCCACTCCGGGGCCAACACGACGACGCTGCCGTGCGTGTCGTACCCCGCCCGCCCCGCGCGGCCGGCGATCTGGTGGAACTCACGCGCCGACAGCTGCCGCATCTTCGTCCCGTCGTACTTCGACAGCGCCGTGATCAGCACGGTGCGGATGGGCACGTTGATGCCGACGCCGAGGGTGTCGGTGCCGCAGATCACGCGGAGGAGCCCGCGCTGCGCGAGCGTCTCGACGAGCCGCCGGTACCGCGGCAGCATCCCGGCGTGATGGACGCCGATGCCGGCGCGCACCAGCCGCGACAGCGTCTTGCCGAATCCGGTCGTGAACCGGAACCCGCCGATGGCGTCGGCGATCTCGTCGCGCTGCTCGCGGGTCGTGAGCTTCACGCTCGACAGCGCCTGCGCCCGCTCGAGCGCCGCGGCCTGCGAGAAGTGGACGATGTAGACCGGCGTCTCGCGGTTCTCGAGCAGCCCCTCCACCACCTCGTGCACGGGCCGCCGGGCGTAGGAGTAGTCGAGCGGCACCGGGCGCTCGACGCCCGCGATGTGCGCGACCGCTCGCCCGGTGCGGCGTTCGAGGTCGGTCTTGATGGCCGTGACGTCGCCGAGGGTAGCCGACATCAGCAGGAACTGCGCCTCCGGGAGGAGCAGCAGCGGCACCTGCCACGCCCATCCGCGGTCGGGGTCGCCGTAGTAGTGGAACTCGTCCATCACGACCTGGTCGATCTCCGCGTCGGGACCCAGCCGCAAGGCGACGTTCGCCAGGATCTCGGCGGTGCAGCAGATGATCGGCGCATCGGGGTTCACCGACGAATCGCCCGTGACCATGCCCACGGCATCCGGTCCGAAGATATCGACGAGAGCGAAGAACTTCTCGCTGACGAGGGCTTTGATGGGAGCCGTGTAGTACGTGCGGCCGCCACGGGCGAGGGATGCCGCGTGTGCCGCGACCGCGACGAGGGACTTGCCCGTGCCGGTCGGCGTCGCGAGGATCACGTGCGATCCGGACGCGAGCTCGAGCACCGCCTCGTCCTGCGCGGGGTACAGGTCGATGCCGCGCTCGATCGTCCACTCGAGGAAGCCCTCGTAGACGGCGTCGGGGGTCGACCCCGCCGGAATGCGGTCCCGGAGCGTCGAGGTCATCCCTCGAGTCTGCCCCACCGACGGCGGGACGGCGTGCCCAGTGCAGGTCCGATCGACCCCGCACGCCCTCGAACGGCTCCGCAGGGGCGTCTCGCCCTGCACTCGGCACAGGGCCGAGTGCGTCAGGGCATGTCGGCCTTCGCCGCGAGCACGCGAGCGGCGGCGGCGTCGACCTGAGCGGCGAACTGCGGGTCCGCCTTCGCCTTCGCGAGCACCGCGTCGTACATCGCGGGGAACACCGACGGCTTCGCCGAGACGAGCACCACGTCGACGCCGGCCGAGATCGCCCTCACGGCGCGGTCGGCGGGCGACCAGGCCGACACAGCCACCGCGCCCGAGAGGTCGTCCGAGAACACCACACCGTCGAAGCCGACCTCGCTCCGCAGGAGTCCCACGACCTTCGGCGAGAACACCGCCGGGGTGGATCCGTCGATCCGGTCGTAGATCGCCGACGAGACCATCACCGCCGACGGACCCGCCGCAGTGAGCGGCCGGTAGAGGTCGACGTCCGGACCGTCCGGCGTCACCGCCCTGTCGACGACGTCGGCCGTGGTGTCGGTGTTCGCGGACACGTGGCCGAGGCCCGGGAAGTGCTTGAACGTGGGGAGGATGCCGGCATCCCGCATCCCCTCGGCGAAGGCACCCGCCTTGTCGGCGACGGTCGATGCGTCGTAGCCGTACTGGCGGCCGTACCCGCCGATCGGCGGGTTGTCGAAACGGGTCGCCTCGCTCGTGACGATGTCGGCGACGGGGGCGAGATCGAGGGTGACTCCCGCGTCGGCGAGCTCGCGCCCCCATGCCTCGGCCTTCGCCTGCAGCTGATCGGACGGCAGGTCGGCCTGGCGGATGCCGTAGGGCATCGCATCGAACCCCGGCCCGCGCAGCACCTGGACCTCGCCGCCCTCCTGGTCGGTCGCGACCCAGAGCGGAGCCCCCTCGGGATGGTCGAGTGCCGTGAACCGTGCGACCAGCTCCGACGTGCTGGAGACGCCCGCGTGCGATCGCCCGCTCAGGAAGATGCCGCCGGCGTGCCGGTCGCGGACGGCGGCCAGGGTCGTCGGCGACGCCGTGGTCGCGGGGGTCCCGACCATGAAGAGCTGGCCGACGCGCTGCTCGAGCGAGAGCGCGTCGATCGGGTCCGGCGTCCGGGACGGCGATGGGACCGCCGAGGGCGACGTGGCGGGAGAGGGCGCCGATGGCGACGTCCCGGGGGAGGGTGCGACGGACGGCGACGAGGACCCCGTGGGAGAGGCGGCACACCCTGCAAGGACCGACGCGGCCATCACCGTGGCGAGTACGGACCATCTCCACGACCGACGCACACAGACATTCTGCGCCTGCACCGGCCGTTGTGCGCCGGGCTCGGGGTTCCGTATTCAGTCTCGACGGATATTCGTAAGGAGGCGCCGCACCGCATTCCCGGGCATCCACCCGTCACCGGTCGGCCTCGAGACTGAATACCGAACGCGTGGCAGCGCGGACTACCGAACGCGTGGCAGCGGGGCTACCGAACGCGTGGCGAGGCGCATCGGATCGCCCGACACGCGCTCTCGCCTACACGCGCGCCTCAGCCGCGCCCCGGGGTGTGCAGTCTCGCGAGGTAGGCGGCGGCTCGCACGGGTGCGCCGGCGCGGTCGGTGAGCGAGACGACGACGGTGACGACGGTGGCCAGCGGGATGGTCCACGCGGCGGGCTGCGCAAGCAGCGGAGCGGCGACGCCGACTCCGCCGACCGCCGCGTGCACGACGAACGCGAGGCCGCACGCGACCGCACCGGTCATCATGCCCGCCACCGCGCCGCGCGCCGTCAGCCGCGACCACCAGATCGACAGCAGCAGGACGGGTGACAGAGCGGATGCCGCGAACACGAAGACGACGCCGACCGAGGCCACGAGTCCTGCCGGCTGGGTCAGCAGGGCGATGGCGAGTGGCACGAGGGCGACGAGGACGGCCGACAGCCGGAAGGAGCGGACCGATCCCGAGAACACGTCCTGGCTGACGACGCCGGCGAGCGACACCGTGAGGCCCGCCGAGGTCGCGAGGAACGCGGCGAACGCGCCCGCGACGACGAGCGCGGTGAGGAGCTCCCCCGCGAGACCGGGGAACACGCGCGCGGGAAGGACGAGCGCGACCGTGTCGGCGACGCCCGGCTGTGCGAGGTCGGGCGCGACGACGCGCGCGAGCAGCCCGATCACGCTCGACACGGCATAGAAGGCGCTGACCATCACGATGACGAGCACCGTGGTCCGCCGTGCCGAGCCGCCCGTGGGGCTCGTGTAGAACCGCACGAGCACGTGAGGAAGGCCCATCGTGCCGAGGAGCAGTGCGAGCAGCAGCGATCCCGCAGCGTAGGCGTCGAGCCCCGAGGGTCCGGCCTCGGCGGGGAAGACCACGAGCGGGTCGATCTCGCGCGCACCCCCGCTGACCGCGAACACGATGAGCACGGCGGGCACGAGCAGCGCCGTGAGCTTGAGCCAGTACTGGAACGCCTGCACGTAGGTGATCGCCCGCATGCCGCCGGCTGCGGCGGCCGCAGCGACCAGGACCGCGACGAGGACGGCACCGACCCACGGCGGGACGTCGGCCACGACCTGCAGCGTGATGCCGGCGCCGTGGAGCTGCGGCACGATGTACAGCCAGCCGATGAGCAGGCACGCGGCGCTCGTCACCCTCCGGGCCGCCCGGGACTCGAGCCGCGCCTCGATGAAGTCGGGGATCGTGTATGCACCGCTCCGACGCAGCGGCGCCGCGACGAACAGCAGCACCAGCAGGTAGCCGGCGGCGTACCCGATGGGGAACCAGAACCCCTCGGCCCCGCTCAGCAGGACGAGTCCCGACAGGCCGAGGAAGGTCCCGGCCGAGAGGTACTCCCCGCTGATCGCGGAGGCGTTCCAGACGGGCCTGACGGTGCGGGATGCCACGAAGAAGTCGCTCGTGGTCCGCGAGATCCGCAGGCCGTACGCGCCGATGAGGACGGTCGCGCCGACGACGGCCGCGACCGCGACGAGGTCGAGCAGCGCGTTCACGCCTCCTCGTCCCGGAGCGCCCGCCAGCGCCGCTCGTTGCGGTTGGCGCCGCGGACGTAGAGGATCGCGAACCCGGCGATCACGGGGTAGAACCCGAACGCGTGCAGCAACCACGACAGCGGAACGCCGAGCAGCGCGATCTCGTCGAGTTCGGGAACGAGCGCCAGCACCGCGAGCAGGACGGCGGCGACGGTCACGAACCCGAGGACGGTCCCCACGGCCAGCCGCAGCTGCGAGCGGCGGAGCGCTCTCGCGTACGCGGCCTCGGCGTCGTCGACGGGCGTGCCCGGCAGTGCGATGCCGCGGGTCGGTGCCCCCGGACGCCCCGCCCCGGCGGTGACGCGCACACGCTGAGCGCTCACGACCCGCTCCGGCCGACGAGGGCGTCACGGACGGCCGGGAGCAGGCGCCGGCTCACCGGCAGCGCGGTCTCGCCGACCCAGACGGTCGGTTCCGCTCCCGCGAGTCGGACCTCGGTGACGGATGCCGCGCGCACGAGGAACGAGCGATGGATCCGGACGAAACCGGCATCCGCCCACCGGGACTCGAGTTCCGAGATCGGGATGCGGACGAGGTGCCCGGAGTCGCCGTCGGTGTGCAGGCGGGTGTAGTCGCCCTCGGCGCGCACCCAGCGGACGTCGCGGCGGTGCACGAACCGCACGGCGGAGCCGACGGTGACGGGCAGCACCTCGTCGGACTCGGTGGGACGGTCGTTCTGCGCGATGCGGTCGACGGCGCGGCGCAGCCGTTCGAGGCGCACGGGCTTCAGCAGGTAGTCGAGCGCTCGCAGCTCGAACGCGTCGACGGCGTGCGCGTCGTCCGCGGTCACGAAGACGACAGCCGGCGGGGACGCCAGCGCGCTCAGCGCGGTCGCGAGGTCGAGACCCGAGAGCCCGGGCATGTGGATGTCGAGGAAAGCCGCCGCGACCGGCCTCTCGGTGAGCAGGCGCAGCGCCTCGGCTCCCGACGACGCCGTGAGCACCTCTCCGATGCGGTCGTCGCCGCGCAGCAGGAAGGCGAGCTCGTCGAGCGCGGGCTTCTCGTCGTCGGCGACCAGGACGTCGATCACGACGCTCACTCCTCGCCTCGCGTCAGGTGGTGCGGCTGCGATTTCGGGATCCGCATGCGCACGAGGGTACCGGCGCCCGTGTTCGTCTCGACGACGAGTCCGCCCTCGGCTCCGTAGAGCTGCCGGAGCCGGGTGTCGACGTTCCGCAGGCCCACGTTCGCCGCATCGCCGGCACGCGTCAGGAGCGCGTGCAGCTCGTCCGGGTCCATGCCCGCGCCGTCGTCCTCGACCGTGATCTCGGTGTGGGTCGCGGCATCCTCCGAGGCGATGAGGATCGTCCCCCCGCCCTCCCCCGGCTCGAGCCCGTGTCGGACGGCGTTCTCGACGAGCGGCTGCACCGACAGGAACGGGATGACGGTGGACAGCGTCTCGGGCGAGATCCGCAGCGTCACGGTGAGGCGGTCGCCGAAGCGCGCCCGCTCGAGTTCGAGGTAGGAGTGGATGCTGCGGAGCTCTTCCGCCAGCGTCGTGAACTCCCCCTGGCGCCGGAACGAATACCGCGTGAAGTCGGCGAACTCCAGCACCAGCTCGCGTGCGCGCGGCGGATCGGTCGTGATGAACGAGGCGATCGCGGTGAGCGCGTTGTAGATGAAGTGCGGCGAGATCTGCTGCCGGAGCGCACGCAGGTCGGCTTCGGCGAGTGCAGCGCGCGAGGCATCCAACTCCCCGAGCGTCGCCTGCGCGGCGCACCACTCGGCGACCTCCCCCGCCGCGCGGACGAGCGCGGCCCGCACGGGGGCGGCGAAGGCGACCAGCACGCCCGCGACGGCGCCGTCCACACGGATCGGCGCGCCGACGGCTTCGAGCCCGTCCCCGCCCTCGGCGCGGGGGAAGACGCGGCGCTTGCCGGTCTCGGCGACCTGCGCCGCGATGCGGTGGGCCGCGGCATCCAGTCCCTCGGTCTGTCCGTCGCGGGCGACGACGACGTCGCCGACCACGAGCATGACGGCGGGGCTGCCGAGCACGGCCCGCAGGTGCCGCGCGGCGCGCGCGACGTCGGGGGTCGCGAGCCCGCCGCGCAGGTAGGGCGCCGCGAGGCTCGCCTGGTGGAGGGCCCGGTACGTGGCCTCCTCGGCCTCGCTGCCGAGCCCTCCCGCCCCCCGGGCGTAGCGGCGGGCGAGGAGCAGCAGGGCGGACAGCACGATGCCGCCGACCACGCCGAGCAGAGCGGCGAGGACGACGGCATCGGTCATGCGACGAGCCTAGATCGCGGGCGTCAGCAGCAGCGGGCGCCCGGGTTGCGGTCCTGGTCGTCCATCTTCTGACGCCAGAACTGCCGCTCGGTCATGGGCTCCTCATCCGGGTGCACCCGGCGGTGGTGCGCGACGTACGTCGCGTACGCCGTGTCGCCCATGAGGGTCGTCACGTACCAGCGGATGCCGCGACCCGCCCGCAGCACGAGGTCGAGCATCGCCCGCATCGGCGAGACCGCGGCATCCGTCCGTGTACTCATGTCAGTGCCTGTTCGCGGTGCGCTCGTCGGCGAGGATCGGCTCCCACTGCTTCTCGAGCTCGCGCTCGGCAGCCGTGCCGATGAACCCGGCGGGAGCGAAGCGGCGCGAGGGCACCGCCTCGTCCTCATGGTTCTCGCCGCCGCCGCGGCGGATCGCGGCGATCGTGACGCACACGGCGGCGATGATCACGATGATCGCGAGGGTCACGAACACGATCGACAGGGTGCCCTGCACGAAGGTGTTGCGGATGACGGCCTCCATGACCGCCGGCTCGCCGAGCGTCGTGTCGCCCTGAGCGAGCGCGTCGCGGTAGCGGAAGTGGTTCGACCAGTATCCGATCGCCGGGTTCGGCGAGAAGATCTTGTACGCCGACGCGGTGATCGTCACGACCGCCGCGAACGCGAGCGGCAGGGCGACGATCCACAGCCACCGGACGTACGACGGGCCGCGCTTCGCGATGATCGCGAGGACCACGGCGAGCGCGATCGCGGCGAGCAGCTGGTTGGCGATGCCGAAGAGCGGGAAGAACGTGTTGATGCCGCCGAGGGGGTCGGTGACGCCGAGGATGAGGATCGCTCCCCAGCCGGCGACCATGATCGCCGTCGTGATCCAGACGCCCGGACGCCACGAGACGTCGCGGAACTTGGGGACCCAGTGGCCGATCGAGTCCTGCAGCATGAAGCGCGCGACGCGGGTCCCGGCATCCACCGCCGTGAGGATGAACAGCGCCTCGAACATGATCGCGAAGTGGTACCAGAACGCCATCATCGCCTGGCCGCCGAGGGCCTGCTGCATGATGTGCGCGAGACCGAGCGCCAGGGTCGGCGCGCCACCGGTACGCGAGACGATCGACTCCTCGCCGACCGCCGCCGCGGTGCTCGTCAGCATGTCGGGGGTGAGGTTCACCCCGGTGATGCCGAGCGAGTTCACGAACGCGACCGCGCCCTCCACGGTGCCCATCGTCGAGGCGGCCGAGGCGTTCATCGCGTAGTAGATGCCCTGGTCGATCGAGATCGCGGCGACGAGGGCCATGATCGCGACGAAGGACTCCATGATCATGCCGCCGTAGCCGATGAAGCGCGTCTGGCGTTCCTTCTCGACGAGCTTGGGGGTCGTGCCCGACGCGATGAGCGCGTGGAAGCCCGAGAGCGCACCGCACGCGATGGTCACGAACAGGAACGGGAACAGGGGACCCGCGAACACCGGCCCGGTTCCTGCGATCGCGAAGTCGGTGACGGCGGGGACGGTGATCTCGGGACGGACGAGGACGATCGCCCCGGCCAGCATCACGATGACACCGATCTTCATGAACGTCGACAGGTAGTCGCGCGGGGCGAGAAGCAGCCAGACGGGGAGGACCGCGGCGATGAAGCCGTAGATGATGATGCCCCAGGCGATGACACTGCGGTCGAGGTGCAGGAACTCCTGACCCCACGCGGTCTCGGCGACCCAGCCGCCGGCGACGATCGCCGCGATCAGCAGGACGAAGCCGATGATCGAGACCTCGGTGACCTTGCCGGGGCGGAGGTACCGCAGATAGAGGCCCATGAACAGGGCGATCGGGATCGTCATCGACACCGAGAAGACGCCCCACGGGCTTTCGCCGAGCGCGTTGACGACGACGAGCGCGAGGATCGCGACGATGATCAGCATGATCAGCAGCGACGCGACGATCGCGGCGGTGCCGCCGATGCGGCCGAGCTCCTGGCGGGCCATCTGACCGATCGTCCGGCCACCGCGGCGCATCGAGAAGAACAGGACGGTGTAGTCCTGCACGGCGCCGGCGAGCACGACGCCGACGATGATCCAGATGGTGCCGGGGAGGAAGCCCATCTGCGCCGCGAGCACGGGACCGACGAGCGGGCCGGCACCGGCGATAGCGGCGAAGTGGTGGCCGTAGAGGACGCGACGGTCGGTGGGGACGTAGTCCTTGCCATCCTGCTTCACCTCTGCCGGGGTGGCCCGACGGTCGTCGGGGCGCAGCAGATGCTTCTCGATGACCTTCGAATAGAAGCGGTAGCCGATCAGGTACGTCGCGACGGCGGCGAACACGAACCAGATCGCGTTGACGGTCTCACCGCGGACGATCGCGAGCATCGTCCAGCCGAGACCACCGGCGAGGGCGATGAGCGCCCAGACGACGATCTTCAGCGGCGTCCAGCGGCCGTCCTTGGTCTTCTGCTCCTCGGTGAGGGCGACGGGGGGAAGGGAGGGATCGGGTTCGAGCGTGGCGGCCTTGCCACGGCGCGACGGTGCAGACATGGGCGACTCCTTCGGGCGCGTCTTTGCGTACACGTCAGGGTAGGAAGACGGATGCCGCTCCCCCGGGCGCGGTCGATGGGCGCTGCGACGAGCGGCACGGTCGGCGCGACGAGCGGTCGGACCTCGCGCTGTCCAGTCCTGGCGGGAAGGCAGTCACGCCGCTTACGGTTGATCCCACACGACAGAGGGGGTCCCTGTGGCACACGACGCCGCACCGACGGTCACGCGCAACGATGAGAAGAACCGCTACGAGATCCACGTCGACGGGGCGGTGGCGGGTTACACGCTCTTCACGACCGACGACGCGGGCCGCACCGTGATGCCCCACACCAAGATCGACCCGGCCTACAAGGGTCAGGGTCTCGGCTCGACCCTCGTCGCCGACGCCCTGTCGGACCTCGCCGACCGGCACGCGACGGTTGTCCCCGAGTGCCCGTTCGTCGCGGGCTACCTCTCGGAGCACGACGTCCCCGGCCTCACGGTCGTCTCCCCCGACGCGGAGTGAGGGATGACCCGCCTCGACGCCGACCCGACCGAGACCGTCGACGCCCCGGCATCCTGTGACGGCCCGCGCGCACTGCTGCTGACCGCGCGCGAAGTCCCCCTCGGCGGCGTCCGCGGCATGCAGGTGCACCGCGCCCTGCCGCAGCGCGAGCTGCCGATGGTCGGCGCCTGGTGCTTCCTCGATCGGTTCGGCCCTCAGGTGACGACGATGCGCGTCGAACCCCACCCGCACATCGGGCTGCAGACCGTCACGTGGCCCTTCGCGGGCGAGACCCGCCACCGCGACACGATCGGCTCCGACGTCGTCATCAAGCGCGGGCAGCTGAACATCATGACCAGCGGGGCGGGCATCGCCCACTCCGAGTACTCGATGGGCGACGAGCCCACCGTCACCGACGCCCTCCAGCTCTGGGTCGCGCTCCCCGAGTCGCGCCGCCACGGCGGGCCCGATTTCGAGAGACACACCGACCTGCCCGTCGTGGACCTGGGCGACGGCGCAGCGGCGGTCGTCGTGGTCGGCGAGCTCGCCGGCATCCACTCTCCCGCCACGATGTACACGCCGATCGTCGGCGCGGAGGTCTTCATCCCCGCGGGGGCCCGGGTGCGGATTCCACTGAACCCCGCGTGGGAGCACGCCCTCGTCGGGGTCGACGGGGCTCCTCTCGTCCACGCCGGAGACGAGGAGTCCGTGACGCTCGGCGACCACGACCTGCTCTACCTGGGCCTCGCACGAGAGGTCATCGAGATCGAGGCACCGACCGACGTCACGGTCTTCGTGCTCGGCGGCGAACCGTTCGAGAGCGACATCGTCATGTGGTGGAACTTCGTCGGGCGCAGCCACGAGGAGATCGTCGCCGCACGTGACGAGTGGGAGGCGGACTCGCCGCGTTTCGGACACGTCGTCACGCACGGCGACGAGCGGATACCCGCGCCGCCGCTGCCGACCGTGCGGTTGACGAAACGGCGCCGTCGCACCTGACTCGGCGCCCGCGGTTTTGCACGGCCCGGGCCCCGCTCGCCCGCGGATAGCCTTGGATCCGTGGCCCGAATCCCCCTGCTCTCCACGCGCGTCCTGCTCGTGTGTGCGGCGCTCGGCGTGGCCACAGGCATCCTCGGCGGAGTAGCCGGGCTCGTGACACCCGCGGTCCTCGCCCTGGCGCCCTGGGCGTACGGCGCCGTGCTCGGCTCGCACGTGTTGCCAGGCATCATCGCGCAGCAGGTTTTCCGGATGCCCCTCGTCGCCCTCACGACGCATGTGCTGGCCGCGCTGGTCGCGAGCTCCGTGAACCCGGCCTGGATCGGACGCTTCCTCGGCACCGCACTGCTGTTCGGTGCCATTCAGGAGGGAGTGGCTGCCCTCACCCGTTACCGCGTCTGGGGACGCTGGCGCTTCTACGTCTCGGCTGTCGTCATCGGGGTCGTGGTGGCCGGGGTGGTGGCGGTCGCCGCCGACCTCACAGTGCTCCCCACCTGGGCGCAGATCGCGTACTTCGTGGTGTCGATCTTCGGGCCCGTCGCCTGGACCGCCGCCGGCCTCGGCGTGGGCTCGGGTCTGCGTCGGGCGGGTGTCGCACGACCGACCGTCACCCATAGGTAAGGGTAGGCTAACTTGGGAGTACCCCTCCCTCGTTTGGACTCCCGTGACCTCTGCCGACCCCGGCGCGCCCGACGTCCCGCTCGCCCCGGGAACGCCGCCGGCGCTCCTCCGTGTCCGCGATGTCGCGATCGTGCACGACGGCGCGCACACCGCGGTACCGGCATCCGTCTCGTTCGAAGTCGCACCGGGTGAGGTCGTGCTCCTCCTCGGGCCGAGCGGATCGGGAAAGTCCACCCTCGCCCTCGCGACGAACGGGCTGATCCCCCAGGCAGTGCCGGCCGAACTGACAGGCACGGTGTCGGTCGCGGGCCTCGACGCGACGACGACGCCCGTGGCCACGCTCGCTTCGCGCGTGGGCATGGTCTTCCAAGACCCGGACGCGCAGCTCATCACGGGCACCGTCCTCGACGACGTCGCCTTCGGCCCCGAGAACCTGCGGCTCCCGGTCGACGAGGTCCTCGCCCGCACCGAGGCAGCGCTGCGTCGGATGGGCCTGTGGGAGAGGCGCCACGAGAACCCCGACCGCCTGTCAGGTGGGGGCAAGCAGCGTCTCGCCATCGCGAGCGCCCTGGCGCTCGGCTCCGACCTGCTCGTCCTCGATGAACCGACCGCCAACCTCGATCCGGCCGGCATCGAGGATGTCTACGATGCTCTCGCCGCCGTCGTCGCCGACGGGCGATCGATCCTCCTCGTCGAGCACAACCTCGACGCCGCCGTCACGCTCACCGACCGGGTCGTGGTGCTCGACGCCGACGGTCGCACGATCGCCGACGGCACCGTCGACGACGTCCTCCGCGAGCGCGCCGAGGAACTGCACGCGCTCGGCGTGTGGCTCCCCGTGTCGGCGACGGCAGCCCTCGCGCTGCGCCGAGCGGGCTGGAACCTCCCCCGCCTTCCGCTGACCCCGACCGAACTGCGCGAGACGCTCGAGGCGACCGCCCCTCCCGTGCCCAGGGCAGGTTCAGCGGCGCCGGACGGCCCGGAACGGGCCACCGACCTGCGCCTAGACCTGCACTCTGCACGCCCGGTGATCGAGGTGCGGGGGCTCACCCTCCGCCGCGGCCGACGCGAGGTGCTCCACGACGTCGACCTCACGATCACCGCGGGCGAGTTCGTCGCGGTCGTCGGGGCGAACGGGGCCGGAAAGACGAGCCTGCTGCAGGCGATCGCGGGGGTCATCCCGCCGCCACGCGGCGCGGTGCAGGTGGCGGGGACGGATGCCGCGCGCATCCCGCTCCGCGACCTCTCGAGACGCATCGGGTTCGTGTTCCAGAACCCCGAGCACCAGTTCATCGCACACACGGTCTTCGATGAGCTGGCTCACGGGCTTCACGGTCGGCACCTCACGGACGAGGCCATCCGCGAGCGGACGATGGAGGTCCTTACGAGATTCGGGCTCGAAGGCAAGGCCGACGTCCATCCGTTCCTGCTCTCGGGTGGCCAGAAGCGGCGGCTGTCGGTGGGGACCGCGCTGGTCGGCGGCGCCCCGATCCTCACGCTCGATGAACCGACCTTCGGGCAGGACCGCGCCCGCGCCGACGAGCTCCTGCGACTACTGCAGGGGCTCAACGACGACGGCACCACAATCATCGTCGTCACTCACGACATGCAGCTCGTCTCGGAGTACGCGACCCGTACGGTCGTCGTCGGCGACGGGCGCATCGTCGCCGACGCCCCCACACGGGACGTGTTCGCTGACGAGGCGCTGCTGCGCCGATCGGGCCTGCGCATCCCGCCGCTCGCCGCCGCACTGCGCGGCGTGAGGCGGCATCCGTCCCTCGCCGGAGTCACCCGCCTCGACGACCTCGAGGCGGCGCTCCGGTGACCGCCACGATCGATCCGTACGCCGTCGAGGCACCCTCACGCGGATTCCTCGCACAGCTGAGCCCGTTGGCGAAGCTTGCCGGGCCGCTCCCCGCCATGCTGCTGCTGATCTTCGCGCGGGACCTCGCGACCCCGGCCGCCTTCCTCGGCCTGGCGTACGTGCTTGTGCTCGCGGGGGCGCGCCTGACCGGCCGTATCTCGCTACTGCTGTTCGTCGCGGTCCCGGTCGGGGCCGCCGTGGTGGGCTTGGCACTGTCACTCTGGGCCGACCCCGCGCGGGTCGACCGGTCGGCGCCGCTCCTCTCCGTCGGCGACTGGACTCTCTACCTCGGCGCAGTCCAGATCGGACTCGCGACCGGGCTCCGGCTGGCCGCGATCCTCGCCCTCGGATTCGTCGCCGGGCTCACGACGACCGGACCTGACCTCGTCCGCGCGCTCGTTCAGCAGTTGCGGGTGCCCTATCGCATCGGTTACACGGCCCTCGCTGCCTTCCGGTTCGTGCCGCGCTTCGGGTACGAGCTCGAGGTCATCCGCCAGGCGCACCGCGTGCGGGGCGCGCACGCCGGCCGCGGCCCGTTCGCGGCGATCGCGCGGTGGTGGGGCTACATCGTGCCGCTGCTGGCAGGGGCGATCCGTCACGCCGAGCGCGTCGCGCTCGCGATGGACGCTCGTGCGTTCGGCGCCCACCCGGACCGCACCGAGCGATACCTCCTGCCCTGGCGTCGGCGCGACACCGTCTTCACGGGCGCGCTGTGGATCGCGTCTGCCGTGATTCTCATCGCCCTCTTTCCCTGGACCCTGTGATGAAAGGATGCCGATGGCCCGCGCCAGCGCACTCGTGAAGCCCGAGATGCAGGAGCTCCTGCATCTCACCGTCGTGCGCACCGAGCGCATCGCCCCGCACTGGATGCGCGTCACCCTCGGCGGGGGTGAGATCGACCGCTTCACCTTCCGCGGCTACGACCAGTGGTTCCGCCTGTTCCTGCCCGTCGGCGGCGAGGAGGGCCTCGACCGCATCCCGGCCAAGGCGAACGGGCTGCTGGGCTACCTCCGGTTCCTCCGCATCCCCGAGGGAGTCCGCCCCGTCATGCGCAACTACACCGTGCGTGCGTACCGCCCGGCATCCGCTTCCCGTGGCGCCGAGATCGATGTCGACTTCGTCCTGCACGGGCAGGGGGATGCCCCGGGTCCAGCGTCGGGATGGGCGGAGCGCGCGCAACCGGGCGAGAGCGTCGTCATCATCGACGAGGGCCTCGGGTTCAACCCCGCCCGCGGAGTCGATCGCGTCGTGCTCGTCGCCGACGAGACGGGCGCCCCCGCGGTGGCCGGCATCTGCGCCTCGCTGCCGGCATCCGCCACCGGCGTCGCCCTGATCGAGGCGCCGAGCGCCGAGGACGCACTCGACTTCGACTCCCCGGCCGGCGTCGACGTGCGCTGGCTCGTGCGCGACGCGGATGCCGCACCCGGCTCCCTCGCCCTCGCCGCGCTCGAGCGCCACGCCCCCGCCCCGGGCGCCCACCACTTCATCGTCGGCGAGCAGCACCTGCCGACCTCCGCCCGCCGCCACCTCGTCGCGCAGGGCGTCGACAAGGCAGCGATCAGCTTCATCGGCTACTGGCGCTCGACGACGGGACACTGACATGGGAAAGATCACCACCGCCTACCTGCTCACGTGCGCCGCGATCGGTGTCGCCTCGGGGATCGTGCTCGCCGTCGGATGGTGGGTGTCGCTCGGCTTGTTCGCCACCGTCCCCTTCGCGAGCGTCGCTATCGCGGGCCTGTGGGTCATGCCGGCGGTCATCGCGCTGCGCCTCCTCAACCGCCCGTTCGCTGGACTGCTCGTCGGAGTGATCTCCGGTCTCGTCCTCACTCCGTTCTGGACGATCTCGGCCGTCGCGACGACCGTCTTCTGGTCGCTCTTCCCCGAGCTCCCGTTCCTGGTGACGCTCTACCGGCGCTGGTCGACCTGGCTGCACTACGCCGGTGGTGCGGCCATCGGCATCGGGTATCCGATCCTCGCCGCCCAGTCGTTCGACCTGTGGTCGATGAGTCCGCTGCTCGTGGTGCTGTTCATCGGCCTCTGCGCCGTCAGCTGCGTGGTGGGGACATGGGCCGGCATCCTCATCGCCGACCGGCTGCGGGCCGCCGGTGTGGCCAGGCTGGCGCGACGGCGGGCTCCTCGGGCCTCCTGAAATCGGGCCTCGTGCCGCGAGGAACCCGGTGCTACTGTGAGGCAACTTTCCCGCAGGGCCCGACGCTCCCGATGCCGCAGGCCGCACCCGATCGCGGGAGCGGCTCGCGTTTCTGAGGAGGCCCGCGTGACCACGACACCCGTTCACCTGACCCGGCCGGACGGCAAGGGGCTCGCCGCCGGCACACTCGGCCTCTGGGGCTCGACCGTCATCGGCCTGGCCTCGACGGCGCCGGTCTATTCGCTCGTCGCGACGCTCGGCTACGTCGTCCTCGCCGTCGGCGGGCAGGCGCCGATCGCGTTTGTGATCGCGTTCATCCCGATGCTGCTCATCGCCTTCGCCTACCGCGAGCTCAACAACGCCGTCCCCGACTGCGGGACGGCGTTCACGTGGGCGACCAAGGCGTTCGGGCCGTGGGTCGGCTGGATGGGCGGGTGGGGCGTCGCGATCGCCGGCATGATCGTGCTCGCGAACCTCGCCCAGGTCGGCTCGGTGTACTTCTGGGCGCTCCTCGGGCAGGAGTTCGAGGAGCAGAACGACTGGCGCATCATCGTCGTCGCCGTCGCTTTCATCGCGGCGATGACCTGGATCTCGTGGCGCGGTGTCGAGATCGGCGAGCGCATCCAGAACGTGCTGCTCGGCATCCAGTACCTCGCCCTCATCGTCTTCGTCATCGCCGCCCTGACGCAGTTCTTCGCCGGCGACGCACCGGCGGCGACGCCGTTCAGCTGGGAGTGGCTGAACCCGTTCGCCTTCGGCGACTGGGGCGGGTTCGTCGAGGCGATCCTGCTCGCGATCTTCATCTACTGGGGCTGGGACACGTGCCTCGCCCTCAACGAGGAGACGAAGGACCCCAAGCGCATCCCGGGACTGGCGGCCCTGCTCACCTGCGTGCTCCTGCTCGTCACCTACGTCTCGGTCACGATCGCCGCGATGATGTACGCGGGCATCGGCGAAGAGGGCGGCGGGCTCGGCAATCCCGAGAACGCCGACGATTTCTTCCTCGGTATCCGCGACGGACTGCTCGGTCCGTGGGGGTGGCTTCTGGTGGTGGCGGTGCTCATATCGGCCGTGTCGTCGACGCAGACCACGATCCTCCCGACCGCCCGCGGCACCCTCGCGATGGGCGTCTATCGGGCGCTGCCCGCGAAGTTCAAGGACGTCCACCCCGACTACCGGACCCCGTCGTTCTCGACCCTCGTCATGGGCGTCGTCGCGATCGTCTACTACGTCGTGATGACGACGATCAGCGACGCGATCCTGCAGGACACGATCCTCTCCCTCGGCCTCGCGATCGCCTTCTACTACGCCATCACGGGGTACGCGTGCGTCTGGTACTTCCGGGCCGACCTCTTCCGCTCCGCGCGCGACTTCTTCTTCAAGGGACTGTTCCCGCTCATCGGCGCGCTCTTGCTGACGTACGCGTTCATCCAGTCGGCAATCGACATGCTGGCCCCCGACTACAGCTACTACGGCACGCTGCTCGGGGTCGGCTCGACGTTCGTGGTCGGCATCGGGGCGCTCGCGCTGGGCGCGGTGCTCATGGTCATCTGGTTCTTCTTCCCTCGGGCCAAGCGGTTCTTCCGCGGCGAGAGCCTCAACCGCGAAACCCCCGTCCTCGTCCCAGACGACACCAGCTCGCTCCCCCGTTCGATCGACGGCGGCATCTGACCGCCCGAAAGGAACCCCCGCATGCGCATCCTCATCATCGGCGCGGGCGGTGTCGGCAGTGCCGCCGCCCGCATCCTCCGCCGACGCGATTTCTTCGAGACCGTCGTCATCGCCGACTACGACCCGGCCCGTCCGCAGGCGCTCGTGGACGAGCTCGGCGACGAGCGCTTCGCCGCGGCGCAGGTGGATGCCTCGAACGCCGAGTCCGTGGCATCCCTCATCCGCGAGCACTCCGCCACCCACGTGCTGAACGCCGTCGACCCGCGCTTCGTCATGCCGATCTTCGACGGCGCCTTCGCCGCCGGGGCGACGTACCTCGACATGGCCATGAGCCTGTCGGAGCGGCATCCGGATCGCCCGTATGAGGAGGTGGGCGTCAAGCTCGGCGACGCGCAGTTCGCGAAGGAGCAGGAGTGGCAGGATGCCGGGCGCCTGGCGCTCGTCGGGATCGGCGTCGAGCCGGGCCTGTCGGACGTTTTCGCCCGCTACGCGGA
Source organism: Microbacterium sp. MDV22-iso44 (assembly GCF_058629135.1). Lineage (NCBI taxonomy): Bacteria > Bacillati > Actinomycetota > Actinomycetes > Micrococcales > Microbacteriaceae > Microbacterium > Microbacterium sp. MDV22-iso44. The sequence goes on from NZ_JBZVWS010000005.1 coordinate 141,567, forward strand.
GGATGAGCTGTTCGACGAGATCGACGAGCTGGGCGTGCGCGACGGCGCGAACCTCGTCGTCGCGGGGTACGACTTCGCGCCGTCGTTCTCGATCTGGACGACGATCGAGGAGTGCCTGAACCCGCCGGTCATCTACGAGGAGGGCAAGGGCTGGTACGTCACCGAGCCCTTCAGCGAGCCGGAGGTGTTCGACTTCCCCGACGGGATCGGCCCGGTCGAGTGCGTCAACGTCGAGCACGAGGAGGTGCTCCTCATGCCGCGGTGGACCAAGGCCAAGCGCGTGACATTCAAGTACGGCCTCGGCGACGAGTTCATCGAGGTGCTGCGGGTGCTCAACAAGCTCGGCCTCGACAAGACCGACCCGCTGACCGTGAAGGGGGTGCAGGTCTCACCGCGCGACGTCGTGGCGGCGGCCCTCCCCGACCCGGCCACCATCGGCGACAAGATGAGCGGTAAGACGTGCGCCGGCGTGTGGGTGACGGGAACCGGCAAGGACGGGCAGCCGCGCTCGACGTACCTTTACCACGTGGCCGACAACGAGCAGACGATGCGCGAGGACAACTCGCAGGCCGTCGTCTGGCAGACGGCGATCAACCCCGTCATCGCGCTCGAGCTGCTCGCCCGCGGCACGTGGTCGGGGACGGGCGTGCTCGGTCCCGAGGCGTTCGACGCGAAGCCGTTTCTCGAGCTGCTCGCCGCACCGAAGCCCGAGGGCTACGGCTCACCGTGGGGCATGCGGGAGCAGCCGCATCCCATCGCCAGCGAGGCCTGAGGAGGGGCGAGGTCCCGATCGGGCCGGGAAACGGGCGCGCATTCCCGGCCCGAACGGGACTTCGACAGCGGCTCAGCGCCGGTAGGTCGTGAGCGCGCGGTCGCGCGAGACCTGCGCGGTGAGCCCCTCTGCCTCGAGCAGGCCGACCGTTCGGCGCGACAGGGGTGGCAGGGCGGGGGTGCGGGTGAGTCCCACGAGCAGGGTGCGGTGCGTCGTGGCGGTCCGCACCTCGAGGCGCGCGTACTCGCCGCGCTCGCGCCAGCGGAGCAGATCGATGTCGCGGTAGGCGAACCGCTCCTCGCGCCCGGCGTTCGTGATGCGCACGTCAGAGGCGCCGAACGTGATCGTGTATGTCGCCGACCGGCGCTGGACGACGGCCCACAGAGCGAGGTAGGCGAGCCCCGCGAAGGGAAGCGCGACCAGGACGACGAGGGAGCGGGGCCCGAGCCGGGGGAAGACGTCCGAGAGGCCGATCAGCACGGCGATGACGGGGACGGCGGCGGCGATGATCGCGAGGACGATCCCCGCAGCGAGGCCACGCATCGACATCGACACCGCGCGGACCTCCACGGCGGCGCCTCCCGCCGGCGCAGCACGCCAATCGAGAGTCGACGGCGGCGATGGTCGCCGCCCGACCCGGATGCGGCCGAGGACGCGCCCGAGGAGGGCGATCCAGATCCACGCGGATGCCGGGGCGAGAGCGATCCCGCCGGCGACGACGACTGCGCGCAGCACCGGGGCGCCCTGCAGGTCGCCCCACGAGCCGACGGTGGCGAGCACGGCTCCCGCCGCGATCGCGACGACGACGTGGACGATCAGGCCCGCCGCACCGAGACGCTCGACCGCGCCGACGAAAGCAGCGCCGAGCGCCCATCCGCCGACGACGGCCAGCAGGATCGACCAGATGTCCAGGTCCGACGTCACGAGGACGACCGCCACGGCGAGGGCGAACAGGGCGAGTCCCGCCCCGAGGGCCACGACGGGGAACGCCCACGAGCGGCGATCGTCGGCGGCATCCCTCACGAGGGTCGATCGTACGGGGCAGCGACGGCGACGTCCCGATCCGGCCGGGAAACGCGTGCGCTCACCCGGCCCGATCGGGACCTCATCACGACGTCAGGTCAGGTCGACGGCGACCGACACACCCTCGGTCGCCGAGCGCTGCGCCGCGTCTGCCAAAAGCAGCGCGGCGCGGCCGTCGTCGAACGTCGGGCTCGCGGACTCCTCGCCGCGCACCAGCTTGAGGAACTCCGCCAGCTCGGCCCGGTACGAAGGGGTGTAGCGGGTGACCATGGATGCCTCGAACGGCGCACCGGCGGCGACACCGTTCGCGTTCGACAGGCTCACGAGGCTCGTGCCCTGGTTGGCGACGGTCAGGTCGCCGTCGCTGCCGTAGGCCTCGATGCGCTGGTCGTACCCGGTCGTGCTGTGGCGCGAGTTGATGATCGTGACGAGCGCACCCGAGGCGGACTTGAGGATGGCGGTGGTCGTGTCGAAGTCGCCGTGCTCGCGGGCGCCGTCGTCGAAGGTCGTCGTGCCGAAGGCGGTGACCTGCACGATGTCGGGCAGGAAGTAGCGCGCCATGTCGAAGTCGTGGATCGTCATGTCGCGGAAGATGCCGCCCGACACGGCGACGTACGACGCCGGCGGCGCCGAAGGGTCGCGGCTGATGATCGTCAGCTGCTCGAGGCGGCCGATCTCGCCCGCAGCGACGCGCGAACGCGCCGTGTGGAAGCCGGGGTCGAACCGGCGGTTGAACCCGAGCGCGACGGGCACACCGGCGGCGGCGACCACGGGACGGAGCGCCTCGACGCGGGCGATGTCGAGATCGATCGGCTTCTCGCAGAGGACGGGGATGCCGGCCTCCACTGCGGCGCGGATCAGGTCGACGTGCGTGGGGGTCGGCGAGGCGACGAGCACCGCGTCGACCTCGCCCGAGGCGAAGACCTCGGCGGGATCGGTCGTGGTCTTCCCGCCGTACTGGGCGGCGAGCCGCTCGGCACCGTCGATGAACGGGTCGGCGATCCACGCGAGCTCGGCGTCGGGTGAGGCGGCGATGCTCGCGGCGTGCACCTGACCGATGCGTCCGGAGCCGAAGAGTCCGAAGCGGACGGGGGTGGCGGTCATGTCGTTCCTGTTCGTCGAGAGAGGGATTCGGTGTCAGACCCAGGCGCGCAGGGCGTCGCGGTTGGTGACCTGATCGGCGGAGCGGGCGGCGACGAAGGCGTCGAGGGCGACGTCGGGTCCGTTGAGCACGTCCTGCTCGACGACGACCCAGCCCTCGTACCCGCGGGCGTCGAGGGCGGTCATGACGGCGGCGAGGTCGATGTCGCCCTGGCCGAAGGCGACGAACGAGCCGCCCGACCAGACCTCCGGCATCCCCCCGCCTGCGGCGAGGACCCGTCGGAGCGCGGCGAGGTCGACGTCCTTGAGGTGCAGGTGGTTGATGCGGTCGCCCCAGCGCTCGACGGCGGCGAGCGGATCGCCGCCCGCGATGAAGAGGTGTCCGGTGTCGAGGGTGAGGTCGACGTCGGTGTCGGCGACGAACCGGTCGATCTCGTCGGGCGACTCGATGAAGGTCCCCGCGTGGTGGTGGAACGTCGGCTCGAAGCCGGCGCCCCGGACGATGCGCGCGGCGCGGGCGACGTTGTCGGTGAGACGGCCCCAGGCATCCGTGTCGAGCCGGTCGACCTCGGCGCCGCGACCCGGGGCACCGCGGCGGAGCGACGACCCGTCGTCGGCGAGCGTCGGAAGCGGCAGGGGGCCGGCGCCGGCCTCGGCACCCGCCGAGAACTGGCGGAGCGCCGCGCGCAGGTCGGGCAGGGCGGCGGCGAAGGCGTCGTCGTCCGAGAACGGCAGCTGGACCCAACCGCCGGCGAGCCCGAGGCCGAACCGCTCGAGGCGGCCCCGGAGGGCGGCGTCCTCACCGAGGAACCCGAGGGGGCCCAGGTCGATGCCGGCGTAGTCCGCCTCGGCGAGCGCCGCCATCATCGCGTCGGCCGAGATCGTCTCGGCGCCCTCCGGGGTGAGCTCGAAGACACCGAAGCTGACCGGAGCGCCGGCGACGACCGCCTTCATCGCTGACCTCCGCCGAGGAGTGGGCGCTGCGCGGCGCGTTCGCCGACGTAGGCCTCGCGGGCCTGCTGCGTGGACTCGATGGTCGACACCTCCGGGACGGGCACGTCCCACCACCCGGCGTTGTCGGGTGCGTAGACGAGCGGATCGCTGTTGATGTGGATGAACGTCGACCGATCGGATGCCTTCGCGGCGGCGACGGCGGCGGTCAGGTTCGCCGCGGCATCCGGTCCTTCCGCGATCTCGACGACCTCGAGACCGTAGCTGCGGGCGTTCATCGCGAGGTCGACGGGGAGGACGTCGCCACCCTGGAAGTTCTTCGCCGCCGCGTCGTAGGTGCGGTACTGCGTGCCGAAGCGTTGCGAGCCGACTGTCTCGGAGAGGTGACCGATCGAGGCGAAGCCGTGGTTCTGGATGAGGACCACGATGATCTTGATGCCCTCGGCGACCGCCGTGACGAGCTCGCTGTTGAGCATCAGGTACGACCCGTCGCCCACCATGACGACGACGTCGCGGTCATCCCCCGCAGCGACGAGCCCGCGCTTCGCGCCGAGCCCGCCGGCGATCTCGTAGCCCATGCACGAGAACGCGTACTCGACGTGGTAGCCGAGCGGGTCCCGCACGCGCCACAGCTTGTGGAGGTCGCCGGGGAGCGATCCGGCAGCCTGCACGATGACGTCGCGCGGGTCGGTCGCGGCGTGCACGGCGTGGATGATCTCGGGCTGGCCGGGACGGTCGGCACCCGACGGCGCGAACGCGCGGTCGACGATCTCGTCCCACTCGGCCTTCAGCCGGGCGATCTGCTCGGCGTGGTCGGCGGTGACGCGGAAGCCCTCGAGGTCCCGCGTGAGCGCGACCAGTGCTTCGCGGGCATCGGCGATGACGGGCAGCTCCGAGCCGTGCTTGTAGGCGTCGAAGGCGGCGACGTTGATGTTGACGAAGACGACGTCCGGGTTCTGGAAGGCCGTCCGCGACGCGGTGGTGAAGTCGCTGTAACGGGTGCCGATCCCGATGACGACGTCGGCCTCGGCCGCGAGCCGGTTCGCGGCGAGCGAGCCCGTCGCGCCGACGCCGCCGAGGTACTGCGGGTGGTCCCACGCGAGGGATCCGCCGCCGGCCTGGGTCGTGCCGACGGGGATGCCGGTGGCCTCGACGAACGCGCGGAGCTGCTCCTCCGCCTCGGAGTAGATGACCCCACCGCCGGCCACGATGAACGGGGTCTTCGCCGAGCGGATCGCGGCGACCGCGCGCTCGAGAGGTCCGCGCTCGGGGAGCGGACGGCGGATGTGCCACTCGCGGTCCTGCAGGAACTCGATGGGCACATCGAGCGCCTCGGCCTGCACGTCCTCGGGGAGGGCGATCGTGACGGCGCCCGTCTCGGCGGGGTCGGTCAGCACCCGCATCGCGGCGAGCGCGATCGAGTAGAGCTGCTCGGGCCGCTGCACGCGGTCGAAGAACTTCGAGAGCGGGCGGAACGCGTCGTTGACCGTGAGCCCGATGTCCCATGGCTGCTCGAGCTGCTGCAGCACGGGGTCGGCGACACGGGTCGCGAACGTGTCGCTCGGCAGGAGGAGCGCCGGAAGGCGATTGGTCGTCGCGAGCGCGGCTCCCGTGAGCATGTTGGCCGCGCCCGGACCGACGGATGCCGCGGCCGCATACGTGCCACGGCGACGGTGCATCCGCGCGTAGCCGACGGCCTGGTGCACCATCGCCTGCTCGTTGCGGGCCTGGTGATACGGCATGAGGTCGGGATCGTGGACGTTCAGCTGAGTGAGCGCCTGGCCGATGCCGGCGACGTTGCCGTGACCGAAGATGCCGAAGACCCCGGGGATCGTGCGCTCGCGCACGTCGCCGTCGACCGTCCACTGGTGGGCCAGGAACTCGATGAGCGCCTGGCTGACCGTCATCCGCTTCGTCTCTGCCATCAGGATCGGCCTTCCTCGGTCGGGTACGGGAGCCGCGGATCGACGTCCTGCTCCGTCCAGGTGTCGCGGACCCACGCGTGCGCGGGGTCGTCGCTGATGAGCCACGCCCGGTCGGGGTCGGGCCCGGCCATGACGTTCAGGTAGTACAGGTCGTATCCCGGCGCGGCGACGGCGGGCCCGTGGTACCCGAACGGCACGAGGGCGATGTCGCCCGTCCGCACCATCGCGGCGATGTCGATTTCGCCCGCGGGCGAGGAGTAGGTGCTGAACATCCCAAAGGCACTGTCCTCGGCGGCCGCCGACCCTGCGACCGGCGCCGACTCGAAGTAGTAGATCTCCTCGAGGCGCGACTCGTGCCCCGGGACGTGCTCGTCGTGCTTGTGCGGCGGGTACGACGACCAGTTGTCGGCCGGGGTGATCACTTCGCAGACGATCAGGCGGTCGGCATCCAGCGCCTGCGGCGTCCCGAAGTTGTGCACCTGTCGGCTCGACGATCCCGCGCCGCGCAGCTCGACGGGGGTCTCCGCCGCGGCGATGTGGCGCCACGGAAGGCGGACGGATGCCGGGGCCTCCGCGACGGCCACGCGACCGCGTCCTGTGAGCGTCGCCGTCCGTCCGACCGGGAGGTAGAGCACGTCGGTCGGGCCGTCGAAGACCGACCGACGACCCTGCAGCGTCGTCCGTGCGCTGTCGTCGCCGTCTGCATGGTCGACCTCGAACGAGCCCGCGAGCGGCACGATGATGCGCTCGACGTCGGTCTCGGCCAGCTCGACGGCATCGCCGTCCGCGAGGTCGGCGACACGGATGCCGGTGTGCTGCCAGCCGGGGGTGCCCCGGTCGACGACGCTCTCCCAGCCGTCTGCGGCGAGGTCGCCGCGGCGGTGGAACCAGGTGTTCTCGATGCTCATCTTCGCGCTCTCGGGATGCCGCCGCCGGGCGGCGTGCGATCAGGTGTTCTGGGGGAAGCCGAGGTTGATGCCGCCGTGCTCGCCGAGGGCACGCGTGGCGGGGTCGAGCCACCGGCTGGTGATCGCCTTCTCACGGGTGAAGAAGTCGAACCCGTGGACACCGTACGCTTTCGCGTCGCCGAACAGCGACTTCTTCCAGCCGCCGAACGAGTGGTACGCGACGGGGACGGGGATCGGCACGTTGATGCCGATCATGCCGACCTGCACCTCGTGCTGGAACCGGCGCGCGGCGCCGCCGTCGTTGGTGAAGATCGCGGTGCCGTTGCCGAACTCGCCCGAGTTGATGAGCGCGAGGCCCTCGTCGTAGCTCTCGACGCGGACGACCGAGAGGACGGGTCCGAAGATCTCCTCCGTGTAGGCGCGGGAGGTCGTCGGGACGTGGTCGAGGAGGGTGGGTCCGAAGAAGAACCCGTCCTCGTGGCCGTCGACCGTGAACCCACGGCCGTCGACGACGACCGTCGCGCCGTCGGCCTCGGCGATGTCGACGTAGGAGGACACCTTGTCGCGGTGGACGTCGGTGATGAGCGGCCCCATGTCGGGCTCGACGCCGTCCTGGCCCGCGCCGTTGCCGATACGGAGCTTCGCGATGCGCTCGCTCACCTTGGCGATCAGCTCGTCGGCGACCGGCTCGACGGCGAGGACGACGCTGATCGCCATGCACCGCTCGCCCGCCGCGCCGAAGCCCGCGTTGACCGCCTGGTCGGCGACGAGGTCGAGGTCGGCGTCGGGGAGCACGAGCATGTGGTTCTTCGCGCCGCCGAGGGCCTGCACGCGCTTGCCGTTGCGCGATGCGGTCTCGTAGATGTACTGCGCGATCGGAGTCGAGCCGACGAACGAGATCGACTGCACGACGGGGCTGTGCAGCAGCCCGTCGACGGCGAGCTTGTCGCCCTGCAGCACCGTGAAGACGCCAGCCGGCAAGCCCGCCTCCGCCCACAGCTCGGCGAGCCAGAGCGCGGCCGACGGGTCCTTCTCGCTGGGCTTGAGGACGACCGCGTTGCCGGCTGCGATCGCGATCGGGGCGAACCAGAGCGGCACCATGACGGGGAAGTTGAAGGGCGAGATGACGCCGACGACGCCGAGGGGCTGTTTGATCGAGAAGACGTCGACGCCGGTCGACGCGTTCTCGGAGTACGCGCCCTTGATGAGGTGCGGGAACCCTGTTGCGAGCTCGACGACCTCCTGGCCGCGGAGGATCTCGCCCATGGCGTCGGAGACGACCTTGCCGTGCTCGCTCGTGATGAGCTCGGCCAGCTCGCCCTTGCGTGCGTTCAGCAGCTCGCGGAACGCGAAGAGCACGCCCTGACGCTTCGCGATCGAGAACGCGGACCACACGCGGAAGCCCTCTTCGGCCGCGGCGATCGCCTCGTCGATCTCGGCCTGGTCGGCCAGGGCGACCTCTGCCTGCACCGCGCCCGTCGCCGGGTTGTACACCGGAGCCGTCCGCCCGCTCGTCGAGGCACGGTGCGCGCCGCCGATCCAGTGGCCGATGACGCGGGTCTGGGTGGAGAGGGTGCTCATGAGTGTTCCTTCGTGACGAGGGAGGAGTGGACGAGACCGGCCGCGATGTCGACCGCAGCCGCGGTGTCGCCGTCGGGCGGGTAGAGGAGGGTCCGGCCGACGGTGAGTCCGCGGACACCGGGGAGCGCGAGGGCATCCTGCCATGAGGCGAAGGTGGTGTCGGGGTCCTCCCCCGAGTCCCCGCCGAGAAGCAGTGTCGGGAGGGTCGTGGCCGCCATGACCCGCTCCATGTCGGGCACGACGGGCAGCTTCATCCACGTGTACGCGCTCGACCCGCCGAGGCCCGACGCGATCGCGACCGACAGGACCACGGCATCCGTCGACAGGTCGTTGACGATGCGGCCGTCTCGCCACGAGCTCATGAACGGCTCGAGCATGATCGGGATGCCGGCGCCCGCCGCCGCGGTCACGGCGTGCGCCGTCGCCTCGAGGGTCGCGGCCGTCGCCGGGTCCTCGAGGTTGATGCGCATGAGCACCTTCGCGAAGTCCAGGTTCGCGGAGATCATCGAGGGCACGTCGTACGCGCCGTAGCGGTCGTCCATCTCGAAGGAGGATCCCCGGAGGCCGCCGCGGTTCATCGAGCCGACGACGATCTTGCCGTCGAGCAGGCCCAGGGCGGCGAGGTCGTCGATCACATCGGGGGTGCCGAGGACACCGTCGACCCCGGGGCGGCTGAGCGCGATGGCGAGGCGCTCGATCAGTTCGTAGCGGTCGGCCATGGCCGCGGCATCCGACCCCACGGCCAGTGCACCGCGCGCGGGATGATCCGCGGCGACGATGAAGAGGCGGCCGTCGCCGGTGTCGAGGTGGCGCCGGGTGCGGGTCGCGACAGCGTGCCGGATCGCCTCGGGGTCGAAAGCGCGCAACTCGCGCAGACGCGCGAAGGCGGCCTCGCTGATGACTCGGTCGCTCATGTCGCGCTCCCCGCGCTCAGGATCGCCTCGACCTCGTCGGTCGTCGGCATCGCCGTCGAACATTCCAGGCGCGACGCCACGATGGCGCCGGCCGCATTCGCGAAGCGGAGGATCCGCTCCAGGTCCCAGCCGAGCAGCAGGCCGTGACAGAGGGCACCGCCGAACGCGTCTCCGGCGCCGAGCCCGTTGACCACGTCGACGGGATGCGGCGGCGCGACGACGGTCTCGGTGCGGGTCTTCGCGAGGACGCCCTCGGGTCCCTGCTTCACGATCGCCAGCTCGACGCCGCGCTCGAGCAGGGCGTCGGCCGCCCGCATCGGGTCGGTCTCGCCGACGGCGACCTCGCACTCCTCGCGGTTGCCCACGGCGACCGTCACGTGCTCGAGGGCGGCGGACACCTGCGCGCTCGCCTCGGCGGGGTCGGGCCAGAACATGGGCCGGTAGTCGAGGTCGAGGACGGTGTGGCGCGCGCGGCCGCGCCGACGCAGGGCGTCGAAGTGGGTGGAGCGGCTCGGCTCCTGGCTGAGGCCGGTGACCGTGAGCCAGAAGATGGATGCCTCCACCAGCACGTCGTCCGGCAGCTGGTCGGGCGTCACCTCGAGGTCCGGCGCCTTCGGTTCGCGGTAGAAGTACAGCGGGAAGTCGTCGGGCGGGAAGATCTCGCAGACGGTGAGCGGCGTCTTGTAGGTGCCGTCGACGGCGACGAGCGTCGGGTCGACCGAGAGGCGGTCCAGTTCGGCGCGGAGGTAGCGGCCGAACGGGTCATCGCCGACGCGCGAGACGAGCGAGACGTCGTGCCCGTAGCGGGCGGCTGCGACGGCGACGTTGGCCGCGCTTCCGCCGAGGAACTTGCCGAACGACGAGACCTCTTCGAGGCCGACACCGATCTGCAGCGGGTAGATGTCGACGCCGAGACGGCCGAGCGACAGGACCTCGGGGGCGGTGGCGCGAGAGGTCATCCGGCGGTCGTGTCTCGAGGCGCGAACATGTCCTAACAATAACACATAGACAAATCCGGAAGCCAGGACGGATGTGCCGTTAGCCTGTCACGTGATGTTGTCGGTACAAACGCCGACGACACCCGTCATCCATCAGAAGGAGTGTGAGGGCTGTGGTCGATGCCGACACCTACTGGCCCGCGGAACTCTTCACCGACCTCGACCGCACCGGTCCCGTGCCGCTGTATTTCCAGGTGTCCAGTCGGCTTGAAGCCGCCATCCACTCCGGCGCGATCCCGGCCGGCGGACGCCTCGAGAACGAGATCGCGATCGGCCAGCGCCTCGGCCTCTCCCGCCCCACCATCCGACGTGCGATCCAGGAGCTCGTCGACAAGGGCCTCCTCGTGCGACGCCGGGGCATCGGCACGCAGGTCGTCCAAGGGCAGGTGACGCGAGCGGTCGAGCTGACGAGCCTCTACGAGGACCTCAAGAACTCCTCGCACGTCCCCGCGACCCGCGTCCTCGGGCACGAGGTCATCCCGGCCACCGACGTCGTCGCCCACAGCCTCGGCCTGACGCCCGGCGATGACGTCCTCTTCGTCCGTCGGCAGCGGAGCACCGACGGGGTGCCCGTCGCCGTGCTCGAGAACTACCTGCCGCCGGAGTTCGCCGACATCACCCGCGAGCAGCTCGAAGAGCACGGCCTCTACGAGATCCTTCGCGCGCGCGGCATCACCATCCGCGTCGCCAAGCAGAAGATCGGCGCCCGCAGCGCGCGCGGCGACGAAGGCGAACTCCTCGACATCGACACCACGGGGCCTGTCCTCACGATGGAGCGCGTCGCGTTCGACGACTCGGGCCGCGCCTTCGAGTACGGCCACCACTGCTACCGCCCCGACCTCTACAGCTTCGAGACGACGCTCGTCGCGAAGTAAGAGGCCGCACGCGATCG